>NZ_CP131601.1:1200000-2400000 GCF_030685535.1 Photobacterium leiognathi | reverse complement strand
CTGATCCTAAAGCGGCAGAGAAAGTCATTTCTGATGACCAGCGTATTTGGGGCGGACGTTCTTTTGATGGGCGAACAGAGCGAAATCGCCGTTGCCTTTCTTCATTTTTCTTTTTACCACTACTTGAATTAAGCCGTATTGATAATGATTGGCACCTTGCAGTTAATGTGGGTGAAGATCGTGATCGTATGTTGACGTCACTCAAGCAGTTAAAGTTTGATACGTCGTTAATCAGTGGTATTCAAAGTACGATTTTAAATCGTAGCTATACACCTGATTTTTCGGGGTGGTCGAATATGATCACTCGTGCGTTAGATGCTATTGAGAATAAAGCATTTGAAAAAGTGGTGTTAGCGCGACGTACTCAATTACAGCTTGATAAGCCTGTCTCTCCTGCCCAACTGTTAAAAGCGAGCTGTGCTAATAACAGCAATAGCTTTCACTTTTTAATGGCGTTAGATGATAAGCATGGTTTTATTGGCTCAACGCCAGAGCGACTTTTCCAACGTCATGAGTATACGTTACAAACTGAAGCCTTAGCAGGCACGATTGGACGTGGTCATGATGAAGCAGAAGATCATCAGTTAGCGCAATGGTTACTGTCGGATAATAAAAACCGCTACGAAAATCGTTTAGTAGTCGATGATATTGTTAACCGCTTAGTGCCTTGTAGCCAATCAATGAATGTGGCGCAAATCCCGGAATTAGTTCAGCTTCGTAAAGTTCAGCATTTAAAACGCAGTATTGATGCTCAGTTAAATGACGGTATTTTTAGTGCCGACTTACTAGATAACTTACAGCCAACAGCGGCGATAGCTGGTTTACCTCGCGATCCTGCCTTGCATTTTATTGCTGAAAATGAGCCTTTTTCACGTGGTTGGTACAGTGGTGCGGTAGGGTATATCGGTCAACATCATAGTGAGTTTTGTGTTGCGATCCGCAGTGCATTGATCATTGAAGGTGACGTTCACTTATTTGCAGGTGCGGGTATTGTTCCTGGCTCTATTGCAGAAAGTGAGTGGAAAGAGCTAGATCGTAAAACATCAACTTTGTGTAGCTTATTCGGACAAGATCAATCAAGTTCTGAAACGCCTGAGATGGAGTTTAAACGCGCATCATGCAATTAAATTTATCGGATAGTACCGCTTACCGTGCCGCGTTAAATAGTTGTTGGGCTGAACTCATGTTAGAAGAGTTGGTCCGTCAAGGTGTTGAGCATGTTTGTATTGCGCCGGGCTCTCGTTCTACACCGTTAACATTAGCGGCAGCAAAGCAACCTAAGTTGACGATTCATACTCACTTTGATGAGCGTGGTTTAGGCTTTCTAGCATTAGGTTTAGCAAAAGCATCACAATCTCCTGTCGCTGTGATCGTGACATCAGGTACTGCGGTCGCAAACCTACTACCCGCGGTGGCTGAATCTGGTCTGACGAAAGAAAAGTTAGTCTTACTTACCTCTGATAGACCAGCAGAGCTATTAGAGTGTGGTGCTAACCAAGCGATTAGGCAGCATGGTATCTTTTCTCATCATGTAACTGCATTTTATGATCTTCCGACTCCAACCCTTGATATCACACCAAATTGGTTATTAGGTGTGGTGGATGAAATGATGCATCAACAAGCATTACGTGGTGGTGCGGTGCATTTTAACTGTCATTATCCTGAGCCTTTATATGGTGATGCTGTTGATTTTTCAGCTTACCTAACACCAATAAAACAGTGGCAACAGACAGATAAGCCTTACTGCCAACATCAACAAGCAGTATGCACTGATGTAATTATCAATACTGTTGATTGGCAGCGTTTATGTGCGAAAAAAGGCGTTATTGTTGCAGGCAAACTACTACCAACAGAGCTTGCACAAGTTGAAACATTAGCTACTCAATTAGGTTGGCCGCTACTGGTTGATCCTCAGGCTGGTGGTTCAAGTGAGTTGGCAGGCTTTGATGGTTGGCTTCAAAATGAGTCATGCTCAGCGTTGTTATCCCAAGCTGAAGTGTTATTACAGTTTGGCGCACGCATTGTCTCTAAGCGTTTGTTGCAGTTTATTGGTGCGCACCCTTGGCAAGGTTATTGGCTTATAGATCCGCAACAAGGGCGTTTAGATCCACATAATCATTCTGGTCTACGTATTCAAGCCAATGTTGGTCAGTGGAGTCGTGCTGCGTTATCGCTGGGTTCTGCGAGTGAGCAGAATGGTTGGGCATCAGCACTGCTTCCTGCTGCAAAAAGCTATCGTGGTATTGTCGCTCCGCACTGTGATTCTTTATCTGAAGTATCCTTAGCTGCATCATTAGCGCACTGGTTGTTACCTAATACTGAACTTTTTCTTGGTAACAGCATGATCGTGCGTCTTATTGATATGTTTGGGCAATTACCAACGACAGCGGTGTTTACAAACCGTGGTGCATCAGGCATTGACGGCTTAATTGCCACAGCTGCCGGGGTACAACGTGCTCGTCAAACACCAATAGTGATGCTACTTGGTGATACATCGTTTTTATACGATCTCAATTCGTTAGTATTATTAAAGCAAACAGCACAGCCAATGGTTGTGATTGTAACGAATAATGATGGTGGCGGTATTTTTGATATGTTGCCTGTACCTGAGCAGCAAAAAGATGATTTCTATCGTATGCCTCATGGCATCACGTTTGCTCATGCCGCAGCAATGTTTGAGTTAGGCTATGTTTGTCCTGCAACTTTAGCTGATGCTAAAGAAGCGGTAATGAAAGCGCAGCAGGTACATCAAACGACGTTAATTGAAATTCAAACGCCAGCAGGTGAAGCAGGAAATATGCTAAAAACCATCTTTGCTGAGGTTAAACGTGCGTCTTTACTCTGAAACCTTTGGTCACCAATTAGATAACACTCAGCCTGTGATCGTTTTCCTTCATGGGCTGTTGGGATCTGGGCGTGATTGGCGCAATATTACCTCGGCATTAGCTCACCGTTATACCTGTATTACACTCGATCTGCCGGGGCATGGATTAAGTGCGTCGGTGAACCTGCCGCAAGCCTCTTCTGAGATTGGTTTTGAGCAAAGCTATCAAGCAATTTTAGATACACTTGCTTATCGAGATATTAAGCAATTTATCTTAGTCGGCTATTCATTAGGTGCGCGATTAGCAATGTATCTTGCATCGCAATTAACCAATCATAAGCCTGATGATAGTGCGTTTTCAAAGCCAGAACTAAAAGGGCTATTTTTGGAAGGTGGGCATTTTGGTTTACCTGTTACTGAACGTGAAGCACGCTTTGCGAATGATAAAGCATGGGCAGAACGATTTTCTAGCGAGCCTCTTCCAGTTGTGCTTAATGATTGGTATCAACAAGCAGTATTTTCATCACTGGATCATGACCAAAGACAAAGCTTAGTGCTAAAACGAAGTGATAACCTTGGAACAGGTGTCGCCAATATGTTGTTAGCAACCTCATTGTCTAAGCAACCACTATTACTTACATCATTACAAACTTTAACATTACCTGTTCGTTATGTTTGTGGTGAACATGATACAAAGTTTCGTCAGATCGCCGCGCAATCAGAGCTAAGCGTTGAAGTGATCCCCGATGCTGGACACAATATTCATGTTGAACAGCCGCAGGCTTTTATCTCCGCTTTATCTGCTTTTATCCAAAAGTGCTAACGAACCTTTGTAATTAAAGTGATTTATTCCTTCGCTAGACTGGAATCTAGCGTGTTTTTTATGCTCTGGCATCAATGAAAGGTTATCAATAATGCGCAGTGTTAAGTTATACCAATATCAATTACCAATGGATTCTGGCGTTATCTTACGTGATCAACGTTTGGTGACACGCCAAGGCTTGATTGTTGAGCTTAAACAAGGTGAGCGTGTTGGCTTAGGGGAAATTGCACCACTGCCAGAATTTAGCCATGAAACATTTGAGCAAGCCCAAGCGCAAGCCGAGCAACTATTGGCGTTATGGCAACAAGAGCAAGCTTTAGATTTAGAGACGGCTTTCCCATCCGTAGCCTTTGGTATTAGCTGCGCGTTAGCAGAACTTGATGGTGAATTACCACAAGCGGCTAATTATGCTGTAGCGCCATTATGCTCTGGTGATCCTGATGATTTGATTGTGCGTTTAAATCAAACCAATGGCGATAAAGTTGCTAAAATTAAGGTCGGCATGTACGAGGCGGTACGCGACGGTATTGTGGCAAATATGTTTATTGAAGCAATTCCTGATATTCAATTGCGTTTAGATGCTAATCGTAAATGGACACCGATTAAAGCGCAGCAATTTGCCAAGTATGTGAAACCTGAACATCGTCAAGGTATCGCATTTTTAGAAGAGCCATGTACAACCCCTGAAGATAGCCTCAATTTTGCCGAGCAAACGGGGATCAATATTGCTTGGGATGAAACAGTACGTGAGCCCAGATTTGAAGTTAAAGCGCAGCCTGGTGTTGTCGCTATCATTATTAAACCTACGTTAATCGGTAGTTTGACCCACTGTATTGAGCTTGTTAAACAGGCGCATGCAGCAGGATTAACCGCCGTGATCAGTTCAAGCCTAGAATCAAGCTTCGGCTTAAACCAGCTAGCACGCTTAGCACAATGGCAAACACCCAATGTGATCCCTGGTTTAGATACTATGCAGCTTTTTAAAGCGCAGCTTATTACCCCTTGGCCTGAAACTGAACTTCCAATGACATCTTTAACAGAACTAGAAGTGGTATGGCAGAAATAAAGCATGATTTCCTGACATGGCCTTGGCAGCGTTGGGCTGCGGAGCGTCCGTCAGATGTCGCGATCTCTCTTGGTGAGCAAACCAAGGGAGCACAAACCTATACTTGGGCAGAAGTCTCTACACAGGTAGATGAGTTCGCACAAGGATTAGTAGAGCAAGGTGTTAAGCGAGATCACTTGGTTGCGGTTATTGCCGATAACACGATTGACGTTGTGTGGCTGATCCTTGCAATCATTCGTATTGGCGCTCGCTATGTCGGTTTAAATCCGAAACTGTCTTTTGCTGAAATTCAGCAGCAGTTAGCCATGTTAGACAATCACTATCTTTGGTCAGATCGTGATATAGCTACCGAGCAACTAACAGGGCAAGTGATCACGTTACGCCAGCCAGAAGTCTCTCGTATGGTGCCAGTGACATGGCAAAAGCATCGTCCAGTGACATTAACGCTAACGTCGGGTTCTACGGGATCACCGAAAGCAGTTGTGCATAGCCCTGAATCTCACTTAGCGAGTGCATCTGGTTTATTAAGCAAGATGACATTTAATGCAGAAGACAGTTGGTTATTGTCTTTGCCTTTATTTCATATCTCTGGACTCGCGATTTTGTGGCGTTGGCTTTACCGTGGTGCTTGTTTAGTGATTGTAGAGAAAGCTCTACAGCAACAAGCCCTTAGCTGGGTAACCCATGCATCACTTGTTCCGACACAGCTACAACGCTTATTAGATCAAGTGCCCACTCAGCAGCCAATAGCCTTAAAGCAAGTGTTATTAGGTGGCGCTCATATTCCGGTAAGTTTAACGGATAAAGCTCGTAGCGCTGGCATTGATTGTTGGTGTGGCTATGGTATGACTGAAATGGCTTCGACTATTTCGGTTAAGCAGGCTGACGAGAGCCAAGGTGTTGGTAACGTATTACCTAACCGTGAACTGTTCTTGCGTGAAGGTGAGATATTAGTGCGCGGTAAGAGCTTATGTTTAGGTTATTACCGTAACCATACTATTTTCTCTATTTTTGATAACCATGAGCATGATGGTGAGTGGTTCGCAACTAAAGACATGGGTGAATGGCGTGATGATGAATTATTTATTCATGGTCGTGCGGATAACATGTTTATTTCTGGCGGTGAAAATGTGCAGCCAGAAGATATTGAAGCTGTGTTACTTCAATTACCAGGTGTAGAGCAAGCTTTTGTTTTACCTGTTGATGATTACGACTTTGGTCAACGTTCAGTGGCAATTGTTCAAACATCTTGCCCATTTGATGCAATGTTTGTTGATCATGTAATGACATACATGGCAGAGACGGTTGCACCGTATAAACGCCCTGTTCGCTATTTGGCTTTGCCTGATGCTGATATTTATCGTGGTATTAAGGTATCACGAACGAAATTGGCGGAGTGGTTAGCCAAGCAGTAAAGAAAAAGGCGAAGCATCATGTTTCGCCTTTTTTTTGGCAAATAAGACTATCGATGTTCACCACGTAAGCGGCTGACATATTCATACAAAAGCTGGCTATTAGCTTCTTTAGAGCTCATCGACTCACCGACATTAATCGTTACTTTGGACCAAAATCGCTTAGGCCATTTTAATAATGCAGCGCCACCTTCTCGGCTAAAGTAACTTCCCCATAAGCCTTGTAATGCCACAGGCACAACCGTGACATCTGAGCGTTTGATGATCAAATCTATCCCCCGCATGAAAGGCGCGATTTCACCATCAAAAGTGAGTTGCCCTTCAGGGAATACACAAACAATATCACCATTATCTAAATAGGTGGCAACCTGTGAAAAAGCAGTACGTACTGAGCTACGATCGCTTGCCTCAACGGGGATAGCTTTACATGCTTTACAGAACGTATTCACCAAAGGAAGATTATAAATGCTGCGATCCATCAAAAAGCGGATAGGGCGGGGACAAGCCCCAGCCAGCAGTAGGGCATCCATATAACTCACATGGTTACTGACAATTAACACCCCACCTTGCTCTGGAATATTGGTAAGGTTTTGTTTTTTCACTCGGTACATAGTGTGTGTGACAAGCCATACGACGAAGCGCCAGAAAAAATCAGGGGCTTGAAAGTAAATGTAAACGACAACTAATGCATTAATGGCTGCCAAGATAAGGAAAAACTGAGGGATAGACAGTTTTAGTATCGAGAGAAAGACAATGGCAGATACGGCACTGGCTACCATGAATACCGCATTCCAAATATTGTTTGCTGCAATGATCTGCGCACGTACATTTTCTTCAGCACGTTGCTGCATTAGTGCATAAAGTGGCACGATAAAGATACCGCCAGCGATACCCAATAGCAGTAGAGAAATAAAGATAGGCCATAGGCTTGGTGCAGAAACAAACGCGCTCAGGCTTGAGGTGGCAACAACGTGGTCTGGTGTCATGAAATATAAGCCAGCGCCAAATAACGTAATACCTAAACTACCAATAGGAACAATACCTGGGTCGATACGATGTTGTGATAACTTATCACAGCACATGGACCCAATCGCAATGCCAATCGAAAACAGCATCAGTAAGAAAGACACTGAAGCGGCATTACCCCCTAAACTGATTTTTGCGTAGTTAGGAAACTGCGTTAAGTAACAGGCGCCCAAAAACCAGAACCAGCTAATGCCAAGAATACATTGGAAGATAGTTTTATCTTGACGCGCAATCGCCATGGTAGAGCGTGTTTGCTTGATGGGTTGCCACTTAAATTTAGTTTTCTTGACCGTAGGTGGCGCACTTGGGATCGCTAATGAGGTTAAATAACCCAATATTGCAAAAATAATCACAGAAACAGCAGCAATAGCGTGTGCATTGGGGCTGTCAGCAATAAAGCCTGCTAATAGCGTACCGAGCAATATCGCTAAGAAAGTACCTGTTTCGACTAATGCATTACCCGAGATTAATTCTTCCGGTTTTAAATGTTGAGGGAGCAATGCATATTTGGCTGGGCCAAAGAAAGCCGATTGTGTTCCCATTAAAAACAGTAGAAATAGTAGCAGTGTATAGCTTTGATAAAGAAAAGCGACAGCCGCTAATCCCATAATGATCACTTCCGCAAACTTAACGATACGCATAATCGTTGCTTTATCGTATTGATCGGCAAGGACGCCAGCAGAAGCTGAGAATAAAAAGAAAGGGAGAATAAATAAGCCTGCTGCAATATTGATCAGCAAATTAGCACTCATTGGCAGGCTATCTATCGATGCATAGGCAATCAGAATTAATAATATGTTTTTGTAAACATTATCATTAAATGCCCCAAGCGCCTGAGTTAAGAAATACGGAAGAAATCGCCGTTTGGTAAGAAGGCTCGATTGGGGCTTTGTGGTCATCTATGTGTCTCTTTTACTGTTTCCACTTATTGAGATAAGTATCTAGAAGATTATCGATAAGTGCTTTGCCATCCACTGGTGTTGAGGTGAATAACTTATCATCCACAGTAAGTAATGTAATACCGTGAACGCCAGCCCAAATTACACGGCTTGTTTCCAGTACTTCATCTTCATTCATGTTACTACTTACCTGACCGATCAACGCTTCCAACATACCTGTCATATTATTAATACGATCAGATTGCCATTCAGGTAAATCTTCACCGTTCATGGTGTGTTGGAAAATCAATTGCCAGCGGTAGGGGTGAGCAATAGCAAAATCAAGGTAGCAATAAGCAAGGTTTCGTAGTGCTTGTTCTGGGCTTTGGGCGTCCGCTAAACAAGCTTGTGCTTCTTGAGATAATTCATCTAGGGTTTGAGCAACAGCGTGTAGCAACAATAAATTGTAATTACCAAAGACATTGACTAATGTACTTGGTACGTAGCCGATCATTGCTGCGACTTTACGTAAACTTAATTCGTGATGAGGGTGCTCATTGAGAAAGTTTTTTACTTGCTCCAGTGTCATATTCACCAACTCTTCACGAGTATGGTCATTTCTTCTTGCCATGAGAATTACTCTTAAGATGTGTTTACTTTTCGTTATATAAAAAACTGACGTTCATTTATTATAGAACATTGTTCAATATTTTTATTATTATCTCGCCGAGTTACATTTAGCTGCCATAGATTGAATATCGGAAATAAGTTGTGACAATCTAACGTACTCAGCAAGCCAAGAATCATATATTGTCACAACAAAAATCACCAATACTAAACGTTATGCGGCTTTGTTCTTGGTGTTTTCAAGCGAAACTTGATCATTTAACGTCCAAAAATCGATCAGTATACCGATTAAGAAAAAGCCGAACGTACAGAGATAAAGAATACCTGTGATCCATTTTCCCATATACATGCGGTGAACGCCGAATACACCAAGGAAGGTCAGTAGTAACCACGCGATGTTATAGTCGATATCACCCGCAGCGAAACGTAAGTCAGACTCACGGTTCATTGATGGGATTAAAAACAAGTCAATCAACCAACCAATACCAAAAACACCTAGCGTCAAAAACCAAATGGTTCCTGTCACTGGCTTGCCGTAATAGAAGCGGTGAGCACCCGTAAAACCGAAGATCCAAAGCAAATAGCCGATGAACTTACTGTGAGTGTTATTCTCTTGCATAAAAAAATCCATTGGTTGTGTTAAAGCAATGGGACAAAACCGTATGCGCTTTAACGATCGATTACTTATTAAAGACCTCTAAATCAGCGAAAAGTGCCATAATAAAGAGAGGTTTTTTTCATTATTTGGTTAAATAGAAAACAGTATACAATAGTTTTTGTACGCTGTATCTATGGATGATGAAATTATAATCGCTAGATGTTAAAGGTTAGTAACAATTTCAAAATGACTTGGAATTGACATTCTGTGTCATATGGCTAGGATGCATACAGGACATGGATAAGGTACTTCTACAATGATGAAACGCTTTTTTACCGTATTTGCTTTGGTGTTTGTGGTGGCATTGTCTACTCCGCATGCCGAGGCAAAGAAATTTGGTGGTGGTAAGTCGTTTGGTAAAAGCTTCAAAACGGCGCCAGTGAAACAAAAACAGCCACAACAAACCGATACTATACGTAAGCAAAACTCACCAGCTGCGTCATCAAGCAAAAAAGGCTTAATGGGCGGATTGTTAGGTGGTTTACTTGCTGGTGGTTTACTTGCTGCTTTCTTTGGCGGTGCATTTGATGGCATCCAGTTTATGGATATTCTGATCATCGGTGTTATTGCTTTTGTATTGTTCAAGCTATTTAAAGCAATGCGTGCGAATAAAGGCACACCAATGGGGCATCGTGAGTCTTATGCGGGTAATTCTCCGCAGCAGCCACAGCAACCTCAACAACAATACCGTCAAGCTGCAGGTGCGCAATCTCAGCCTCAGAACGGTGGTTTTGAGTCAACTGATAGCGATGTACCATTTAACCTACCGCCTAACTTTAATATGAATGCATTTCTAAGTGGTTCTCGTGATCACTACCGCATCATTCAAGGCGCATGGAACCATAACGAATTAGAGAAAATCAGAGAGTACGTATCACCAGCGTTATTTGCTGATCTAGAAGCAGAACGTGCGAAATTAAGCGGTGAGCAACATACAGAAGTCATGTACGTTGATGCAGAGCTTGTACGTGCTGATTACGATGCGAACACAGCACAACTAAGTATCAAGTTCTCTGGTCGTTATAAAGATAGCGTAGAAGGCGTTGAAGAAGACATTACAGATGTATGGCATTTAGAGCGTGACTTGAAAACGCCAAATGCGCCATGGCTGATTGTTGGTATTCAAGCTTAATAACAAAGCCGCTCACATTGAGCGGTTTTTTTATATCTCTCAAATGGTTAGTTTGTTTTTTATACAACTGTCAACCACTGCAAAAAGAGTTTTGAATTTATGAGCGTGATCCCATTTCACTCGAGTAAAGATCGTCAGATCTTGATCGCGCCACCTAGTTTTATCAGCAGTAACCGCTAGTATTAAATCAAGATATTAAATAGGCCATCCAATAAGAGTGCCTACATGAATTCGAATAAGAGGTAGCTATGCCATACACTCCAGATATCGTTGAAGAAATGAATCTTTTAGTGAAATTCCCAATGCACAGCAATATGGAAGGGATCAAAGTACATAGTGATGCAAACCCTGCATTAGTTTCTGCAGCACAGCGTTTGTACGCGAAAGGGTTAGTAACACAGGTTGATGGTGGTTATCTTACTCACTCTGGCCATCAAGTGGCAGAAAACGCCAAAATAGCATTACGTATTCTGACAGGAAAAACGACAGAATAACGTAATAGCTAAAAGAGAGCGGCAAGTTATGTTAGTTGCTCTAGTTCAGTAATGTTCGCTAAAGCTTGCTCATTGGTTTTACCACAAATATCAGGGCAAGCTTTAAAGTGATGACATACGGCAGGACGTTCTGGCTTGCCGAATAACTTACATAAATTTTGTTCATTAAGTTGAACGCAACGAACACCCGCAGGCTTGCCTTTAGGCATTCCAGGTATGCTTGATGAGATACTTGGGGCTATACAACAGGCACCACAGCCAAGACGACATTCCATCAATCATTTCTCTTTTCATTTATCATGGGGTGCGCAAATTATCACTCCTTGTAGATAAGATCAAAAAACGTATTCCTTGCGCTTAGTTTTGTTTCTTCAAATAGAAATAGCTCTTATTTCGACCTGATTATCTATTAATAGGTAATTTAAATTTGCAGTTTACCGTCAGGGTCGCTATAAACGTCGCGCTATAATGAAATAGCAAACTGTAACTTTGCGCACTTCAATGGCGCGTATAATAAATTGGTGTAGGTATCATGACGCATTTTTGGCAAGAAAAAGACTTAACAACAATGACAGATCAAGAGTGGGAATCACTTTGTGATGGTTGTGGTAAGTGCTGTCTGCATAAGCTTATTGACGATGATACAGATGAGATCTATTACACCAATGTCGCATGTAGCCTACTGGACAATAAAACCTGTTCTTGTAAAGACTATGCGAATCGCTTTGAATCTGGCGAAGAGTGTTTAAAACTAACACGTGAACGTATTGACGAGTTTGTATGGTTACCAGAATCTTGTGCTTATCGTTTATTAGCAGAAGGTAAGCCACTTCCAGAGTGGCATCCGTTATTAACGGGTTCGAAAGAGGCAATGCACAAAGCAGGTGAATCTGTACGTGATCAAGTGGTGTATGAGATTGATGTAATAGATTGGGAGGAGCATATCCTCAATCATCCTCTACGTAGTTGATTATAAAGTGTTTATAAGGCTCGTTATCAAACGAGCCTTTTTGTTTTTACTTGAATGTATCCTAAATCGGCGGGATATATACAAAATACATCGATAGGAGCAAAGATATTTTTATGATAAGTGAGAGATGGCGAAATAAAAAAATAGCCTAATAAACAGGTATGCTTATTAGGCTGTCTAGTATGTTAGTTACCGCTGTTATTATATGGCGCTAAAGGTATTACATTGACGAGGATCGCCAGTTTCAAAACCTTTCTTAAACCATTCAATACGTTGTGCTGATGAACCATGGGTAAAGGCATCCGGTTGTACCGCTTGGCCTGCCATTTGTTGTAGACGATCATCACCAACAGCGCTTGCTGCTTTGATACCTTCATCAATATCGCCAGCTTCTAGCATGCCTTGTTGGTTCACGTAGTGACCCCATACACCAGCGTAACAGTCAGCTTGTAGTTCCAGTTTTACGCTTAAACGGTTTGTTTCAACTTTGCTACTACGTTGCTGCATTTGGTGAACTTTGGTACTGGTACCAAGTAGGTTTTGTACATGGTGACCCACTTCGTGTGCAATGACATAAGCAAAGGCAAAATCACCTGGCGCACCGAGTTGTTTAAGCTCGTTCATAAAGCTTAAGTCTAAATATACTTTCTTATCTGCAGGGCAGTAGAATGGACCTGATTGCGCAGAGCCTGTACCACAACCTGTTTGCGTAACATTGTTGTAGAGAACCAGTTTAGGCGGCTGATATTTACCGTCTAATAACTTATTCCATACGTTTTCAGTACTACCCAGTACAGCTGCAACAAATTGTTTATTTTCGTCATTGCGCGGCGCAGTTGATGATGAGGTATGTGATTGTTGAAGTCCCATCATGTTGCCGCCAGTAAAATGTTGATAAGCTAAAAATAAGCTACCGACAACAAGAATAATTCTGCCAATCTTGCTTCGCATTAAGAATGGGATAAAACGGAGTAAACCGCCTATTGGCATACCAGCTTGTGCTGGGCCTTCTCCTCGGCGATCTTCAATATTGGTACTTTGGCGGGAGTTTTTCCAGCGCATAGTGGATCCTTAATAAACAGAATTATATCAATACAATAATGGCTTATATTTGCGTATAAGTGAGATTATTTCTTATAGGAAATACAAGTGCTGCGTTTAGAGTGATAAAAAACTGAAAAGTTCCATTATGATAGGGAAGTACAGCCCAATAACATGGGCTGTAGATTACGATTATTTTTGTTGGGCTTGCTGAAGGATCTCAATGATAGGAGCCGCTTTATTTAGAGCACGAAGATCGGCAAACAGCGCTTTAGCTTGTGGGTATTCATGGCGTAGGTAAGAGAACCATTGCTTAACGCGGTTAGGGTAATATAAGCCTTTATCGCCTTTGATTTCGTATTGTGAGTAAACCAACAATAGATCGAGTACTTCTTCCCATGTCATATGAGGCGCATCATGTTTCACCACATTACCTAAATTCGGTAAGTTTAATGCGCCACGACATACCATCAATGCATCAGTGTCGGTTGCTGTTAGGCAGTTTTGACCATCTTGATAATTCCAAACCTCACCGTTAGCAATAATCGGCAGTTTTACTTGTTGTTTTAGCTGTTTGATGTAATCCCATTTAATGGTGTCTGCGCGGTAACCATCTTCTTTGGTGCGTGCATGCACAACCAGCTCATCAGCACCTGCTTGAGCTATCGCATCTGCAATTTCAAAACATTGGCTAGGATCATCCCAGCCTAAACGCACCTTGGCTGTTAATGGTTTGACTGGGTTTACCGCTGCTCGGCAAGCTTTTACGATTTGGTAGATACGTTCAGGCTCTTTGAGTAATACTGCGCCACCACGGCTTTTATTTACAGCTTTTGCTGGGCAGCCGAAGTTAATATCCACACCAGCAGAGCCAAGCGAACAGGCACGCTGTGCGTTTTCAGCCATCCAATCAGGATCTTGACCCAAAATCTGCACTCGTACTGGTGTTCCCGAGCGAGTTTCACCCCCTTGATGTAACTCAGGGCATAAACGATAGAACACACTGTTAGGCAATAGGCTATCAATGACACGGACAAATTCAGTGACACAGAGATCGTAGTCATTAATTTCAGTTAGCATCTCTCGCATCAAATGATCCAAGACGCCTTCCATCGGACCCAAAATTACTCGCATAGTGGTGATTGCTCAGCTCGGTAAAAACAATACAAGGGGCGAGATTCTAGTGCGAGAGGGGATATTTGTCACCATGGATTTTAAATAGTGCGGAGTTGATGCCCTGAAACCACGGTTTTTTCTGTAAGTCGGTGCTTTTTACATGCCAATGCCATTTTTACCATACTACGAGCCACACATTCAGCAGGGATAGGAGAAAAGTGTTTGAGTGGGCCAATAACGAGTGGATTTATTAGATCAAAAACTTGCTGTAATAATTGCTCATCATGACGGATCTGACTACGCTCGCCTTTTAATGGACCTGGGCGAATAAAAATACAGTTATCAAACCCCATATTATTGATGGCTTGTTCCATCTTACCTTTGCAGCGTAAATAGTGAGAAGGTGAGCGAGGACATGCGCCTAAACTGGAAATCACAATAATGTGTTGCACGCCAATATTGCGCATTGTTGTGGCGACATCTTTAACAAGATCCAAATCAACAGCGGCTAGCCCTGCTTTACTTCCTGCCTGTTTCTTGGTTGTACCTAAACAAATAAAGCCATAGGTAGGCGCTGGGGCGCTTTCTTCCCATTCATTAATCCGTAATAAAGGATCGATGATTTGTTGGAGTTTACTACTACGCAAAGGGAGTTCTCGACGTGATAGTGCGTAGATATGCGAAAAAGCCTTGTTATCGAGCAGTTGGTTTAATAGCTCATGACCAACAAGTCCGCTTGCACCTGCAATAATTGCACTCAGGTTGTGATTATTCATAACACGTTCCTATAGCGTCATTGTAAAGGTAAAAATGGAACAATAAGGCGCTAGTTAAACTGAATATTGCTAGTTTTGCGTTTAACTGCATCAAATATCAATCAATTAATCGTTTAACAGTGACAAAATTTGAGCTTGCTCTGATTCATTTTTAAATAAGCAATGAAGATGCCAGCGCTTAAATAGCGTTGTCTTTATTGCAGACACACAAAGCGCGTAAGTTTTAGGTATAATTGGTTCAGAAACTATTACTGGGAAAGTCCAATGAATACATTAATGACATTGCCATCTGATTGGGACGGTATGCCAGCTTCTTTTATTGAAGGGGCATTATTTGCTGCCAATGCAAACCCTAAACCGATGGAGCCTGAAATTTGGTTACCGGTATTAGCGGGGAGCACCGTCGATGGTGAAGCTGTAATGCCATCAGATGAAGATAAAGTAGCGGTATTGAATCATTTTGAAATGCAGTATCGTACAGTTAAAGCTTGTGAGTACCAATTACCAACAGAGTTACAATGGCAAGAAAACGGTGAAGCCAATGCGGCATTAGCTGAGTTTGCCAAAGGCTTTCTAACGGTATGGCAATATATTGAGCCAAACTGGGAAGCACAAACAGCTTCAGACGGTACGATGCGCATGCTATCTGCCTTGCTGACGACATTAATGTTATGTGTTGATGAAGCTGGCACACTAGAGCAAATGGAGCAAGCTGGCTTTACGGGAATGCCTGCACCGAGTGAGTTATACCCACAATTGCCATTAATGTTAACTGAAGTAATGATGGCAGCAGATCAATTACAAATAGGGGCTGGCGCACAAGCGATTAACCCTTATAAGAATGTTGGACGTAACGATCCGTGTCCGTGTGAAAGCGGCAAGAAATTTAAACAATGCTGTGGTAAATCAGCGTAATGACTGCGGTGAAGAAAATCGTTGTTGTTGCTGGTGTGATTGAAAAAGAAGGTAAGTACCTACTTGCACAACGTCTTGATAGTGCAAGCCAAGGTGGTTTGTGGGAGTTTCCTGGCGGCAAGATTGAAGCTAATGAATCGCCCGAGCAAGCTTTGGATCGAGAGCTAATGGAAGAGTTAGCGATCACTACCAAAACACAACAATGGTTAGCTGATAGTGTATTCGATTATGGTGATAAAATCGTAGAGCTGAAAGGTTATCTAACCCATTGGTGTAAAGGGGAAATTAAGCTCAATACTCATCAAGCTATGGTGTGGGTAACGTTAGCTGAATTTGAACACTATACGTTATGTCCGGCAGATTATCCTATTTTGTCGGCACTAGAGCAGCAATGTAAAGCATCATAATAAGATCCGCGGATAATAAAAAAGCGAAGCTAGATAATAATTAGCTTCGCTTTTTTTATGACTTTTATGCGGTTAGTTAGGCTTTTTTATTACCAAAAAATTGTGCGATAACCATGATTGCCCAAACGATTAAGTTAGCACCGAAAATGATCACTAACCATTGTGGCATTGATTGACCAAGGAAAGTCCAAACCACTTTTGCACAATCACCGTAGGCTTCAAACATCCAAGGAACCCAGTGATTGATTGGTGCCCAGCTAGGGAACTGAACAAATAGATCGCACGTTGCAAATGGTGATGGGTTAAATTGGAAGCCAACATGTTGATGAGCAAGTACAACACCACGGTAAGCGCAGTAACCCCAACCTGCTAACCCAATCCAACGGAATGCCGTATTTTTAGGAGCAATTAAACCAATAATGGCAGCAAAGCCTATCCCCATCATTGCCACTCGCTCATAAACACACATAACACAAGGTGCTAGGTTCATGACATGTTGAAAGAAAAGAGCACAACCTTCAAAGATGATGATTGAAAGCAGTAATAGCAGCCATGCTAAACGTGTTTTTGAAAAGGTGTTGAGGTGTTGCATCATTGATACTCTACGCACTGATTATAATAAAAGAAAACCCTGATAGTTCAGGGTTTTCGTATACGTTATAATACTAATCTAACGCTGACATTCAATCATAGCTTCAGAAAGAAGTAAATCTTCCGTCATTTTTACTGGGTTAATTAGTGAGCCAGTGCAGGAGCTGCTGAAACCGCAGCTGAGCCCTCAGTGATCCAACCCATGGTGTAGAACCAATCAGTCATTGGCACTAACATTAACTCGATACCCGCAAGGCCAACGAAAGTTAGTACAATCGTATATGGCAGTGCCATGTACACCATGCGACCGTAAGATAAACGGATCAGAGGTGCAATCGCTGATGTTAATGCAAATAGGAATGCTGCTTGACCATTAGGCGTTGCAACAGAAGGTAGGTTAGTACCGGTATTGATAGCAACCGCTAACATATCGAACTGACTACGGTTAATAACACCATTAACTAGTGCGGTTTTCACTTCATTAATGTATACCGTACCAACGAAAACGTTGTCCGATACCATCGATAATAAGCCATTTGCAATGTAGAACATGGTTAGCTGCGAGCTGCCTTCTAGGCTTAATACCCAGTTAATGATTGGCGCAAACAACTGCTGATCAATAATCACGGCAACGATTGAGAAGAACACAGCAAGTAACGCGGTAAATGGCAGTGCTTCTTCAAACGCTTTACCTAAAGCATGCTCTTCTGTAATACCGGTAAACGAGGTAGCCAGAATAATCACAGTTAAACCAATTAAGCCTACCGCAGCTAAGTGCAACGCAAGACCAATGATCAGCCATACAGCTATAACGGCTTGAATCACCAATTTCGCGTAATCAAGATTAGTACGTGATTTACGTTCTTCATTGTCAAAATCAACGAGGATTTGGCGAACGTTTTCAGGTAACTCCGCACCGTAACCGCAGATCTTAAATTTCTCTACTAGCGCACAAGTAATTAGACCACAGAAGAACACAGGGATGGTGACTGGTGCCATACGAATAATGAACTCACCAAATTGCCAGCCTGCTTGATCGGCAATGATTAAGTTTTGTGGTTCACCAACCATTGTCATTACACCACCTAATGCCGTACCCACACCTGCATGCATGAGAAGACTACGCAGGAAAGCACGGTAGTTTTCTAAGTCATCACGGCTTAGTTCTGGTACGTGATTATCATTAGTGTGGTCGTGATTAGAGTGTGGATCTTGTCCCGATGCAACCTTGTGGTAAATGCTGTAGAAACCCACAGTGACACTGATCACCACGGCGATTACCGTTAGTGCATCAAGGAATGCAGATAGGAAAGCGGCCATCACACAGAAAGAGAGCGAAAGTAAAACTTTAGAGCGGATGCCGATTAATATTTTTGTAAAGATGAAAAGTAGTAGCTGTTTCATGAAGTAGATGCCTGCGACCATGAAGACCAACAGTAATAATACTTCGATGTTTGCCACAAGTTCGTGCTTCACTTGATCTGGGCTTGTCATACCGATGGCAACGGCTTCAATTGCCAATAAACCACCAGGCTGAAGCGGATAACATTTTAGTGCCATTGCTAGCGTAAAGATAAACTCGATAACTAACAGCCAGCCAGCAACAAACGGATCAACAAAAAAGAAAACAATAGGGTTAATGATCAGAAAAGTAATGATTGCAATTTTGTACCAGTCAGGTGCCTTACCCAAAAAGTTTTTGATAAAGGCATTCCCTAGCGATATAGCCATGTTTGGATCTCTTTATTATTAGCGCAAAATAGTATGGATCTGATGTCGGCTAGATGCCTTGATTGGTCAATCAGCAGGATAATCAACAGCATCATGCTTGTGATTACGGGTGTAGATTGAAGTATCAAAGTTAAACAGAGTGGTGTGGCTCTTGCGGTTTAACTTTCTTAGGCAGCAGCTTCCATTCGCTCCCAGTTCATCACTTATCACTCTACCTTTTAAGGGGCATTAGTCAATAAGTGATACAAAAATGCAATTGGTTTATTACATTTTCATCACAATTTGGGAGTTGAATATATCCGTCTTATAAACCGCATAGTATACAGAAAGTGGTCTTGTGATTGTTAATACACGTCAAAAATTCATGATTTTAAGTGATAGAGATAACAATATCGTTGTATTTTTAAACACCTCTTTCATGTTCATGTCAGAGTTAGTTGCTAGGTTTCTACTATTAGATAACTAGTGGTATGATGAGTACCAATACGAGAAATACACGAAGCGAACTGGATTTTACTTAGATGGTTATTAAGGCAGATAGCCCAGCGACATTTGCTGAGAAATACATAATTGAAAGTATCTGGAATAATCACTTTCCTCAGGGATCAATTCTTCCAGCGGAACGAGAACTTTCAGAGTTAATTGGCGTAACTCGCACCACTTTACGTGAAGTTTTACAACGTCTGGCGCGTGATGGATGGCTAACTATCCAACATGGTAAGCCAACACGTGTTAACAACTACATGGATACGTCAGGTTTAAATATTCTAGATACCTTAGTGACATTAGATGGACAGGATGTTCAACGAGTATTAGCAGATCTACTGGCAGCTCGAACTGATATCAGTAGTGTATTTATGCGTTATGCTGTTAAGGGTAATGCTGAAGAATCTAGCCAATTGATCCAACATGTGATTGAGTCAGTTGAGAAATTACGTGAGTCTGCAAGCTTTGCTGAGTTTATTGAAAACAGTGAAGATAAAGCAGAGTTACAGCAAGAAGTTAAAAAGATCGTTGATAAATACGGTAAAGATGATCCTCAATTATGTGAGGAAATCTGTCTAGCACGTGCATTTAACTATTACGACTACCGTCTATTCCAAGGCATGGCTGGTAAATCTGGTAACACACTTTACGTATTAACTTTTAATGGCTTACGTAAGATTTATACCCGTGTTGGTGGTTATTACTTCATGAAGCCAGAAGCATGTGAATTAGCACTGCAGTTCTACCGTGACTTAAAAGCTATGTGTGATGAGCATAAGCCAGATTTGGTTGCTGATCGTATTCGTTTATACGGTCGTGAAAGTGGCGCAATTTGGTACAGCCATCGCGTAGAGATATCTAAATACATGTATGAAGAAGAGCAGTAATGCTTTTTGAATATTTAGAAAAAAGCCGAGTGTTTATCACTCGGCTTTTTTATTGTTTTCTAACTCAATTGTTGCTT
Source organism: Photobacterium leiognathi (assembly GCF_030685535.1). Taxonomy (NCBI): domain Bacteria; kingdom Pseudomonadati; phylum Pseudomonadota; class Gammaproteobacteria; order Vibrionales; family Vibrionaceae; genus Photobacterium; species Photobacterium leiognathi. The sequence continues at coordinate 2,380,063 of NZ_CP131601.1, read as the reverse complement.
TTCTCAACACTTAAAAGTTAAAGAAGGTTATTGATAATGAAAACTAATACAAAAGTTGATTGTGTTTATGGCATCAATAATAATTAGACCATAATTATGTTAACAAAATGGTCATTATGGCAAGCAGTGAAGTGTACAGAATTGGTCCTATTACTTACGACAGTTCCACACGAACTCTGACTCATGACAATGGACAAACAGAATACTTCACACCGCGGGTGAATGATGTATTTTTATTGTTGCTCGAACACCAAGGAACTTGTGTAGAAAAAGAGTTTTTATTATCTCAATGTTGGGGAGAAGCGATTGTTTCTGAACAAGCGCTCACTAATGTTATCTCGAAATTGAGAAAAGTATTAGTTAAGCATGCCTTAACAGTTATTACGATCACAACAGTGAGTAAATCTGGTTACTTACTGGAAGTGAAAATGGATGATAGTTGTGTTGTTGGTGCTGATAATAAACAAGTAAAACAACAACTAGAGCGCAAAACGATAAAACCTTCGTTATTATCTGAGGATATCGTTAAAGTTAATGAAAGCGATATAAAGAAACCAATAGAACCCAATATCCTTGGTAGAAAAAGCGTTTTTTATTTATTAATTATACTTATTAGCATTACTATACTTTTAATTTATTACATAAATGATGTAATAAATGCTACACCATATTTTATTGATGCTAAAAATTATAGTCATGAAATCAATATTGGAACAAATAAAGTCTACTTTAATGAAGCCGATGATTATGACGTAGATAAAGCACTCTTTATAAAAGATATAACCAAAGGCATATCATCAGTTTGCCATTCAAATATATATGCTCAGTTTTATTATAATACTCGCATAGCGAATAACAGTGCGATTGTTGTTTTTATTATGATCCCTGATGGCCGCACATTTAACTTTAGAATGTCAAAGTATCATTATCGTGATTTCTCTAAACAATTAAATAGCTACTTAGAGAGTAAAAATATCTCATGTTGAAATATATAAACACATTACTGATATTTATTTTTATTGGTTTGGCTTCTTGTGCTTTTTATTTCATAACTCAAAAAGATGACTTGGTTTCGACGACTTGGGTATGTGATCAAAAAAAAGCAGGGTTTATTTCTAAAGCCTTTACTCAATATAGTCAGATTTCTGAAAGCATGGTTTTAACATTCAGTTCGAAAAGCAGTTTCATGATCAATGAGTTCATTCAAGCGCAGGAAGGGAATGATGATGTTAAGTTAATGGAACTGTATTATGAAGGTGATTACCTACAAACAAGAAATCATTTAACCCTAAACTTTAATCATGTTCAGATACAGAAAAAGCATCATGACGATATTTTAAATCAAGCTTATAAAGACTATGAGGGATATAGCATACTATATAGATATAAAAGGGTTGGTAAGCGTTTATATTTTTACACAGACAGTAAAAATGAAGCGTTTGACATGGTTTGTTATACTGATAAATAAGTATTACAAATACATTTAACATATTGATTGTAAATGTTTTTTATTTTGCTTTATTTTTGGTGTTGTTAAGGTTTGGTTTTCGTTTGTTTTTTTAATGAGTATTTCAATAAGCTGAGCATCTCTTTTGTAAAGCAGTTTAAAAAGTAAAACTCATGAAAAAATTATTATTAGCCACTTTGGTTTGTTCATTATCATCAACATATGCAGTAGCATCTGAAAACACGACTAACTCTAATAAATACCAAGGTTTCTATGTTGGTGCTGGTGTTGGTACAACCGATTTCCATGATGATAGAGAAAGCTTTCTTAAGAATAATCACACGGTTGGTTATTCTAATGATAGTGGCGCTGAAAGTTATAAAATTATTGCTGGTTACCAGTTCAACCGTATTGTCTCTTTGGAAGCACAATATACAACTTACGGTGACGTTAAATATACTCTTGAAACAAATGGTATTAAGGCAACAGGTAAAACAAAGCATGAATCATTTAGTTTAGCAGCCAACCTTGGTTACACTTTTGATAATGGTCTTCGTCCATTTGCGACAGTGGGCTTTGGACAGATTTCGTTAAAAGATTCTATGATCAAAGATGATGGTGGTTTAATTCGTTTAGGTGCAGGTTTGGAATATCAAGTGAAACAAGTTCCAGGATTAGGTATTCGTGCTGCCTATGAAGCTGACTTTTATACACTAGAAACAGCCGTTAAAGATTTTGATCAATCTGTTGGTTCTTGGTATTTAGGTACAACGTACAAGTTCTAATAATAGATATATAAAATGCCACTGTTAGAAGCAGTGGCATTTTTAATGATGAGAGATAATTAAATATCCGTATTATATTGGGTCCTGATTGGACACGTTGCCATGATTTGCGTACGCCCATCAGGTAACTCTTCTTCGAGCGTGACATCAAATCCCCATAATCGGTGCAAATGTTTGATCACTTCTTTATGGCTATCAGCTAATGGAATACGATTATGTGGAATATAGCGTAGAGTTAATGATCTATCGCCTCGTAAGGCCACATTCCAGACTTGGATATTTGGCTCGTTATTACTTAAATTATATTGTGATGATAATTTTTCTCTGATCGCACGGTAGCCTTCTTCATTATGTATAGCACTGACCTCAACATAGTTATGGCGATCATCATCATTTACCGCAAACAGTTTAAAGTCTCGCATGACTTTAGGTGAAAGAAACTGGCTAATAAAGCTTTCGTCTTTAAAGTTTTCCATTGCAAAGTGCAAGGTGTCTAACCAATTTGAGCCTGCGATATCTGGGAACCAGTATTTATCTTCCTCTGTCGGCTCCTCACAAATACGCCTGATATCTTGGAACATGGCAAAGCCTAGCGCATAAGGGTTGATCCCAGAATAATATGGGCTGTTATATTCAGGTTGCGCGACAACGTTGGTGTGGCTATGGAGAAACTCCATAATGAAGCGCTCAGTCACTAATCCTTCATCAAACAAGTGATTTAAGATAGTGTAATGCCAAAATGTTGCCCAGCCTTCATTCATCACTTGGGTTTGTTTTTGCGGATAGAAGTACTGGCTTACCTTCCTCACTATACGCACAAGCTCGCGTTGCCATGGCTCAAGTAAAGGCGCATGTTTTTCAAAGAAGTAGAGAATATTTTCCTGAGGCTCTGATGGAAAACGTTCTTCTTCGATAACGGTTTCTTTTTCTATTTGGGTCGGAATGGTTCGCCATAGCGCATTAACTTGCGATTGTAAGTAATCTTCACGTGCTTTTTGACGTGCCTTTTCTTCAACTAATGAAATTTTTTGTGGGCGTTTGTAACGATCAACCCCATAGTTCATCAGTGCGTGACAGGAATCGAGCAGTTTTTCTACATCATCGACGCCGTATTTTTCTTCACATTCAGTAATGTATTTTCGCGCGAAGAGTAGGTAATCAATAATGGAGCTCGCATCAGTCCATGTTTTAAATAAGTAATTGCCCTTAAAAAAGGAGTTATGTCCATAACAGGCATGAGCCATCACTAATGCTTGCATCGTAATGGTGTTTTCTTCCATCAGGTAAGCAATGCAGGGATCTGAATTGATGACGATCTCATAGGCGAGTCCCATTTGCCCATGTTTGTAGCCTCGTTCGGTTTCAATGAAGCGTTTACCAAAGGACCAGTGGTGATAATTGATAGGCATACCAATACTGGAGTAGGCATCCATCATTTGTTCTGCCGTGATAATTTCAATTTGGTTAGGATAGGCATCAAGACGATAGTGTTCTGCAACTCGCTTTATTTCAACGTGGTATTGTTCTAATAAGTCAAACGTCCAATCCGGCCCATCGCTGAGTGGTTTTGTTTTTGTATTAGTATTCATTACTTTGCTCCCCTTTAAGCGCGTTGATACTAGCCAGAAGAGTAGCGATATCGTTATTAATATCGCTAACTATCTTGTAGTGAATTGATACTGTTAACTCACTTGTTTTTTAAATAGCTCTCTAAATACTGGGAAAATATCATCCACAGTCCGTATGTTTTGCATAGCAAAGTTGTCATGGCTATTTTGTAGTGTTTCATATTCTCGCCATAGTGTTTGGTGTGCTCGTCGTGTGATTTCTATATAAGAATAATAACGAGATAGCGGCAAGATATGTTTATCAAGTAGCTCTCGGCAACCTGGTGAATCGTCAGCCCAATTATCGCCATCTGACGCTTGCGCGGCATAGATGTTCCACTCTTCTGGGCGATAACGTTTTTTCACGATGTCATCCATCATACGTAGCGCACTAGAAACAATGGTTCCCCCAGTTTCTTGAGAGTAGAAAAACTCATGTTCATCCACTTCTTTGGCTTGGGTATGATGGCGAATAAACACGACATCGACATTTTTATAAGTTCGGTTTAAGAACAAATACAACAAAATGTAAAAGCGTTTAGCAATGTCTTTGGTGGCTTGATCCATCGAACCTGAGACATCCATTAAACAAAACATGACAGCTTGGCTTGATGGTTGTGGGCGACGTTCATAATTTTTATAACGAAGATCAAAAGTATCAATGAAAGGTGTTCGGTTGATCTTCTGGCGTAAGACTTCGATTTCTTTTTTTATTCTTTCTTCTTCAAAGGGTTGTGCAGGCTCTGTATTAAATAATAGAGTTAACGCCTGCTCTAACTCTTGTAGTTTACGTCGTTTACCAGCGGTCATTGCAGTACGTCTAGCAAGTGAATTCTGCAGTGTTTTCACTATTGCAATATTGGCTGGAACCCCTTGTGATTTATAACCAGAACGAAATGTCTTCCATTCAACGATTTTGTTCATTTGATTCTTTTGAAGGTTAGGTAATTCTAAGTCTTCAAATAGCAGATCAAGATATTCATCTTTTGATATCTGGAATACAAATTCGTCTTGTCCTTCACCATCTGGGCTGGCTTGTCCTTCACCAGCGCCGCCTTGACCAGCACCGCCAGGCGGTCGTTCAATACGATCGCCTGGGGTAAATTGGTCATTGCCAGGGTGAACAATATCACGTTGTCCACCTTTGCCTTGGTGAAAGCTAGGTTCACGAATATCACGCGATGGGATCGTAATATCTTCGCCGCTATCGACATCAGTGATAGAACGTTTATTCACAGCATCTGCGATAGATTCTTTGATCTGCTGCTTATGGCGACGTAAAAAGCGTTGGCGATTCACCGTGCTTTTATTTTTACCATTAAGCCTGCGGTCAATAAAATGTGCCATAGCTCCCCCTTATCTTATTTCTGCTGGCTTACGACGATTTACGTACGCGTAAATACCATTCAGACAATAAACGTACTTGCTTGCGGGTATAGCCTTTTTCCATCATGCGAGCGACAAAATCATCATGTTTTTTCTGCTCATCAGTGGATGTTTTTGCGTTGAATGAAATAACGGGTAGTAACTCTTCTGTATTTGAGAACATTTTCTTCTCAATCACAGTGCGAAGTTTCTCATAGCTAGTCCAATTAGGGTTTTTGCTTAGCATTGTTTGCGCGAGCACGTAAGACGAAATTAACGATTTCGTTTCGGAAATCTTTCGGGTTACTGATCCCGGCAGGTTTCTCGATTTTCTCAAGTTCGTTATTCAGTGCAGCGCGATCAAACAATTGACCTGTTTCAGGATCGCGGTATTCCTGATCTTGGATCCAGAAATCAGCATAGCTCACGTAGCGATCAAAGATGTTTTGACCGTATTCAGAGTAAGATTCAAGATAAGCGGTTTGGATTTCTTTACCAATGAATTCCACATATTTCGGTGTCAAGAAGCCTTTCAAATGTTCGAGGTACTTCTCTGCAACATCTTGCGGGAATTGCTCACGCTCGATTTGTTGCTCAAGGACATAGAATAAATGTACTGGGTTTGCTGCAACTTCTGAGTGATCGAAGTTAAACACACGAGATAAGATTTTGAATGCAAAACGGGTAGAAAGCCCATTCATACCTTCATCAACCCCAGCGTAATCACGGTACTCTTGGTATGACTTCGCTTTAGGATCGGTATCTTTTAAGGTTTCGCCGTCATACACGCGCATCTTAGAGTAAACGCTTGAGTTTTCAGGCTCTTTTAAGCGTGATAGTACTGAGAAACGAGCGAGAATATCCAGTGTACTTGGTGAACATGGTGCGGCAGAAAGCTCACTGCTTTGGAGTAGCTTCTCGTAAATTTTTATCTCTTCAGAAACACGTAAACAGTAAGGGACTTTTACGATATATACTCGGTCTAAAAATGCCTCATTGGTTTTGTTATTTCTGAAGCTTTGCCATTCTGATTCATTGGAGTGGGCGAGGATCATGCCATCAAACGGTAATGCGGATAACCCTTCAGTACCGTTATAGTTACCTTCTTGAGTGGCGGTAAGTAGAGGGTGAAGCACTTTTAGTGGTGCTTTAAACATCTCTACAAACTCCATTAACCCTTGGTTTGCCTTACATAAGGCGCCAGAGTAGCTATAAGCATCAGGATCATCTTGTGAATAATATTCAAGTTTTCGAATATCGACTTTACCGACTAGCGATGAGATATCTTGGTTATTTTCATCACCAGGCTCTGTCTTCGCGATACCGACTTGATCAAGAATGGATGGACGTACTTTTACAACTTTAAATTGGGTAATATCACCACCAAACTCATGAAGACGCTTAGCTGCCCATGGTGACATAATGGTATTAAGGTAACGTGCTGGAATATTGTATTCACTGGAAAGTAGTTCACCATCTTCATTCTTGTCGAATAAGCAGAAAGGGTGATCATTAACAGGACTACGTTCTCCATTCGCTGTCAGAATATAGATAGGCACTTTTTGCATCAAGCTTTTGAGTTTTTCAGCCAGTGATGATTTACCACCACCTACAGGGCCGAGTAAATAAAGAATTTGCTTACGTTCTTCGAGCCCTTGTGCGGCATGCTTTAAGTAGGACACGATTTGTTCTATGGCATCTTCCATACCATAGAAATCTTCGAAGGTTTTATAGCGCGAGATGACACGATTAGAGAAAAGACGGCTAAGGTGTGGATCTTGCGCAGTATCAATCATTTCTGGTTCACCGATAGCCATTAATAGACGCTCTGCGGCGTTTACATAGGCACTGCGATCGTTTCGACATATCTCAAGGAACTCTTGTAATGAAAGTTCTTCGTCCTTGGATTCTTCATAGCGTTGACGATAGTGGTCAAAAATACTCATGGTATGCCCCCTGAATCGTTCTTAGATCATTTAGACAGGACGAAAATCAACCTCTTTTTACATCCCTTACTGTAAGCCTAGACTGAACTACTCAATTTGCTGTACTGAGTTAATGATTTTAAAATAAAAATACTAAGCGAAGGCTAAAATAATTGCTTATTTTTTAAGCTTTCATCCTTACTATCCTCTTATGGAATGGGTTCTGCAAGGCCTTTTCTAGCTAAAGAAGCATGATTTTTTGTCGCGAGGGCATATCCAGTAAGATTGATATTATTTAAAACTAATATTATTGCTAAATTATTTTTTCTTAGCTTAAAAAAGTGCAATAAAAATATTTAACAAATTAATGTATGGTTAATTTGGTTAGATTTGGTTTTATTTGTCTTTTTTGAATTTATTGCAATTCGAAAACAAGAATTGAGAATATTTTTGTGTATTTGAGTTAATTCGTTTTTTTTTACACGAAATTTTGCTGTCTGGCATAAGCTGAAATGAGGGGAAGAATAAAAATTGGATAGGTAGGTGATGAATGACAATTTCGCGTGTCGATACGGTTTCTATTCCGGTTTCAGATCAAAACCAAGCGTTAAAGTTTTATCGCGATGCTCTTGGTTTTGAATTAATCCGTGATCATTGTACGAACAATCAAAAACGTTGGCTTCAACTTGCGCCTAGAGGTGCGGAAACAACGATAAGTTTAGTCATGCCTTTTGGCGGAATGAAAGCGGGAACGGTACAAGGGTTAGTTGTACAAACCGATGATATCCAATCAACTTATAATGAGCTAACACAGAGAGGAGTGCTGTTGTCGAGTATTGTTAACTTAGTTGGCGGAAAGTTTGCGACATTTAACGATCCTGATGGTAATGGTTGGGTGTTAATTGAAGCAACAGCTAAAATGTATGCATAAGCCACGAGCGTTATAATCGCTCGCGGCTCAGGATTATTACTTGCTAACGACTGTTGTTGCTAGGGTATGTGATTGACCAGGTGCAAGTTCAATACCTGGTTGGTGGATGGTAGATTCCACACACACCATGGTTTCAAAGCTATTATCAGCCATATCACCCATGCTGATTGACAGCTCTTGCCATGGATTCCAAATTACTGCGGCGTTATGACCTTCGTTAGTCACTAAGATATTACGCTTATTGTTTTTATCGTTGATCGTAATGGTTGCTTCAGGTTGTGTATATACACGATCCGTTTCGCTGGTGAATGTTAGTACATCACCGCCTTCACATGCTTTACCTTGCTGGGTGCTATCAAGGTAGGTTGCTCCCATTCCTGTAATTTCAATATTGTTAATATCTGCAATATCAAAATAAGTATGTAGAGCACCGCCGTAAGACCAAGGCTGGCTGTCTGTGTTAGTCGAAGTGAGGCTGACTTTTAGCTCTGTACCAATTTCGAAAGTTAGCACGTTGCTGAACTTATGCGGCCAAATTGCACGTGTTTCTTCGTTATCTTCAAGCTGCAGACTGACGATCACACCATTTTCATTTTCACGATGCTCTTGCAATGTCCATTGAGAAGTACGTGCAAAGCCATGAGATGGCGTACCTGCTTTACCAAACCAAGGCCAACAGACGGGAATACCACCACGAATAGCTTTCTGCGTATCGAATTCAGCATTTTCACTTATCCAAATAATGTCTTTTTCACCAGCAGGTTTGAACCAAATTAAGTGGCCGCCATGCAGTGAAATACCGACTTCTGCAAGCGGGTGAATGACACGAATAATGCTAATTCCTTGATACTCACACACAGTGACGTGATCTGATAATGCATTAACAGTAGAAAGTTGACGTAAATTCATCTTCGTTCCTTAAAAGTTAAAAATTCAAAGAGCCTATTCGTTTAGCATGAGTGTTGAAGATAAAGGGATAGGGACTTATTTTTATTTTTAAAATATCAAAAAATATGAAAACTTATTTGTTAAATTTGTGAAGGTTAAAGAGAGGAGTATCTAAGCGATCACCATCATACGCTTTTTGTTATCGAACGCATCTAAATTAACTCGATGATAGGCATCGAAATTTTCGTAATATTACATCGATGTTGTTGAGATACAAAAAAGGCGCCGCTTAATGCGCCGCCTTTTTATTGGCTTTCAAAGAAAGCTAGCTAATGCTTACATTACTTAGAGATGTGAGCGATTAGGTCTAGAACTTTGTTTGAGTAACCGATTTCGTTGTCGTACCAAGATACAACTTTAACGAAGTTATCAGTTAGAGCGATACCAGCTTTAGCATCGAATACTGAAGTTTGAGTTTCGCCGATGAAGTCTTGAGAAACAACTTGATCTTCAGTGTAACCTAGAACGCCTTTTAGTTCGCCTTCAGAAGCTTCTTTCATTGCTGCACAGATAGCTTCGTAAGATGCACCGTTCTTAAGGTTAACAGTTAGGTCAACTACAGAAACGTTAGCAGTTGGTACGCGGAAAGCCATACCAGTTAGTTTGCCGTTTAGCTCAGGAAGAACAACACCTACAGCTTTAGCTGCACCAGTTGATGATGGGATGATGTTCTGAGAAGCACCACGACCGCCACGCCAGTCTTTAGCAGAAGGACCGTCAACAGTCTTCTGAGTAGCTGTAGTTGCGTGAACTGTAGTCATAAGACCAGATTCGATACCGAACTTGTCGTTAAGAACTTTAGCGATAGGCGCTAGACAGTTAGTAGTACAAGAAGCGTTAGAAACGATGTCTTGACCAGCGTAAGTGTCTTGGTTAACACCCATTACGAACATTGGAGTTACGTCTTTTGAAGGACCAGTAAGAACAACTTTCTTAGCACCAGCAGTGATGTGCTTACGAGCAGTCTCGTCAGTTAGGAAAAGACCAGTTGCTTCAGCTACAACGTCAACGTTGATTGCATCCCACTTAAGATCTTCTGGGTTACGCTCAGCAGTTACGCGAACAGTTTTACCGTTAACGATTAGGTTACCGCCTTCAACTTCAACAGTACCGTTGAAACGGCCGTGAGTTGAATCGTACTTAAGCATGTATGCCATGTACTCAACATCGATAAGGTCGTTGATACCAACAACTTCAATGTCATTGCGCTCTTGCGCTGCACGGAAAACAAAACGACCGATACGGCCGAAACCGTTAATACCTACTTTAATTGTCATTACAGTTGCTCCACAACTTAATTTCTAATGAAAGATAACTGGTAGTAAAATTACATAATCCTACGTGACCCTGCAAGCAAAAAAATCGTTTAAATTGCTTAAAGTCAAAAAAAAGATCGGATTTTATTTACATTTCGACTACAACGACGGTAAATCATACAAATGTTGTTTAATTTAACACCGCTATAAATTCTCATATTTAATACTGCCGAGAATTACATTAGACGTTTTTTCAAAAACTGTGAAATTTTAAAGTGGCGTTATGTGTTACAGTCTCTATAAATAAAAAATATATTTTGCAAAATAATATTGAGGGAAAGAAGGGAAGGGTGTGATGAAAAATAAACCTGATACTTATTGGCAAAAGAAATTATCAGCAGAGGCTTATCAAGTTTGTCGACAACAGGCTACCGAACCTCCCTTTAGTGGTACGCTTCTTCATAATCATAAAACGGGTATTTATTCATGCGTTTGTTGTGAGTCTCCACTGTTTTCATCTGCGAATAAATATGACTCAGGGTGCGGCTGGCCTAGCTTTGATGCGCCTATTGATGATAACTGTATTACTTATTTAGAAGATAATAGCCATGGTATGCAGCGAATAGAAATTCGCTGTAAGCATTGTGATAGTCACCTTGGGCATGTTTTTACGGATGGGCCTAAAACGACAGGTGAACGTTACTGCGTTAATTCTGTTTCTCTGATTTTTGCAGATAAATAAAACGTATGAGTGACGGTAATATATAAAAGTTTATCGTCACTCAAATAATATAGATATTTTGGGCTTAAGTTATTAAATAAATTTAATAGTTAATTGCTCTATTTTATTAATTACAAGATTATTTGATTTTTACAACTAAATTTTAATTGACCATGTTTTGCTTATAACTGCCATTTCTTAAATTTTCTAAAATATGAGTTGCTTTTTTATTTAATCTATTCTGTTCATCTTCTGTTAATAAAAATAAGTTAGCGACCTTCTTGGATTTTGTAACAGGCATATTCATGTCATTAGCAATTAATACCCAAATATAGGCTTCTTTTAGTTTTTCTTGCTGTTGAGATAAGGTTGCGAGTGACTTAATAATTTCCTGATTCACGACTTCGTTTTTCTTATACAAAGAGAGTGCATGGTGCAGGAGTTGATAAGTTTTATCTTTATCTTTGCTGATGTAGTAGCTAGCCAATGCAAGCTGTAGATCAGGTGTTTCTAGCTCTGGTTTTCCTTCTAATTCAAGAAACTGATTTTGAGCCAGTTCGTCACCTTGACTCCAACGATAATAGATAATCTCAGGATCACTGGAGGAAGCAAGTTCGTTGTTTAATCGAGTAATGTTGTTATAGCTATCATAAAGTGCGTTCATGCGAATCGTTTTACGCTCTTTCAGCTCAGTAGGTTCGATACGTGCGGCATACTCTAAACAGTAAATATACTTCTGGGTGTCTTTTAATTCTTTGAACTTTTCTTGATCGGTTGGGTTTTTAAGTACATCGTAGCGTTGCCAAATGAGGGTAGTACGTTGGATCCGGCATTGACCATCATTAACGTTTAATTCTTTGCAAAGAGCAGGGTAAGTTTCACAAAGGCTGTCAGTCGTTCGGTGTCTTTCAAAGCACCCAGACAATAGTAAACTGATACTTAGACCTGTGAGGATCTTGCATGTTAAAGGTAACCTTATCGGCATTACTCTGTTTCGATTTTTTATATTGAATAAACTATTCGTCATAAGTGATCCAATCCATGGGTTACTTGTATTAATAAATAATAACTATGTCACTTAGTGTTATCGACGCTAAGCCTTTAATATGTTGAATTTATTTGGATAAAACTATCAAGATGTGATCGTGATTGCAGTTTTATGGTATTGCATTGACTGTGAGTACGTGTTTTATAAGCTACAAAATATATTGATGTTGTGTATAGACAGCGAAGATAAGGATGAATGAATGGACGTCTCTAAATTATTAGCGGCAATGACACCTGAAGTGTATGAGCGAATGTCATTTGCGGTAGAAACAGGAAAGTGGCCTGATGGTACGCCATTAACCTCTGAGCAACGTGATTCTGCGATGCAGGCTGTGATGCTGTACCAATCTAAATACAATACAGAAGCTCAACATATGACAGTTGCTGCTGGTGGTGAGATAAAGTTTAAAACGAAAGCAGAATTCAAACGTGAATTTGCAACGTCACCAGAAAGTACATCGAATACGTCATCAGATATTGCACGGTTTGAACACGACGAGCTGTAAGCTACGATTTATTATGCTGATTGGGTAAGATCATTGCTTCACAATAAAAGCTTTGAAGTTGATGATCTTCCTCGGCGACAAAATTTGCAATCCAAGGCTCTTGCTCTATTCGTTGTAAATAACTGTGTAGAACAGGGTAATGAGGTTGTAGTCTCAAGCCTGCCATCCAACCGCAACGGAAAATACTCCATAAGCTAATTTCTGCCATTGAAAAATGATCACTCACGTAATTGTCTTTCGGTAGTTGCTCTTCTAAATAACTTAATACGCTAGGTAAATGGTGATGGATACATTGTTCAACGGCTTCGTCATCACAGGGTTTGCTCTGCATCTTTTCTCGTAATATCTTTTGATAAAACAAAACACCACCAATTAATGAGGTCACCCGTGTGCTTGCATAGGCTTCAAACCAACGGATTTGTGAGCGTTGTTTAGCATTACCTGGGTATAAAGGTGGGACAGGGAAAACATCATCAAGATAATGGGCAATTACGGTTGAATCGATAACAGTTATATCATTATGTTCTAGTACTGGCACTTTCCCCATCGGATGACGTTTATGAGCAAGCTCTTTTTCTAAGAAAGGGTTGAGGGGCTGAAGTTCATAGCGTATCCCTTTGTAATTCAGCGCTAGCATGATTTTTCGAACAAAGGGTGAAATGGATGCACCATGTAAAATCATAATCGTTTCCAACCCATGAACTCAATAATATTAGCTGTAAGTGTAGTTCGATTGAGAAATCTTGGGATGATGGTGTCTTTATTATGAGAATTAATAGAAATAAAAAAGAGCCATTGCGGCTCTTTTTTATTTTAAAACAATGATTAGTGGGTTAATTCACCACGTAGATCTTGCTGCATTAGCGTTCTCATTGTCTCTAGCGATAAATCTTGGCTAAGTAGGAAATGCAATTTAGCCAATGCCGCTTCAGGTGTCATATCGTAGCCACTGAGTACGCCAGCATCTGCCAATGCACAGCCTGTTGCGTAACCGCCCATATTTACTTTACCTGATAAACATTGAGTCAGGTTCATTACAATCACGCCACGATCTGATGCTTCTTTTAATTGCTCTAATAGCTCTTTATTTTGTGGGGCATTACCCACGCCAAAGGTCAGCAAGATCATTGCATTTACAGGTTGACGTAATGTGTTACGGATCACTTCCGGTGAGATCCCTGGGTACATGGTGATCACGCCAATAGGTTGAGGCGTAATGTTGTGTACTTTAAATTCACCTTCTGGCTTTTTGTTTAATTCAGTGACGTTATTAACCGTAATGTTAATCCCCGCTTCAAGTAATGGCGGAAGGTTAGGTGAAATAAACGCACCGAAACCATCAGCATGCGCTTTGGTACTACGGTTACCACGGATCAATTGGTTGTTGAAGAATACAGTCACTTCATTGATTGGGTAGTTAGCTGCAATATGTAGTGCATTCAGCAGGTTACTTTGACCATCAGAGCGAAGTTCAACCAATGGGATTTGCGATCCAGTCACAATCACGGGTTTATCTAAATTCTCGAACATGAAAGATAGTGCTGATGCCGTGTATGCCATGGTATCAGTACCATGTAAGATCACGAAGCCATCATACTTGTCGTAGTTATCTTTAATATCGTCAGCAATGCGTTGCCAATCCGCTGGTGTCATATCCGATGAATCGATTAAGGGTGCGTATTCGTGAATAGTGAACTCAGGCATTTCTGGGCGATGGAATTCAGGCATGCTCTCTAACTGCTTTTGCATAAAGCCAGCAACTGGAATATATCCATGATCAGATTTTTGCATACCAATGGTGCCGCCTGTATAGGCGATATAAATATGTTTTCTTTCCATTTTTCAGCACAGAGTTAACGGGTTGGTGTGCGCATTATACTTAAACTGCATGAAGATGCGAGTTAACCCGTTTTGGTGGTTGTATTTATTGTTTTGAAATGTGATCTCAGTGAAGTGTGCTTATATCTTTGTTATTTATAGTGTTAATAACTTATATCTAATACGTAAATAAAAAGCCCAACATGATGTTGGGCTTTATTTATTAATGTATTTCGATACGAATTGATCAGTTAACTGTGCTGCAGTTTAGGCAGAACGCGTAACGACCATTTGGATCGTTGAAATTACTCAGTGAAGTGAGATCTTTTGCAACCTTAGTCACTGGCGCTAGAGCGTTTGGTGTATCACCTAGCACCATTGAAACTACTTGCGCTTTTACTTCACCTGACATTTCTTTAAAGAATTGTTGGATAGGCGATAGTGGCTGTTGCATCCAAACTAGTTGATAGTTATCAACTTTCGCTAAGGCGACCGCTTCAGTAATTGCGGTATCGAAATCACCAAGTTCATCGACTAAGCCGCGCGCTTTGGCATCTTTACCTGTCCATACACGGCCTTGAGCAATCTTATCGGCTTGCTCCAATGACATATGACGATACTTACTTACCAGACCAATAAAGCGTTGGTAGCCATTATCGACACCCATTTGGAAAATTTTTGCTATGTTCTCAGGTAGAGCACGAGTCACACCGACACCTGCAAATGGGGTTGTACCCACACCGTCACTGTAGACGCCTAGTTTTTCTAAGCTTTTCTCAAATGTAGTTAGAATAGCAAAGATACCAATTGAGCCTGTAATGGTTGTCGGTTGGGCAATAATTTTACTAGCACTTGATGAGATCCAGTAACCACCAGATGCAGCGACACTCGACATTGAAACAACAACTGGTTTACCAGCATCTTTCAGTGCGTCGACTTCATTGCGGATCACTTCTGATGCAAATGCACTGCCTCCTGGGCTATCTACACGAAGGATCACTGATTTTACATCTTTATCAAAACGAGCTTTGCGTAGTAATCCTGCGATAGTATCGCCGCCTGCTGTACCTTGGCTGCTCTTACCATCAACAATAGCGCCACTTGCCACAACAACAGCAACTTTATTCTTAGATGGCTCTTGATCATCAACAAGCATAGAGAGGTAGTCGTAATAGCTGATTTGTTTGAAGCTATGCTCACCATTATCACCAAAGGCTTTAATCAGAATTTGGCTCAATTGTGGACGCGTCACTAATTCATCGACCAATCCCATTTTTTTGCTTAATTGGGCAAAGTCACCTTTTACCGCCGTTAACTGCTCAATGAAATTATCCATTTCAGGGGTTAGTGTTGCAGCATCAATATTGCGGTTTTTAGCAACATCAGAAGTATAAGCTGCCCATAATTGATCAAGCCAAACCGTATTTGCTTCTTTTGCTGCTGCTGACATGCCGTCACGAATGTAGGGTTCAACAAAGGATTTGTAAGTACCAACACGGAATACGTGAGTCGTCACATCTAACTTTTCTAAGAGCGATTTATAGTAAAGAGTATAAGTGCCATAGCCTGTTAACATCACTCCACCGTCTGGTGACATGAAAATTTTGTCAGCATAACTGGCTAAGTAGTATTGGCTTTGACTGTAATGACCGCCGTAAGCATAAACGGGTTTGCCAGAGGCTTTAAATTCTTGGATGGCTTTGGCGATATAACGTAATTTAGTCAAGCTCGTCTCAGGCATATTTTTTAGGTTTAAAACAAGACCTGTAATTGAACTATCTGTAGCAGCAGTACGAATGGCTTCAACGATATCGAACAGTACATTTTGTTTAACTGGTGGTTGACCCATCACATTACTTACAACGCTATCTAATGGGTTATCGTAATTTTTCTGTTCAACGATTGGACCTGATAAATCAAGCACAAGTGCTGATGCTTCAGGTTTATCTGCGCTTTCATCATCACTATTAAATGCAAAAATGATAGCACCAACAATGACTAAGAAAATGAGGTTAAGAACAAACTTGCGGGTGAAATTGATCAGCTTCCAGATCGTTTGGAAAAACGTTCCAATCCCTTTGAATATGGCTTTCATGAATGATCTCTATAGTGATTCTTATGGCATATCCTAGCGCACTCATCTTGTAATTTCAGTACTTTTACCATTACGCCTTTATATCTAAAGAGAAATCTTAATAAATTACGATGATAATAAGGTCGATAAATCACAAGAAATGTGACTTTGTTAATTTTATGTAAACAAATGTTTGAAATGGTGGTGTGAGATTCATATACTGGTCAGACCATAATAATAAAGAGAAGCAAAAGCCATGGACAATAAAGCATATCCTCATTTGTTAGCGCCATTGGATCTTGGTTTCACCACCCTACGTAACCGTGTGTTAATGGGCTCTATGCATACAGGGCTAGAAGAATCACGGGATGGTTTTAAAAAGCTATCGGCTTTTTACGCTGCACGTGCTCGCGGTGGTGTTGGCTTGATTGTTACCGGTGGCTTTTCTCCTAATTTTCGCGGACGTCTCCATCCTTTTAGTGCGGAATTTAGTTCATCAAGAGCGGCTCGCACCCACAGAACCATTACTGATGCAGTCCATCAAGAAGGTGGAAAAATAGCCTTACAATTACTCCATGCTGGGCGTTATGCCATGTCTCCTTTTGCGGTGAGTGCTTCAGCTATTCGCTCGCCAATCTCTAAATTTACTCCCAGCAAAATGTCAGAGCGTCAAATACTGAAAACTATCGATGCTTTTGCAAAAAGTGCAGAGCTTGCAAGAGAAGCGGGCTACGATGGCGTTGAGTTAATGGGCTCTGAAGGCTATTTAATTAATCAATTTATCTGTCAGCGTTCAAATTGCCGTTATGATGATTGGGGCGGAAGTTATGAAAATCGCATTCGTTTTCCGCTTGAGATTGTAAAAGCAGTACGCGCACGGGTAGGACGTGATTTTATTATTATTTTCCGCCTTTCTATGCTCGATTTAGTTGAGCAAGGCAGTACCCATGAAGAAGTGGTGATATTAGCTAAAGCACTTGAAAAAGCGGGTGTTACTATTTTAAACACTGGTATTGGCTGGCATGAAGCGCGTATTCCAACCATTGCAACGCAAGTGCCAAGAGCAGCGTTTGCATGGGTAACAGAAAAACTAAAAAGCGAAGTCTCGATTCCGTTAGTGACTTGTAACCGCATCAATACTCCACAAGTAGCTGATGATATTCTCTCGTCAGGACAAGCTGATATGGTATCGATGGCAAGGCCGTTTCTTGCCGATCCTGAATTTGTAAACAAAGCAGAGCAAGATCGCGCTGATGACATAAATACCTGTATTGGTTGTAATCAGGCGTGCTTGGATCATGCTTTTGTTGGAAAACGTGCTAGTTGCTTGGTGAATCCTCAAGCATGTTATGAGACTGAGCTGGTATTAACACCAACCGCTCATAATAGAAAAGTAGCAATCGTTGGTGCTGGCCCGGCAGGAATGGCACGTGCGGTAGCTGCTGCTGAACGGGGATTTAGTGTTGATCTGTTTGATAAAAACGATCACGTAGGCGGACAGTTTAATCTAGCGATGCAAATTCCAGGTAAAGAAGAGTTTAAAGAAACCATTCGCTATTTTACCCGTCGTCTAGCGCAAACTGGCGTTAATGTAAAACTCGGACATACCGTCACTGAAAATAATTTATCTGGCTATGATGAAGTGATCATCGCAACAGGTGTAAAACCACGTATTCCACCGATCCCTGGTGTTGATAATCCAAAGGTTATCGATTATCAAACCTTGATCAGAGATAAAGTTCAACTTGGTAATAAAGTAGCCGTTATTGGTGCTGGTGGCATTGGGGTTGATGTCTCAACCATGTTAACAGAGCCAGAAAATCAAGATTTATCTCAATGGCTTGAAGAGTGGGGGATCGATCAATCCCTTGCAAATGAAGGTGGCTTATTACCACATGATGATTTTATTAGCCCTCGTCAAGTGTGGTTAATGCAGCGTAAACCGGGCAAGGTTGGTAAAGGTCCGGGTAGAACAACGGGCTGGATCCATCGTCGCACTCTTGAAAAACGAGGTGTTGAGTTACTCGGTGGTGTTAGCTACGACAAAATTGATGATGATGGATTACATATTACTGTTGAAGGGCAATCTCGTTTATTACCCGTTGATCATATTGTGCTGTGTACAGGGCAAACATCTGTTGAAGAGTTATCTGAAAAACTTGCCTCACAAGGGATCAATGTAAATGTGATTGGTGGTGCAGATGACGCTGGAGAAGTGGATGCCAAGCGAGTCATTCGCCAAGGTGTAGAATTGGCAGCGAAGCTGTAATAAATCGAATGTAAATAACAGTTATTAAAAGAAAGGATGAGGTTTATACCTCATCCTTTTTATTTTTACTCTACTGTGACTTTGACATATTTAATATATGCATTTCTTAAACGCTGCATATTTGCTTTAAAGTATGCTGGTGATAATCGACCGCGGCTTTCATACTGACGAACAATATTGTGTTGTAGATCTGATGTCGCACCTAAACCAGTATTTAAATTGTTATGGCTTTCACCTACACGGGTTTGCAATGAGTAAACAAACTGATCAATACCACGAACCTGAACATAATTAGGTTTCATATCACGCCAAGGTGTTAGTGGAACAGCAATACTAACTGCGACGAAGTCTTCATATTCATTACTGCTTTTTGCTTTTGTCGTAAGGTAATTTATGCTGAGTTTTGTATCACCTAACCAGTGATTAGAAGTAATACGAGCGCCAACATCTCCTTGGAAATATTCTCCCGCCTGAAGACCAAGTTGCCAGTTGTATTCCGGTAAGGAGTAAGTGTAGTTTGCGATTAAACTTTGTTTATCAGCAATTTTTCTACCACGAGTATCATATTCATCTTTAGGTACAAACTTGCTTGCTTCAAAACCTAGCATGTGTGAGCCTTGCGGTGAGTACCACTGTGTTTCATTCACACCGCCCCAGTAGCCACCCATCATGTAGCCACCACTAAATTGAGTAATAATATTTTGTGGTAGTTTGAAGGCTTGATGAACAAGTGCACGATCTAACTTATTCTCAAATGCTTGTTGGTACCATAAGCCACCTTCGTCAAAATCGTCACTATTGGCAATTGGTACCATGTAACGTAGATCAACAGCAGCGCCTTGCCATAATGGGGTATAAAGGTTCGCTGCAAGCGCTAAAGAATAATCGAAGAAACCATATTCTGTTGCTGTGCGGTGATTTAATGCTGGCGATAAAATGATTTGGCTACGCCCGAAACCGTTATTCATGGTTTGGTATAACCAGGTCGTTTGGTCAAAGTTTGGTTTAGCACTAATAGTGTTAAAACTTAATTGATCACAAGGTACATCTGATTGGATAAACTCACGGTAACATTTGCTCTCGGTGTTCACCGTAAACATTGGAAGGCCATTAGTAAGTAAAATCAATTCAATATTTTGATCTTGAGTATTTGCAACTTTAGCGGTGTCATCAGATTGTTTGATCAATGCCGTAAGATCGCTAAATACGCCTTCACCTGCTTTGCTGGCAATAATACCTAATGCAACACCCACACCATCCATTTGGTTATGGTTGTAACGACGGTTTTCTAATGCCACCACCATTTTATTATTGCGATAGCCAACGTTTAAATTAACAAAGCCTTCATTTTTTAAAGCATCAATCAAGTTTGCTAGGCTTGCTGTACTCGATTCCGCTAATTGCTGATTAACCTTATGGGCTAACTGTTCATTTTTGCTGGTGGCAAGATCAAGAGCTTTATTGTCGTTATAACCCATTAAAGGAACAGAAAAATTAACGCCCCATACATCTTGCTCGCTGCGCTCATGCCCAGTATAAAGCTGGTAATCAAGGCTTAATTGACTTCCCCATGGCAATAAGCCCCGTGGAGTAAACAGTTTGGCATTACTATTAAACTCAGCTGCATCGTATTCTGCCGTTAACTGAATAAATGAAAGTGGTTGCCATTCAGCACCAGCAAAAGGTCCATCCATAATGCCATTGGCAAGTACTGAGCTACCGTAACCACCACTTAAACGTAGTGATAATGCGTCAAAGGTTTTATCTGCCACAATGTATTTAGTATCAAAGTTGTTGGCAGCACCACCAATATCTTGTGCACCAATAGCAATATTAAAACCTGTTAAATCATAAATGTATGGTAATTGAAATTTTGCAGAGGCGGATAAATCACGAATTCCACCATCTTTCTCAGTATACAGATTGGTATCGTATGTTTTCGTTACGATACGACCGCCGACTTCTAAGTAAGGAAATAAGCCAGTAGCAACAAACCAGTTATCCAACTGGCTGATAGATTGGCGATATGGCACACCTTGGTGGAAAGAAAGACTAATATCTCCCGTTTTAATCACTTGAGCATTAGGTGTAAACATTAAGCCAGTATAACTTTGGCTTGAAGGATGAATATCAACAGGTGAAGCATGAACCAGTGGTGAGGAAAGTGCAGCTAAAACGCTTAATGATAATAATGAATGATTTAGAGAAGGGAGTGAATTCATGATCGACTTCCGTGTAACAAGATATAAATATCGCGCATATAAAAAAACAACAAAAGGCACCCGAAGGTGCCTTACTTTTTAAGAGTAATAATTAGTTACCAGTACCGCCTGATGAACCGTCACCAGCACCAGTACCGCCTGTACCGCCCGTACCACCGTCTTCATCAGGGTTTGGATTTACAGGAGGATTAGCCGGATCTTGCTCTTCACCAACAATAATGTTTTCCGGATTTGTTTCTTCAGCTATGTCAGCTGGAACCTTACCTTCAGCAGCTTCATCAAAAATTTTCTGATCTGCTAACTCATCAGTTAAGTCGACATAAATTGGTTTGTCTGAACCTGTCTGGGTTGGGAATTCTGGGTTCTTTTGAACTAAATCTGCAGCAATAGTCGTTGTAACGGTTGCAATGTCTTCTAACAAAAGGTCTTCATTATCTTTTTGTGCTACTAATACGTCAGAAAGCACCATAGTCTTGGCAACTACATCTTGCATAACTGCCGGATCTAATTTTTCTAATGTTGCATCTGGATCTGTAAGTAACCCTAATTTTTCTTCTTCAGTTAACGAGCTATCTAAACCTAACTGTGTAAATACAGCGTCCATTGCTGTTTTAACATCGCTATCATCGGTGCTTGCCATAGTTTTTGCAATTAATGAGGTGAAAGGTGTAGCAGCAACTTTTTGGCCTGAAACTAACAAGCCTTCAGGGATAGAATAAACAACCTTACTCATGTCTTTACCGTTTGACATATCAAAGGCTTTACCACCTTCAGGTACACTTAAAATCACGGAACATTGCTCAGGGTTTTCAGCAAAGGTATCACTGCTAACTGTAACCTTACCATAACCATCAGTTTTCATTTTTGTCGTGTTTGTCTCATCACCACATGTATGTGTAGCGACCATGCCATTGACTGCACCATCATAGGCTTGAACTGAAGTGGTTTTAGTTTTTGGTACGCTTACATCATTGTTATTGTCACTACCACAGCCAGCGATGATTACACCTGCAATGATGGTTGATAAGAGTTTGATCTTCATATTTATTCCTTATTTATGAAGCGATAAGTATTAATGGATTGTGAAATGTTATTCGGCGATAACTTGCGTTACAGTTTCAACATCAATGGATGGTGAAATAATGTCGACACGACGGTTCTGTGCACGACCTTCTTTAGTATTATTCGAAGCAACAGGTTCTAACTCACCACGACCTTCAACAATGATGCGTGTGTCATCTATACTGGAATGTTGACGAAGAGCATCAGCCACAGATTGCGCACGTTTTAGTGAAAGATTTTGATTGTAAGTTTCCGAACCTTTGTCGTCAGTGTGACCAATGACATAGACTTTTGTTGCTCCTTGTTCTTTTAAACGTAGTTCAAAAGGAGTTAATTTATCTGTGTCAGTTTTAGTAATTGTGCTGCTGTCAAAATCGAAAGGCACACTGAGTTTTAGTACCTCAAGTGTAGTAACCGTTACTTGATCGACATAAACAGGCTTTGGTGCAATGTTAGGTGTAGAGTTCCCCCAGTGATAAGCGAATCCCAAGCCTGCAAACTGAATATCTGGACCACCAACATCATTGTAATACTGGTATTCAAGACGAGCTGAAAGGTTTTTATTAATAAAGTATTCAAGTCCAGCGCCAGCTGTGGGTGCCCACCCATTATCGTTACTATCTACGCCCGAACCGATGGC
Organism: Photobacterium leiognathi; assembly: GCF_030685535.1. Classification (NCBI taxonomy): domain Bacteria; kingdom Pseudomonadati; phylum Pseudomonadota; class Gammaproteobacteria; order Vibrionales; family Vibrionaceae; genus Photobacterium; species Photobacterium leiognathi. Next base: position 2,357,440 of record NZ_CP131601.1, on the reverse strand, counting down.
ATTCCAATCGTAATAAAAAGCACCAGCTTTAGCGTAAACATCCAAATGACTAGTCGCAGAAAATGAAAATTTGGTAACTACATCGGCTACTTGCGATTCATAGCTACCTTGTCTGTTATTTAGTTTTGCATTACCTAAGTGTGTGTAACCGGCTTCAAGAGCAAACCAAGGTGTGACTTGATAACCTGCAAAAACACCGCCAGCAAAATTAGTATCTTCTATTTGTGTCACTGACGTTACAGCATCATCCATATTTGTTAGAAAGCTGGCGCCAGCACGAGCACCAACGTACCAAGAACTATTATTGGAAGCGTGTACAGAATTAGATACAACAAAAGCAAGTGGAATGATCAAAAAAGCTTTATTCATTTTTGCCACCATATTTAAAAAAGAATGAATATGGATATATTCTTAAGTGAATATTATATATTTTGTTGCATATGGTGGGGAATGTGTTTTTTTGCTTTTAACAATTTATTGCTGAAAAGTGATACGCACATCACAGTAGAAAAATGTATGCAACGCACAAGCAATAAAGTTAAAACGTATTTTATTTTGTTACTTGTCAATAGTTTATGGTTGTTTTTATCTTTTTGATATTAAATGTGTGATGTGAAACGCGTTTTATTAAACTGGTTTGCTATGATGCGTAATTTTGCATTATGATGCAGAAAATTTTTCTTATTTAAGTGAAACTAATTTAATAGTCTCATTTAATCATAATATAGCAAATGAGGGGCTGTAACCTTAGGGCGGTAGCTTATCTTTTTGTTGTTAAATCTAGGCATTCCCTAATAGTAATTTAGTCCATAATATAGCTGTGAGCTAAAAATGATCTTACCAAAAAGAATCTTGTCAACTATATCGATTACGTTATTACTCTCTGGTTGTAGTATTCCGGGATCGAATATCAATATAGATAATAAACAAGTAATAGCTGCGGGTAATGAAGATACTTCGTTAGATAATATTAATGTTTATCCCTTAACGGCTTTGACTGTTTCTCAATATAAGAAACTACCGATTTCCGCTCAGGTTAATACCACTCTTGATAGTGAGCTGAAAAAATATGAATACCATGTTGGTGTTGGTGATATTTTAAATGTCACTATTTGGGACCATCCTGAATTAACGATTCCAGCTGGTTCCTATCGTAGTGCGAGTGAAGCGGGTAACTGGGTACATGCAGATGGCACTATTTTCTATCCTTATATTGGTAAGGTGAAGGTTGCTGGTAAAACAGTGACAGAAATAAGAAAAGAAATTGCTCGACGATTAGCTGCCTATATTGAAGCGCCACAAGTTGATGTAAACGTGGCTTCTTTCCGTTCTAAAAAAACCTATATAACAGGTGAAGTTAAAAATCCAGGTCCTCAAGCAATAACCAATATTCCATTAACGCTTCTTGATGCGATTAATAAATCAGGTGGCTTAGCTGAAGATTCCGATTGGCGTAATGTAACGTTAACTCGTAATGGTAAAGATCAGAATGTTTCTCTATATGCGCTAATGCAGCGCGGAGATTTAACTCAAAATCGTTTATTAAAAGATGGCGACATTGTCCATGTACCTCGTAATGATGCACAAAAAGTGTTTGTGATGGGCGAAGTAAATAAGCCACAACTACTGAAAATTGACCGTGCAGGTATGAGCTTAACGGAAGCTCTTAGTAATGTGGGTGGCATCAATGAATTAGAAGCTGATGCAACAGGCGTATTTGTTATTCGCTCTAAAGATTCTCAAAAAGCAAGTGATCCTATTGCTGATATTTACCAATTAAATATCAAAGATGCGACAGCATTGGTGATTGGTACTGAGTTTGAATTACAGCCTTATGATGTTGTTTATGTGACTGCTGCACCGATCACTCGTTGGAACCGCGTAATCAAACAGCTATTACCAACTATCACCGGATTTAATAGCTTAACTGAAGGTGTTAACCGTTTTGTCGATTTTAAATAGACAAGATTTCATCACCCAATCTTGAATAAAATATGACTGACATGGAATATTGTTCATGAGTTTAACTCAAAATTTAGCAAATAAAGCAACACCGAATACCAGTGATGAAATCGACCTAGGAAAACTATTTGGCATTTTGATTGATAGCCGTTGGAGCATTATTGTAACCACTTTGCTCTTCACTATTGTAGGTATTGCTTATGCGCTTCTAGCAACACCTATATATAAAGCTGATGCATTGATTCAAGTAGAGCAAAAAAGCACGGGGATGCCTGCTCTTGGTGGTGATATGGCTGAGCTTTTTTCATCTGAGTCGACTGCAACAACTGAAATTGAAATTATTAAGTCTCGTATGGTATTAGGCGAGACGGTCGATAAATTAAATCTTTCTGTTGTAGCAACACCGAATTATATACCAGTGATAGGAAAGGGGCTGGCGCGATTAAGTGGTGAAAGTGCATCAATTAATATTTCTCGTTTTACCTTACCGGAATATGCGCAGCAAAATGGTTATGTGCTTACGGTTATTAATAGTAAAAAAGGTCAATATACGTTAGCTAATTCAGATGGGCGTGAGGTTCTACAAGGCCGAATAGGTGAGCTAGTTGAACAAAATGGTATTAGCTTATTTGTAACCTATATTCATGCTAAAGATAAAGCGACATTTACTTTAAGTAAAATTAGCCGATTAGATGCTATTCAAAATTTACAGCGTGATTTATCCATTAGTGAACGAGGGAAACAGACGGGTATCCTTCAACTCTCAATGACAGGTGAAAACCGCAGTAAAATTAAAGATATTCTTAATGACATCAGTCAGAACTACTTTTTACAAAACGTTGAACGCAATTCGGCAGAAGCAGAAAAAAGTTTAGTATTTCTAAAAAAACATCTGCCAGAAATTAAAGCACAATTAAATAAAGCTGAAGACAAATTAAATCATTACCGTCAGTCAAACGAGTCGGTCGATTTAAACTTAGAAGCAAAGTCAGCACTGGAAGTCATGGTAAATGTTGAAGCGCAATTAAATGAATTAACCTTTAAAGAAAGTGATATTTCACAGCGTTTCACCAAAGAGCACCCAGCATACATTGCATTGCTTGATAAACGTAAAACATTATTAGCGGAAAAAGCACGTTTAAATAAGCGTGTTGAAAAGTTACCAAAAACACAACAAGAAATTTTGCGATTAACAAGAAGCGTTGAAGTTAATCAGCAAATTTATGTTGAGCTACTAAATAAAGTACAAGAGCTAAGTATTGTAAAAGCGAGCACCGTGGGTAATGTACGTATTCTTGATAATGCGCAAACTTATTCTCAAGCAGTAAAACCGAAAAAAGCATTAATTGTTGTTTTAGCAACGCTATTAGGCGGTATGCTATCGGTAGCTATAGCTTTACTTCGTGCAGCTTTTCATAAAGGGGTTGAAACACCAGATCAAATTGAAGAGTTAGGATTACCTGTATATGCATCAATCCCATTATCAGACTCTCAAACTGAATTGCTGAAAAAACAAAAAGGGAAGAAACAATTAACAGTTGAACAAACCTTATTGAGTGTTTATAACCCAGCTGATTTATCAGTTGAAGCACTTCGTAGTTTACGTACAAGCTTGCATTTCGCGATGATGGAAGCAAAGAATAATGTGCTTATGATTTCCGGTCCAAGTCCTGGCATTGGTAAATCATTTGTTTCTGTGAACCTTGCATCGGTGATTGCAAAAGGAGGGCAGAAAGTCTTAGTGATTGATGCTGACATGCGCAAAGGCCGTATGGAAACACAACTATGTACAGACAGCAAGCCAGGCTTATCAGATTACTTATGTGGCAAGCAAGAGTTTGGTAATGTTGTGCGTGAAACGGGTGTAGATGGATTAGATTTCATTCCTCGAGGCGACACACCACCGAACCCGTCTGAACTGTTAATGCACCCTCGTTTGAAAGCATTAGTTGAGTGGGCGCAGCAAAATTACGACATGGTAATTGTTGATACTCCACCTATTTTAGCTGTCACGGATGCTGCAATTGTTGGTGCGCATGTAGGAACAACATTATTGGTTGGACGATTCGAGCAAAATACAGTTAAAGAAATTGATGTAGCTAAAAATCGTTTTGAACAAAATGGTATAGAAGTGAAAGGCTTTATTCTTAATGCCATTGTCCGTAAAGCAAGCAGTATTTATGGCGGAAATTACGGTTACTATAATTACAGCTACGACAGTAAGTGATTATATTGAGCGTTTAATTATAAAGAATACGGTCTTAGATACTTTTGCTGCACTGGGACCTATTCCCCTAAAAGCACTAAAACACAGTATTTAAGTTGCATATCAAAGCATTAGTGGTTTCCACTAGTGCTTTTTTATGTCTCAAATATCAAGAAATCCGTCTCATGTGTCTAAAAATACTGACAAGAAAAGTTGAAATAATTCAACTTTTTTAAGTGTGATACTTAAAAATAAAGCACGATAAATTGTAATCAAGTCATAGTAAAAAGGATCTTATTATCAATTTTAAATGACAGATTTAAGTTAAACCGCGTCACATACCTACCGTTAATATCATATTAAAAGTTGGCCGCTATATGAATTATGCTTACCTGTTTGTATTTATAACGTCATTTATTTCGTTATTCATCATGCGCAAAGTAGCAAAGAAAATTGGCTTAGTGGATAAGCCAAATGCGCGTAAGTTACACCAAGGTGTTGTCCCACTGGTTGGGGGTATTTCTATTTACCTTTCAATACTCGTGGGTTTTCTTCTTTTCTTACCATCAAGTTTAAACCTTGAGTTATACCTACTCTGCTCTGCTATTTTAATCGTTCTCGGCGCGTTAGATGACTACTACGATGTCAGTTTTAAAATTCGCTTATTCATTCAAGCTGGCATTTCATTGGCGATGATTTTAGTCGGTGGGCATAGCCTTCACTACCTAGGTTTTCTAATGGGTAGTGAAACTATTGCATTAGGTGAATTTGTTGGCGGGTTCATTACGGTGATTGCTGTTATTGGAGCAATTAACGCCTTTAACATGGTCGATGGTATTGATGGCCTATTAGGTGGTTTAGCATCGGTTACTTTTACTGCATTAGGCACAGTTTTCTTTCTGAGCGGCAACGAGTACTTAGGTACGATTTGCTTACTTATCGTGACAGCGCTTGTCCCTTACATCATGCTGAATTTAGGTTTCCCGCTTGGTCGTCGATTTAAAATCTTTATGGGCGATGCGGGAAGTATGTTTATTGGTTTTTCTGTGGTCTGGATGTTGATTCGAGGAACTCAAGAGCCAAGCATCGTAGCGTTTAAACCCGTTACAGCATTATGGCTAATTGCTTTGCCATTAATGGACATGGCAACCATTATGATCCGCCGTATGCGTAAAGGCCATTCCCCATTTAAACCTGACCGTGAGCATTTACATCATATCTGCCAGCGTATCGGATTATCGCCATTAATGACGTTATTTGTCATTTGTTTTATGGCAAGCATCTGTGCGGTGTTTGGTATTTTAGCGGATATCAATGGTGTTGCTGAATCAACGATGTTTATTGCTTTCCTATGTTTATTTGTAGTTTATTTTACAGTTATTAGTCATATTTGGCGAATTACCAAAATGTTAAAGAGCTTTTATTATTGTAATAAAGATGAAATGGAACTAAAAGGAGAGTAAAAATTATTCTTATTAAAATTAATTATGAATATCATGTTTAATAATATATTTTGAATAAAATTGAGAGTTGGTCGTAATGAAAATAAATATCGTAACATACCAAAATTATTTCGGACATCACTTAAAAGTTGAGGAAAGTCTTAATTTAAATGTGATAAAGAAAGAACTGGAAGCGAAAAATTTTAATATTAACATCTTTGATATAAATGAATTAATTAAATATGGTGTTAATGACAATGAATTCTATTGGATTACAAGCCATCAAAATACTGCAGTAAAAAAATATTTAAACGATATTGTATTTTCACTATTTGTAAACAGAGAAGAACAATTAATAACAAGTTTAAAATTATACTTTGCACACGATAATAAAGGTATTCAGTCATTATTATTTAATAACGGTAAGTCGATAGAATTAATAAAACAAAAATATTACCTTTCATCTTTATCCGAGGATATTGATAGAAAAAAAGTATTTAAAACTATTGATGGAGCTGGAGGACAAGGAGTAAGTTTAGTTGATAACAGTAAAATAAAGAAAAGAGTAAATAAGGAAAAAATAATAAGCTTCAATATTTATGAATGTAAGACAGCAATTAAGGAAAAAATTAAAAAAATTGTTAAGAGAAATGATAAGTATGCATCTTACGTTGAAAAAAGAGTACCTTATGTACTTCAGGATTTTATTGAAGGCTTAGATTCCGATTATAAAGTACTTGTGTTTTTTAAACGAGTATATGTTTTAAAAAGAAACATTCGAGATAATGACTTTAGAGCAAGTGGTAGTGGGAAATTTAGTTATATAGAACCAACAGATGAGTTACTTAACTATTCATTAAATCTGAGAGAAAATATAAATTCTCCGTTTGTATCGATTGATATAGCAGAAGTGTCTAAAAATAAATTTAAATGTATTGAATATCAAGCAACTCATTTTGGGCCATATACTCAATTGAATGCTAAATATTTTTACGAAAAAAAAGATAAGTGGGAAAAAGTAGTTAAAGATAACAATTTAGAACAAGATTACTGTTATTCTATTTATGAGTTTATGAAAGCTAAATAATAATGAGTAACTTTAAAAAAAATTTCATAAAAGTATTCATGGGAAGTGCATCAGCTCAATTGATTACAATTGCAATGCTTCCTATACTATCAAGAATTATTGATCCAAAAATATTAGGCCAATATTCAATTTCAACAATATCCGTAATGATACTATATCCCATATTTTGTGGAAGAATGGATCAAGCATTACTTGCGAGTGAAAATGATAATAAAAATGAACTACTTAATGCTGGGTTAAGATTTAATCTGATTTTTATAGTGTTATCTATTGTAATTATTATATTATTAAGTTTTATAATTGACCAAAAATATATTTTTTCAATACTATTAACTTTATTTGCAATTTCAAGTTTTTCTATATCACAGTTAATAAGTTCTCATTCATTATCAGAAGGTGATTTCGGTTGTGCATCGAAGCATAGATTTATTAGAACAACGACAACTATCTTGATACAGATAGTCCTTTGTTATTTTAGTACAAATTTATACTCAATGTTAATTAGTTATATTTCTGCAAATTTAATATCTGTATTATTTTTTAATAGTATTACCGATAAAAAGCTTGTTATTTATGTTGAGTTTAATTCATTTAAAAAGATAATAAAGAGAAAGAAAGATTTTATTTTATACCAAAATATATCATATGCATTTTCTATGGCATCGCAATATATAATGAATTATTCTTTTGTTTACTTTTCAAATACTATAACACTTGGGCTTTATTCCATGATGACTAGAGTAATGCAAGCTCCTATTACATTAGTTTCATCTTCGATAAAAGATGCCTTTTATTATAAGGCTAAGAAAATAAGTAATCGAAAGCTGCTCAGAAAAGAATTAATAAAAATAACATTTACTTTATTAACCTTATCATTAATAGTTTCAATTATATTCTTTAACCATTTACCATATTTATTTGAAAGTTTATTTGGCATAGAATGGAAAGAAGCAGGTGTTTATGCTCAAATATTAACTCCATGGTTTATATTAATGTTTTTGAATCAGCCCTACAGTGCAGTTGCAAATATAATTGGAATTCAGAAAGTTATTATGAAGTTTGATATATTATCTTTCTTAATGAGACTGATTGTTATCGTATCCTCTTGGTTAATTTATAACGATGTTTATATAACTTTATATGCTTTCTCAGTGTTAGGTGTTTTATTGAATATATCCCTAATGTATTTAATTTATAAGAGATGTAAATAAATGAAATTTGTCGTATTTGGTGATATGTGCCTGGATAATATCTCAGAAAATGATGAGATTAAAATATCTACTGAGTTAAATAAAGTAAAAAAAGAAAATATTTTAATTGCAAATCTAGAATGTCCTATAACAAATAGCAGAGATAAATTGAATAAAGATGGACCTAACTTATCAACAGATTTTGATAAAGGAAAAAAATTAATAGCAAAGTTACCGATTGATTTGTACACTTTAGCAAACAACCATATTCTAGACTATGGAAAGTCTGGATTTAAAGATACAATTACTGTTTTAGAGAATACGTCTAAAAATTATTGCGGAGCCGGACTTAATATCAATGATGCTGATAATGCATTTTTATATCAAAATAATGATGAAAAAGTAGCTATAGTAAATGTTGCAGAATCAGAATATTGCTTAGCAAATGATTATGGTTTTGGTGCATCAAGCCTAGATGCTTTAAAATTATTAAAAAGAATTAAAGAATTAAAGAATAAAAATTTTATTTGTATAGTTATAGTTCATGGAGGAAATGAACACTATAAATACCCAAGTCCAAGGTTTAAATCACTTATGCACTTTATTATTGATTGTGGTGGAGACGTGGTTATTACTCATCATACCCATAATGCTTCAGGTTATGAATTTTATGAAGGGAAACCAATATTTTATAGTTTGGGGAATTTTATATTTAAAAGAAATAGTATGCCAGATTATTGGTATAACGGACATGCTGTTGAAATAAACACAAAAAATTTAAAAGATTTCACTATACACCCTTATATTCAAGGAAAAAATGATAATATTTTTGAGTTTTTAGATAAAGAAAAAAAACAAAAGTATATTCATGAGTTAAATAAGATATCTGAAATAATAACAAACGATGCTCTTCTAAAAAAAGAATGGGATTCTTATATTGAGAGGAAATCATATTCATACCTTTCATGGATTTATGGTTTAACAAAAGTCGAAAGAATCTTCTTTAAAGTTACAGGTATAAGTAGAATGAATTTCTTATCTAAACAAAAAAAATTGATGATAAATAACCTAATACAATGTGAATCCCATCATGATTTACTACTAGATGTACTGAGAAAAAATCATGCTAAATAAAATCTATTTATTTATTGATACTTTTTATCCAGGAGGTGCAGAGCGAGTTTGTATTAATTATGCAAATGAATTGGCACAATTAGGATATGACATTTCCATTATAATCTATAATGATTCTAAACAATTTTATATGGATGAACTTAATAATGAAGTCGAAATTATCTCCTTGGATGTAGATACTGGAATTAGAGCATTTTTTAAATTAGTTAAAGAAGATGATCTAATACAAAGTAACAGTACAGTTATTGCTTTTAATCATCAGATCGCTTTAATACTTTTTGCTTTGAAGAAGTTTAAAAAAACAAACTTCAAATTAATTGCTAGAAATGTTAATAATTTATCACTTGATCTTAAGGCAAAAAAAGGAAGTAACCTTAAGAGGTTATTAACTAATTTCTTAATGAAAAGATATTATAAGAATATTGGGTGTTATATTGCTCAGTGTAATGCAATGAAAAGCGATATGATTCATGGGTTAAATATAAATAAAGAAGATATTCATGTGATACATAACCCAGTTGCCGTTAAGTATATTAATAAAAAGGTTAAAAAAGATATCGACATACTATTTATTGGTAGGCTTAAGAAGCAAAAGGGAATAGATAATCTAACTAATATTTTAAATCTTCTTAAAAATAAAAAGAAAGAATTTAATATAACAATTGTTGGTGATGGTGAATTAAAAGAGTTTATGTTCAATTCACTCAATGATAATGAAATAAACTTTAACTATTTAGAAAATACTAATAATACAGTCGATCTATATAATCGTTCAAAATGCTTTATACTTACATCATATTACGAGGGCTACCCTAATGTCCTTGTGGAAGCTTTAGCATGTGGTACTCCAGTTATATCTTTTGATTGTGAAAGTGGCCCAAAAGAAATTATTTCAAATGGTAAGAATGGTTTCCTAATCAATTGTTTTGACTGTGAAGATTTTAGTGAAAAAATTAAATTCATTTTAGAAACTAACTTTACTATTAAAGAAGAAAATAATAATTATAAAGAAATTATAAAAATCGAAAAGTTAATAGGTAAATAAATGATTGTAAAAAAGTATTATGTTTCTTTTTATATCTCACTTTTTTTGGTTTTTATAGGCTTCATGGAAAATTTTGGAAGCATTAGATATCTTTTTATGATGCCTTTATTTATTTTTCTTTTAATTATTTTGTGTTTTAGTCATAAAGTGATGAAAAGTACTATAAATACTTTTCTTGTTCTCATATTTTTTTCTTTTCTATTAGCTTTACCATCTTATTTTAATTTATACCCACATAAAGGTAATTTCAATTATGATTTAAGTGATTATTTTTTAGGCCTATTGGTTAAATTGCTATCAATATTTATTGTATTCCTATTTTTTAAAGATGATAGGGGTAAAATGAAAGATCTAATAAATTTCGTAATCATATTAAATGTTTCGTTTTTCCTATTACAGTTTATTTTAGTCTATGGAACTTCTTATTATTTAGATCCTCTTTACTTTTTAACTGGTGAAGTCCAAAGATATAAAAGTAATTTTTCTATTCCATTTATTGGATATATATATAGACCGACAGGATTGTATGAAGAGCCTTCAACTTATAGTGCCTTTATAATTCTTCTGATTTCAGCGAGATATTATTTAGATAATAAAATTGATAACATATTAAAAATAAGTGTTTTTTCTGTTCTATTGTCTTTCTCAGTAGCGTCAATTATCTATGGTTTTATTGTACTATTAATTTTCTATAGAAAAACTAATAATTCTTATATTAAATATTTATTTTTCCTATTTTTACCAGTTTTGTTGATCTTTTTAATCTATATTGGTCTTGAACGTCTTGGTTCTATTGATACGGCAACATCTTTACGAAGTAATTTATTATTAAAGGTATTTGAACAAGATAAATTAGAGATCTTATTTGGAAATGGTATGTTAGGAGTGATACCTTCTCTTTCAGAATATATGAAGTCAGGAAATCTGTGGGCCGCAGGAGTAGCTGCTCTAAATGATAATGGTTTATGGTTATTTATAATAATAAAGTTCGGTATTATTGGTTTAATCACAAGTATTATTTTGTTTTTTAAAAGAGTTAAAAGTTATACTAATCGTGCTTTATTTTTAATAATTTTATTGACTAAAGTTAGTTTCTTATATTTTGGTTTTTTGTTTTATCTGATGGTTATCATTAACTATAGAGAGAAATAGATGTTCTTTAGAATTTTTAAATTTATATATAGGAAAACTTTTTTTAAATTATATCGAGAGTTTATAAAAATATTTTATTGTCGAAAAGTTAATAACCAGTCTATAACAATAATTTCGAGTAACTGTTTAGCTGGGTGTATATATAGTGATTTAAATAAGGAATTTTTATCACCTACGATTAATACTTTTTTTTACGCACCTTGTTTTATCAATTTTTGCGAGAATTTAGATTACTATCTATCTTTAGATCTAATAGAAACTAAATTTTCAAAATATACGAATGATTTTTATTATCCTATAGGTACTTTAGGGGATATTGAAATCCATTTTCTACATTATAAAACATTTGATGAAGCTCGTTTAAAATGGAATTCTAGAAAAGAAAAAATAGTTAAAGATAATGTTAGATTTATAATGACGGATAGAGATGGTTTTAATACAGATATTGCGAATAGATTTTCTTTATTAGAGGGAAAGAATAATATTTTATTTACCGCTAATAGCTATAATTTAAAAAACGAAGTTCACTGTACTTTTGAAAAAGAAGTAATATCTTCTGATTTTACTTCTTTTCGAAAGTATGAAAAGTACATTAATATTGTTGATTGGTATAATGGAAAATAAAAGATTGTTGGTTGTTGAAGCTTCAAGCTTATTAGCGGGTTCTCAGAAAATCACTTTAAAGATTGTTGATTCATTATCTGATAAAGGCTTTGAGATCTACTCACTTTTAAAGCATGATGATAGTTTGTTTGATGGTTATTATAAAAGATTCAATAATCATCAATTTTTAATGCATAAATTATTAAACCGATTCTTCGGTACTGGAGATTTTTCCATTAAGAATTTATCTTTTCAATCTAAGTTATTACTTTTTTTCTCGGTATTTATATCTAACTTACAAGTTATTTATACCGCAAAGAAACATAGAATTTATAATATTTATTGTTATGATCCGAAAGGAATTATTCTTTGTGGCTTATTTGCAAAGTTTTTTAAGTTAAAAGTTATTTGGCATTTGCATGGCAAATTAAATTTTGGTAATAAAATTAATCGTTTTTTACTTGGGATGGCTGATGAAGTAATAGTTCCTTCATGTTCTATAGCTGATAACTTCATTAATATTAGAGATGATATTAATGTAATTTATAATGGTTTTGAATTTAAAGAATGTGATAAGTTATATGAAAAAAAAACTGATGTTATAAACCTGTTATTTATTGGTACTATTGTTCCAAATAAAGGACTTCACGTTTTAATTGAAAACCTGATAAATTCTAATTTTAAAGAAAATGTTATTTTAAACGTCCTTGGTTCTCCTGTGGGCGACATTGGTATAGCTTATAAGAAATACATTATCGAGTTAATAAATGATTTACCAAAAAACGTATTAGTGGAATTTCACGGTTGGGTTAACAATCCCTATGATTTTATTAAAAAGTCTGATTTATTATTATTTAGCTCTCTCGAAAAGTGCCGTATTACGCTTAATGGCGAAGAAAAAACATTTTCAGCAAGTGAAGGTTTACCAACAGTTTTAATTGAATCTATAGCTTTAGGAACTCCTGTTTTAGCTAATAAAACTACTGGGGTCAATGAAATTGTCTATGATAGTTGTTTTGGAACAGTTGTTGATGATATATCTCTTTGTGATTTTGATAAAGAAATAAAAGAAATTATTGAACGTAGAAAAAATATACCTACTACTGATTTCTTTAAAAAGTTTTCAATCAATACTATGAATGAATCAATCTTTAATATTATCAATAGGTAAGTTAGATGAAAATTGCTTTTGTTGGCGATATTGCTTTATTTGGAAAATTCGATTTAAATAAAAATAAAGATATTAAAAATTACTTCTCTGATATAAAACCAATCCTTGATTCCTGTGATATTTGCGTCGGTAATCTCGAAGCCCCATTTATTAATAAATCAAAAAAACATGGAAATAAATCAGCGTATATTTCCTCAAGTTTTGAAAATATTAATATTTTAAAACACCTTAATATAAATACAGTGTGTTTATCTAATAACCATATTTTTGATTTTGGCCCTAACGGTTTAAATGAGACAATTACACTTCTTGAAGAAAATAATATTGACTGGTTTGGTGTAAAAGGTAAAGATTTTATAAATGAGGAGTTGAAGTTAGCATTTCACGGTTACTGTTCCTATAATACTAACCCATTAGGGTTAGATAAAAAAAATGGTGTTAACGCATTAAAATATTCACTTGTTGAGAATAAATTCAAGTTTTATTCATCACAAGGTTATTTAAATATATTAAGTGTTCATTCTGGTATAGAGCACGTAAATTTATGCAGCGTGGATGATATAAAATTTGCTAGAAAATTAGCAGATATTAATAATTATGTATATTATGGACATCATCCCCATGTTTTACAAGGTGTTGAAAAATTCAAAAATTCAGTTCTTGCTTATAGTCTCGGTAATTTTTGCTTTGATGACTTATATGATGAAAGGACTTCTAATTTATTGATAAAGCAGTCTGATAATAACAAGTCTTCAATTATTTTAATTTTGGAATATGATGGAAATAATATTACAATGAAGTATATTCCCATTTTTCAAGGGGAGGAAAAGATGCTTATAAATAGTTCTGTAGCTAATGATATATATAATAAAGCTAATGAATATTTAAAGTTACCTTTAAGCTCTTATTTGAGAACACGATCAGCCTTTTCTGAAGAAGTTTTTTCTGAATTGTCATCCAAGAGAGACTTTAAGTGGTTTATCAAGAGACTGTCGATATCTACTTTGATAAGAATAGCTGATAGAAAAATAAATACATTTAAATATAAAAAACACTTCTCTTCTAAATTATAAATGAGTTTATTATTTTTATATGCCTAGTTTACAATATCGACTTTTTTCTAAAATTATTTCTTTACTTCCTAATAAAATAAAACTAAACATATTATTTTTTAGAAGATTTAAGAGGTTTATTAATTTTTCACAACCTGAGACTTTCAATGAAAAACTACAAGTTAGAAAAATTATAGATCATAACCCATTATTTACTGTAGCTGCTGATAAAATCGCATCTAAAGATTGGGTTAAAAGTATTTGCTCTGATATTTATATACCTAGAAATCTATGGATTGGTTCAGATACTAACGATATTGAATCAATAGATTTTTCATTACTTCCCCGTGATTATGTTTTTAAAGCAAATCACACAAGTCAAACTATTGAAATAATAAGAAATAATAACCACATTTCACAGAGAAAGATGATAAAACTAGCGTCTAAATGGTTGAAGCATGATCAATCATCATCATTAGGAGAATGGGCTTACAAGGATATACCTAGACGAGTTTTTATTGAAGAGTTTCTTGATTTTGAAGGCAGTGCACCTGACGACTATAAGTTTTTTGTGTTTAATGGCCGAGTGGAATTTATACAACTTGACTCAGATCGATTCATTAATCATAAAAGAAATATGTTTGATCGTAACTGGAGAGATTTGAATTTCGAATATTCTCATGAGATGAAGATACCGTCTCCACCAAAACCTATTTTTTTAGATGAAATGATAAGGATATCTGAATTAATTGGTGAGAATTTTGATTTTGTAAGAGTTGACTTATATTTTTACAATAATAAAGTTACTTTTGGTGAATTAACTATCTACCCAGGTGCTGGATTCGAAAAGTTTCCTTGTATTGAACTTGATAAATTATTTGGTAAATATTGGACGAGTTATTAAATGATTAACATTATTATTTCGTCAAATACTAGTTGGTATCTCTATAACTTCAGAAGAAATACTATTCTAGCTCTTGTTGATAAAGGTTATAGGGTTACTGCAATTTCACCATGGGATGAGTATTCCAACAAGCTTGAAGATCTCGGTGCTAATTATATTGACATTAAAATAGATAAAGGTGGAACGAATCCTTTAAAAGATTTGAAAACGTTATATAGGTTTAATCAGATATATAAAGCTGATTCTTATGATGTCGTCTTAAACTTTACTCCAAAGAATAATATCTATAGTACAATTGCTGCAAAGTTAAATAATATTAAAGTTATAAATAATATTGCTGGCCTTGGTGTTTTATTTATTAATGAATCTATAACTTCGAAATTAGCTCGATTGCTTTATAAAATAAGTCACAAAAAAGTCGATAAAGTATTCTTCCAAAATGAAGATGATAGGTTGCTATTTTTAGAAAATAAATTAGCTAAAGAAAATATTACCGATCGCCTTCCTGGTTCTGGTGCTGATTTAAGTCGATTCAATTTTTCACCATCACCTGATGATGGAGTTGTTCGATTCCTATTAATCGCAAGAATGCTTTATGACAAAGGTATAGGTCATTATGTTGAAGCAGCGAGAGAGTTAAAAGCAAAACATATACATAATGTCGAATTTAATCTACTAGGTTTTCTTGATGTAGATAACCCTTCCGCGGTATCTAAAAAAGATATGCAAGACTGGGTAAGCGAAGGGATTGTCAATTATCTTGGTGTTTCTGATGAAGTTGAAAAAGAAATAGCTAAAGCTGATTGTATGGTGCTTCCTTCTTTTTATAGAGAAGGAGTACCTAAGTCGCTTCTTGAAGCTGGTGCGATGGGAAAACCTATCGTAACGACTGATAATGTTGGTTGTCGTGAAACAGTAGATGATGGAGTCAATGGCTATCTATGTGAACTTCGTTCGACTCCTTCTCTTGTAAATGCGTTAGAGAAAATAATAAATCTTTCTCACCAAGAACGTATTGATATGGGGTTAAAGAGCCGTAAGAAGATTGAAGCCGAATTTGATGAAAAAATTGTGATTAATAAATATTTAGATGCAATTGATGAATTATTAAAAGAGAAATAAAAATGAAAATTGCCATTGCTGGTACAGGGTATGTAGGCCTGTCTAATGCTATGCTTTTAGCGCAGCATCATGAGGTTATTGCTGTAGATATTATCGAAGAAAAAGTAAAATTACTTAATGACAAAATCTCTCCAATAGCAGATAAGGAAATTGAAGATTTTCTTCAAAATAAAGAGTTAAACTTTACTGCAACGTTAAATAAAGAATTAGCTTATAAAGATGCAGAGTATGTGGTGATTGCCACACCAACGGATTACGATACAGAAAACAACTATTTTAATACTTCGTCAGTAGAAGCAGTAATTAAAGATGTAATGGCAATCAATCCTGACGCCGTCATGGTAATTAAATCGACAGTACCTGTTGGCTATACCATGCAGGTAAAAGGGCTGTTTAGCTGTGAGAATATTATTTTCTCGCCAGAGTTTTTACGTGAAGGTCGTGCGCTTTACGATAATCTCTATCCATCTCGTATTATCGTTGGTGAGCAAAGTCAGCGCGCTCAAGTTTTCGCTAATCTTCTTGTAGAAGGTGCTATCAAAGAAGATATACCTGTATTGTTCACAGACTCCACAGAAGCGGAAGCGGTTAAATTATTCTCTAATACTTACCTTGCTATGCGTGTTGCTTACTTCAATGAATTAGATACTTATGCCGCATCTAATGGCTTAGATTCACGCCAAATTATTGAAGGTGTTGGCTTAGATCCTCGTATTGGTAATCACTACAATAATCCATCATTTGGTTATGGTGGTTATTGTTTACCTAAAGACACTAAACAACTTCGTGCAAATTATCGTGATGTACCAAATAACATCATTGGCGCGATTGTTGATGCGAATACAACTCGTAAAGATTTTATTGCAGACTCTATCATTGCTAAAAATCCGAAGCGTGTTGGTATTTATCGACTAATCATGAAGGCGGGTTCTGATAACTTCCGAGCATCTAGCATTCAAGGCATTATGAAGCGCATTAAAGCGAAAGGTATTGAAGTCGTTGTTTATGAGCCTGTGTTAAAAGAAAAAGAGTTTTTTAACTCACTAGTTATTGAAGATTTATCTGATTTTAAACAAAGCTGTGATGTGATTGTTTCAAACCGTATGGTTGAAGAGCTTTCTGATATTGCCGATAAAGTTTATACCCGTGATCTATTTGGTAACGATTAATATATTACTTCTCCATTTATAAGTTGAGCTATTATGAAATATTTAGTAACTGGTGCTGCTGGTTTTATCGGTAGTGCTATTACTGAGCGTCTAACTGCGCTTGGTCATCAAGTAGTTGGTATCGATAATTTAAATGATTATTACGATGTAAATTTAAAATTATCTCGTTTAGCACGTATTGAGCATCCTAATTTCGAATTTATTAAATTAGATTTAGCTGATCGTGAAGGCATGGCTGAGCTATTTAAAGTGCAGCAGTTTGATCGCGTAATTAACTTAGCCGCTCAAGCGGGTGTTCGTTATTCTATTGATAACCCACTAGCTTATGCTGATAGTAATTTGGTTGGCTTTGTAAATGTATTAGAAGGCTGTCGCCATAATAAGGTTAAGCATCTAATTTATGCCTCTTCTAGCTCTGTTTATGGCTTGAATGCTAAAACGCCATTTGAAACAAGTGACTCAGTTGATCACCCAATTTCACTTTACGCAGCTAGTAAAAAAGCAAATGAGCTAATGGCTCACACTTATTCACATCTTTATAATTTACCAACAACAGGCTTACGTTTCTTTACAGTTTATGGTCCTTGGGGCCGTCCTGATATGGCATTGTTTAAGTTCACCAATAAGATTATGAATGGCGAGGAAATCGATATTTATAATAATGGTGATATGCAACGCGACTTTACATATATCGATGACATTGTTGAAGGTATTCTACGTATTCAAGATGTAGTACCTCAGAAACAAACTGACTGGTCTGTAGAAACTCGGTTCACCAGCAGACAGCTCTGCACCTTATCGTGTTTACAATATTGGTAATGGTAAGTGTGAAAAGTTAATGGATTATATTGAAGCACTTGAATCAAGTTTAGATATTCAAGCGAAGAAAAACTTCATGCCAATGCAGCCAGGTGATGTATATAAAACCTACGCAGATACTAGCGGTTTGTTTGAAGCTACTGGCTATAAGCCTCAAACACCAATTAAAGAAGGTGTTGAGAACTTTGTTCAGTGGTATCGCGATTTTTACAATAAATAAGTCCTTCATTAAATACGGATGAATAATGAACAACAAAATAAAAAAAGCTGTCATTCCAGTGGCAGGGCTAGGTACTCGTATGCTTCCGGCAACCAAAGCAATTCCAAAAGAAATGCTACCGTTAGTGGATAAGCCGCTTATTCAATATATTGTGAATGAGTGTGTCAACGCGGGTATTAAAGAAATTGTATTAGTGACGCACTCTTCTAAAAACGCGATTGAAAACCACTTTGATACCTCATTTGAGTTAGAAGCAACATTAGAAGCGCGTGTTAAACGTCAGTTGTTAGATGAAGTTCAAGCAATTTGTCCTAAAGATGTGACCATTATGCATGTGCGTCAAGGTCAGGCAAAAGGCTTAGGTCATGCTGTCTTGTGTGCCAAACCGCTAGTTGGTGATGAGCCGTTTGTCGTTGTATTGCCAGATGTAATTATGGATGAATACACCGCCGATCAAAGCAAAGAAAACTTAGCAGCGATGATCAATCATTTTGAACAAACAGGTGCGAGCCAAGTCATGGTAGAGCCTGTGCCAATGAGCGATGTGTCAAAGTACGGCGTGGTTGATTGTAACGGTACTGAGCTAAAAGTAGGTGAGTCTTGCCCTATGACGCGTATGGTTGAAAAGCCAGCTATTGAAGATGCACCGTCTAACCTTGCTGTGGTTGGTCGTTATGTTTTATCTCATAACATTTGGGATAAGCTAGCAATGACACCACCAGGTGCAAGTGATGAGATACAGCTAACTGATGCCATTGATATGCTAATGCAAGATGAAACCGTTGAAGCTTTCCACATGACTGGTCGCTCTCACGATTGTGGTGACAAGTTAGGTTATGCAAAAGCATTTGTTGAATACGGTATGCGCGATAAAGCATTAGGCGAAGCCTTCACTGCTTATATCAAAACACTCAATGATACCTCGTTCACTGATAGTTTAGATCTCACACCATTAAGTGAAAAAACAGACGCGTAATTATCTGTTATCGCGTAAATAAAACAGCCCGATATTCGCTCTTTATTACTAGTGCTTAATAATATCGGGCTGTTTTTGTTTGGGGCTTAGTCAGATTTGATCACGCCACCAGAGCGCATTAAATCTGAAAAGGCACTGCCGTCATTGCGCGCAGCATTAAACACATAGGGGGCATAAATTTCAAACAGCAAACGTGTATTACTGTGCCCAAGCAGTTGCGATACATAGAGTGGATTTTCATGGGCTGCCAAATGCAGCACTGCTGCGGTATGGCGGGTTTCATAAGGGCGACGTGTTTTTAATCCTGCACGTTTAAGTGTCGGGTGCCAGACTTGTTTGCCAATATAGCGGGTATCCAGTGGTTCGCCATCGTCATTGGTAAACAGAAAATCGTCAGGTTCAGTTAACGTTGCGGTAATACGCTCAAGAGAGGATGATAAAATATCATTGATGGGTAAATCACGGCGTGATTTTGGGGTTTTCACATCGGTAATTTCACCATTCACCACATTTTGACGGACTTTTATTAAGCGGTGATCAAAATCAATATGCTTAAGTTGAAGGCCGTGCACTTCACAACTTCTCATCCCTGTCATAAAACGCAGTAGAAAATAGTCATACCATGCTGGTTCGACATAATCTAAAAAGCGTTTTACTTCCTGTAATGTCATCGGTGAACTGTCAGCTTTCTGCTCTCGCAATGCGCGGTAGCGTGAAAAGGGATAATCAAATTTAAATTCTTCTGCCGCCACAATCATAATCGAAATTAACGGCCATAAAATATTATTAACGCGTGCATTCGATAATATGCGGCTACCATCTTCTTTTTCCATCTCGGTTAATTGCTGACGAAATTGATCTAATTGATTTAGGTAAATTTCATTGATTAGGGTATTACCAAAAAACGGGATCAAGTAATGATGTACGTTACGCTCAACGGTTTTGCGGTAGCTGTTTTTCCATTTAGGTGCTTGTTGCGCTATCCATTTCTTTGCAAAATCATCAAAGTAGGGAAAGAAACGATCGGGGTATTTGTCCCGTTGCAATTGCTCAAACAATTCGACCTTTTTACTGTCAGGAAAGTAATCACGGTATTGAAAGGTGTTTAAATCAATTTCGGCATTGATTTGTTTAATGGTCGCTTTTGCAATTTTGAGGTTCTTCGGTGTGGCAGGCATGCCTGAAGTTTCACGAAAGCGTTCGCCATAAATGTGAATATCGTATTGAATGATCCCATTAGGGCGCACTCGAATGTTAGCCATATCAAGTCTCCATCAGATAGATCTACCCATCGCCGAGAGACTTAGATACACTGAATCTGTCGGCTGAGCTTTGGTTCGCTTAAACGTCGGGGCAGCCGATACGAGGCGAAGTGGTTGCCGCCACTTCGTCTCAACTGCCAAACTGAGACAGTAATGAATTACTGTGCATATCTAACCTTAGTCGACACTGGATATTTGTCCAGTCCTCTTCCTAAAGTCTTTTAAATCCCGTCAAAGCCAAGAAAATCCTGCTGGGAACCATCTTCTCGATGTTGTTTCTTGCTAAGTGCCAATAGTTTTTGCATCGCACTAAGATTTTGGCTATTCGTGTCAAGCGTAATAGGAATACTGTCGTAAGGGCGCTCAGTATCATACTCATTATAAAAGCCTAACTTTCTTGAACCATCCGGCGCTTTTAAAATACGCAAGGTCATGCTCTTCATATCCGTAATATTTTTGAGCTTCACTTTCAGCAATTGATTTAAGTTGATGTTGTAGAGCAAGATCTGTTTCGCAGTAATACTTAATGCAGAAAGGCTTTTAAAACTCTCAACAGTGAACCCAAAACCAGAGAGAAAAGCTTCATTATCGATAATGTAGAGTAAGCTAAGGTTGTTACTTTTAATTTGGTTTACGCGTGTGTAGGTTTCAATTTCTGACTTTAAGGAAGAGATATCAACAACACATTTCACTTCCGTTTCGTAATCCACTTTGGATTTACTCTCAAATTCAGTCAATGATGCCAGTGAGCGAGAGTAGCAATGATGACCATCGGTAACGGTAAGTTGTTCATTATCGACACTGAACATAATCGAATCAGATTGCGTATTACCACAAATATGTTTTAAAACCGAAAGTCCTTCTTGGTTAGCGACTAAATCAACTTTTTCCTCCAGATCATCAGGCAGAGGAAACGTTGAAACATCATTATCACGTTGTACTGTGATCTCGTTTTTTGTCTTATCGATTTTAAAAAATTCTAACGGACGATGACTTTCTGCCACATTCAGTATGGGAGCTAATGCATCAACCGAGATGCTTTGGTACGACTTATTTCCAATGGTTGTGAAATAATCGATGTGCTCTTGGCAAGGTGAGTCACATTTCCAACGACGTACACCTTGGTCGTGGGTGTATCCAATCACATAAGTATCGCCACTGGTGTGCTCATCGATTTCCAATTCAATATGTTCATTCTCTAGCACGGATTTTAAGCAATTGTGGTAATAGTATTTGAACATGTCAGCGTCAATGGACCATTTTCCATCTTGGAGCGTGGGATCTTGTCCGTCAAAAGGCAGTTTTACCATGGTTGGCTCACCACTTTTTCCGCCAATAAGACAAATATGATTAGCTGCTTGATCGATGATAAAAGTGAGAAGTGGCACACGCTCTGTTTTATCGAAACTGTCTAACATCTTAGTAATATGTGGATGGTAGTACTTATCCATGGATAGTTTTTTCATATTGTTCTCTCTTCGGGTACGTTAAAAAATTACATAGCATTTGAAATAACAATGGTGCTTGAGGAATAAAGGTCAGTGTGATGGTCAGTTGGCTACTCCCTCTGTCTACTTTTCTCGTTGCGAGTGTGTCTTTGTCGGTGGAAAAATAAGTCTCAAGAAGCTGGAGGTTTTTAGTTATTTTGCTTTTTCGGTTTTGTTGAAGCTCAAAAATAAAGTGGCAGCACCTAAAGAGTGGCGTTCTAAATACTTGTTGAAAACGCAAGCCATTGTCTCTTTTACAGCGAACCGTCAAAGATAGTGTCTGGTTGTCTCGGTTGACAAAGATTGGCCCAAGTTGATGAAGCGCTTGCCGTTGTTGCTTGGTAAAGGAAATTGGCTGATGTCTACCTGATAGTGCCCAAAACGCACTGAGTGAGGAGAAAATCGTTTCATTATCAGTAGTTAATAATTTCAATAAATGCTGAGTTTGATAATTAAAAACAGTGGTTGATGACTGACGCTTATCAGGCTGGACAATGCTCTCTGTGCAATGTGATAACCACAAAGCAAGAAAATGATTGCCATCTTTCGGTACTTCAAAACTGTCTTGAATAAGTGAGACCTGTCTGAGTTGTTTAAATCCTTTTTTCTTTAACAAATAGGGGGTTAACTCAAGCTCACTTAGCCTTAATGTTAAATGGGTTCCTGTATCTTGGTTTTTTGATGTAAGCGTGTTTAAAAAGCGAAAGACATCTTTAGACTCTGGCTTTATGCCAAGTAAATAACGTAATTCATTGTGTTCAAAGCAACGCTCATTGATTAAAAACAGTGGTGGAAGCCATTCAATCCCATGTAAGTAACTCCAGCGAGTGGTGGCATAATGGCTATGACCGAGTTGTTCGCCGATAACATCAAACAATAATCCATCATTCATATGTGAAAAGTCGCGACCTTCAAGCCAAAAATGAAATCGCTCTTGGCACGCTTGCTTTGTCAATATCGCTTGCGTTGCGTCTCCTACACAGAAAGGAGAGTTATCCCAATCAAATGCGAGTAGCAATCCTTGTTGCATTAGCCAGTGAGCTCCACTGTGGCGAAGATGATGAAAACGCACATTGTTGCCCCACAGCGCTTTCAGAGCCTTAGTGACGGGCAAAAGGTAATGTAATTGACGAGAAGTCATCGACTCATTTTCAAAGCCAAGTAAAGGTGTTGTGGGTGAGCAATGGCGTTTGATATGGCGAACAACACGAACGAGTTTGGCAATAGATTCGGGTAATGTGAGGTAAACAAAACGTGTTGACTTATTTTTTGTGTTGCCCTCACTCGTATTACAGATTCGCAAAGTAAAACGGCAAGGATTATCAGGATTACACACAATATCTTGGCAACGAAGCCGTAATACTTCCCCGCGTCGTAATGCGCTATAAAAGCCTAAAATTAAGGCGACAGCACAAAAAAGACGTTGTAGTGCACTGCCATTGGATTGAGATAATAACGCTTCAAGCGTGATGAAACATTGATCGACACTTAAACGAAAAGGATCAACGCTTAAAGAAAGAAAAGGGGATGAAAATTGGCTAATATCAAAATGCTCTGTCACCGACAATTGTGGTAGAAAACGTAAAAAGTTATAGATGAGCCAACGATCCCCCTCACTGTCGATACTTTCGTAAAGCGTCGTTGCCCATTGCATTAAGCCATCATGATCACAGGCCTGAATATAGGTCAGTGGGTGGTTGCTGAGTGTTTTATAGATATTGGTATATTTACTCAAGCTGCTCACACTCAGTGTGGCTGCTTTCACGCCACCATATTGGATTAAGTCATAGGTGAAGAAATATAAAATTGTCGGAACAATATTGTCGTGATGCCAAGCGGGAGGTGTTGAAAATTGCTCGCTTAACAGCGCTTTCCATTTCGAAGATGGCTGATTTTTGATGGTTTTAAGTAAGTCTCGGTGAGGCCAACCTTGAGATTTATTAGAAGAAAACGTGCTGTAATCAGGCTGATGCCAATCTTGATCGTAAATATTCGAAATAGCATGGTCATGTTGTGCTTGAGAGGGGCTCGGATGAAAGGCCACATGACGATGCGGTTGGCTCATATCTAAGAGTAGTACGCTAGAGAGCCCATATTCGATAAGCCAAATTTGTTGAAAACAATGTTGCCATTGGCTCAAAGTCTTATTTTCGAGGTAGTAAGGTGCTGCGGATAAATACGCATTGAGCCTCTGGTGTAATCCCTTTGTTGTTACCTTTTGCTCTTTAGTACCAAAGTAATCAAGTAATAACCGACAAGTAAACGGGGTTAATGCGTAACGGGTAAAATAATTCGGTTGCTGAGTGTTTGAGGCTCGTTTGGATTGGTGATAGACAACTAAGGTTAATTGTTGCTCGTAGAGTTCGATAGCGTCAGGACGATTAAGAATATCAGCCCAGTAAGCGAGAGGGAGTGGCGCGACTTCAATACTGAGTGCGACAGTGATAAAACCGATGTGAAGTACAGGGCGATGATTGAGAAAGTCGAGTCTATCTTTAAGATAATCCTCATAGAGACGGGATGCATCATGCGCTTGTAGACTGATTAATTGCATCCACGCTAACTGGGTATCGTTTAGCTTCTTATTTTGAGGTTGAGGAAGTTGCCAGCCGCAATACTGATGAAGATAAAATAATGTATTATCTAATGCTCGCAATAATACGCGTTGTTTTCCCGAAGGGATTGTTCTGATGGCGTTTTTAATCACACGCATTTCATCGTCGGAGATGTAACGTTGGGAATGCTGATCCTCATGTAATAATGTGATGATATGGGTTAAATGTGTTTTATCTTCGCAAGGTAAGCCCAACTGCTCATGTGCTTCAATAATGTCATTAGTAATATCATCAAGTTGACTATTTCCTATCATGAAGCCTCCACCACATCATTGAATGAAAATCGTGTTGATGGATCACTGGTGAAATACAGTTTTTCTGGCAAGTGATTTAAAAAGGCGAAAAGCGCTTTTTTATTGCTTGGGAAACATAAATCACTGCCAAGGTGTTCCCCAAATGATGAATGCCCCATTAAGCGATCAATCTGCTGAGTGGTCAGTTGTGGATGAGTGTGTGACTGTGCCATTTGTGCAAAGGTATGTCGTAAACAATAAGGGACAACGGTATTGATATCAGTATCTCGATAAGGCCAATATTGCTGCATAAATTGGCGCATGATTTTGGCATTCAATACTTGGACTTGATTATCCTTATCTAACAAAAACCATAAATAGGGCGATGTTGTTTTAATATTGAGCTGTGTGAGCAAACCTTGTTGAATTGACAAGTAATAGCGAATGGATTCTTGTAAAAAATCACAAAGATAAATAACACGATAGCGACCTTTATCTGAATGTATGGCTTGTTTAACGCCATAACGTCGACGCTTTTCAAGTGAAAGTGCGTGGGTCGGCCTCACCCCCGTTAAAATCAAAAATTGAAACGCAAGTTGATACGTTAATGCATTGTAGTAGTCGATTAATTGTCTTTTTGTCCAACACGGATGGGGAATACAGTCTTTAACATGCTCATCAATCACATCAAAAAAACGTCGCACTTGATCAAGGGGTAATGCTCGGCGTGAACCTATCTCGATAGAAGGTAATTGAATGTATTGATAGCCTTGATTCTCCGCATTCTTCCGTCTCTCAAAAGCATTGATCTCCCCTTTTGGGTTTAAATAGGAAGGGGGAGTGATGCTGGCGTCAAATAACAACGCCATCTTGTGATGAGCATTGTTGATTGAAAGGTTGATACCATATTGTTTACTGGCAGTGTCTAATCGTTTTAAATACTGATTGTGCGCACGAAATATTTTATAACGGATCTGGTTGCTGTTTTCCTTTTGATAAGCTTTAGCACTGGCGTGATGCAGAACATGCTCTGGCAACACAATGGATTTTGCAGTTGTTGATAGATAAGGACAACGTTGAGCCATGATGGTGAAATAGCGGAAAAACACATCCTTTCTCAGTCAGCCAAACTGGGTATAGTGTTTTGGAGTCTTCCATGATTTATCAATGAGAACCCAAAGTTGTTGTCTCTGTTGAGCGCTAAGTAACGGCTTTATCGCTGTTGTTGAAAGGGTCTGAACATAGTGATAGAAAAAATTATTTAATATGATTGGGATAGGTTGCCACTGCCAAAAAACGCCCTGTGGCGTCGAATAACATTGAGCATATTCAACCCAAGATTTGCCATCTACATGAATAATACGTAATCGGTGTGCATCGCATGGTTCACTGCCTGTCACACGTGTTAGCGAAGGGATATCGTTAGCGCTTTTTATATTTTCCAATGCTTGCGTCAGCCACAAATAAATAAAAGTAATAAGGCACGCTTCCCTGTCTTTGGTGCACGTAAACATTGCCTTAAAATAATGAATGACTATCGACAATGTATTCACCGTATGGAGTGGGTCGAGCGCAATACCGCCACTGTTATTACTTCGGTTATTTTTGGCTATGGCTGCTTGTAATCCCATCTTGACCTCTCGATTTAGTGGCGAATTGCAGACGCTGAAGTATTGGCAATAACAGCCAGTTTTCGTTTTGAAGGTACAGATTTCATATATTGCTTCGCTAATTGATGACGTTTTGAGAGGTTATGTAATGCTTTCGTTTGAAGCCCGTGATGCAGGCTTGGCGCAATAAAACTCAATGTTTTGATGATGAATTCAGCGTCTTCTAAGGGATAAATAAGCAGTTGGACTTGCAGTGTTGAGGCATAAGGATGCTGTTGGATAAAGAAAAAATCAGCAGCTGGTGAAAGCAAATAATACTGAGAGGGTTTATTGGGATGAGGCACAACAGACAGTGTCATTTGCTCAATTAAAGACTGTATTTCTAAGTTGGACAGGCTGGATAATTGTGCATGGTTGGTCAGCTGAAAATGATCACCCTCTGTGATGTGTGCGAGCAGTGGATGATAAGACAACTGTAATGCTCGAAGAGCGATCATTTTTCTTTTTGCCATGGCGTACCTTAACGTGTTTTTATGGGTCAAAATCTTGACGTGCATAGATATGCTTTTTGCCCCGTTAATTTCTAATAGTCAGTGTCTTTATAGGGTTGACTGTTTTTTAGAAAATTCTCAATAGCGATAATGGTCAAAAAATGAACCCATATGCATATTTGTGAATATTGATCTAGAGATATTGTTAGGTGGGTGTAAATCTCATAAATAAACGTGAAGTACGATCAGAAAAGTTTTCATTTTTATTGAAAAGAGTGACGATTGATGAAGGTCAAAAGTCTGACAAAGAAAGCCATTTTTGTAACTCATTTAGACGCATAGAAAAGAGTTTTATGCAGGATATGCAGTCAGGATGTCGTTGTGAAAATCTTAATAACAGGTGGTGCTGGATTCATGAACTCAATGATTACTCATTACTTGATAAAAAGAGATTTCATCATTTTGATGAGCCATAAGAAGTCGATAATGCCGTTTGATTGAAATGATAAGGATCGGCGAACCGATCCTTATATGAGTGACATTGTGTACTGTTAACTGACTTAACAGGCGACAGTATTAGAAGAAACCCAGAGGATTTATGTCATAACTCACAAGTAAATTTTTAGTATTTTGATAATGGTTAAGCATCATCTTGTGCGTTTCTCGTCCAATCCCTGACTTCTTGTAACCACCAAAGGCTGCGTGTGCTGGATAAGCATGGTAACAGTTGATCCAAACACGTCCTGCTTGAATATTTCGACCCATTCGATAAGCAAGATTTTGATCACGTGTCCATAATCCCGCGCCTAAGCCATAGGTGGTGTCATTAGCAATCGCCAGTGCTTCTTCTTCATCTTTAAATGTCGTAATAGCAGTAACCGGACCAAAGATTTCCTCTTGGAAGACGCGCATCTTATTATGACCTTGAAGTAAGGTTGGTTGAATGTAATAACCTTGCTCCAAGTCGTCTTTTTGTTTTGCTACATCACCACCAAATAATACTTTTGCTCCTTCTTGGCGGCCAATATCAAGATAACTTAAAATTTTGTTGTATTGCTCTTCTGATGCTTGCGCCCCGACTTGGGTATCGGTATCTAAGGGATTACCTTGTATGATGCTTTTAGCACGCTCGGAGACTTTTTCGATAAACTTTTCGTAGATTGACTCGTGCACTAATATGCGAGAAGGGCAGGTACACACTTCACCTTGGTTAAAGAACGCAAGTAATGTTCCCTCAATACATTTATCAAGGTATTCGTCTTCATGATCAAACACATCCGCGAAATAGATATTTGGAGATTTACCGCCCAACTCTACGGTGGATGGAATGAGGCTATTTGCCGCACATTTAAGAATATGATTCCCTACTTCTGTAGAGCCCGTGAACGCTAACTTGGCAATTCGATGACTCGTTGCCAGTGCTTGACCAGCTTCAGGACCAAAGCCGTTGACAATATTTACAACACCAGGTGGTATGAGATCACCGATCTTTTCCATTAATACCATGATCGATGTCGGCGTCTGCTCCGCAGGTTTGAGTACCACACAACAACCTGCAGCCATCGCTGGCGCTAACTTCCATGCCGCCATTAACATCGGAAAGTTCCACGGAATGATCTGTCCTACAACACCAATGGGCTCTGGAAAGTGGTAACTTGCTGTGTTTGCGTCTAACTCTGCTGCACTGCCTTCTTGGGCACGAATACAGCCTGCAAAATAACGGAAATGATCGACAACGAGTGGAAGATCGGCGGCCAATGTTTCCCTCATCGGTTTTCCGTTATCCCACGTTTCAACAACAGCAAGCTCTTCAATATTCTGTTCGATGCGATCGGCGATTTTGAGCAAAATATTGGATCGTTCTGTCACACTGGTTTTGGCCCATTGCTCTCTTACACTGTGCGCGGCATCTAAAGCAAGATCGATATCAGCACCAGTAGAGCGTGCGACCTTGCAATAGACTTGCCCATTAATAGGTGATGTATTGTCAAAATAGTCGCCATTTAAGGGTTTAACCCACTTCCCACCGATATAGTTGTCGTAATGAGACTTGAAATCAACGATTGAATTTTTACTTCCTGGCTGAGCATAAATCATGATGCATCCTTAAGTAATATTTCAGTTTCTTGACGTGAATATTTGAGTGCTAAGTTCGAAGTTTCACAATATTTAAAATCACACTAAGTCAAATCCTATGTCTACCATATCCACTATGCCGTTATTCAAGTGTAACTGTATGATTAATATGGAATATAAAAAACAGCTTAGATTCGAATCTGTGCGAGCGAAAATACAGCTATTCTTTACATAAAGTGATATAGCATAATTATAACAAAGCTCAGGAAGTCGCAGGTAAAGAAGACAAAATGATATTTGCAGTCATGGGCAATATTAGTGGTGGTGATTCTTTTAGTAATCGAAGAACTACCAACGTTGTTGAAAGAGTTTTCCATTGTAAATAAAAAATGCTTTCGTTTGAGATAATATACCGCGGTCATAACTCGATAATTGACTGTAATTTAGGCTGTTATTGGTTTCTATCGTCATTATGTCATGAAGTCTCATTGATTCATTATTGGTTGTTAAGTCGACTTCTAATAAATACAAACCATCAAAATCCCATATAAAGTTACTTTGGTAGACACTCATAGGCACCGCTATTTTCTCTGGTTGTCCGCTATTTGAAGATAAAAAACTTAAGGCTCTATGATTATAAAGGGCAGGACTGTAGCTATAACTATCTCCTACAATAAGTTCTGTAAGCACTTGAGGTTGACTGGGAACAGAGACATCAAATAACGCAAGCTTTACACCGCCACTCCAGTCACTCTCTTTCCCCAAGCCGAAAACGAGCTTTTCATTAAATGGATGTAGGTAGGTTGAAAACCCTGGTAATTCAAGTTCACCCAGTATTTTAGGTAAGGCAGGATTTTTTAAATCAATAACATAAAAAGGATCTTGCGTTAAAAAGGTGACGATATACGCTCTATCTTGACTAAATCGAACGCCAAAAATATTTTCACCAGGCTTGCCTATTGGCTCGGGATTTTGCGCGTTAGGTAGTGAAGCCAGCTTAGTCATCTCGGTATCAGTGAGCTTTAAAGTATGTAATTGATGGTCAAGTCGATTATCAGTGGTGATGATTCTGAGGTGCTCTTGGTATTCGCTTAAGCGAAAGGGTTGATTGTATCCAACTCTTCCATTAAGACGTTGTTTACCCGCTTTGATAGGACCACTATCACTGAGTTTAAAACGATAGATATCGCTAAAAGCCTCGCTCTCAAGACCGTTAATATCATAAAAAGCACTATCAATAGATAAATACAGTGCATCGTATGAAACATAGGTATTGTTTGAATTTGCGGCCAAGCAGGCAGAAGAAATATTGGTTATGTCGTTTAAATCAATAATTGATATAAGGGTTAAGCTAGCGTCCGCGATAATATCGTCATCAGGGATTTGACAGGAATCGTGATCGATAAGCGGGATTTCATTGCCGTTGATATTCATGTTAGGCAATAACTCTTTTAACGTCACTTTTTGTATTAATTCCTCATTATGTTTCTTTTGTTCATCATCTATCGGGTATTGTATAAAGCTGTCTAACGCTGGAGCGTGGATAATAGGCATAAAGCTGCTAACGACATAGAGTTTATTATCCATTTTTCTACTTGTTAATAGACGACCCGGAACATGAATGTTCATTTTTTCTATTAAATTACTCATTGGTAAACGAGCATCATAACCTCTTAGTTGTATACCTTGCTTCCAATCATCTGCAAGTAATAACAATTGAGGGTTTTCCCCTTGGTGAATATAAAGCCCGCTGACTGTCCCGAGGTCATCTGCAAGTGGGAATTCAACTATTGGATCATTATCATTAGGGGGAGCGTTGAGGTCGAAAACCCGAATACCTTGTTTATAGGGTGAAGTGTTTTCAATACTCGTGTCAGCGAGCGCTGGGGATGCTTCTAAATAATAATAAACCCGTTCATCATAATAACTAAACGCATAACCATCGTAATGTTTTACAAAGTCAGCCTCATCAATCCCAGCCTCTTGTACATTGGTGTCAGAAAAGGTTGAATTCGCAGGTGAAGTGGATGTACTTTCTACCATCACCATATCAGAGTTTAAGTTTGTATCTCTTTGAATGACAGTCGCATTCTTTACCTCGAGTCCTTTTTTCAAGTAGCTCTCTAATAGTGGTATCGTGCTGATATTGCTTTCATTGTTCTCATCCTGAGTGGGCTCGTTATCTATGTGATTATAGATAACTTGTTCATCGCTTTCCTTACAACTAACAAGGCCGAATAAGAAACATAAAATAGGTAATGTAAGCCATTTCGTTTTATTTAAGTTGAGCGTCATAGTACAAGTACTATTGATGAATGATATTTAAAAACTAGTCATAAAGTGTCTTGTTTGCTGTATCTAACAATAAGAATCGGCATTGATTGTTACCTTAATGATTTGATAACGCGTTGTAATACAGAGTTACTAATGAAAAAAAATGCTTGAAACCATAGCGTTCATAGAAATGTTTTGCTTCGTTTTTAGCATCAACGATAACAACTGGAAATGCAACGCTTTCACTATAAATCTAGTTTCATTTGAATGCGCTAAAACTAAATGAAAATAATGACAGTTCTATTAATTGAAAAAGACAAGTGTGAAGGCCTAAGTATGCTTATTGGCAATTTTCACTGAATAAATCCTGAATTTGGTGATGTTAAATCCTAATATGCATCACGCAAGTAATGCTTTGTGAGTATAATCACAATTAAATGTAATATGAATTGGTAGCATTTCATCACATTATTTTTCATTAGAACGTTTTTCAGGATTTGCTATGACAAATACAAACCGCAACCTCCTGACATGGATCAGTTTTTTATCTTATGCGCTAACAGGCTCACTGATTATCGTCACAGGTATTGTGATGGGCGATATTGCTAAGTACTTCGACTTACCAATATCGAGCATGAGTAATACCTTCACTTTCTTAAACACAGGTATTTTGATCTCTATTTTCCTCAATGTGTGGTTGATGGAAATTGTGCCGCTGAAACGCCAGCTTATCTTTGGTTTTTGTCTCATGGTATTGGCGATTTTAGGGCTAATGTTTGGGCATAACTTGGCTATTTTCTCTGGCTGTATGTTTGTATTAGGTGTGGTGAGTGGTATCACTATGTCGATTGGTACTTATCTGATCACCCACATTTATGAAGGCAAACAACGGGGTTCTCGTCTGCTGTTTACCGACTCATTCTTTAGTATGGCTGGCATGATTTTCCCTGTGATTTCAGCTGCAGTGTTAGCGCGTCATCTTGAATGGTACTGGGTGTATGTGGCTATCGGCGGTATCTATTTAGCGATTTTTGTTCTGACGTTAATGGCTAAATTCCCTGTGCTGGGTAAAAAAGACGAAGAAGAGTTTGAAGTGATCCCTGAGAAAGAGAAGTGGGGCTTAGGTGTGGTGTTCTTAGCGATTGCAGCACTGTGCTACATTCTTGGTCAGCTAGGGTTTGTTTCTTGGATCCCTGAATACGCGACCAAGGATCTGGGTATGTCGATCACCGATGCAGGTCAATTGGTGAGTTACTTCTGGGGCGCATACATGGTCGGTATGTGGATCTTCAGTGTATTACTGAAGAAATTCGACTTACAGCGTTTCGTCATGGTACTAGCAGCACTCGCAACGGTGCTAATGTACTGGTTCAACAAAGATACCGATGCGAAAACATTACTTTACGTGATTTCAACATTGGGCTTCTTTAGTAGTGCGATTTACACCTCGATCATTACCCTTGGCTCTCAGCAAACCAAAGCAGCATCACCGAAGTTGGTGAACTTCATTCTGCTTTGTGGCACCATCGGTACCATGCTGACCTTTGTGGTTACCAGTCCAATCGTGGATAAGTTTGGTGCGCATGCGGCATTGGTTACCGCGAATGGCTTATACGGCGTGGTCTTTGTGATGTGTTTCTTAGTCGGCTTTGTGACGAAGCATCGTATTTATGGTCATGCAGACGCTGAATAAAATAAGCATTCATTTGAAATAGACAAACCACTACAGTTTTACTGTGGTGGTTTTTTTTATAAAAAATTTATTGATAAATATTCGTTTTAAATGCATTTAATTTATAAAAAAAGAACAATAATATAATGAAATATAAATAGAGATATTCGGTCAATATATTCAGGTATTAATGCTGCAATAATTTACCACCATTATCATTCAATAATAAAACATTTATATATCAGTGTGTTGAATAAGTTTTTGGGCTGGTAAATAAGCGAGAAATCTATTTTATAAATAAGTGCCTAATTTTTAACTTTACAAATAAATATACCAAATTAGCATAGAGTACACTTTTAAGTTTACTTGGATGTAAAGTTGAATCGTTATGACACTCTTTTGGGTAATTTTATTGTTTTTTTTTGCGTCAATAATCACGACGATCTGTGTGTGTTATATCTTTGCAGGAGCAAAAGTGATTGAAAGTGAAGCTTCACCAGATCATATCGAGACTGATAGTGAGTTATGGGCGGAGCTAAAAGACTGACCGTTTATTTGATGAGGGTTTATCGGTCTTTTCAGCCTGAGTAACTGCTTGTCTTTAATTTTTCTCATCGTATTGGCAATGTTAGGACCAATGTTTGGGCATTTTCCTGTCGGTTAATATGGGATAGTCGTAGGAAGTGAATATGTTTTGTATATGCATATTCACTACACAAGTCGAAAACAAACATGTTGCGGAAGAAAATATTTCATCTCACTCAAGTGCAAGTTGATAGCATCCAACGGAGATAAAGCGCTCAAATTTAAAACCGACATTGTTATACGCACCAATCGGCTTAAAACCTAATGATTCATTGAGGCGAACACTGGGTAAATTGGGGAGTGCGATGAGGGCCATCACATTTTTAATACCTATCGCTCTTAACTGTGAGAGTAAAGCCTTATACAACGCTTTACCGTATCCACCGCCGACATGCTGATGTGAGAGGTAAATACTTGATTCAGCGGTATAGCGATAGGCACTTCTTTCATGCCAAGGACTCGCATAAGCAAACCCGATGATATTGCCATTTACTTCTACGACAAGCCACGGATATTGAGCGTGTTGTATTTTCCTAATTCGCTCAAGCATTTGTTCAGTGCTGACCGCTGTTTCTTCAAATGTGATTATCGTTTCATTGATGTAATAGTTATAGAGCTTAGCAATGGCGCTCGCGTCGTCTTCATTGACTGTTCTAATATCCATATTGATCCTTCAAGCATAGTAAGGGAGGGTGATGCTCCCTGTTATACGTCCATCGTAGTTAAAAGGGACACGGTGGTGAAGCGATATTCACTGCATGAACCATTTCCACCAAATAAACAATAAAAAGAAGCCGAATAAATAAATTAATCCAATGATAGAAAACCAGTTTAGTTTTTTTCCCATCGCCAGTGGCTTCGGTAATGCCGTCTTAGAAACTAAGATGTAATTTAATAAAGCAAAGAAAGGGGTGGTGATAAACGCTAAGATCATCGCGAAATTAAGCATGGGTAATAATGCAGAAGCCCAAAAAAGCACAACTCCCAGTGAAGACAGAGAGACGATCAACATGGTTAATGAGGTTGAACGTGGGGAGACGGCGGGCTTTGACTGCAACAGTCGTTGCGCATCAGAAATAACACGTGAATAACCATCGATAACCGTAATGGTACTGCCAAAGATGCAGAAAAATGCAATGACAGCGATAAGATAACGTGACCATTCGCCAATGGTTGATGCATACAAGCTGATCAATTGATGCGAGAAACCTACCCCAGAGGTTTGTAAGACGACACCTGATCCATCAGGCAGTAGTGCCCCGAGTGACATAAAGATCAGGGCCAATACGGCTGTAACAATGTAACCGATGTTGAAATCAAACAGGGCTGATCGAGGTGTCACTGTTTGTTGTTGAGTTTGTTTTTTTAACCACGCTGAAGTTAGACATGAGATTTCAATAGGGGCTGGCATCCACCCCATGGTGATAACAATAAAACCGAGAGCAGAAATTGACCATGGCGAAGGGGAAACAAAATGAGGGATAGCGGTCACTGGGTGTTGGAAAGCGATCATAACCGCAATTAAGGTCGTGATAGTCAAAATCGCCATGATGATCTTCGCTAACATATCGAGTGCTTTATAATGGCCCGTAAATAAAATCACTAAACAGGTAGTCAGCACGATAATACTGAGCGACGACATGGATAGTGAGAACGGAATAAAATAGCCCAGTAAACTGGCACTGAACATTAATAACGCCGCGGTGTTAATAATGGCGGATAGCGTCGTCAGGCATAAAAAAAGGCACAGGTATGGTCGACCCAGTTTCGCGTAGCCTTCCACGAGCGTGCGACCCGTTCCCATGGTGTATTGGATCCCCGCACGAAAAAAAGGATATTTAAAAAGGTTCACCAGGATAATGAGTACAGCCAATTGCCATCCGTATATCGCGTCGGCTTTTGTTGATGCAACAAGGTGTGAGCCACCAACTGCAGCTGAAGCCATTAAAATACCAGGCCCAAGAGAGCGGATAAACTGGAGTAGCCTAGATTGCGGTTTGTGATAAGAGAGTTCCACTGATTCTTATTCCTTACATGTATTCTTCATTAATTGTCCGTGATGGCAATCTTCATTGGCGGCAGCATTAACGCATCATAAAAAGAGAAAAAAAGATTAAGAGGCGTCAGATGAGCGGCGTTCGTTTTTTAAATAATAGGCGTTAGTGTAAATAGATAAGAATTTTTTTCTGGTTAATGCTGATATTTTTAACGCTAGATTTCTTTCCAAGATTTTTTCCCATTCAGTCATGTTTATTCCTCTTCAAGATGTTAATCGGATGCTAGAAAAGACAGTAATGACTTTCAATTGCTTGAGTTTTTATTTTTATAATTAGATGTGTTTTTATTAAGGGCTTTGATAGGCGTCAGTGAGGTTAATACGCTGTTAGTTTTAGGGCGAAGTGTGTGATGAAAACGTCGCATCAAGACTTAGAGAAAACATGAATCCATGCAACGTTAAGCGTCAGTCTTTTTAACGCTTGGAAGCGATATTTGTCACTTATTTAGACATCGCAGTGTCATCTATTCTGTCTCATTTTTACCTAAATAGCGTATAAGCTGTCACTGTAACATATTGATTAAATGGCTTTTATTTTGCAATCAAGGTGTTGGGGTTTTGGGGGGAGGTTGGAGGAATAGCCCAAGCTATTTTTTATCAGATTCACCTTGAGGATGGAATCAGCGCCGTAAATAAAAGAAATGCTAATACCATTATAACCACGGTGGTGGTGAATATAATTGCTTGTAAATTTTTTGATGTATGCCTTTCGGATTGGATGAGTAGAACAAGCTCGGTGCTGTGTTGTTGGAATTTGAGGCTTCATTCATTACTAAGCACTTTCCATGAGCAATGATATTCATGGCATGAGTGATCATAGGATCAGCGATACTACCTAAAGGTTTTTCAATATCGTCATTGATGCGGCATCCTCTCACGTATTGATTTAAGCCTATTTCAGTCACTTCCGTATCGACGGGCTCAAATCCGTAAGGATAATCGCCAAAGCCTTTTTCATTTTGTCCAACAAACTGAACGATATAATACACCATGTCACAATTAGGCTCAGGAATAAAACCGTAGGGTTTACCATAGGTATTATCACCTATCAATATAACTTCCACATCAATCCCACGTAATGCATTAATTAATGATTCGCTGGCAGAAGCCGTATTATTAGTGGTTAAAATAAATACGCGGTTTAAGTTTAAAGTGGGTAATAACGTATTGGTGATTACTTGGTTTGTCCAATCGATATAACGATTAATAAATAATAGATCTGTGTTTTTTTGGGATTGCTTATCGTTATAAGTTAATGATTCAAAGATTCTATTAATGGATTGCTGGTAAGCGATCATATAGCCTAATTGTGCAGATAAATATAACAAACCTCCCTGATTATAACGCAAATCGATAATGAGCTCTTTTACGTCATGAGCCGCAAAATAAGTGAAATACTCAATGAGGCGATCTTGAGCCTGTCGATGGAATTCATTTAACATGAAATACCCAACTTGACCGTGATCGGACGAAAAAGTATTGATGTACATTGCGGGCGTGATGGTGTTGTCTTCGGGCGTAAGAAGTACGTCTTTAACCGAACCATCGAGGCTGCTAAAAGAAAAAGAGTAAGTGCTGCTGATAGGATCGGAGAGGACTTGATTGATAAATGTGAGATCGAAATAGTTATTCGTATTAACGACATCTACATTATTGATACTGAGTAATTTATCGCCGCGTGCAATTCCTGCGATATTGGCAACGGAGCCTTCATCGACATAAGCAATGCGTAGATCTCTGGGTGCCGTTGTCGATCTGTATACCCAATTGAACCCAAAGCCATAGCTGATCCCTTGTGAGAAACTCGACATGTAAGCATCATAGGATTGACTAAAATGGAAACGATCTTTAGCGCGATTGCTGGGCAACACCGTTTGGGTTTTTAGTTGATTAAAGTAACTGGAAACTGAGCTAAATTGTTCAGGTGCGACATCGTCAATTTCATCGTACCAAAGGTATTCTTCATGATGAAATGAACGTAAAAAGAGTTTTTCAATTAATGTACTGCCTTCTTTGTCGGGATAGGGTTCGTTGGTGTAAGGATCTATTCCTGTGCGAGGTAGAGCACAACGGTTGATGAAATCCTCTGATGATAAATAGACGCCTTCGGTCCATGTGTCGGGTTCTAGCTGGCTTTGTGCTTGATCAACAAGATTGATAATAACTTGTAGTGTGGATAAATCCTCAATGACTGAGCGTTGTTGCAATGCGGATTTATAGTTTTCTAAATATTCTGGTTGAAATGAGATGTTGTTTAAAGCATAGAATGTGTCTAATGAAATCAGTGAAAAATTACCACTATTTACAGCATCGACAAGTTGTCCCCAAGCTGTGTGATGACGATAGAGACGATCATCGACGTTATCAATTATGGTTTGTAATTGCGTTATATTATCAAGGTGGGAGCGTGTTAGCAGATGATCTACATAATCAGACATATGCTCAGGAATAAACTGTAGGTCGAGCAAGTCGTTGAATATAGAAGATGATATTGCAGAGAAATCATTTTCATTAATGGCAGCTTGTATTGTATTCCACGCTGTGGTTTGTAAGGCTTTTTGTTCGTCAATTTTATCAATAGTGTCTTGTAGTTCTTCAACATTCTCTACGGTTTCTAACAACATAAACGCATCGATATATGCGCTAACGTAGTCTTTATTAAACGTTAACCCTTCAAATTTCGCTAAGAGTGTGGGCAGTGTTGTGACATCATCCTTATTCGTTATACTCTCTGTGAGAGTATTCCATAATTGAACAAATGAATATTTTTCTTGGTTGATGTTTTCTATCAGCAGGGTAAGCGCATTTTCAGTATCAATTTCGTCTGTATTCATTATTTCATTGATATACGTATCAAATAACGAGGTATCAATATTTGAAAAAATAAGATCTTCTAATGCTTGACGTAATAGTATCGGATTCTTGGATGTGATTAATGTATTGACGGCCTGTTGATGTGCAAACACTTGTGTATTTTTATTATCAATTATTTGTTGAAGTTGCGATAGGTTGTCAATTGCCATGGTGTTAAAAATAGGCTCAGCGTAGTCAATATCAAGTGACCAGTTTTTCAATCCATTAATACGCTGTAAGGCATCACTCAGTGAAGAGCTATTTTTCGTGTTTACGGCTTCAATGAAGGCGCGCCAAGGAGAGAGCTTTTGACCTTTATTCCAATTTTTAAATGAGTTTACATATTCAATCTCAAGGGCTTGATCAATTTTTAATAACGTTAGAGTTTCATTGATTTGTGACTCTTCGGGTATGATGATGTTTTGCGTTAAATGTATTTTATTGTTGGCGCTGCCTAATATGTGCCAACGACGTTTGTTAAAGTGAGCACAAGTATTTTCTATATCACAATGTTCAACAAAAAAGACTGTTTTAAAGTTTGCGTTAAATTGTTCATATGCAAGCGTTGAGAACTCGATAATATCATGATTCATTGTCCAACTGAGATCATAGTGAGTTGCTTGTGTACTGTTTGATGAATCAAATGACCATAATTCAGCTTTTCCATCATTTTTAATATCAATAAACCCATAACTTTCACTATTTGTTTTATGGATCATGAATTTGCCAATAATATTATCAGTGGAATGGTTCGTATTTTTTGTGATTAATTTTCCATTTAAAAAATAAACACGATTTTCTTTTTCTACTCTAATATCAATAAAGTCTTCATTGTAATCAAGTATGTGAAAATTAATATTATCATCAATTATAATGTGATTATTCTTACGTACCCATGTAAATGGTTGTGTATTCTTTATATTGGTAACGAAGTTTAGTCTGGCATGTGTCTTACAATTCACTCTTTCAAATAGACATAAAGGGTCTGATATCAAAAAAGTTTTATTTTCTTTTTCTTTTTCGATAATGTCATAAGTGTTACTTTTTACAAAGTCGTTAACTTTGTATAATCTTACTTGATTATTCCATATGTTGGTATTATTAGAGGTATCGATACATTGAATAGAAATATTAACAAACTCATAATTAGATTTTCTTAATATGCTGTGAAGAGTGATTGTGTTACATGACAAGATGTTGTCGCTAATGTCACCACGACTAATAATTTCTGATATATTACTGAGAGAAAAACCATCCGGTTCTGTGGATGTGAATATTATTTCTTTAGAACGTTCGGTTAAGCTAAAAGAATCTTTAATCGTGCTGTCAGCATTAGTAATAGTACCGACATTCTCTGAAATAGATAGGGTTAATGATTGGGGGGTATTAGTAATTAATTTATATTCTCCAACCTTAAGTGATAGTTTATTTTTAATCAACTTTTCATCTTTTAATATCTCATCTTTAGTTTCAGTAAATTGTTTTGTGTTTATTGTATTGTATAAATAGTTATCTCTCTTTTCTTTATTTGTTACAAGTTCTAAAGTATCAATAATTTCATCATCAATATCTAAATGAATAGGATCATCTGGTTTATCAATGATTAATTTTATTATCGTTGCTAATTGGATTAATTCAGTGTCATTAATTCGATCGACAGACTTATTGTATGTGATGTAAGAGTCAAAGTTTTCGTTATTATTATTATATTTAGCAAGTGCATATTCAGCAGTGGTTAGATTGGTAACATTAAAAGAGGGGATTTCTTTATTTTCTTCTTTAATTTGTTTTATATCACCAATCATTTTAATCAATCGTGCTTTATTTTGTGTGTTATGACCTACCGCCTCTAAGTAAATAACAGGACTTTCATCATCATCTAGAATGACATCCATGAGATAGTGACCATCTGTATTAGCCTTAGACGTGAGTGTTCTTTCAGAGCCTAGAATATGTAGTGTGATGTCAGCATTGCTAATAGGAGAGTCTGTAATAATACCCTGTAGTGTGAAGTTTTCAGTTACTGGAGTAATAAAGAGAACACTTTGGCTTTTGATGTGTTGGTTATTGTATTGACCTTCTGCAGTGATAGTCAACTCTTCACCAGATAAGCCGACATTTGGCGCTCTGATGGTAATTTGTGAACTTGTTGAGCTATCGATAATTTCAATATTGGGGATGGAAAAATACCATTGCCAACTATTTATACTGACGTTGCTTTTAATAGTTACAGTCAGTAAGTCTTTTTCTTCAATATTGGTAGGATGTTCGAAGGTAACAGTAATATCATGTTCCGGTGAATATGGTTTTTCATTATCCTCCCCTGAGCAACCAGTGATAAGGAATAGGGAAAGTAGCATCGTTATAGCAATAAGTAACCTAAACCTTTTCATAATAACTCCCCACTGTTCATTCGAGTATAGTAAAGGTTATATGTGCAGAATTTAGCTAGTTTAGAATAATAACATTAAATTGATTGTTGCTTCATATTTGAGACTAAGGCAGTTGTGTCCTCAAACTTGGTGATATTAAGCCACTTTTATTTAATGAACGTCTATTGCGTGAGACTGTTGATTTTGGCGGATATTACAATTGTCAGAAGAAGCGTGGATTAATGAAAAAGTAATTGAGATGACGATGTGTTCTCTATGAGAATGAGGCTTGATAAGCCTCATTCTATAGTTGATTTAACGTAAGGTATAAACAATTGCTGAGATAGCAATGAATCCAATAACAGTGACGAAAACATTACTTGCTTTACCACGATACTGTTTCATTGCATCAATTTTGTTGATTGCATACATAGGCAAAATAAACAAAATTAGCGCAATGACGGGGCCAGAAAAGGTTTCCATGATACCCAAGATACTCGGGTTTTTCACTGCGGCATACCATACTGAGAAAAATAAGATAGCAATGGTTAGTTTATTCACGAGTCTTGGTTTTAGGCTAGTATGTTTCGCAATTATCCCATTTAGACTTTCTCGTCCACCGAGGAAGTGTCCAAAAAAAGATGAAGTGATTGCGATACAGGCAATAAAGGGGCCAAATGAAGCAATCATGCCGCTACCTGTAATATTTGCTAAGTAAGACAAAATAGAAATGTTTTGTGCTTTAGCATCGACCAGTTGAGCCTGTGTGAGGCTGAGTGTGCAAGAGAAGACAAAGAATAATACAAAGGTGATAAGCATCATCGATGTGTGCTTTAAGATAAAGTCGACACGTTTACCTGCTTGTTTACCGTAGTGTCGCTTTTGTGCAACTGAAAAGCTTGAAATAGCTGCCGTATGGCTAAATGCAAAAATGGTGGTAGGGACAGCTAACCATAACGTTTGTGTGAATTCTTTAGCGGCTGGTATATTGGAAAAGTCAGGCATTTGCCAATTTGGGATCATATATAATGAGATCCCAAATAAAATGAAGACTAAAGGATAAACAATCACTTCAAATGCGCGTAATACGGTTTTCTCACCAGCTGTCATTACGCCAATCAGTACAGCGACAAGAGCACCAGATAACAAAACACGTGGCGGTGCTGCCATACCCATCTGATTCACAATAAAGCTTTCAATAGTATTCGTTAATCCTACTCCATAAATCATCAAAATCGGGTAAATTGATAAGAAGTAAAGCAGTGAAATCAGAAAGCCGAAGCGATGACCAAAGTGTTCTTCAACAACATCGGTAAATTCTGCTTTTGGATTATCTGACGACATAATCATTCTTGCTAAACCACGGTGGGCTAAAAATGTCATAGGTCCAGCCAATAGCGCCATGATGATCAAAGGCCAGAAACCACCTACACCGATATTGATCGGTAAGAATAAGATACCTGCGCCAACGGCGGTACCAAATAAGCTAATGATCCAAGTTTTATCATGTTTATTAAGGGTGAGTTTTTCTTCTGTATGGGTAGATATTTCAATGTTATTGGAAGTCGACATGTGATTGACCTTACTGGTTAATGTAATTGTTATAGGTTTTTTCATATCGAATACAATAATAACAAATCGACAACCTTTGAAATATTCCCAGCGGGAATACTTGCTACCTGGGTCGCATTTATATTTTGTTATTTTGTATTTTTTTGAAGATTTATCTTGTTTTAATTTCTTTTATAGTTATTTGTTTTAATTGTGTGGTTTGACGGGAATATAAAAACTCCTGCTGGATAAATGAAAATGATATCCAGCAGGAGGAGAGGGGGAGTACTAGGAATTATGCGATAGCAGAGTCTGCAGTAACGTAAGGTAAATCTAGTGATGTTGCTACGCTTTCACAAGTGATTTGCCCACGGTAAACATTTAGACCATTTAATAGATGCTTATCGTCTTGTAGCGCTTTTTTGTAGCCTTTATTGGCAAGGTTAACAATGTAAGGCAGTGTTACATTGTTTAGTGCCACTGCTGATGTGCGAGCAACCGCTCCCGGCATGTTTGCAACACAGTAGTGAACCACATCATCAACAATATAAGTAGGCTCGCTGTGAGTCGTTGCATGAGATGTTTCTACACAGCCACCTTGGTCGATAGCAACATCAACAATTGCAGAGCCTGGCTTCATTTTCTTGATCATTTCAGCAGTAACCAGTTTCGGAGCTGCAGCACCAACGACCAGAACGCCACCGATAACAAGATCTGCTTCAAGCACATGCTTTTCAATTGAATCATTGGTTGAGTAAACTGTTTTCAGTTGACCGTTGAACTGTGCATTTAGTTGGCGCAGTACATCGATATTACGGTCAATAACAGTTACATCAGCTTGTAGACCTAGTGCCATTTGTGCTGCATTTGCACCTACAACACCACCACCAATAATCACAACTTTTGCTGGCTCAACACCCGGTACGCCGCCAAGTAACATGCCACAGCCGCCGCGAGATTTTTCTAATGCGAATGCGCCAGCTTGGATTGACATGCGACCAGCCACTTCTGACATTGGCGCAAGAAGCGGAAGGCGACCATGTTTATCTGTCACTGTTTCGTAAGCAATACACACGGCTTTGCTATTAATGAGATCATGCGTTTGCTCTGGATCCGGGGCTAGGTGTAGGTAAGTAAATAGAATTTGCCCTTCGCGAAGCATTGCACGCTCAACAGCTTGAGGCTCTTTTACTTTAACAATCATTTCTGCTTCTGCAAAAACGTCAGATGCTGTTGCTAGGATTTGTGCACCTGCATCAATATAGTCTTGATCGCTAAAACCAATACCTGTGCCTGCGTTGGTTTCGACATAAACACGATGACCATGTGAGACCACTTCTTTAACTGACGCTGGGATCATACCTACGCGGTATTCATGTGTTTTGATTTCTTTAGGGATACCAATGATCATAATTTAAGCCTTAATATCTGTTGTTTTGTTTATTACTTGTTATTGGAATGATTAATAGACTAAACAAAATCATTTGAAATGTGTCACTCTTTTTTAACTAATAACCAACAAAAGAAACTAGTTTTTTGTTGGTTTTTGGTGTTAAAAACCAAATTAGATCTACGTCACAGATGAAAGTTTTACATTTTTGATTGTTTTTTGGTTCTAATGACTGGTTTTTGATTGTTATTGCAGTGTTTGGGTCTTTTATTTTTTTAAATTTTAGTTTTTATGACTACTTATTGTTCTGTTTTTTTGGGTTTAATGTCTTTTATTACTTCTAAAGAAAATGTCGACTTTTAATGTTAAAAAAATAACGTTAATTAGTTTTATATTCTGGTTGGTTAGGTGAGGATTTAATTTTTTGTAGAAATAACAGAGGATTGTACTATTAGTGATGAGCTTTTTCGCAGTGGTGTTGTGAGGGATAGTGCTAAATTAAGTGAGGAAAGTGTAGGTTAAAAGAAATAAAGAGAAAGTAATGAAGAACCTCGCTGTTTTAACAGCGAGGTTGCTCATTTGTTAAAACATATAAGTAAGTACTGCTTGAGCAAAAATGCCCAATGCGATAGTGGCAAAAGTACCGAC
Source organism: Photobacterium leiognathi (assembly GCF_030685535.1). Classification (NCBI taxonomy): domain Bacteria; kingdom Pseudomonadati; phylum Pseudomonadota; class Gammaproteobacteria; order Vibrionales; family Vibrionaceae; genus Photobacterium; species Photobacterium leiognathi. The sequence goes on along the minus strand of NZ_CP131601.1, from coordinate 2,313,011 downwards.
ACTGATCACCGCGGTTGAACCAAACTCTACACTTTCAATATCTGCAGATTGGTTGTGGTGGTGATATTCCTCTTTAGCGAAAAAGGCCAGCAGGATACGAAGGTAGTAAAATACGGAGACTGCAGAAGCTAATGCAGCGAGTACAACCATGCCTAAATATCCGTTGCCAAGTACACTTGAGAACAGGAAGAATTTGGCAAAAAAGCCAGCAGTAGGGGGGACGCCCGCTAATGAAAGCACAGCAATCGCCATTGCAACACCAGCGAGTGGGTAACGTCGACCTAAACCGCGATAACCTTTTAATTCACCCGTTGGATTATGTTTGTTTAACATTGCAATCACAGCAAACGCGACCAGATTCATCACGGCATAACTCAGCCCGTAATAAGCAGTAGCATGAACTGCTTCTGATAAAGAGGCGCTACTGTTCGGGATCACACTGGTTAGTGCCATGAGTGCGTAGCCGAAGTGGGCAACGGATGAATAAGCCAGAATACGTTTGATATTGGTTTGGCGGAAAGCCAATAGGTTACCAAACACAATGCTAAATAACACAAAGCCCCAAAGTACAAACGAGATTTGATCCCAAATAGGTTCAATCTGAATCACGAAGTGAATAACAAATGTCAGCATTGCAATTTTGGCGATACTACCAATAAATGCCATCACAGGCGCAGGTGAAGCTTGCAGTGTATCAGCCAGCCAGCTATGAAATGGTGCTAAAGCCAGTTCAAAGCATATGCCTACAAATAACATCATAAAGCCGATCAATGCGACCATCGGCATCGCGTTAGCACTGGTGAGCGCTTTAGGTATTTCACTAATAACGATAGTACCCGCACCAAAATAGATCAGTGCAATACCAAACATAAAGAATGCTGCAGCAACAGTGGCTGTAACAGCATATTTTAGCCCACCTTCGATAGCTCCTTTACGTTGAGGGTTCCATGCGATTAGCGCAAACATTGGAATGACAATGGTCTCCATCCCTAGGAATGCTGCTAACAAGTTACTTGCTGAGGCCAAGATAAATGTACCGAGTACAGCTATCAGGATTAGTGCGTAAAACTCTTCTGCAACATGCTTGTTGAGGGCTGGGTAATTTTTAGCCAGTAATATGGTTGCCAGTCCACCTGCTGCGAATAATTCAAAAGCAACGAGTGTGAAATGATCAATAACCACAAAGTTTTCAATATTCGCACTGTGTCCGAATAAAGAAGCCACTGATAACATGGTCGCTAATAGCACCACAATCGATCCCATATAAGGGAGTTGTTGGTTGTTCTTACCAGGTAGAACACCCAATAGTAGGACACCTAAAGCACCTAGTCCTAGGATGGCAAAGGGTATTGCACTAATTAACTCATAAGATGACATTGATAACCCCTTCAATCAATGAATATGAACCCGAATGAATGGATGCCAGTGTTTTGGTTGATGACATCATAAGTTGCAGTAAATAGTTCGGCTCTAAGCCAACCCAGAACAATCCAATGACAATGATGGATGCTGTTAGCTTTTCTCGTGCTGTCAGATCTATTAATTTACGTTGTTCATTGTCGTCAGAGATTGGCCCTAAGAATGCCAGTCCATAGGCTCTTAAGAAGTAAACCACACCTAACACTATCGAGAATGCAGCCAAGCTTGTCCAAAGAGGTGAGACTGAGAAACTACCTGCGAGGAGTAATATCTCACCTGCAAAGTTACCTAAGCCTGGAATACCCACACTTGCTGCAACAATAAATAGTAGGAGGACGCCAATACCCGGGAGGACTTTATATAAGCCGCCCATCTCATCAAACTTACCGCTAAACCCGCGCGCTTGAAGCATACGTACAACGGCAAACAGACCTGCCACTGAAAGACCGTGAGCAATTAATTGGATCACTGCACCATTCAATGCTTGAAGTTGCCATGCAAAAATCGCTAAGACCACTAAGTTCATGTGACTGATACTTGAGTAAGCAATCACATTACGGAGATCTTTTTGACGGAAAGCGAGTAGGGCTGCGTATAAGCTACCGATTGCACCCAGTGCCATACCGATATACATCATTTGATGCATTGCTTCAGGGAAGATAGCTAAACAGAAACGCAAGATACCGTATGCGCCGACGTTAGCCATAACACCAGATAGCAGCAGTGATACCGCAGGTGCCCCTTCGCGGTAGGTGTCAGGCGCCCAAAAGTGAAATGGGAAACCTGGGATCTTAATTAAGAAAGCAATTAAGAACCCACATACAACTGGAATAGCCAATTCACCCGTAATTGGATGGGAAGCTAAGTAGAAGTAATCAAATGTCCATACACCTGTGTTGTTACCATTAATGATGTAAAGAGCAACAAGCGATACAAGCATTAATAAAGAGCCTGTAATGGTCACAAGGACAAATTTTAATGCTGCTTGTTTGGTATCTTTACCGCCCCAGAAACTCAACATGAAGTAAATCGGAATTAACATAAGTTCCCAAAATACGTAGAAGAGCATGAGATCAAGAGCAAGAAATGCCCCCATAATGCCACTGAGTGTTAATAGCATTAGTGGGCCAAAAGCCTGCCAACGATTCACTTGGTGCCAAGCAACAAGCATTGCAACGATGAACAAGGTACAAGTTAAACCAATCAGGCTTAAGCTGATCCCATCCATGCTGACTAAATATTTAATGCCGAAGTCAGGGATCCAGTTGAGGCTTTCAGTCATGGAAAAACCATGAACTTGATGCGTGATAAATATCCAAGCTACTAACATTGACTCAATAATGAGTGTGGTTAATGTCATGGAGCGTGCAATAAATGGCAGCTTACGGCAACTTGAGCCGATAAGTAGTGCAGCTACCATGGGTAAGAAAATCAATAAACTAAGCATATATCAAACCTAAATAGCTCAAACCAAGTAAAAAAGCAGAAGAACAGAACCTGCAATCATCATAATGATATAACGAGAAAGCTGGCTGCTTTGTACATCACTAACGGCTTCGCCTGAGTGAGATAACATTGCCGCGATCCCTTTCACAATGGCCTGATTCAGTACCCATCGTTCAATAACCGTTTCTAACAGCTTGGAAAGACCTTTGAAGCCACGAATAACCGTTAGTTTTGACAGGTCGTCGATATACCATGCTGAGTTCAGGAATTGACAATTACCGATGCCATGGCCCTGTTTAAGCTCTTGTTTTACTAAGATGTACGCAAACCATACCCCAGCAATAGCGACTAATGAGCCAACAACTTGCAGCATAAGACCTGTAGAGGTTGCAATCTCTGGCGCTGTACCTAATTGACTATCAATCCACGGAAGGAATAGGTGAGGACCAAAAGACCATTCGTTAGGAAACTGCATCCAACCAATAGCGATCGAACCAACGGCTAAAATACCCGTTGAAACTTTCATCTGCCAAGGAAGACCATTATTTTTCAGGTAGCGAGGTTCACTAAACGCTGTACGGTTTTCACTATTGAAGACCATAAAGTACATACGGAAGCTATAGATACTGGTAAATAATGCACCCGCTAAGCCAAGTGCACCCAGTAACCAACCTAAATGGCCCGTTTCCGTTGCTGCTATGATGGCATCTTTTGAGAAGAAGCTTGCAGTGATGACAGGCAGTGCGGCTAAACTTGCAGAGCCAGCTAGGTAAGTCCACTTAAGCCACGGAAGTCGTTTGCCGAGACCGCCCATTTTGCGAATGTCATGATCGTGATTAAACATATCGATAATGACACCAGAGCTGATAAATAGCAGTGCTTTAAAACACGCATGAACAATGACGTGGAAAATAGCTAAATCATAAGCACCTACACCTAGCGCAGCAAACATGTAGCCAATTTGGCTGATGGTTGAGTAGGCGAGAATACGTTTGATGTCGTTCTGCGCCAGCGCACATGTTGCTGCATAAAACGCCGTAAATGCACCCACAAGTGATACCCACCATGTGACATCAGGTACTAAATTAAAGAGCACATGATTACGTGCAATCAAGTACACCCCAGCAGTTACCATGGTTGCTGCGTGGATCAATGCCGATACCGTAGAAGGACCTGCCATTGATTCAGGAAGCCAAACATGAAACGGGAACTGGGCTGATTTTACCATACCGCCGAACAAGAATAGAAGACAAATCGCGCCAATTAACCATAAGCTCGTCGATTGCTGGCTAGCAATAGTATAGATCTCGTTAAGGTTAACGGTTTTGAACACGGTGAATGTCAGTAAGATACCAATTGCAAGTAAGGTATCGCCAATTCGTGTTACGACGAATGCTTTACGTCCTGAATACACATTCTTTTCTTTGTTGTAGTAATGAGAAATCAGTCCGTATGAACATAGTCCCATGATTTCCCAACCTGTGTATAGCAGGATTAAATTATCCGCCATCACAAAGTACAACATGCCAGCAACGAATAGATTTAAATAGCAAAAGTAGCGTCTTTCACCAAAATCACGGCGCATGAAGGGAACGGAGAACAAGTGGATAAGAAATCCAACCCAGCTTGTCACTGTCATCATTACTAGCGAGAGGCGATCAACCGATAAACCAATGTTGACGTTCCAATCACCAACAGCCATCCACGTCCATAATTGCTGGTGGAAAGCTGGATTAAAATCACTGGATAGCCATAGCATTCCTGTGAGTACAGCCGACACTAAGACGGATAGTGAAGCGAGTATACCGCTTGCACGAGTCGGAAAGTGCTTGCCAAATAAGACAATTAAGGCGGCGCTGAAAAGCGGAGCGGCAGGAATTAACCATAACCATGTATTCATTACAGTTCTCCCTTACTAATTAATGTACTGCTAAGCTGGTTAAGTTTGTCGATACGGGTTGTTTTTAGGTGTTTGTACGACAACATGGCGAGCATCAAGACAACAGAAAGCTCACAGCCTGCTGCAATCATCAAAAAGATAGTAATGATTTGTCCTGTTGGATTTCCCCAATGTTGACCTGCTTCAACAGCGGCTAACGCAACGCCATTAAGCATGACTTCGATACCCATAAGTACGAACAACAATTGTCGGCGAACAACAACAATTAGTAGGCCAATAATGAACATGGCAAAGGATAAAATTAAGATAGTCAGTGGACTCATGCGTGCTCCTCCACTTTATCATCAGTCTCTGAGTGGCGAACTTTCATTTGTGCCGCGAGATAAATCACAGCGACTAACGCACCAAGTAAGAGCGTTGATAGCGCTTCTATCGCGAGTTTGTAATGATTAAATAAATCCGCACCAACAGCTTTAGGACTGATGGTTTTGATCGTTTCAATTGTATAGAACTGATGACCGTGATTTAGAACGATGAAAGCCTCAACTAACATAACGGTTAGTAAGATCACTGGTAAAATTACAGTGCGATTGGCCGTGAGTGGGAAGGTGCGGCTTGCCGGACTTAACATAATGAAGAAGACAAACAACACCATGATTGCCCCGACGTACAAAATAATTTGTAACGCGGCAATAAACGGCGCACCCAATAAATAGAAAATAACAGCCAGTGCGAGTAGCGATGTGGTTAAATACACCGCACCATGCATAGGCTCTTTGACAAACAGTAAACTGATTGCTGCCAATAGCATGATGGCACTACTGGCATAGAAAATAATATTCCAAGTTAACATGAATGATGATGTCCTTAAGGCAGCAGAGAGTACACATCGATTGGTGGTTTTTCATTTTCACCATCGCCGATAGCTTTACCTGTAATTGCTACACCTGCTTGCTTGTAGTAATTAAAGTCTGGGTGTTTACCTGTGCCATCAATGAGTAAGTCTTCTTTTTCATAAAGCAGCTTGTCACGAGAATATTTACCCATTTCAAAATCAGTGGTGCATTGAATCGATAGGGTTGGACATGCTTCTTCACACATTCCACAGAAAATGCAGCGACTGAAATCCAGTTCGAATGTTTTGGCATATCGACGCTCATCTTCTCGCTCAGCACCTTGAATGGTGATTGCATTAGCAGGACATACTGAAGAGCATAAATAACAAGCAACACAACGTTCATCACCGTCAGGATCGCGAGTTAATACAATGCGACCGCGCCAGCGTTCAGGTAAGTCTGGTTTTACCTCTGGATAACAAACCGTATCGCGTGGTGCCCAAACGTGCTTAATGGTTGCCGCAAAAGCCCCTGTGACCTCTTGTAAAATCTGTATAACTTTCATGATTGTCTCTCTCTAATGTTGGGGGCTACATCCAGAATGTACCGACAAGGGCGGTCACAATGATGTTGACGATGCCGATTGGAAGTAAGAATTTCCAACCGAATGCCATGAGCTGGTCGTAACGCGTTCGCGGTAAGCTGGCACGCATCCATACAAAGAAGAAAACTAACAGGAAGGTCTTCAATACAAACCATAAGACGCCAACAAGCGGATAGGCTTCAGCCCATGGTCCGTGCCATCCGCCGAGGTACAAGGTTGTTGCCATCGCACCGACGAGGATCACACCTAGGTATTCACCAAGGAAAAACATCGCAAAAGGCATACCGCCATATTCGGTATTAAAACCTGCATTAAGCTCGTTTTCGGCTTCAGGCATATCGAATGGCAAGCGGTGAGTTTCTGCAATACCTGCGATAAGGAATACAAGGAAGCCAATCGTTTGAAGGAGGATATACGGTGTGGTTTGTGCATCAACAATTTGCGTTAAGCTAAAGCTACCAGCAAGCATAACCACACCCAATACCGCCATACCCATTGCTAATTCATAACTGATTAGCTGAGCAATAGTACGAATTGCGCCAAGCATGGTGTATTTCGAGCTTGATGCCCATCCGCCTAAAAAGACTCCATAAGCGTGAATGGAGCTTAATCCCATCAAAAAGAGTAGACCGATGTTTAAGTCTGCTGCCCATGAGATATTTTTACCTATAGGCAGTAAGGCAAAGCTAACAAGAATCGATACCACGACAAGGATTGGTGCTAAAGCGTAGAGCTTTTTGTCGACAAACCCGGGCATGAAATATTCTTTTGTTAGCAGTTTTGCTGCATCACATAGTGCTTGGAATAACCCTAATGGACCTGCTCGGTTAGGGCCGTAACGGTCTTGCAACAAGGCTAGACAGCGACGCTCAAATAGAACGGTATAGCCTGCAACTAAAATCAAACCAAAGATAGTGATAACCATACCGACCAGAATAAAAATCCAGTACTGCAATGAATCCATTAGGCTTCTCCCATCATGATGACCGATGCACTACCAATAATGTTTTTGATTTCCTCCTTTTTATCTGCATCAATAAAAAGCTCAGAGGTGCGCTCAAGACACAATGGTGAAGCAATATCAGCCTGAAGTAGGCGCATATCTGCTTGATTTAAAGCAACTGTGAGGTCAGCAACTTGAGAGGAAATCACCGCAGGGCGTACCAACTTCTGATCACCGCAAATAATCATTAATTGATCACCATTGCTAAGGTTTAGCGAGGCAGCCAGTTTGGAATTTATTGAAGCGGAAGATCTTGGTTTGAGAGAGCGGATTTCAGGCGCATGATCGGCAATATATCCTTCACCAAACCATTTACTCAGTGCAACTTGCGGCTGAGTACTTTGAATTGCTGGTGGATTTGTTTTCTGTTCAAGCGGTAATTCAGTGCACTTAAGTTTGTCTTTTTCGATGATGATCCCGTCATCACCAGCTTGAGGTAGCGTCGGTGCGAGCGCAGTTAACCATTGCTCGATTGTCTCAGGTGATTTCATTAAGGTTTCAATCATGTCATGAGCGTCAATCGTGGCTGTTTTTCTCGCGAAAGCCTTGCTAAAACGCTGTAGTCTACCTTCATAGTTAATCGTCATACCGTCCCTTTCTGGTCATGCAGCGAGTGGCAATAAGGTGTCGCTTAAGTGTGCTGTTTGGGTTAAGACTTTATCGATCACAATCAATTGGTCTAGCTTGTCATGCAATGCATGCCAGTGTGGGTGATTGGTATTCAGCGGATCGCTGCCGACAACAACCAATGTCTTTATTTTGTCATTTTCTATTTGCGCCATCAGCTCAGCACATGAGTTTTCTTGTGCTGTTAATGCTGCATTAACAGAACCTGCACTCGGTAAAGCAATCGCCATTTTGGCTGTAGGTGCAAGTGACTCTGTAATGGTATTAAGTAGAGAGATATCTGCAGTGTTAAGCAGTTCAGCCACACCAATAATGACGGGTTTTTCCGCCTGTTTTAGTGCATTGGCAACATCTTTAATCCAGAGATCTTCCACTGCACCATCATGAACAGCTGTGTTAATTTGTGTTAAACAGTCTTGCCATTGGCTTGGTGCTAACGCTTTAACATGGCCTTGCTGAAGTTTATTTAAAGCTGTGACGAGGTGAGAAGGTGTTGCATGTAATACATACACATCTTTTTTAGCCTTGATAACTTGGCGTACCGCAAGATCAAGCATAGGCGCATGTTCAGTGAGTTCTCCTACTACGAAAACCGCATCTGATTGCTCTATATCTGATATAGAAGGCGCATTGTGATTCGCTGCTACAGCGGTTTTCGTCAAGGCTTCTTGTTGCGGTGAAATAAATGGTGAGAACGGCGCATTCATCTCTTTTGCAATAGCTTTGAGTGCCAAGTTCGTCGTGAGATCTTCTTCTACGGAACCTAAAATACCCACATGACCTTCAGCTCTAACAAGGGCTATTTTCAGTGCATCTAGAGGTGACGTTTTTACGACTTTACCTTGCTCTGATACGTATTTAGGTCTTGAGTGCGACTCGGTGCCATGAGACCCATAACGACCACGATCACAGATGAAATAAGGATTTACTTTTGATGCTTCGTTGTTAGGTTGAACGCGTCGTAGGGTTCCTTCACGTCCACCGACTTCGATATTACAACCCACACTACAACCTGAGCAGATTGAAGGCGCTTTTTCTAACATCCATGTACGGCTGTATTTACGGCGGTAAACCTTATCGGTAAAAACGCTAGTTGGACATACGCTGACTAAATTGCCTGAGAATGGACTATCGAATGCACCATCTTCTGTACGACGGAAAAGCACGTGATTGCTTGACCCCATTGCACCAAAATCATCACCAAGCGCATAGTCTTGATAAAAACGTACGCAGCGATAACAGGTCACACAGCGGTTCATGGTTTGGTATACCAACGGACCTAGGAATTGATCCGGCATGGTACGTTTTTGTCCATCATAGCGGCGGTAAGCATGGCCGACACTGATGGTTGTGTCTTGAAGGTGACAGTCACCGCCTTCATCACAAACAGGGCAGTCATTGGGGTGGTTGGTCATATAAAACTCAACCACGGCTTTTTGGATTTGTTTTGCTTTTGGCGATTTAAAACGAAATTGCTGGCCATCTTGTGCTGGAATGCTACAAGTCATGACGGTACGCGGTTTTTCACCTTCTTTTTGTGGCACGGTTTCCATGGCACAAATACGACAAGAGCCTGCGGCACCTAATGCCGGGTGGTAGCAAAAATAAGGCGTATCGATCCCCGCTTTACGCGCAGCGTCTAACACATTCTGTCCTGGCTCAAATTCGACAGCTTTGTCATCTATATAGATAGTTCCCATGATCAACATGCCTCCGCAGTTAGCTGGTGGTTGTGAGTACAGCGTTGTCCTTCAATATGGGATTCAAAAACATGTTTGAAGTGTTTTAATCCAGTCATGATTGGCATTAGCGCCCCCGGTGCAAGCGCACAGAAGGTGTTGGGATAGATGGTTTCACAGAGCTCATGAAGCAGATCCAGATCTTTGGAGGTCGCTTCTCCTGTTTCAAATTTTTTCAATACATGTACGACATACGGCAAGCCATCACGGCAAGGTGTGCAGTAGCCACATGATTCTCTTGCGAAAAATTCTGTCAGGTTGATCATGAAGTCTATTGGACAAATCGCATCGTCCATCACAATGATCCCGCCAGTACCTAAACGTGAACCAACAGTCGCTGGGCCGTCCCAATCGAGGGGAACGTCGAGATGTTCAGGGAGCATGAATTGCGTTGAGGCACCACCTGGTAGAAAACCGACAAGCTCACGATCGTCAAGTAATCCGCCAGCGTGCTCGAAAATAAGCTCTCTAGCTGTAGTCCCTAATGGCAATTCAAAGAAGCCAGGCTTTTTGACCGGACCTGACACTTGGTAAATATGGCTTCCTGCGGCATCGCCTTTACCTTGAGATTTGAACCACTCGGCACCTTTATGAACGATCCAAGGAATATGACAGATGGATTCCACATTGTTTACTATGGTTGGCTGTCCCCACAGACCTTTTACGATAGGGAAGGGCGGTTTAGAACGCGGGTTACCACGGTAGCCTTCAAGAGCATTGAGTAGGGCGGTTTCTTCACCACAGATATAGCGCCCAGCACTTAAGTGAACGTCAACATCAAGATCCCAGCCAGAGCCCATGACATTTTCACCCACAAGCCCAGCCGCTCGTGCTTCTTGTACCGCTTTCTCAAGTCCTTTTGCCCCTTCGCGATATTCTCCACGAATGAAAACAAATGCTTTGTCTGCACCAAGTATGTAACTACTTGCGATAACGCCTTCTAAAATAGTGTGCGGATCGCGATAAAGCACTTGTCTATCTTTAAACGAGCCCGGTTCTGATTCATCTAAATTCACGACTAAGTAAACGGGGTGACTAGCATCTTTTGCAAGGAAGCCCCATTTCACACCAGTTGGGAAACCACCACCACCACAGCCACGTAGACCAGATGCTTTAAGTTCTGCGAGTAAAGGCTCTCTTGGTTGACCAATAATGGAATTAAGGCTTTGGTAACCACCATTTTCACAGTACTCAGCAAAATTTAATGGTTTTGGATGATGAAAGTTACGTGAAAGTACTAAATCCATTACATCACCTCTTCATTCGGTTTTGCTGGCGCATCTTGAGGAGTCAGCATCGAAATAATGTTTTGGTAATCAGGCTTCTCTGATAGCTTGATCTCTTCTTCTGCTAATTCAGTTAAGATCATTCGCATGCGTTCAGGTGTTAGCTCACCTTCAACACGATCATCATTGATCAGAGCAGCAGGCGCGCGATCGCATAATCCAAGGCAAATACTCGGTAGAACGGTAATGCTGCCATCATTAACGATCTCTCCTAATGCTTTACCTGTTGCATTTTCTGCCGCTTCTAGCACTTTTTTCGCACCTCGGGTATGGCAAGAAATGCTGTCACAGACACGCATGACATTGCGACCAACAGGGCGTCGGCGCAAAAGCGTATAAAACGTTATAAGTTCATCTAGCTGCGTTGTTGATAGGTCTGTAAGCTCACTAACAAGGTTGAGACTTGGTTTCGTGATATAGCCATATTTATCTTGCATAAAATAAAGACAATAGATGGCACCTACTCTTTTTTCTGGGTAATGAGCAATATGCTCTTCCAGATGAGCTCTTTCTTGATCTGTTAACATGATTTCCTCACATTGCGGACTTTATTTATGACGAGCGACATTTGTCTTATTCGTCTCAACATCTACATGGGATGTTGTTTTTATTGTTTAGCGATCAATATCAGCGAGTACGTAATCGATAGAGCCGATTAAACAGATGATATTGCTCAATAAGTCGCCTTTAGAAACGGCTTTAACGGATTGGAAATGTGTAAATGAAGGTGTTCGGATTCGGACACGGTAAGGGCATCCTGTTCCATTACTGATGGTATGGTAGCTTGTGACACCTTTAGCGGTTTCCGTTGCATAAAAGGTTTCAGCAACAGGGAAGTTAAAGCCTCTGCCTGTATCAACAAAGCTGTGGATCAGGGTTTCGATATCACGTAATGCATTTTGTTTTCGAGGAAAACCAAAGTTAGGCGCATTGTCAGCAAGGATAGGACCTTCAGGCATACGCGCCGCCGCTTGTCGAATGATCTTCAAACTCTCAACCACTTCTTGCACACGGAGAACGGTACGGGTGTAGGCATCACCATCTTGACCAACAGGAACGTCAAAGTCGTAATCTTCGTAACCCATATAAGGGAAATCTTTACGCATATCGAAGTTAATACCTGTTGCACGCAAGTTTGGTCCTGTTAAGCCCCAATCAAGCGCCATTGACTGACTGTAAACCGCAATGTTTTGTGTCCGTACTTTGAAGATCATTGAGTTGGTCATTAACTTTTCAAGATCGGGGACAAGTTGCTCAATACCTTGGCAGGCATGTTCAACTTTTTCTTCCCAGCCATCAGGTAAATCTTGAGAAACACCACCAATTCTGAAGAATGCAGGGTGCATACGACCGCCACAGATCAACTCGATAACATCGAAGATTTTTTCACGCTCGGTGAAAGCATAAAAAGCGGGAGCCATGCCCCCTAGGTTATGCGTGATACTTCCAAACCATACAAGATGGCTCGAAATTCGGAATAATTCGCATAACATAATCCGCATGGTCTTGGCGCGTTCAGGGACTTCAATCCCAGTCATTGCTTCAAGCCCTAGTAAGTAGGGCAGTTCACCTGCTACACCACCTAAGTAATCGATACGATCGGTATAAGGGATGTAGTTATGAAAAGTATGACGCTCGGCAATTTTCTCTGCCCCGCGATGGTGGAAGCCAATCTCTTGATCTAAATCTTCAATGTACTCGCCTTTCATTTTAACTTTTAGGCGGATAACGCCATCGGTTCCGGGATGGTTAGGGCCGATGTTTAGTACCATGCTGCCATCGTCTTGCTTCCCTTGAATATCATAGGACTTCATAACATCATCAAAGTCAGGACCTTCAAGATCGAAAGGTTCATCCATTAAGGTTGCACGACAAGGATAGGACTTACGCAGTGGGTGACCTTTCCAGAAGTCAAAAGTTAAGATACGGCGTAGATCGGGGTGATCAGTGAATTTTATCCCAAACATGTCATAGACTTCACGCTCATACCAATTCGCGTTAGGCCAAAGCCCAACCACGGTAGGTACTTCAATGGTGTCATTAGCAATGTGTGTGCGAATGGAGATAAATGCCTTCTTTTTCACACTCAGCAGATAATAAAACACACTGAATCCGCCACCACGTTCACATTCATCAATTGCTGAAAGGTCAAACAGCATTTCAAATTGTGATGAAGCTTCATTTTTTAGGAAATGTAAGGTATCGATAAGGTTTTCTTTTTTTACCTCGAAACTTTCACAGCCAATGATTTCGTGGTTTGGTGTTTTAGCACCGAAACGCTCAATGAGTATTTGACGATCGTTATTATTCATTATTCGACCCTCAAACCGAGTGGTTTACGGTTTTTACTTAGCACAGATACTGGGTTAGCTTGAACGTGCTCTTGAAGCATGATCAAACCCTCGAGTAGGGCGTCTGGACGAGGTGGGCAACCAGGGACATAAACGTCAACAGGAAGAATTTTATCGACGCCTTGTACAACACTGTAAATGTCATACATACCGCCAGAGTTTGAACAAGACCCCATCGAAATAACCCATTTAGGCTCAAGCATTTGATCATAAATATGCTTCATTAACGGTGCCATTTTCACAAAGCAGGTACCAGCTGTGATAAGTACATCACTTTGGCGTGGTGAGCCACGAAGTACTTCAGAACCAAACCTTGCCATGTCATAGCGAGGTGTCGCTGCTGTCATCATTTCAACGAAACAGCAAGACGTCCCAAAGTTATAAGGCCAGAGCGAATGCTTCCGGCTGTAGGAAATAAGATCATCAACCTTACCAACAATATTGGTAATGGTGTTGTTGCCTTTTTCATTCGAGGAATTATCGACGTTAACGGTTTGAATTATATCGCTCATGACTCATACACTCCGATTTGAAAAACACCTTTACGTATCATGTAAATGAACCCTAAAAGTAAAATCACCAAAAAGGTGACGCCAGCAATGACACCCGGTATACCGAGTTGCCAATAGTCGACTCCCCATGCAAAAAGAATTGCGGCTTCTAATTCAAAAATCAGAAACGCTACTGCGATGAGGTAATAGCTTATAGAGAAGTTATGCTTTGTCGTTCCAGAGGGTAAAAGTCCACACTCGAAAGGCTGTTCTTTATCAAAACGACGCCCGAATCCACCAAGAGATTTACTAATAAATAAAATGGAAGCGATCACCGCTAAGACGAGAAGGCTGAAGACACCGATCATGATTCCTGGGTTGAAATCACTCATTTGCACTCCTTGTCGAATTTGATGCATTAGCCATCAAGCACACTTGATAAACCAAGGTGCTAACAGCGTGAGCTTACATCTCATTCGTACTTCAACATTACTTTCAAAAGAGCTTCATTTAATTGGTCGTTAAACTAGCCCTGTCATTATTTTTATACGTTGCATACTTAGTCACTATTTCTTATTTGAGTGTTGTTAAAAATAGACAAATAAATGCAACCAGTTGAACCTAACAGTTACTTTCTGAACAAATGCTTAACAAAAAAATGCAAATTATTTTCATTTTTGAAATAAAAAAAATCATTATTAATTGATGTTTTTTTTATAAAGATATTAAACTTAATATATTCATTGATTTATATTTAATGAATCCACAAATAAAGACGATATAATTGCTCCATTTCATTAAATATAAAACGTTGTTTGTTTTAACAAATTAAAGATATATATTTAATGAATGATTTATTTTTGTTGAATAATAGTCAGGAAGATAATTTCACCTATCAATTATTGATATAAAAAAACACTTATAAAGACTCCATTTTTAAAATTAAACTTACCAATATATTTATGTAAATCGTGGTATAGCTCTTAAAAAATCGTTGTGCAATTCATAGTTTTTCAACCTCAATGATGAGGTTTTACTTCTATATATATGTTTTAAATGTGGATATTATTTGTGGTTTCTTGATGGGAAGAGGTGGGAGAGATGTTTTTCTATTTTGATAAAATCAATCAGATAAAGCGAATAAACATTAAAATAAGATCTAAAATAAAGTGAAAATATAAATGTGAAATTTATTTTTCCTCCCTGTAGATTCAATACTTATAGAATAAAATAGAAAATTTTAGTTAGTAATGTCGTGTTGGTAAAAGGTTGTCGTTATTGACCTACGACTTTATGCAATGCTAAAAAATATAGGACTAGCTAAAAATATATAAGTAAACGCTTCTGTTTAGTTACCTCTGCTACAGCATTATTAATATTACCACTATAAAACCACTTTTTTATTAATGTTAAATTTTTGATTTTTCACGTTGTGTAGCATTGGCTGCTTTTAATTCTAATAAGAGCAGTTTGTAAAGTCGGTATTAATAACAGGAAGGATAACTATAAATGAATAATAATTTAGGACTAAAGCCTAAAAGGAAGATGGGCTTAGTATCGTTAACCATGACTGGTATTGGCTCGATAATTGGTTCGGGTTGGCTTTTTGGCGCCTATCACGCGGCAAAAATTGCGGGACCCGCGTCACTCGTCTCATGGGTGATAGGCGGTATAGCTGTGTTGGTTGTTGCGTTGACTTATACCGAGGTCGCAACCTTATTCCCTAAATCTGGTGGTCCTGTTCGATTTTTAGAGCTAACTCATGGTTCCATCGTTGGCTACATGGCGGCTTGGGCTACCTGGCTTTCAATTGTGACAGTTATTCCCGTTGAAGCTGAAGCCTCAGTACAGTACATGCATTCTTGGCAATGGGAATGGGCAAAACCCATTACATCAACAATATTTAACGATCAAACACACAGTTTGTCGTTCGTTGGGTTACTTATTGCTGCGGGATTAATGCTGATTTACTTTTTGCTTAATTACTGGAGTGTTAGTTTATTTAGTAAATCTCAGACCAGTATTACGATTTTTAAAATAGCGATCCCAATCTTTAGTGTCGCTTCGATTGTTGCCGCAGGCTTTCATCCGCAAAACTTTACCGCCGTTAATCATTCCTTTGCGCCCTATGGATGGGCTGGTGCATTAACAGCAGTCGCAACAGCTGGTATCGTCTTTGCGTATAATGGCTTTCAAAGCCCGATGCACTTTGCAGGAGAGTCTAAAAATCCCGGTAAAGATTTGCCAAGAGCAATTATTCTGACGCTTATCATCGCTGTATTTTTGTATTTAGGTTTACAAGCCGCTTTCATTGGTGGTGTTGAACCATCTGAGCTTGCTATTAAAGGTTGGAGTTTGGATTTCTCATCGCCATTTGCTCAATTAGCGATAGCTTTAAACCTTAACCTTGTTGTGATGTTGCTTTATGTGGATGCTTTTGTTTCTCCGTCAGGGACAGGTATTACCTATATGGGGACAACAACACGGATGTTATTTGCAATGAGTGAGTATGGTCATTTACCAAAGTCTTGGTCGAAATTACACCCGAAATATCATATTCCCCGTGCTGCGTTGTGGGTGAATTTATTTGTCGGCTTTATTTTCTTATACCTATTCCGAGGCTGGGGACAATTAGCGGGGATTATCTCTGCGGCAACGGTTGTAACCTACATTGTAGGTCCGATGGCGGCGATGTCACTGAGAAAGCTTGCTCCAGATGCTAAACGTCCTGTGCGTTTAAAGGCTTTACAAATCATTGCACCATTAGGCTTTGCTATCTCATCTGAAGTGCTTTATTGGTCTCGCTGGCCGTTGACGGGCAAAGTGATCTTTATCCTACTACTAGGATTTGTGATTTATGCTTACTTTCAAAATAAACGTGGTTGGAAAAATATTAAACAGCACATGAAGTCGAGTGCTTGGTTACTTGTTTACTTTGTCACTATGATTGTTCTTTCATTTATTGGCAGTGATCAATTTGGTGGGATCAATATTATTCCATTTGGTTATGATATGGCTGTTGTTGCTGTAGTTAGTCTATTTTTCTTCTACTGGGGAGTGAATTCAGCTTGGTTAACACCAAAATTAGAGCATGAGTTAGCACAATTGGAAGTGAAATCTGAGCCAGAAAAAGAGCTGTTGGTTAAGCACTCTATCTGATATTGCTGTGATAGCCCTCTATATTTAGGCAGATTAAGAATATGCTAAAAATAAAGGGCTAGAACCTTAATCTCTTGTAGTGTCCATGATACATTTAAAACAATAACTATTTTCATTTGAGGTTACCATGGACGCGTTATCACTATTATTGACTCGTCGCTCTATTCCTAAGCTGGCAGCACCAGCACCGAGTGGCGAAGCATTAGAGAATATTTTTAAAGCAGGCCTTCGCGCACCAGATCATGGTGGTTTAATGCCATGGCGTTTTATTGTCTCTGAAGGTGAGGGATTACAGCGCTTAGCAGATATTTTAATCTCCGCTGCGAAAGCTGATGAGCTGGAAGATTTTGTGATTGAAAAAGCGTCCAAAGCACCATTTAGAGCACCGATGGTTATCACGGTTGTCAGTAAAGTCACTGAAGGTCATAAAGTCCCTGTGATTGAGCAGCATTTATCAGCCGACTGTGCGGTACAAGCAATGCAAATGGCAGCGGTTGCACAAGGTTTCTCTGGTTTTTGGCGTACAGGATCATGGGCTTATCATCCTGTGGTACGTGAAGCGTTAGGTGTGCAAGGTGAAGACATGATCGTCGGCTTTCTATACCTAGGATCAGTCGATTGTCGCGAAGCGAAATTACATGAGCGTGATCTAACAAAGTTTGTTGAATACCTATAAACAGCAAACATTTTAGCGATAAGTTTTAAAGAGGTGATACCTATCCGGTGAATAATACCGTGAAAAGGATCACCTTTTTTTTCTTAGTTTGGTCGTTTTTAGCGCGATTTTTGATTTATATCAACGGAAAAACCGAACGATGTTTGCTTCAAAGATGACAGGTGTCAGGGGCAGGAGTAGAATCCCTGACTCTTTCCCTTTTTTGGAGCGTGTCATGGAAAATGTTCGCCTAACCCAATACAGTCACGGTGCCGGATGTGGTTGTAAAATTTCTCCCCAAGTTCTCGACACCATTTTACGCACCCAGTTAGCCCCATTTTCAGATCCTAACCTATTGGTAGGCAATGAAAGTAAAGACGATGCGGCAGTGTATGATTTAGGTAATGGTACTTCTATTATTAGTACCACTGATTTCTTTATGCCTATCGTTGATGACCCATTTGATTTTGGCCGTATTGCTGCCACTAATGCGATCAGTGATATCTATGCGATGGGCGGTAAGCCGATCATGGCTATCGCAATTTTAGGTTGGCCTGTGAATATCCTTGCCCCTGAAATCGCACAACAAGTGATTGAAGGCGGTCGCTCTGTTTGCCGCGAAGCGGGTATTTCTCTTGCTGGTGGTCACTCTATTGATGCTCCTGAGCCAATTTTCGGTCTTGCTGTGACCGGCATTGTGGATACCGATCGTGTTAAACGTAATAACAGTGCAGAGGCAGGTTGTAAGCTTTACATCACTAAACCGCTTGGCATTGGCGTATTAACAACAGCTGAGAAGAAAGCTAAGTTGGCTGATGAGCACCAAGGATTGGCACGTGATTGGATGTGCAAATTAAATAAGCCGGGTGCCGACTTTGCCGAGGTTGAAGGTGTAAAAGCCCTAACAGACGTAACAGGCTTTGGCTTAATGGGTCACCTTGCTGAAATTTGTGAAGGTAGCAACCTAAAAGCAAAAGTGTGGTTTGATAAAGTACCGACGTTACCTGGCGTATATAACTACATTGAACAAGGTTGTGTACCGGGTGGTACTGAGCGTAACTTTATGAGTTATGGTCATAAACTGGGTGCAATGACAGAGCAGCAAAAAGCGGTATTGTGCGATCCACAAACCTCTGGCGGCTTATTACTCGCAGCAACACCAGACTGTGAAGAAGCGCTTAAGGCGATTGCTGAGAAATACGATATTTTGCTTGAAGCGATTGGTGAACTAGAGCCAATGGATGGCGATACCTTTATTGAGGTTTGCTAATGCCACGTCCTAATTGCGATGATTTTCGCAGCTTGTTTGTTAACGACACACCGTTAATGGATATGCGTGCGCCTGTTGAATTTGAACAAGGTGCATTCCCAACGTCGGTAAGTCGTCCATTAATGACGAATGATGAGCGTGCTGCTGTCGGGACTTGTTATAAAAATAAAGGCCAGCAAGAGGCAATTAAACTGGGTCACCAATTAGTCAATGGTGATGTAAAAGCAGCACGTGTTGCCCAGTGGAAGGCCTTTTTTGAAGCTAATCCTAATGGTTATCTCTATTGTTTCCGTGGTGGATTACGTTCACAAATTACTCAGCAATGGCTAAAAGAAGCAGGCATTGATTTTCCTTATATCAATGGTGGCTATAAAGCACTGCGTCGCTTCTTAATTGAGACGATTGAAGACGTTGCTAAGCAGCCGTCAATGGTGGTAGCGGGTAATACTGGTAGCGGTAAAACCATCATGGTTAACGAGTTAACCTGTGGTATTGATTTAGAAGGGGCTGCACATCATCGTGGTTCTTCTTTTGGTCGTTTCGTTACACCACAACGTACGCAAATTGCATTTGAAAACGATTTAGCGGTACAAATGCTAAAAAAACAAGATCGTGGTGTTACGCAGTTTATCTATGAAGATGAAGGCAAAAGTATCGGTCGAGTTATGGTGCCGTTATCATTGCAAGCTGCTATGAAAGAAGCCCCGATTGCTGTTATTGATGATCCAATGGATGTGCGTTTAGCACGCCTATTAGATGATTACGTGATCACCATGCAGCGCGATTACGTTGCACAATATGGTGAAGAGCAAGGCTGGCAGTTATTTGCTGAGTACTTAGAAAAAGGCATGTTTAATATTCGCAAGCGTTTAGGTTTAGAGCGTTACCAAGAAATATTAGACGCTCAGCAACATGCCGTGAAAGTGATGCAATCGACAGGTTCGGTTGCAGAGCATGAGGCATGGTTAGCGCCATTACTTGAGCAATATTACGATCCTATGTACACCTATCAGTTAAGTAAAAAAGCCGATAGGATTGTGTTTAGAGGGGATTATCAAACCGTAAAAGCGTGGTTTGAAGCGCAATGATCGTTGCCTAAAAATATGTGCTAATAAAAAAGCTGACGTATTGATGATAAATCAATAGTCAGCTTTTTTGTTGTCAGTCAGTTTATGTTGTTGTTTCAGGCATAAATTGCTGATTGGTTTTGATCAGCTCTAACACCTGCTGAATATACTGATGGCCGATTTGCGAGTAATTCAGTAGCCCATGAGCAAGAGCGTCAGCGGTTATTTTCTCATGGTTTGCCTGTAACTTTGCACGAATGGTACGAAGTTCAGCGTAAGCATCATTGGTATTGATATTATCAAAATAGGCTTTTACTGCGGCATAAACAGTAGGGAAGCTTTGTACTTCGTGATAATGCTCTGGATCGAGATCATGGGGTGGAATGCCGCAGCCTTTGGTAAAACACCATTGACCAAAAAAGCCATTTCCTTTCAGTGCAAATCGTGACGTGCCCCATGACGATTCCATTGCTGACTGCGCGAGTACAAGTTGGGTTGGAATAATATTAACCCGTCTTAGTAACTCATTAAGCCACTCGGATGTGATCCCGTCTTTTGGAATGGCTAAATCATACTCTTCACTTAAGTTTTCTATAAAGTGACTATCTGGATCGATCTTACTTGGATCTTGGCTTAACTCTTCTAATACTTGACGATCTAATAAGATCTGCTTATTAGCCTCTTCAACAAAAGGCGTGAGATAGTCAAAAAACGCTTTTTTCTTATCATTAATATTAATGATACTACCAAACTGCGGTCTTTTAGGGGGATGAAATTGACTGTCAGTATTCATACCGTTATCGAGTAGCTGTTTTCCTACCCATAGAAAACCGAAAAGTATTAACACTGTTAGCAAAATGATGAAAGGTTTTAGCTTAGTCATTCAAATCTCTTATGTATGGCTAGCGTTACATTTATTTTGCGTGGATATTATCACATAAAATAAACAAAATAATGCTTCTTAAACTGTTTTTATATCCAGTATTTCTTGCTGCTATGCTGGGTTTTAGGTAGAGTTTTGTCATTACTTCACAGTTAGATAAGATCTTGATGAGCCGTTTATATATCGCTGAAAAACCCAGTTTAGGTAGAGCTATTGCTGCTGTATTGCCACGCCCACATAAAAATAATAATGGCTATATAGAAGTAGGGAACGGCGATATTGTTACTTGGTGTATTGGACATTTATTAGAGCAAGTTGAGCCTGACGCATACGATGCTCGTTATAAGAAATGGAATCTTGATGATCTGCCTATTATTCCCCAAAAGTGGCAATTGATCCCACGCAAAGCGGCAAAACAACAATTAGCCGTGATCAAAAAGTTGGCGAAATCGGCAACAGAGATCGTACATGCAGGCGATCCCGATCGTGAGGGGCAGTTGCTGGTGGATGAAGTGATTGATTATGCCAAACTTCCTGCTGCGAAAAAAAATGCAGCTTTGCGTTTATTGATTTCCGATCTCAACCCAGCCGCTGTGAAAAAAGCCTTGTCATCGATGCGTAGCAATCATGATTTTGTGCCATTGTCAGTATCGGCATTAGCTCGCTCTCGTGCTGATTGGCTTTATGGTATGAACATGACACGTGCCTATACTTTGCTTGGACAAAAAGGCGGTTATCGTGGCGTGTTATCGGTAGGGCGGGTGCAAACGCCGATCCTTGGACTCGTAGTACGACGTGATGATGAAATTGCTAATTTTGTGCCTAAGCCGTTTTATGAAGTGTTTGCATTAATTCCATATCAAGAGCAGGAAATACGCGCTCGTTGGCTCCCAAGTAAAGCTTGTGAGCCCTATCAAGATGAAGATGGGCGAGTACTCAGTCGTCAGCTTTGTGAAAACGTCGTTAGTCGAATTCGTGGACAAGCGGTAGAAGTGACGGAATCTGAACGTAAAGAAACCAAGCAAGCGGCACCATTGCCTTATTCATTATCAGCATTACAAATCGATGCGGCACGACGCTTTAACATGAGTGCTGCTGATGTGCTTAGCACTTGTCAGTCGCTTTATGAAAAACATAAAGTGATCACTTACCCTCGTTCTGATTGTCGCTATCTACCTCTAGATCATTTTAAACAAGCTGGGGATGTATGCCGTGCGATAGCAAATACTGATAACAGTTTGTCTAATGCTGTTTCTGGTGCGAATACCTCACTAAAATCAAAAGCCTGGAATGATAAAAAGGTCGATGCTCACCATGCAATTATTCCAACGCCAAAGTCTGTTAATCCGCAAAGTTTGAGCCCAAGTGAGGCGAAGATTTATCAATTAGTGGCGAGGCAATATCTGATGCAGTTTTATCCGGCTGCTGTTTATGCTGAAGCTAAGTTAGTCTTTACTATCGCCAATGGACAGTTTGTCGCAAAAGGCCGCCAATTAATGGATGCGGGCTGGCGGGTGTTACTGGGGCGTGATGATAAAGGTGACGATAATGATCTTGCTGATAAAGTACCGCCATTAACCAAAGGCACAGTGCTTACTTGTCGTGATGGTGAAATCAAAGACAAGATGACCGAGCCACCAAAAGCATTTACTGAAGCGACGTTATTACAAGCCATGACTGGTATTGCGCGGTTTGTTTCCGATCAATCATTGAAGAAAATTCTACGTGATACCGATGGTTTAGGCACTGAAGCGACACGTGCTGGGATTTTGGAAATTTTATTTAAACGTCAGTTATTACAACGTCAAGGTAAAACTATTCATGCAACAGAGGCGGGAAGAGGCTTGATTTACGCTTTGCCCAACGAAGCAACCTATCCTGATATGACGGCACATTGGGAGCACCAACTGCAAGATATGGCGGATAAGAAATATGCTTATCAGCCGTTTATGGGTGCCTTACAGCTGCAAGTTACAGCGCTAATGGATAAGGTGAAAGTCTCTGAGGTACCACAAAGTTTACGTGATTTAAAATCGCCGGAATGGACAAAAACAACGTCAAAACGTCGATATAGTAAAAAGGGAAGTAGTGCGAAATCAAGTGGCGCATCTACTGGTAAAATAACACGAAAGCGTAAGCCTAAATCTGAATAAATATTAATAGCAAAGTGACTACTTACATTAGTGATGATAATAGTAAGTAGTCACTCATTTATTTGGTTATAACAGTAGACGGTAACAGTTTCTGCCTTCTCCTTTTGCGCGATATAAGGCTTTATCTGCGGTATTAAATAACGTTTTATAGTCGCTGCCTTGTGTTGGTATAGTGGTACTGGCTCCAATACTGAGTGTTACGATAGGCTCAGTACCCTCATTATCATTATGAGGAAATGGCAACGCCATATCATGCATGGCTTTTAAGATTTTCTTTGCAGCGAACACCGCAGCTTTACTGTCTTGCCCTGGGAGTAATAGAACAAATTCCTCCCCACCAAAACGCGCAAATAAAGAGCCTGCTCTGCGTTCTATATTAGCCAGTCCATTGGCAATTTTCTTTAAACAGAGATCACCTGCATCATGGCCTAGGTGATCGTTATATTGCTTAAAGTGGTCAATATCCATGATCAATAATGAAATAGGTAATTGGTGACGCTCTGCACGTCGCCATTCATCGACAATGGCTTCATCAAAAACACGACGGTTAGCAATATTGGTGAGTGGGTCAAGCCGTGACATTTTTTCTAGCATTTTATTGACGTCATTAAGCTCTTGCGTGCGTGTAAGTACTCGCTTTTCAAGATCTTTATTTAGACGCTTTAAGCGATCTTCAGCCTGATGACGAACAAGATGCTGAGAAATAATAAAGCCATACTGCTTTAATAGCTGGTGGTGATAGCTTCTAAATGGACGCCCCGTTAATAAGTTATCACAGGCAATCCAACCAATAGGGGTATCTTCATCCCATAAGGCAATATAGGCACTCCAACCAAAGCCGACCTGCTTTAAATCGTGGAATAAAGGCGTATTTTCTTGAACAGCAAGGTATTCTTTTTCTTTTAGGGTACGGGCGGCATACCATTGATTCGGGATAACCGATTCAAAATAATATTCATCGGTCGTATTTCCTGCAATATCCGTCCCATAGGTACCGTGCATATGATGTTTTTCATCAAATAAAAATACTGCCATACGGTCAATTTCGAGTTGCCTTTTACCTTCATCAACTGCGATAAACAGCATCTCTTTGATGGATTTTGTACGCCATAGCATAAACGAAATACTGTGCATTGCTTGGAGTTGTTCAAGCAGTAATACTTGTTCGTGTTGGCTGTTTCTTAATTCCTGCTCAACATGACGACGGCTACTATTTTCACTTTTGATGGTTTGCGACAGCAGATCGGCATCAATTTCAGACGCTAATAATGTTCGTAGTTGTCCTAATGCTTGAAGATCAACGTTGGCTGCGTGTGGAAAATCAATAATTAGCCAACCTATGCGCTGTTCACGGCGAAACAGTGGTAGCCAAGCACGATGAAAATCTTTACTAGAGGAAATAAAAGGTTGTTTATTGTCTTGTGTTGTAATGGTGTCGTAAATATCTGCGTGATTATTCTCAGTAATGATGACCGGGGGAAAACTGTACTGAATACCTGTCTCATTTAATTGAAGTAAAGAGTGCCACTGTCCCTTATAAGCTACGATGATCTGACAATGCTGGACATCAAAAAACTCCATGAGATTGCGGCAAGTCAACTCACAGAGAGTACGCAAACTATGGGCATTTCCCCATTGCTCCGTTATGTTTTTATAAAAAAGATCAACGTGCTTTTTCATTCCAAGGTTAATTCCAATTTAGCCTAACTCTATGTTTCAATTTTTTTAAATATTTATAACACCTTATATTTTAACTACTCACTAATAAATAGGCGCGATATAACCCACAAAAATGTATTGTTATTAAAATTAACCATCAGAAATGGGATCCAGATTAATATTCAATGTCTTGTTTTTAAGAATGAAAAATTAGGCATCGTTCTATTATTTAATGAGAAAATATATATTCCGCCACTGCATGAATGTGAAATAAGAATAAAATAGAAGTGGAGAGCTAATAATGAAAAATGGTGTTATTTGCTGCTATTTATTTTCATTCTTTTTGATGTTGGGATGCACGACTAGCCGTCATGAGCAATTATCAGAGCTGGGCTTTACTCGACATTATCTCGATGGTTATCAGGATGGCTGTCATAGTCGAACGTTAGATAAGATGACGTATGCAAAAGGGTTTCGGCGTGATCCTGAGCGGATGGCAATGAAAGGAAAATATGCCAACGGTTGGAATGATGGCTTTGAACATTGTTACAACGATGATAGAGATGACTATCATTAAAAATAAAAAGCAGCAATAAATGCTGCTTTTTATTTAAATAACCAATGAATATCTAGTTATTGTTTTCGTACGGTTTTGGCGCGTAGAAACGTTTTAATTCATTCATTACTTGCATCAGTGTTGAAAGCTTTGGTTTACCTTCATCTTTTAGCTGATAATTATTATCGTAGACGTTGTAATTACCATACTTATCAACAACTGTGGTTTGTTTTTTCTGCACCACAACAATGTCATCGTCATTGCCAGATAATATCCAGCGACGATTATCATTTTGATTAAATAAGCTGACACCTGAGCTGTAATTAGATGGTGCAGTCGCAACATTTAATAGCGACTCCATTAATGTTGGTACTACATCCAAGTTACTGGTTAGGCGTGTGACATCTTGTGCTGCATGATCTTACCAGTGAATGATTAACGGCACTTTAATTTGGTACTTGCTGTAGTTACTGCCAGAGCCCCAAGTATTGTTACCCGTTTCATTAAACTCAGTGCCATGGTTAGAAGCAATCACAACAATGGTATTGTCTAATACGCCTTTAGCTTCAAGATCAGCGAAAATACGACCAAGCATTTCATCAATGTGGAAAGCGGCATTACGGTAGCTGTTTTTCAGAAGTAACGTTGAATCAACCCCTTTCTCATTAATGGCATTACTGCCTAAAGACGGAGTAAAGCGTGGCTTATAATGCTCACCTTCTTTAAATTGCTGTACGGAAGTCAATTCAAGGAAACTAAACCAAGGTTGACCAATTTTTTGTTGAGCGAGCCAGTGTTGCCAATCTTTAAGCGCATGGGCATCGCTTGGTACCTGATCTGGATGCTCAGAGTCAGTTGTGGCTAGCTTAGTATTGGCAAAAATAGCTTCACGGTAAATTGGCAGCTCAAAATTTTCACCACTGAATAAACCAAAGTGGTAGCCACGGTTTTGTAAGGTATTCAGTAAAATAGGTGATTTTTTCTCAGCACGAATACTATTTGCATAACCACTAGGTAGACCATAAAGTAGGCCAAAGACACCGGTTGAATCGCTGTTACTTGAACTGTAATTATCGGTGAAGTCGAGGTTTTGATCTGCAAAGGTAGAAAGATTTGGCATCACTGTCTGCGTGACCATGTCACTGCGCAGGCTATCAACCATAATGATCATCAGGTTTTGACCTGTACCTTGATCATTAAAGCTTAGCTTTTGAATAGGGTAGCGAACGAGCTCGCTGTTTTGTACGCCTTGCTCAGCACGACGTTTAGCATATTCTTGTCGATCTAATAAACCATGCTTTTCCATGAAGGTTTTTGCCGTCATCGGATAAGAGAATGGGAAATTAGATCGTTGCATCGTAACGGGACGGTATAAGTTTGCATCCGCCCAGATATAAATAAGGTGGCTACCTAGAAAGCAAACGCCGAAAACAAAAGCGATAGGACCGCCAACATGTTTACGTGTTAGCTTTCTAAGTTTGCGCCATACCCACTCAGAGCACATAAGCTCTAAGAGGAAGATGACTGGAACAACAACAAATAGGTACTGCCAGCGAGCATTTAATTCTGTTTTATCGCCACTCAACAATAAGTCCCAGACCAGTGGGCTTAAATGGAGATCAACGCTTTGGTACGCATAGGTATCAAGCAATAGGGCGGTTAGACCAACAGTGGCAACGAGTACACCAAATAAACGCATTAAGCGTTGTGATGGGATCAGGAAGCTTGCTGGAAATATAATGAGAATATAAATACCAAAAACAAGAAATCCAAAGTGACCAACCCAACTTAACAAAAGGTAAAGTTGTCCGATCAAGGTTGCAGGCCAGTCTGAATGAGTAATATATCGCGTACCCAATAGCATGGCTGCGATGATATTAAAGAAACTGAACCAATGTCCCCAGCTAATCAGCTGTGAGACTTTCTCTTTGTAGGTATTTCCGCTGGCGACCATAAATGTCAATTCTTCTCAGTCTTCAATGCAAGTTTAATCAGATGACTAAACTTAGTCTTTTTTAATTGAGGTCTGCAGAGCTTTAGCAAATTTTTCTGCAATCACTGCACGTTGAGCAGCTGGCACGTTTGCGTTAATGATATTAGTCGCAATATCACCAACAACCATTAGTGCTAGTTCTGGCGAAGTTTGATGCTTTTCAAGTACATCGAACACGTCATCAATAATTTGTTCAACTTGTTTATTTGTGTATTTTGAAGTAATTGGCATAAGAAATCTTGTTTAATGTTTACGTAAGCGACTTATGATAACCTAGAGTTCAGTTTTCTTGAAAACCTTTTCATTATGAGCCTTACACTTTCTAATGTCATTCTTCATCAATTGACAAAAAACGACCAAGATGAACTAGAAATACATCTTAGAAATCAGACACTAGAGAACGATGCATCGACAGAAGATCTCGTGGCTGAACTTAACCGCATTTACAGTAGTAAAGGTGCGAAAGGTTTTGCACTTTTTGCTCAAGACAGTGAATTTTCCCATTGGTTAAAGCAATTTCGTCAAGGTGAGTTAGATTTTCTGACTTTTTCTAATATGTCAGCGAAGCGTTTACAAACCGAATTAGCGAAATATCCATTCGCGGAAGCGGGCACAATTGTCATGGCTGAGTATCAGTCACTAGCAACTGATTACCTGTTTATCGGTATGTTGCCTACTTGCCACAGCATGAAGGTGACTGAGCAGCTAAGTATAAGCGTGACCGATTACCTTGATATCGCGAAAATGGATATCGTGGCACGTATCGACTTGTCATCATGGGAAACCGATCCTGACTCGAAACGTTACCTTACTTTTATTAAAGGTCGAGTAGGTCGTAAGATTGCCGATTTCTTCTTAGATTTTATGCAAGCAGATGTTGGCTTGGACGTGAAAGAGCAGAACCAAGTTCTGATGCAGGCGGTTGAAGATTTCTGCGCGGATTCTCGTTTAGATAAAGAAGAAAAGCAGCAATACCGTAAGCAAGTTTACGATTACTGTAATAGTCAGCTACAAGCAGGTGATGAAGTTACGGTTAAAGAGCTTGCAAGTGAACTGCCTACTTCTGATGATGGGACTAACTTCTATGAATTTACTTCTAAACAAGGTTACGAGTTAGAAGAAAGTTTCCCTGCCGATCGTACTGCAATGCGTAAACTGACCAAATTTGTGGGTTCTGGCGGTGGTATGACGCTGAACTTTGATAGCATGTTGTTAGGTGAGCGCATTTTCTATGATGCGGAAACCGATACTTTAACGATTAAAGGTACGCCACCGAACTTAAAAGATCAGTTATTACGTCGTTTAAATTCGGATAACTAATCATCCAAATGGCTTGTCCGTAATTAGTAACAACGGCTAAATACTCATGGCCCTGATTGTGTGCTTTCACTATTTGATGAAAGTGAGGCATTCAGGGCTATTTTTTATCTGTTATAAAGCTGGAAAATGCTGCTAATGAAATGTTTTTTATTTGGTACGCTGTGTTATTAAATATTGAACAATGTATTAAAGATCGCGTTTTAATCAATCTTTATGGGCTTGTTTCGTTATTTGCTCATATAGATAGGATTATTTTTAAAAATTGATCTTTGTCATTGGATATTGCAACGTCCGGTGGATAATAACCCCACTATGATAGTTCAAAACAATCATTCAGTTCGTTCGCAACGTGAACTGAACGCAGTGAAAGCGATGATTCGCCTATATTGTAAAACGTTGCACCGTGGGGCAATTATTTGTCCTGAATGTGAAAGTCTTATCGAGTATGTTGAAGAACGTGTTAGCGGTTGTCGGTTAGGTGAGGATAAACCTAGCTGTTCGCATTGTATTGGGCATTGCTATCAATCGGCTAAGCGTTTACAGATGATCCATGTATTGCGTTGGACGTTTCCACGTTACTTATGGCGTCATCCTATCCGGGCGTTACAATTTAAATTAGACAATTTACACAGTGCCCAGATGTCAGCAGGAAAAGCGGAGATCTTTACGAAAACGGGCTAATCCAGGATCGGTTTAGCATAAAGTATGAACAGATGTATTTTGATTTAACCAGTGGATTATGTAGAGCTCTAAACTAGCCATACAATTATAGAGTTCTCTTAGTATAAAATGGTATGAACTAAGAATAATCCACCGTCTTACCAATATTATCACTGTAAATTAAAGTCAGATTGTCTCTTTAACTTACGAAGCATAATATTCTAATATCTTAGTCACCTCTGAGATCCTTCTCTCTATGCTTTTTTTTGATACTCGCTCATGCTTTGTATGATCGCCATCGCCATAAGGACCAAAGCCATCAAGGGTAGGTACACCCATTCCCGCAATAATATTAGCGTCGCTGACACCTCCTCGTTTTTCAGTTTTTAATGGGGTATCAATAATGCTCGATAGCCTATCAATTAATGCAGCTTGATCTGATGTCGGTACCATAACATCTCTCTGTAACCCGCCATCAATAAATAGGGTAATACCATCTTTGTTATAGTTATTAACGAGTTTAGGTATAACATCAATAATTCGTTTTTGCTCATTAAGACTAGTAAAGCGAGCTTCTACGGTGAGAGTTGCGTGTGGTGATATTGTATTGGCACCAATACCACCATTTATTTTTCCGACATTGATTGTGGTTCCACTTTCAAGATAGGTTTGTTCGGCTAACTGAATAAGAAGTTTTGCTGCGACTAAATTGGCATCTGCACCATCGCAAAAATGGTTACCAGCATGCGCTGCTTTACCCTCAATATTAATAGTGTAGGTAGCAATACCTTTTCGTGCTGTTACTACTTCATGGTTTTTTCCTGCCGCTTCGAAATCAATACAAGCACTGTAATTCGGCGCAATAGTTCGAAGTAGAGACTTACTATCATCACTGCCAGTTTCTTCATCACTGACGAGTAAGACATCTATATTTTGAACTTGCCCAAGTGATTCGTAGATATTGCGTAGTGCCATTAATGCCACAAAATTCCCACCTTTCATATCACACGCACCTGGTCCGTATAGCCACTCTTCATCCTCACTGACTTCTTCAAATGTATCTGGTGGAAATACCGTATCAAGGTGACCAAGGAGAAGAAGGGTTGGTGATTGAGCTTTATGTGAAGAGGTAAAGAGCAGGTGATTACCTACTTCGGAACGCTGAAAACACTGTAGATCCATACCCAGCTCTTTTAGCCAACCTGTCATCAATTGACCATATTCATCGACTCCTTTTTTGTTTTTGGTCCAAGAATTTTTTTCCATCATTGTCTTAAGAACTAAATAATCATCGTGTTTCATAGTTAACTCCACATGAATGCAATTTTAATATGATACTAATTTGATAATAATTATTGCATTTTGACAAGTTTATATGAAACCATGTTTACATTAAGTGGTGAATTATATGCTTATTACGCATTTAAAGTAGAGGGTTAAAATGGAACGTCGTATTGGATTATGGATGTATCAAAACGGTGGCGGTGAGCAGATACAGGAGCAATTAGTCTCTAAGCTTAATGAACGAGACATCAGTGTTGTTACCAACCTTGATCTTGGTAATGCGGTAGCTCATGACGGCAGTATTTTCTGTAATGATCAGGATATGGGCTCGTTAGATCTGTTTTTTTCATATAATGCAGGTCAACAAACACCTTATCAAACGTATCTGTATCAAACTCTTAGTACTATTATTCCGACTATTAATAATTATGAAGCATTTGAATTAACAGAAGATAAATTCAAAACCGCTCAATTATTAAAAAGGCATGGTATTAACACGCCAGACTATGTTGTTTGCAATAAAAAAAATATAGATAACTTAAAAAAACATTTTCATTTTTGGCAAGGACAAGCCATTTGTAAACCAATCAATGGCTGGGGAGGTAACGGGATCATCAAACTCGAAAGTGAACGTGATCTTGACTTAATCTATCCTTATATCGTTAATCAAGCATCACCTCAGCTATATCTAGAGCGTATCATTGAGAATGACTTCACTGATTACCGTGTCGATATTGTTGATGATCAGTTTATTGCCTGTTATGGAAGAAAGGCAGCAGAGGGAAGTTGGAAAACAAACGTCACAAGTGGTGGTAATGTCATACAACGAGAAGCTCCGCCAGAGGTTATTGAACTAGCCCTTAAAGCGGCACGTATTACGGGTTTAGAAATTGCGGGCGTTGATATTATTTATGATATAGAGCATCAAAAATATGTTGTTCTCGAAGTTAACGGTATTCCCGCCTTTGCAACACCAGAGCAAGAAAAAATGGGAATCAATTTTAACGCTAAGAAAGTTCAATGCATTGTTGATCTTATTGATAGAAAAACAAGAAAGCAGAGCCATCGTTCAAACATTGTATCCACTAATTCAAACGTTCCTACTGATACTGTTTTCACTGATTTCGCATAATTTAAGGAGGAAATATGCAAAGCGTTAATACAACTTCTCGACCAAAACTAGGCTTACTTTATTTAGATCATGTCTTACGTTTCTTTGATCGTTCGAATTTCAAAGGTTGGCCGGATAAGATTGAGCAAGTGACTTATCATTGGGCTAATGATAAGCAACGCTTTATCAATGAAGTGAAGAGAAAAAAAATTGATGTACTGATCGGAAACATTCCAGCTACTGCTTACGAAACATTTCGCGATATCTCAAGAGCACTTCCGAATGTGAAGTTTATTCCGTCTTTGGATTCGCAGTTTTGTAATAAATCTAAAGAAAATGTCACTCACTTTTGTCATAAGTATCAACTTCCTATACCTAAAACAAAGATATTTTATAATGTGGAAGAGGCACTTGACTATATCAATGAGACCAGTTATCCGAAAATTATTAAGCGTTCATATGGACCATCAAACTACGGTGGGTATTTTGTCCACAAAGTAGATAGTGCTGATGAGGCAGTAAAGCTATTTTCTGAACGTCGTTATTTTCCTGCTTATATTCAAGATTTTGTTCCAATGAAAGCGGATATTCGTGTGATGTTGATTGGGCATAAACCTGTGTGTGCTTTTTGGCGTAGGCCGCCAGAAGGAGAGTGGCTAACCAATACTAGCCAAGGTGGCAGTATGGATTATCAAGCCATTCCAGAGAAAGTGCTGGAAGTCGCAATTAAAGCATCTAAAGCTGCGAAAGCTGAATATTGGGCATGTGATATTGCAGTGAGTCATAACGATGAATACAGTATTTTAGAATGTGCAACGGCGTTTGCTGCTTTCCCTTATATTCGTGATTGGATTGGGCAATATCTAATGTGGCAACTGGCGCCTGAGATGTTTAAAAAGCCTTACTTCCCTCATAAAAACTGGGAGGAGTTGGGAAAAATTGATTCCTCGCTATTGAGAACGATGCGTAATATCTCATTTGGACAAGCGTCGTTTTCAACGGATACGGGTGAATTAAATCCTCAAGATAAGTTATATGCGCTAGAAAACATCCAAGATGATCTTAATGAAGAGTGGTAAAGTGAAGTCTGGAACTTACAAGGTATACATAGTGGTGATAACGGACTGAATCAGTTTTTAGCGAAGTTTTTAGAACCGAAAGCGCAAGCGGAATTAGAAAAGACACTAGATTTAGGTGTCGAGCAAGCGCAATACCCAACAGCAGCTATTGATTCAGATAAGACAGAGGATGCGCTTAATCAACAACAGATAATCGAGTTTTTTACCTCAGTTAAAGGCATCGGAGTAAATCTTGCTAACAATGTTGTTGAGTGTTTTGGTGTAGCTGGAACTTTGGATGTATTGAATAATCACCCTTCACGATTACTTGAAGTTAGTAATTTAAAGCAGAAAAAACTCAATGCAATTATTGCAGCTTGGAATACTCAGCCGAGTGAGGTTGAGTAATGAAAAAACAATATCTCTCTTATCAAGATACGATTGATTTTCTCACCGAGGCAATGGAGATGTATCCTCACTTGATCCGGTTGCAGAATATTGGTCAGACTCATGAAGATCGCCCAATCATGATGGTGACTTTGTCACAAGATGTGGCTTATGCAGATTTGAAGCCCGCATTACTTTATACGGGAACGATTCACGCAAGAGAATGGATTGGTATCGAGTTAGCTGTAAATTTTATTCAGTATATTCTTGATAATTACCCTTCAAATCCCGATGTTGTTGAGGCATTAACGCGGAACACACTCTATATGGTGCCTTGTTTGAACCCTGACGGTTTTGAATATTCAAGACAGCACTTTTCATTTTGGCGCAAAAATAGACGAGATAATAAAGACGGTACCTTTGGTGTTGATTTGAATCGAAACTTTGGCGTGAATTTTAAGCGTAGTTTTGATACTCAGTCGAATATTTATAGTGGACCTGAAGCATTTTCAGAGCCAGAAACACAAGCGATAAAAAGGTTTGTTGAAGAACATAAAAATATCAGTATTGCGTTAGATTATCACTCGCAGGGGAACGTGTTTTTCCCTGCGCATAAGTTTAACCATGAAGCTGAAATTGAAGGGACCGACTTAAATATTTTATGCGCCAATATGGCGCATAAAATTCATAAAGTAACAAACAGACAATATGGCATACATAGAGGTAAGCCACCTGCTAATTTGATCCATGGAAGTGGTCGTGAATACTACTATGATCGCGGGATTCTCTCCAGTGTTGTCGAGGTAGGTAGTCGGAATATACCGGACTATTTAGTTAACATGACGCAAAGTGTGAATGAGAATATTCCTGCTTTGCTTTATGCGTTAAATAGTGCGATTGATTATTCTGAACTTGCGCCATCTCGACCTGAAAACTTCACGATTAAGCAGGTTGATGATACCCAAGTTGAATTAGTTTGGAATAGTGGTGAGGACGATAGTAATTGCTATTATCAAATTTATCGAAGTGATACGCCCAAATACCATTGTACTCCTGAAACCTTAATCGCCAATACTTCCGAAAATAGTTTCACTGATAGCCAATTACAATCTGGTCATCGATACTTTTATAATTTGAGAAAAGTGAATCGGGTGACACGAATAAAATCACCTTTCGCTCCAGAACTGAAGATAAAAACAAATTTGGCAAAAGATGAGTTTTCTTACACCTTATTCCCTGCTGCTGAACAAATTGGCTATGTAGGGGAATTAACAAAAGAGTTTAATGCGGACCATTTTGGGTATAATTCTTTGTTTATTGGTGTCAATAAAACTAAAGGTATCTGTTATGGTGTCATTGCCTTTGATATTGATAGATTGCCCGAAGATGCGATTATTAAAGATGCCTGTTTTTCGCTATATCCAATGAACCGTGTAGGCGCCAAAATAGAAAATTATGGCGAATGGTCAGTTTCTATTCTTGATCCAGAAGAAATTACTAATATTCGAAGTTTTGATCAAATTCATCAAGCTGTACCGCAACAAACTCTAGGTGATGCCATTTGCTCCGATCAAATTACGCAAGGTATTTGGAAGTCTTGGTGTTTCAGTGCGATAGAGAAACAATTACTGCAACAACAATTAAATCAAGGACGTTTACTTCTAAAAATTCAGGGGCCGACTTCGCTTCCTATTGGTAATGATTCCCAAATTATGCAATTTGATATCGGTTATGGCCGTTTTGGTGGTGGTATTCATTACCGCCCAAGTTTGGAAGTTATCTACACCAAAAAAACATCTAAGGTCGCGATATCGGCAAGTGATTGTCATACTTTTACCCTACAAGAACCACCACAAAAGAATGTTATCCAATGTGGCTTTGACAGTGATGAAAATACAGTCTTTGGGCAAGTCATGTTTTCATTAGACTGCCTCAATCAGGAAAAAGAGATTGTTATCACTCAAGCCTATTTTGAGATAGAGCATGAGCAATCGAGAGAGATTGCACAACCAATGCGCTTCACTGTTGATATTGCTGAAATTGATAACCTTGATTTTGATAGCGTAAAAAATCGTGAAAAAATCGAATACCTAGGCTACGAGGCAAGTAGTATCGGTTTATCTAAATCGCCTAGAAAAAGCTTTATGTTTGATAGCTCTGCAAGAAAACATTTAGAAGATGTTATTAGCAGTGGGCAGCCTCTTAATTTGATCATCCGTGCCACTTCGGCGTCAAGGCACAAAAATGCCATGGTGACTTGGTTCAATTGTGATAGTGAAAAATGTCCGCAGTTGGTTATTGAGTACATAGAACGTAGAAAACAACCAGTGGCAGCACCAACAGACTTAAATGCCACACTAGTTGATGGTGCAACGAAATTGACCTGGAAGAAGCCTGACGATCCAGATTTTGTAGGTGTGTATGTGGTAAGAAATTGCTTTCATCCTCCTCGAACACCACTAGACGGTGTAAAGCTTTATGCTGGCAAGGATGAATATACATTTGACCGATTTGGGAATGCGAATATACCGAAATTTTACTCGGTGTTTAGCTATGACAATGTTCCGAATTATTCTGAACCAGTAACATTGCAGTTTAGCAGTGATAGCATTTCACCTGTGATATTTGATGAGTTGGAGCCGCAAGATGAAGCGGAACAGTTATATAGAGACGGTGAATAAGACGAAGAAAGACTGCATCATGCAGTCTTTCGTTGTTTTACATGCCAGTTTTAATCATTGTTTACGCAGCGAGTTTTTCTAAGATACGTTGCAGTAAACGAATACGAGGCTCAATTGAAGTCAGATCTAGCCACTCGTCTGCACTGTGGAAACCTGCACCAATAGGACCGAGACCATCTAATGTTGGAACACCTAACACTGCTGTTAGGTTAGCGTCAGATCCACCACCGACTGCTTGCCATGTAATATCAATACCCAAATCTTTACCGATTGCTTCAACTTGTGCCATTAATAGCTCGGTCTGTGGGCTTGGTACCATTGATGGTTTATGTGCCTCACGCTCAACCACGACTTTTACGTCAGCAGTAAACGGTGTTTCACATAGCGCTCGAATTTTCTCGTCAGCTACTGCATATTCATCGTTATCCCAAAAACGAACATCAACAATGGCTTCAGCAAAGTCAGGCACGATGTTTGCGCCAGCACCGCCTTTTACCACACCCACGTTGAAGGTAGTGCCAGATGTGAAGTTAGTGAGTTCATTAATCGCAATGATCCAATGTGCCATTTCACTGATTGCACTACGACCATTTTCAGGCTCGTTACCCGCATGTGCGGCTTTACCGTGAAAACCTAAACGGTAACGTGCCATACCCTTACGGGCTTTAACTAATGAGCCATCAGCACGTGCGGCTTCTGCAACAAACACATGCTTTGCATTAACGGCAACGCTTTTAAGCCATGCTTCAGAATGTAATGAGCCAATTTCTTCATCTGGGTTCATACACACACAAATAGATAGCTTATCTAATGTTGCTTGCTCTAAACCACGTAGCGCATAAAGGATATTCAATAGGCCAGATTTCATATCTGAAACACCTGGGCCATAGGCTTTGGTTTCATCAGTGGTCATAGGGCGAGCGGCTACAGTGCCGACTGGGAAAACGGTATCCATGTGACCAATTAGCATCGCATCAATATGCTTAGCTTCTGGTTTGTTACGAATCTCTAAACCAGTGCCCGCAATACCGCAATCAACACGCTTAATGTGCCAACCAAGCTCTTGGTATTTTTGCGCCATGGTATCAGCAATAAAGTTAATGCCTTCAAAAGTTAAAGTGCCACAATCAACGTTAATTAAAGGGCGTAGCTCTTCTAGGTAAGAATCAAGACAAAAAGACATAATCAGCTCCTAGTTGCGTCGATGCAGAAAACAGCATCAATGCAGAAATCAAAAGAAGTGGTGTTCGCTTATGATGAAAAGCATTTGCCGTGAGCAAGTACTCACGGCAATGAGAAAGGGCTTATACTAAGATGTTCATCACGAACATGGCAGCAAAAGCATTCAGTACAGAAATCGCAATCATTACAGGAATGTAGCGACCTTCAGTACCAATAGGACCCATGATGCGGCCCATGTACTGAACTTGTGACCCCATTAGGTAGATAGCAGGCGCTAAAATTGCGATGTGTTCGCCCGTTAAAATGCCTTGGTCAAACAGGGTGATCACCACACCGACAGCGCCGCCCATTGACATCCATGCGCCAATTAGTACTGCTGCTGCTTCACCCGGTAGGCCGAAGATAGCCATGATTGGTGAGAACAGTGTGCCCATCGCATCAAGTGCGCCAGTGATTTGTAGCGCTTTGATGATCACAAATGCCATCAGGACGTTAGGAACCGTTGAAGTGGTTGCAATCACCCAGCCTTTTTTAGCGCCTTCAACGAAAATGTCCGTCACCATTGGTTTCTTTGCTGTAGTCATTATGCGTTCTCCTGACTGATCACATTTTTCTGGTTGTCTTTATCGTCTTTATTTTCTTTGCCTTCAGTGATGTTGAGGTAAATACGGAAAATATTGGCACCAACAAATTTGAAGATGAACATGATAGCGACAGCTAAACCAAGCGATGAAGTAACAGCTAACTCACCTGATGCATAGGTTAAAGTAAATAGCACAGCACCTGATGAGAAGAAGTTAACGATGGTGGCACCAGCGGAGAATTGGAACATGGTAAAGACGTCAGTTTCTCGTTTAGTTAAGTGACCTTCATCTTTTAATTGGCGTGTCATTGCAGCACCCGCATCGGTACTTTGCAGTGATGCTATAAGTGCTAGACCTGAGTTGCCTGGGATCCCCATTAAAGGACGAAGTAATGGAGTTAATAGCTTACGAGCCGCATCTAAAGCACCGTAGTGTTCAAGTACGTTGATCATACCTAGTGCGAACATGACTGTTGGGATCAGGGTTAGGGCGAATAAGAAGCCATCACGCGCGCCGCTACCGCCTTTACCACGTAGAGAAGTTGACGCAGTTTCAATGCCTTCCGCCGTTTGATCAACAGAATACACAACGCTACCAAAAGAGCCATTTAGCGTGGTGAAGTCGAATACACCGTACCATTGGTTCGATTGAAGTAAGCCTGAGAAGAAAACAACCGCAAAGGCGAGGGCAAGGTAGCTGCCAACCGTAACTTTACGGCCTTCAGTAGCATTATTGCTCATAGCTATAAATCCTTTATATGGAGAAGAAAAAAGTTTGATATCGATAGAAGTTCGATAATCATTCCGCAATGAACATGTATCCGTCGTACATCTGGCGTTAAATATTGCGTGAGCTGTATTTTCATTAAAAATCACTGACAGACGTTGATTGAGATCAACTTCAATATTTGAAAGCTAAGATTGCTAAATGTGTATGTTTGTATTTGTGATCTTGCGCATCATTAATGAGGTATTTTAAATAATGACAGAATATTAATGTACTAATATAGGTGGTGGTTAGCACTAAGTCCTGACTTAATCATTTAAGAATTAAGAACATGATAGTGGTGAGTATTGGATAAGGGATGAGAATAAAAACGGAAAGTTAAATAACGTGATGGTTCAACAAAAGATGCATATACGCAAAAAGCCCCATTATTTGGCTAAATAATGGGGCTTTTCTTTTAGATGACAATCAGTGATTACGAGGTTAGTTGTTTAACCGCTAATGCTTCTTCTTCTTCATCTTGTGCTAATTGTTCTGCTGATGCTGGTGGACAACGATCGACGAACCAACCCATGAATGAACATACAATTGTCACGATGATACAGACGAAGCTTAACCACATAAATGGCGCGTAAGACAGCGTAGCAACACCTAAGATACTCGCCATGTAAATACCGTTATCACTCCACGGCACCATACCTGATGTTAAAGTACCGCCAAACTCTGCGTTACGAGATAGGTTCTTACGTTGGTAACCTAAACGGTCGTAGTTTTTCGCACAGATTTTAGGTGTAAGGATCAGCGAAACATACATCGCAGAGCCAAATACGTTACCTAGGAAAGCGGTCGCAATCGTTGATATTGATAGGCTACCAGCAGAATTTACACGCTTTTCAAATAGACGAGCAATAGTCTGAAGCACACCCACTTTATCTAGTAAACCACCAAAACCAAGACCAAAGATAATCACGGCTACAGAGCCAAGCATTGAAGACATACCGCCACGGTTTAGGATCGCATCGATAAACTCAACACCAGAGCTAATAGAGAATGGTGCCCACGCAGTGTTAAATGCAACCAGTGGATCCATACCTTGGATCATTACAGCCCATATAATACCCAGTAGTGAACCTAGCGTGATCACTGGGAATGATGGTAAAC
Source organism: Photobacterium leiognathi (assembly GCF_030685535.1). Lineage (NCBI taxonomy): Bacteria > Pseudomonadati > Pseudomonadota > Gammaproteobacteria > Vibrionales > Vibrionaceae > Photobacterium > Photobacterium leiognathi. The sequence continues at coordinate 2,273,760 of NZ_CP131601.1, read as the reverse complement.
GCAGTGCCAGTAGTACAAGAACGATAACAACAGGAATGAAAGACAGTGGTGAGATAACAAATTGCTGATCCATTGCTTTGATAACTGAATCAACTTGAGTCATGTCTACATTGCCTGAGTAGTGGTAACCCACAACAGTAAATAGAATGGCAGTGATCACGTAACTGATCAGTGCGATAGGTAGCATACCTTTGATGTGTTCCATGATTTCAACGTTAGACATTGAAGAAGCAAGGATCACAGAATCTGATAGTGGTGACATTTTATCACCGAAGTAACAACCAGAAAGTACCGCACCTGCTGTCATTGGTGCTGGAATACCTAAGCCTTGACCGATACCCATCATCGCGATACCTGCCGTACCTGCTGCACCCCAAGAAGTACCTGTTGCTAATGCTGTTAATGAACAGATGATCATTGTCGCAAGCAAGAAAATGGAAGGGTGAATAGCTTTCAGACCGTAGTAAATAATCGTTGGAACAATACCGCCAGCGATCCAAGTACCAACAAGAGCACCAACGGCTAATAGGATCAGTACAGCACCGAGGCCGTTTGCAATACCTTTGGTTGCTGCTTTTTCTAACGATTTGTAATCATGGCCTAACTTAATACCTAAACCCATGATAATGAACCAGCCAATGTAAAGTGCTAGCTGAATAGGTAAATGCAATTTAGCGGTAAATGAGAATGCTAGTGCAAGGAAAATACCGAGAGCAACAAGAACTTGCATCAACGAGGGTAGTTTCACAACAGTCTGTTTTTCCATACTTCTAACCTTGTTTATCGTACCTGTAAAATGGGGAATTAGCCCCAAAAGTCAGTAATTAATCTTTCTATACTGGTTAATCGATCACGTGTATCACAGCTTGTAACAAACTTTGGCTACTGTAGCAGGTGGCTTTAAAACCGCGATAAATAATGTGTCTTTATGTGACCTGAGTCTTTTGCTTTTTAAAAGAAGTAAAAATACTGCTTTTGATGTGCTTTATTTGTTAAAAATTAGTTTTTTTGTTGTGGTTGTATATTATTTGTCTTATTTCGCTCTTTTGTTTCAAAGCATAAAACTTGCTAGTTAATTAGTTTAAAAAACTACAATACATGTAAATAACAAGTGATATATCCACTAAAAAGCGGTAAGAGAGATTATCAGGATGGGGGCTGTTTTTCAAAGTTATGCGTTAAGTTGAATTATTTATGTTTTGTTGTTCAATTTCATAATTACGGTTAAAAGTGGATGTTTAGTAACTTTAAAATGGCTTTTTTGCGGTTTTTTTATTCTTTTTTGTTGCGTTTTTGAGCTTATAAAAAAAACTAATATCACTGATAAGAAATTCAGATATCTTTAAAATTACAAAGATTGTTACTCTGTTTTGCGATAGTATTTTTAACTGAATGTGAAAATTATGCTTGTTTTTAGGGTGTTAAATCTCTATAGATGGAACAAGAATTAAATTACAACAGGGAGTGTGGTAGAAATGATGAAAGTAGGTTTAGTTGGTTGGCGTGGCATGGTCGGCTCTGTACTGATGCAACGTATGATTGAAGAAGGTGATTTTAAGCTGATTGATCCTGTCTTCTATTCAACTTCTCAAGTAGGCATTCCAGCGCCAAACTTTGGTAAAGATGCAGGAATGCTGCAAGATGCTTTCGATTTAGAGAGTTTAAAACAGCTTGATGCAATCATTACCTGTCAAGGTGGTAGTTACACTGAAAAAGTTTATCCAGCATTGCGCCAAGCAGGTTGGAAAGGTTACTGGATTGATGCAGCGTCTACACTGCGTATGAAGCCTGATTCAATCATCACACTGGATCCAGTTAACTTCGATCAAATCCAACAAGGTATCCACAAGGGTACAAATACCTACGTAGGTGGTAACTGTACTGTAAGCTTAATGCTGATGGCTGTTGGTGGTCTATATAAAGCAGGGCTTGTTGAGTGGATGACGTCACAAACGTATCAAGCGGCGTCCGGTGCTGGTGCGAAAAACATGCGTGAATTGATCAGCCAAATGGGCGTGATTAATGACACAGTAACCAGCGAGCTGGCAAACCCAGCGACCTCTATTTTAGATATTGACCGTAAGGTTGCAGATACACTGCGCTCTAGTGATTTCCCTGCTCAAGAATTTGGTGCGCCATTAGCGGGTTCATTGATCCCTTGGATTGATGTGAAGCGCGAAAATGGTCAAAGTAAAGAAGAGTGGAAAGCGTCGGTTGAAACGAACAAGATCCTTGGTCTAGAAGATTCGCCTATCCCTATTGATGGTACATGTGTACGTATTGGTGCGATGCGCTGTCACAGCCAAGCATTAACGTTAAAGCTGAAGAAGAATGTACCACTTGACGAAATTGAAGAAATTATCGCATCACATAATGACTGGGTGAAAGTGATCCCGAATGATCGTGATGTAACGGTACAAGAGCTAAGTCCTGCAAAAGTAACAGGTACGCTATCAGTGCCTGTCGGTCGTCTTCGTAAACTGGCAATGGGTGATGATTTCCTTAATGCCTTTACTGTAGGTGATCAGTTGTTATGGGGGGCAGCAGAACCTCTTCGTCGAACGCTGCGTATTATTCTTTCAGAGAAAGCTTAATCATAATCACACGATAATAAAAAACGCCTACAGTGATGTAGGCGTTTTTGTTTTTGTAAATCTTATTTAGTGTTGATTTCGCTGGCGGAAACCACGACCACTTAATAAGGTTTTTAGCGCATCTTTTTCTCTTAACTTACTCATCCCGACATAAGCAACTGGCACTAGAAATAGTGAGAAGAATGTCCCTGCGGTTAATCCTCCCACTAAGACTAAGCCAATATTTACACGACCTAATGAGCCCGGCCCTGATGCAAATGCTAACGGTAAAGCACCTAAAATCATGGTCAGTGATGTCATTAAAATTGGACGTAAACGTGAACGAGCACTGTGAATTGCCGCTTCAATGGCTGTTTTGCCATGCTTACGTTGCTCGTTGGCAAACTCGACCAGTAAAATACCGTGTTTAGTGACTAGTCCGACTAAGGTCAATAGACCAATTTGTGAGTAAATATTGAGGCTTTGCCCAAATACCCACAGGGTCAGTACTGCGCCTACAATACACAGAGGAACGGTAAGCAAAATGATCAACGGATCAACAAAGCTTTCAAACTGCGCGGCTAAGATCAAATAGATGAAAATAAGCGCCATCAAAAACAGTGTTTGGGTACCATCTTGTGAGTCCATTAACTCTTTCACGACACCGTCATAGGCGTAGCTTTGTGAGTTATCAAGCAGCTCTGGTATGTTCTTATCAATATAATTACGCACATCACCTGCGGTATAGCCCGGCATTAAGGTTGCTGTAATTTCTGCACTGTTTTGCCCCATGTAAGTCTTAAAGTTAGACTCTGAGGTTACCGCTTTAATCGAGACGAATTCAGACAAAGGAATGTTTTGCCCTGATTCTGACGCTACATAAAGCTTATCGATAATATCGAAGTTGCCGAGATCTTTACGGTTAACTTGAACGCGAATAGGGTAGGTATAACCATCATCGGCCTGTAAATTTGCCGCCTTCAATGAACCAAGGAAAGTAGATAAGGCATTAGTTACATCGGTATAAGCTACACCTGATAAGATAATTGCATTGCGATCAATGCGTAGGTCATATCGGAGCTGATCACGCAGTAATGAGCTTTTAACACGCGTTAACCCTTCATATTCACTCAGCTTTTTAACGACACGGTTCGCTGTATCGTTGAGCTTTGTATTATCTCGATTAACTGTTTTTAGTTGTAGCTTCAAATTGGTCGCAGCATTAAGACCATCAGCCGAACGTACACTAAATGACATGCTGTAGGCAGACAAGGTCTTCGCTGCTTTATCGGTAAGCTCTGCCACTATTTCATCTGCAGGTTTAGTGCGCTTGCCCCAAGGTTCAAGCAAAATATGGTTCGATGGTGTTCCTTCGATGTAGGATAAATTGGCTGCGATGTCTTTATTATCTTCCATAACACTGTTTAATTCAGAGTTATGCTTGATGTGATAACGACGACCTACCCCTGTTGGCGCTTCAGCACTGCCATCAATAAAGCCTGTATCTTCGGTTGGTAACAACACTTGTGGCATCGACCACACAGCCACTCCTGATAGTGCGATTAGCGCAAGCGCCATGCCACCCATCAGTGCCTTACGATCAAACCATTTTGAGAGTTGTTTGCTATAGCTATCAGATAGCTTATGTAACTGTTTATCAATGGCTGCAAACCATTTAGGCTGCTGTGATACAGGCTTAATTAAATAAGCACTCATCATTGGTGAGAGGGTTAGTGCCACGAGACCTGAGATGATCACTGATGCTGCAAGGGTAAAGGCAAACTGACGGAATAGATCAGCTGTCATGCCTGACATTAAACCAATAGGCAAGTAAACCGCTGCAAGGGTCATAGTCATGGCAATGACAGGGAAAATGATTTCGTTACTGCCTTTGATCGCTGCGTTGAGTGGGGTTTCACCTTCTTCAATATAACGATAACAGTTTTCGACAACCACAATGGCGTCATCAACCACCAGACCAATCGCTAGAATAATGGCTAATATAGTCAGTACGTTAATACTGAAACCGAGAAATGACATCACTGCAAACACACCAATAATACATACTGGAATGGTAATAATTGGGATCGATGCAATACGCAGTGAGCCAAGGAAAAGCACGACGATAACGGAAACTAAAACCACCGCCTCTAACAGGGTATGAAAGCCTTGATCAATGGATTCCTGAATAAAGTCGGCTTGGTTATATACCATCTTCATTTCAAGACCATCAGGTAAATGCTGTTGCATCTTTTCGATTTCGGCTTTTACACGTGCTGCAACATCAACAGGGTTTTCACTCTTTAGTGGTAATACCTGAAGCGACATAGCCGTTTCACCATTCACTTTAAGTTTGCTTGGCGTTAGGCTGTTTTCTCCCATTTTGACATCAGCAATGTCTTTGATGCGAATAATGTTGCCATCATCCACGCGGATCACAAGATTCTGAATATCTTTAACACTCGTGACTTGGGTAACTGGGTTAATTTGGAAGTTACGCGCTTCACCGACAATTTGACCGACAGTAAATGATGAACTGTATGCGCTCAGTGTTGTAACTACATCTGCTGCTTTAACATTTAATGCCATCATGCGGTTTGGGTTTAGCCATACACGTACGGCTTTAGCTGCACCACCATAAGGGCCATAAACGGCACCAACACCAGAAATATGTCGAAACTGTGGTTTGATTTGTTGACCAATATAGTCATACATTTCTTGCGAACTCATCGTTCCTTTATTAACAAAGGTGATGATGTTACTGGCTGAGCTTTTATCTGCTGAATCGTCAGTGACGGTAGGTTTATCAACCATACTCGGTGGAAAATCGGCAATAGCTTCAATACTACTACGTAGTTTGTTCATTAAATTTGCGTATTCGACATCGGAAATACCATCGTCAAATTTCACATTTAATGTACATTTACCTTGAGTACAGTCAGTCGTCATAATATCGACGCTTTCTAACCCTGTTGCGGCATTAATTAAATGTGTCGCAACATTGCGTGACATGAAGTCTGCACTAGCACCGTCAATACTGGCTGTGACTGTTGCTTTAGGTGTGTTGTGCTCAGGGAAATACTGAATCGCCAGCTTTTGGAATGAAAATAGACCAATAAGAATAATCGCAATACTTAGCACTGAAGCGAAAACAGGATGTTTAATACAGACTTCAGGTAGCTTCATGATTTGGCTCCGTTACAGTCTTTTTCTCTGTTTTCCCCGCATTAGCAGGATCGGTTGTTTTCTTTTTTGGCGCTTGTGCTGGCGCATCTGATGTTGGTGTTTGGGTTTTGATGATATTAACCAGTGTTTCATCATCAATTTTCTGATGCCCAGTAACAACAACCTTATCATCCACTTTTAAGCCTTTTTCAACAATCACATAACCATTGTTGAGGTTGTCGCCTAATGTTAGATATCGTTTGGTAGCAATGTTGTTTTTATCTACGACCCATACATAACGATCTTCATTATGGGCAAGAATGGCATTTTGAGGTGCTACAATATGTTCAGTGCGACCGTTCACCATTTGGCTTACTTGGGCAAACATACCCGGAGCTAAAATGTGGTTCGGGTTTTCAATACGTGCATGAATTGCCACGCGCCCTGTGTTTTTGTTCACCGCTGGCGCAACGTAATCAACGACACCGTTAAAGGTCATATCTTTATAGGCTTCAACCGTTACCGTGATGGGCTGACCTTTTACCGCTTTGCCGAGATCGTTTTGACTAATGGTGTATGACACTTCAACCGGATCAAGGTTATAAATGCTCACTAATGGCGTTATAGCATCAATCATGCTGCCTTTTGATTTGGTGAAATTAGTGAGTTCACCATCGAAAGGAGCAGTAATAATGTAGTCTTTTAAAATTGCTTGTTGCTGGCGGTAATCAGCTGCAGCAAGGTTAGCGGCATCTTGCAGTTCTTCAAAATCTTGTTTTGATAGCGCACCAGGTTGCTTTTTATTGAGCTCAATCACTCGTTTCACTTTGTTTCTTGCTGTGGTGAGTGAACTTGCCGCTTTATCGAGATCGGCTTTTGCCTTGCTACTGTCGAGCTTGGCAATAGTTTGGCCTTTTTTCACCACGTCGCCATCTTTGAAATTAATCGAAACTAGCTTGCCAGGGGTACTAAATGTGAGCTCTGCAAAATCAATCGCATTGATTTTTCCGACTTCATTTAATGTGGCAACGAACTCTTTAGTGGAAATCGGTTCCACGGTAACAGGAACAGCTTGAGGTTGCTCATCATCACTGGCTTGAACATAGCTTGTTGCTGTGAACGCCATGATGGTAAACAGGAGTGGGGATAGTTTTTTATAGTGCACGTCGTTTAACTCTTATTGGGGTGATAAGGGTGTCGATGTGTGAGAAAGATATAGAAAAAGTCGATCTATAATGTCAGTGAATGGTTAGGTTGTTATTGGTATTGTTAGATTTATGTTTGTTTTTCTTATTTTGTTATCTTCTCCCCAGATCGCCTAGATACAAAAAAACCGTGAACATTTCATAAATATTCACGGCTTATTATTAGGCTTTACGCTTTAATGGGTTATTAAGCTGCTAGGTTTTTAGCAACGAAATCCCAGTTAACTAGTGCCCAGAAACCATCCATGTAGCTTGGACGTAGGTTACGGTAGTCGATGTAGTAAGCGTGTTCCCAAAGGTCAACAGTTAGTAGCGGAGTTACGCCTTCTTCTGTGATTGGGCAACCAGCGTTAGAAGTGTTAACGATCGCTAGAGAGCCGTCAGCGTTCTTCACTAACCAAGTCCAAGAAGAACCGAAGTTGTTGATTGCTGAATCTGTGAATTTAGCTTTGAACTCAGCGAAAGAACCGAATGCTTTTTCGATTGCTGCTGCTACTTCACCTGTTGGTTCGCCGCCAGCGTTAGGCGCTAGACAGTTCCAGTAGAAAGTGTGGTTCCAAACTTGAGCTGCATTGTTAAATACGCCGCCAGTTGAAGTTTTAATGATTTCTTCAAGTGACTTTTCAGCAAGCTCAGTACCTTCAACAAGACCGTTAAGCTTAACAACGTAAGTGTTGTGGTGCTTACCGTAGTGGTACTCTAGAGTTTCTTGAGAAATGTGTGGCTCAAGAGCGTTCATTGCGAAAGGTAGAGCTGGTAATTCAAATGCCATTGCTCAATTCTCCATATTGGTTTGGTGGCGTTTGCCACGACATTATTGCTTCCAGTAAGCATCGAGGCTTACTTAATTTATTTTTGAATCTGACCGTTTTATTTTAGCAAGTTTTTTCTTTATTAAAAGACTTGGCTATAAAAAAATACCCTATACCTCGTTCTGGTAATCGTCAATAACCTTTTAATTAGCAAGGTTAAATAGTGCTATGCTTAAGGATTGAATTAAAAGCCGTCGGTTAGGAGCGGGAAAGTATTTTTATTGGTGACGATAACCAAGTAGAATGGTAGGGTTTAAGTTATTACTATTAAAGTTGTACGAGGAAGCTATGGAAACTATCGACAAGATCAAGCAGCAGATCGCTGAAAACCCAATCCTACTTTACATGAAAGGTTCACCTAAGCTACCAAGCTGTGGTTTCTCATCTCAAGCGTCTCAAGCGCTAATGGGCTGTGGCGAAAAGTTTGCTTTCGTTGATATTCTGCAAAACCCAGATATCCGTGCTGAACTTCCAATTTACGCACAGTAACCAACATTCCCACAATTATGGATTGAAGGTGAGCTGATCGGTGGTTGTGACATCATTCTTGAGATGTTCCAAAAAGGTGAGCTTCAGCCACTAATTAAAGAAGCAGCAGCACGTCGCGACGCAGCTTCAGCAGAGTAATTCTTCTGTAACGCCATTTGTTTAAGGTGATATGATTTTTAAGTCTTTCACTTTTAAGCAATAAAAAACCGCCAAACTTGGCGGTTTTTTTATATCTAAGAAAAGGCTTACAGCACCATAGATGCTAGCCAACCAAAACCAATTAACGGTAGGTTGTAGTGAATAAAGGTCGGTACAACCGAATCCCAAATGTGATCGTGTTGACCATCCGCATTCAAACCCGATGTTGGACCTAACGTCGAATCTGACGCTGGTGAGCCAGCATCACCCAGCGCTGCCGCTGTACCAACGATTGCAATGGTTGCCATTGGTGAGAAACCAAAAGACAGACAAAGTGGCACGTAAATAGTGGCAAGAATTGGAATGGTTGAGAACGATGAACCAATACCCATTGTTACCAGTAGACCAACAACTAGCATTAGTAGTGACGCTAATGGTTTGTTATTACCAATTGCTGCCTCTAGTGAGTTAACCAGTGTTTCAACGCCACCTGTTGCTTTCATTACCGCAGCAAAACCTGCCGCTGCAATCATAATAAAGCCGATCATCGCCATCATATGCACACCTTTTGTGAACACATCATGGGTTTCTTTCCATTTAATCACGCCAGTGAAGGTAAAGACCATAAAGCCCATTAAGCCACCGATGATCATTGAGCCACTGTATAGCTGTGCACCAAGCGCGGCAAATATTGCCACGATAGCCACATAGACATGGCGCATATCGATTTCTTTTTTCTCAGGTTCGCTTGCAAGGATCTTCTCAACGGAATATTCGCGTGGTTTACGGTAGCTGACGAAGGTCGCAAGAAGTAAGCCAAATAGCATGCCACATGCAGGTAGGATCATTGCTACAGGTACTTGACTTGCAACGACATCTAAACCGTTATCGTGTAAGTTTTTCAATAAGATGTTATTTAAGAAAATACCACCAAAGCCAATAGGTAGCACCATGTATGGCGTAACTAGACCAAATGTCAGTACGCAAGCAATAAGACGACGGTCTAACTTCAGTTTCGCAAATACATGAAGTAGTGGCGGAATAACGATAGGGATAAAAGCAATATGAACTGGGATGGCGTTCTGAGAAGAGATTGCTAATAAAACTAAAATGATCAGAACGCTGTATTTAACGCCAGTCGCTGCTGCTGCATTATCATGACCACTGATTTTCTTAATCACTTTTTGTGCTAAGACATCAGTAATACCAGAGCGTGAGATTGCAACTGCAAACGTACCTAACATGGCATAACTAAGTGCTGTGGTAGCTCCGCCACCAAGACCGCCTTCGAAGGCCGATACCGCATCGGTGAGAGACATCCCACCAATAAGGCCGCCAACAATGGCACTAAAGGTTAGCGCGACCACGACATTTACTCGCATCAACGCGAGTATCAGCATGATACATACCGCTATAACTACAGGGTTCATAAAGCTTCGATCCGTCCGTTTTAATTAGGAAATTGTGAACTACATTATTTTGCGTATTTCAAAGTGTGTGAGTAATCACAGAATCATTGGGGTGAAATAACACCGTTTTTACCAGTTTGCTTAATTTTTTGCACATGTCGAGGACAAAATGTGTTTTGAACCACATTTTATTGAGGTTGTATAATTTTAAACCAGTAAAAATAGGAGATTGAGGGAATGATTTGGCAATGAAAAAGGCTCAGCCAACTTAATGTTCTGAGCCTTTAAATGGAGGTTACACAGAGTTAATTAGAAGCTTTGGCTATATTGAATACCGTAAAGCCATGCATTCGCTTTGGTTGTTGCTGTCAGAGTTGGTGCGCCTGTTGTTGATTCATTAACATTGACGTCTTTACCCATCAGATAAGTAAGACCGAAGTCGATATTAGATTTACTATCTAAGTGGTAAGTAAAGCCGCCAGAGATCCAGTTTCTATCTGAATCAGGCACTGAAATTGAGGTCAATTGATCTTGAGCGCTAGTGTCGTACATATAACCAGCACGAAGCGTCCATTTGTTATTTAGATAATATGTACCACCAATGGCGTAATGCCAACCATCTTGCCATTCATACTCTTTAATAATAGTGCCACCTGTGGTTTCTAACTTGTCGAAGCTACTCCAGCCAATCCATTGCACACTATAATGAACTGCAAATTTGTCATTGAGCTTATGAAAACCGGAAAATTCTGCCATATCAGGTAATGGCATTTTTAATTTTTCTCCGCTTAAATCATAAGGCTTTCCAACGCTTGCATTAGGGATGTAAGCCATGTCACCTTCAGCTTCTAACGTTGGACTAAAACGATAAGTTAAACCAAAGCGATTATTATCATCTACTTCAAATACACTTCCCAAATTAAAGCCTAATGCAAAACCATCGGCATCAATATCTACTAAATCGCTTGTGCCTGTTACTGAACTTGGAAGTGGTGAAAGTCCCCTGCCTCGTGTGAACTTACCGCTGCCGTAAATAACATCAATACCTGCCCCAAGACTTAATTGCTTATTAAGACGATAAGATGCGCTTAGTCCAAGGTTGATACTTTTTACTTCTGTTGTGCCGCCATAAACGTCAGCGCTGCCACTTAAGGGACCAGGTAAATTACCACTATAACCATTAGGGAACTCAGTTAGCGTACCGAAATTCGAATATAACGCAGCACCTATAGCTAATTGGTCATTGATTGGGTGGATATAATAAATGTTAGGTATGTAACTCATACCACCAATAGCAGCATCATCAACAGGGAAACTAGCAGGGCCAGCAGGAGTTAAAGTTGTAACACTGGTATTTTTCACATCAATTTCAGAGTCAATCGCTATGACGCCAAGTGACAGTGTAGGGGAGTCAAATAGTGACATTGCTGCGGCGTTTTTTGCCATTACTGATGCATTATCAGCAATAACGGCATCTCCTGAAAATGCACGACCTAAACCTGTTGCAGATTGCGAGTTCAGCTGGAAACCAGCGGCTTGAATATTAAATGATGATATTGATGCCGCAATGGCAACGGTGAGATAACGTTTCTTTATGGACATTATACTGCCTCTCTATGCTTTGTTATTTAGCTTCTTATTCATCCCTGAAAGGAAAAACAAAATATTAAGTACAAGAGTGAGTATAAGACTGGATACGTTAAATGTTAATAAAATGTAACCTAAAAATTAATGTAACAATCATGTATTTAACATGATTTTGTAATGACTGTTTAAAACGTTTAATTGAAAAATGACTTAATAAAATTCAAGTAAAAAAAAGCTCATAAAAAATATGAGCTTATGATTGTTTGATACAGAAATTTTCTTAAATGAAACTACAGATTTTATGTTTCATCTGTTTGAGGTGCCATTAGTAGTCAACCACCTAACTTCTTCCATTTGTTAACTATTTCACAAAATAGCTCGGCGGTACGCTCGGTATCGTAAAGGGCTGAGTGTGCTTCACGATTATCAAATGGGATATTTGCAGTTTGGCAAGCTTTCGCTAAAACGGTTTGTCCAAAAGCAAGACCACTTAGTGCTGCAGTATCAAAAGTAGCAAAAGGATGGAATGGGTTACGTTTTAGTTTGGCGCGTTCAGAAGCTGCCATTACAAAGCTATGATCAAAGGTGGCATTATGAGCTACCATGATCGCGCGTGAGCAATCCGAGGCTTTCTGCTCTTTACGGATTTGTTTATAGATCTCTTTTAATGCGTGCTCTTCCGATACTGCGCCACGTAGTGGGCTGAACGGGTCACGAATACCATTAAATTCCAGCGCTTCTTTATTTAAGATCGCCCCTTCAAAAGGTGCTACATGGAAGTGGATAGTCGTCGCTGGCTTTAACCAACCGTCTTCATCCATTTGCAATGTGACGGCACAGATCTCTAGTAATGCGTCAGTTTTAGCGTTAAATCCAGCCGTTTCGACATCGATGACGACGGGAAAGTAGCCGCGAAAGCGACTTTTTAAGGTATTGAATTCGTTATCTTGGCTCATAACACTGCTGTCAAAATAAATGAATGGGCTATTATGTCAGATTCGCCCCTTGATACCAATTCGATCTGATGTTTAAAAACAAAACCGTGAAGCGTTGTTGCTTAATGTGAAACGGGTACAGAATCGCTAAAGCAATGGGTGGTATGGTCGATATAATGTAACAATAATTGATGTTTTAAAGTGCTCTTCGTAGAACACTTGCCTTATAGCTACTGAATTTTGGATAAAGCGTTATCATAATGACTTTTATTTCGTTTAAATCATGGTCTAGGCCATTGTATCTGTGTGTTTTGTTGTTTTCGCTGCCAAGTTGGGCGGTAAAGCAATATATAGCAACGCCTAATCAATCCCACTGGAACGTGATCGTTGATACGCCATTAGAATGCCGTTTATCTCATAACATTCCCGGTTATGGTGATGGTGAATTTGTCGCTCGTGCCAGTAAAAAACAGTCGGTAGCATTTGAGTTGAAGATGTATCGCCCGATGGGTGAAACACGCAATGTTCGTCTTACCTCTATGCCAGCACGTTGGATGCCGGGTGAAGCTGCAAATAACATTACACGATTAAAATTCTTTAAACAGTTTGATGGTTTTATTCAAGGGAAAACAGTTTGGAATATGCTGGCAGAGCTGGAAGATGGACGTAACCCAACTTTTAGTTATCAAGATTGGCAGCGACAGAATCGAACTTTGGAAGTTGGGCTATCAGCGGTATCTTTTCAAAAAGGCTATCAAGATTTTAGCCAATGTTTAAATAAGCTATTGCCATACGGCTTTGAAGACATTGCATTTTCGGTTCTGCACTATGACGAGAATAGCGATACATTGAATAAAATCTCACAACAACGACTGGCGAAAATCGCAGATTTTGTCCGTTATTCTGATGATGTTGATTTGGTGCTGGTGGCTTCTTTTAATGACTCATTGGCTGGGACAACAGAAAGCCAAGATATGTCAGAGCATCGTGCAGAGAACTTACGTAAGTACTTTAAATCATTGGGGTTGCCTGAAGATCGGGTACAAATAGAAGCTTATGGTAAGCGTCGTCCTATTGCTGATAACTCAACGCCTATTGGACGCAGCTTAAATAGGCGTGTTGTGATTTCATTAGGCCAAACACCAATGTATTAACCTGTATTGCGAATACACAATCAGAGCTCGAACTCTTATTTATGAGGGTTCGAGCTTTTTCGTTAGTTTAATTTGAAAGTTGCAATGCGTTCGCAATTAGAATAGTGCGGTATTGCCTTAATTTGTTTGGCAATTTGAGGGTTAGGGTGCCTTTTTAAGAAGGCGATCAGTGCTGACTTACAGCAACCTAGTGATTCAATATAACTATGACAATGTGTTTGTTTGCATTGTGGGATCAAAGAGAGAACTTGTTCAGATGCGAGCTGTAGATACTTTAATTCGTAGTCGCTATCACCATGCTGACGCCAAAAGTTAGCCAGGTTATGACAAGAGATCACCTTGATAGTAAGCAGTTCGTTTAGTTGTTCTTCATTCGGCATATCAAGCGTCATTTCATCGGCGATAGAAAGTGCCAGTTGATAATGAACGATCGACATCACAGGGTTATTGTTAGTGTGTGCTTGATCGGCAAGTAAAGTGTGTTGCTCCCATGATCTGGTATCCATATCTTCCCCCTGTTCAGCATTAATGCGCGAATTCAGTACTTTTACATTATTTGTATGATATTAAACCGTTCGTATATTAGTTGATAATAATTATCAATATCAAGTAAAAAAGAGTGAATAACTGAATATAGAATGAATTTGATGATTAATTGACATGGTATATATTTGTAAAGGTTATGATTTATTGGTGTTTAGATAAGGATTTTCGTTATGAATAAAATTGTAGCTATCGTAGTAGTAGTATTACTTGCAGCGGGTATTGGCGTATTTAGTGTGAGTAAATTTACTGAAAAAGCGGCGAATGAAACAACTAAGAAAGTATTAAAAGAAGTAGTGAGTGCTGATTTAGCGCCAGTATCAAAAGCAATTGGTAAGTTAGAAGCCTGTGAATCTGGTGCAACAGCAGAACTTGAAGCGCTAGGCCATACAGCAACACCATTAGGCCGTAGCTTGGCTTATATTGCGTTAGCACAAAATAGTTACTTGATGGGCGATCAAGATGCTGCACGTGTTCAATTACATCAAGCGATTGATGCAAGTACTGATAAACCATCAGCGGAAGAGCGTAATGAGATGTTCGATAAATTAGCTGAAGGTGCAAAACAAATGGCTGAAAAACGTAAAGCATACGGCTTTAAAGTCAATTGTGAACCGCTTTAATCGTTAATGGTTAGACATGAAAAAAGGAGCGTTATGCTCCTTTTTTATTGGGTTAAATCTTTAATAATCAGATGTCTACCTTATCTTTATATTTGTGTTATATGAACTAAAAATCATCTTTACTCGGTGGGTGAGTGAGTGACTATCTAGTTATTGTAAGGGGTGTAGGTACCATCAACGGTAAAAATACATTACAAATACCCTTCAATTTGTAAAGGTGATGATTTTATAAGACTAAACTCGACAAAATCATACGCAATATCCTTTACAAAAATAGTAACAAATAAATTGTAGCTGACTTTACCCAAAGTCTTGGCAAGGCGATGGCCTCACTGCGTGAACCATCACCCTGCTAAAAGGGTATCTAGGGGAATGATGGTAAAGTAAAATAATAAAGCCACTCCTGACGCTCGCACGGCTCGCTAGTCGCTAGGCGTTTATGATTTTTCTTGACCATCGGTATCACTCACAAAAGAGCTTTCGTAACTCGTTTTTGGACAGAAATGAGTTAGTGCGTTCACTCTAGTGAGCAATAACATACTATTACGTACATTATATTAACTTATTAATTAGGAGCGTAAGCTACTGATACATTAATCCCAATCTTCCTGCAAGCTCTAAAAGAACCCATATGACCATCTGGGTTTTCATTTATCTGTAATTCAGTGATATCATATACTTATCAATTAGATAGGTGGTGCGTATGAATGAAATTCCTGAAGACAAGTTGATAGTTCACTATGATGAAGAATTTAAAAATCAGCTTATCGATTCTATAGATAATCTTTCTAAGAAAATTGATGGGTTTGATACTGAGTTTGAAACTAGCGACTTGAAGGAAAGCGTCATTGATCCAGAAGATAATCCTGTTGATGCTGATGTAGTTGCTTTTGTTATTGCTCCTGATGAGGAAATCGAAGTCTATTGTGAAGCATTCAATGAATATGGAGAGTGTTTGTCAGTACTTCAAAAAGACCTTATTAACTTGGATACAGAGCTGGAAACCGCTCAGCTAATTGATTATGTTGAGTACTTTAGCTCAAACCTTTACTTACATAGAGTGTCTACCACCTGTGATGAGTCTTTAAGTTACTTTAATCTGATGACACTAGAAGCCGTAGCGGATGACTTAAAAGTCTATTTCTCTCCAGAAATTTCATTCCAGTTTAGCTATCTTCTATATAAAAATGGGCATAAAGAGCCAGTTAGTCACGATGCATTTGTAGTCATTAGAGGCGAGAATCTGACTTTAGATCAGTGTAGAAAAGTTTATAAGTCTTTTGTGTTTGAAGCGAATACTGTTTCTGATATTACCATTGAATCAACACCTAACGAGCCTTTTGATATTGATGACTTTTTCTTGGAAGAGCCTGATAAAGACCAACTTACTACTTTCAAACGAAGGCTAATCCTATGTGATGATACTGATAAGGTCATACAGTTGTATAACAAAGCAATGTGCTGTGATGATGATGAAGTATCAATATTGTTCTATTCAAAGGTTCTGGAGTTTGTATCTGAGACAGTTGTGAGATCGAAGATAACAGATGAGGCTAGAAAGGCTCTTTCAAGTAATAGGGCTATGAATCCTGATGCTAACTTCATTAAAGAGCTACAGAACCTATTTAAAGACCATTCTTATCAGAAAGATGCTGATTCCATTAAATTAACTGTCCAGACATGTGGTTATATGAGTGACTTGGAAGATAAAATTCCTAGTCATATTAAGCGCAAAGTAGATACAGAAAGGAAGAAAGGTGTACTGGAAGCACTTGGCTCAATAGCAGACTCAATTACAGCCACTAGGAACAGCATAGCACATGCTAAAGCGAACTATAGACCCTCAGGTAAAGAAATTCCTGAAGACCAATATAACGAGCTTTCAGAACTTCTTAGAGTCCTAGCTCAGCAGTGTATTAGGTGGTATGCAGCCCAAAGTCCACTTACTAGAGTTAAGTAGCAAAGGTAATTTTAGTTGACCACTACAATGGGGATAATCCTGATAGGGGAGAAGAGTACCTGATACAAAAACTCCAGTGCTTAGCTGATGGGAATATGAATGAGTTTGAGTTCATAGAAACAGAACCAATCAATTAAGTCCTTATTAGAGCCTCAGCACCATATAGAGCCACTTCTAGTGGCTCTTGTCGTATCTGGGATTAGAAAAGCTAAGATATTTCCCTTTAAATTCCCATGTCTAGATGTGAGTCGTAACAAACATTAGGGCATTTCTGAGCTAGCCAAAATAGCTAGCTCATTGTTGGACATGAATGTTTTAGAAAGTTTGCCCTACTTAGGTTGGTAGGTATTAGGAAAAGTATTGGTAACTTCTTCACAAAGTACCTTTAGGGTACAAAAAGACCGCCACTGTGGACGGTCTTTTAACAGTAATTCTATTTATGCGCATTCAAGTTAAGATCTAGGAAAAGTCGCCAAAGCGACTTCTTAAAACCATTTAAAAGAGCTTACTAGTACTAGTATATTAATTACGTGAGTTATATTCATCTTGATATAGAATGACGATTTTAAGCCTTTATATTTAAAAATTAACACAACACTTTCCTTTTTTACTTTCAGTAAATTTATTCTAATCATCGGTCTAAATTTGATGAATACCGCTAACAGGTAAAGTGTATCTTCAGCACGTAGAGAGTGCTTTTTGCGCGCTTACGGTATAGACAAACTAAGATACCTTAGCTTGCCGTATCCATTTATCGATAGTTCTATCAGTTACTGGGACTATCCGAGAAAGCTTCCTCGATGCATCAGCTACAGACTTATACTGATCTTTGTCCTCAGCATATATTTTAAGAACCTCTTCTTTCATAGAGTTCGTTTCTGAATGTCTACTTTTAGCTGCTTTTTTTGCTCTTTCTTTTTTGTCGTTTTCAGCAAATAATTCATTACTCATTTTTTCGCGGTGGTGCCAGCAATCATTGAGAATTTCTAGCTTTGATGATGAATCAAGATATTGAAAATATTCATCAAAACAACGGTTAACCTCTAAAAAAAACATTACTGCGTGAAAGCCAGACTTGTGCCAGAAAACCAAAGAAATATCCATTTCCTCAAGAAAGAATTTTCGAACACATTGCCCTGTATGCATAATATCTTCGAAAGATAATGAGTTTACATATTCCTTCAAATCCCCGCCAGAAAGCTCTTTTCCATCAGGCAGATGAAGTATGAATTTTGTATTTTCTGATAAAAAAACTAATAATGATTTATAAGAATTGGAGATATTATTAATATTAGAATCAATATACTCATTTATTCCAATATGTTCTTTATGTTCTTCTCTTTGTAAACTTTCAAGGTGCTCATAAACCACTTTTCCAACATTGATAATGGCTTCTGTTTTTTTTATTTTATTTCCATTAACATCTATAAGTAAGCCGTCTTCATTATCACTTTTATACATTGCCTCAACATCAATACTTAATTTGAAATCATCCATTTCTAACCTCAATATAAAAACAAATAGGGCATTACCTATTTAATATCAAAAGTGTACTATTACATCGAAATATTCTAAGCAAATATTTATCAGATTGTTTGTATAAAAACGTATTCATTTAATATATTGCATCTAAATCTCTCTAATGCATGGTAACGTCCAGGTACTACAAGACCGCCACAATGAAAGGTCTTTAAACACCTGTTCTATTTATTCGCACTAAACAAAAGTGCTGATATTCCATACTTAGGGAAGACTGCTGTATATTCACTTTCAGTAATGTCTAATCGTGCTTCAAGTTCTGGTTCACCGTTGTAACCTTGTTTTTCAAAAGTGGTACGTAAGTTTTCTAGCTGACTTTCTAAGTACTCTTCTAAGTATCTTAGAAAAACTCTTTGGCGATCTTTTGACATTACAGCTTGTACATTTAAGCCAGCAGATACAACTCCACCTCCAATCGGTGCATAGGTAGTTCCATCTTGAACGGTTACAAGGCTATTGCCATTTACTTTACGAAGATTTAAACGCTCTTGTTCTGTTAATGGCGTAGATGAAACAACACCTTTAATTTGATATTTCTCAATTACGCTAGACCAATTACGGTGAATAATTTCAACGATATCTTGGTCTGCCCATGAGCCGTGCTCAAAAATACCTATTGCGTAAAATTTATTATCAATAAGTAATGCAAATAACAGTGGCCCTGTTCTTTTAATAAAATCGCCTTCCATAGTTTCACCCAAATGAAAGTGATGAACCCCCCAATCATTGAGCATAGAGTCTTTATTATTCAAATTATTGATTAATTTACTTAAGTTAGACGTTAAATCCTGACCTGATTCGATTAAGTGCTTTAAACGCTCCCATCCAGTCACCAAATTTTGAGGGCAGGAAAAAGTATCAGCTAAAACCAATTGTCTAACCTTGGCTTCAGGACGCCGCTGTTCAGCATTAAAGTATAAAAACGGTATTTCATCATCAGGTATTAAAGAAACATCGTAGCCCCAGTGGTTAGTCAAAATATCTTTTTGAAGACCAACCCAGTCACCAAAAAAATCAGATTTTAATTTCATCCTTACTCCAAATTTAAAATACAGTTATAAACTGACAGAACTCTATTCGTTTCAATTCATAAATACCTTGATCTTAATAGCGTTTTAATCCTTTTCTTTTAGATGACAATGACGTTTAACTAAACAGATAAAATTAGATTGATTAACCTAATAAAACTAATCCGAAATCAGGTTAACACAATATGAATGAGTATTTGATCTAACAAACAGTGGGGCATTAACGAGTTTGAAATTGCTAACTCAACAGTGCTAACTCAACAGTTCTTTCAGGTAGCTATTCCGCTTATGAGAGTGACTAGGTGCCTCGGTGATCTGCCTCATGTCATCACTACTTCCAACGATATGAATTTCGCTTTCTGCTCTTGTAATTGCCGTATAGAGCCATGCTCTATCGACTATTCTGCCTTTTTGCAGAGCGATGATGATACGTGGAAACTGTGACCCTTGAGCTTTATGTAGGGTGATTGCGTAACCCAACTCCATGCAATCGAGAACAGATTGTGTAATCTCGACCTTTTCACCTGTATCTAGTGTCACTTCACCGTAACTATCACCAGAAGGTTTGACGTTGGTTAGTGTGCCAAGTGAGCCGTTCTGAATGCCTTTGTCATAATGGTTCTGCGTGAATAACACGGCATCATTCATGCGAAGTGGCAAAAAGAACTTATCACCATTGATTTCGAACTCAAGGCTAGTGCTATCTGGGTTAACGGCTTGTTGGGTGAGTTTATTGATTTCTGATACGAGTGCCTTGGTTGGAGCCATGACGCGACTGTTTTCAGGACACTGTTGGTAAAGCTCACAGCAGACTTTGGCAATGTCTGTTTTACTGGTTTCGTGAAAGTGTATTGCACCCGTATTTAATCGATCAGGCACCACTCCTTGATTGATGAGCTTTGAGTATTCGGGGATACCCGTTGAACCTTCCTGCCTCTTGACGATATCTAACTTCGTATTAGCCACCGTTTTTGCTTCAACGATGTCTGCCAACACCTTGCCGCAGCCGATGGGTGGAAGTTGGTCGGGATCGCCAGTGAATATCAATCGTACAGAGGGGTGAATGTGATTCACAAGACGATACATGGTTGGCAAGTCAATCATGCTTGCCTCATCAATCACCAGTAGGTGATTTGTTTTCTCGACACTAGGTTCTATGGGGTCTTCACGCAGCAATTTGGCAATGGTTGAGGTAACAAAACCGATTGATTCATGAAGTCTCATTGCAGCGCGACCACTGAGCGCAACAGCGTGTATTTCAAATCCGAGTTGATGGTAAGCTCTGAGAGCCGTTCTAAGTACCGTTGTTTTGCCTGTTCCTGCACCGCCTGTAATACAGCTTACCGAATTATCGAGGCACGTTGTTACGGCTTCGATTTGTTTACTGGTTAGGTCGTAGGGAAGCTCCGCAACCGCAGAGCAATACGCAGTATTGGCGTTTTCATCATACAAGTCATTTCGCTTAATCAGTGTATTTAGCCGTTTAGCAACGACATTTTCCATCAGAAGTTGCGCGGTTGGGTGATAAGCCCCCGTATCAGGATTTAAAATGTACTGAGCTTTATCATGACCTGATTGGAACGCCTGAGTGACCAGTGTTTTGTCTTTCAGTAGCCTGTTGAGGTAAGGGCGCACATTGGCATGAGTGGTATAGGTGTGACCTTTTTCAATCTCCTTGCGAATCGCCATTTCCAGAGCAGCGCTGAGCCTTCTTGGGTCATTCTTCGCAACATCGCTCTTAAAATCCGTTGCCTTGATAATATCTTCAATGGCACTGAACGAAAGACCAAAACCCATCAAAGCATAAGGATTATCCTTAATTACCTCTATGGAGGCTTCACCGTGATGCTTGAGCAGCCGTTGCTGCACACTGGCGGGGATGTTGTGCTCACTCATCCAGTTGCAATGTGCCAGATTTTTATATTTGGCGTACCCTTTAAAGAGTGCCTCTACTGAATCTTCGCTCAGAATCGATGTCAGAAGCTTTCTGGACTCTGGGGTATCATTTCTCAGGGTGATATGGAAATCTTTCCCCAAGAGCTGCCAGAGCGCCCTAGCTTTACTTTCACCAATACCCTTGAAGTCACTTTCTTTAGCAATAAAGTGTATCAGTTGCTCACCTGTTTTGGGCAGGGAGCATTCAATATGCTCTGGTAACTCATAAGTGTGTTGCTGCATGACATAATCGCCAGTTTCAACAGCTTTAACTTGGCGAGAACCTTTGACTGACCAATGCTGACCTAACGTGGGTTGCACAGGGATACGATTAGGATCGGCTATAATGGTGACGTAATACTTACCACTATTGGTTTTGTATGAGTCTTTTGCCAGTGGCACGCCACTGAATATCACCATCTTGGTCGAGCGATAAGGAATGCTGGTTATGCGCATCTGATCTTCATGTAGGATAGTATTCATCGTGGCATCAACCCCATTTCAGATAGGGTCTCTGATAGCTCCCCAAAGCGCTCAAGTCGTTTTTCCAGCTCTTTTACCTTGGCTTTTAATTCAATGTTTTCAGCCTCTAATGAGGATACTCGTTTTGAGTCGAGCAGCTTGCGGTTGGCGGTATTGTCATAGGCTTTTGGTTTACCTTCGTTTTTCTTAGCTGAGTTGGTCAAAGGTGGCAGAATGCTTCTATCACGCAGCTCATCTTCTAATGCTTTGAGTGCGTCTTTGAGAGCAGGGTTTTGGTTAAGGGCAGATTTACCACAGCCGATCCCTTTTGCGACTTCGATGCGATTGAGCTGGCCTCGGTAGATAATTTGTTTAAAATCATCATCGCTTTGTGTTGCTACCCAAACCTTAAACGCCTCAAGATTGTGCTGCGCTTTCTGCTGACCACTTGCCATTTTAAGCCCTCAATTAGATTAGAAAATACAAAGAGTTGCATTTGGGTCTTTATTTACTTTCTTCTATACTCCGCATCGCCCTTTGAAAAATAGCCATTACATTTGGATCGCTTTGACCGATGTTGGCGATTTTTTGAACAAACGCTTGTAGATAACCGATTTCATCTTTTGCTACTTTTAATTCCGCTTCTAGCTGAATGATTTTTTCTGCTAAATCAATATCTTTTTGTAGATAGATAAGTAGATCAGTATTGTCAGCGGAAACAGGTTGCCCCTTGAGTGAGCGTTTTCTATCTTTGTATTCATTTTTTATATTGAGATATTTATCAAGTGTTTGCCGCGTCGTAGTGATCGCAAGGCTAGACTCAATTTTCGTGACTAATAAATCCCAAGTCAGCTTTCCTTCCCAACTTCTAATTAACGCTTGAATGGAGATTTGTTGATCAGTGTCTAATGATTTAGTTGCCATGTGTATTTCCCTATACTGATCCCAAAAAGCCTAAAAAGTTATCTTTAGCTGAGTCGTTATTTGTTTGGGTTGTTGCAGCAAGAGCCGCTTGAAGAGCTTCTTTCGCATCAGGTAGCGATAGCTTATGTTCTGTTACTGTCTTGGTTTCTAAATCTGTAATTCGCATGACATTTGAACGAGTCAAAAAACGAACAATAGCCCCTTCTTTGATGGAGTCATCTGATAGCACTTCAATAAGACTCTTGAGCATACAAGTATTTTGGTAGTGGGTTTCATACCATTGCTGCATTCCTTCACTGGTTGCAAAGTTAATGGCCTCCTGAACTTGCTTTAGGTTGTGTTTCTGGATTGTTAAATCCTTATTTAGCAGTTCAATCGCATCTTTATCATGCGCAATATGGCATGAGGATGAACAGAGTGTGCATTGTGTTTCAAATTCCGTCATGTAAGTGCAAGGGGTTAACGTTAAATCTTGGGTGCAAAAGCCGACCTCACTGACAAAAGTTGGGCTTAAGTTATCGGTGGCATCATCGTATTGAGCTTTACTCTGTAGGCGTTTGCCAACCTTATCTTGTACTTCTTCCTCGGTTTCTTTTTCATATAGAATATCACTGATCACTGAGGCATTTTGGGCATTAGTCGTGTGGATATAGTCGAGTGTTTGCTCAGGGTTTTTACGGCCAGACAGCATCGTTATGAGTAAGTGGGGCACCCCCTTATTTGCTAGGTAGTTATTTTGCCAATGCCTAAATTGGTGAGGGGTGATTGCGAAACCTGTTGAGAAACCATGCCGCTCAAAGATGGTTGTGTAACCGTTTTTGCCTTTTTTGATGTTTTTATCAAAAAAAGCACCTAAAGATTCGATGGGAACTAACAGGAAGTGAGAGGATTGCCGAGTGTTTACTTGTTTTTCTGTATAGGTAAATAAAGCTTGCTCATAATCGACACGCTTGGTCTTAGCGTTATTGTACCCTGACATGGCTTGTTGATTAGTTGTAATGTAATGGTTTTGAAATTCCTCAACCGTCATTTCTGTTTGACCATTGAAATATTTACTTAATTGGCTTTTTATTATGACAGTAGCGCCAACAAGTAAGGATGCATAAGGACATCGGGCTTTAATTTCTAGTTTATCGAATGGCAACAGCTTGGTGATGTGTTTGATAAATAAAGGGAAGGCTTTATTTTTTGTGGTATCAATCGCACCCTTGGTATCGCACGTAACACGGACATAGCCGTCGCTGTCATCATAAAAGCCCAATAAAAAACCAAGCTGGATCAGGTTGGTCGGTTTACTGTCGTTGGGTTTGAGTGCATCTAGGTTTTTGGCACTTGGCTTAAACTCACCTAACACCTTTTTTAAACTTAGGTTTGGGTTTTGATAAAACCTTGCTAATACTCTCGCAGGCTCAGTTACAAGAGCAGTGTAGTGTAATGCTCGGTCTAGGCTTTCGGCCATTTCAGCATTGATATGATTCTGATAGTCTTTATATCCTTTTGACCCACGCCAATTAAGGTAGTAGACAGTATTAATGTTGTTATTGACTACTTCATTATGGGCTTTAACGCGTTGCTTGGTTAGTAACACTTGCTCTGCTGCCGCTCGATTGGGGGACGACATCGCAAGTGCTGACATGGTGCAAACATAACTATCGAGTTGACTCGTTGTTGGATGGATGAGAGCAGCCCAAGAATTAGTGTTCTCTTTATTCTTGATGTCTTGATAAGGCGGGATTGCATCATAAAAGATCGCCCCGAGTGCCAATAACGCCTTTTCATCAGGCAGTTTACTGTTTTCAGCCTCGATAGCGTCATCACCGCTTTTGGCTCTTGTCGCTTTATACCCTCTCGTTAGGTTCGGGAATTGACTGACAGGAAGCATCTTATGGGCATTTAGCCACTCAAAAAATCCAGAAAGATGCTTGATATACTTCATTTCATTGATGGTGTTTTGAATCTCATCCAGACTGGAAGAAGCGATATTTTCATTAAGAGCAATAAGAAGTTTTTTTGCCGCAGTGACTTTATCTCTCTTCATATTCTTAGAAATATTTTCTTTCAGCACATCAAGAGCAAAGGCAAAGAGTAGATGGTGCGTATGTTCATCGAGCCTGTCTTTATCGGACAACGTTGAGTTAATGTTGGCGTGGGGTTGATTATTGTTATTGAAAAGGAGGTTAATAGAGATGCCTTTGTTGCTGGTAAAGGTAACAGCAATGTCCTCCCACGTTGCTTGCTTTCCTGATGGCGCGGTAAAACCAAGTAATGGCTGTTTTTTCTTTTCGGCGATATAAGCGTGTTGATTGGTTATGTAACGGTTGAGTGTCTTCATTTTTCATCTCCAAGCTTAGCCGTTTTTCTCTCTTCACAAATGGCTATGGTCGCCTTGATGTAAAGAATGATTTTCTTGAGGCGTTTCACTGTCGCAGGGTGTGCTGATTGACTATTTATCACCAGTTTTCTTTCCGCTTTATCAAGATATTGTTGATGGTTTGCCGTTTCTAGAGGTCTAAAGTTGTCGCAGGGATAACAGGCCATAGGCGCACCGCCTTTTGACTGACAACTGGAGCAGTTAGCAGGATTGAGTTTATAGCTAATTTCTTCATCAAACCTGCTTTTTACTTTGAAATCATCGTGCGCTTGTAACTCTTTTACCGACAGGCTATCAAATCGCTTGACGATATGGTTCCCAGCATACGCCTCATCAACTTTAACTCGCTCTGAGGTTTTCAAATCAAGATAGGGGGTAATCGCTTCAATGGTGACGCCTGTTATAGCAGCAAGGTGGGCAGGGCTTAACCCATATTTTGCACCTTGGGTGAGAATAGTGTGTCGCCAGCGATTGTTACCAAGTCGCAAAGAATCGTTTGGACATCTATCGCTGTTTGGCTTGAGTTTGTTTCCGAATAAATAACGTATATTATTTCCAAGGGCGTCCGAAGCCATATGATAGGCTTTTGAGGTATCGCTATTGGAGATAAACAGTTCGGTTTTAGATTCGAAATTAGAGCTAAATAAGCTTTTGTCAGGCAATACAGGTAGGCGACTCATGAGTTCTTTGGTTTCATCTTCACCTAATGTAATGTGTTGTATAGACAGCGAATGTAAAAGGTAGTGTTCATAAACCTGATAGTAACGCAAAAGCAATCGAGAAAAGTCTGACTCTAGGCGGTGTGAGCGTGATTCCGCATCACCTCGAAATTGTCCATCCTTTCCTTTAAAGGTGCGAACGTGCAATTGCTCCACATCTGAGAACAAGTGTTGAGTAACGGGTTTCCAGTTAAGGTTCGGTTCTTTATGAGATAAAAAGGTTTCCCCTACAGGTAAAACATCACACCATTTAAGTTGCACAAGTTGGGTTGGCCGTCTTATCAGGGCGAGAAGTAACTGACTGGCTATGACATTCCGTAGTGCGGTAAACTTTTGTTGCGATAGTATTTCAACCTCTAATACTTGCTGTGTTCCAGTTCTTAAGCTTTCAAGAATATTGTCGTGCTCAACTTCACTGTAAGCACCCGTTTTTGGGTCAAGAATGCCATTAATTACACCTTGGCGCTTTAAATTTTCATCTTTAACTGTGTCATATAACGGTTGGAGAGTATGACAAGTATAACCATTTCTTGGGTGGCATAGGGCGTATAAGCCATCTCTGACTCTTTTCTTGTAAGTATCTAGTGTGAGCCACCACGCCTGAAAATCGTAAATGTCGAGATATTTTACAATGGATTTGAGGGTGCTAACGTGGCCTTTTAGAGAGTTAGAAGTGCAATGCTTTGCTGCATGAGCCATTGCTAACCTTAAATCCAGATAAGTATTAGTATTTAGTTCATTCATCCAATTTAGATATAAATAGGATTTATAACCAAGCTCCCACGTATCTGAAAGCACATCAAAAGAGTAACCATCTTCTCTTGCATTGAATATGCGCTGCCCATCGTACTCCTTTTTTAATGTTGTGATATGGCTATGACTCATGACCACCTCCTAACCTCGGAACAGCTTTAGATTGGGTTCTAGCGGAAATATCAGCCACAGTGACCGCCAGTTGATATTCGTTATAGACGGATGCCATTTTCGAGTCTTCAACCCAGCCCATTGCATATTTGCGTAAATCTTCAATTTTTTCAGGCGTTAACCCATGCTCTCTCGCCTTATCTTCAAAAACTTCATTCCATTTATGACGAAGCTTGTGAGGGTGGAGCTTGATACCTAATGCCTCACCAAATTTATCTACGATTTTGTGAATGGATTTATACGTGAGCGGTTGCCCTGATGTTGTCCCTTTTTCTGAGATAAACACAAAGTCATGTTCACGGGCGGTTGTATTTTCTGCTCGTACAGTTTGTATGTAGAGCTTGATAAGCTTCATTAACTCTGAGGAAATAGAAACCGATAGCGCTTTGGTTTTATTTGATGGGCGTTCTAACCTTGGATCAGTCGGATCATTGGGAGTTCTGGTCAATAGGAAGCGAGGGTTATCCCAATCGTCAATCAAGTCACTGACTTTTAGCTTTAAAACCGCACCAACACGAACCCCTGTGTTAATTAGGATTTGCATGATGAGTTGGTTTCTTAATTTGCTGGATTTAAATGGGTTCTCAGGTGAACTCTCTTTGATGATTTCAAGCAAATAAAAGAACTTATCTGAAGGTATTACTGACTCAAATGCATCTTTAACGATGGTGTTATTTTTACGTGTGCCGCCAATAAACGTGTTGATGTATAACTTAAACTTATTGAATTGGTCGTCCACTCTGGCTTGAGTATTAGTTGGCTCTTGATCATAGTGGTGGCAAACGAACAAGTATTCGATATAAGCCCTTAGTCGAATTAAGCGCTGACGTAATGTGTGTGCGGAAACTTGTGGTTGGCTATGTGAAGTCGCATGGATGGCATCTCTTATGCGCTTGTCAGAAATTGCTACGATATTACTTTCATCAATAGTGCCTTCATTAGCGTAAAGCTTGCACGATCTAACAAAATCATCGACCTCTTGCCTTGAAAGAAATTCACCAGAGCTGACACGCTCAACAAGATCGATACCTTGCTCGATAAAATAACAGTATAAAAATTTCAGCTCATAGGCGTATTTTTTTAGTGTATGAAAAGCTGGAGTTTGAGCGCTTGCTTTATTCTTTCTTGCCGAAAGTGGGGAGTTATGGTTTCCGTTAAGATAAGCATTAAGGTACAAGCAAGCGGGAAAAACACCAGATCTTACAATGAGGGGAAAGCTGTACCCATCGGCATCTTTATAAATTTTTACTGCAACATTTTCACTTAATTCATTCATTACAAAATCACAAGTTGGTTACATATTAATCTAATATAGTTACACTTGGTGATTTTGTAAAGTAAAAAAATGGCTCATTAAAGAGCCATCAAGGATTTAAGTGTATTTATTTCTTCTTTTTCTTTACACTTTCTTTTGGTGGAGAGTACTCACAAAGGCCTTCAATGATACAGCTTCCGCAACGAGGTTTACGGGCAATGCAGGTATAACGGCCATGTAAGATCAACCAGTGGTGAACATCGACTTTAAATTCCTTTGGAACCACTTTAAGTAGCTTTTCTTCTACCTGATCAACATTCTTACCCATTGCAAATTTTGTACGGTTACAAACACGGAAAATATGGGTATCGACGGCAATTGTAGGCCAGCCAAATGCAGTATTTAGTACAACGTTAGCGGTTTTACGTCCAACACCAGGCAGCGCTTCAAGCGCTTCACGGTTTTCAGGGATTTCGCCGTGATGCTTATCTAATAAAATACGGCACGTTTTAATCACGTTTTCTGCTTTTGAATTAAATAGGCCAATTGTTTTTATGTATTCTTTTACGCCATCAACACCTAAGTCGTAAATTGCTTGAGGTGTATTAGCGACAGGGTAGAGTTTGTCGGTCGCTTTGTTCACACTAACATCGGTCGCTTGTGCTGAAAGTAATACCGCAATCAGTAATTCAAAAGGGGTGCTCCAGTTAAGCTCGGTTTCTGGATGCGGGTTTTCTGCGCGTAAACGTTCAAGAATTTGGACGCGTTTTTGATTATTCATTTTTTATTCCAAATAAGGCTTATTGCAATATTAGTAGGGAGTAACAGGGTGAGCGCCTGTTGTGCAATTAAGCGTTTTACTTTTCCATTATTTTGTCGCGATATGGATTAAAAAGAAACCCAATAAGCACCACACTTATTGGGTTTTTTATTTAGTCTACGGAAGTGACGCGAGCACGTTCAACCGTTGGTTTTGATTCTTCTTTTGGCTGTTTCTGTTGGCGGCGTTTATCAATCACATTCTTGGCTGCAATCATCAAACCGACACCAATGAAGGCACCCGGCGGTAACATTGCAAGCAGGAACCCAGAATCAAAGTGGAACACCTGAATTCGTAGTACCGATGCCCAACTACCTAATAGGCGGTCAGCACCGTCAAACAATGTACCTTTACTTAATAATTCACGCATTGCGCCAAGAATGAATAGCGCTGATGTCATGCCTAAGCCCATCCATAAACCATCGAGTACTGCTGGTAATGGTTCATTTTTAGAGGCAAAGGCTTCAGCACGACCAATGATGATACAGTTCGTCACGATCAGAGCGATAAAGATACCTAATGATTTATACAGACCAAAGGTAAACGCATTCATCAACAACTGCACGCAGGTTACGAGTGAGGCAATGATCATCACAAATACCGGAATACGGATTTCAGACGGTACCCAATGACGAATTAAAGACACAATGAGGTTCGAGCCCATCAGCACCAAGGTGGTTGCTAAACCTAGACCGAGGGCATTGGTCACTGTTGATGAAACGGCGAGTAAAGGACAAAGACCAAGCAGCTGAACAACTGCTGGGTTGTTTGACCACAGGCCATTTGTCATCAATTCTTTATTGGTTGTCATATCACTCACCTGCACAATTTAGTGGTTGGTTGATGATTTTATTCTGGTTTTGATCCCAGTATAACGAAATATTTTTCACTGCTTTAACCACAGCACGTGGGGTAATCGTAGCACCAGTAAATTGATCAAACTCACCGCCATCTTTACGCACTTTAAAGGCAGGATCGTTATCGCCGTTTACATGCTTACCATTAAAGCTGTAAATCCAGTTACTGACCGTGGTTTCAATTTTATCACCTAATCCCGGTGTTTCGTTTTGTTGTAATACACGAACACCAGTGATCACGCCCTTCATATTAAGACCAACGATAATTTTAATTGCACCGCTATAGCCATCAGGTGCGATACCTTCAATCGCAATACCAACAGGTTTACCGTCTTTGCGTGCAATATATGCAGGCATCTCATCGGTAGTACCTAGACGCTTATGATCTTTGACCATAGTACAGCTTTTATAAAGCAAGTTATCGTGGCTTGTCGCCGGGATCACTTGATTTAGCGTATCTAATAGCTGAAGTCGTTGCTGCTCTGCAATACGATCTTCAGTTAAGTAGTTGGTTAGGGCTACTAGTGCTGTCGCTAAACACGCGAAGATTGCGAGAATAGCACCGTTTTTTTTCATTGCATTAAACATGGCTGCTCTCTTAATTAGTGCCCGTAGGTACGAGGACGAGTGTAGTAATCAATTAATGGTACGCATAAGTTACCCAGTAAAACGGCAAATGCCACACCATCAGGGAAGCCACCCCAAGTACGGATCAAGTAAATCATGACACCGATAAAGGCACCAAAAATAAGACGCCCTTTGACTGTTGTCGATGCCGTTACAGGATCGGTAGCAATGAAGAAAGCACCTAACATAGTTGCACCTGAGAAGAGGTGGAACAGTGGTGAACCTGTTGTATCAGGATGCACAATGTAAACAAGGCTGCTGATCACAAACAATGACGTTAGCATTGCAACTGGGATATGCCACTGAATTACACGTAGCTTTAATAGAATTAAGCCACCCAGCAAAAAGCCCATGTTTACCCATTCCCAACCAATACCCGCAATCGCACCATAAACAGGTTTTGCCATCGTCTCAGCAGTGGTAAAGCCAGTATGTAAGGACGTTTTTAAAGTGTCTAATGGGGTCGCCATGGTGTAACCATCAACTGACATTTTTAGTTGAGGTACACTAAAACCATCTTGGGTAAAGCCAGTAAAAATAGCAGAAATGCTATCCATTAAATGCACAGGTTGTGCGCTCAATGAGGCTGGTGGTAACCATGTTGTCATTTGTACTGGGAATGAAATCAGCAGTACAACGTAAGCAATCATTGCTGGGTTAAAGAGGTTTTGACCGATACCGCCATAAAGATGTTTTGCAATAACGATCGCAAAGAACACACCAATAACAGTTAGCCACCAAGGGGCTAGTGGTGGAATAGACAAACCAATTAAAACACCAGTTAGCAGCGCAGTGTTATCACGCAAGTAAGGCGCAATTGGACGTTTACGCAGCTTTAAAACAAGTGCTTCAAAAATGATTGCTGAAATGGATGCTAGCAAGATCTGGATCAGAGTACCGAAACCAAAGAAGTAGCATTGAGCAATAACGCCAAAAACTGAGCATAAAATAACGGTGCGCATAATAGCGCTGGTGCTACGGCGGTTATGGTCATGGGGTGAACTGGCAATGTTAAACGCCACGATTAATCTTCCTCAATGTTTTGTTGTTCTTTAGCGGCCTGTTGTGCAGCTTTTCTGGCCTTTGCACGTGCAACGACAGCAGCGACAGCGGCTTTCTTCGGATCGACTGCTTCTGTTTCAGCGGTAGGTTCAGGTGTTACTGATTGTTTTTCAGCTTGTTGTGCCGCTTTTCTTGCTTTAGCACGAGCAACGGCTGCAGCGACAGCGGCTTTTTTCGGATCGACTGCTTCAGTTTCAGCAACTGGTTCAGGTGTCGTTTCTGATTGCGCTTCGGCCTGTTGTGCCGCTTTTCTTGCTTTAGCACGTGCAACGGCAGCAGCGACAGCGGCTTTCTTCGGATCGACTTCTTCAGTTTCAGCGGCAGGCTCAGATGTTGATTTTGATTGTGCTTCGGCCTGTTGTGCCGCTTTTCTAGCTTTAGCACGTGCAACGGCAGCAGCGACAGCGGCTTTTTTCGGATCGATAGCTTCAGTTTCAGCGGCAGGTTCAGATGTCGTTTCTGATTGCGCTTGAGCTTGTTGTGCTGCTTTTTTAGCTTTAGCACGAGCAACAGCAGCGGCGACAGCGGCTTTCTTCGGATCGACTGCTTCAGTTTCAGCAGCAGGTTCAGGTGTTACTTCTGATTGCGCTTGAGCTTGTTGTGCTGCTTTTCTTGCTTTAGCACGAGCTACAGCAGCAGCGACAGCGGCTTTCTTTGGGTCTGCTTCTGAAGTTTCCACAGAAGTGCCAGAATTTGACTCTGATTGGGCTTGTTGCGCTTCTTTTTTAGCTTTCGCACGGGCGACAGCTGCAGCAATCGCGGCTTTCTTGGGATCAACCTCTGCATTTTCAACAACCGAGTCAGCAACAGGCACTTTTTGCTCACTAGCTTGTTGTGCCTTTTTCGCTTTAGCTCGGGCAATAGCCGCAGCGACAGCATCTTTTTTGCTGTCATTGCTTGAAGCGGAAGCTGTGGATTCACTGGCTTCTTTCTCAGCCTTGCGCTCACGAGCTTGGCGTTTACGTTCTTCTCGTAATTTCGCCATTTCACTGTTATCTGGCAGAGTTTCTGATGTTGCACCTTGTGCAGAAGCGGCTTGTTTGGCTTTAGCTGCGGCAATCGCTGCAGCAACGGCTGGTTTCACTTCAGGTTTTTCGCTTTGAGCTGCGGCTTGTTTTGCTTTTACACGTGCAATCGCAGCTGCAACGGCATCATCACCACCCGTTTTCGCCATTTCTTCACGGCGAGTTTCAGCGGCTTTTTTGAAGCGGTTTTCACGTTCTGCTTTATCACGATCCATACGTGCTTGTTTAGCTTCAAAGCGTTGACGAGCACGTTCGGCATTGATTTCATCTTGGCTACGAGCCCAAATTTCGGCTTTTGCCTGACGATAGTATTGCACTAGTGGAATTTCACTTGGGCAGACATAAGCACAAGCACCACATTCAATGCAGTCTTGCAGGTTGTATTCTTCGCACTTTTCGTAGTTCTGATCTTTGGCGTACCACTGAAGTTGTTGTGGTAGTAATGATGATGGGCAAACATCAGCACAAGCCGAACAGCGAATACATGCCATCTCATAGGTATGAAGAGGCAATTCTTTGCGTTTCGGTGCAAGAATACAGTTGGTCATTTTGGTGATAGGCACATTGGAATGGGGCAGGGTAAATCCCATTAATGAGCCACCAATAATCACACGAGGATGTTTTTTATCGGCTTTGTAACCGAATTTATCCAATAGATAAGCAATTGGTGTCCCAAGCATGGCAAAAACGTTACCACGCTCTTTGAATGCTTCACCAGTAAGTGTTACTACACGCTCAATAAGAGGCTCACCATCAATGATTGCGCGCTTGATAGCGAATGCAGTACCGACGTTTTGCATGATCACGCCAACCGAGGTTGAGCGAGACTGACTTGGTACTTCACGACCGGTTAAGATTTTTACAAGTTGCTTAGAGCTACCGGATGGGTATTTGGTTGGTACAACACGGATCAGAATGTTGTCGTCTTCTTTTACGTGTTGTTCTAGTGCTTGAATCGCTTCCGGTTTGTTGTCTTCAATGCCGATGATAGTTAATTTCGGTGAAATGATATGGCGAAGAATACGCACACCTTCAATCACTTCTTCTGCGTAATCGCGCATTAAGCGATCATCGGCAGTGATGTAAGGCTCACACTCAGCGGCGTTGATAATTAAAATATCGACGTTACCTAAACCACCTTGAAGTTTACGAGCAGTAGGAAAGCCTGCACCACCAAGGCCTGCAATACCATTTAAGCGAATTGCATCAATTAATTCGGCAGGATCGCGATCTTCATAGTCTGCGTATGTGGTTTTATCGCACCATGTATCTTGTTGATCTGGGGCGATCACAATACATAAGTCGCTTAAACCTGATGGGTGAGCAGTAGTACGCTGTTCAATCGCAGTGATCGTGCCTGATGTTGGTGCGTGTACAGGAACACACATGGCAATATCGCCTTGTGTTAAAGGTTGACCTTTTTGTACGTTGTCACCAACTGCAACGATAATGTCGCCTTTTGAACCGATATGTTGTTTTAGCGGTAAAACAAGTTCTTGTGGGATGCCAGCATTAACGATAGGTGATTTATTGGATAAATCTTTATTTTCGGCTGGGTGGATACCACCGTGGAAATCCCACAATTTACCTTGTTTAATTTGTTCAATGATAGATAGCATGACTACGACTCTACCTTTTCTGTGTTCGGTGTTGCACTGACATTAACGACAGGAATGCGGTTAAGTTGCCATTTCCAGTTATCAGGAGTCTCTTCTACTGGGATCATCTCTATACAGTCAGTAGGGCAGGGAGAGACGCAAAGATCACAACCTGTACATTCATCTTTGATAACGGTGTGCATGGATTTAGTGCCACCGACAATTGCATCGACAGGACATGCTTGAATACATTTAGTACAACCAATACACATGTCTTCGTGAATGAAGGCGACTTTCTTTACGCTTTTCTCTGCATCGGGAGCAGAATCTGGAACATCAACCCCCATTAAGTCAGCTAGCTTTTCAATTGTAACTTGACCACCCGGAGGGCACTTGTTGATCACATCACCATTGGCTATCGCTTCAGCATAAGGACGACAACCAGGGTATCCACATTGGTCACATTGCGTTTGTGGCAGGATGGCATCGATTTGCTCAACGATAGGATCGGCTTCCACTTTAAACTTAACGGAAGCAAAACCTAAAATAATACCGAAGATGGCAGCAAGAACAGCAACGGCAATGACTGCGATAAGGATCCCGCTCATTACAATTTCACCAATCCAGTAAAGCCCATAAATGCAAGCGACATTAAGCCTGCGGTGATCATTGCAATTGATGCACCTTTAAATGGTTCTGGCACGTCTGCAGCAGCAATGCGTTCACGCATAGAGGCAAATAAAACAAGCACAAGCGAGAAACCCACTGCTGCACCAAAGCCGTAAATCACAGATTCGATGAAGTTATGGCGTTCATTGATATTGAGTAAGGCAACACCAAGCACCGCACAGTTTGTGGTGATCAGTGGTAGGAAAATACCTAATAAACGATAAAGCGTTGGGCTTGTTTTATGTACGACCATTTCAGTGAATTGCACCACAACGGCAATAACTAAAATAAAGCTAAGTGTGCGTAAGTACTGAATCCCAAGCGGATCCAAGATGTAAGTTTCAACAAGGTAGGCACACACAGAAGCAAGCGTTAACACAAAGGTTGTCGCTAAGCCCATTCCGATAGCAGTTTCTAACTTTTTAGATACGCCCATAAAAGGACATAAGCCTAAAAATTTAACCAGTACAAAGTTGTTAACTAACACTGTACCGATGAGTAGTAGGAGGTATTCAGTCATACTGGCTTCATTATTGTTGCAAGAGATCCCGACATTATCTGATTTTGTCGCCGTTATAACAACTCCTGTAGTGTAGGGTTTTAGCGATAATTGCTTTTTTCGTAAACTTCGCAGGTGAAATATAAGTTTTAATTATATTTATTATCTTAATATCACGTTTTTGTTCAGATGTTACCCATTTTACTGTTACCTGTTTGATCTTGGTGTGTTTCGATCTTGTATTGATGTTGTTTTTATACGGTGTGTTTTTATAAGTTATTGAGTTGATTGTTTATGGGTAGAGTTAAGATTTCGGAAAATGTGATTGATTAGCTTGTAAACGAAGCCTAAACCTCGTTTTATATCTGGGCACTGCTGAGCATCATTTTGATGTAGGCCTAACCGAATAAAATAGGATGTAGATGATGGATATTTTATTGCTGAGTAATGGCAAAATCGCTGGTAACACTCATGTTATGGAATTTGCAGGCGATGTAATTGTTGAACAAGTAAAGCGTACAGGCGCAAAGCATTTTCTTGTTATTCCATATGCAGTCATTCGCTCTAGTCATGATGATCGTGTTGCCATGATACAAGCAACGTTTGATCGTTTAGGTCTTGATTGTGTTGCGACGGGTATCCATCAAGCTGCTGATCCTGTAAAAGCCATTGAACAAGCTGAAGGTATTATTGTAAGTGGCGGTAACACTTGGGTGTTAAATAAGAAATTACATGATTTAGGTTTAGTTGGACCATTACGCAAAGCGGTATTGGCAAAAGGCGTTCCTTATATTGGTTGGAGTGCTGGTACTAACATCGCATGTCCAACAATTCGAACTACGAATGACATGCCGATTGTAACCAGTGCGGTATTGACCTCATTGAACTTTGTGCCGTTCCAAATTAATCCACACTATTTAGAAGCATCGGTTGAAGGTCATATGGGAGAAACCCGTGATGAGCGTATTCAAGAGTTCCTTGAAGTAAACCAGCATGAACCTGTTATGGGAATTCCAGAAGGCACATGGCTACAGCTTCTTGATGGGCAATTGAGCTACCACACAGCGAATGGTAAGCCATTAAAACTATTCCGTTATGGTGAAGAGCCTGTCTATTTTGAAGCAGAGCAAGATATCCAGTTTATGATGGAAATCAGCTGTTAATTACTAAGTTAGCGCTATTTTTGAAAAGTCAGCATCATGCTGGCTTTTTTGTTAGCGAGGATCTAGAAACGAAACTACGTTTAATCACAAATCATTCATATAAGCACTATCGCTCATATAAAATAATTCTTGATTTTTACAATCCTAGTAAACACGTGATGTTAGGCTAGTTATCCACAAAAACTGTGGATAAGTGTGTTGATTTTACCTTATAAACTCACTATCTAATGACATTGGGGTATGAATCAAGATTCAATGGATTCATAAAATACCGAATAAAAGTGCACTAATTTCAACAACTATTATTGAGTTAAATAATATCAATAGAGTTTGTTGATTATAGAAAGGTATAAAATGCTACCAAAACGAGGCTGTGTTTAATTTTTAAGCGAGAATGGGATAAGCTGTGGATGTAAATATTTACGATTGCATGTTTTTATTGGGTTAAAAAAATGAAATCTATATGTTTCAAGGAGGAGATGCATAATACGTTGATCAACTTTATCGGTCAATTGATCTCAGGCAGATTTTCATAAGAATTTCGTTCTTTGGATAATAATTTCATAAAAAGAGATAAAAAAAGTCTGATTTTTTTTAACATCTAGCTAATAGGTGAATTTAGTCATAGTGAAGTAATAGTATTAATTGTCTTATTTATCATCGTACTATCGTTATTTATACAGTGTTTTTATTCGTGAAATTCTGAATTTCAGAATGATATATAACTCTGGTGTATTTATCTCTTATTTATATTCACGTGGTGACTTTTACCTCCTCAATTCTTCGCATTATCATGCAGCCAACATTAAGTTCCTGGATTCGAGTCAGGTCTTTAAACTTATTCATTAAGATAAGGGGACTTAATGCTCTACACGTCAAATTTAGCTTAACGTCATGCGTAAAGTTCAAGTTAGCTAGTAACAATGTAATATTGTTTTCGCTTCAATATTAGTTAGTTAAGACCCAAAGGGGGCTATTAACCTAATGTGTTAATAGTTGTGGTCTCTATATAGTGAGTGATGTTTGGTGTTCAAACTCGCTATGTGGTTAAACTAATATTGAAGCTATTTTTTTATCTGTCATTTAGCTTCTTTAACTATCACTTCTGTTGTTGACATTACAAAGCGTCTATCCACAATGTAAACAGTTATTTATTGTTGGATATGAATTATGAGCGACCTTTTTTCTCTCGCTTCTGAATATTCTCCCTCCGGTGATCAACCGACAGCGATTGAACAGCTGGTAGATGGACTTGATTCAGGGCTTGCACATCAAACATTACTTGGGGTTACGGGCTCGGGTAAAACATTCACTGTGGCTAATGTTATCGCTCAAGCTAATCGGCCAACATTAATCCTTGCTCCAAATAAAACCTTGGCTGCGCAATTGTATGGTGAGATGAAAGAATTCTTTCCTAATA
This sequence comes from Photobacterium leiognathi, assembly GCF_030685535.1. Taxonomy (NCBI): domain Bacteria; kingdom Pseudomonadati; phylum Pseudomonadota; class Gammaproteobacteria; order Vibrionales; family Vibrionaceae; genus Photobacterium; species Photobacterium leiognathi. The sequence continues at coordinate 2,236,270 of NZ_CP131601.1, read as the reverse complement.
ATGCGGTTGAGTATTTCGTATCTTATTACGATTACTACCAACCTGAAGCGTACGTACCTACTACTGATACCTTTATCGAAAAAGATGCTTCGGTGAATGCGCATATTGAGCAAATGCGACTGTCTGCGACTAAAGCACTAATGGAGCGTCGTGACGTTATTATTATTGCCTCAGTATCAGCTATCTATGGTTTAGGTGATCCTGATTCTTACCTTAAAATGATGCTGCATGTTCGTCGTGGTGATTTTTTAGATCAGCGAGATATTCTGCGTCGCTTGGCTGAGTTGCAATACACACGTAATGATGTGGCGTTTGAGCGGGGTACATTCCGTGTTCGTGGTGAAGTGATTGATATTTTCCCCGCAGAATCTGAAAAAGAAGCGATTCGTTTAGAGCTTTTTGATGATGAGGTGGAATGTATATCTTCTTTTGATCCGTTAACAGGCAGTGTGATCCAACGAGATCTACCTAGAACAACCATTTATCCTAAAACCCACTACGTGACACCTCGTGAAAAAATTCTAGAGGCAATAGAAGGGATCAAAAAAGAGCTTATTGTTCGTAAAGAGCAGTTTATTTCTAATAATAAATTGGTCGAAGAGCAGCGTATTAGCCAGCGAACTCAGTTTGATATTGAGATGATGAACGAGCTGGGCTTCTGTTCTGGTATCGAAAACTATTCACGTTATCTCAGTGGTCGAGCTGAGGGTGAGCCGCCACCAACTTTATTTGATTACTTACCTGCTGATGGTTTACTGATCATTGATGAATCCCACGTTACTGTTTCACAAATCGGTGCTATGTACCGTGGTGACCGTTCACGTAAAGAAAATTTAGTGGAATATGGCTTTCGTTTGCCATCAGCGCTCGATAACCGACCTATGAAATTTGAAGAGTTTGAGTCTTTAGCACCTCAAACTATTTACGTTTCAGCAACGCCTGGTAATTATGAGCTTGAGAAATCGAGTAATGATATTGCAGAGCAGGTTGTCCGTCCTACAGGTTTGCTTGATCCTGAAATTGAAGTACGTCCTGTAGCAACCCAGGTTGATGATTTGCTCTCTGAAATTCATATTAGAGAGGCAAAAAATGAACGTGTGTTAGTGACAACTTTAACCAAACGTATGGCTGAGGATTTAACGGAATATCTTACAGAACATGGTGTGAAAGTTCGTTATCTGCACTCTGATATCGATACAGTTGAACGGGTTGAGATCATACGTGATTTGCGTTTAGGTGAGTTTGACGTGTTAGTGGGCATTAACTTGTTACGAGAAGGCTTAGATATGCCAGAAGTCTCGTTAGTAGCGATTTTAGATGCTGATAAAGAAGGTTTCTTACGTTCTGAACGCTCTTTGATCCAGACTATTGGTCGTGCCGCTCGAAATATTGAAGGTAAAGCAATTCTCTATGGGGATCGCATTACGGGTTCAATGGAGCGTGCAATCAATGAAACTCAGCGTCGTCGTGAGAAACAAACGGAATATAACCTTAAACACGGTATTACACCTCAAAAACTGAACAAGAAAATCGGTGATATTCTGGAGTTGGGCGGTACTAACCCTCGCGCTAAATCACGCAATAGAGCGGCAGATCTTCATAAAGTCGCTGAAACGAAAGGCACTTATTCAACATTGACACCTCAGCAGTTAGAGTCACAAATTCAAGCGTTAGAAAAGCAAATGTATGATTTTGCACAGAATCTTGAATTTGAACAAGCCGCTGAAACTCGAGATAAGATCCAAAAGTTAAGAGAGCAATTTATCGCAAATAGCTAACTTCCTTTCTTTGTTGATTCTCACTTTGCTGCCTAGAGTGAGAATTTTGGCAAAAAAAAAGCCAACCGAGAAATGAGTTTCGGTTGGCGTCATTGTTTTAGTGAAAAAATCCACAAACAACGTCAGTTGGCTAGGTTGACTCTAAATTTTAGAGTCATGTCATATAAAGCAGATAGCGTGCCAACTTTAATTTCTTTCATTTTTTTTCTAATTCCTTATTTTTACTGTATTTGAGTAGCATTTTTTTGTTTGCGCTACTGCACAATAAAAGACTATTTTTCGCAAAATGCGAATCAATTTGCAATTCAATATGCGATTATAGAAAAAAGAGAAATCTATCCCCCATAATTTTTTCTATTGATTACAATTAGTTTAAGGGGCTTATTTTGGGAGGAGCAATGGAAAGCAGAGCACAGCAACGCCAAGTCTTAATGGTTGAAGATACAGCGTCAGTTGCTGCCTTGTACAAATCTTACTTAAATCCCCTTGGGCTTAATGTAAGCATCGTGGGTACAGGTAAAGAAGCACTGAGCTTTATTCAAGATATTATTCCGGATTTAATTTTATTAGATCTGCGTTTACCTGATATGACCGGCATGGAGGTACTTGAGCGAGTAAGAAAAGATCACGGTAATATTCCTGTTGTGATCATGACCGCCCACGGTTCAATCGATATAGCCGTGGAAGCGATTCGATATGGCGCGCAGGATTTCTTAATTAAACCTTGTGAAGCCGATCGGCTGCGTATCACTGTAAATAAAGTCCTTAAAGCAGAAAATAAATCTCACGCGAGTAACCAGTCTAAACAATCTGAAGGCGCTCAATATCAAGGTTTTATTGGTAACAGTTTACCCATGCAGGCGGTTTACCGTGTTATTGAATCCGCTGCATCAAGTAAGGCGACAGTCTTTATTACGGGGGAAAGTGGTACAGGTAAAGAAGTCTGTGCAGAAGCGATCCATGCTGCGAGCCCTCGTCACGATAAGCCTTTTATCGCACTTAACTGTGCGGCAATACCTAAAGATCTGATTGAAAGTGAGTTATTCGGTCATGTTAAAGGGGCATTTACCGGTGCATCGACTGAACGACAAGGTGCGGTTGAGATGGCACACAATGGTACCTTGATGCTCGATGAACTGTGTGAAATGGATCTTGATCTGCAAAGTAAGCTACTGCGATTCATCCAAACAGGTACTTATCAAAAAGTAGGTTCATCAAAAGTAAGTAACGTTGATGTCCGTTTTGTTTGTGCAACGAATCGTAACCCTTGGGAAGAAGTACAAGAAGGGCGTTTTCGTGAAGATTTATACTATCGTCTTCATGTCATTCCTATCTCACTGCCACCATTAAGAGAACGTGGTGGAGATATTATCGAAATTGCTCACGCGTTATTGGGATTAATGTCGTTAGAAGAGGGGAAAAGTTTTAGTCGTTTCTCTGAGCCTGTTCTACGACTATTTGAGTCTTATTCTTGGCCGGGTAATGTCCGTGAACTACAAAATGTAATACGCAATATTGTGGTTTTAAACACTGGCGATGAAGTGAAACTTGAAATGGTACCTCCGCCAATCAATGCAATTAACGGCGTAGAACTTGCATCTCATTCTAGAGCAATTCCTGATAAAGAACGCGAAAAAAGCGTTGCTGATGCATCCATCTATTCACATGATCATCAGAAAAATAAAATAGAGCCGCTCTGGGTAGTGGAAAAAAGAGCGATACAGTGGGCAATTGACGCTTGTGATGGCAATATTCCAAGAGCTGCGGGTTTATTAGAAGTTAGCCCGTCAACGATTTATCGCAAATTACAGTCTTGGCAAGAAAACAACGCCAGTGGTAGGGAGATGGATTAAATGGCAACAACGATAAATTCTGAAACGATAAAGCGCCTTGCAGATGAAGTCGGTGAAGATACCGTATCTTTATTACTGAACGTGTTTAGCGATGAGCTAGAGCAATACTCAAAACAGTTATCTAACCATCCTTCTGTTGATCAGATTGGTGAGATCAGCCACGCAATCAAAAGTAGTGCTGCCAGTTTTGGTGCTGATGATTTAGCGTTAATGGCACAAGAATGTGAGTATCGTGTTAAGCAAGGTCAAGATGATTGGATGATTGACCATTTGTCTGAATTTAGACAAATGGTCGAAGGTATGGTTGTTGAGTATAAGCAATTAGCGGGAAGCAATGAGCTTATCAATCGCATGCTTTAATTTATCTCGATCATGTCGCCATTCATGATTATTGGACGCAAGATCTTCGATTTGTAGGTTAAACCTCTGCGCTAATTCAGGTTGAGGTTTATCTGTTATAATAGTATCAATTTTGCGTCCATTCATTGCACGCTCACACCAGTGCAACATGGTTTCAAGTGACATTTTACCTGCAGGTCCATGCTCTTTATCAAGGTTAGTGATAAAGGCAATTTGCGCATTACAATTCTTCAGCGCTAATCCCAAATCACGTAATAGTAAAACGGGCATCACACTGGTTAAGAAACTACCAGGCCCTAATAAGATTAGGTCGGCATCATTGATCGCTTCAATGGCTTCTTTGGTTGCCGGAACTGCTGGTTCTAAAAATAAACGTTTAGGGATCTCTTGTAACTCATCAACGCTCGTTTCACCGCTAATGATTTCACCGTTATGAGTAAAAGCAGCAAGATCAGAAGGATGCTCAGACATGGGTATGATCTGAGTCTCTACATTAAGCATATCGCGGATCAAGTTGATTGCTTCTAGTGGTCGAATGCACAGGTTATCTAACGCCGTTAGCATTAAATTACCGAGGTTATGACCATCTAACTCTCCATTACCTTTAAAACGGTATTCGAAGATCATTGAGCCGACAGAGGGTTCTGTAATTAACTGGTTAATACAGTTACGCATATCTCCCCAAGCGATACCGCCTTGGCACGCTCGAATACGCCCTGTTGATCCACCGTTATCAGTTGTCGTTACAATTCCCGTTACTTGTGAACCGTAATTGGAAAGAGAAGAGAGGATACGACCAAGTCCGTGTCCTCCTCCAATAGCAACAATTTTCTTATCAGATTTATCTGCTTTAAGCATAAAGTTGGCTTTTATTATATTTTTGATGAGCAGTCAGATTATCAAAGAATGTCTGTTGTTGCATTTGTTGCTGTGTAAATTATACGTAATATCACATAAATGCTTTTAGTGACTGGTTTTGATCATACTCATCAAATAATCGTATGTATTTAAACAGGTTGGCTTATTTAATAATTTTTGTTTATCAACGGCAGGTAGAGGCAATATTTCTAACCAACGCTGACATAACCAACTTAAATTATCGAAGTCTTTGCGCTTATATAATTCATCGAGATCTGGGAACTTCTCGAACATCTTTTTCAGACGTGTTGCTAACAGACGTTGTTCATTATTAATCGTGATCGCTTTCCAGCGAGGTAAAGGCGTCGTTTTTCCCCAGAACACACCGTCTGTTGTTTGCTCTATGGATTGAATTTTGAAATTGTCCTGTCCCGACACAGTAAGCTTTAGCAATCGAGTATTGGGATCTTGATCAAAATCATCAATAGTGACGCGGGTACCAATATGAAAAAGGTGTTGTGCTTCTTTCTTATCGCTGTACATACAAATACCTAAACCGCTTTTTGAAGTCAGCGCAGTCTTTAGTGTAGGTACTTGATCTACAGTTGAAATATAGATTTGCATTCGACCAGAAGGAAGTACATGACGTTTTTGGAAAAGCAAAGGAAGCATCTCGGCCATAATGAACTCCATCATTAGATTTGCAATGTCTAGTTTTACATACAATGCAATTCTGGTGCCGACTAACATTTTATACCTTTAAAATGTTTTTCTTTAAAACAGTGAGATAAGAGCAAAATTAGATATGTTTTAAGCGGATGAATGCAAATTGTACTCTGTCGCATTGTAGTTAGTAGCAATTTGCAAATCATGATTTGAAAAACGCAATGGTATTCCTTATTTCTGACGCTCAATGATTGATAATGCAATATCCGTTGGCAGTAACTCTAAGTGACCTAATTCATCGAAATACCAACCTTTAATGATCCCTTTGTTACGCATATCGATAAAACCATTAACGACCTGTTGAGCAGCAGTTTGTGCTGAAGCTGCATCAATGCCATCTTCACGCTGCAGATAGAGTGCAATATCTTCGATTGAAGCTGATTCCATAATATTTGCCATAATAACCCTCACTTTTATTGGTAAATTAGCGGTTAAATTATTAACTAGTATTGTCGTGATCCGGCTCGAAAGGTAGAATACAGTCGGATTTTTTCTGTAATTTGTGAAATACGGAAAATGTCCGATAATTTATTATTAACAAATGCTGTTGTGTAATATTCTCTCAAGGATTGATTTGCTTTGCATAACTGCCATAACTCCGAGCATTTATCACTAAGTTGCTAAGTGGTATTGGACGATTATATATACGTTCAAAAGTTGATAGGTGATTAATGCCAGTGACGATTTGTCACCAGGGTTGGTTTAGAAATGAATTGGCCTCCCGTATTTGGAAAGGTGTTCCGTGGCGAAACAATTAGAAGATAGTTTCCATCGTAAGTTTTACTACTTGCGACTTTCTGTTACAGACGTCTGTAACTTCAAATGTACCTATTGCCTGCCTGATGGCTATCATCCCACAGAGAAGAAGAACCTTCTTTTTTGAGCTTGGATGAGATCTATCGGGTCGCGTCAGCGTTCGCTGAATGTGGCACTAATAAGATCCGTATTACCGGTGGTGAGCCAAGCTTACGCCGTGATTTTACAGATATTATTAAGACGGTTGCTGATATTCCTGGGATCAACAAAGTTGCTACGACAACCAATGGTTATCGTATGGCTAAGCATGTCCATGAGTGGCGCGAAGCTGGCTTAACCAATATTAATGTGAGTGTTGATAGCTTAGATCCTAAAATGTTCTACCAGATCACTGGTGAAAACATGTTCCATCAAGTGATGGAAGGGATTGATGCGGCGTTTGATGCAGGTTTTGAGCAGGTAAAAATCAACACGGTACTCCTCAAAGATCTTAATTCCCAAGAACTACCTAAATTCCTTGAATGGATTAAAACTCGTCCGATTCAAATGCGTTTTATTGAATTAATGCAAACGGGCGAAATGGATAGTTTATTCCAAAATCACCACCAGTCAGGTGTGAGCATTCGTAATCATTTGATCGCCAATGGTTGGTTACTGAAAGTAAAAGGTAGCAACGATGGCCCAGCACAAGTTTTCTGCCACCCCGATTATATGGGCGAAATTGGCTTGATCATGCCTTACGAAAAGAATTTCTGCCAAAGTTGTAACCGTTTACGTGTTTCAGCTAAAGGTAAGCTACACCTTTGTTTATTTGGTGAGCAAGGTGTTAATTTGCGTGATTTACTTGCTCGTGATGATCAAAAAAATGAGTTGATCGCACGTATTCAAGCAGGGCTCAATGAAAAAGCAGTGAGTCACTTCTTGGATGAAGGTAAAACAGGTATGACACCGAATTTAGCTTCTATTGGTGGTTAACACCTCTTTCTTTTCCCTATTTTAGTCAGCATGGTAAGTCATGTTACTGCCGTGCTGTGTTTATCGCTTCGTTGAGGAACGATTACATAATGAATCAATTTACACATATTAATGCATCTGGCGAAGCCAATATGGTGGACGTGTCAGCTAAAGCAGAAACCGTTCGTGAAGCACGTGCTGAAGCATTTGTTCACATGGCACCAGAAACATTAGATCTTATTGTTTCTGGTCAACACCATAAAGGTGACGTGTTCGCGACAGCACGCATTGCGGGTATTCAAGCGGCGAAAAAAACATGGGATTTGATCCCACTGTGTCACCCGTTACTGCTGTCAAAAGTTGAAGTACAGTTAGAAGCGATCCCTGCGGAAAACAAAGTACGCATTGAGTCTTGCTGTAAGCTTGCGGGTAAAACTGGTGTTGAAATGGAAGCGCTAACAGCGGCTTCTGTTGCTGCTTTGACTATTTACGATATGTGTAAAGCGGTACAAAAAGACATGGTAATTAGCCAAGTTCGTCTGTTAGAAAAAACAGGCGGTAAATCAGGTCACTTTAAGGTAGAAGCATGATCAAAGTTCTCTTTTTTGCACAAGTGAAAGAGCTTGTTGGTACTGATAGTCTTGAAGTTGACGCTGTTTTTGCAACTGCAGATGCACTGCGTAGTGAGTTAGCAACTCGTGGCGATAAGTGGCAGTTAGCATTAGAGTCTGGCAAGTTATTAGTTGCTGTTAATCAAACGATTTGTTCGTTAGATACGCCATTGACTGATGGTGATGAAGTGGCATTCTTCCCACCAGTGACTGGAGGCTGATCTATGATCTCTGTTCAGTTTGACGATTTCTCCGTTGCGGATGAATACGCAAAACTTTCTGAAGGTACTGAAGCAGGCGCGGTGGTTACTTTCATTGGTAAAGTACGTGATTTTAACCAAGGTGATGCGGTAACAGGATTATCGTTAGAGCATTATCCTGGTATGACGGAAAAGTCATTGCAGGAAATTGTTGATCAAGCAAACCAACGTTGGCCGTTACTCAAAACCCGAGTGATCCACCGTGTTGGCGATTTAGCGTTAGGCGATCAGATTGTTTTTGTTGGCGTAACCAGTGCTCACCGTGGTGCTGCTTTTGAAGCGTGTGAATTCATTATGGATTACTTAAAAACACGTGCGCCGTTCTGGAAGAAAGAACAAACGCCAGAGCAAAGTCGCTGGGTAGATGCCCGTGAAACAGATACTTCTGCTGCTGATCGTTGGTCAAAATAGTAGAAATTGAATATCAAAAAAGGAGCCTAATGGCTCCTTTTTTGTATCAATTAAACAGCAGAGATAAAGGATATTTTGTTATTTGGTTTGTTCGTTTTTCTTGTTCTTATCGCGTGATGTCATTATTGACGGAACATAGTTATGACGGAAACGTGATGGGCTGCGTGGGGTAGTAAAACCTACTGGTCTCATATAGATACTCTTCAAATGCTGTGTAAAGTTGTTCTTTATAAATCACTAAATAAAGCATAATCACTTTATTGTATATAGTTTAGCCTCTTTTTTATCTGGTTGATATGTTACAGATAGGATAAATCTGTCGTTATAATGAGAATATCTATAAAAAAATTGTTAATCGTTTTTGGTTATTTAGAACGCGGTAAAAACCAGATTTATCCGTGATTAAAGAGGCAAAGTCGTTAGTTGTGTGCCATATTTTAATTGCGGTTAGTAATTAAAAACGTTGCTGGTATAGGCTAAGCAGAATAAGTGGTAATTGAGGTCTACTGGCACAGAGTTTGACAGCGGAGGGTTCAATGAAACACAGACGCGTTTCGAATAAGAAGATGAAGCAAATTATGGCAGACATCGGTATGACCGATAAGCCAGAAGACGATGATTCACAACTATTGCTCGAACAAAGAGAGCAATCAGTTAACGAAGATAAGCAAATTATTAAATTAGATAGCGAAAATAAGTAGCAAACGCAGTTCACACCATCGCAACAAAGCATCGACTAAGTCGGTGCTTTTTTTATTAATGAAATAAAAATGTAAATAAAATGTTGTTATTTGGTTTTAGGTGGGTGGTTTTTTGAACTGTTTATGTGATCTTGTGTGAATAAAATATCTAGCTAATTAGTGCTGTGTTGGTTATTTGTAGTGTTATTTTCTGTAAATATAGATTTTACTAAGATTAAAATTTGGCACGTATCTTGTTGTTAGTGTTTATAACTTACTCCTACCTGTTTTATCAGCATAAAGTCACTTTTAAATGTTAAAATATGGTAAATTTATTTATATTCTGATAACGTTTTGAATAATTCTTCGGTTTGATTGGTTGCTTTTAGGATAAAAAACAGCCAGTGCAGTCATCCTTATGACCAAACGAAGAACGTCATGGACGTAATAATCAGATGTATTGGAGTAATGCATGTATAAGAATAAAATCACCCAAGCACTCATGATGAGTCTGGGTTTTGCTGTTGCCGCCACTTCTTTCTCTTCTTTTGCGGCGCAGGTTCCTGCAGATACAAAACTGGCTGATAAACAAGAGTTAGTGCGTGGTAATGGTACTGAGCCTGAATCTCTTGATCCGCAAAAAGTCTCTGGTGTTCCAGAATCAAACGTTATTCGTGATTTGCTTGAAGGGTTAGTGAACCAAGATAGCAAAGGTAACCTAGTTCCTGGTGCAGCGAAGTCTTGGGAAACCGAAGATTATAAAACATGGACATTCCATATTCGTGATGATGCGAAATGGTCAAATGGCGATCCTGTAACAGCTGAAGATTTTGTTTACACTTGGCGTCGTTTGGCTGATCCAAAAACGGCATCGCCATATGCGTCATACATTCAAATGACCACAATGGCGAATGCTGAAGACATTATCGCCGGTAAAAAAGCACCAGAAACACTCGGTGTTGAAGCAGTCGACAGTAAAACGCTGAAAGTAACGCTAGATAAGCCAGTTTCTTACTTTGCTTCAATGCTTGTTCACACTTCAATGAAACCTGTTAACCAGAAAGTGGTTGAGAAGTTTGGTGATGAGTGGACAAAAGTGGGTAACTACGTTTCTAACGGTGCTTACAAATTAGATACTTGGGTTGTGAACGAGCGTATTGTTCTAGCGCGTAATGAAAATTACTGGGACAACAAAAATACCGTTATTAACCAAGTCACTTTCCTACCTATTGAAAACCAAGTGGCTGCAATGAACCGCTTCTTAGCGGGTGAGCTTGATATGACTTATGAGATGCCAAATGAGCACTTCAAACGTCTACAAAAAGAATACCCACAAGATGTAAAAGTAACCCCTTACCTGTGTTCGTACTACTACGAATTCAATATGACACGTAAGCCGTTTGATGATGCAAACGTGCGTAAAGCACTATCATACGCTATTGATCGTGACGTATTGGCGAAATTCATTGTAGGTAAAGGCGAGACGCCAGCTTACAACTTCACACCGCTTGCAACGAACGGTTTGGATGTTGAAATGCCTGAGTACTCGAAGCTTGATCAGAAACAACGTTTAGCAAAAGCAAAAGAGTTGTTGAAAGCGGCGGGTTACGATCAAAACAATCCACTTAAATTTAACCTGCTATACAACACATCTGAAAACCACAAGAAGATTGCTGTGGCGATTTCTTCAATGTGGAAAAAAGGCTTGGGTGTAACAGCAGTACTTGAAAACCAAGAGTGGAAGAGCTACCTAGATGCAAAACGTCAGGGTAACTTTGATATCTCGCGCGCTGGTTGGTGTGGTGACTACAACGAAGCATCGACATTCTTAGCAATCATGCGTAGCGATCACTCACAAAACTACCCTAAATACTCAAGCGCAGCGTACGACAAAGCGATTGATGATGCGGTACTAGCGAAAACTGATGCAGAACGTGCAGCAGATTATAAAGATGCAGAAGCGAAGCTGGCAGAAGATATGCCTATCATGCCTATCTACCACTACGTGAATGCACGTTTAGTGAACCCGCAGTTGGGTGGTTACCCAATGGAAAACCCAGAAGATAATATCTACTCGAAAGATATGTACTTCATCGCGAAGTAATTCGCATTAAATAAAAATAATAATACGCAGCCTTCGGGATAGAAGGCTGCTTTTTGCACTCACAGCAATTACGGTAGAGTTTATGTTTAAATTCATTGCTAAACGGATTTTAGAAGCCATACCGACGTTATTGGTATTGATCACGATTTCTTTCTTCTTAATGCGCTTTGCTCCTGGCAACCCATTCTCAAGTGATCGTCCTCTTCCGCCTGAAGTCATGGCTAACATCGAAGCGAAATACGGGTTAGATAAACCTGTGTTTGAGCAGTACACCACTTACCTTGGCAACATTGTCCAAGGTGATTTTGGCCCATCCTTTAAATACAAAGATTTCACCGTTAATGAATTGGTAGCAAAAGCACTACCGGTATCAGCAAAAATTGGTTTCTTTGCCTTTATTTTCGCCCTTGTGATGGGGGTAACGGTTGGTACCATTGCGGCACTTAAACAAAATACCTGGCTCGATTACACTATAATGTCCACCGCCATGGCGGGGGTGGTGATGCCATCCTTTATTCTCGCGCCTGTATTGATCTATATCTTCTCAATTAAACTTCAATGGTTACCTGCTGGTGGCTGGCAAGACGGTTCAACTAAATTTATTTTGCTACCTATGTTTGGTATGGCGTTGTTATATGTGGCGACGTTTGCCCGTATTACTCGCGGTAGCATGATTGAAACGCTAAACAGTAACTTCATTCGTACTGCTCGTGCGAAAGGCTTAAGTTACCCCTACATTGTGATCAAACATGCCTTAAAGCCTGCACTATTATAGGTTGTGTCATACATGGGACCTGCGTTCGTCGGCATCATTACTGGCTCTGTGGTTATCGAAACCATTTTCGGTTTGCCGGGAATTGGTAAGTTATTCGTGAATGCTGCCTTTAACCGTGATTATTCATTGGTGCTTGGTATTACGATTCTGATTGGTTCATTAACCATCATCTTTAACGCCATTGTGGATATTGTTCTTGCGACAATTGATCCGAAGATCCGTTACTAAGAGGCTGAAAGTTATGATGTTAATGAAAAAAGATAATGTAGAAGCCTTAGAGAAGTTTTCAGATAACTTGGAAATTGAAGGCCGTAGTTTATGGCAAGATGCTCGTTCGCGTTTTATGCGAAATAAAGCAGCGATGATTTCTTTAGCTATTTTATTAATGATCTCGTTGGCAGTTATTTTTGGCCCAATGTTCAGCCAATATGCCTTTGATGATACCGACTGGTATGCCTTGCACGCTGCACCGTCGTTTGGTGCAGAAGGACATTTCTTTGGTACTGATAGTCTAGGTCGTGACCTGTATACCCGAACTCTCGTTGGTGGTCGAATTTCACTGATGGTCGGTATTTTAGGGGCACTGGTTGCGGTAGTGATTGGTACGTTATATGGCGCAGCATCAGGTTTTATTGGTGGTCGTACTGATCGTGTGATGATGCGTATTCTTGAGATCTTATACTCAATCCCATTCATGTTTTTCGTGATCGTGTTAGTGACCTTCTTCGGTCGTAATATCATGCTGATCTTCATTGCGATTGGTGCGATTTCATGGCTCGACATGGCACGTATCGTTCGTGGTCAAACCTTGTCACTGCGCAGTAAAGAGTTCATTGAAGCGGCGCATGTGTGTGGTGTTAGTCGCTGGCGTATTATCACTCGTCACATTGTACCTAACGTATTAGGTATTGTAGCGGTGTACTCAACCTTACTGGTGCCATCGATGATCTTGACAGAGTCTTTCTTAAGTTTCCTAGGCTTAGGGGTGCAGGAGCCAATGACAAGTTGGGGCGCTTTACTGCAAGAAGGTTCACAAACAATGGAAGTTGCTATATGGCAGCTATTATTCCCAGCTGCTTTCATGGTCGTGACCTTGTTCTGTTTTAACTACGTAGGTGATGGTCTACGTGACGCATTGGATCCAAAAGATAGATAACAGGATGAAGCAGGTTGGTAACACAGGCTGATAGAACAATAAAGTTGATCAGCTTGCTTCATTATAAGGACGTAATATGAGCTTATTAGATGTAAAAGATCTGCGTGTCGAATTCACCACGCCTGACGGTATTGTTACTGCAGTTAACGATCTTAATTTCTCGCTTAATCAAGGTGAAACCTTGGGTATTGTGGGCGAATCAGGTTCAGGTAAAAGCCAAACCGTGTTTGCCATTATGGGCTTACTGGCGAAGAACGGTAAGATCAGTGGTAGTGCCAAGTTTGAAGGTAATGAGATCTTAAATTTGCCAGAGAAAGCACTCAACCACATTCGAGCAGAACAAATTGCGATGATCTTCCAAGATCCGATGACATCGCTAAATCCCTACATGAAAGTTAGCGATCAGCTGATGGAAGTGTTAATGCTGCACAAAAATATGAGTAAATCCGAAGCGTTTGAAGAATCTGTTCGTATGCTTGATGCGGTGAAAATTCCGGAAGCTCGCAAGCGTATTACCATGTATCCCCATGAGTTTTCGGGTGGTATGCGTCAGCGTGTGATGATCGCAATGGCATTGTTATGTCGTCCTAAATTGTTGATAGCTGATGAACCTACAACGGCGCTAGACGTTACGGTGCAAGCGCAGATCATGGAGCTATTGAACGATCTGAAAAAAGACTTTAATACCTCGATTATCATGATCACCCATGACTTAGGTGTTGTGGCAGGAAGCTGTGACAAAGTATTGGTTATGTATGCTGGGCGTACTATGGAGTACGGTAAGATCAACGAAATCTTCTACCAACCAAGTCACCCATACACGGAAGGTCTACTGCGTGCGATTCCACGTTTAGATACCACGGGTGAAGATCTGCCAACCATTCCGGGTAATCCACCTAACTTATTGCGCTTACCAACAGGCTGTCCTTATCAAGATCGCTGTCACCGTGTAGTTGATCGTTGTAAACAAGAATCACCGATTTTAACGCCATTTGCCGACGGTCGTTTACGTGCATGTTTTTCTGAAATGGGGGCGTTGTCATGAGTGCAGAAAAGAAATTATTGTTAGATGTAAATGACTTAAAAGTGCATTTCAACATTGCAGCAAAATCAGCTTGGCCTTGGACGCCACCTATCAAATTAAAAGCGGTTGATGGTGTTAACGTTCGTATTTATGAAGGTGAAACATTAGGTGTAGTAGGCGAATCAGGTTGTGGTAAATCAACCTTTGCCCGCGCCATTATTGGTTTAGTTGAAGCCACTGACGGACAAGTAGTGTGGCTTGGACAAGATCTGACGAAATTAAAAAATGAAGCGTTACGTGAAAAACGTAAAGAAATTCAGATGATTTTCCAAGATCCATTGGCATCGTTGAACCCACGTATGACAGTAGGGGAAATCATTGCAGAGCCGCTAAAAGCGTTTTATCCAAACCTGCCAGCCGATGAAGTGAAACAACAAGTACAAGCCATGATGGCAAAAGTGGGTTTATTACCTAATGTGATCAACCGTTATCCTCACGAGTTTTCTGGTGGTCAGTGTCAGCGTATTGGTATTGCGCGAGCGCTTATCTTAAAACCTAAAATGATCATCTGTGATGAGCCTGTATCTGCGCTGGATGTATCTATTCAGGCTCAGGTAGTCAACCTTCTGAAATCGCTTCAAAAAGAGATGGGCTTAAGCTTGATCTTTATTGCTCATGATTTGTCTGTGGTAAAACATATTTCAGATCGTGTCTTGGTGATGTACTTAGGTAATGCGGTTGAAATGGGGGAGAGTGAAGCCCTGTTTGCAGAGCCTCAGCACCCTTATACCAAGGCATTAATGTCTGCTGTGCCAATCCCAGATCCAGAATTGGAACGTAACAAGCATATCGAATTGCTTGAAGGGGATTTACCATCGCCAATGAATCCACCATCAGGTTGTGTATTTAGAACACGTTGCCCAAATGCCACATCACTGTGTGCAGAGCAAAAGCCGCAACTAAAAGGTAGTGATGTTCATGCGGTGTCATGCTTACATGTAGCGTAAATTATGCTTAATTAGAAAAAACGGCTTCCAATATAGAAGCCGTTTTTTTATTGGTATTTTTTCAGTTGCTCTGTGATTTTGTTGTTTTTCTTATTTTGATACAGAATATGATCAGCGCGTTTTAACGCATCGTTTAAGCTTTCATTTTTAGTCACTTCAATACAACCTGCCGTGATACTCGTCTGTACATTATGCTCGCAAAAACGGCTTTGATTGATAGCAATGGATAACCGATTGTCCATTCTCATCGCCTTATCCAATGGGCAATCGGGCAGTACAATACAAAATTCATCCCCCCCTAATCGTAACCCAATGTCAGACTTACGACTTAAATGTGAGATGTTATTGGCTATATGTATCAGTGCCTTATCACCAATTTCATGACCATAGGTATCATTAATGATCTTAAAGTCATTAGCATCAATAGCGATAATTGAAACGGGCGTTTTCTTATCTTGATATTCCTTTACTAATCTTGGCAGTATTTTTTCCATGATACGACGGTTAAATAGCCCAGTTAAAGAATCTGTAAATGCTTCAAGTTGAAAGTGGTTTTTTTGAAATTGATACTTCTTCAGTAGCGAATACATGTAGTTTAATAAAAAGATAATCACCAATCCGATGATGATATTTTGAATAACTGAACTTAGGAAAAACAAAATAGACAGATGTGCACAAATAGCGTTTTGCTCATCAATATCGACCTTCATGGTGAGATAAGGCCCTAACGCTGTTTTACTGCCCTGTAAGATATTAATCTGACTGTCTTCTGCTTTGTTATTAAAAAACAAGGTGAGATAAGCCTTAAAATTACGAGGCAGGGTGATCGCGCTGCGTAGTGATGCGATTGGAATATCTACACCAATATCACCAATCACTTGCCGAGCTTTGTGAACAGGTGATTTTAACGTGATCACTTTTTCATGGGTAATGTAGTCTGTATAAGGCGCGGTAAAGTAAAAGCCTTCCTTATTTTGATATTGCTCGTTGGTATCTGAGCGATAGTGGTTATATAGCGACGTCGAAAAAAAATGTTTACGGGTATTAAAATCACTCACTGAATACTTGGTGGATAAATAGAAATATTTCGATGTATGCGAAATATAGTAGTAATTATACTTAATTGAATTCTGGTGTTGCTGGCTCCACAGATCATCTAAAAAAGGAAAAAAATTGGTTTCCTTTTCTATCTCATCTGTAGGTTTACCTGCACCAATAAGGCTCCCGTTGAGTAAATTGCTTGGATAGACATTACGGTTGAATCCAAATTCATTAAGTTCTGGATAGTAATGGACATCAACTAAAGCAGACGTCTGTGGTGCTTGTAATGTGGTTATTTGCTTAGAAAAAGTACGTGCATAACGCTCATTACGATAAGCCAATGAAATAATGCTTTTCTTTATTTGGTTCAAGTTACCTTGCACGTATTCTTTGGCTGCACTGATCTCTTGCTGCGTATTCATCACTACAAGAAAAGTCAGCAGTAATACATTAATGGATAAAACAATCACACGGTTTAATAGGTAGTGGCTTACTACAAAATGTTTGGTAAACCAACTCGTTTGTTGTTCTTCTAAAATACTGTGATTGTTGTTATTCATCAGTAGTAAACTCCTGACAAATAAGGCTAAATGGTTGTGGTTTACTGTATAGGTAGCCTTGGTGATAGTGGATCCCCATCGCTAATAGACAGTTAGCTTGCTCTGTTGTTTCCACACCTTCTGCTACGACTTCGACTTCAGCCTTATCAGCAAAGGCAACCAATGAACTCACAATGGTATTTTTGTTATTGCAATCGAGTTCATCAATAAAGATCTTATCAATCTTAATTGTCGTTGCTTGTAGTTTTTGTAGAGCAAGGAAATCGCAATATCCATTGCCCACATCATCAAGTTTGATTTGAATACCCATATCATTGAGTTGTTGGCAAATTTTACCTGCTAACTCAATATCTTTAATTGGTGAGCGCTCCGTTAACTCAAACGCTATGTTATGTGCAGCAATTTTATAATGTTGTAGGGCTTCACGGGTGATCTGAACGAGCTCAGGATCTTGCAGCACACTGGCACTTAAATTAATGCTGAAATAAAAAGGTAAAGGTTTACCGTGGTGCAGCATTTCGAGTTTACGGATATCTTTAGCAACAGTATTAACCAGTTGGAATGTAAGAGGCGTGATTGCCCCATTCTCTTCACATTGTGGAATAAACTCATCCGGTAAGATCACCTTGCCTTTTTTGGTTTCCCAGCGGATCAGGACTTCATAACCACAAATTTGCTGTTTATCGGCATCGACAATCGCTTGGTAATAAGGCACCAGATGATTTTGTTTAATCGCATTTTCAATCAAGAACTTAATGATGCTGGTACTGTGATAACGACGGTAACACAGGTAGATCAAGGCACTAGAAAACAGCGCAAGTAAAAAGAGTAAATAAGGCTTAATAATATTGCGATAAGTCTTAATTGCTTCAGGAGTCGCATAATATTTTAGCCATGCTTTATTATTCAACGACATGGATAAAATGGGTTTGACGATATGATTAACATCACTTGCGGTAATGTCTTTTGAGAATATTTCGTTAGGTGAGCCTTTTCGATTACCCGTAAATAATGCGACATTATTGCCTTCAATAATTTGAATCCAACTATTTTTAGGCAATCCAGCAAGTAAAGGATTAACAGGCTGTTGAGCAATATCAACAATAACGTTGCCGCCTAAAATATGCTTTTTGTATTGGACAATCGACTTATTATTTTTCTTATTAGCGATGAGAATAATTTGAGGATCTAATTCGATAATTTGAAGAGGGTGGGCATATAACGCATCGATATCACGGTGATCACTACATTTTAAACCGCTATTAGTAATAAGTTGAATTGATGCGATCTGAGGCGAGTAGTAACTGATTTTTTCAAGTTCAGTGATATCTTGAGCATCGCAGGTATAAGAAAGACTATATTGTAGGTTATCAAGTAGCACTGAAGTCTTTTTTACTTGATCGATATAGTCATAAAAACGCTGGTTTTCGAGAAACTTAAGATGAGTTTGGAATAGCTGAGTGCTGATTTGTTCAGATGACAAGGTAGCTAAAACTAGCACTATAGCTAAGCTAAGAAAGCCAACCGCACAATTAAAAAAAGTAAAAGAAAGACGTTTTAACTTTACGATCATGATACTCAACCAAGGTGTAGTGCTTTAAAGCGACAATATAAAGTTTGAAGTATTAATACGCTATTAAATAGCTCTGAAAAAATCTGAACATAGACTTTATGTGAAAGAAATTATTTTTATGTTTGTTTATCTTGGGTTTTGGCTGTCATATCGAGATTTCTCTGTGTGTAAATACCTTTAACTGTAAAAGTAATAACGTCTTTGTCTGAGTTAATTTATAGGTATGAGAATATCATAATATAATTGATATTAAGGTTAAATGCTTTATAAATTTGTTATGTCTTGAAAGTCGCTATTCAAATAAATTTCTGTTATTTGATTATCTATATTCTTAAGGTACTAGTTTGATTGATATTTACTATTTATGTTATTTATTGGTATTTTATTGCAGGTGTGTTTTGTATGTAGTCTCGTCGAGTAATAAGCAAATTTGTATATATTGTCCTTTGTAATTACATGGTCTTTAGTTGTGGTAAACATCTTTTATCCAGGTCTTTTTTGGGGATACTAGCACTTTTAAAATTTGATTTTTTGCCCTGTTAGTTTCTTTGATTTAGCTTTTTTTATTTTAATTTAAGTTGCATTTAATTTTTAAATTATTGTTTTTATTTGGTTTTGATCTTTGTGTGATGGGGGGGCCTTGTTTAAAAGTGCTTTTAAAAAATGACGGCTTGTTCTGATTTTTCAATTCAATGTTATTCATAACATATGAGTTAACCCTGTATCTTTCTCTTGTTAATGTTAATTCATAGGGACACCTAGTCAGCATTAATAAGGTGTGGAAATAATTAATAAGAAGATATACGGAAAGCTTATGCCTTTGTTATCAACATTAGTAAGATTCATATTATCTTTATTGATATGTATAACTGGTTTATCTGTGCTACCAGCACAAGCTAATATTACCGATGATTTGGCGGTAACAATAAGTGCACCAAAAAATTATGATGCAGGTTCATCAGTCAAATATACATTAACCATTAAAAATAATTCTGAAGATACTACTTATAAAAATATAAAGTTAAATGCAGCAATTGCAGATATCACTACGATGCTTGATTCTGGAGTAGAAGGTAATGCCTTTTCTTCTGTTTCTAATAAAGTCGATACTATTGGTGATAATAGTGATGCTGGTGTATTTAATACTTCTGGAAATTTAGTATCGACAAATATTGTTGTTGCTCCTTCTGAGTCTATTAGTTATATCATTACAGCTAAGACTGTTGAAAATGCTATCGGCGATATTAATACCAGTGAGCATGTTTCATTTAAAAAGGGTTTCTGGTTTAAAAAGGAACTAGATGCTGTTGTCACTCATTATTTACAGCCAGATCTTTCTATTACTAAAACCGTTGCTAATTCGGCATATCAAACAGGTAAGAAAATTACTTATACCGTTGTGGTTGAAAATGCTGCTCATGCAGGTACTGCACGTAATTATCATGTGATTGATACGCTTTCATCTATCCAGTCACAAGCGGCAAATAATAATATCGACGACAATAATAACTGGTCACATACTGACGAAGATAAGTCTAGCCCGTTTACAACGTGGGATATTGCTGTTGCCGTTGAAAACGGTGCTGATTCTTCATTGTCTTCTCCTCTTAAAGAGGCTGATCTTGATGACACAGTGACATTACCTGCTAAGGGTAAAATTACCTATACGGTGACAGCGACAACAACAGCTGTTGCTATTGCAGAGATCAGTAATAAAGCGCTATTGCTTGATGCAAAGAATCAGCAAATTGCTGAAACGGTATTAGTGAATACAAATACCCAGCTTGTGAATACGACACAGAATACGAAAAGAGTCATTGAAAGTGAGTATTCACCGGGTAACGAAATTACTTATAAATTAAGAGTTAAAAATACAGATAAGCATAAGTTTGCTAATAACATTACTTTATTAGATAAGCTGATGACATGTCCTACTACTACGCAATCGACAGGTGCTGATGAGGCGCCATTTGAGTATTGGTATATCGACAGTATTGATGCACAAAATACTGATAAAGGTACTGATGCAGGTGTTGCTGCGAATAACCCGTCGGCACATAGAACCGATGACATTAACTTTGTTGTCGATTTAGCGCCCAATTCTTATATCGAATATACGATCAAAGCAAAAGTGAAAGACACCACGATTGGACATATTCAAGATTCTAATGCTTGTGGTGATGACTTTGATGAATCTGGCTCTGGTATTGATATGCCAAAGGGTAAGATCCAAATTAAGAAATCGGTAGATCAAGACAAGTTCACTCCGGGTGAAGATATTACTTATACCATTGAAGTAAAAAACCCATCGAATGGTTTGTTACTTAATATTCCTGTGGTTGATAAATTAGATGAAATCAAGGCAGAGAATGCTGACGGTAAGATGGTATATCCATTTGTTGAAGGGAGTATTCGTGTAACCACAGATCAAGGTGAACATTCAAACCCTGATGTTAATGGTGATTTAAATAAAAAACCTATTGATGTAAAAGCAACCATTTTCCCGAATGAGTCGGTGAAATACATTGTTACCGCTAAGACTAAACAAGACATCGTTGGTGTTATCTCTAACACGGCCTATGCAGGTGAGGGTAAACAGCAAGGTAAATCGACCGTTATTACCACGCCACGTTTAGAAAATTTAAACATAGAGAAGCATGTTAAAGGCGCAAATAGTGATGGCTGGCGTGCTTATGGTTATAACGATGACGAGTTTACTTACACCATTAAAGTCACGAACACAGCACCAGCAGGTTTTGCTAAAAATGTCACAGTGACGGATGCTATTTCTCAAATAAAAGCTGAGTTACTTGAAAAAGCAGCTGAAGAGGTACCTGTATTCACGTCATGGACAGTATCAATAGCTACTGACGGTGGGGCGGAAGTTGTTAAAGCACCTGAAAATAATAAAGATTTAGAGAGTGTTATTAATGTTCCAGCTGATGGCTCGGTAACATTTACTGTAACGGCACAGATTGATCCTCGTCGAAAAGATCATGTGATTTGGGGCAAGTTTACTAACCAAGCACAAGCTAAATTGGCACGTACAGGCGAAGTTATCAAAACAGCTAACGTTGATGTTGTTCCAGCTGAACCTCGTTTACGTTTGCGTAAATTAGTGTCGAACAGTGTTTATACGGTTGGACAACCCCTTGAGTACACCATTGATATTCAAAATTATGATCGTGATGGTTATGTGAATGATGGTCGTGTATCTGATTCAATTTCATCATTGAGTATTTTTGATCAATGGAAAGTTTGGTGGGAAGTCATTGATGATGAGAAGAACCCAGCAACAACCGATCGTGGGCAAGGAACAGAACTATTTGGTTACCCAACTTCAGAAGCAAGTGCGAGTGAAAGTACCAAAGATATTAATAATGCTCGCTTTGATTTAGCACCGCATCAAACATTACGTATTCATGTAAAAGGCTTAGTGTCTGAAAAGGCTGTAGGTAAAGGTAAGATCACTAACGTTGCAACTGCAACGGATAATGCGGGTGATCATTTTGATGCCTCTGTTGATGTCAATGAAGATAATACATCGGTCAATAGCATTAGTATCTATAAATACGGTGATCCTGAATTTAAACGCTATCACCCAGGTGACAAGTACACTTGGACGGTACGTGTTGTTAATAACAGTGCGAATGCTGTCGACAATGTAGTTGTTAACGACAAGATCATCGGTATAGATGTTTTACTTGCTAATAACGGCGACAATAAGTATGCCGATATTACTGGTACACCTTACCGTTCATGGACGATTACTAAGCAAGTTGGTGAGGGAAGTGAAGAACATTTTTCTGATGATGTTGATTTACATGATGAATTGAAATTGGCGAAAAAAGGTGAGGCTGGCGACAATGCAACTTACCGAATTACAGTCATTATTAAAGATAATGTCGTTGATGAGTGGTTAAACAACGTCGCAGATGTGACTTACCTTACCCTGAGAAATGGCAAGATGGAGCCAATCACCGCATACGCTAAAGCTTCTGTACAGCGTGCGTCTACGAGTGGTGATGTCACTCGTCATTTGAATGAAACACAGTATATTCCTGGTAAAACAAAAATCGTTTATACCATCACGGCGTCTTCAAACTTAGGCTACATGAACAATAAAGCCATTTTGGAGAATCTAGAAGGTCTAACGGTCAAAACCATTAATAAAGACGGTACAACTTCAGAAGGTAACCCGTTTGATCATGGCTCTGGCCCTGAATTCACAGTATCAGTAGAGAAGTCAGAAGTAACAGGACACGATGTACCATCGACTTCTACTGATGGCACGTTAGACGGCACTGTTGCTGATAATAAAAATATCGATACGACTATTGATGTCGCGCCAAAAGATAAAGTGATTTATACCGTTACAGGTACCGTACGTGACGATGCTGTTGGTGATATTACTTTTAATAACGATCCTGACTTAGTGGTTGAACCTTATGAGCCAAAATTAGAAATTGAAAAGAAGGTCGATCAGAAAAGCTATGAACCAGGTAAACCATTACATTACACCTTAACCATTAAAAACACGGGTAAAGCCCATGCCTTTGATGTCCATGTTAAGGATCTACTTGCTGACGTGAAAGTGCTCGATATTAATGGTAATCAAGCACCTGCGTTCTCGTCTGTGACAACAACTGATAAATACAGCGGTGAATATAAAACGTGGTATTTCGCAGGTCACTACGATCAAGTTGGCAGTATTAATACAACGGATACCATTATTCCTCTAGGCGGTACTGCTGTTTATAGCGTTAATGCTGTTGTAAACAAGGATGCGGTTGGCCCAATTACCAATGCCTTAGATGTAAATGGTAATACCACCGAAGTGGTTACTAACCCTGTTACTGCAAAATACATTGCTAATAAGAAGATTGTTGCTTACTACGATGACGAGAAAAATAAACTGCCGGATCTTAAAGGTTATATGCCGGGTGGTTACATTGAGTATCAAGTGACGGTTACTAACCAAAGCACTGCGAATATTGATGATTTATCGATAAAAGACGATCTATCTACTATCACAGCAAAAACCGTTAATGGTGTGGAAGAGCCTGTTTTTGATGATGTATTAATTGCTCATGCTTTTGCTCATCAAGATGCATTTAGTAAAGTGGCAGATTTTGCACCTTCAACTCAAGTACTTGATACAACAGTTGATATCGGTCCTGAAAATGCGGTCACGTTTAATATCACAGCGCATATTAAACCTACCATTGTTGGTACTTTCCAAAATGAGGCAAATGTTGGAGACAGGCTACACCCTAAATCTCCTATCTCTAGGATGCTACCAGCCAATGTTGAGCTAACGAAAATTGTTATGGATAGTGCAGGTAAGGAAATTAAGACTTACCAACCAGGCCAAAAAATCCAATACAAAATTGAGTTATCAAACAAAGGCTACGGTACGAGTTACACAATGGCTTTGAAAGATGAGCTAAGTAAATTACTTACCAACGTAGCTGAATTATCAGGTGACGGTAAGCAAGATCCAACAGGTACTCCTTTTAGTCATTGGGCTGTTAATGAGCCTGCATTTGAAGGTGGCATTACAACAATCCCACTGACAACTGGTCAGAATGATATTAAAGCTAAGGCTGTGCTTGCTCCTAAAGTCGGCAAAATTACGATTTTAGTGGATGCAACTGTTAGCGATGATGCATTGGGGGATATTACCAATACCGCAGTGTTCGGTAAAAAGAGTGATGATGCTGTATTAACACCTGAGCCTAAAGATATTAGAGCGTCAAAGAATGTCATTGAGCTTGATGGTAAGCCGTTCACATCGAATAGTTATTATCTTCCAGGACAAAAAGCGACATATGAAGTTAAGGTTCAGAATAGTTCAAATAACTGGGCAAATGACATCACAGTTAAAGACGTTGTATCACATGTAAACGTTGATGTAGCGGGTGATAAGAATGAGCCAGCTTATAGCGATTATCGCATTACTTATCGTGTTGAAGGTGGTGTATCTGGTTTGCCTGATACCTTTGTACCTGTAAATACACCTTTAGATAATAAGCAGCTTGATACTGAACTGGATATTGCACCACAACAAACCGTGTACTTTACCGTTGAAGCAATGATTAAAGATACTGCGGTTGGTGTGATTGAACCTAACCATGCATTTGTTAATGGTTTAGACAACACATCGCAGGAGATCCCACCGCAAAGCAGTGACTTTGTTATTCATAAAAAGGTGGCAGATGAAGATAAAACCTTCACGCCTGGGCAAGAGATCAACTACACCATCACAGTAGAAAATACAGGTGATGCGTGGCTGAATGATTTACCAATCAAAGATGAATTGACAGCGATTACAGCTGATATTGCTCATGATGCGACATCACCGAATGAAGGCGCGGCTTTTAGCTCTGTATCAGTTGAAGCGAAAGCTTCCGATGGTTCATTTGTTACAAGCAATGCTTCAGACAACATTGACGCATTGGCTGATATTAAACCGAAAGGCTCGGTGACATTCACAGTAAAAGCAGTTGTTGCAGATAACGTTATTGGTGCAATTGATAATACCGCTTATGCAGGAAGTAATAATACGCCTTCTGAAACTGTTACGATTGATCCAATTGAAGGTGAATTCACTATTGAGAAAGTTGCAGACGTGAAAGAGTTTGTACCATCTCAAGTAGTACATTACACCGTGATAGTGAATAACAGTACAGCAAGCTGGGCAACAGGTGTAAATCTAAAAGATGAAGTATCAAAAATTGAAGCTGAAATTGCAGGTGGAACCGCAACTGCACCATTAACTGGTCGTGCTTTTGATGCAAATTCTATTGATATTAAGATCGTTGATTTGGGTAAGAGTAAGGTTGTTAAACAAGAAAGTAATGAAAATATTACCTTAAATATTGCACCGAATTCATTAGTTAAAGTGGGTATTGATGCAACTGTAAAAAGTAATGTCGTTGGTTCTATCACTAATATAGCCCATGCTATCGATAATACTGGTGAAGACCATCCAGCGGAAGTAACGATTACTCCTGTAGATAGTGAAATCACGATTGAGAAAACAGCTGATATTAGTGAGTTTGTTCCGGGTCAAACCGTAAATTACACAGTGACAGTGAATAACACCAAAGCGAGTTGGGCAACAGGCGTTAATATCAAAGATGAAGTATCAAAAATTGAAGCTGAAATTGCTGGTGGTACACCAACGTCACCATTAACAGGCAGTGCTTTTGATGCTAATTCGATTGTGACGAAAATTGCTGACTTAGGTGATAGCAAGGTTGTTAAGCAAGAAAGCAATGAAAGTATCATTTTAGATATCGCGCCTAACGCTTCAGTGACGGTAAATATTGCTGCGAATGTGAATAACAACGTGATTGGTTCTATTACCAATATCGCTCATGCGATTGATAATAATGGTGATGATCATAATGCTGAAGTGACAATCGAACCTATTGAAGGTGCAGTAATTTTAACGAAAGAAGCTATCTACGCGACTTATAAGAACGGTGGTGAAGTAGGTTTTGATATTAAAGTTGAAAATACTGGTGCAGGTTTTGCCGCTCATGTAGAGCTACAAGATCTGATCAGCAAGATAGAAGCAACAACAAACTTAGGTCAACCAACACCCGCATTATCACATTGGAAAGTGAGTTATGTTGCTGGTGATAAAAACACTAAAGTGATGGATGTTGCTTTAAACAAGCTAAAACAAAACTTACCTGAAGATAAAGATGTGAATGTGGTGATGGATATTGCGCCGCAAGATACAGTGACGTTCACCGTAATGGGTACTGCTGCTGATGACATTGTTGATGATATTACTAACACCGCGAGCATAACATTTGGTGAGAACAAACAATATGCAACGGCAACTGTTAAGCCTGAGCAAACCAGTTTTGAAGCAACCAAAGCGAGCGTTGAATCGTATTACACCATCAATAAAGATTTAAGCTTTGAACTAACTATCACTAATACATCTGACAATATTATCAATGACATGGTAGTTAATGATGATATGAGTACGATAGCGGTGAAATATCGCGATGGTTCAATCGGTCCTGCTTTTGTAAAAGGTAGCACTAAGTTTATCGCAGAAACCGTACCTCAAGGGGCGCAAGTTGAAGCGCAAACAGAGAATCAGTTCTTGGTGGATTTATTACCTAAACAAACCATTACGTTTAAAGTAACAGGTAAGGTTGTAGATAGTGCTAATGGCATGATTCAAAATATCGCGCAGGTTAATGATCAAGATGTACCAAGTAATTTTGTCCCGCCATTAGAGCCTGAAATTATAGGTACGATTGTCACGACAACGGATTACGATGATGACAATGTAGGTGAAGACGAAAATATCTATGTACCGGGTGGGACTGTGGTTTACACCATTACGCTAGAAAACAACACTGATGCATTTGCTAATAATGTTGGCTTTATGAGTGAGTTCTCAAAGGTTAGTTCAGAAGATTATAACGGTCGTCAAATTCATGCTTATACCGATTGGAAGATCGTAACCAAAGCAACAGGTACGGATCGTGGTACAACTGTAGGTAGTTACACTGATGGTAAAGATGTACAAACAGGATTACACATCGCACCACACAGTAAAGTGGTTTATACCTTTACCACTCAAGTTGATAAGGACCTTGTTAATGTTATCGATTATGCTGCGTTTTACATTGATAGAAAAGTGATAGGACACATTGATGTACACAACTTGTCTGTTACTAAGCTTGAATCTAAGGTTAAACCTATGCTGCCAGAGTACGATTTGAAGCTGACAAAAACAGCATCAAAAGCAACAGCACAAGTGGGTGATGTGGTTGAATACGAAGTGATGGTAGAAAACGACAATAAAGCGAATTTCTATGATGTATCAGTTGTTGACCATTATCCAGCAGGTTTTCAATATGTGCCGGGTTCAACACAAATTGTACATAGTGGTCCAGATGGTGAGTTTGATACCAAAGATGACGAATTACTAAGCCAAGAGCCTGTGATGTCAGGACAATTAACCTTTAGAAAGGTTAACCTGAAATCAAGCGAGAAAGTGCGTGTCCGTTACCTTATGCGTGTAAGCACAGGTGTGACGTTTGGTAAATATGTGAATACTGCCGTTGCACAGATCCGTGGTGAAGATAAATCGAATGTCGATAAAGCCGTGGTTGAAATTGAAGCAGACAAGTTATTCGATACTACATCTATCATAGGTAAAGTATTTGAAGACTTAAATGGCGATGGTTTCCAAGCCGATGCAACTGCAAAAGGCATTACTGTAAAAACGGACTTACCGAAAGGGGATTATGTTGCCAATTCAACAACTTTAATGCGTGACGGTAAAACTATAGTAGTGAGTGCTGCAAAACAAGCAGCACCTATTAACAGTGGTATTACAGTTAAAACGTTGATGGGTCAGTCGCAAAACCGAACCTTGAAGCAAGGCAATAAAGCTGTGATCCGTTTTAAAACGACAACAGCTACACCGTTTGCCTTTAGCGTAACAACAAACAATGGTACTCATGTTCACTTTGGTACTGATGGTAAGATCACGCGCACATTAACTGGTGATACTAAACAAGGGCTTTCAGCAGAGAATCTCAATGTGACACGTAATCTATACCAAGCGAAAACGGGTTATGTTTGGGAGATCGTGATTGAAAACTTGGGTATCTATGAAGATGGTATTCCTGGGGTTCGCTTAATTACCACAGAAGGGATTAAGATCGAAACCGATCAATTTGGTCGTTACCACATTCCAGATCAGTGGGTGAAAGATAAGAAAGGTAAGAACTTCCTTGTAAAAGTTGATACTGATTCTTTACCAACAGGAATGAAAGTGATCAGTGAAAACCCGAAAGTACAGCGTATAACACCGAATGCACTGGCTAAGTTTAACTTCAGTGTTCAAACCAAACATTAATTAGTTAAGCGATAAATCAAAGGCTGATGAGTTCTCATCAGCTTTTTTTATATCTATTTCTATAGACTCTTTTTAATATCAAAGAGTCGTTCCCATACCTATTAATATAACGAACACTGGTTCACCATTTATCTTGCCATGAATAACAGTGCGCGTATGAATCTATCTATTACTGTTGTTCTATATCCCTAGGTGTATTTCACTATGTGCTTTAACGAGTATAAATACCTATCTATGAGAGGTTAGATATTTGATAGTTTAATGGGTACAGCTAAGTCATTTTCATTTTTTGTAATTACAGTAAGAGATAATAATAACTATGATTTTTAGGTGGAAATAACAAGAGGTAGTGAAAATATTACTGCTATTGGAGTTTTAATATTGTTCTGAAAGTTGGATTCAAAACTCTTTGCCATTATAAAAATATACGATACTCACCTTTAAGTATATGATTTTAATTGTTTATGTTTTTTTATATTGAGGTGATTAAATTCTACTTCTCTTCATTTTTCATGATGATTTTATCTTGCCCTGTATTTTATATTAATTGACGTAAACAGTGTTTTTTTCTCTGAAATTCAAAATCAAAATATTTCAATGTTTATGAGTTAACCCTTTTAAGAGCAATTGTTAGCCTGTCTACATATTAATTATGTATCCATTTTGTTCACAGATAACACCTATATGTCGTGTTCAAAATTAAGGAAGTAAAGACTGAAGAATTGCTATTCACCCGACTGAATATTGATTCTTTTATATCAGGCGTGGTTGCCAAAAGAGGTTAAAGTGAAACAATTTAAATTAAGTAAAATAACACTATTAATCATTACGGCGTTGCCTTTAATTGCTCAAGCTCAACCTGTAAATACGTCAGAACAGTCATCAACAATCGATTCTGAGCTGACATTAATTAGCTCAGAATCTACCGATGTTAAAACCGATATTCACACACAGAAAGATAACTCCCGCATATATTTAGATGAAGGTGCGATCTGGGCTACCCGGGACATTACCAAATTTTCACCTGTGCTTAATATTGATCTCAGTGATGAGGTTGAAGTTGAACACAATAAAGTGACAGATAGCCTTCGATTTAATATCCAAACTAATTACTCTCATTACATTAAGCGTTGGCAGCTTGCGGTATACCGTGGCAAAGATCGCCATTTATCTCAGCCATTAAAAGTGCTGACTGGTGATGAACTGAGTAATGATTTTGATATTGAATGGGACGGAAAAACTGAAACGAGCTATCAGTTTAAAGCTGGGGAGCAACTGATCTTTAGACTCAAGGTTTGGGATAAAGATTGCAACATGGATGTATCGACACTTGGTGTTACCGATTTAGTCCATGCTGATAAACAAGTGGAAATCGATAAACTTGATAATGATGACAACAATGAAAAGCGCACTTATGGCCGTGCAACATTGATGCGTCATAACATTCCCACGTCGTCAGGCATGGCGAAAATGATGGGTACAGGGCTAAAAGGCGTTGATACTGTCACCATTGGTGAAGATGAATATACGGTGGAAGATGGCAAATTATATGTAGAAAAGTATTTGCCAACAGATGCATACATGTTTCCAGTGAAAGTGAAATATGACGATGGCAAAGAGCGTGATTACCAGCTATTTGTTCGTATTCCTGATACTTACTATGCTCAAGCAGGTTTAGTGGATCTGTATTTTGGTAAAAACCATGTTTCAGGTAATAAAGATGTGCTAGGCGTGGATGAGCAATACCAAGGTGATATTTATAACCGAGGTCGCTTAGCCTATTTCGGTCAAGGTAAGTTTGGTGACAAGCTTCAGGTTATTGCCCATGTTGATACCAAAGAATCAGCGTTAAAAGATATGTTCAAACATCCGTTTGCCGCAGACGACACAACGGTATTTGATATCTTAGACGATGACGACGAAATGTATTACGGCAACTATGGTGATGAAGCCAATATTGAAAAAGTCGTTAATACCAAAGGTAAAGTCTATCTGGATGTGCAATATGACAAATCTAGTGCCATGTGGGGTAATTTCAATACAGGGTTAACCGGTACTGAAAATGCAGACTACAGCCGCAGCTTATATGGTTTTAAAGGGGATTATCGTACTCGTCAAACCACGTCATTTGGTGATGATCGTCTTGCTGTTACCGCTTTTGCTTCACAAGCCGATACGCTTTCTTCGCATGATGAATTCTTAGGTACTGGTGGTAGCTTATACAGTACTCGTCACGGTGAAATAGTACCAGGCAGCGACAAAGTCACTCTCGTTGTGCGTAACAGTAAAACAGGTGTTGTGGAAAGCCGTAAAACCTTGCAATCGGGTCGTGATTACACCATTAACCCGTTCCAAGGTCGTATTGTGCTGAATAAACCATTAAGTCAGCAGTCACAATCTGGTGGTGATGGAGTATTAGATTCATCAATCAATAACGATCTAGAAAACTATTTATCGGTTGATTATGAATATGTGCCAAACGGTAGCGAAGCACTAGAGCAAATGACAACAGGTGGACGGGTTAAAGGTTGGCTTACTGATAACATTGCCCTTGGTAGTACCTATGTTCAAGAGCAAAAAGATAATCAGAATTATCAATTATCAGGGGCTGACTTAACCTTAAAAGCCACTGAAGGGAGCTATTTAACGGCGGAATTTTCTCACTCTGAAGGGCAGCAAACTGACAGTAATTATTTGTCAAAAGATGGTGGTTTAAGCTTCGATAAAATTGAAAACACCGATCCAAGCGCAAAACGTCAAGGTGATATGATCCAAGTACATGCAGTCGCGAGTTTGTACGATCTTATGCCTGATACCTTTGGTGCTGTCGGTAACGATATTGAAGCTTGGTATCGTGATAAAGATTTAGGTTATTCCTATGCCAGCCAAGACGATAACTTGGCACAGTTAGCTTATGGCTCGAAGCTACGTTTGCAGTTTGGCGATCGAACACAATTAACTACTCGATTTGATCATTTAGATGAGCAAGACAGCAGCGGTAAAACAGTTACTGATATCGAACGTGTTGAAGTTGAAGGTCAATACCGAATTACCGATCATCTAAAAATTGCCGCTGCAGGTCGTCATGTTAATGAGCTTAATAATGACGATCAGCAAAGCTCTGGTGATTTGGTAGGCGTTCGTGCCGATTATGAATTTAACGATGACAACAGTGTTTACGTTAAAGGGCAGAAAACCGTTAATGCTAGTCAGAGTTTTGATCAGGACGATAGCGTAGCTGTTGGGGCAGAGTTTGCACTGAATGATGATTGGACGCTATCCGGTGAATATGCCACGGGTGATCGCGGCGATTCACTGCAAGCGAAAGTGGATTACCAAGTTAACGATTACTACTCTACTTACGCGAGTTATATCCAAGAAGATTACGATAACGAAAACAATATTGTTTTTGGTCAGAAAGCAGATCTCAGCGATACCTTGTCGTTCTATCAAGAAAATCAGTTTGTGGATGATAACAATGGCAAAGGTAAAGTGAACTCGTTTGGCTTTGATTATGATGTTAATGATGACGTTGACGCAGGTATTGCCTTTGAAAAGAGTAACTTAAAAAGTATAGATAATGGTGATATTGAACGAAGTGGGATCAGTGTTTATACCTCGGTTGATAAAGACGATTACAGCTTAAAGAATAAAGTGGAATATCGTGTCGATAAAGGTGATAGCAAAGTCACTCAATTTGTTACCACTAACCATTATGTTCATCACCTTAGCGATGAATACACCTTGTTTGGTAAGTTTAATTACTCGAAATCTAAAGATGAAACCAAAAACGAAGTCGTTGAACGCTACACAGAAAGCAGTGTGGGTTTAGCTTATCGTCCTATTTTTAATGATCGCTTGAACTTCTTAACACGCTACACCTATCTAGAAGATTACGATCAAACTGACCGTTCAAAAGAGCAAGATACCAATAATGAGAAAAGCCACATTGTTGAAGGTGAAACGATTTATTCAGTGAATGCTCATGTTGATCTTGGTTGGAAAGGGGCTTACAAGAAAAAATCTGAGCTTTATAAACGCAAAGACAGTAGCGATGTGCCAGTGAAGAATGAGATCTTCCTAACAGGTGTCAGTGCCAGCTATAAAGTGATGAAAGACTGGGATGTAACGGGTGAGTATCACTGGAAAAAAGATCGTGTGACTGATGATTTAGAGCAAGGTGCATTATTGTCTGTGAATAAACATATTAATGATAATGTGAAAATTGGTGTGGGTTATAACTTTTCTAAATTTGATGATGATTTAGTACATAACGATGATTACAACGCGAAAGGCGTATTCATTAACTTAGTGGGTAAATTCTAATGAAAAGATCACTCTTCGTATTATGTTTATTAGCGTTATTTACGGGTTGTTCTACTGATACTTATGTTAGCCAAGAAAACATCAATAAGTTTGATGATCTGACTGTGAAGAAGTTTTTAATTGCAGAGCTTAAACCGAAAGCAATAGCAGAAGATAAGAAGATATACTTGTCTTTGATCTCGCATTTTGACTTTGATAAAGCGGTTTTAAAACCACAAGACATTAAAGAGTTAGATGATTTTATTGCTAAAATTCAGTTACTTTCAGGTGATATCTTAATTGCAGGTCATACCGACTATCAAGGTAGTGATAGTTACAATGAAGCGTTATCGCTGCGTCGTTCACATGCGATTGAAAGCTATTTAAAAGCGCGAATTGATGAAAGTCATTATCATTTTGAAGTGAAATATTTCGGCGAGAAGAATCCCATCGTGAAAGGGCACAGCTTAAAAGCCAATGCATTGAACCGTCGTGGTTTGGTGATGTTCACTGAAATCTAATCGATAAATTCGAGATAAAGAAAAGGCGAGAAAGGTAACCCTTCTCGCCTTTTTTGATCTCGTTTATAACGAAATTATAGCTTGTCAGTTAGCTTAACAGCATCACCAATGTAGTTTGCTGGTGTTAGCTCTTTTAAACGTGCTTTTTCGTGCTCTGGTAGTTCAAGACCATCGATGAATACACGCATACCTTCACCATCAACACGCTTACCACGAGTTAGCTCTTTTAGCTTCTCGTATGGCTTCTCGATACCGTAACGACGCATCACTGTTTGTACTGGCTCTGCTAGTACTTCCCAGTTCTTATCAAGCTCTGCTGCTAGTGCTTCAGCGTTAACTTCTAGCTTGCTAATACCTTTCAGGGTTGATGTGTAAGCAATAATTGCATAACCACAACCTACACCTAGGTTACGAAGTACTGTTGAGTCAGTAAGGTCGCGCTGCCAGCGAGAAACAGGCAGTTTCTGTGCTAGGTGACCGAAGATAGCATTCGCTAGACCAAGGTTACCTTCAGAGTTTTCAAAGTCGATTGGGTTAACTTTGTGCGGCATTGTTGATGAGCCGATTTCACCTGCAATCGTCTTCTGCTTGAAGTGACCTAGTGCAATGTAGCCCCAAACGTCACGGTCGAAGTCTAAAAGGATAGTGTTGAAACGTGCGAATGCATCGAATAGCTCTGCGATGTAATCGTGTGGTTCAATCTGTGTTGTGTAAGGGTTCCAAGTGATGCCTAGAGAGGTCACGAACTCTTCACTGTACTGGTGCCAATCGATTTCTGGGTAAGCAGAAAGGTGAGCGTTGTAGTTACCTACAGCACCGTTGATCTTACCAAGAATTTCAACGTTTTCGATTTGCTTGTATTGACGTTCCATGCGGTACGCCACGTTCGCCATTTCTTTACCCATAGTTGATGGAGAAGCTGGCTGACCGTGTGTACGAGTAAGCATTGGGATATCACGGAATTGATTAGCAAGATCTTTGATCGCATCAATTACGTTACGTACTTCTGGTAGCATTACTTTTTCACGTGCTTCTGTCAGCATAAGCGCGTGAGAAAGGTTATTGATGTCTTCTGAAGTACATGCAAAGTGGATGAATTCGTTAACAGCGTGAAGCTCTGGCACTTCAGCTACTTTTTCTTTTAAGAAGTATTCAACCGCTTTAACGTCGTGGTTTGTTGTACGCTCGATCGTTTTAATACGTAGCGCATCTTCTTCACTAAACTCAGCCGCAATACGATCTAAGAATGCGTTTGCTTCAGCGCTGAATGCAGGAACTTCCACAATAGCGTCAGTAGCAGCCAATTTTTGTAACCAACGGATTTCAACGATAGTACGGTACTTTAGCAGACCAAATTCACTGAAGATGCTGCGTAGCGCACTTGTTTTACTTCCGTAGCGGCCGTCTACTGGGGAAACAGCAGTCAATGCTGACAGTTCCATATTGGGTTTCTCCTGATTTATAAGGGTTAAAACAAAGTTGTTTGCTTAGCTTGAGGTGCACTCAAGCCAAGCAGTATGAATCTCAATCTGTCGCTTTAGTTACGAGCAAGCAAGATTTTTGCTTGTTCGATCATTTGCTTACGACCAAACAATAAATGGCGACGTTTACCACCTACTTGACGCCAAAGTACCGCACCACGTACCGCAGCTAGCAATAGCGCACGTACTTTATGTTGTACGTGGGGTTGCTGCAGTTGTGCAGGAGTACCTGATACTTGGATGCGAGGGCCAAGTGGGCTAATAATATCAAGGTAAACACTCGCGATATTACTTAGCATTTGCTCGTCAAGTAGCTCAAAGTGATCACGTTGGCGTTTGATCATATCAATACGATCACCCAATTGTGACATGCTATCTCGACGACTTTCTAACTTACGCTCAAGTGCCATTACGCTAACCAAGTAGCGAGTAATTTCGCTACCTGATGAGCTGTTATCAATGTCACGGATCATGGATTCTAAGCCCATGCGTAAGTTGGCTTCATTTCCATATACAGCAATAGTATTAGAAGGATTGGTCTCAACAATACTATTTAATGTTGCGGCTAAAATATCGTTATCACAGTTACCGTTGCGGGCAACTTCCTGTACTAGTTTTACTGCTTGGCAAATACCAGCAAAGGCGATTGTTCGGTCATAAACAGTGTAAGCCACGGTGAAACTCCTTAAATTCGCTCTTCGATAATGCCGCCACCTAGGCAGATTTCACCGTTGTAGAATACCGCGGATTGACCTGGAGTAACTGCAATTTGAGGCTCATCAAAAATCACTTTAATGGTTTCATCATCCACAGGAATGATGGTGCAAGGAATGTCTTGCTGACGGTAACGTGTCTTCACCGTACAAGCCATGGTTTCACGGATTGGTTGACGATCAACCCAGTGAAGCTGCTTTGCAATTAAACCATTAGATTTAAGACGAGGATGATCTTTACCTTGACCAACAATCAGTAGGTTGTTTTCAACGTCTTTATCTACAACGTACCATGCATCTTCATGACCGTTGCCGCCTTTCTGACCACCAATGTGTAAGCCTTTACGTTGGCCTAGCGTGTGGTACATCAGACCTTGGTGTTCACCAATTTCTTTACCTTCGTCAGCGGTAACGATTTTACCTGGCTGCGCTGGTAGGTATTTGCCTAAAAATTCCGTGAACTTACGCTCACCGATGAAACAAATACCAGTTGAATCTTTCTTCTTCGCCGTGATCAAACCTTGCTCTTCCGCAATGCGGCGAACTTCAGGTTTTTCTAACTCACCCACAGGGAATAGGCTACGTGCAATTTGCTCGTGGCTTAATGTGTATAGGAAGTAACTTTGGTCTTTATTGTTGTCGACACCACGTAGCATTTGAGGCTTTTCGCCTTCTGCAGTAGGGAAGCTGCGACGTGTGTAGTGACCCATAGCAATGTAATCTGCTTCAAGCACTTCATCTGCAAACTCAAGGAAAGCTTTAAACTTGATTTCCTTGTTACATAGAATGTCTGGGTTTGGCGTACGGCCTGCTTTATACTCAGCAAGGAAGTATTCAAATACGTTATCCCAGTATTCAGCTGCAAAGTTGATGGTGTGCAGAGGAATACCAAGCTTGTCACATACAGCTTGTGCATCAGCGAGATCTTCTGCAGCAGAGCAGTATTCGTCGTTATCGTCTTCTTCCCAGTTTTTCATGAATAAGCCTTCAACTTGATAACCCTGTTGAAGGAGTAGGTAAGCGGATACCGATGAATCTACGCCGCCGGACATGCCGACAATGACTTTCTTTTGGCTGTTATCTGACATATTTCTCTTCAGTCGCTAATTTAGTGTTAAGAGCGTAATTCTAACAGAAAGCATTGAGCTGAAACAGATCGAGAGCAGAATCACACTTCAATAAATAAGTGACATAGCTTTATGTGCTAAGTATCAAACTAAAACAACCTTAAAAATTATTGTTAATACAATAACTAACAATAAAAAACGCTAATAAAATAGAGGTTGTAGGTTCAGTTTTAAACCTAACGCAAACGTTTGCTATTTGTTTGGATGATAATGGATATAGTGATGAATGTGTAGTTTTTTTAGTAGGAAAGAGTGTTTTACATTTTGAACAATAATTTGTGTGTTCCTTTTTATGAAAGAAACACACAGATCAAAAGTAGAGTTAGGCTGGGGTAGTTGCTGAAAGGGTAACTTCGCGCCATTCTCCAGGAGCTAAATCATCAACCGTCCAGTGCGCCATTTTATAACGAATTAAGCGTAGTGTTGGAAAACCAATATGCGCTGTCATACGACGAACTTGGCGATTACGGCCTTCTTTTAAAGTAATCGCAAGCCAAGTTGTTGGAATGTTTTTACGCTCACGAATTGGCGGGTTGCGATCCCAAATCTGTGGTGATTCGATAACTTCTACGCCAGCTGGCAGCGTCATACCATCTTTTAATTCCACGCCATCACGCAGTGCCTGTAAATCAGCTTCTGTTGGTGCGCCTTCCACTTGTACCCAATACACTTTTGCTTGTTTGGATTTAGGTTGGGTTAACCTAGCTTGTAAAACGCCATCATTGGTTAGAACCAACAAGCCTTCGCTATCTTTATCTAAGCGTCCAGCTGGGTAAACATCTTTTACAGGGATGAAATCTGCAAGGGTGCTGTCACCGGGTTCGCCCGAAAATTGCGTGAGAGTGTTAAAGGGTTTGTTAAATAAAATGATCTTTTGTGGACCGCGAGCTCGCTTCGGTTTATTTAATTTTCTTGATGCCCTGCGCTCATTATTGGCACGTTTTGGTTGACGAACCGTGGTGTTTGGCTTCATAAATACTGGCCGTAATAGAGATTTGTAATATAGACCGTCCTATTATACTTGAAAATATCACAATTGGCGTGTTGATAAAATTTCAAGTATGATTTGCTCGCATCTTACAAAAAGATAACAAATGGACGCTAGGAGATTAAAATGGATAGTAAAGTAGTTGTACCAGTTGCAGGTCAGAAAATTACCCTAGATTCTGATGGCAAATTGGTCGTCCCTAACACCCCAATCATTCCTTACATTGAAGGTGATGGTATTGGTGTTGATGTTAGCCCTGCAATGATCAAAGTTGTCGATGCAGCTGTTAACAAAGCATACGCTGGTGATCGTAAGATTGAATGGATGGAAATCTACACTGGTGAAAAATCGACTCAAGTATACGGTGAAGATGCGTGGCTTCCACAAGAAACACTAGATTTTATCCGTGAATACAAAGTTGCAATTAAAGGTCCTCTAACTACCCCTGTTGGTGGTGGTATCCGCTCACTAAACGTAGCACTTCGTCAAGAGCTTGATCTCTACGTATGTGCACGCCCAGTGCGTTATTTTGAGGGTGTACCAAGCCCACTTAAGCAACCTGAACTGACTGACATGGTTATTTACCGTGAAAACTCAGAAGATATTTACGCAGGTGTAGAGTTCCAAGCGGGTACAGCAGAAGCCGATAAAGTGATTAAGTTCCTACAAGAAGAAATGGGTGCAACAAAAATCCGTTTCCCACAACAGTGTGGTGTAGGTATCAAGCCTGTATCTGAAGAAGGTACTAAGCGTTTAGTTCGTGCAGCGCTTCAATACACGATTGATAACGATCGTGACTCACTAACATTAGTGCACAAAGGTAACATCATGAAGTTTACCGAAGGTGCATTTAAAGATTGGGGTTACGAAGTTGCGCTACAAGAGTTCGGTGCTGAACTGCTTGATGGCGGCCCATGGATGACATTGAAGAATCCAAATACGGGTAAAGAGATCGTCATTAAAGATTGTATCGCTGATGCATTCCTACAGCAGATCCTACTTCGTCCAGCAGAGTACGACGTAATTGCAACCATGAACCTTAACGGTGACTACGTATCTGATGCACTAGCGGCACAGGTTGGTGGTATCGGTATCGCACCGGGTGCAAACATCGGTGACGGTATTGCGCTGTTTGAAGCAACGCACGGTACGGCACCTAAGTATGCTTACCAAGATAAAGTGAACCCAGGCTCCCTAATTCTTTCTGCTGAGATGATGCTTCGCCACCTAGGTTGGACAGAAGCTGCAGATCTAATTATCAGCTCAATGGAAGCAGCAATTCGCAATAAGACTGTAACTTATGATTTTGAGCGTCTAATGGATGGCGCAACACTACGTAAGTGCTCTGAGTTTGCTGATGACATGATTGAACAAATGTAATCTATTGATTATGTGAATACTAAAGCCCAGCAATGCTGGGCTTTTTTGTATTTAAAAATCACAAACTGTATGTTTGTTAAGCATTTAGTTGAATGGTTCGTGCTTAAGATCTCAAAGGTGCTACATGACAGTGAGTAAGCTGTTTTCAACGCTGATTATTTGGCATATGATGAAAACATGTTAAGTGATATGTTAATAAAATGTTTTAAATAAAGGTTGTTTTATCACTTTTTTGATTATTCACTATTTATTCAAAATAATCGCTCTTTGTAAGTTTGTTTGCTGTAATTAAATACGTTGGGTAATGCTGTTTAGGTATGATTTTGCGTGGTAATTGAAGATAAGGGCGTAGACAAGTTAGTGCTTTGTTATTATGGTTTAGCCAGCTATGCCATATTGAGAAAAAATAAGTATAAGTTTGCAAGATAAATGAAAGGCGAGCTGAACTCACCTTTAGTACGCACAAAATGGGAGATACAAGGTTACTTTGCTTCATCGCCATCAGCGAGGACTATTTCACTAGCATGGTAACCTTTAGGACCTACTTGAACTTCGTAGTTAACTTGTTGACCAGCCTTAAGTGTTCTGTATCCTTCCATCTGGATTGTAGAGTAATGGGCGAAGATATCACCTTCACCATCCTCAGGGCAGATGAAACCAAATCCTTTGGCGTTATTGAACCATTTCACTGTACCTGTTGCCATGCTTTTACATCCCTCTTGCATTCAAGTTCCATTTGGCATTAGCTGTATACCAATACATTTGATTATTTGCATACTAATGCGCTTTGATGCAGATTATATCTACTACAGGTAACACTTTAGTAAAAAGAGCAAGTCAGTCAAGTGTTCTTTGTAACATTTTGATAAAATCTTTTTTGTTGGCGTAGCTATAGCCAGCTTGTGAACTAATGAACTAAGATGAAACTATGAGTAAGTTATACGAATGGATTAGCCCTGACTCCGATATTTTAGAAGAGGAAGAGATTCAGGTTAAGCCACCATCGATGTACAAGGTGATCTTAAATAATGATGATTACACGCCGATGGATTTTGTGATAGATGTGTTACAAACGTTCTTCTCCATGGATCTGGAGAAAGCTGCTCAGTTAATGCTCGCTGTTCATTATGAAGGTAAGGCAGTATGCGGAACCTTTACAGCAGAAGTAGCAGAGACAAAAGTAGCTCAAGTCATGATGTACGCACGCGAGCATGAACATCCGCTGCTGTGTACAATGGAAAAAGCATAATCTTTTTCCGGCACGCCATATTGAGTGGTTTTTAGGGGAGGTGCCTTATGCTAAATAAAGAACTTGAAGCGAGTCTAAACGGTGCATTTGCCCGTGCGCGTGAAAAGCGCCATGAGTTTATGACAGTTGAACATTTACTGTTAGCTCTGTTAGAGAATGTTGCGGCCCAAGAGGCTCTATTAGCGTGTCGCGCTGATTTAGACCAATTGCGTCGAGAACTAGATTCATTCATCGAACAAACAACGCCATTAATTCCCGCTGATGATGAAAGCCGTGAAACACAGCCAACACTAAGTTTCCAACGTGTTTTACAGCGTGCAGTATTCCATGTTCAATCATCAGGCCGTAGTGAAGTTACTGGTGCCAACGTACTTGTCGCGATTTTTAGCGAGCAAGAATCCCACGCTGCATATCTATTGAAGAAAAGTGATATTAGCCGCCTTGATGTGGTTAATTTTATCTCTCACGGTACTGTTAAAGACAGCGATAATGATGATGTTAATTCTTCAGATATGGGGAATGGCGAAGATCAACGTGCAGAAGCTAGTTCTGAAGATAAACTAGAGAACTTTGCGACGAATCTTAACCAACTAGCGAAATCAGGTGGTATTGATCCACTTATTGGTCGCGATAAAGAGCTTGAGCGTACCGTTCAGGTGTTATGTCGCCGCCGTAAGAACAACCCATTATTAGTTGGTGAAGCTGGGGTGGGTAAAACAGCGATTGCTGAAGGTTTAGCTTGGCGTATCGTTGAAGGTCAAGTACCAGATATCATTAAAGATTGTGTGATTTACTCACTGGATATTGGTTCGCTATTAGCTCGCACTAAATATCGCGGGGATTTCGAAAAGCGTTTCAAAGGCATTTTGAAGCAGTTAGAAAAAGAAGATCATGCAGTACTGTTCATTGATGAAATTCACACCATTATAGGTGCAGGTGCGGCTTCCGGTGGTCAAGTTGATGCTGCCAACTTAATTAAACCTCTACTAAGTAGCGGTAAATTACGTTGTATGGGCTCGACGACTTATCAAGAGTACAGCAATATCTTTGAGAAAGAGCGTGCACTATCACGTCGCTTCCAAAAAATTGATGTGATTGAGCCATCACTCGATGACACCACTAAGATCTTGATGGGTTTGAAGCCGAAATATGAAGCTCACCATGAAGTACGTTTCACCAATAAAGCGATTCGTGCAGCTGTAGAGCTTTCAGCTAAATACATTAATGAGCGTCATCTACCTGATAAAGCGATTGACGTTATTGATGAAGCGGGCGCACGTTGCCGTTTAGCACCCGCTAACCGCCGTAAGAAAACAGTGAACGTCAGTGATATCGAAGCCATGATTGCGAAGATGGCACGAATTCCTGAGAAATCGATTTCATCGAGCGATCGTGATGTATTACAGAGCCTTGATGATAAGCTTAAAATGCTGGTATTCGGTCAAAATGATGCCATTGATGTACTGACAGAAACTATCAAGTTAAGTCGTGCAGGTCTTGGTGCTGAAAACAAACCTGTGGGTTCATTCTTGTTTGCAGGCCCAACAGGGGTAGGTAAAACAGAAGTGACTGTGCAGCTTGCGCGTACATTAGGCATTGAGCTATTACGCTTTGATATGTCTGAGTATATGGAGCGTCACACAGTAAGCCGTTTGATTGGTGCGCCACCAGGTTATGTGGGATACGATCAAGGTGGTCTGTTAACAGACGCTGTGATCAAGCATCCGCATTCAGTGGTACTACTTGATGAGATTGAAAAAGCGCATCCAGATGTATTTAACCTGCTACTACAGGTAATGGATAACGGTACGCTAACGGATAATAACGGTCGTAAAGCGGATTTCCGTAACGTGATTTTCGTCATGACAACGAACGCAGGTGTAACGGAAACTGTGCGTAAGTCGATTGGTCTTATCCAACAAGATCATAGCCATGATGCGATGACTGAAATTAAGCGTGTATTTACACCTGAGTTTAGAAACCGTCTTGATAACATTATTTGGTTCAACCATCTTGAGAAAGATGTGATTGGTCAGGTGGTTGATAAGTTCATTGTAGAACTGCAAGCTCAACTTGATGCACGTGGTGTTTCAATGGAAGTATCAGATCGTGCTCGTGATTGGATGGCAGAAAAAGGTTACGATAAATCAATGGGTGCACGACCAATGGCACGTGTCATCCAGGATAACTTGAAGAAACCTTTAGCGAATGAATTGCTATTTGGTTGCTTGGTTAACGGTGGCTCGGTTCGTGTTGACTTTGTTAATGGTGAACTTGACTTCCAATTCAGCAGTGAAATGGAACCAGCCCATTAATCAAACTGAATAACTAAAACAATAACGCCGAAGTGCTAACAACACTTCGGCGTTTTTTATCTAACGAACCGCTTTTCAATAGATAAAATAAAACCCAGCATGTGGCTGGGTTTCATTGCATCGTTAATCTTGAATGAAAATTAACGTGCGCGGAAGACGATGCGACCTTTAGTTAGATCGTAAGGAGTCAGTTCCACAGTTACTTTGTCACCAGTAAGGATACGGATGTAGTTTTTACGCATCTTACCAGAGATGTGAGCAGTAACTACGTGACCGTTTTCCAGCTCAACACGGAACATTGTATTAGGTAGTGTATCTAGTACAGTACCTGCCATTTCAATTACGTCTTCTTTTGCCATTGAATCCTCTTAGGCTACCAGCCATTCATCTTGATCGGGCTGGATAATGCCTCGAAACTGTTTAAGTGTAAAGTTTAGGACGTAATTTTACCCTTGCCAGTTGTCTTTGTCAGCTTTTGTTCGCGATTAATACGCATTTTCTAGTTAAATTAACATCAAGCTGTCTTGTTTGTTTTTTCATTGCTTTAGATTTAAGCAAACTATTGCCAAATACCACCTATGAGCTTTTGGTGAGGAGCAAAACGCGTTTTGTAGTTCATCGCTTTACAAGCATCTATTTGATATCCCGGATAGAGCCACTGTCGGTTTGATTGTCGGCAAAATTCAATTTGGAATAACACACATAAAGTGCCAAGTGATAATGGGTGCTCTGGTTCAAAAAAACTATAAACAGCGCTCAGTGCGTCAGCAAATACGTCGGTCACCGCAATGGCAATAAGTTTTTCATTTTCATAAACATGCAAGAAAGCTGTTGCCATCCAAGGGGCTGTAACAAAATCAAAAAACTGTTCTTTATTGGCAGGGTACATGGAGCCTGTAGAGTGACGA
Source organism: Photobacterium leiognathi (assembly GCF_030685535.1). Classification (NCBI taxonomy): domain Bacteria; kingdom Pseudomonadati; phylum Pseudomonadota; class Gammaproteobacteria; order Vibrionales; family Vibrionaceae; genus Photobacterium; species Photobacterium leiognathi. The sequence goes on along the minus strand of NZ_CP131601.1, from coordinate 2,192,895 downwards.
ATACGGATATACTTTTCGTATAATTCAAACCAATTATCATCGAGCTCTGCCTTAAATTCCCAGTGCAATTTACGCATTTGTGCTAATTGTCTTTTCTGGCTACGTGAAGGAACGAATGTCGGACAATCAATACGTAATGGGGTACATGCTGAGCATGCATTACACATAGGTTTGTAAATAGCGCGACCACTCCGACGATAGCCTGACGCAATTAGTACTTTATAGCCTTCTGGCGATAGCCATTGAGGATCTATCACAACACCTAATTGCTCTTTTTCATCAGGTAAGTAACTGCATTCATATTCAGGTGTTAAGCCAACTTGTAAAGATAACTGATTCATTACTATGCCTGTGCTACTGGTATTGGTTGAGATTGATAGGTATGGCTTGCTAGTGCAATGTCTCGTTGTTGATATAAATGCTGAAGAAAAGCATTTCGTTCAAGCGTTTCAGCTCCTAATGATTCAAGGTGCGGGTTCATCATCTGACAATCAATTAATGTGCCACCTTGCTGTGTGAAGTAACGACAAAACTGCCACAACGCAATTTTAGAGGCATTATCAGCGAGTGAAAACATTGATTCACCACAGAAGATTGTTCCTATTTCAACACCATAAAAACCACCGACAAGCTCGTTATCAGCCCAAACTTCGACAGAATGGCAAAAACCTAAGTCATGCAATGTTTGATAGGCAGAGATCATTTCTTCAGTTATCCACGTTTGTTCAGGAGCTCGGCAACTTGCACAGTGACGGATAACATCGTGGCAGGCTTTGTTGATCGTAATTTTATAGCCTGATTTTCTAAAAAATTTACGTAGGCTTCGACTAGGTCTAAATGTACTTGGGTCAAATATACCGCGAGGTGTTGGGCTCCACCATAGCAGCGGATCTCCTTCTGAAAACCAAGGAAAGATCCCTTCACGATAGGCGTTATGTAGTCGAAGAGGGCTAAGATCTCCACCCATTGCGAGAAGTCCGTTAGGCTCTTCAAGTGCGTTACTAGGGTGAGGGAATTGGTAAGAGTCAGTATCGATCTCTGGTAAATAGATAGTCATACAGCACTGATAATATTAGTAAATCTTTAGAAATTATAAGCTAGTTGTTAGCAATATAGAGAATAAGATAAATAAAAAGGCGATACATAGGTATCGCCTTTGAAGAGTGATTGCTATTAGATGCGATTACACAATTCAGCGTAACGCCCTTTTTGGGCTAGCAATTCTTGATGCTTACCACGCTCGATGATCTCACCTTCATCCATTAGGCAGATTTGATCCATTTGATCGAGACCAACTAAACGGTGGGTGATAAACAGGACTGTTTTATCTTTAGCATGTTCTAGCAGTAGCGCTAGGATTTGCTGTTCTGTACGACGATCAAGTCCTTCGGTTGGCTCATCCATTAGTAGGATAGGTGCGTCATGCAGAAGGGCACGAGCGATACCTAAACGACGACGTTCACCACCAGAGATCTGACGGCCACCGTCACCTAACCAGGTATCTAAGCCTTTATCTTCAAGTAATGCAGATAAGCCAACTTGAACCAAGGCTTCGGTAAATTCAGCATCAGTACCGTTAGGCTTCGCTAATACGAGGTTTTCACGTAATGAGCCGTTGAAGATATCAACACGCTGACTAACAACCGTAATGGCTTTACGCAGTGAAGCTTCACTCCACTCAGGTAGTGGCTTTCCATCAAGTAGAATTTGTCCTTGTTGAGGATCCCAGCTACGGGTAATAAGTTGTAATAGTGTAGATTTACCACAACCAGTACGACCTAATAGTGCGAGTTTTTCACCTTGTTTCAAATCGATAGAGACATTTTTAACAACAGCTTGAGTACTACCATAGTAGGTATAACTGACATTTTCGATCTTCAGAGCACCTTGTGCATCACCATGGCAACCATTTGGATCAAATGCAGTATCAGGTGTTGCTTCGATGATTTCATTCAGGCGTTTTGCAGATGTTAAGGTCTGACCTAAATATTGGAAAGCACCTGCGACTGGCATCATCATTTCAAAGCTTGCCATTGTTGCAAAAGCGACCATAGCCACAAATGGATCTGGCGCATGACCACCAATACCATCAGCGGCAATCCATAGAATCACAACTAAGGTCCAGCCTGTTGCTGCCATTAAAATACCGTTAGCTAAGCCTGTTAAACTCGCCATTTTACGCTGAGCAGCTAGCAGTTGATCTTGCTCTGCTTCTGCTTGTTGGCGGTAACGTGATTCTGCATTAAACAGTAACAGCTCTGCGTGGCCTTGCAGCCAATCAAGCAGTTTTATGCGGTAGTTTGCTTTGGCAAAGGTGAGTTGTTCACCATTACGTTTGCCTAAACGGTAGAAAATAATCGGTAAAACAATCATTAACACCAATAAAATACCACCTAAGGTCAAACCAATTGTCAGGTCGAACCAAGCGAGAAACGCTGTGATTGCTGCAATACCTAATACACCAATCACTAACGGGCTAACCAGTCGTAAGTAGATGTGATCCATTGCGTCAACATCTGCTACTAAGCGGTTAAGCAAATCAGCATCACGTAGATTGGTTTGACGACCAGGAATAAGCGGCGTTAGTTTTCTAAAGAAGAATAAACGCAGATCAGCAAGTAACTTGAAGGTTGCGTTATGGCTAACAACACGCTCACCCCAACGACCAGCAGTACGTGCCATTGAGAAACCACGTACACCAGCACCAGGCAGCATGTAGTTAAATGTTTCTCGGGCGATAGTCAAACCAGCAACGGCAGAAGCGGCAATAAACCAACCGGATAGGGTTAATAGGCTGATAGCAGCAAGGATTGTCGCTAAGCCTAAGATCATACCAAGTGTTAAGCCAAACCAGTGTTTACGGTAAAGCTTTAGGTAAGGGATTAAATCACGCATCGAGATCCCTCTTATCTGTATGGCTTAGCATATCGGCTAACAGGCCATATTGACTGATTTCGGTAAACGCACCATTTTGGACAAGCTTGCCATTTTCCATCACAAGAACGCGATCCATGGCATGAAGCTGATCTAAACGGTGGCTAACCATTAATGTAGTGTGTTGTTGAACGGCACGATCTAGGCTTTCAAGCACTAAACGTTCACTGTTCGCATCAAGGCTGGCTGTTGGCTCATCTAAAATCCAAAACGCACCTTGTTGTAACATGGCACGAGCAACCGCAATACGCTGTGCTTGTCCTACAGATAAACCACCAGAGCGATCACCAACATGATGTTGATAGCCTTTTTCTAATCGATTAATGAATTCATCAGCGTACGCTTCTTTGGCTACTTGGGTCACCTGTGCCTGCTCTGCTAATGGATTGCCTAACGTGATGTTGTCGTAAATTGTACCGTGAACAAGTAACGGGTTTTGACCTACCCAGCTAATTGCTTGACGCCACTCGCTGTGGTTAAGCTCTTTTAATTCAATACCGTTAACTTTGATGCTGCCGTGGTAGGGGAGGAAACCCAGTAATGCGTTTAACAAACTGGTTTTACCCGCGCCACTTGGGCCAACTAACGCTACATGCTCATTGGCATTGATATCGAATGTTAGAGGACCTGCAAGTTTTTGACCTTCAGGGCTTAGCACTTCTAAATCGGTAACCGAGATTTGAATTTTCTCAGGATTTGCTAATGCTTTTGAACCATCTGTCATTTCGTCGGCTTCAATATTTAGAAACTCAACGATAGACTCTGCTGCACCAATAGCTTGTGCTTTAGCATGATAAAACGTACCAAGATCTCGCAGTGGTTGGTAAAACTCTGGGGCAAGAACCAGAATGAACAAACCAGTAAATAAGCTAATTGGAATGCCATAGTTACCGAAGTTTAGTTCGCCAATGAACGCAAAACCAAAGTAAACAGCCACGATTGCAACGGAAATAGCAGAGAAAAACTCTAACACTGCCGAAGATAAGAAAGCTAAACGTAAGACTTCCATCGTGCGTTTACGCAATACGTGTGAAGCAGCATGCAGGTTTTCTGCTTCAGCTTCTGCACGGTCAAATAAACGCAGTGTACTTAGGCCTTGTAAGCGGTCATAAAAGTGACCAGATAAACGCTGTAATGCTTTGAAGTTACGGCGGTTTGCATCTGCTGCACCTAACCCAACTAATGCCATAAATAGTGGAACAAGGGGAGCGGTGAGAAGAAAGATAAGGCTTACTGCCCAGTTGAGTGGGAATACAGCAAATAAGATAACAACAGGGATCAGCACGGATAGGGACATTTGAGGCAGATAGCGAGCAAAGAAGTCTTGCATCTCTTCTACTTGCTCAAGCACTAAGCTTGCCCATGTTCCTGCTGGTTTTCCTTTTATATATGCCGGACCTAAACTTTGGAGGCGGTTTAATATCAGTTGTCGGATATGTAAGCGTATTTGTTCACCACAACGATAGCCGAAAATTTCTCTTCCCCAGCTACATAGCGCACGTAAACCAATGATGATAAATAAGCCAACGAATTGGTTAATAAGAGAATACTTATCAACATGTTCGATGATTAGTTGATGCAGAATGCTGGCAAGTAAAGCCGCTTGACCAACCAGCAGCAAACCAGACATAAAGCCTAATCCGACACTGAGCAATAGCCAACGTTTAGCTAACTTGCTTTGAGATTTAAGCCACTTGGTTAAATCACGCTGTAATTGTTTATCCATATATGGTTTTCATTACGGGGGTTAACGGTGGGTCGCTCATCGTTAAATGGTGAGCATCACTTAACGATGAGATAAACAAACCGCAACACAAAGGTTGCGGTTTAGAGGTATTACTTATTTTTTTGCATCTAGGTAACGTTCAGCATCTAGCGCAGCCATACAACCTGTACCTGCTGATGTGATAGCTTGACGGTAGTTATGATCCATCACATCACCAGCAGCGAAGATACCTTCAATGCTTGTTTGTGTAGCATTACCATTCAAGCCTGATTGCACTTTGATGTAGCCATTTTCCATGTCTAATTGACCATCGAAAATAGCGGTATTTGGCTGGTGGCCGATTGCAATGAATACGCCCATTACTTCTAGCTCTTCTGTTGCATCAGAGTGAGTGTCTTTTAAGCGAAGACCTGTTACGCCCATATCATCACCTAGCACTTCATCAAGTGTGCAATCAGTGTGAAGGATGATATTACCGTTTGCCACTTTATCCATTAGGCGATCAATTAGAATCTTTTCTGAACGGAATGTATCACGGCGGTGGATCAAGTGAACTTCAGAAGCGATATTAGAAAGATAAAGCGCCTCTTCAACAGCAGTGTTACCACCACCAACAACAGCCACTTTTTGGTTGCGGTAGAAGAAACCGTCACACGTTGCACAAGCTGATACACCACGACCTTTGAATGCTTCTTCAGATTCTAAACCGATATATTTTGCTGATGCACCTGTTGAGATAATTAATGCATCACATGTGTAAGTGCTGTTTTCGCCTTTTAGAAGGAAAGGGCGTTGGCTAAAGTCGGTTTCAACAATGTAATCAGTGATGATTTCAGTGTTGAACTTCTCTGCGTGAGCTTTCATGCGATCCATTAGTGCAGGACCGGTTAGATCATCCGCATCACCAGGCCAGTTTTCAACTTCTGTTGTTGTGGTTAATTGACCACCTTGCTGCATGCCTGTGATCATCACAGGATTTAAGTTTGCACGTGCAGCATAAACCGCAGCAGTATAACCTGCTGGACCAGAACCAAGGATGAGTAGATTACAATGTTTTACGTTACTCATTTCTTCTCCAGGCTGAATGAGATTATTGTTATAGAAGATTGATTGTAGGTAAATTGCAGGCGTAAAGGAAGAGTCGAATTAAGAATAGCTTGTTGTCAATTCGTCCTGAGATATAACAAAAAATCACAAAACAGGATTAAATAAGTTAAGAAATAAAATGTTATCTTCATCACAAAAAAAAGCGAAAGATGATGAATGCTTTAATTGGTTAATTTTGCAAAATCAGATCGTCTTTTTATACATGTTGATTTTTACTTTTTATTAGTGTCTTTTCAGTACACATCAGGTTGTTAATCATTTAAACAAACAAGCAAAATATTTGTAACATATTGATTTTGCAGTTTTTAACTCTGAGGCTCTGATTTGAAAATTAGAGAATTGAGGTTGCTTATTAGCAAACAGATGATGACTTAAAGCATAACTAACGCATTTTTATTCGCTTATTTATGCAAAGATTAGTGCACTTTGTTGCAATTGAGGCGAAGTTAAAGATATAAGATTAATGAGTTTTAAGCACATTTTCGTCGTGATTATTACCTTATTTACTAAGGTTTTACTTTGACAATCCTTTCTTATCTGGTAAAAATTTCTATAACTATATTTAAAACCTCACTTTATTTTGTATTGTGAGTAAATGATAAGTATTCACTTTTTAGAGTAATGTGGAAATGTTGCCTAGTGACGAACTTAGCGAGGAATGTAGAGTAGAGGTATAGCAAGATCTACTTTACTGCATAGTTTAGAGCGAGAAGGCATGTTCGTCAGATATAAGTTGTTAGCTGTGATTATTTACTCTTATTTTTGACTTATTCAGTATTTGATTCTAAAAATAGATAGAATGTAGTATATTTTTTTGCAAGGAAGTAAGAAGGTGGAATAAAAAATGGTAGATACCAAAAAGAAACCGTCCAAGGAATTGGATCGCATTGACCGTAACATACTGAATGAACTTCAAAAAGATGGTCGAATTTCTAACGTTGAGCTATCTAAGCGTGTTGGTCTATCTCCAACGCCTTGTCTTGAGCGTGTTCGTCGATTAGAGCGTCAGGGTTACATTAGTGGCTATACAGCACTTTTGAACCCACAATTTCTTGATGCTTCGCTACTAGTGTTTGTTGAAATTACGCTAAACCGTGGCGCACCAGACGTATTTGAACAATTTAATAAATCAGTACAAGAGCTAGAAGACATTCAAGAGTGTCATTTAGTTTCTGGTGATTTTGACTACTTGTTGAAAACACGTGTATCTGACATGTCAGCATACCGTAAGCTATTAGGTGAAACACTACTTCGCCTACCTGGAGTAAACGACACTCGTACTTACGTTGTGATGGAAGAAGTGAAACAATCAAATAATCTCGTTATCAAAACACGATAAGCGATTGCGAAACGTTGAGATAATGGAATGAACGAGCGGCTATGGCCGCTCGTTTTGTTTTTATTAAACCTAAATTGTTACGCACTGTTGTTTAATTGGGCGAACGGTTCTTCAAATTGACATAATGATGAATTTTTTTATCTATTCTCCGTCTAAAATAAGATTTTGATATGAACTATTTGTATTTAGTTATTGTTGGACAATAGGCAAATATTTCACTAAAAAGTTTTTTCGGTACACAGACAATGTGCGCATTTAGTATAGAATAGTGGCATTGAGACAATGACATTGTATTTTTGATATTTGGCTAAGCTTTATAGCGCATTCTGTTATGAAGGTTACTATTGGTCGATGAATGTCTTAGATTTCTGGCAAATTTTTGAGTTTTTATAGAGACATCGGAGTTATCCTTGAGGAAGATTAAAGGTAAAAAACTGTCCCAGATGCGATTGTCAGGTACACAACGCATCATTGAAGGTTTTTTAATCATCAGTATTTTAGCCGCTATTTATCTAATGGTGGCATTGGTAACATTTAACCCAGCTGATCCATCATGGTCACAAACTGCATGGGATGGGGTTGTACAGAATAAAGCTGGCGCATTAGGCGCTTTAGTTGCTGATACATTTTTCTTCAGTTTTGGCTCTTTAGCCTATGTTTTCCCTGCCTTAATTGTATTACTCGGTACTTATCTATTCCGTAGACGTTCAAAAAGTTTATCTCACGACTATATGGTCTACGGTACACGCATTTTAGGTCTTCTTTTACTGTTACTGACCAGTTGTGGTCTTGCCGATCTAAACTTTGATGATATTTGGTATTTCTCATCTGGCGGTGTCGTCGGGGATGTGGTGTCAAATATCTCTATGCCATTATTGAATGTACTGGGTACGACCTTAGTATTGATGGCGATTTGGGCTATTGGTTTTACGCTATTTACCTGTGTTTCGTGGACATCAGTTGCAGATACTCTTGGCGAGAAGACTCTTTCATCATTAACGTGGTTTTTAAATAAATTCCGTTCTGATAAGCATGAGGTGATGCGACCTTTTGCTACCGAAATTCCTGATGAATCTGAAATGCCTTATATCGCGCAATTAGATGAGTTCGATGCTGAAGATGATCCTCTATTATCTTCTTACTCTGATGATTTCTCCTCGACAGAGAAAAAAGACCAACCATCACCTTATAAGATTGTGCGTGCAAACACTGCAAGCACACGAGATCCTCTACTTGAATCAACGCTGATTACTGAACCAGAAGTACAAGTGCCAGTTCAACAGCCTGTAGTTTCTCAACCTGCGGCTCAACCACAAGCGCCAGTTCAACAGCCAGTGGTTTCTCAACCTGCGGCCCAACCGCAAGCGCCAGTTCAACAGCCAGTGGTTTCTCAACCTGAGGCTCAACCACAAGCAGCAGTTCAACAGCCAGTGGTTTCTCAACCTGAGGCTCAACCACAAGCAGCAGTTCAACAGCCAGTGGTTTCTCAACCTGCGGCTCAACCGCAAGCGCCAGTGCAACAGCCATTGGTTTCTCAATCTGCGGCACAACCACAACCACAAGCACCAGTACAACAACCAATGGTTTCTCAACCCGTGGCTCAACCGCAAGCGACTCAAGCATCTCAGCCTCGTGGATTGTCAATTGAAGAGCTAGAGCGTGAACTTGATAAGAATGAAGATTTTACTGTTCCTGTTGATGAATATACGCAAAGTGCAATTAATGCAGCAGAATCAGCGGTTGTCACTCCCGTATCAGAGCACAATGTTGAGGCTCAGCCTGTAGCGTCAACAACGGTTCAACCTGCAATGACACCATCATTTGCTGCCCAACCAACGCCAAGCAGCGATATTGAAATTGGGGTTCAAGACGGTATGTCTGAACTTGAGCGCGGTGAAGCACCATTAACACCAGAAGAGCAAGAGAAAGCGGATCAAGAAGCCTTTTTAAATAATATTCGTAATCTTCAAAAAGAGCAGGCGCATTTAGCGGGGCTTGATAACCCATTCTTAATGCAAACGGAAGTGGATCTTCCTGTTCCTACTTCACCAATGCCAACATTAGATTTGCTTCAAGAAGCACGTCGTACTGTTGAGCCTGCTTCTGAAGAAGAGCTACAGGCCACTGCTGCGTTAATTGAATCAAAATTAGCCGATTACAAAATTAAAGCGCAAGTGAAAGGGATCTACCCTGGTCCTGTTATTACTCGTTTTGAATTAGATCTTGCGCCGGGTGTGAAAGTTAGCCGTATTTCTGGCCTGTCTAAGGACTTGGCTCGTGCGCTATCTGTGATGGCTGTACGTGTAGTAGAAGCGATCCCTGGTAAGCCATACATCGGTTTAGAGCTGCCAAATAAAAGTCGTGAAACGGTATATATGTCAGAAGTGGTGGCGAGCGATCGCTTCCAGAACATGAATGGCTCATTACCAATCGTGTTAGGTAGCGATATTGCTGGTGAAGCTGTCGTTGCTGACTTAAGCAAAATGCCACACTTATTGGTTGCAGGTACGACAGGCTCTGGTAAATCAGTGGGTGTAAACGTAATGATCCTAAGCTTGCTATATAAATGTAAGCCAGAAGATTGTCGTTTCATCATGATCGATCCGAAAATGTTGGAGCTTTCAATTTATGAAGGTATTCCTCACCTACTGACTGAAGTTGTTACCGATATGAAAGATGCGGGTAATGCACTTCGTTGGTGTGTGGGTGAAATGGAACGTCGTTACAAACTAATGGCGAAATGTGGTGTTCGTAACCTTGCTGGTTTCAACGAGAAACTAAAAGAAGCAGCAGCAGCGGGTCACCCGATCCATGACCCATTATGGCAACCAGGCGATACCATGGATGAATACCCACCATTACTGGAAAAAATGCCAAGTATTGTGGTGATCATCGATGAATTTGCTGATTTGATGATGGTTGTAGGTAAGAAAGTTGAAGAGCTGATTGCACGTCTGGCACAAAAAGCACGTGCGGCTGGTATTCACTTAGTACTTGCGACTCAGCGCCCATCTGTGGATGTGATTACGGGCTTAATTAAAGCTAACATTCCAACACGTATGGCGTTTACTGTATCAACCAAGACGGATTCACGAACCATTCTTGACCAAGGTGGTGCAGAGTCACTACTGGGCATGGGTGATATGTTGTATCTTCCACCGGGTCAAAGTCACACCACGCGTGTTCACGGCGCATTTGCATCAGATGATGATGTTCATAATGTGGTTAACGATTGGAAAGCACGTGGTAAGCCACAATATATCGACAGTATCTTAAGCTCCGATCAAGGTGCAGAAAGTTTACTTCCTGGTGAAACATCGACAGGTGGTGATGATGATATTGACCAACTGTTTGATGAAGTCGCGGCGTTTGTAACGGAAACACGTCGAGCATCGGTATCAGGTGTTCAGCGACGCTTTAAGATTGGCTATAACCGTGCCGCTCGCATTGTTGAGCAATTAGAAGCGCATGGCATTGTTAGCCCGCCAGGACATAACTCCAACCGAGAAGTATTAGCGCCAGCGCCAGTACAAATACATGATTAATGAAGTCACCGACAACTTGTTGTTAATGATTTTATAGCGTAACTTAAACCGCTGTGACATTTATGTTCGGCGGTTTACTTTAATAGAGGTTAGCGAATATGATGAAAAAGTTATGGCTAAGTATGTTAGTTGCCGTACCTATGTTGGCAACAGCCAATGCTTGGGCGACACCAGAACAAGCATTGAGTAGCCGCCTTGATAAAGTGAATGCATTTAGCGCTAACTTTACCCAAAAAGTGATCAGCCCTGAGGGTGAAACACTGGTTGATGGAACGGGTGATTTATCTATTAAACGTCCGAATCTATTTCGTTGGGATACTAAAACACCAGATGAAAGCTTATTAGTATCTGATGGTAAAACTGTTTGGTATTACAGCCCATTTGTTGAGCAAGTAACTGCAATGTGGCTAAAAGATGCGACAGAGCAAACGCCATTTGTTTTATTAACAAGAAATAGCCCTAAAGACTGGGCACGCTACAATGTTCAACAACTTGCTGATACTTTCACACTAACGCCGAAAGAGAAGACATCTTCCATGGATAAGTTTATTGTGACAGTAGCGAAAGATGGACAAGTGCGTAACTTCTCAGTGATCGAAAGTGACGGTCAACGCAGCAATTACACATTATCGAAATTTACCCGCACCACACCTGCGGCAAGTTTATTTAAGTTCACTCCACCTAAAGGGGTTGAACTGGATGATCAGCGACAATGATAAATCAATGAATAGGTAAATGCTCTTCGCCTAACATCATTGTTTCATTCGAATTTAATAGGTGGCTATACAGCCACCTTTTTCTGTTTATGGGAGTCGTTATTTTGAATAACTTCAGCCTTGATTTTTCTTCTGATTTCAGACCGCTAGCAGCAAGAATGCGACCACGAACAGTAGAAGAATATATCGGTCAACAACATATCTTAGGTGAGGGAAAACCTTTACGCCGAGCATTAGAAGCCGGTCATTTACACTCCATGATTTTATGGGGACCACCAGGGACAGGAAAAACCACATTAGCAGAAGTGGCGGCACATTATGCCAATGCTGAGGTAGAGCGCGTTTCTGCCGTGACATCGGGTATTAAAGACATCCGTGCTGCAATTGACAAAGCACGTGATAACAAAATGGCAGGGCGTCGTACAATTTTGTTTGTCGACGAGGTGCATCGCTTTAATAAAAGCCAGCAAGATGCCTTCTTACCGCATATCGAAGATGGCACAGTAACGTTTATCGGCGCTACCACAGAGAATCCATCATTTGAGCTTAATAACGCATTGTTGTCTCGTGCCCGTGTTTATAAGCTTAAATCGCTGGAAGATAGTGAAATATTACAAGTGTTAGAGCAAGCACTCACCGATCAAGAACGTGGTGTGACGGAAAAAAACTTGCACTTCGTTGATGATATTAAAGAAAAGCTAGCGGAGTTTGTCCGTGGTGACGCGCGAATGTCTTTAAACTATCTGGAGCAGCTCATTGATATGGCTGAAGAAGATGACAAAGGCGTTAAACTGATTACGGTTGAGCTATTAGCGGAAGTGACGGGTGAAAAAGTCGCACGTTTTGATAACAAAGGCGATCTTTGGTACGACATGATCTCTGCGGTACATAAATCAATTCGAGGCTCTAACCCTGATGGTGCTTTATATTGGTTTGCTCGTATGCTGCAAGCTGGCTGTGATCCTTTGTATGTCGCACGTCGTTTGTTAGCGATAGCTTCGGAAGATATTGGTAATGCCGATCCTCGTGCAATGCAAGTCGCTGTATCTGCATGGGATTGTTATACCCGTGTTGGTGCTTACGAAGGTGAGCGAGCAATTGCTCAAGCGATTGTGTATTTAGCATGTGCTGCCAAAAGTAATGCGGTTTATGTGGCGTTTAATCAAGCTAAAGCCGATGCTCGTGAATTTCCTGACTTTGAAGTGCCACATCACCTGCGTAATGCGCCAACTAAGCTAATGAAAGAGCTTGGTTACGGTGAAGGCTATCGTTATGCTCACGATGAGCCAGGCGCCTATGCGGCAGGAGAAGTGTATTTACCGCAAGAAATACGCGATCGAGTTTATTACCAGCCGTCAAACCGTGGTTTAGAAATGAAAATATCCGAAAAGTTGGATTATCTTGCTTCTTTAGATGCAAAAAGCCCGTTAAAGCGCTACCAATAATAAGGCTTTTTGGGTATCGTTAAACCACTGGCAGTGACATGAGAGAACTGCCTTCCTACATTACAGGCTATTTTCACTAAAATAGCCTAAATAACGTGCATTTCAGAATATTAAGAGCACAGGATTAGCATGCTAGATTCTAAATTACTTCGAACAGAGCTGGATGAAACAGCTGAAAAACTCGCGCGTCGTGGTTTTACCCTTGATGTTGAAACTTTACGTAACCTTGAAGAGAAGCGTAAGTCCCTTCAGGTTAAGACAGAAGAGCTTCAAGCTCTACGTAACTCGCGATCGAAGTCGATTGGTCAGGCAAAAGCGAAAGGCGATCACGAAGAAGCTGAACGTATCATGGCTGAAGTAGGTAACCTAGGTTCTGAGCTTGATGAAGCGAAAAAAGCGTTGGCTGAACTACAAGCAGAATTGGATGTTATCACTCAATCTGTACCAAACATTCCAGATGATTCTGTGCCAGTAGGTAAAGATGAGTCAGAGAACGTAGAAATTTCTCGTTGGGGTGAGCCAAAAACTTACGACTTCGAAGTGAAAGATCACGTAGATCTAGGTGAAATGGCTGGTGGCCTTGACTTTGCAAGTGCTGTAAAAATCACTGGCGCACGTTTCATCGTAATGAAAGGTCAATTTGCTCGTCTACACCGTGCAATTGCACAGTTCATGCTAGATCTTCACACTGAAGAGCACGGTTACACAGAAATGTACGTACCGTACCTAGTAAATGCAGACAGCCTATTCGGTACAGGTCAGCTACCAAAATTTGGTGAAGATCTATTCCACACTCAGCCACTGACTGAAAAAGTGAATGATGAAGAGCCACGTACGCTTTCATTAATTCCAACAGCAGAAGTGCCTGTTACAAACATGATGCGTGACACCATCACTGATGAAGCTGATCTTCCAGTGAAGATGACTGCACATACACCATGTTTCCGTTCTGAAGCAGGTTCTTACGGTCGCGATACACGTGGTCTTATCCGTATGCACCAGTTCGACAAAGTTGAGCTTGTTCAAATCACTAAGCCTGAAGATTCAATGGCGGCACTAGAAGAGCTAACAGGCCACGCTGAGAAAGTACTTCAGCTTCTAGAGCTTCCATACCGTAAAGTAGTACTTTGTACTGGTGATATGGGCTTTGGTTCATGCAAAACTTACGATCTTGAAGTATGGGTTCCTGCTCAAGAGACTTACCGTGAAATTTCTTCTTGCTCTAATATGTGGGATTTCCAAGCGCGTCGTATGCAAGCGCGTTTCCGCCGTAAAGGTGAGAAGAAGCCTGAGCTGCTTCACACACTAAACGGTTCTGGTCTTGCTGTTGGTCGTACAATGGTTGCTATCCTAGAAAACAACCAGCAAGCTGACGGTCGTATCGAAATCCCTGAAGTGCTACGTAAGTACATGAACGGTATGACACACATCGGTTAATTTCTGATTTGTTGTTTGAAAACCCAGCCATCGTGCCTGTCTCTTGATCACAAGTCATTGTGTTCAAGAGACTTAGCTAGTTCATATCCTTCAAGGATGGTTTGTAACCTAAACCATCCTTGCCATAATGTCTTTACAGAAGCGCGACCCGTCCGCTTGGTATCTTTCCAACCACCTAACCGTGCAATACTTTTGTAAGCCCACGATATATTTGGTGCTTCTTTGGGCAGCTTTTTCTTCTCCAATTTTAACCACATAAGCTTCCACGCTTTACCTTTTAACACCCGTTCACAACAGCTACTAGATAACTCTTTAGATTCGTTCATAAATCTTAACTGGAGTAAACGAGTAGCAATAAATGCCAAAATAACACTGAGCCTTTCTAAGTTATCTTTACTTTGCATTCTCAGTTGTTCAACTTGCGTGCCTTCACTTTTCCAAACCTTGTGAAAATCTTCTATCAGCCAACGACGCTCATAATAACTGACGATGTTAAGTGCTTCCTCTTTGTTCGTTACAGGCTCTGATGTCAGTAAATGCCATGCGAGCTTGTCGTCACTCTCACCTTGCTCTATACATCCAACATAGTAGAGAGAGATATTATCGAACTCTTTTTTATTGGCGGGAGACTTAAGTGTCACGGGAGCATATTTGATGTCTAGATGAGCCGTGCGGGACTTACGACCGCCTTTTTGCGGTATTTTTAGCTCTTTGCTTCCTGCTGATAACAACTTGGAAGCGTAGTCATAAAGAAGATTATCATGCTCCTCGATACAGCGACTTTGCATTGAGCGAACGATAAATCGTTGTTGTTGCTCGTGCTTGTAAGTGAGGTACTCGAATAAATCGGCTTCTCTATCACATACAGAAATAACCTCTGACATTTTCTCGCCTAGTCGCTCTGCAACATGGCGAGATGCTTGTTCCCATTTATAACTTTCTTTTTCTTTGTATGGTCGAGTTGCGTGCTGGTGTCTTTGACCACGTTTTTCAATATCTCGGGTCCAGCGTTGTTGTTCGATTAAACCAACCACAGTGTGAGTTTCGGGAGCAAAAAGCAATGTTGAATGAACGAACATTGCTCGGTGTCGATTACCTTGATTGGAATGCCCGAGTGTATCTTGTATGCTGTGATGTGAGTAACTTAGAGAAGTGGTATCTTCCAATGCAAGCAGTGTTTGTTGCTCTAAAGCTTCTTGTGCTGTGACATAGAATACAGCTTCTGCAATATCTTCTGCTTTGATTTGGTCATTACGAATAAAGCGATAAGCCCCTTCCATATCGGCTGGGGAGATGATGAGTTTTGAGATAGGGATACCAGGTTGTTCAGCCAGAGAGGTAGCTAGAGCAACGAGTCTTTGAGTGCGTCTTGGGTCATTAAGGTCGGCTTGACCGAATTGTTTTTGAGCCCAAAGAGTTGGTTCTATATAGGTCATCATAATCATCCTTATCATTGCTTAGATGATCAGAGCATGAAACATAAAATTAGTTCAAAAAAATCCCCAAGCATTGGCTTAGGGATTTGTGTATAAGAGACAGGCCATCGTGCTGGGTTTTTTTATTTTTGACAGTCATGATCAGCGAGACATGCTGTTAAGCTCGGAGCTTCAATGGTAAGTTCATCGGCAATATCCGCTAAGATCAAATCAAAATACTGGAAAATCGTGTCTGAGATTTGAAATGAGCAACGATACAGTCCTTCCTTTAATCCTTTCTCATCAGGCGTTTCAAAAGAAAGTGCTAAAAAGTTAGGGAGCAGTTTTTCAATCGGCCAAGTCGGTGGTTGTTGTTGGCTTAGCATTTGAATTTGCCCTAAACGCCGTTGGATCATTTTGATATGGGTCTTAAGTTCACGTTGATAAATATTACTTTTGATTGGGTAGTGATCTATCGTCCATCGAAAACGGTGAAGATTATCTAGCGAGTTTAAAATAATAGGCCAAGCCGCTTGATAGTGCTCGAACGCATGATCTTTCTCTGAGGTTAATAGGGCAGAGCTCACGACATCATCAATAAGATACATAATATGGCGAATAATACGTCCATGAATGGTTTGGCTGCGCTGTAAAGTATATTCATGGCATTCAGTTAATAAGGTTTGTATCTCTTTACGTAAGATTCGAAACATGGGCTTGTGATTACTGTCAGCCAGATGAATTAATGATGTTAAGGTTTCCTTCATGATATGCGTTTTGACGTTGGCGGATTCATCAAATGCAACGTTTTTGTTTGGATGAGCCAGCTTCTGGTGGCAAAAACGACGGTGATAGCGAATGAATTCTATCAATTGTCGTAGCATCATTATTTGTTCAAATTGTCTTTTTAATTGGTTATTATTTTTTTGTAGTTTTTGAAACCAGAAATAAATAGCCAACAGTGCAATAGTCAGAGCTCCTACTAACCACATAATGCTTCCCTCGATATCTAATGTGTTTTTACTAAATAGGCAATCCTTGTGCCTATTTTAAAAATCATTTAAAAACAATGA
Organism: Photobacterium leiognathi; assembly: GCF_030685535.1. Lineage (NCBI taxonomy): Bacteria > Pseudomonadati > Pseudomonadota > Gammaproteobacteria > Vibrionales > Vibrionaceae > Photobacterium > Photobacterium leiognathi. The sequence goes on along the minus strand of NZ_CP131601.1, from coordinate 2,176,158 downwards.
ATTAAGAGTTTCGGAATAAGTTTGCAAGCGATTTGTTGAACGATATCTGTTCAATTGCACCAAGATAGCGCGTTTGAGATAAGGTAAGAGCAGTAAGGAAAAAGGCGCCATCAAGGCGCCTTATTTATAGATGAAGAATTTTATGATCTTCTATGATTCTTGCTTTAGAGGATGGAAGTTAACTTTCTCGTCTTCAACTGCGGCTTGTGGGTCATTAAAACGTTCAATATCAAGTTCGTTTTCAGTTTTAGCAACGATACACGATACAACTGAATCACCAGTGATATTCACTGCTGTACGGATCATATCAAGTAGACGGTCAACACCCATGATAATAGCGATACCCTCAATCGGTAGACCTACTTGGTTCAGTACCATTGCAAGCATGATTAGACCAACACCTGGTACACCAGCAGTACCTACAGAAGCTAAAGTTGCTGTAACAATAACGGCTAGATAGTCGCCCATGCTCAAATCAATGTTAAAGGCTTGAGCGATGAATACTGTCGCCACACCTTGCATGATTGCTGTGCCGTCCATATTGATGGTCGCACCTAGCGGTACAGTAAATGATGCAATTTTATTGTTAACACCTAAACGCTTCGTTGCTGTTTCCATAGTTACTGGAATCGTTGCGTTCGACGATGCAGTTGAGAATGCAAACATCACGGCATCTTCCATCTTCTTCAGGAAAGTAATTGGACTTAAACCTGTGAAGATTTTTAGCATAGCACTGTAGGTGACTAAACCGTGGATCAGTAATGCAGCAACAAGTACTAAGAAGTAGTTAATTAGGTTAAAGATGGCATCTAGACCTAAACCTGTGAACAGTTTTGCCATTAAGAAGAACACACCAAATGGGGCAATGTTCATCAGTAGCGCAACTAGCTTCATGATCACTTCATTAAGATCTTTGAAGATTTCGGCAATACGTTCACCAGGTTTACCCGCAGCACTGATAGCAATACCGAATAACACAGCAAATACGATGATTTGAAGGGTGTTACCGTTTGCCATTGAGCTAATTGGGTTGGTTGGGAACATGCCTACGATTACGCTACCTAGCGTAGGTGCTTCTTTCGCAACAAAGGTCGTTGCAGCACTTAGATCGGCACCTGCACCTGGCTTGAAAACGTTAGCTAGAAATAGTGCAAGGGTAATTGCAATGGCTGTGGTTGCTAAATAAAACGCTACAGTTTTACCACCTAAGCGGCCTAGTGTTGCAATATCTTTAAGCGAGCTCGTACCGCAAACAAGTGATACAAACACGAGTGGAACAACAAGCATCTTTAAGCTGGCAATAAAAATTTTTCCACCCACATCGAACAGACCGTTAACGATGTATTCATGGATAAAAGTGATATCAGCAAAAAAGGTGCGAATTAAAAATCCGGTGAGAATACCTAGTAGCATACCGAGGATCACTCGGGATGTAAGAGACATTTTTTTCTTTGTTGTTGACATGGGATCTTCCTTATAATTATGCACTCTGTCCATCTGTATATCAGAGCCACAAAGAGACTATCAGGAGTTCAATCTATCAACCTAAGTAAAAATAAGATCAAAATATAACTATATGGCTCTCGTCACGTTTTTTATATTTTATTAAAGTTATTTGGTGGTTTTTATAACCAAAAATTAACAATTGGGTTGTTTTTATTTAGGATATATCACGTATTTTCACTATTCATTACTTTGCAATATGTGACATGACTAGTCTCATCGTCTGAGAATCGTCATGTAATTTAGTCTTATAGAAAGATCTTAATGGCTATATTTTATAAATTAACAATTATGTGGCAAAACAAGAAGGCATAAAAATTCAATAAAATGAATAGAGTAAATTATGGCAATAAAAAAGGGCACATGATGTGCCCTTATCATTATGTAAGAATAACTTACATTACACGCATACCTGGCTGTGCACCTTCGTGTGGTTCAAGGATCCAAAGATCTTTACCACCAGGCCCTGCCGCTAAGATCATGCCTTCAGACATGCCGAACTTCATCTTACGAGGCTTTAGGTTAGCAACAACAACTGTTAGTTTACCTACAAGCTCTTCTGGCTCATAAGCTGCCTTAATACCAGAGAATACTTGGCGCATTTCACCGCCAATATCTAATTGGAATTTAAGCAGTTTGTTAGCTTTTGGTACTGATTCGCAAGAGACGATTTTAGCAATACGTAGATCAACTTTAGCAAAATCGTCAAATTCGATTTCAGCTTCAATTGGCTCTTCTGTAAGCGGGCTTGTAGGTTTTGCTGCAGCTTCAGCCGCTGCCTTATCTGCTGCTGCTTCTTCCTTAGATGATTCAACCATCGCAGCAACGTGTGCAGGATCGATGCGGTTAAATAGTGCTTTAAACTTCGTTACTTCGTGTGCAGTTAGTGGCTGAGCAATTGATTCCCACGTTAGTGTTTCGTTTAGGAATGCTTCGCTACGCTCTGCAAGTTTTGGCATTACAGGTTTTAGGTAAGCCATTAGCACGCGGAACAGGTTAATACCAACAGTACAAATTTCTTGTAGTTCTTGATCTTTGCCTTCTTGTTTCGCAACAACCCAAGGTGCTTTCTCATCAACGTATTGGTTTGCTTTATCAGCTAGCGCTGTGATCTCACGAATAGCACGACCGTATTCACGGCTTTCGTATAGTTCACCGATGCGATCAGCAGCTGCAACGAATTCTGCGTATAGCTCAGGCTCTACGAAGTTGTCTGATAGCTTGCCGTCAAAACGTTTAGCGATGAAACCTGCGTTACGTGAAGCAAGGTTAACAATCTTGTTTACAACGTCACTGTTAACACGCTGTGTGAAGTCTTCTAGGTTCAAATCTAGATCGTCAATACGGCTGTTTAGTTTCGCAGCGTAGTAGTAACGTAGACATTCAGGATCTAAGTGCTTCAAGTAAGTACCAGCTTTAATGAAAGTACCTTTAGACTTAGACATTTTCGCGCCGTTTACGGTTACGTAGCCGTGTACGAATACATTGTTTGGCTTACGGAAACCTGCACCATCTAGCATTGCTGGTCAGAATAGGCTGTGGAAGTAAACAATGTCTTTACCGATGAAGTGGTATAGCTCTGTAGAGCTGTCTTTATTCCAGTACTCATCGAAGTTTAGATCGCCACGCTTGTCACATAGGTTTTTGAATGAACCCATGTAACCGATAGGTGCGTCTAGCCATACGTAGAAGTATTTGCCAGTTTCACCTGGGATTTCAAAACCGAAGTATGGTGCATCACGTGAGATATCCCACTGCTGAAGACCAGACTCAAACCACTCCTGCATTTTGTTTGCAGTTTCGTCTTGAAGAGCGCCAGATTTTGTCCACTCTTTTAACATGCTTTCAAACTGAGGCAGGTCGAAGAAGAAGTGCTCTGAATCTTTCATTACTGGTGTCGCACCAGATACAGCAGATTTAGGGTTGATCAAATCTGTTGGGCTGTAAGTTTCGCCACAGTTATCACAGTTATCGCCGTATTGATCTTCAGCTTTACACTTAGGACAAGTACCTTTTACGAAACGATCCGGTAGGAACATTTCTTTCTCAGGGTCAAACAGCTGAGAAATAGTACGGCTAGTGATAAAACCTTTTTCTTTTAGCTGAGTGTACACAAAAGACGCTAATTCACGGTTTTCTGGTGAATGCGTGCTGTGGTAGTTGCTAAAATCAATATCGAAGCCAGCAAAATCAGCTTGGTGCTCTTTGCTAACTTCTGCAATCATTTGCTCAGGTTCCATACCCATCTGCTGGGCCTTAAGCATGATTGGAGTACCGTGTGCGTCGTCTGCACAGATGAAATGAACTTCGTTGCCGCGAAGGCGCTGGTAGCGCACCCAAATATCCGCTTGTACATGCTCAAGCATGTGACCTAAGTGGATAGAACCGTTAGCGTACGGTAGGGCGCAGGTAACCAGAATTTTTCTTGGATTTGCAGCCATAATTACTTATTTCGCTCATGATGGGTAAAAAACGTAGCTGTAAATACTACCTGATGGCAGGCGTTATTCCTAGCATCAGATACGGTTTTCTCTGTTTAAAAACACGTGAGATAGGGCAGTGGTATTGCTTTGATGGTAGCATTGAGTAAAACAAGTAAAAATAGCGATGCAACAGTGGGTTAATTGCTTTAATTAACATCAATTTGTTGCTTAATTGCTAATACATTATGTGGAGCGTTAACATGACTAACGATGTCACTCATCGTTTTCAGAGTGTTGGTGATATATGCCAATGGCTGAATTTATTTGAACACCCTCTTCTTAATCCCGAGTGGGCGGATGTGCCGAATTTGGTTTCTGTGTCTGCTGATGGCTTGATTAGTATCACCATCCCGTTTGCAGCCGCTGAGCTGATTAATGAGCTTGAAGATTGGATTTCAAGCCAACAAAGCAGTGGCGCAATTGCAGCAAATGCTGCTTTTAATGTGCGCTGTAAAGTGGCAACGCTGGCGGTTGAAAACAAGCAACCTTTACGTGGTGTGAAAAACATTATCGTAGTGAGCTCTGCCAAGGGCGGGGTTGGTAAATCAACAACATCAGTTAATTTAGCTTTAGGTCTTCAGCAACAAGGGGCTAAAGTTGGATTACTTGATGCGGATATTTATGGCCCATCAGTACCAATGATGCTTGGTACTATGGATCAAAAACCACAATCACCAGATGGCAAAATGATGATGCCAATTGAGTCTTGCGGTTTATACACCAACTCGGTGGGATATTTAGTACCAGCAGAAAGTGCAACCATTTGGCGCGGTCCAATGGCATCTAAAGCCCTTGCTCAAATTATCAGTGAAACTTGGTGGCCTGATCTGGATTACCTTGTTATTGATATGCCACCGGGTACAGGTGATATTCAATTAACCTTATCCCAACAAATTCCTGTTACAGGGGCTTTAGTGGTTACTACGCCACAAGATTTAGCATTAGCCGATGCCATTAAAGGGATCAGCATGTTTAATAAAGTGGATGTGCCAGTGCTTGGTATTGTGGAGAACATGAGTTACCACATTTGTAGTAACTGTGGTCATCATGAAAATATCTTTGGTACTGGTGGTGCGGCGAAAATGGCACAAGAGTACTCAGTACCCTTGTTGGCACAGTTACCGCTTGATATTAAAGTTCGCCAAGATATTGATAATGGTAAGCCAACAGTGGCTGCATCGCCGAACTCAGAACAAGCTGCTGCGTATATTGATTTGGCAGCTTCTGTTGCTAGTCGACTTTACTGGCAGGGTAAAACCGCTGTTGAACAGATTACTATTCGTACTATGTAACAAATTTATGAGATGGGCTTCGTCCGTTTTGTAGTCAAATGTGTCAGATGTCTCATTTTTGTTGGCATCTGACATCACAACTGCTTATAATCAGGCGGTTTAATTATTTATCTCGCCACGTGATCTAACAGGTGCCTTCTGATATGTCTGAAAATTCACACCAATGCGTAATTATTGGTATTGCAGGTGCTTCTGCATCTGGTAAAAGTCTGATTGCCAGTACTGTATACAAAGAGTTAAAAGAAAAAGTAGGCGATCATCAGATCGGTGTTATTACTGAAGATTGTTACTACAACGATCAAAGCCACCTGACCATGGATGAGAGGGTCAAAACTAACTACGATCACCCAAACGCACTGGATCATGATTTACTTTGTGATCACCTAGAGCAATTGATGAAGGGTGAAGCAGTAGAAGTACCTCAGTACAGCTATAGCGAACATACTCGCATGAAAGAAACCACGCAAATGACACCAAAGAAGGTGATCATTTTAGAAGGTATCTTACTACTTACTGATCCACGCCTTCGTGAAATCATGCACGCTAGCGTATTCATGGATACACCACTTGATATCTGTTTACTACGTCGTCTACAACGTGATGTTGCAGAGCGTGGTCGTACTATGGAATCAGTATTAGTTCAGTATCAAAAGACGGTACGCCCTATGTTCATGCAATTTATTGAGCCGTCAAAACAATATGCTGATATCATCGTTCCTCGCGGTGGTAAAAACCGAATTGCAATCGACGTATTGAAAGCGCATATAGCGAAGTTATTACGTTCTTAATGTTTTATAAGGCTGGCAATTGCCAGCCTTATTTTTATCTTTGGGGAAACCCTGTTAAGATTTGCCTACACAGGTTATATTTTGTTGATATTACGTGTGTTTTGCTATTCAGGAGAAAGCTCAAATGAGACTTTGCGACAAGGATATCAAGGCGTACCTTGATGAAGGAAAGATCAGCATTGACCCACGTCCGTCAGATGACTGTATTAGTGGTTTAACGGTTGATGTGACCCTTGGTAATAAATTCCGTATTTTTAACGATCATGGTGCTCCTTTTATCGATCTTTCAGGAAAGAAAGAAGATATTGCGGCGCAGCTTGATAAAGTAATGAGTGATGAAATTGTTGTGGACGAAGAAGAAGCTTTCTTCCTTCACCCAGGACAATTAGCACTGGCTGTTACACATGAATCAGTAACACTACCTGCAAACATTGTAGGTTGGTTAGATGGTCGTTCATCATTAGCACGTTTAGGTCTAATGGTTCACGTAACAGCACACCGAATTGATCCAGGTTGGTCTGGTCGTATTGTACTTGAGTTTTATAACTCAGGTCGTTTGCCATTGGCGCTACGTCCACACATGCCAATTGGTGCACTAAGTTTTGAAACCCTATCTGGTGAAGCAGAAAAGCCGTATAACAAGCGTGTTGATGCAAAATACAAAAATCAGCAGGGTGCCGTTGCTAGTCGTATTAACGAAGACGATAAAGCAAGCTAAGTCAAAACATTAGCGAATGAAGAAATGAAAAGGCAATCCAATGGGTTGCCTTTTTTGTTGTCGATACAAGATGTTCCGTATGAAACTATCATTATAAATAGTTGTCGTAGCAAGGTGATTTACTGTTGTCGCAGTAAATAATTATCGTTCGTAGGTTTATGGATAGAAATTTTCAGTGCAGTACAACAATTGATAAGTGCTGTGGTGAAAAGAGGCGAGTATGAAAAAATTACTGTATGTGTTGCTCGGTATTATCATTGTTGTAGTACTTGGGATTGTTGCGTTAGTGACGCTAGTCAATCCAAATCAATTTAAGCCTGTTATTGCAGAGCAGGTGAAAGAACAAACTGGTCGTGATCTTGTGATCAGCGGTGATATAGGCTGGCGCTTTTTCCCAACATTAGGATTGAATGTTGGTGAAACCGCACTAAAAAACCCACAAGGCTTCGCACAACCGAATTTAATTCAGTTTAAACAAGCTGAGCTGTCTGTTGCTGTTTTACCTTTGTTATCTCACAAGTTAGATATTGGTACAGTCAGTTTGGATGGCGCACATGTTTTTGTTCAAACCCTAAAAGATGGCCGCAGTAATCTTGACGATTTAACGAAACAGTCAACGTCAACTACTCAGCAAGAAAGTACAGCAGCACCAGCGTCTAAGCCAGCAAAAGAGACAGCTTCAAAAGCTGCTGAAAAGTCATGGCAGGTATCATTAGCTGGCGTTAAATTACTGAATGCGAGTGTTGATGTCGTCAATGAGAAAACAGGTTCAAATATCGCTTTAAATAAGGTGAACTTCACCTTAGATACACTAGCGCCTAATATTTGGACTAAAGCACAATTTGATATGGCAGGTGTGGCTAATGGACTACAGTTCACCACTCAAGGTAGCACTGAGATCAATTTGTCTGCGTCATACAAGCTGTGTGAATTAAAAGATTTACAGTTATCTTTAACCGCGAAAGATGCGAAGACTGACATCAAGCATGCGCAAATTAATGTCGATCACTTTAAGTTTGGTGAATGGGCGACATTAACATTGCAGGCTGAAGGTAAATTATCTGATATTGCTTTTGCAACCAAAGGCCAGACGCAATTAAGCTTATCTTCTGATCAAAATATTTTAACACTTGAGAACTTGTCGTTAGAAAACAGCCTATCGGGTAAAACATTACCGCGCCCTAACATGCAGGTAAACCTGAAAACCAATGCGAGTTATGATGTCGCAACGAAGACTGCAACCTTATCGAAGTTCAGTGCGAATGCTGATGAGTTAGCTGTATCGGGTAATGCATCATTTGTTAATCATGATGTGCCTGTTATCCGCTTTAATTTTTCAAGTGATAAGATTGATCTTGATCGCTGGATGAATGCTGAGGCTTCAGCACCTACTGAGCAAAAGAAAGTACCAGAAACAGCATCTAACAACGCTGCACCTGCGACTTCTAGTAGTGCTGCACCCGCTAAGGCGAAAGCACCGACTGCTCCAGCTAATAAAGCAAACCACGAGCCTGATTTATCTGTATTAAAAGGGATTGATGTTGCAGGTACTATTAGTGCGAAACAATTTGTTGTTGTTCATGCTCACTTATCTGATGTGCAGTTAGCATTGTCGATTAAAAATGGTATTGCAGAGCTGAGTCAATTAAATGCCAAGCTGTATCAAGGCACAATTGCCGCATCGGGTAAATTAAACGTAAATACACCGCTGGCTACATATCAATTCCATAACCAAATCAATGGGGTCGAAATACAACCATTATTGGAAGATATTGCGGATAATAAACAATTAGCAGGTCGTGCCGATATTACGACTAATCTTTCAGGTACTGGTTTATCTGCGGCGCACTTACGTAATGGCGTTGTAGGAACCATAGATGTCAAGCTTACTGATGGTGCTGTTTATGGCGTTAATATTTCAGAGATGATCCGCAGTGCAAAAGCACGTTTGAAGGGCAAGAAATTAGCTGATGACAAGAAAGAGAAAAAAACAGATTTCTCTTCTTTAACTGCGTTACTCAAGTTAGGTCAAGGCAAGGCAACGGTTGATAACTTGCATCTTGCTTCACCGCTGATTGATATTAATGGTCGTGGTGTTACTGATTTAAATAATGAATCAATGGATTTTTCTGTCGATACTGCAATTGTTGCTAGTGGCAAAGGTCTTGATGAATTGAAAGGCATTACTGTTCCGATTAAAATAAAAGGAACATGGCAAGCGCCAACATACCAGTTAGATCTAAAGAATTTATTTAAACAAAATAGCGAATTAGAGCAGAAAGCAAAGAAAGAGCTCAATCGTGGTCTAGAAAAGTTATTTGGTGATAAAGCCAAAGATGAAAAGATCAAGAATGTTGCTGATCAGCTACTAAAAGGGCTATTTAACTGAGTTAATTGAAGATTACTCACGTTATGAATGAAAAGGTTTGCTTCATTAGGCAAGCCTTTTCTATTTTGTATGTAGTTAAATTATAAAGTAAATGGCGACTTTGTAATAAAAACAATAACGGTAGCTTATAGAGTGCTACCGATTATGTATTAAATGACGCCATAGTGAAGGACTATGATAGATAAACCAACGTCAAGCGATGAAAAGACAACGTTGATGGCAAAAGTAATGAAAGTTGTTACTTTTGTTGTAGACAAGATCAAAGCGTTTCCACCGATTGATCATTTTATTCGAGCTGCAGATCGCTTCAACGACCGCTTAGGTAGCCAGTTCGGTGCCGCCATTACCTATTTCTCGTTTTTGTCATTAATCCCAATCTTAATGGTGTTGTTTGCTGCAGCCGGTTTTATTCTTGCGTCTAATGCTTCATTGCTGAATAGCATTATCGATAAAATCGTAGCGGGAGTAACAGATCCTAGCTTAGCAACAACATTGAAAAATACTGTAAATATAGCGATTAGCCAGCGTACAACAGTAGGTTTAAGTGGTTTAGCTATTGCGCTGTATTCTGGTGTGAGTTGGATGGGTAATCTACGAGAAGCAATTCGTGCTCAAACCCGTGATGTATGGGAGCGTAAACCTGAAGATAAAGATCATTTCCTTCTGCAATACCTAAAAGATTTTGTTGGTTTGACTGGCCTGGTTGCCGCTTTGATCTTCACCGTTGTGTTAACTTCAGTAGCAGGTTCTGCTCAAGCAACCATCGTACATGCATTAGGGCTTGAAGATATTACTTGGCTACGTCCGGTGTTAACGGCAACAGCATTAACCATTTCTATCTGTGCTAACTATTTAATGTTCTTATGGATCTTCTGGATGCTGCCGAAACGTCGATTTAATCGTTGGGCACTCATGAAAGGGACGTTATTAGCTGCTGTTGGCTTTGAAGCGATTAAGTTTGCAATGACCTTTATGTTACCTAAATTAGCGAGCTCTCCATCAGGAGCTGCCTTTGGTTCAATTATAGGTTTGATGGCGTTTTTCTACTTTTTTGCACGATTAACACTATTTTGCGCCGCTTGGATTGCGACAGCGAATGAACATCGTATTACGCCGATCACTGATGAAGAATAACGACTTTATTCTGTGATGAATATAAAAAAGGATGACGCTATGTCATCCTTTTTTATTACACTCTGCAATATTGAGTTGTTTTAGAAAATGGCTGATTTGGCTAACTTGAAGACCCATTCTTGGCTCGATGAACTTACGGCGAATCATGGCATAGCTGACTGTTGCAATAGCGATGGCAATAAAGGCATTGATATTGAGTACAATTAAAACAAGGCTAACAATACCAATATAGGCGATGCTATAACCGATCACTTGGTTTTCATTATGTTGGAGATGGATGCCACAGTTCTCACAGGTAAAAGAGAGGGTATCTTGGTTGAGTGTTGGTACTGAGGTTTTATGCTGACAGCAAGGACAAGTTTTCTTCATTTTATTACCTTTAATAGACTTACAACGCCAGATATGCGAACTACATCCTTGTCTATATCAGTGGTGTCATATTACTGAAGGTAGCAGTATCGTTTGACTGAGTAATGTAAAAACTTTGTCATGGTATAGTTAACTGATTAATATATTAATAATGATTCTGTATTTATAGCAATAGTTTTTCATGCTAGATATGAAGTTAAATACAAAGGAGTGTATGTGGATTCAATAACTCAAGCTGCATTAGGGGCATCTGTTGCAGCGGTTGTGGCTGGACGTCACTGTAAGCCTAAAACATTATTGATTGGTGCTGCGTTAGGGACGTTACCTGATTTAGATGTTTTTATTGATTATGGTGATCCTATTTCAGATACGGTGAAGCATCGTGGTTTTAGCCATTCACTTTTTGTGTTGTTACCGTTCTCTTTATTACTCACAGCATTGTGGCATCACTATCGACCTACAGTATTATCATTTGGTCGATTATGGCTCTTAGTTGCCGCATGTTTGATCACACATCCATTACTTGATTCCTTTACCACTTATGGCACGCAACTGTTTTGGCCTTTAGATAACAGTATTGCGGTATCGAGTATTTTTATTATCGATCCACTCTATACATTGCCTTTGCTTATCATGCTGATAGCAAGCTTGATGTGGCGAGAGAAAATGGCAAAACTCTGTAGTATTGGACTTATCATTTCAACGACTTACTTAGCATGGTTAGTCGTTGCTTATAAGGTTATAGAGCACCGTATTGAGCAAGAGTTAAAGCACACTCCGTTAGCCAATAAGCCCATGTTTATCAGCCCAACTCCGTTTAATACGGTATTGTGGCGGTTTATTATTCTTGATGATGATAAATATTATGAGGGCTTTTCATCTTTGCTCGATCCAAAAGATGATGATGGTTACCCTATACAATGGGCGCAACGAGAGCGAGGCAGGTTACCGTTAAAGCAGCCTTCAGAGCATGTTGCAATGCTAACCAAGTTTGCTAGTGATTTTGTTCAGTATCAAACGATTGATGATCAATTAGTGGTGACAGATCTGCGGTTAGGATTAATCGAATATTTGCCATTTCGCTTTATCGTTGCCAAACAGTCACCGCAGCAAGGTTGGCAATTAATAGCACCTGTAAAAATGGAAGAGCGAAAAGTGAAACCCAAGCACCTTCCTGCATTATGGCTACGTCTATTAGGCAGCCGAGATGTGAATGCCGATCTATGCCATATCAATGAATGTCCCAGTAACACTGTTATAAAAACGTAAATATAACGTTTCTTTAACTGTTTTCTTATGTGTTGATTTAGTAATGCTAATAGGCTTTTTTCGCTGTGCGAGTCACAGAGATGAAAGCCTATTTTTTCACCTGTTTAGACTGTGATTGTTATCAATAAACACTAAGCGAAATATTGCGACCTTACCCCTAGAGATGGATTTTATATTGAATTAACAGGGAGAAGGGTAATGTTGTACCTTGAGTTTATATTCCTACTTATCGTGCTTTATGCCGGTAGTCGGTTCGGTGGTATTGGGCTTGGTGTTGTATCTGGATTAGGTTTGTTGGTGGAAGTGTTTATCTTCCGTATGCCACCAACATCACCACCGATCACCGTGATGTTGATTATTTTGGCGGTAGTGACATGCGCATCGATCCTTGAAGCCGCTGGTGGCTTAAAGTACATGTTGCAAGTTGCAGAGCGCATTCTACGTAGCAATCCAAAACGTGTGACTATCGTAGGTCCATTAGTCACTTACGTGATGACATTCATGCTAGGTACGGGTCACGCAGTGTACTCAATCATGCCAATCATTGGTGACGTGGCACTGAAAAATGGCATTCGTCCTGAGCGACCAATGTCTGCATCTTCTGTCGCATCGCAATTAGCGATCACGGCAAGTCCTATTTCTGCCGCTGTAGTGTATTACCTTGCTCAACTTTCGGGCATTAATGAATCAATCAGCCTGTTATCTATTTTGATGGTAACTGTGCCTGCGACCTTAGGCGGTACGTTATTACTGTCACTGTATAGCTTGCGTCGAGGTAAAGAACTTGCTGATGATCCTGAGTATCAACGTCGTTTAAACGATCCTGTTTGGCGCGATCAAATTCTTCATACTACTTCAACATCATTAAATGAAGAGTTACCTAAATCTGCGATGCATGCGGTGATGCTGTTTATTTTAGCGTTAATCACGATTGTCATTGTCGCGATGGTGCCGGAAATTCGCACTATTGGTGATGCAAAACCTATTTCTATGTCATTGATTATTCAAATGATGATGTTAGGTTTCGGTGGTTTAATTTTATTAGTAACGCGTACCAATGTGCAGAAAGTGCCTGAAGGTGTGGTATTTAAATCTGGTATGGTCGCGGCTATTGCTATCTTCGGTATTGCGTGGATGAGTGATACTTATTTCCAGTATGCCATGCCATCGTTTGAATCAGGCATTACGGAAATGGTTCAGCAGTATCCATGGACGTTTGCACTGGCATTATTTATTGTTTCAGTGGTCGTTAATTCACAAGCGGCAACTGCACGTATGATGTTACCTGTTGGTTTAGCAATGGGGCTAAGTCCAGCATTATTGATTGGTTTAATGCCTGCTACATACGGTTATTTCTTTATTCCTAATTACCCGTCAGACATTGCAACTGTTAACTTTGACGTAACGGGCACAACGAAAATTGGTAAATGGTACTTTAATCATAGCTTTATGATGCCTGGCTTAATTGGTGTTGTATCAGCTTGTTGTATTGGTTATGCCATTGCTCAAGTGCTTATTTAATAAGAGTTTATGACACTTTTAGAGGCATCCTATGGGCTGTCTCTTGATCACAAGTCATTGTGTTCAATAGACTTAGCTAGTTCATATCCTTCAAGGATGGTTTGTAACCTAAACCATCCTTGCCATAATGTCTTTACAGAAGCGCGACCCGTCCGCTTGGTATCTTTCCAACCACCTAACCGTGCAATACTTTTGTAAGCCCACGATATATTTGGTGCTTCTTTGGGCAGCTTTTTCTTCTCCAATTTTAACCACATAAGCTTCCACGCTTTACCTTTTAACACCCGTTCACAACAGCTACTAGATAACTCTTTAGATTCGTTCATAAATCTTAACTGGAGTAAACGAGTAGCAATAAATGCCAAAATAACACTGAGCCTTTCTAAGTTATCTTTACTTTGCATTCTCAGTTGTTCAACTTGCGTGCCTTCACTTTTCCAAACCTTGTGAAAATCTTCTATCAGCCAACGACGCTCATAATAACTGACGATGTTAAGTGCTTCCTCTTTGTTCGTTACAGGCTCTGATGTCAGTAAATGCCATGCGAGCTTGTCGTCACTCTCACCTTGCTCTATACATCCAACATAGTAGAGAGAGATATTATCGAACTCTTTTTTATTGGCGGGAGACTTAAGTGTCACGGGAGCATATTTGATGTCTAGATGAGCCGTGCGGGACTTACGACCGCCTTTTTGCGGTATTTTTAGCTCTTTGCTTCCTGCTGATAACAACTTGGAAGCGTAGTCATAAAGAAGATTATCATGCTCCTCGATACAGCGACTTTGCATTGAGCGAACGATAAATCGTTGTTGTTGCTCGTGCTTGTAAGTGAGGTACTCGAATAAATCGGCTTCTCTATCACATACAGAAATAACCTCTGACATTTTCTCGCCTAGTCGCTCTGCAACATGGCGAGATGCTTGTTCCCATTTATAACTTTCTTTTTCTTTGTATGGTCGAGTTGCGTGCTGGTGTCTTTGACCACGTTTTTCAATATCTCGGGTCCAGCGTTGTTGTTCGATTAAACCAACCACAGTGTGAGTTTCGGGAGCAAAAAGCAATGTTGAATGAACGAACATTGCTCGGTGTCGATTACCTTGATTGGAATGCCCGAGTGTATCTTGTATGCTGTGATGTGAGTAACTTAGAGAAGTGGTATCTTCCAATGCAAGCAGTGTTTGTTGCTCTAAAGCTTCTTGTGCTGTGACATAGAATACAGCTTCTGCAATATCTTCTGCTTTGATTTGGTCATTACGAATAAAGCGATAAGCCCCTTCCATATCGGCTGGGGAGATGATGAGTTTTGAGATAGGGATACCAGGTTGTTCAGCCAGAGAGGTAGCTAGAGCAACGAGTCTTTGAGTTCGTCTTGGGTCATTAAGATCGGCTTGACCGAATTGTTTTTGAGCCCAAAGAGTTGGTTCTATATAGGTCATCATAATCATCCTTATCATTGCTTAGATGATCAGATCATGAAACATAAAATTAGTTCAAAAAAATCCCCAAGCATTGGCTTAGGGATTTGTGTATAAGAGACAGCCAATCAGGTGCCTTTTTTATTATGAGTTAAATGTTCTTTATCAATCATCTGTTTGCTTGAGACGTGGATTTTCCGGCGTATCATACGGCCAGTAGTGATGACCAACACGAATAAGCACTGTTGCTGCAGCGAGAACAAAAGCTGCTAATGATAGCCAGATAATAAAGGGACCATCGAGCTCTTTCATGCCAAGGGTGATATAGCGAGCGATTGCCATAATGGCGATATAAATAGGGTATCGCACCGGAATTTTACCATTCGCAACAAATTGCTGAACCATGGCTAAAATTTCCAAATAGATAAACATTAATAGAATATCGGTAAGCAAAATCTTTCTTTCTACAATCACATGCATAAATTCATTAAACATAGCCACGACAGTAGAAAGGGTGATGCCAACTAAAAGAATGGCTTCAAGAATATGAAAAATTTTAAGAAAAGGTTTGCTAAACGCTTTAGGTAAGTGCGAAGGCATGATAGCTCCAACTAAAGGCAAGATTGGTATAAGTCTACTGCTATTATATGGAGCTATAGTTTTACGGATAGTAAATAAATGTAAAATAAGTATTAACTGTGTGATATTTAGCCATTAAAAGTATCTATCACTTTTAATGGCTGTAGCAAATTACCAATCAATACCTTTTCGTGCTTTTATACCGCTTTCAAATGCATGTTTTACGTTGCGTACTTCCGATACCGTATCTGCAATTTCAATAAGCTTACGATGGGCAGCACGGCCTGTGATGATCACCGATTGCATCGCGGGACGGTTTTCAATCGCGTGGAGCACTTCTTCTAAATCGATATAATCGTAAGTGATCATATAAGTCAGCTCATCAAGCAGCACCACATCAAGGCTTTCATCTGCAAGCATCGCTTTACACTGTTGCCATGTTTCTTGCGCTGCTTCGGTATCAGCTTGTTTATTTTGGGTTTCCCAGGTGAAGCCTGTTGCCATCACAGCAAACTGAACACCGTGTTGCTCTAGTAAGTTACGTTCACCACAATCCCATGTACCTTTGATAAATTGCCCGACACCACATTGCTGTCCATGACCGACAGCACGTGCCACCATGCCGAAGCCTGAGGTTGATTTACCTTTACCGTTACCTGTAATGATCAGCACGAGCCCTTTTTCTTCTTGGGCGGCATCAACTTTGGCATCTACTTGTTCTTTGAGTTTTTGTTGGCGAGCTTTATGACGATCATCCTTGCTCGTTGTATCTGTCATGGAAATTCCTTAAAAATGATAATGGGTCGCAATAGCTAATAATGTCAGATAGCCTGCGATTTCTGCAAGTTGTTGTGTGATATCTAAACAATCACCAGTATAACCACCAAGCTGACGTTGGAACCAATAACCGCAGCCTTGTCGTACTAGCAGAGTTATAATTGCTAACATAATGGCAATCGGCCAAGGTAATACAAGAAGAGTGAATACAGCAGTTGCTAATAATATCTATAGATCAAACATATTATTAGTTCGATAAAAGCTGTCAGTATCCTTTGCCGAATGTTTCACTATTAATTGTTTAATGCAGTTATTGTTCCAGAAAAAGTAACAGAAAGGGAGAAGGAATAAAGCAAATGAATGAAAAGATAAATAATAGATAGAAAACAGCCCACTGAGGTAGTGGGCTGATTGGTATATTAACCTAGTACGTCAGAAGCGACTTTATAGGTTGGATCTTCCAGAACATTCACTTCTACTAAGTTACCTGCTTTTTGTAGTAGCTTACGGCACTCAGGACTTAAATGGCGAATGTGGATTGTTTTATCACGGTTAGCGTAACGTTCAGCAATGGTATCAATCGCTTCGATAGCTGAGTGGTCTGCAACACGTGATTTAGCAAAGTCAATGATCACTTCTTTCGGATCATTCGGCGCATCAAACAACTCTAGGAAATGCGAAACAGAGCCAAAGAATAGTGGGCCATTTACTTGATAAACTTTTGCACCATTTTCATCAATGTAGCTTGATGCGTAGATGTGTTTTGCATGGTTCCAAGCAAACACAAGTGCAGAGTAAATCACACCGACTAATACCGCGACAGCAAGGTCAGCAATAACGGTTACACCTGTTACGAGAATAATGGTAAAGAAGTCATGCTTAGGCACTTTACGCATCATCTTAAAGCTTGCCCACTCAAATGTGCCGATCACAACCATGAACATCACACCAACAAGTGCTGCAAGTGGGATCATTTCAATAAATGATGAGCCAAATAGAATGAACAACAGTAAACCGATGGCAGCTGTGATACCTGATAAGCGACCACGGCCACCAGAGTTAATGTTGATCATTGACTGACCAATCATTGCACAACCACCCATCGCACCAAATACTGAGCATGTAATATTTGCAACACCTTGACCAACACATTCACGGTTACCTTTACCACGGGTATTAGTCATTTCATCAATTACTGTCAGGGTTAGTAGTGATTCAATTAAACCCACAGCTGCCAAAATTAATGAATATGGCAAGATGATTTTTAGAGTCTTTAGGTTAAAGCCTACATCAGGTAAAGCAAACGTTGGGAGAGAGCCAGCAAGTGTTGCATTGTTATCACCACTCATGGTGCGAACAAAATCAATTACGGTACGAGATTCTAAACCTAATACATGAACTAACGCAGTCACGGTCAGAATGGCAACAAGCGAAGAGGGTACCGCTTTGGTTAGCTTTGGTAAGAAGTGAATGATAAACATGGTTAGCGCAACTAAGCCTAACATGATGTAAAGCTGTGTGCCGTGCATCCATTCTAAGCCACCGTTAACAGAAGGTACTTTAAATTGACCTAACTGGGCTAAGAAAATAACAATCGCAAGACCATTTACAAAACCTATCATGACAGGGTGTGGCACCATGCGGATAAATTTACCGAGGCGGAAGACACCAGCAAGGATCTGCAGTAAGCCTGCAAGCATGACAGCGGCAAACAAATATTGGATTCCGTGCTCTGCAACAAGGCTGACCATTACAACGGCCATAGCGCCGATTGCACCTGAAATCATACCAGGACGACCACCTAAAATAGCAGTGACTAAGCCAACAATGAATGCAGCATAAAGACCAACCATTGGGTCTACACCTGCAACGAAGGCAAAAGCAACGGCTTCAGGCACCAATGCAAGCGCAACGGTCAAACCTGAAAGAACGTCATTTTTGACGGATTGATGTGTTTTTTGGGGAAAATCTAGCATGAGAGTTAATAATTCTTCTATTATTCGCTGTATGAAATGGGCGCATTTTGGTTAACAGAATGCTACAGAAAGTTGTTATTAGCATCAACTTTAGTTGTCTTATTACGACATTTACTCTGGTTACAAGCAAAAATTTAGAAGTATATGTAATAATCAAACAGAAAGTGCGCTGAAATTGACTCAAATTTAGAAAATAAAAAAGCCATGCAAAAGCATGGCTTTTTTGTCAGTGTTAACTTAGCGCTTAATCAAATAAAGGCTTCGTCATTGGTGCAGCAGCTCGGTTCGTTGCGGTTTGGCTACTGCCTGGGCGTGCGTTTGCAAGCTCACGTAATGGTGCCGCTTCAACGATAGTCGCTACAATCTTCTCTTCTGGTGCTGGCGCTTTAGCCATACCAGATACCGCATGGAAACCCCGAGGAGAAGTTGCCATAACCGCAGCTTTAGTTGCAAGCTCAACAACGTTGTTGTTTGCTTTTTCAACAGGTGCTGTAGGTTCAACTGCTTCTGGTTCAATAACTTCAGGCTCAGCCACTACCGCTTCAACAACTTCTGATTGTTTAACAATAGTAGGAGTTGGCTCTTCTGTTACTGTTTCAGTCGCCACTGTCTCTGCTACTTCAACCGCTGCAGGATCAGCCTTAAAGCGAGGGAATACTTTGCCCATCGCCATTTCAGGCATTGCAACACCAGAAAGTTGAGGGCGCTGTGCTTCTTTTACTTCAGCTTTAGGCTCTACAACAGGCGTGTTGATAATGATGTCGTTAACTTCTACTTCATCAATGATCTCAGCTTCAACACGTGGTGCTTCTGGTGTTTGCTCTACTGCTTTTTCTACAACAGGCGCTTCAATAGAAGGTTTGATACGAGACCAAACTTTGCCCATTGCCATTTCAGGCGATGCTACGCCAGTTGCTGGGCGAGCCGCTTTTGGTTTCTCAACAATTGAAACCACATTCACCATATCGCTGATTGAATCAGTGGCATCAACAACAGCATGCTCTACAGTATCAGCAACCTTGTTTTCTACTGGCGCTTCAGCGTTTGCAAACTCAGGTTTTTCAACACGAGTATCACGCATACGGCGACGGCGCTGACCGCTTGCACGAAGGTGACGAGGTGAACGACGGTTACGACGTTGAGTACATTCTTGCTCAGTATTTTCACCTTGCTCGTTTGCAGTAGTAGGCTCTTGCTCAGGTTGGCTTTGTGCCTCTTTAGCAATGCTTGTACCTAGTGCCATTAGTGGAGAAGGTGTTTTTTCTACGGTGGCTTCAACGTTTTCAACAACATTTTGCTGCTCAACACGCGTTTCTACTTCATCGGTAATACGTACTTTTTTACGTAATTGACGACGTTGACGACGTTGACGACGTTGTTTCACCTTAACGGCTTTCTCTTCGTTGTCACGTTGCGTATCTGCAGTGTTTTGAGCCGCTGCTTTTTGCTCATTTTGTTGCTGGCGTTGTTGCTTTTGAGCTTGAATTTCTTCTTTACGAGCTTGGCGTTTTTGCTCTTTCGCCTCGTCGTTATTACGGTTTTGGCGAGGTGCTTTTGCTGCCTTATCGTTTTGCTGCTGACGGTCTTGACGGTTTTTGTCATTACGGTCGTTGCGACGACGATTCTGGCGTTGCTCGTTATTACGCTCTTGGCGATCACCGTTATTATCTACGTCGTTGTCTTGACGATTGTTACGGCGATTGTCTTGGCGATTATTATTGCGACGGTTGTCGTTACGGTCATTACGACGGTTATTGTTACGACGGTTGTTGTTGCGGTTATTGTCTTGCTCTGGCTTCGCTTCTACTTGCTTCTCTTGCTGTGGCTCTGCACTGCCAGAGAAAAAAGAGGCTAAAGCAGTAAAGAAGCGGCTTAGTAAACCAGGCTTTTGTGCTGTTGCAGGCTTAGTTGTTGCTGCAGTTGCAGGCTTAGCTGCTGGTTTTGCCACTGGTGCTGGTTGTTTTGGCGCAGTGAAACCTTGAAGTACCGGCTCTTCACGTTTCTTAACGATACGCTCAGGCTGTGGTGATTCAATTGCTTCAGCTTCCTTCATTGCTTCTAGTGCTTTCGGGATGTGGTAAGAAAGCGTATCTTGCTCTTCACCTTCACGAATACGTAGCACTTCGAAATGCGGCGTTTCCATATCAGAATTCGGAACGATAATAACACGAACACCGTGGTATTTTTCAATGTGTTGTACTGAACGACGTTTTTCGTTTAGGAGGTAAGAGGCAACAGGTACAGGTACAATCGCTAGTACTTGTGAGCTGTTATCTTTCAGTGCTTCTTCTTCGATCAGACGTAGGATTGAAAGTGATAGTGATTCATTATCACGAACAACACCAGTACCTGTACAACGAGGACAAACGTGATGGCTTGCTTCTGCAAGAGAAGGGCTTAGACGTTGACGCGACATTTCAAGTAGACCGAAACGAGAAATACGGCCGATTTGAACGCGTGCACGGTCCATACGAACAGCTTCACGTAAACGGTTTTCAACTTCACGCTGATGGCGTACAGGTGTCATATCAATGAAGTCGATAACAACAAGACCACCTAAGTCACGTAAACGTAATTGACGTGCAATTTCATCTGCGGCTTCTAGGTTAGTTTGCAGTGCTGTTTCTTCAATATCGCCGCCCTTTGTTGCGCGAGCAGAGTTGATATCGATAGACGTTAACGCTTCTGTTGGGTCAATAACAACAGAACCACCTGAAGGTAAACGAACTTCGCGCTGGAACGCTGAGTCGATTTGGCTTTCGATTTGGTAGTGGCTAAATAGTGGTACTTCGCCTTCGTAACGTTTAACACGAGATAAGAAATCAGGGCGAACTAATTTAATATGATCACGTGCACGGTCGAAGATTTTCGGGCTATCGATCAGAATTTCACCGATGTCACGGCGTAAATAATCACGAATAGCACGTGCAATAACGTTACTTTCTTGGTGAATTAGAAACGGTGCAGGTTGAGAATCTGCTGCTTCTTTTACTGCGTTCCAGTGGTTAAGTAGAACGTTTAAATCCCACTCTAATTCTTCACCTGATTTGCCTACGCCTGCAGTACGAACAATTAGCCCCATACCTTGTGGTAGCTCTAACGTGCTTAGTGCTGCTTTAAGTTGGGTGCGCTCTTCACCTTCGATACGACGAGAAATACCGCCAGCACGAGGGTTGTTAGGCATTAGAACAAGGTAACTACCAGCTAAAGAAATGAAAGTAGTAAGGGCTGCGCCTTTGTTTCCGCGTTCTTCTTTATCGACTTGAACGATAACTTCTTGGCCTTCTTTTAGGACTTCCTTGATGTTAGGGCGACCTTGGTAAGAATAGTTGGCAGGGAAATAATCTTTCGCGATTTCTTTAAGAGGAAGGAAACCATGACGCTCTGCACCATAGTCAACGAACGCTGCTTCCAGACTTGGTTCGATGCGAGTGATGCGGCCTTTGTAGATATTTGCTTTTTTAGATTCGTGACCTGGGCTTTCGATATCAAGATCAAACAGCTTTTAGTCATCAACTAATGCGACGCGCAACTCTTCCTTCTGAGTTGCGTTAATCAACATTCTTTTCATTATATTGTACTCATTTATTGTCGTTGTATTAGTACGCTAGTTACATCTGTTTTTTGATGGCGCCGGACTCCAAGACTGATTGTACGGTTGCAACCTCACGGTTGGAAATTCAGGAGTGCTCTTTAGCCACACTTATCAGCCAACTGCATGTGAGATGGTTAGATCTGAAATATACAGCTGGTATCACCACATTGACGTGGTTGTATCTGTCACATCAAAAAAAAGTGTAATTTGACGTACTAAAAAAAACTCTGATAACCCTAACGTCTTACGCCATCTGCTGCGTTTATTATCTGAGTTGTATAAAAAATAGCCATAAAGGTGAGTTCATGCTCGCCTTGTCAGTGAAATAGGCAAAAAAACCTACCTCAGCACACAATGATAGCAGGCTCACTTTTTTGCGGCAATCTGCTTTATTTGCGTGATACAATCAGACTCATGACAGAAGATAAACCTAAAGTGCAATTCATCGACATTAACGATGACTTTGCAGGCCAGCGGATTGATAATTTTCTCCGCGCAAGGCTTAAAAACGTACCCAAAAGCATGATTTACCGCATTTTGCGCAAAGGCGAGGTGCGAGTAAACAAAAAACGTATTAAACCTGAATATAAATTGCAGGATGGTGATCTAGTACGCGTACCGCCAATTTTTGTTCCTGAGAAAGAAGAACAAGAGCAGGTGAGCACTAAATTAAACAAAGTCGCAGAATTAGAGCATTGCATCATTTATGAAGATGATCACATGCTGATTCTAAATAAACCATCAGGAACAGCTGTTCACGGCGGTAGTGGCTTAAAGTTTGGTGCGATTGAAGCATTACGAGCATTACGTCCCGATGCACGTTTCTTGGAGCTGGTTCACCGTATTGACCGAGATACTTCTGGTATTTTACTGGTGGCGAAGAAACGTTCTGCGCTGCGCAAACTGCAAGAGCAATTTAGAAATAAAACGGTGCAGAAATATTACTTTGCCTTAGTGATGGGAGAATGGAAGGCAAGCTGCAAGAAAGTCACTGCGCCACTGTTGAAAAATGAAGTGAATAGTATCGTACGCGTTAACCCACAAGGTAAGCCGTCTGATACACGCTTTAAAGTATTAGAGCGTTTCCCTCAGGCGACATTAGTACAAGCAAGCCCTGTGACAGGCCGTACGCACCAGATCCGTGTGCATTGCCAATATGAAGGTCACCCAATTGCTTGGGATGATCGTTATGGTGATCCACGATTTGATGCTTACACAAAGAAAACAGGATTAGGACGTTTATTCCTACATGCGGCGAATATCAAATTTACTCACCCGAATACGGATGAAACAATGGATATTAGCGCGCCAATGGAGCCTGTACTTGAGCGCTGTCTAGCAAAATTGCGTCAAATGTAAAACAAGAAGGCGAGCTACAATGCTCGCCTTTTTATTATCTGAACGAGACTTGTCTCTTACAAAACAGAGATACCTTCATTGGCTAACATTTCAGTCAGTGCAATCAAAGGTAACCCAACTAAGGTATTGGGATCGCGACCTTCCAACTTATCGAATAGAGCAATGCCTAAGCCTTCGCTCTTAAAACTACCTGCGCAATACAGTGGTTGCTCTTTTTCTACATAGTTTTGAATTTGCTGTTCGGTTAGAGATTTAAAGTGAACATGAAAAGGCTCACATATTACTTGCGCTTGATTTGTTTTTGCGTTGTATAAACAAAGCCCAGTATAAAAGGTAATGGTTTTGCCACTGGCTGCTTTGAGCTGTAAGCATGCATTTTCAACTGTGTGCGGTTTGCCTAAAATCTTGCCATCAATGACACAGACTTGATCTGAACCGATGATTACATGTTCAGGGTAACGACTAGCACATGCCTTTGCTTTTAGTTCGGCAAGGCGACATACCAAGTCTTGCGCTGATTCATTATCTAGTATGGTTTCATCCGTTTGTGGATCTGCGGTTTCAAATGGCAGCGATAATTTTTCTAATAATGCTTTACGAAATGGGGAAGTAGAAGCAAGCAATAATGGTTGTGTCATAAGCTTAGGATACAAATGATTAGGATTGAGATTAACGCTATCATAGCTGAATTCAAAAGCTTTAGGCGGTATCTTTTGTATCCGAAGTTGTTGTGCTGTGATCACTGAGAGTTTGTTGTCTCTGCTTACGTTTCGGTGTATGTTCGCGAACATAATTCGGTGATGCTGATTTTTGTTAAATTTGTGACAATGTATAAGTCCGGTTTTAAAGCAGATTACGCTGACATTTGGCTATCCTTTAAGCAAAGGTGAGTGTTATTTCATCGATTATAATGATGTCATCAAGTGGTTGAGTGGCAGACATTTATAATTTTATTACTGAGATGTGCTGTATAAGCGTTTTGTAATTTTCATCACAGCATGAGAATTGGTCAAAAGCTGTTAATTCACACACATTTCCTTTGACTCAAACAGACTATAAGGCTAATATTCGCGCCCTATGCAAAAGGTAAAATTGCCGCTAACGGTAGATCCGGTTCGCGCAGCACAAAAAAGACTCGACTATGATGGCATCATCAAAGCCGAGATTTTGTCTCGTTTAGCTGAATCAACCCAGAGCGTAATAAGTGATGCAAACGTCAACTTGTCTTTTGACCTTGACCAACGTCGTATCCCTTTCATCAGCGGTGTCGCCGATGTAGACGTGATGTTGACCTGTCAGCGATGTCAGGGAGAGTTTCCACATCATATTCATGTGGAATTCTGTTATAGTCCGGTTCGCAACGAAGAAGCCGTAGATGAGTTACCGGAAGCCTATGAGCAGGCTATTGTCGACGAAAATGGCGAGATCAACTTGATTCAACTCGTTGAAGACGAATTGATTCTGGAATTACCACAAGTCGCAATGCACGACGATGCTGATTGTAATATCGGCTCGAAAAACATGTCTTTTGGTGAGATCCCCGTTGCTGATGAGCGTCCGAATCCGTTTGCAGTATTGAAAAATCTTAAGAGTTAAATTTAACAGGAGTAGGGTTAATGGCCGTACAAAAGAGCAAAAAATCACGTGCAGCACGTGGTATGCGTCGTTCACACGATGCGCTAACTACAGCAGCAGTTTCTGTAGATAAAGCATCTGGTGAAACTCACCTACGTCACCACGTGACAGCTGACGGTTTCTACCGTGGCCGCAAGGTTATCAACAAGTAAGGTTGAACCTTGATGGGTCTTACCGTTGCACTTGATGCAATGGGCGGGGATTTCGGTCCTCAAGTAACAGTGCCTGCCGCCGTGCAGGCACTGTTGCATTCGCCTGAGCTCAAACTTATTCTCTTTGGTGATCTGAGTGCAATCACAGCACAACTAACTCTCCTCAATAAGCTAAATCATCCTCGGCTATCTATCGTGCATTGCGATAGCGTCATTGCCAACGAAACACGACCATCACAAGCTCTTCGTCATAGCAAAGGTTCATCCATGCGTATGGCTCTAGATGCGGTGGCAAGTGGTCAAGCTGATGCTTGTGTTAGTGCCAGTAATACAGGTGCGCTAATGGCACTTTCTCGTTATGTGTTAAAGCAATTACCTGGCGTTGAACGACCTGCATTAATCTCTGCTATTCCTAATCGTGGTGAACATCCTACATGGTTGCTTGATCTAGGGGCTAACGTCTCTTGTGATTCAGATACTTTATTCCAATTTGCCGTGATGGGATCTGTATTGGCGGAACAATCATTAGGCGAAAAACCGCGTGTGGCTTTGCTAAATATTGGTGAAGAAGAGATCAAAGGTAATGATTTGGTCAAACGTTGTGCAGAGATGTTGATCCAATCTCCTGATATTAATTATGTTGGTTACGTTGAAGGACATCAGCTTTATTCCGATAAAGCGGATGTGATCGTGTGTGATGGTTTCGTCGGTAATGTGAGTTTGAAGACCAGTGAAGGGGTCGCAAATTTATTTATTGAACGAATAAAACACGCCATTGGTCGTAACCCCGTTCGACGTATTATTGCTAAATGGCTGTTTAGTGAGCTATTTGATGGTTTACAACAGTTGAACCCCGACCAGTATAACGGTGCAAGTCTGTTAGGATTGCGCGGTATTGTGGTGAAAAGCCATGGAAGTGCTGATACTGTCGCTTTTGCCAACGCGATAAGCGAAGCGGTTTACGAAGTTAAACGACAGATACCGAACAAAATCAGTGACCGTTTAGAAGAGGTCCTACTCGAGAGGCACTATTAGTCTTCATGTATAGCAAAATTCTAGGAACAGGCAGCTACCTGCCGCAACAAGTACGCTCTAATGCGGACTTAGAAAAAATGGTAGAAACAAGTGATGAGTGGATCGTAGCACGAACAGGTATTCGTGAGCGCCGTATTTCATCTGAAGATGAAACTGTTGCAGTAATGGGCTACCAAGCATCATTAAAAGCAATTGAAATGGCGGGCATTGATAAAGAAGATATCGATCTGATTATCGTTGCAACGTCGAGTGCAAGTCACACATTTCCATCAGCAGCTTGCCAAGTGCAAGGCATGTTAGATATTAAAGGCTGTCCTGCATTTGACTTATCTGCGGCATGTACTGGTTTTGTTTACGCGTTAAGTGTTGCAGATCAGCATATTAAAACAGGTATGGCAAAAAATGTGTTAGTGATCGGTTCTGATGCATTATCTCATTGCTGTGATCCTGAAGATCGCTCAACCATCATTTTATTTGGTGATGCTGCAGGTGCTGTTGTTATTGGCGCAAGTGAAGAGCCAGGTATTATTTCAACGCATTTATATGCGGATGGCCATTTTGGTGGTTTATTAAGCCTTGCTGTTCCTGAACATGGTAAAGACTTTGATCCAAATAAGTGGCTTTACATGGCAGGTAACGAAGTATTTAAAGTGGCGGTAACACAGTTATCGAACTTAGTAAAAAGTACGCTTGCTGAAAATAACATGGATAAGTCAGAGTTAGATTGGCTTGTACCTCACCAAGCGAATATGCGTATTATCTCAGCGACAGCGAAAAAATTATCAATGTCGATGGATCAAGTTGTAGTGACGCTTGATCGTCATGGTAATACGTCAGCAGCAACAGTCCCAACAGCATTAGATGAAGCGGTACGTGATGGCCGTATTCAACGAGGCCAAACTTTATTATTAGAAGCGTTTGGTGGCGGTTTCACTTGGGGTTCAGCATTGGTGAAGTTTTAATCTAGTAAGATAAAACCTTCCAAATAGCTAAATTGCATCTATTTTTTAGTGCATTAAAACTAGTAAGCGATATATTAGTTTTAATGCATATTAATCGACTAATGACTAGTCAATAAAGAAGGATTCTCGAATGTCTAAGTTCGCGATTGTTTTCCCAGGTCAGGGCTCTCAAACCGTTGGTATGCTAGCTGAGTTAGCAGAACAATTTGATGTGGTTAAAGAAACGTTCTCTGAGGCATCTGATGCGCTAGGTTACGATCTTTGGGCACTAGTTCAAAACGGCCCAGCGGAAGATTTAAACCAAACTCAACGCACTCAACCTGCATTGTTAACAGCATCTGTTGCAATTTGGCGTGTATGGCAACAACAAGGTGGTGAGCAACCAACTGTTCTTGCAGGTCACAGCCTAGGTGAATACTCAGCACTAGTATGTGCTGGCGTTATCGATTTTAAAGCTGCAGTTAAACTGGTTGAGCTACGTGGTCAACTTATGCAAGAAGCAGTACCAGCAGGTGTTGGTGCTATGTCTGCAATTATCGGCCTTGATAACGATGCAATTGCGAAAGCATGTGAGGAAGCAGCACAAGGTGAAGTTTGTTCTCCTGTGAACTTCAACTCACCAGGTCAAGTTGTTATTGCAGGTAATAAAGAAGCTGTAGAGCGTGCAAACGTTTTATGTAAAGAAGCAGGCGCTAAGCGTGCATTGCCTCTTCCGGTTTCTGTGCCATCTCACTGTGCATTGATGAAGCCAGCAGCAGATAAACTAGCAGTAGCACTAGAATCTATCGAATTTAACGCACCATCTGTATCTGTTATTAATAACGCAGATGTGGCGACGGAAACTGATCCAGCAGCGATTAAGCTTGCGCTTGTTAAACAACTATATAGCCCAGTACGTTGGACTGAATCTGTAGAGCGTATGGCTGCTGAAGGTATCGAAGAGTTACTTGAAATGGGGCCTGGTAAAGTGCTTACTGGCCTAACTAAGCGTATTGATCGTGCACTTGGCGGTGCTGCAGTTAATGACGTTGCTTCATTAGAAGCAGCAATGGCTAAGTAATCATTCAGCTTTAAAGAGGAATAATAATGAGCCTGGAAGGTAAAGTTGCACTAGTTACAGGTGCAAGCCGTGGTATTGGTCGTGCTATTGCTGAAATTCTAGCAGAGCGTGGCGCAACGGTAATCGGTACTGCAACCTCTGAAAGTGGTGCAGAAGCTATCAGTGCATATCTTGGTGATAAAGGTAAAGGCCTTGCGTTAAACGTAACCTCTCCTGAATCAATTGAATCTGTTCTTGCGCAAATTAAAGCGGATTTTGGCGATGTTGACATTCTGGTGAATAACGCTGGTATCACACGTGATAATCTACTGATGCGTATGAAAGACGATGAGTGGCAAGATATTCTTGATACCAACTTAACATCGATCTTCCGTCTATCTAAAGCAGTACTACGTGCAATGATGAAAAAGCGCAATGGTCGTATCATCAGCATTGGTTCTGTGGTAGGCACTATGGGTAATGCGGGTCAAACGAACTACGCAGCTGCTAAAGCTGGCCTATTAGGTTTCACTAAATCAATGGCACGTGAAGTGGCTTCTCGTGGTATTACAGTGAATGCAGTTGCGCCTGGTTTTATCGAAACAGATATGACTAAAGCACTTAACGATGACCAACGTGCAGCAACGCTTGCAAACGTACCTGCTGGTCGCCTAGGTGAACCGCGTGAAATTGCAGCAGCTGTTGCATTTTTAGCCTCTGATGACGCAGCTTACGTAACGGGCGAAACTTTGCACGTTAACGGCGGTATGTACATGATTTAAGCAAAAGATTTGCAATACTTGATGACGCACGTCAAACTGGTTGGGTTTTATGATAAAATCGTGGTTTGACCAGCACTATGAGTGTTGCAACTTTTGTCGTAATGAATAAACTACAGCAAATCGCATTAGCGAATTCTTGTTAAGGAAATATATTAGTATGAGCAACATCGAAGAACGCGTAAAAAAAATCATCGTTGAGCAACTAGGCGTAGACGAAGCAGAAGTTAAGAACGAAGCATCTTTCGTTGACGATCTAGGTGCAGACTCACTAGATACAGTTGAACTAGTAATGGCTCTTGAAGAAGAATTCGATACAGAGATTCCAGACGAAGAAGCTGAAAAAATTACTACTGTTCAAGCTGCAATCGACTACGTTAACAGCGCACAGTAATAACGAACACCTCCAGGCGGTCTTCATGACCGCCTGATTTTTTTATACTACCTGTTTTATCCTCAATTCCCGGAGAAATTAATCGTGTCGAAGCGTCGTGTAGTTGTAACTGGCATGGGTATGCTGACCCCGGTTGGTAATTCTG
Source organism: Photobacterium leiognathi (assembly GCF_030685535.1). Classification (NCBI taxonomy): domain Bacteria; kingdom Pseudomonadati; phylum Pseudomonadota; class Gammaproteobacteria; order Vibrionales; family Vibrionaceae; genus Photobacterium; species Photobacterium leiognathi. The sequence goes on along the minus strand of NZ_CP131601.1, from coordinate 2,146,850 downwards.
TTGAATCTTCTTGGAAAGCTTTACAGTCAGGCACTAGCGGTATCAGCACTATTGAACATTTTGATGTTAGCGGTTTCGCGACTCAGTTTGCTGGTATGGTAAAAGACTTTAATTGTGAAGATTACATGTCTAAAAAAGATGCACGTAAAATGGATTTATTTATCCAATACGGTATCGCTGCTGGCGTACAAGCATTTAAAGATTCTGGTATTGAAGTTACTGAAGAAAACGCAGCACGCATTGGCGTTGCTATCGGTTCTGGTATTGGTGGCTTAGGTCTAATTGAAGCTGGCCATCAAGCTTTAATGGAAAAAGGTCCGCGCAAAATTAGCCCGTTCTTTGTTCCTTCAACAATTGTAAATATGATCGCTGTACACATGTCTATCATGTACGGTCTACGTGGTCCAAATATCGCAATCTCTACCGCATGTACGACTGGCCTTCATAACATTGGTCATGCAGCGCGTATGATCGCTTACGGCGATGCAGATGCGATGGTTGCTGGTGGTGCAGAAAAAGCATCAACGCCATTAGGCATGGGCGGTTTCGCAGCAGCAAAAGCACTATCTACTCGTAACGACGATCCTCAAGCGGCTTCTCGTCCATGGGACCAAGATCGCGACGGTTTCGTTCTAGGTGATGGTGCTGGTGTTATCGTGCTAGAAGAGTACGAACACGCAAAAGCACGTGGTGCTAAAATTTACGCTGAGCTTGTAGGCTTTGGTATGAGTGGTGACGCTTACCACATGACTTCACCAAGTGCTGACGGTTCAGGCGGTGCACTAGCAATGGAAGCATGTATTCGTGATGCTGGCATTAATGCTGACCAAATTGGCTACATCAACGCACACGGTACATCAACACCTGCAGGTGACGTTGCTGAAACACTAGGTATCAAACGTGCTATGGGTAGCGCAGTTGATAATGTAATGGTGTCTTCTACTAAATCTATGACAGGTCACCTATTGGGTGCTGCAGGTTCTGTAGAATCAATCATCACTATTCTAAGCCTTGTAGATCAAGTAGTTCCGCCAACAATTAACTTGGAAAATCCAGGTGAAGGTTGTGATCTTGACTACGTTCCAGGTGAAGCGCGTCAAGCAAACCTAGAGTATGCACTATGTAACTCATTTGGTTTCGGTGGTACGAACGGCTCTCTACTATTTAAGAAGATTTAATCGCCATTCGTAACAAATACCATCAGGAAAATCCTTTGATAACCTGATATTATAAGCGGCCCGGTTTCTTTATAGATACCGGGCTGTTTTTTATCTGAAAAAGGATGTTTTATGACGTTTATTAACAGTCAGCAACAGCCGCAATTAGCGATCACCGATCGCGCGACACAATATGGCGATGGCTGTTTTACTACAATAGGCGTTAAACAAGGAAAGTTATTGCTTTGGCCTTTTCATCTTGAGCGCTTGCAGACCACGCTAAAACGATTAGGTATTACAGAGCCTGATTGGGAGCAAGTATTTCTAAAGGCTAATCAACTCGCTCAATCTTTCACTGAACGTGGTGGGGTTAAGATATTAATTAGCCGAGGGAGTGGTGGCCGAGGTTATAGCCCAGTAGGTTGTTGTGATACTCAAGTGATCTTTTCTTCTTTTTCATGGCCTGTTCATTATCAGCAATGGCAGCAAGAGGGGATAACCCTTGGCGTTTGTCAGCAGCATATAGGTTATAGCCCTATGCTTGCTGGTATGAAGCACTTAAATCGCTTAGAGCAGGTGCTTTTAAAACAAGAAGTCGAACAAAATCAGTGGTTAGATGCTGTTGTACTTAATACGAATCAGCATGTGGTCGAAACTACTGCATCTAATTTATTCTGGCGTAAAGGGAATGTCGTCTATACGCCGGATTTAAGCGGATCTGGCGTTGAAGGCGTGATGCGTCGACACATCATTGAATTGCTTTCAACGTTGCCATATTCGTTAGAGTTTGGTGATTATTCATTAGCTGATTTGCTTTGTGCTGATGAAGTCTTTATAACCAATGCGCTAATGGAGCTAGTGCCAGTGAACACCATCAGCACTACTCACTTTCAAGAACAGTTACTACTCGACGTATTACAAAAGAGGCTATATACGTGTTAAAGAAGTTGATTCTTATTGTTTTCATTCTTGCTGCGCTAGCGGCAGGTGCTGCTGGTTGGGCATATACCCAAGTGAAGAACGAGCTGGTTAAGCCCGTAATTAATACTGAGCAGGTAATGTTAACAGTTAAAACAGGGACATCGTTTAGAGGATTAATTAATCAGCTTGTTACAGATAAGGTGATCACTGAATCATCATGGACACGTTGGGTGGGTAAACTCGATCCAAGCTTAACGGATATTAAAGCTGGTACTTATGGTATTGAGTCAAAGCAAACATTGAAACAGGTGCTTGCACTTATTACTTCTGGTAAAGAGTTTCAATATTCGATCACCTTGGTTGAAGGTGAACGTTTTAGTGAATGGCTAAAGCAGATCCAAGCAGCACCAGAATTAAAGCATGTTACAGATAGCATGACAGAGCCTGAAATTGCTAAGGCATTAGGTATTGATAATGTGAAAGTGGAAGGTTATTTGCTACCGAATACCTACCATTACACTGCTGGTACCACTGATCTGGCGATTTTAAAACGTGCTTATACAGCAATGAATAAAGAGCTAGCGAGTGCGTGGGATCAACGTCAAAAAGATCTGCCGTTAAAAGATCCTTATCAAGTATTAATCATGGCATCGATCATTGAAAAAGAAACTGCAGTCCCTGCCGAGCGTGGTTTGGTGGCATCTGTGTTTATGAATCGTCTTCGTAAAGGCATGCCATTACAAACCGATCCAACTGTTATTTACGGTATGGGTGATAAGTACGACGGTAATATTCGTAAAAAAGATCTAAGAACGCCAACACCGTATAACACGTATACCATGAAAGGTTTACCACCAACGCCGATTGCTATGCCGAGTAAGGCATCAGTATTTGCGGCAGTGAACCCAGATACCAGCGACTATTACTACTTTGTTGCCAATGGTAAAGGTGGACACAAATTCTCTACAACTTTGGTTGAGCACAACCGCGCGGTTCGTGCATACCTGCAAACATTAAGAAAACAAGCACAATGATCGGTAAATTTATTGTCATCGAAGGCCTAGAAGGGGCTGGTAAAAGTACAGCAATTAATCAGGTGATGGATACATTAGCTCAGCATGGCATTAATGATCCTGTGTCAACTCGTGAGCCGGGTGGTACACCGCTAGCAGAGCAAATGCGTGCGTTAGTTAAAGAAGGGCATCCTGATGAGCCATTAACAGATATGGCAGAGTTACTACTTCTTTATGCGGCACGTATTCAGCTTGTTGATAATGTTATTAAGCCTGCGCTAAACCAAGGCAAATGGGTGGTAGGCGATCGTCATGATATGTCATCACAAGCGTATCAAGGTGGTGGCCGTGGTTTTGATAAAGCCTTGATGGAAAATCTACGTGATACGGTATTAGGTGATTTTCGTCCTGATCTGACTATCTATATGAATATTGATCCTGAGTTAGGTCTGCAACGAGCACGTGGTCGTGGTGCATTAGATCGCATTGAACAAATGAATATCGATTTCTTCCATCGTGCACGCGCGCGTTTTCTTGAGCTTTCTGAAAATCAACCTAACGTGATCATCATTGATGCAAGCCAAACCTTAGAACAAGTAACAACCGATCTGCGCTCTGCACTTAACACTTGGTTGGAGCAACAATAATATGTTGTACCCATGGCAAGAATCTTTATGGCAAAACTGGCAACAGTTACTGGAGCAACGTCGCTTACACCACGCTATTTTATTATTAGCCGTGAAGGGAAGTGGGCGTGATGTCTTAGCTCGACAACTTGCTAAAACGGTGCTTTGCCAAAACAGTGAAACAGAGCCTTGTGGCGTGTGCCATAGCTGTAAATTGTTTGAAGCTAGTAGCCACCCTGATTTTCATGTGATTAAACCAGAGCAAGAAGGCAAGCAAATCGGTGTTGATGCGGTACGTCAATGTAACCGCTGGGCAACGGAAACATCTCAGCTTAATGGTCAACGTGTGATTTTAATTGAACATGCCGATGCCATGGGTGAAGCGGGTGCGAATGCGATTCTAAAAACATTGGAAGAGCCACCGCAAGGTTGCCAGTTTATTCTAACCGCCCAAAGTTTAGATAGCCTATTACCAACCATTGTTAGCCGTTGTAACAAATGGCGTTTACCTATTCCTGCTGAAGTGAATGTAAAGCAATGGGTTGAACATAAGCTCATGCAATCTATTAAACAGGAGTCAATCCGCCTTAATAGTGGTGCGCCACTTTCCACATTATCGTTTGTTGAAAGTGGCATGGATATTCGTCATGGTAATTTGATCAAAGCGTTTGCTGATTTTCTTCAGCCGCCCAATTTAGGTATCTATGATGTGACGGCACTGTGTACGGCTGACGGTATCGTAACGCTAAAATGGCTGAGTTACTTCTTGGTTGATTGTATAAAGTATCAGCAAGGTGTGAGCGATCATTTTGTTCATGTTGAATCCTTTGCATCAGTGCAGCAGGTGGCATCAAGCGTACCTACAGCGCTATTAATTGATCAATCACGTAAGATTAATACCTTGTATCGCAAGCTTGAACAGCATACTGGGTTGAATATTGAATTGCTTGTTGTTGAGTGGTTAACTGGATTTATTCAAGATTAAGCGTAATATTACTCATTAGCATTTATAGTTATATAAGCAATATTCTGAAATAAAAGAGGAAGGCCCGTGTTAGTCGATTCACATTGTCATCTCGATAAACTCGATTATGAAAAGTTACACACAGGGATTGATGATGTAATTAATAAAGCGAAAGAAAGAGGCGTTGAATACTTTCTTTCTGTTGGGGTAACACTTGCAGCATTTCCAAAAATGATGGAGATGATCGCCCCTTACGATAACGTTTTTGCATCTTGCGGTATTCACCCATTAGATGTTGAGTCAGGCTATAACTACGAACAGTTCAAGGCATTTGCTCAACACGAAAAGGTTGTTGCGATTGGTGAAACAGGTTTGGATTACCATTACCAGCCTGAGACAGCTGAACTGCAGCAAGAGATTTTCCGCCAGCAAGTACGTGTAGCCGTTGAGCTTAATAAGCCTTTGATCATTCATACCCGTATGGCACGTGAAGATACTATGCGTATCTTACGTGAAGAGGGGGCTGAAAAATGTGGCGGTGTACTTCACTGTTTTACCGAATCATTAGAAATGGCGTTAGATGCGATTGAGCTAGGCTTCTACATTTCAATTTCAGGAATTGTGACATTTAATACAGCAAGTGATCTGAAAAATGTGGTGAGCCAATTACCTCTTGATCGTTTACTGGTTGAAACCGATTCACCATTCTTGGCTCCGATTCCATACCGTGGTAAGCAAAATCAACCTGCTTATACACGTGAAGTGGCGCAATACATTGCGTTATTGAAAGGTGTATCAGTTGAAGAAGTAGAAGAAGCTACTACCAATAACTTCTTTACGCTATTTTCATTAGCACAACGCTAATTAGCAGATGAAACAAACAAGAGAGAAGCTTAGGCTTCTCTTTTTTTACTTAAAATATAAAATCAAATGCCACTTATTTATACTTAATTATTACTTATGTAACAGATGTAACTTTTTAATAAAAATGTTATCGAATATCTTCTGACGTTATTATTGATAATAAACATCACTCACAGTGCTGTGTAATTTATGAGCATAGTGTTTATTTTATGGTTATTTGGTTGGTAACGTATCTTAAATAAAATAAATTTCTTAATAATAAAAATAGAGAAATATATAAATCACCTTGTTTTCATTATTGTAAAAATAGTTTTCAGTCATGGTTTGACTTAAAAGCTTATTCTTATCAATCGGTTATGATTTAATGTTTTCCTGTGTTTATTTTATTGTGATCAATGTTTTATATTTTAAATTAATCTTTGATGTATATTGTCGAGCACACTCTGAATCGAGTTTATTTTATTCGATATTATAATGAGTAAAATGCAGTAATTAGTTTAACGAGTCGCTATATCGTTATTATCAAGTTTGTTATTGCTTGCTGGTAATATTGTGCTAATACTCATTGAGTTCCCTAGAATTTATTCATGTAAATAAGCATATAAATAATTCGATACTTATCAACAAGCTAAAATGATAATTAGGTTTAATTAACTAGCCGTATTGGCTTATTAGTTATGGTTTAAATAGAAAGGCAAAAGTTATGTCGAATGGCAATAAAGTTGCAGCAGAAGGAATTCTGAAAGGTATTGGTGGGGCAAGTAACATTAAGTTCTTGTCGTGCTGTGCTACACGTTTACGTTTTGAATTAAATGATTCATCTATTGTTGATAAAGCAGCATTAGATGCCATCCCTGAAGTTATGGGTAGCATTCCACAAAGTGGTGATCGTTACCAAATCGTTGTGGGTGGCGGTGTTGCATCTATGCATAACACGCTAAAGCAAATGATTGAATCAGGTGAAGGCGGTGAAGCACCAGCAGCACCTGCCAATAATGAAAAATCTATTGATGATATTAAAGCTGCTAAGCGCTCAGAAGGTATTCGTGGCAAAGTGGCATGGGTTGATAGCTTTTTTGAATACCTTTCAGATTCATTCCGCCCAATTTTAGGTATTTTACTAGGTGCATCACTGATCATCGCATTGGCTTCAGTGCTAGATGCGCTTCATATCGTTGATTTCCGTGGTGAAAAGTCAGCGGGTTGGATTTTCGTTGATTCAATGTGGCATGCGGTTTTCTACTTCTTGCCAATCATGGTTGCTTATAACGCATCGAAGAAACTGAATGTGGATCCGTGGCTAGGTGCTGCGATCATGGGTGCATTAATGACACCTGAGTTCCACAAGCTATCAACATTAGCGTCAACGACATCAGTAAAAGATGCAACATTAGGTACTGTTGACCATGTTGCGCATATCTTTGGCTTACCAATGCAGCTAAATGATTACTCTGGTAACGTATTCGTACCTTTGATCATGGTGGCTGTGTTAGCGCTTGTTTACCGTTTCTTAAAGAAAATCATTCCTGATAATCTACACATGGTATTCGTACCATTCTTGTCGTTAATTATCATGGTACCGCTAACTGCGTTCTTGATTGGTCCTCTAGGTGTTTGGATTGGTACTTACCTAGGTACAGGTCTAGCATGGTTGAATACTAACGCACCATTCGTGTTTGCGATTCTGATCCCATTACTATACCCATTCCTAGTACCACTAGGTCTACACTGGCCGCTAAATGCCCTAATGCTAATGAATATTCAGACATTAGGTTATGACTTCATTCAAGGTCCTATGGGTGTTTGGAACTTTGCATGTTTCGGTGCAACAGCAGGTGTATTACTGATTGCACTACGTGAGAAGAATGCAGTAATGCGTCAAACAGCATCAGGTGCACTAGCGGCTGGTCTATTCGGTGGTATCTCTGAGCCATCACTATACGGTATCCACCTACGCTTTAAGAAAGTGTACTCTCGTATGCTTCCAGGCTGTCTAGCGGGTGGTCTTGTGATTGCTATTCTTGGTGCACCATACGGTGGTGTGAAGACAACTGCGTTTGCATTTACTTCACTGCTAACCATCCCTGTATTTAACCCTATGTGGGTATACGCAATTGCGATTGCAGTGGCGTTTGCAGTACCTATGCTACTTATCTTCTTCTTCGACTACCGTACGGCAGAAGAAAAAGTGGCTGAAAACAAAAAATAAATCTTATTGTCAAGGTTCAAGCTTGAAGCATGGCTTTGAGTTGAAAAGACAATAAATTAAGAAGGTCGCGTAATGCGACCTTCTTTTATACCCAAGCCACTTCAAATTACCTGGGTATATATGTTAATTAAAGCAATTGATATTTATAGTACTTATAGGTGTTTGAGTTAATCTATAGGGGGATATTTGTACTATTTATAAAATATTGGCAATGAAAGAACTATGATACTATATTAGCTATTCATTAAACGCTCTTCTTAATTATTCACGCCTAATACGCCTTCTAAATTGATAAAACAATCCTTCATGTTACATAGCGTTACAATTGTTGCTTTTGTGAAATAAATATGCAGTTCCATTATTGTTTTATTTATTATTAATTTCTTAATTATCAACACCTTAAATTTTAACTCCTTGTTTTTAACAGATGTAACTGGCTGTGATCATGCTTATATTTTGCAATATTAGTCATCGATGTAATTAGTAAATATGACATTCATCAAGTTATATTAGCCGCCGCATCCTATACTGATGCCGAAATAGCAAAAAATAGAGACTAACATTATGACTACGGGGGTATGTCGTTAGTGTCTATGTTATTTCAACCAATATTGTACTCAGGAGCACAATGTTCACTAACGTATCAATTCGCCTCGGTGATTTGAGCTTGTCTCGTATACGTAAGTGTTCATTACTACGCTTATTGAAGTAAAAATAATGTTAAAAAAGACCAATCAAGTCTGAGTTATTTTTTGATACAAGTTTAGATCCCATATCGAGGAGATAAGGTAATGAAAGCCTTCTTTAGTAAACTGTCGCAAGCTGTAATGCTGCCGATAGCACTACTACCAGCAGCCGGTATTATGCTTGGCCTAGGTGGTAGCTTCACCAACCAAAGTATGATCGACGCATACAACATTGGTATTTTGCAAGACGGAACACTTTTAAATAGTTTCTTACAGGTTATGACCGCAGCGGGCGGTATCGTTTTTGCAAACCTACCATTAATGTTCGCATTAGCGATTGCTATTGGTTTTGCGCGTGCTGAAAAAGGTGCAGCAGCACTAGCAGCAACAATTTCATACTTAGTAATGAACGTTGCAATTGCGAAAACGCTTTCTGTTGCTGGCATGGTAGATACCACTAACAACACTGTTGTGTTAATGGGTAACCATTACGCTGGCGTGTTAGCAGACGTACTAGGCATTCAAAATACGCTAAGTATGGGTGTGTTTGGCGGTCTGATCGCTGGTGGTATCACTGTTATTCTGCATAACAAATACCATGACGTTAAACTGCCTGAATTCCTAGGCTTCTTCGGTGGCGCGCGTTTCGTTCCTATCGTAAGTGCATTCTCTGCATTGTTCTACGGTATTGCGCTAGTATTCGTATGGCCTTACATCGGTGCTGCATTCGGTTCTATCGGTGCAACACTGGGTGAAATGACTGCATCTGGTCACGGTTACATTGCATCATTCATCTTCGGTATTATTGAGCGTGCGCTTATCCCTGTTGGTCTACACCACGTATTCTATCTTCCACTATGGCAGACAGAGATCGGTGGTACAGCTGAAATCGCTGGTCAAGTTTACAAAGGTACACAAAACATCTTCTTTGGCTCTCTAGCTAATGGTGATTACTCTCAGTTCTCTTCAACTAACTTCATGACAGGTAAATTCCCATTCATGATGTTCGGTCTACCAGCTGCTGCATACGCAATGTACACACTAGCTGATAAAGAGAATAAGAAAGAAGTAGGTGGTCTATTGTTCTCTGTTGCGCTAACAGCGTTCCTAACAGGTATTACAGAGCCAATCGAGTTCACATTCCTATTCCTATCTGCACCGCTTTACTACTTCATCCACGTGCCACTAGCAGGTCTATCATTCATGATCATGGACTTACTAAACGTGAAAGTAGGTATGACGTTCAGTGGTGGTTTCATTGACTTCGCACTATTCGGCATGCTTCCTGGCCTAACGGGTACTGAGAACCATTGGTACTACATCCCACTACTAGGTCTAATTTACGGTCCTGTGTACTTCTTGTTGTTCCGTTGGTTTATCGTGAAGTTCGATATCAAGACGCCTGGTCGTAAAGGTAGTGCTGTAGCGGTTGTTCGTAAGAAAGATTACCAAGAAGCAAAAGCGGGCGGTGCTGACGACAGTCAAGTTGATGAGATGATCGAAGCGCTAGGTGGTAAAGATAACATCGTTGACGTTGATGCATGTATTACACGTCTACGTATCACAGTTAAAGATGGTGACTTGGTTAAAGACAACAAGTACTGGACTGAAAACCTAGGTGCGAAAGGCTTAGTGAAAGTAGGTGGTACAGGTATCCAAGCTATCTACGGTGCACAAGCGGCTGGCTTTAAAGCACAAATTAACTCGAAACTAGGTAAGTAATTAGTGATGAGTAGCTTTTCGTTAAAATATAGGCGTGTCGGTACATTCATGATTGATATGGCTATCGTGCAGATGTTTGCAATGATTGCCAAAGATATCTTCCTTGGTGTGATTGGTTATATCACCAATGGCACAGGGGTCACCTTATCGCTTAACGATACGATGGCGCTACCAGTGTTGTTACTGTTAATTATTGGCATCATGGCGTTATTTATTGGTGTCTTTATGGGTTATCACTGGTTGTGTTACCGTTTACTAGGTACGTCATTATCACGTGCGTTGTTAAGCGTGAAAGTGGTATCTAGTGACGATGAGCTACTCACTAAGCAACGTTACTTAAAACGTGAGTTTGATAAGATTTATCTTTGTATTGCTACACTGGGCTTGTACCCCCTCTACGCTGGTGTGCAATACCTTACGTTTACCAATCCACCTTGGCATGACAAGAAAAATCATACTAATGTGGTAGAGCGTTAAAATGAAAACCGCAGCAAGAGCTGCGGTTTTTTTATATTTGTATTTATTGGGAAGCGGGTTCAGAGAGATAAGAAAAACAGAATAAATACAGGCACGAGCAAGCTAAGAATAAAACCACTGACAATCGCAATTGGCACACAACGAACACCGCCCGTGTTTTGGATCACAGGCAGAGTAAAGTCCATTGCCGTTGCCCCTGCATAGCCAATTGCTGTATTAGGGTAGCGATGAATAAGCAGTGGGATCAGCATAAGTGCAAGCATTTCACGTAGCAGTTCATTAAGAAAAGCGGCACCACCAAATACACTTCCTAAACCATCACCAATCAAAATACCTGCCAGTGAATACCAACCAAATCCTGATGCCATGGCTAAACCATGAGTAATTGGAATATCAAGGATCAGCGCAGCAATGATCCCGCCAGTAAACGAAGTCACAATGATCACTGCCGCAATAATGATGCCTTTTTTGTTTAGTACGATTTGTTTGAGTGTCATGCCGCTGTTACGCAGCTGGATCCCTATAAAGAAAAGCAAAAGAAGTAAAATCGCTTCACTGGCTTGATCAACCCAACTTAAATCAATATCAAGCACTAAGCCGACAATTAATCCTGCCGCAACAACAAAGACTAACTTAATCGATTCCATCATCATTTTGCTCATGGGTAGATGGTGATGACCATCAACGGTTGCGGTAGGCCATAAGCGGTCTAAAAAGGGTAATGCTGCTAAGTTACACACGCTAATTGCAATAAAGAACGTAGCGGTATAAATCAATATTTGGCTCAGGTTTTGACTAAGATTATCAAGTGCCGCAAGACTTAATCCCATAAGCGTTAGAATAACTAGAACCAGTCGACTTGTTTGAGTATTAATAAAGTCGAGGTGCTTTTTATTATGGACAGGAATGAGGTAGCCAATAATAAGTGGCAAAAAAATCAATAAGATCCCTGAAAACATATCAATCCTTAAATGTAATCATCGGGTGTGATGGTCTGTGATAGTGGATGTGTTTATCTAAACAAGCTAACGCAGTGATATTGATGCGCTTTGTTTACATTTTTAACATAATGGAAATGTAACACAGCAGCGAAGTGTGAGTATAGAGGGAGAAGCTGGTGGGTAAATAAAAAGCCCATCACGATAGATGGGCTAGAGCATTAAAAACCGCTTTCACGAGCGATGTTTTTAACTCGCTGGTGGAATTCTTCATTAGGGAGATTAGTTAGCTCGTACATGACTTCAGCGCCGAGTAAATCCAGCTCGACGTCATTTTCATCAATGGCTTCATCATCATTTTTGAACAACAACAAATGGTGAGCCATACGGGCAATATCTAGATAAGTCGGTGAGTCTTGTTGTGTACTGTACGCCATACGTTTGTTCGAGGCGATTTCAAGATAGTCATCATCAAATCCCCACTCTTTAAGTACCACCAAACTTGTCTGCGTACAGGTTTCTTTGAAGATAAATTTGGCAATATTAATGTCTAAGTAATTACCATCTTTTAAATAGTTTAGATATTCATAAATCAAACTAAAGACACCAATATCAGCTAATAAACCAGTGAGTAGGGCTTTTTCAGGTTCAAGCTTAAGTGGTTTTTCACTGTGCTTAATCAGTGTTTGGCAAATCAGTGCCATGGTGCCAGCAAACAGACGGGAGCGTATCGCACTTTGGTTAAGTAGCTGGTTACATTCTATATTTTCTGTCTGGCTTTTTCGTAATTCAGCAATGGTTTGAGCGGTTGCAATATCTCGGACACGGAGTAAACCTAAACGAGAAACGGCAGTCAGTAAATCATTACAAACAACATTGCGACGATTGAATAAAACAGTATTAGAGGTACGAATAATGGTGGCAGTTAAAGCAGGATCGTCGAGCAGTAAATCGGCAACATCATGGATCGTTGTATCATCGTTATTACAAAGTTGGTGCAGCTTGATTAAAACATTTGGGATCGGAGGAAGGGTAAGTTTATTTTGTTGCGCAGATTGTTTTACCAAGTTACAAAACTCAGATTCTAGCGCTTTTACTTGATGATCACGGCTATGCTTTAACCAGAAAAAAGATAAATGTGACATGTAAAACTAATATTATAAGACATTTTCGAAATTCTAACGTTTTCTCGAGTTATCGAGTAGTTTGTCACGTAATTTATTTGAAGTGAGTTGCTTATAATTAACAAATTACGGATTGATATCTCATTAATAAATCAAATTTTTATCTTGTAGCAACTTCATGAGGAAGCGAATAGCCAGTTTCGGGTTTTCTTGATGGATCAATAATTGTTTGTATTTCACATCAATAGGAAGGACTTCAATCCAGCGTTGACAGACCCATGTCATGTCACTGTATTTGGGCTCTGCGTAAAGCTCTCCTAGATCAGGAACGGTAGCATGTAACTGCTTTAATTTATCTGCTAAGTATTGATTTGCTGAAGTAGCAGGGAACGGCGGCCAAACAAAATAAGGGGCGCAATCTGCGATAAGAAGATGGTCAAAATCCACATGGATCTTCGCGATCCTTAAAATATCAATGCCCTCAACGGTGATCCCCAGCAAATCCCCTTCTAAACGATGAAAGTCAATAATTTGAACACGGGTTGTCAGCGCAGGAACTTCAGTTATTTCACTCTCTTCTCGATTGCTATCAATCATCGCCATCAAAAAGCCCTCATTGGACGATAAGGCTTCCTTTACCATCCTTATATGACGGGCTTGAGCGATGGTTAGCTTGGCTCGTCCTTTGGGTAAAAGGTGATCGGTATGGGGAAGAAGAGGGATTTTCATCATAGCTATAGCGAATACCATTAATAAGACTGAATATTTTAAAGATAGTCGTCGCTGATAATAATGATGATAAGAGATGCAACCGATTATTGATTCTTGCGTGATAAAAGCTGCAAATCTATTTTGATTACATTATTTTGCGACAAAAAATATGCGAGTAATCTCATATTTGAGTGATGGTTATTTAATCCATTGTATGTAAAAGCATACAATTGCTCCGTCGAATAATTGACAATGTAATCTATTGTTTGGCTAGGTTATTTGACGTGTTTGGAATAATTGATTATCACCGAGTTATGGAGAATTAGTTGTGACATCACTTAAGGACGATTACTTAAACTATTTAAATAAATTCGGAGAACAAGAAAAGCGATCCATGTTTGGTGGTACGGGTGTGTTTATTGATGGGGCAATGTTTGCCATTGTGACCCCAGCGTCTATGTATATCCGTGGCGGCGAAAAATTGGATCCACAATTAGTAAAGTTAGGATGCTCAAAGTTTAAACATATTAAAAAAAGTAAAACTGCAACCGTGAACTACTACGAGATAAGAGAGCTTTTTGAAAAAGATCCACAAACGTGTAGTGAATTGGTTGCTAAATCAATTGAGTTCTCATGTAAGGATAAAGCGTATAAGCAGTCTGGTGCGAATAAGCGTCTACGTGATTTACCGAATATGAGATTGACGTTAGAGCGTATGGTGAAAAAAGCAGGTGTGTTGGATGTTGCTGCTTTTCTGGAGTTAGGTGCGTTAAATGTTTACCGAAAAGTGTGTGAACATAACGGACAAGAGCTCGATCGTAAGCTGTTATGGATTTTTGCTGGTGCGGTAGAAGGTTGTCATTGGCAATTATTAACCGATGATTTTAAAGAAAATCTACTAGAGCAATACCACTGCGTCGCTAATTAATTGATAAATGTCGGGGTATAGCATTTTAGTGCTGAGCCCCGTTCATTTTCTTGTTATGCTTGCTACACGATTTTTTATGTGGCGGTATTATGCAACTCTCTAACCTGTCTGGTTCAGTCCTCTCTGGTTTACATTGCTTCCTTATTGCAGCTGAGCAAATGAGCTTCACCCGTGCTGCTGAAGTTTTATTTTTAACACAAAGTGCAGTAAGCCATAAAATCAAAAACCTTGAAGAAGCTCTAGGTGTACAGCTCTTTATTCGTCAGCCTCGTAAGTTGCTCCTGACTGATGAAGGTGTGCGATTAAAGCAAGTGTTAGCGGCTAATTTTGGTGATATTGCCCATGAAATTCGCGACCTAAAAAATGTTGAATTAAGCGGTGATATTAATATTTCTGTTCCTCCCACTTTTGCTCAAACCTGGCTGTTACCACGCTTAAAATCCTTTATCGATCTTTACCCTGCACTACGTATTCATTTACGAACACGAAACGATTTGGTGGATTTTCAAACGGAAAGTTTTGATTGTGCGATTTACTTTGGCAAAGGTGAATATCAAGGATTACATACTTGCAAGTTGATGGATGAATCCATGCAGCCAGTATGTAGTCATGATTATGCAGTAGCGCATAACTTATATGATCATCCCGAAAGCTTAATGAGTTGTTTACTATTACATGATGCAGCACCGTGGGCGAGAGCTGGACGTAATGATGAGTGGCAATTATGGGCAGAGCAATACGGTATTCAATTGCCAGAATCTGAATGTACTTTTGATCGTTCAGATCTTGCGTTGCAAGCGGCAGAGTGTGGAATGGGAGTGGCAATGGGAAGACAATCTTTCATTGCAGAAAAACTTGCCCAACAACGATTAGTAATACCGTTTGATATGATGACCAGCTCACCGTTTAGCTACTATGTTGTGTGTCGACATAACATGCAGAACACGCCAAAAATTAAAGCATTTCGAGACTGGTTATTTAGCGAAATTAATGCTGAATATTCAAATTAAAGCGTTACAAAGTCAGTCTGTAGCTGAGTAATAAACAGTCGCTAACAGGTTAATGTTAGCGACTTTTTTGCATTATAAGCTTAGTTTAATACTTCGTTATCTGATTTTTTATCTTGCTCAAAATCAGATAAATTTTGCAATGTGGTTTCTGCAATATTGCCAAGGGCTTCTTCAGTTAAGAATGCTTGGTGACCAGTAAATAGTACGTTATGACAAGATGATAAGCGGCGGAAGACATCATCTTGGATCACATCATTAGACTTGTCTTGGAAGAATAAATCTTTTTCGTTCTCGTAAACGTCTACACCTAGCGCGCCGATACGACGAGATTTCAACGCTTCAATAGCATCGCTTGAATTGATTAGTCCACCACGGCTGGTATTAATGATCATGACACCATCTTTCATTTTGTCGAAAGCCGCTTTATCAAGCATATGATAGTTTTCTTCTGACATAGGGCAGTGCAATGTGATCACATCTGCTACCTTGTAAATCTCATCAAGGCTTGCGTAAGTAACCCCTAATTCAACCGCTGCAGGGTTTGGGTATGGGTCAAAGGCTAAGATATTCATACCAAAGCCTTTAAGAACTCGGATCGTAGCTAAACCAATTTTACTGGTACCAATAACACCGACTGTTCTTCCGTGGAAGTTATAACCAGTTAAACCATCAAGGGAGAAGTTAGCATCACGAGTACGCTGGTATGCGCGGTGAATATGACGATTAAGACTCAGCATTAAGCCTAGTGTGTGTTCTGCAATAGATTCTGGCGAGTATGCTGGTACACGCACGATCTGCATTCCCAGTTTTTTCGCTTCTTCTAAATCGACTAAGTCAAAGCCTGCACAGCGCATTGCAATGACTTTAATACCCTTTTTTGCTAAACACCTTAGGGTTGGCGCACTAAGATCATCATTAACAAAGGCACAAACGGCATCAAAACCTTCACTCATTTTGGCGGTTTGTTCATTAAGTGGAAAATCAAAGTAAGTAATATCGTGACCGAATTGTTGATTCATTTTAGAGAAGGACTCTTCGTCATACTTCTTGGCGCTAAAGAGTGCGATTTTCATAAGACTGACTACCTTAATAAACATAATTATTATTTGTATTTATCAATACCATATCAAATAACTCAACTATTGACATAAAAAAGGATCAAAAAGACAAATTGCAAACTTGATCTGTTTTCTTATTAATCAGTGAGTTCTAGTTGACGTAAGCCCTGTAAAAAGTTGATGATGTGGCAATTCATTTGCACTTAAATTTTATTAATCAGGATTCAATATGTTGTTGAAGAACGTTGTTGCAGGAGCAGGTGCGGTTGCAGTGATCCTTTGTTTACCATTGGCGACAGGCCAAATTGGTGAAAGCTTATACATGGGCGCAATTAAGAACTATCACAGCCCATATATGACGATCACTAATCAAAGTTTTGAGCGTGGTTACTTATCGTCTGATGCCATATCTCGTATTGAGCTGAAAGATACGTTAAAAACGACGTTTGAAAATGAAGGGTTACCAACAACATGGCTGGTTAAGCATCATATTAAAAATGGTTTTCTTGGTGTTAAATCTACCAGTGAGCTAGAGATTGATAAGAGTGTTGAGCCTACTATTAAAGAGATCTGGGGTGAGAATGTTCAGCCAATCACTTTAGTGACGGATTCATCGCTAACGGGCAATACTGATTTCACCATGACTATCAGTCCAGTTAATTACCAACAGGCAGACGCTTCTGTTAAGAGCCAAGCATTCACACTTCAAGGTAGTGCAGATACCAAAGGTGCAGGTGATTTCAGCTATTCATTACCAACACTGAATGTGAAAACAGACAGTGGTGAGACCATGCAAGTGACTAATCTTGATGGTAAAGGCAACGGTCACATGCAAGGTAATTTCTGGATTGGTGAGCAAACTTTCACTTTAGGTAAAGCGAACTTTGCTTCTTTTGATAATCAACATCACGTTGAGCTTGATGGCATGAATGTCGTGATGAAGAACGAGCTAAGCCAACCAAAAGATGAGAAATCGCCAACAGAAGAAACTCAGCAAGTAACTAACATTAATAATGTGTCAGTGAAAAAAATTGTGACGCTTGATGGTCATGAATACACAGACTTTAACTTTGCGTTAGCACTGAAAGACATAAACTACAAAGCGATAAGTCGTTTAGCAGCAATGGAAGAAGTGACTAACCAAGAGCAGCAACAACAGCAAGTGCAAGAAGCCATGTTGGCACTTGATCTGCTGGTGGCTAAAGGTGCAACAGTTGATTTATCTGATCTCAGCGTGATGACGAAGCAAGGTAAAGTGAATGCATCACTGTTACTTGAACTTCAGCCTGGTTTAGCGCGCGCGTCAGAAAACTTAGCGGCATTGCCAGGTAAATTAGCGGGTAATGTGAATATTGCAATGCCAAAAGGTTTTGTTGCTAATGAACCGTTGTTAGCAGAGCAAATTCCAAGCCTGTTGAAGCAAAAAATGATCACTGAAGATCAAGATAGTTACCAGTTAACAGTGAAGATTGAAAACTCACAGTTAGTTTTTGGCTCTGGCCTTAAGATCCCATTGGCTATGCTATCTATGTTAATGATGCACTAATCAATACGTAGGTTTTATCGTGAAAAGCGTCTCTGTTTAGAGGCGCTTTTTTGTATCTGAGTGTATGCAAATGTATTACTTTTGAGTCAGATCACATTACTTGTTGATAAAAATACAAATTCTAATTTAGTAATTTCAAAGAATATGGACTTTACTTGTATGTATGGGACAGGTTTTTAGCCAAAATAATAATAAAGCTTGTCAGTCAATCGTTACTCAAAAGGGTGTTTGGGGGATATATGGAATCATTAAAAGTAAAAGATTATATGAATGTCCGCCCAGTGACATTTAGCGAATCAATGTCATTATCTGTTGCGCTCGACAAGCTTTTAACAGCAAAACAAATTGGCGGACCTGTGGTCAATGAATTCAAACAGGTGGTTGGGTTTATTTCTGAGCAAGATATGCTTCACAGGCTGTTACATGTCGGTTACCACTGCCAAGACTCTCATACTGTGAAAGATTGTATGCATAGCAATGTACTCACCGTGACCGGGGAAGATTCAATTATTGAATTAGCCCAAATCATGACAGGGCAAAAGCCGAAAATTTATCCTGTTGTAGATAACGGGCAACTTCAAGGCGTGATCACGCGTCGAGACGTCCTCACAGCCATTAGTAACCAAATTGGGGATAGCTTTAAACATCCCTTATGATTGTTTATCATTAACAACCCAGTAAAGTTAATGAAGGCGCTTATTAGCGCCTTTTTTCGTCATTGGTCGCGTCATTAAAATAATAAAGATCAGTGATAGTTTGTGAGAAAGAGGTCTATATTGAAACAGCATTCTGAACAAGAAACAGCGTCTACCCATCAAGCCAAGTTTGTGACTGGATCACCGATGAAACATATCGTGGTGATGTCGGGTACAGGCGCAATTGGCTTAATGGCACTGTTTCTGGTCGATTTACTTGATATGTTCTTCATCAGTTTATTAGGTGAAGTTGAACTTGCCGCTGCAATTGGTTTTGCGGGTACTCTGGTTTTCTTTTCAACATCCATTTCCATTGGTACATCTATCGCAGCTGGCGCATTAGTGTCCCGTGCGCTTGGTCGAAATGATCGTGAACATGCTAAAAGTATGGCAACTAATGTCATGTTGTTTGCGGTATTGATAAGTGTTGTAATGGTTTCTTTGATGCTATGGCAATTGCCGTTGTTACTCGATCTTATTGGCGCAAAAGGGCATGTGGCAGAGGCTGCCAGCCAATACCTAACGATTTTATTACCTAGCGCACCACTGATTGCTGTTTCCATGGCGGCAGGTGCAGCATTGCGTGGTGTGGGGGATGCAAGACGTTCAATGATTGCGACCTTAATTGGTGGCGCTGTTAATGCTGTGCTGGATCCTTTATTTATCTTTGGTTTTTCAATGGGGATCCAAGGTGCAGCAATAGCTTCTGTATTTGCGCGTTTAGCCGTGATGCTATTTTCGCTTTATGCGGTGATTTATAAACATCAGCTATTAGCAAAACCTGATTTTACAGGATTCAAACAAGCTATTCCGACTGTCGCTAAAATCGCCTTTCCAGCGATCTTAACTAACACCGCAACTCCGATTGGTAATGCGGTGGTGACCAGTAATATTGCCCAGTTTGGTGAGAATTTTGTTGCAGGTTACGCAGTCATTGGTCGAATTATGCCTGTCTGTTTTGCTTTGGTTTTCTCGCTATCAGGCGCTGTTGGCCCAATTATCGGGCAGAACTTTGGTGCTGAGCGTTGGGATCGTATTCAGTTAATCTTACGCGATGCGATGATCTTTACCGCCGCCTACTGTGTAGTAGTGTCGCTGGCGCTATGGGCAGGACAAGGCTACCTCATTTCAATATTTAGCTTAACCTGTGATGCTGCTGAAATTGTTGGGGTATTTTGTACCTTTATTGCCGTGACCTTTATCTTTAATGGCGCACTGTTTGTGGCAAATGCTGCGTTTAATAATTTGAACCGTCCTACATGGTCAACAGCATTAAATATGGGTAAAGCGACGATTGGTACGATTCCGTTTGTGCTTATTGGTGGTCATTTAGCGGGTGCCAGTGGTGTACTTATCGGTCAGGCTGTTGGCTCGGTTGTGTTTGGTATTTTAGGTTTCACTTTAATTATTCAACAAGTGAAGAAAATGGGCGTGGCTCATGAGCATCAAGATATTGAAGATAACGAGAGTTTAGAGCCTGCTGTTCCTATTACGCCATTTTGTTCTTCTCGTACCTATATGGGTACTGATGGGGTATTGGAAGAGGTGATAAATAGCGAGACAGAAATAGACAGTGAAAAGAGTGAAACAAAAAAGTCATAAAGTAGCGTTCAATCACAGTAAATCGATAACTGTGATTGAACCGAAATTTTTCAATTATGGCGTTTCATTTATTGGCAGAAAAAGCCGAATTTAATGCCCGCAAACTTTGCAAAAAAACTTAAATTTCACCGCTTTATTGATCTAACGCGGTGAAATTCGCCTATCAGCATTACACAATAATTACGCTTTTAATCACAGTGTTGACTATGATGGGAAAGTCTCATTTGGTGCCCATTTATTCAATCTGGTGATTTTGCCACTTACTTCATCTTTTACGTTTGGAATCAAAAGGTGATGGCGTAGTTATTGTTAAGGGAATAATGCTATATGCGTCAAAGTCTTCGTTACATCATACCTATTTTGCTGCCATTAATTGTCCTGCTTTTACCGGCTTCGTTTTTTCCGGTTGAGGGACTTACAGTTATTCAGCAACGTGTTATTGCGATCTTTTTATTGGCGGCCTTGTGTTGGGTATTAGAGCCAATTCCAATCTATGCGACTTCTGTTGTGATCATCGTTTTAGAATTGTTACTGCTTTCAAATAAAGGCTTGTATCTGTTTAGAATGGATCACGGGCAACCCCATTTTGGTGAACTGCTTGATTACAGTGCAATCATGGCAACCTTTGCCAGCCCAATCATCATGCTGTTCTTAGGTGGTTTCTTCCTTGCCATGGCGGCAACCAAATACCGTTTAGATGTCAACTTAGCGCGAGTGTTACTTAAGCCTTTTGGTCATCAACCGAAATACGTAATGTTTGGTTTAATGCTGATCACCGCGATTTTCTCAATGTTCATGTCGAACACGGCAACCACAGCTATGATGCTATCCATTCTCGCACCTGTGATTGCGCTGTTTGGTGCGAAAGATCCCGGTAAAATTGCTTTTGCATTATGTATTCCAGTGGCTGCGAACATTGGTGGTATCGGCACCCCAATTGGTACGCCACCGAATGCAATTGCACTTAAATACTTGTCAGCAGAGAACATGATCACCTTTGGTGAATGGATGTTCTTTGGTGTGCCATTTGTGGCGGTATTGTTGGTGTTTGCATGGCTGCTTATCAATGCGTTTTACCCTGCTAAACAAGAAAAAATCGAGCTAACCATTCAAGGTAAATTCTTAAAAACACCAAAAGCCATCACGGTATACGTCACCTTTGCATTAACGATCCTGCTTTGGTTAATGGGCTCTACTCATGGTATGAACTCATACACTGTGGCACTTATTCCGGTGGCGATTTTCTCGCTGACAGGGATCATCAATAAAGAAGATTTAAAGAAGATATCTTGGGATGTGTTGTGGCTCGTATCGGGTGGTATTGCATTAGGTTTAGCGTTAGATAAAACAGGCTTAGCTAAGCTGGTGGTCAACAGTATTCCGTTTGATAGCTTCTCGCCATATATAGTATTAATCGGTGCTGCGACACTGTGTTTAGTGATGGCAAACTTTATGTCACACACCGCAACTGCGAACTTGTTGATGCCTATCATGGCAGCATTGGGTACATCTATGACTTCTCTTACGCCGTTAGGTGGAGAGATCACTTTGATCTTGGTTGTTACCTTTGCCGCCTCTCTAGGTATGTCATTACCAATCAGTACCCCACCCAATGCGTTGGCACACGCAACAGGCCATGTTGAAAGTAACCAAATGGCGAGAGTCGGGGTGATCATTGGGGTGATAGGTGTTGTATTAAGCTTTGCTATGATTTGGGTCTTGCACTTAATTGATCATATTTAATGATTCAGTATTTGCTTAACCATAAGGATACAAAAATGGTTCAACCTCAAGCATTAACGCGGATCATTGATACCTATTTCCGTGATTCTGAGCGAACCATGTCAGTAGCGGCAGGAACGTAAGTGCTGCGTCAGAACGACTACAACGATAAGCTTTACTGGGTGAAAAGCGGTGAACTATCGGGGTATTTAAAACATGACGAGCAGGGACCGAGTGCCAAAGTGTTTGTGGTTAAAGAAGGGATGTTCTTTGGGGTTCATAGCTTCTTTGCCCAAACCTTAATGGCAACCACTACAGTCGTTGCGGAAAAAGACAGCGAAATTGCATGGATTGATCTGCTCACTCAACCGGTAGAGCCTGAAACATATGGTTCACTGGCAGAGCAATTTATGCTTGTGATGGTACATGAATTAGCGCGTCGACAAATGCTGACGGGAATAGAAGCGTTAGAGAAAGAAAAGGCGCTACAAAAACTTTACTCAAGTGAGCAAATGCGAACCCTTGGTCAACTTGCAGCTGGTATTGCCCATGAGCTTAATAATGCGATTGGTGTTATCAGCAGTAAGACCGAGAATATCCAAACCGATATTATGGATTTTGTTTCGGCAATAAAGCCTGAAATGCTTCCTTTTCTCCAACATGGTATTAACGTTGGGCAAACGGCGGGCTCTCAACAAGTGCGTGAGCGAGCCAAGGTATTGATGAAGCAATATCATTTGCCACGAGAGCAAGCCAAGACCTTAGCCAGAGCAATACCTGAAGGTGAAGTTCCAGCACCGTGGTTAACCCATTTGGATGAAGCTTTACGCTATTGGGATTGTGGGCGTGATTTACGTGATATGCGTTTGGCGGCGAAACATTCTGCCAGCATTGTGAAATCGGTAAAACAGCTAGGTGGTAGCGATCATGTTCGACAACCTGATGTTGATATTAATGAAACGCTACATAAATCTCTGGCACTGCTACAAAGCAATTTACGTCCTGTCGAAGTGATATTGCGCCCAGCTGTATTGCCGCCATTAATGGCAAGCTCTACTGAGTTAGTACAGGTGTGGGTAAACTTGATCAAGAATGCTTGTGATGCGATGGAGCACACCACAGCACCGCAAATTGAGATAGTGACACGCCATGTGAAGAATAAAATCTTAGTCACCATTACCAACAATGGTCCTATGATTGATGAAGCAACGCGCAGACAGATCTTTAATCCCAACTTTACTACTAAGAAAGGCGGGTTATCGTTTGGATTAGGATTAGGTTTATCAATTGTACAACGGATCATACAAAGCTATGACGGTTCGGTGGTGGTGAAAAGCGATGAAGAACGTACCACGTTTCGGATTAAGCTACCGATAATCTAAGGGATGAGTTATGGAAAAAATAGTCGTTATTTGTGTTGATGATCAACAAGAAGTATTAAGCGCAGTGCTAAAAGATCTCTCACCGTTACAGGCTTCCTTTATGATTGAAGAGTGTGATTCAGGTGAAGAAGCACTAGAGCTAATGGATGAGTTAGATGCGGAAGGGCACTACATTGGTTTGGTGATTTCAGATCATGTTATGCCGGGTAAAAATGGCGTGGAGTTATTAACGGATGTTACTAACGATAGCCGTTTTATCAAAACCAAAAAGATCCTACTAACAGGGCAAGCCACTCACCAAGATACTATTGCTGCAATTAATCATGCACGTATTGAAAGCTATTTTGAAAAACCGTGGGATGCAGAAACCTTAGTAAGCTGCGCCAGAACACTGTTGACGGAATACATTTTCGATATGGGGTTTGATTACCAAGAATGGGGTGAAGTGTTAGATAACACTACGGTATTGCGCCGTTTACGTTAATATTAAGGCTACTCGTTTAGCTCTTTGAGTGTGATTGCGGAAAAAGCCAAATAGTAAATATTTGGCTTTTTTTATTGACCTTAGACTTAACTCCAAGGTTTATAGTCAGTCATAGATAATCAAAATAGCACTCAAGGAGAACGATTATGTGTGCTCAATGCCATAATAAGAAACCGCACATTCACGCGGCAAAACCAACGGCAGTAACCAAAGCAACAGTGACAGTAGAATCTTGTGAATCTGCGTCTTGCTGCTCATCAACACCTGCTGACGGTGTGAAAAAACACACGGAAGGTTGTGGAGAATCTGATACCGACGGCCCCGCTTCCTGTTGCTCATCGAAAACATCACCTCAGGTTGATGCGCTCCATTCTGCGTCACCTAAAACAGCCTTTAAGATAGCCTCTGCTACTTCATCAGCAACAACGCATTCTCAGCACGCGCATTCAGAGCATGATCATGCTCATTCAAACGCAGTTAAAAGCTGTAGCTCATGGTCTGCACCGAGTATGACCAAAGAGCAAGAACAAGCACTCGAAGCAACGCTGGCGCAATCAGCACATGGTCAAACCTTTAGCTGGAAAGTGGTTGGCATGGATTGTCCAAGCTGTGCTGCTAAATTAGAAAAATCGATTTCAAGCCTTGCTGAAGTTGAAACGGCAAAAGTGATGTTTGCGACAGAAAAACTGATCGTAAATATGCTGCCATCTCAGCAAGCGACAACAGAGCAACTAAAAAAACGCATTGAAGATAAAGCGCAAGATACTGGCTTTACTTTAGTTGCTAATGCTGCGGCAGCAGAAGCGTTGCCGAAAAAATCATTTATCCAAACGCATTTAGAAGTCATTGTGATTGCGGCAATGATGTTTGTGTCCTTCTTACTTAACCAAGTCTCTCATAGCGTTGGTTTAGTCGCCTTTACCTTAACTACCATTGTCGGTTTAGTACCGATTGTGAAAAAAGCGATTAGCTTAGGTAAATCAGGCTCGCCATTTTCCATTGAAACCCTAATGAGTATCGCTGCCATTGGTGCATTGTACTTAGGGGAAACAGCCGAAGCGGCGATGGTTATCTTACTGTTCTTAATTGGTGAACAATTAGAAGGGTATGCCGCTTCTCGTGCCCGTAGTGGTGTAAAAGCATTAATGGAGTTAGTACCAGAAGAAGCCAACGTTGTGCTTCCTAATGGTGAAAAGAAAAAAGTCCCAGCGAGCGAGCTACAACCGGGTGATGTGATTGAAGTCGTACCGGGTGAGCGTTTACCAGCCGATGGTCAAGTGTTAGATGTGGTTGCGAGCTTTGATGAAAGTGCATTAACCTGTGAATCTGTACCTGTTGAACGCCTACCAGGTGAAAAGGTTATGGCAGGTAGCATGGCGTCAGATAAAGTGGTGCGTTTAACCATTATCTCAGCTCAAGGTGAAAACGCTATCGACCGTATTTTGCATATGATTGAAGATGCGGAATCACGTAAAGCGCCATTAGAACGCTTCATTGATAAATTCAGTCGTTGGTATACGCCTGCGATGATCTTATTAGCAGCATTAGTCATCATCATTCCGCCATTGGCATTTGGTCAATCATGGGATGAGTGGATCTACAAAGGCTTAGCATTATTGTTAATTGCTTGTCCATGTGCGTTAGTAATTTCAACACCAGCAGCGATCACCTCAGGTTTAGCGGCTGCAGCACGTCGTGGCGCATTAATCAAAGGTGGTGCGGCTCTTGAGCAACTGGGTCATATTGAAACCGTGGCGTTTGATAAAACAGGTACGCTAACGGAAGGTAAACCTGTTGTGACTGATTTAATTAGCTGGGATAACGATGACGACAAACTATTGCGTCAAGCTGCAGCGGTTGAATCTGGCTCGTTACACCCATTAGCGACAGCGGTTGTGAACCTTGCGCTAGAAAAATCACTACCAGTAGTTGAAGCCGATAATCGTGAAGCATTAGCAGGGCGTGGTATTCAAGGTACAACTGAAGGCGATCACTTCATGTTATGTGCCGCTGATCGTCTAGCAGAAACTATTAGCTTAACAGCAGAGCAAGAGCAACAAGCTATTGCGCTGGAAGGTGAAGGTAAAACCTTGGTGGTTACCGTACGTAATCAACAAGCGGTTGGTCTTGTGGCATGGCGTGATAACTTACGCAGTGACGCACTTGAAGCGATTACCAAACTTAAACGTATTGGTGTTGATTCAGTGATGCTAACAGGAGATAACCCACGTGCAGCCGCTGCTATTGCGAAAGAGATCAACATTGATTTCCGCGCAGGTTTACTGCCAGAGGATAAAGTCTCTGAAGTGCGTAAACTCAATACCAATCACACAGTAGCTATGGTTGGTGATGGTATTAACGATGCGCCAGCGATGAAAACAGCGACCATTGGTGTTGCAATGGGCGGTGGTACGGATGTAGCACTAGAAACAGCAGATGCGGCGATCACCCATAACCGTGTGTCAGAGCTGCCAGTGATGATTGAATTGTCTCGCGCAACACTGAGCAATATTCGTCAAAACATCACTTTAGCACTTGGTTTGAAAGCGGTATTTTTAGTGACAACCTTACTTGGCTTTACAGGGCTTTGGGTTGCAGTATTAGCCGATAGTGGTGCAACAGCATTGGTAACGTTAAACGCACTACGCTTACTTCGTTTTAAACCTAAAAAATAACCATAGTTATTAGCAATTGAGCTAATCTTTTAAACGGCATGACAGAGCAAAGCGCTGAGTTATGCCGTTTTTTTATGGAGCTGATTTGTTAGAAAAGTGGAGAATTTAAGAAAAATAACCGAGCAGAATGAGAAAATTTTTTGTGATTGTTGCAATAAGATAACGTTTACCTGTGATTTTAATCATATTTAAATGTAACAAAAATTTTCGTTGCTTTTTGCGGGTGTGACCGGGCTCACTAAAACTCATTAAATCATTGGGTATTGTAACTAGGTCTTTTGATAGAGCATGTTGCTATGTTTTTGACTCTTTCTATCAAAACATTCTATTAATAATGCGTTTCATGGAACCTCTCTGAACCTACAACAGAGCCGTTTAAATTAAAGGGTAACATTATGTCTGACAATAAAGTATTCCACCTAGGTGTTAATAAAGCTGATCTTAATGGTGCTGAGCTTGCCATCATTCCTGGCGATCCTGCACGTGTTGAGAAGATTGCAAACTTAATGGATAACCCAGAGTTTCTTGCAAGTTCTCGTGAGTACACACTTTTCCGTGCTCAACTAGACGGTAAATCTGTAGTGGTATGTTCAACAGGTATCGGTGGTCCATCAACGTCTATCGCAGTAGAAGAGCTAGCACAGCTTGGTGTAACGACGTTCCTACGTGTGGGTACAACAGGTGCAATCCAGCCAAACATCAACCCAGGCGACATGATTGTAACAACAGGCTCAGTTCGTTTAGATGGTGCAAGTCTGCACTTTGCTCCAATGGAATTCCCAGCAGTGGCAGACTTCGGTGTTGCGACTGCAATGAAACAAGCGTGTGATGAAGCACATGCGGTAGTACACACAGGTGTAACTGCATCAAGTGATACTTTCTACCCAGGTCAAGAGCGTTACGACACATTCTCTGGCCGTGTTGTTCGTCGTTTCCAAGGCTCGATGAAAGAGTGGCAGGAAATGGGCGTGCTTAACTTTGAAATGGAATCAGCAACGCTATTAACTATGTGTGCAAGCTCTGGCTTACGTGCAGGTTGCGTAGCAGGTGTTATTATCAACCGTACTCAAAAAGAGATTCCAGACCACGCAACGCTTAAAGAAACAGAAGCGAAATCTATTAAGATTGTGGTAGAAGCTGCACGTAAAATGCTAGCTGAATAAGATTTAATTCTTTAAAATAATATATTAGAAAGCCGCTCTTCGGAGCTAACACCTATCACTTAAGAAATTGATTGGTTGCACGATCTTTCAGATAGTTAAAAATACCCTCAGTTTTGCAAAACTGGGGGTATTTTTTATGTTGTCACATTGGCTCATTGATGTAGATGCGTTTGCAGCACCAGAATCACTCTCATTATTTCAAAGAGACTTACCTCTTGAGTGGATTCAACAAGCATTAGATGAAACCAATAAGGCCAGTATACGCAGACGAAAATTACCTGCGGAATTGGTTGTTTGGTTAATCGTTGGAATTGGCCTATATCGTAATAGATCGATAACCGATGTCTTGAATAAACTTGATTTGCAATTATCGCGATCACAAGGTGATTCTATTGCACCAAGTGCTATCCCTCAGGCGCGAAAACGATTGACAGCACAGCCTCTAAAAGCACTTTTCTCACTCACTGCCAAATATTGGACGAAAGCCGAAGATAGCGGAGACACATGGAAAGGCTTACGCCTTTTCTCTGTCGATGGAACTCAATTTAGAAGTCATGATACTCCAGAATTAGCGAGTCACTTTCAGTATGTCAAACACGGTAAGATACAGCATACAGAATACCCTATCGTCAGGTTATGTGCTTTATGCTCCCTTCGTAGTCGATTAATACACAACGTAGCATTTGGTCCCAGCAATATTGGTGAAGAGAACTATGCTAAACAGCTTATATCCTCAATAACGCCAGATTCTTTAACTATTTTTGACCGATGTTATCTTGGCGCCGAGTTGATGATTAATTGGCAACGTCAGCATGATTCGAGTCATTGGATGACTCCAATTAAATCAAATACGCGATATACCGTCATTAAGCAGCTTGATGAAGCAGGACGAGATTTGATTGTAGAAATGGATGTATCCAAATATGCAAGAGCTAAAGACCCAAGCCTTCCTGAAAAATGGCAAGCTCGATTAGTGCTTTATCCAGAAAAAACTCAAAAATATCATATCCAAGGGCTTCTTACTTCCTTAGTTGGTGAGCATTATAGCTATCAAGCTTTGCTTGATGTTTATTTCGAACGTTGGGAGATAGAAAACAGTTATGGTGAAATAAAACATGACATGCTTGAAGATGAAATATTATTGCGTAGTCAATCAGTAGAAGGTATTGAGCAAGAAATATGGGGAATATTGATAGCTTATAATCTTGTTCGCTTAGAAATAAGTAGAATAGCGGCAGAAGCGAATGTTTCACCATTACGGATAAGTTTTATGATGGCGTTAAGAGATATTCAAGATGAATTAATGTGGTGTGCCATCGCTTCGCCAGGTTCAATTCCTCAAAAACTGAGAGCAATGAGAAAACAAGTAAAGCGTTACATATTACCTGAAAGAAAAAAACGGCCCAAGCAGAGAGCCGTTCGTATCAATAAAACTCGTTATCCAGTTCGTTCCAAACACCTTAAGTGATAGGTGTTAGCTCTTCGGAGCGGCTTTTTTATTTGGTAATAAAGTCATGAATAAAAATGGGGAATTAAAAAGGGTTTATGACATGACTTGTAAATGATTTAAAGATTAAACTGCAAAATCTATAGCAATATAAAAAGTATCAAGTTGTGACATATTACGCTCTTTCCAAATCCTTCTTGTATCATGTACTCTATAGCCAAGCTCGGTATTAAAGTTCTTATTTATTCGGTAATTAATACCAGTTTGTGCTCCTAAAATCAGATCATCTTTATGTGATTCAACGACTTGAATGCCTGTACTTGCACCAACGAAGAATCTCCAGTCTTTATTGTCTGAAATTGGCATAAAATAATCATAAGAACCAACAAGGTTGTATATATCTTTGTCTATCTCTAAGTAACTGTAAAGCCTGTGTTTATCACTAAAGTTAGCGCCAACTCTGAAGCTAGGGTTAGACACCCAATCAGTATGAACACTACTAATGCCATCATTGATTCCAAAGCCAATAAATGCTTGAGGTTCAGAAGCATTCGCAGATTGACTTAGAAATAAACTGAGTAGTAAAGGTGTGTATTTTAATTTCATTTATCCTCCAAATTATTTAGAGAACGATACATTATTCCTTTAAGGGATGCTGATTGATTTTGTAAGTTAATGTTAATGTCTTTGTGGTTTATTGATAAAAATGTAATTTAGATGCAGTTGATGTTGGGCTTATGAATACTGAGCTTCTATTTAGATTGGTAATTGTGAATATTTCCTTTGACCTCAATCTAACTTGAGGTTTTATCCTTGCTTTAAATCAATCTCGCTGGTGGCGAAATTACAGAAATTAAAGCAAGGAGAAAAACAATGACACAGTTTGTTGATAAAGGGATTTTAGCGTTAGCGAATGTAGTGGAAATTGACAGTAACGCATGGTTTCAAGGGCATACTGGGGCAGCATTACTGGCAGGTGATTCACTACTTCACAGTGGGGCGCTTAATGATTTAGCTAAGCAGAGTTTGCAAGAAAGATTAGCGCAGTTTGTTGATGATAATCAGCATTTAATGAATCCATTAGCAGCTAGCCCTAAAACTACCAATTACAGAAAAGTGGTAAATGCCATTGCGCTCAACGCACAGCAGTTATGCCATTCAGGTCATGGGATCATTTATGGCGCATTGTTTTTAAATGCTGTTACTAATAATAACGTTGTTGTTACTGAGCGTATGGTTACCAATATTGCCAAACTTATTATTAATTGTATGGATGATAATTGGGGGCGTTATTATGGCTTAGCGGATTACCGTCAATACCAGCCGACAAGCTTATTAAATAAAGGCGAGATAGATATTCATCAACTCTGTATTCTTGCCGTGACTCGCAGCACACAAGATCTTCATCATAATACTGATGAGCATTTTTTCTCTGGCGATAAATTGCATGGTATTACTCATGCTCACGCAATATTTCTACTCGATAAACTAGGCTATAAAGAATTGGCACAGCAAGCGGCGCAACAATCACTGATTCAATTAGAACTTAATGATCGAAAACCTGAAGCAGGGTTAAAAAAGGTGATATCAAAACCATTTGATTTATCGGATCCAAATATCTGGGGACGTGACTTTAACGATGATCACCAAATTAAGTTAGCGCACAGCTATGTGGAATTATCGATTAATATAAATCAGCCATTAGCAAAATTAGATAACCTTTGGGGGGCAACGGTGTAGCTTAATTGCCTTTATACCCAGAGCACTTAGATATAGTTACCTATCACCAAACCACAACGTATTGGCGCAAACCTTGTTCAGAGCTATGATGTATAGCTCACTGATAGATAAAGGGATTGATTATGTTGTGGTTTTTGATGATTACCTTACCACTGATTTTAGTAATAGCGCATGTGGTGCTTCTTGCTACCAACCTTTATTCTTCGGTAAAACCTGCCTTGGTTATTCCTGCTATTATTGTGGTGTACTGTGGGTATTCCATTATCAGTGTGTCAGATCGTGACGCGCTACCTGCGATTGTATTAGCGGTATATTACTTAGTGTTGACTGTGTTTACGTTACGACGTACTTACAGCTGGTATCATCAATTAAGTTGAAAATGCTAAGTAATAAAGTTGTTAATGTTATGATAATTATCACTTAAATGCTTTTCTCTCTATGTTAACTTGCCTGCTCTATTTTGCTTTTAAATCTAAGGATGGAAGTTGACATGATTAAAATGAAGTACTTTTTCTTATTATTGGTAGCGTTCTTTATTACTGGCTGTGTAAGTCCTATCCCCTTACATGAACAAGCGCCAGATACTAACTATAACGTTACGAAGAAAGTATTAATTTCCGTCAATGACCAACGTAAGCGAGTAAAAGAAGGTAAGCCAGAAGATTTTATTGGCGTAGCTCATGCGACCTTTGGAATTCCCGTGGATTGGCATGTATCTCAAGTTTTAGCGACTGAAGAAGGCGACAAAGAGAAAAAATTAGCAGATTTTCTTGAGCATCGAATTTTACACGGCTTACAAAAACAGGGGTGGAATGTTGAGGCTGTTAAGGTTACTTCGGGGGCAAGTGACAGTGAGATCATGACGTTATTAGCTGATAATCAAGCAGATAAGCTAATGCAATTAAACATTAATGAATGGTATTTCAGTATTAATTTAAACTGGGTGTCTGCTTTTAATTTTGATACTGATACGTTAGTTAAAATTTATGAAGTAAATGATGGTCAGATCTTAGAAAAACAAATTGCAGGGCGTGATGTAATTGAAGAAAAAGGTGATGAGTCACCACAGAATAATGTACTTCGAGCCTATAGAGAGCAATTAGTTGAAATCTTCAGTGATCCTGAAGTGAAAAGTAAATTAACGGATTAATTTTCGAGTTGTATAGTTATGAAAAAGCGCTGTTATCAGTGCTTTTTCTCTATTAACTCGCATGTCGAACTATTTTCATTCTTTGAAACCTGTCACTTTAGTCATTGTATCCCTGTGTTACGTTCGATGAGCGCAAATAGTGCCGACGATAAACACAAGATGGATGTAAAGATGACTGAGAAGAACCAACAACCACGTAATGACGCTTTGTTTACTGACTTTATTCAAGGTTATTGGCGCATGGCGCTGTGGGGAATGACAGCGCAAGAGCGATTAACCTTTATTAAACAGCATATGGAGCTGGGCATTACAACGGTTGATCATGCGCCTGTTTATGGCAAACCATCTTGTGAATTGTTATTCGGTGAAGCATTAAAGTTACAGCCAAGTGTACGTGATGATCTGACCATTATTTCTAAGTGTGGCATTGTGCCGGGCAAAGAGGTAAATGGTACATCTCAGGTGGCATACTACGATAGTCGTGCTAGTCATATCTTGAGCTCTGTAGATGAATCACTGCAACGCTTAGGTGTTGATAACCTCGATATTCTGCTTATTCACCGTCCAGATTTATTAATGGATGCCGATGAAATTAATAGCGCGTTTGAAAAGCTGTATCAAGCAGGCAAAGTGAAACATTTCGGGGTATCAAATTTCTCGAAAGACGAATTTGCTTTATTGCAATCGCGTGTTGAAAAGCCATTAGTAACCAATCAAATCGAAATTAACCCTCTACAAACTCAAGCGATTGAAGATGGGACGTTAGCGCAATTACAGCAACATCGTGTTCGTCCTATGGTGTGGTCATGCTTAGCGGGTGGCGATATTTATAACGGAGATTCAGAGCAAGCGTGTCGTGTGCGTGACACTTTGAATGTATTAAAAGAAGAGTTAAATGCAGACAGCATCGATCAGGTGATCTTTGCATGGTTAATGCGTTTACCAACAAAACCTGCGTTATTACTTGGAACGGGCAAGATAGAGCGTGTGAGAACCGCTGTAGCAGCACAGCAACTCGATCTAACCCATGAGCAATGGTATCGCCTATTAGAAGCTTCAAAGGGGCATGGCGTAGCTTAATGTTATCTAAGTAACAGAAATTTAAGTTAGAAACTAAAAAAGACCTCATGTGAGGTCTTTTTGTTTATGCGTGCTTTATTTTTTGAGCGTAAGGTTATGCAGGATTGTGGATGTGTGCTTCACCACCTGCGCCTTTAAGCCACTCGTAAAGGTGCGTTTGTAAATCGCCTAATTGATCAGGACCAATGATTGCTAGACCTAAATCTTGGGCGCGAACTAAGTCGTGATGGCGTAGTGGGCGGAAACTTACTAGCATTGCGCGAGCTTGTAAGCCACCTAATAGGTCACGCAGTGATTCCAGTTTGTATAACGTATCATCACCATCGTCACGCATGCCTTTGGTCTTACATTCGATGATGTGTAGCTTGTTATTAACGATAGTTGCCACATCCAATTCATTACGTACCTCACGCTCACCGATCTTACGATAAACCTGCACACCTAATGAGTGGTCTTGGATTGTTGGCAGTTCGTTTTGAATCGCACGTACTGTGCTGTGAACAAGGTTTTCTAACCATTCGCCATTAGCAAATCGACGCGCTTCTTCGTGTTTGAATGTTAGAACGCCATCGCTATAAGTGGCTAAGCCTGTTTCTTCTAAATCCGCTAATAGTGTACCGAGCTCTTTGTAGCCTTGCTGCTTTTCACTCAGTTCTACATGCAGGATTTGTTCTTTTCGACAGGTTGTTGCTAGGTAGTTTAAGGTCGCTAAACCTGGGCCTAATTCAAGGGCTGAACTTGCCCAGCGTTGTCCTAGTTCCCAAAGCTGTGCGTTTAGGGATTCTGGCATTGGGTTTTCTGATAGCTCACAACGAGCGCCGAAAATAGTCAGGTAATCGGTAATTTGAATGCGGTCTTGAACTTGTTGTTGTTCACGATCAGATGGGAATAGCCAGCACATCTCATCACTGTAAGGTTCGATAACGTAAATTGACCAGTGGTAAGAGCGGAATACTTCGTAAGCAGAAAGTAGACGGTGACGTAAGCCGCAGCTTGCGTTAAACCAAATTTCACAGCCCGTGTCTTTTAGTTGTTCGGCGAGTTGGTGAATTCTGTCTCGAATTTGGGTGATGTTGATGATGTCTGGAATAACGAAGAATTCAACATCGATGTGTCTTGGTGTCAAAATAGAAGCTAAGCGGTCGTATTGTTCTCGCTGAACTTCAGTCCCGATAAATACCATTTTCTGAACGGGGACTGCTTCATCAAGCAAGGGAGTGATCAAACGGACGGGGTCCTGATCAATAATACCAACATGAATAATCATAATAATCCTTAATGCGCCAAATTCTTATGGGGGCATATTTTGTGCGCGCATTAATTAATGAGAAGTGAATAAAGGGGCACGCAGCACACTTTAATAGGTTATATGAGGATTTTGAATGCGAAATTCAAGCCTAAAACACGCAGGTATTTTATTTTTCATTATTAGATATCGATAAATGATCTCTACGTATTCCATTATTGTTAATTAACAATTTAATGCTCTTAAAAAGCATAACGCCATCTAAAAAAGATGGCGTTATAGATTAAATAATAAGCTGTTGCTTCGTTGTGCTATTTGCTCAATTAGTGAGTCACAGGGTTAGGTAGCTGTGATGCTAATAGCCAGATCGCTAGTACAAAGAAAACGAGTCCCATGAACTTATGTTGGTTAGCGCGGAATTTCTCACTTTTCAGTAGTGATTTACCAAACGTACCGACTGTGGTCACTAGGAATAAGTTAAACAATAAGCCAAGTACGTTAAGCAGTAAGCCAAGTACCAGCATTTGTTGACCAGAAGTCGCTGTTACATGAGTCGAAACAAACTGTGGTAAAAACAGAACGAAGAAAATCAGTGCTTTTGGATTAAGCAAGTTACTAAATACAGCGCGGCGGTAAAGTGTAACTGCCATTTTATTGCTTTTCTTTAGCTCTTCAGGGGCATCTGCTGGTGGTGTACGTAAACAATCCCACCCCATCTTTAATAGGTAAGCACCACCTAATAGACGAAGTACTTGAAGGGCGATTGGGTTAACAGCAATTAATGCAGATACACCCATAGCCGCCATGATGGTTAATAGAATACCTGATGTCGCATTACCTAAACTGGCAAAGATACCAACCTTACGCCCATAGCTTAGGCTTGAGCTGGCAATCAGAAGCATGTCGGGACCTGGAATTAATAACAGTGCGATAACCGCAGTTAAATAGAGGGGTAATACGTTTAAATCAATCATGGCTTTTTAACTAAGTTGAGCAGGGGAACGTATTTTACCTATCGATAGTGATTAATTCATGCATTTTGATTAAAAAATGGTTTTAATTTCTATTTAATTTAATTTTTTGTGAATATTGTGTATGTGTTTTTCTTTTCTTGTGGGTTTATGTGTGGTTGTTGTTAATGTTGGTGATAAATTGCTTACTGATAGTAAACAAGTGATCAGGAAGAGGCATTTCAAATATTTTTACTAGTGGTGTTTATGAGATAAGTAAGGACAGTGGTTACACACAAAGAAAAAGATCACCGAAGTGATCTTTTTAATATTGGTACATTTACAATTCAGCGTATTACGCTTTGTTACTGTGGAGATGGAAACGCTGGTGGAAATATTCTTTTAGATGCTCTTCCATTTCATGAACTTTGGCATCAATGGCATCGCAAAGCACTTTGTCGTTGTTCATCGCATTAACACGGTTGATCACCATATCTTCAATCGCTTCTTTTTGTGCTTCTGTTAATTCAACTTGGTTTGCATTTGTCATTGTTTTTATCCTACAGACAGTGAGAACAAGCGAGTAGATAGCTGCTTACTTGCCAATTTTCTTCATCATATCGAGATCAGTTATCAGTTGGAATATCTGTAATCAGACATTGCTGTTATGAGTGTTAATAAACATCATGACAAATTAATGTGATTTAAATCTCACTATTGGACATTGTTAAAAGCTTACGCGTAAAATAGCCGTCCATACAAAAAATGCGGTTATAAAGGTGCAGTTGTTGATGAGCAATGTTGCGATGAAAGAGAATTTTGAGTTATTGGCACCCGGTGGTGATATTGAATCCATTAAAGCAGCTATTGCTGCGGGTGCGGATGCGATCTACTGTGGTTTAGACAGTTTCAACGCACGAAACCGAGCAACTAACTTAACCTTTGATGTTCTCAGCGGCATCATTCGTTTAGCTCATCAGAACAATTGTAAAATCTTCCTGACCTTAAACATCGTGGTATTAGATAGCGAAATTCCTGCGGTGATCCGTTTATTAAACAAGCTAGTCAATACCAAGGTTGATGGTGTGATTTTGCAAGATTTAGGTTTGTTCCACATCATTAAAAAGCATTTCCCTACCTTGGATGTGCATGCTTCTACTCAGATCAATACCCATAACGATGGTCAAATTCTGTTTTTAAAACAGCTACAAGCAAGCCGTGTTAACTTATCCCGTGAATTAAATATTGGTGAAATTAAACATCTGGCGCAGTTTGGTCATCAGCATGATGTGTTAATGGAAGTCTTTGTTCACGGCTCTTACTGCATTGGATTTTCTGGTCTGTGTTACATCAGCTCTGTGAAAAATGGTAACTCAGGTAACCGTGGTCGTTGTAGTCAGCCATGTCGCGATCAATACCAAACCACCGCTGCGGGTAAAGACTTCCCACTGAACATGAAAGATAACTCAGCGTTCGGCAATATGGCGGAGCTTGCTGATGCTGGCGTGTATTCACTAAAAGTGGAAGGACGTATTAAGAAATCACACTACGTCTATACCGTAGTGGATCAATGGCGTCAGCAGATTGATAGTTACTGCGAGCAAAAGCCGCTATTAACCGATACCACATCACTGTTTACCGTTTTTAACCGTGACTTTTCTAACTCGTATCTACAGGGCGATATCAATAAGAGCATGTTTATTGATAACCCACGAGATAACTCGGTGAAGCACTTCTCACAAATTTATCAAGCGACCACCATTGATGATGTGAAAGGCGTTAAGCAAAAGCTGTATGACGACAAAACCGCAATTATCCAAAATGTTGAAGATGTGACTAAAACCATGGATGTCAGTTCGTTACCGCTAAGCATTGTCTTTAGTGGTAAAGAAGGACAACCATTAACGATTGTGGTAACCGCGCCTGAAAAAAATATCACGCTGCAATCTGAATCGGCACTGATCGGTAGCCATAAACACACCTTAACCCATGATATGTTGGAAAAGCGTTTCCAAAGTTTGATCAATGAAGGTGAATACCAAATTACTGAATTTAATACAGCCGATTTAGCCGAAGACACATCGATTCCGTTTGCTGAGTTAGCGCAGCTTAAAGATCAAATTGGTTATGTATTAAATGGTGAAGTAGCGATTGTTGCGCCGATTGATACGCCAAAACCACGTAACAGTGCAAATCATCGTAAACCTACAGGTATTAAGCCTAAACTTGCTATTTTGATTTCAGAACCAAGTGATGTGGCATTAAATCAAGATAACGATGCGACACTTTACTACGCCATTGCTGAAGGTTTATCAATGGAGTTGGAGAAAACCGTCGCACTGTTTGAAGAAAATCCGCACCTCATTCCTTGGTTCCCTGCGATCTTAATTGGTGAAAACTATCAAGCGGCAGTGGCGTTTATCGAGCGTGTTAAACCGACTCGACTCGTTACGAACAATAACGGCATTGCGTATGTTGCTTACCAGCAAGGTATTGATTGGATTGCAGGTCCTTATCTGAACCTAACTAACTCCTTTAGTTTGCAGTGTATTGCTGATGAATTTAACGCGAAGGGTGCATTTGTTTCTAACGAGATCAATCGTAAGCAAATTAACCCGTTGGTGTGCCCTGAAAACTTTGAATTGCACTACAGCATCTATCATCCATTAATGATATTAATGAGCCGTCAGTGTTTATTCCATCAAACTGTAGGTTGTAAGAAAAAGCGTTTTGATAATAAGTGCTTACGTAAGTGTGATAAGTCTGCCTCTATCTTGAGCTTAAAAGATGCGTCGTTTGTGTTAGATAAGCAAAGAGGCGCGCATAACGCCTTGTACAGTCAGCAGAACTACATGAACTTACAAGCGGTTACAGATTTCCCTGACAAGTTTACTCGCTTTATGATTGATCTTCGTGATATTAAAACGGACACACAAATCAGTGCTGATAAAGCAACGCTAGTATCGCTGTTTAATGCGTATATTCACGGTGATATGAGTGCTCGTGAAACGCTAGAGCAAACCATTGTTGGCACGATCTATCATCAATATAAGAAAGGCTTGTAAATTCATCAGGTAACTTAGGCTAGGAAGTAAAACGGAAAAGTATCATGGTAGAGATTAAGATTGTCGCTTTTGATGACGCCCATCGTGGGTTGATCCGCACAGTTCGTGAACAGGTCTTTATTCAAGAGCAGCAAATCGATCCTGAGATTGAATTTGATGATTTAGACTCAGAAGCGGTACATGTGCTGGTGATGGATGGCGAGCAACCATTAGGAACGGGGCGTATTTTAGCTGACGGTCATATTGGTCGTATTGCAATTATGAAATCAGCACGTGGACAATGCTTAGGTGCGAAAGTTGTTCAAGCGTTAGTAGAATATGCCCAGCAGCAAGGCTACCCACACGTGGACCTAGGCGCACAAACCCATGCTGTTGATTTTTACCGTAAGCTAGGTTTCATGCCATACGGTGATGAGTTTATGGAAGCCAATATTCCGCACCAAGCCATGGAGCAGATATTAGAACAGTAACTAACTTTCTAATTGTTTTGTTTGAGAAAAATAAAAACGACCTTAATTACGATTAAGGTCGTTTTTACAAATAGGTATGAATTACTCAGCTGAAGTTGCTTTGTAATCACCAAATTGCACCAGACCATAGCCTTTACAGAAAGTACGGAATTCATTCTTTAGTAATAGTGTTTTGGATGAACCGTCCTCAAGCTTAATTGTATCGTTTCGCCATGAAGCGTTATAAGTAACGATAATACATTCTTCGATTGTCGTATCGCCCAATTTAAATGATGTTTCATCTACAATCGTTAACTTTTGGTAATCTGAACTATTGGTAATTTCACCAACGCTGCTTTCTGGATCGTCAGTGGCAAGAACTTCACTTGTGTAGATATCTGCACGAGTCATAGTTACACCAATTTGTGCTAATGGGTAAGAGGATGAAGTCGTAAACTCATCCTTATAGCTTGTAGTTGTGGTTGTATCACCCGATCCTTTAGTGACGGTACGTTTATGAGCTAGAGGTGTAGTTGTACGCTCTTCCCACTTTATCGACCATACAAGTTTATCATTATAGAAATCATCTTCTTTGTATTCTCTTCCTGTTTCGTCGTAGTAAATTTTGTATGCTTTAGAAATACCATTTTCATCTGTTGGTGCTGTTAAAGTTACAACACGATTAGGTGCAGCATTCGCATAATCATCGATGTTAATAAGGTGGCTCTGATCTTGGATTACATTACCTTTAGCATCGATAACTGTCTTACCATTGATTTTAATGTCACCATGAACATCAAGTGAAGCTGCAGTGGCGGCAGTCGATAGGCTTGTTAGTAGTGCAATTGCAGAAAGAGAAAAAAGTTTAGTCATTATCAATATCCTTATTTGATGATTAAGTTGCCTTTAACCGTTAAATCCTTGTTTAAAACGT
The DNA here is from genome assembly GCF_030685535.1 of Photobacterium leiognathi. Classification (NCBI taxonomy): domain Bacteria; kingdom Pseudomonadati; phylum Pseudomonadota; class Gammaproteobacteria; order Vibrionales; family Vibrionaceae; genus Photobacterium; species Photobacterium leiognathi. The sequence goes on along the minus strand of NZ_CP131601.1, from coordinate 2,107,112 downwards.
ATGCCTCACCGTCAGCAAGCTCTAGCGTTATGGTTTGATCTGCTTTAATCTCTCCATTCTCAGCTATGTATTTGTCAAAACTATCTACTGAAGTGAATGTTTTATCTTTTCCAACAGAATCTTCAATTGGAGGTTCGGTTGGTGTCGTGGTTGTTGAGTCAGAGCTGGAACCGTTACACCCTACGAGTATTAACGTCGACAAGATAAGTGCGTATTTGTCACGTTTACTGAACATGTCATTCCCTTACTAGTTTATTGGTTTCAATAAAATAAATGACTCTCGGTAGGAGTAAATATTGGTTATTAGCTTATTGATAACTAGCTCATAACTTTTAATATTCAATATTTATAAATTCGATACACATAAAATTGATGAATGTAAGCGATGTAACGATATTTATTATTAATGACTCTATGCGTATTCGAATTGATAAATGTAAAAAAACGTAAAGCGACATAACTCTGACTTAAACTACTTAACAGCCTTGTTAATATATAATTCCTTAAAGGTATGTTGGGAGGTGCTGGAAATTAATATCAGCGACTTGCTTATATTGTTTAATTTTCAGATAAGTTGATCATGATGAAACAAAAATGCATTCCGGCGATGGTTTTCGCTGCTATGGCTTTAGTGCTTGTTGGCTGTGACAAGGATAGCCAATTAGCGTCTCACCCTAAGAAGCACGCATCTAAAATTGCGCAGGTAGAAACGCAGCCTGTGACAGCACGTACACTCACCGAACAAATCACGGGTTATGGTGTGGTGAAAAGTCATAATTCCGTTGTGTTAAAGAGTCTGCAAACCAGCCAAATTACAGCTATTCATTTTAAAGCTGGGCAAACGGTTAAAAAGGGGCAGGTGCTAGTGCAATTTGATCCTAGTGCCGCAAAAGCCAAAGTTGCTCGTGATCAAGCCTTACTCAATGCCTCTAAACAAACATGGTTACGCCAAAAAGAGTTGGTGAATAAAGGTGTTGTCGCTCGTAGTACGTATGATGATAGCGAGAGTGATTACAAACAGGCATTAGCGCAATTAGAGCAAGATAAATCGCAGCTTGCTGAGCTTGCTATTAAAGCGCCTTTCGATGGGGTGATTAGCCAAACGGATTATCATGTTGGTGATGTTATTACAGTCGGAAACACCCTTGCCACCTTATACACACCAGATCAGTTAACCATTGAATATCAACTGCCAGCAGTACAAAAATCAGATTATAAGCTGGGGCAGCAAGTGACGGTTTATTCAGAGTTAACACCGACAGAGCACGCTCAAGGTACGGTGAGCTATGTTTCACCTAATATTGCATTGGGGTTGGTGAGTTTAAAAGCGCAGTTATCTGATGTTAAACAGTTCTCACCAGGACAAAACGTTAAAGTGGTTCAACAAACACGAGACTTATTACAACAAGTTACGATTCCTACTGCTGCGTTAATGACTAATATCCAAGGTGCACAGGTGTTTATTGTCGTGAATAACAAAGCACGCCTACGTGATGTGAAAGTTGGGCAATACTATGATGGTTATGTGCAGATCGTGTCGGGATTGGCGGTTGGCGATCAACTAGTGGTTAATGGTCAAAACTACCTACGTACCGATCAAAAAGTTGAAGTGTTCTCTGCTCATAAACAAGATCAACCAACGCAATCATTACAGTCAAATACGGCAGGTAAATAATGAAGTTAACTGAGCTGTGTTTGCGTCGTCCGGTGCTATGTACTGTGCTGTGGTTGATCCCTGTCTTTATTGGTTTGATTTTTTGTCAAAAATTACCTTGGCGTTATACCCCACAAATCAGCCAATCTAAAATTCAAGTCACTGTTCATGATAGCGCGCTAGCGGCACAAAACATGATGACGGAAGTGCTAATTCCTATTCAAAATGCCATTGCAGGAACAGAAGGGATCAGCCATATGTCTGCGACAGCGCGACAAGGGCGAGGCAATATCATTATTGATGTGGCATCGAGTATTAATGACAGTGAAATCGATACGCTAGTCAGTGAAATTCATAACGACATTGGTAACATTGAAAATAAATTGCCTGATGATATTTTGCCGAAAGTGACCAAATCTGACGATCAGGGTATGCCTGCAATGTTGATTGGCTTAACCCCCGGCCCTCATCAAGCGGAATATGAATTTCATCAATATGGTACTGATACCTTATTACCACAATTAGAGCAGTTACCTGCCGCAGGCTCCGTAAGTGTGGCACCGAGTGCGGGGCAATCAGTACTGATCACCTTAAATCCTGACAAAGTCTATTTTTATGGCTTAACGCTAACTAGCGTGATTAATAAAATTACCGATGTTGATAGCATTACAACTATCAGTGGTAAAACTTCAGGAACAGAAAGCCAGTATCAGCTGATTGCGACAGGGGCGATCGCAAGCCTCGATGATATTAAAAACACCATTATTGCTACTTATCAGCAGCAACCTATCCGATTAGAGCAAGTGGCTGATATAAAAATCGGCACGCCAAGTAGCCAACGTGAAGTAAAGCCGCTGGTGGATTTCTCGAAGAAAAATGCCATGTTGTTCGTGTTAAACCCACAATACACCGCCACGGCAAATCCACTTGTATTATCTGAGCAAGTACATGATTTATTAGAGTCAATGACACTACCGAGCGGCATGCAAGCGAAGGTATTACTGGATAAATCGACCTTTATTATTACCGCATTAGAAGATGTGTATGTTGCGATAGGTCTAGCGGTCATACTGGTTGCTGGTGTTATCTGGCTGTTCCTTGGTAATTTGCGAATTGCGTTAATTCCAATTGTTACCATTCCTGTTTGTTTATCGTGCTCATTTATCATTCTTAAGTTGGCAGGTTTTAGCATTAATTCCCTGACCTTGCTCGCAATGTTATTAGCCGTGGGGCTGGTGGTCGATGATGCTATCGTTGTGGTAGAAAACGTTCACCGTCAGTTAAGTCATCATGATTCGGTATTTAAAGCTACCGCAGTGGCTTGTCGTCAAATTGGTTTTGCCATTATTGCCACCACCTTAACTCTGGCTGCGGTATATATTCCGGTGGGTTTAGTTGACGGTATTACAGGGCAATTATTCCAGCAGTTTGCTTTTACCTTAGCGGGTACTGTGATTATTTCTGGTGTTGTTGCACTGACATTATCGCCCATGATGTGCAGCACAATGATGAATCATAAACCTGCTGGACGTTTTGAAAATTGGGTGAATAAACAGTTAGATCGTCTTTCTCATGCTTATCATAATGTGCTTTCTGCCACCATTGATTGGCGTAAAACAACATTGTTGGTTATGGTCGTTATTTTTGCGAGTAGTTATTGGCCTTTCACTCAGACACCGTCACAAATGCTACCCGCTGAGGATTCAGGGCAAATCTTTTTATTTCAGCCATTGGTGGGAAGTAGTGATGAAGCCAGTCAGCAAAAGATGATCGATAACATGAATACGCAGTTAAAGCATATTCCTGATATTGCTCATGTCGCTATCCTTACTAGTAGCGATTTTATCCGTGGTTTTGTGACGTTAAAACCGTGGCAAGAACGTAATTTATCAGCACAGAAAATCAGTGAAATGATCAACGCTAGGCTTAAAGAGGGTGGTAATCGTGTTTATACCGATGTGATCCCAGCTATTGAAACCGGCGGTGGTCGTCGAGGTAACAGTGGTGGTATCGACATTAATGTTAGCAGTAGTGTTGATGAGCAAGTGCTGGCAAAAGAGCTCACTGAAGTTACCTATAAAATTCAGCAATCACCGCTATTTTCTAATGCGCGAAGTAACCTTAAATTCGATCAGAACCAATTTAAGATCACCATTAATCGGGTACTAGCTTCGCAATATGATGTGCCACTACGTAACATTCAGCAAATCTTGAAACTAGCGATGAGTGGTAAAAGTTTCAGTAATGATATGAGTTATCAAGGGGCAAATTATCCGTTGCATGTACAGCTAGAATCAGCATTTACGTTAACCCCAGACTCATTAAAACAATTGATGATTGCCAATAAACAAGGGCAGTTAGTGCCGATGTCGGCGCTGATAAATATTGAAAATGAAGTTGGGCCACGTTCACTTGAGCAATACGACAGAGCTACGTCTGCATCGTTATCTATTCGCTTAGAAGGTGGTGTAAGTATGGGAGAAGGGATTGCAGCGTTAAACCAAATGCTGCCTGATATTTTACCAGCGAATGCAAGTTATGCTTATGTCGATGAGGCGAAACAGTATTTGGATGCAAACCAACAAATGCTGTTTGTCTTTGTGGCTGCACTTGTTTTTATTTACATGGTACTGAGTGCGCAATTTGAAAGTGTGGTTGATGCATTAGTGGTGATGTTGTCATTGCCGATTACCTTATCTGTAGCGGTTTGGGCATTGTATTTTAGTGATTTCACTTTAAACGTGTATTCGCAAATAGGCTTGGTCACACTCATTGGTTTGATTTGTAAGCACGGTATATTAATTACTGAGTTTGCTAATGAACTGCAAGGAGAAGGGTTAGCACCGCGAGAAGCGATACTCAAAGCGACGAAAACCCGTTTGCGTCCAATACTAATGACTTCACTGACCATGATATTAGGCTCTTTGCCATTATTGTGGGAAGCAGGACCTGGGGCGAATGCAATGGGCTCATTGGGGATCATTATTATCGCAGGTATGGCATTAGGAATAGTCGATCCATTGTTTGTCGTACCAAGTGTGTATTTGATGGTGCAAAAGCTAAAGCGTAAAAAGAACATTAACGCTCACGAATCTTAACGTATCAGTAGTGTGTTAGAGATAAAGAAAAACGCAGCCAAGTTGGCTGCGTTTTGTTTTTATTATCTTGTTACCGATAATATTTCAGCGTTTAAAGAGAGTGGGTTAAATCACTCTTTTTTTGCATTCTCTTTTAAGAAATCAAGTACAAGCTTACGGTCTTTATCGTTTAGACCTGCGCGTGGGAACATACTTGTTGTAATACCTTTCCACTGCTTGTAAGTGAAATCACTTGGGTGTGGTGCTGCGTGACATAGAGTACAGCTACCGTAGAACAGTTTCTCACCAGGAGATTGCTGTGGACCTTGCTCTGCTGCAACCGCTTTTAAGCGCTTACCTAACTGTAGTGACCAAATATCCACTTGGAATTTAGACTTAACAATTTGTGGTGGCTCGTAAGCTTTGTTTGGTGTTAATACATCAGTACATTTCTTGAAGTAAGCCAAACAGGTATTCGCACTGGTTGCCTGTGCTAAACCACTACTTGTTTTACTGCTGGTTAGCATGTTGATAGAACCAGAGTTACAACGGCCTTTCTCATCAAGCTGTAGCCATGCACCTTCGTGAATGTAAATAACACCCGGCATTGCTTCATCAGTAATGCGTGCACCTGCAAGTAGCGCACCACGGTCGTTGTACACTTCAACCACATCGCCATCTTTCACGCCACGTGCTGCCGCATCATCTTTGTTGATAAGCACAATCTGACGACCATCAACAGACTCGTAGCTATTCACATCAGCGTTAGCCATTTGTGAGTGCAGACGCATCCATGGGTGTGGGCTTAGTACGTGAACCTGATCTTTCTTCGCATTACCTAACCATTCAAATGGAGGCATCCATTGTGGCATTGGTGGACACTCAAACGCTTTAAACTTCGCAAGTGTTTCACTGTAAAGCTCGATCTTACCACTTGGTGTATGAAGTGGGTTTTTCTCAGGATCGGCGTAGAAATCACCATGACGAACAAAGCTGTTAGCATCAGCAGGTGTTGATAGGTGAGTAATACCGTTTTGCCAGAATGTTTTGAAATCATCTGTTGCATCAGAAGCTTCGTAAGAGGCTTTGATGTGTTGGTACATGGTTTTACCGTCAGTAAACTCTTGATGTACGTTAAACATGAATGCAAGACGAGAGAAGATTTCGTAGTCGTCTAGGCTTTCACCTACAGGCTCAACCACTTTACGCATCGCATAAATTTTGTTGTTGCTGTAAGTACCACCAGAAGTGATATCGTCACGCTCTAGTGTTGTAGTTGTTGGTAGCACGATATCTGAGTACTTCGCTGTTGCACACCACCAAGGGTCTTGACAAATAATTGTGTCAATATTCTCGTTAAGCGCTTGGATTAACTCATTAGTATCTTGCTGGTGAGAAAGAAGGTTGTTACCTGCGTTATAGATTAATTTCGCTTTTGGTAACTTAAGGTTCGCGCCATCACGGGTGTATTCTTTACCCGGATTTTTCAACATGTCTGAAATCATTACAACCGGACATGTTTTAGTTATTGGGTTACGACCTTGAGATAGACCGATAGGCATACGCTTACCAGACGTTGGCATACCACCGTTACCATAGTGCCAGCTAAAGCCTGCACCTTCACCCGGCTTACCAATCTTACCTGCAATAGCGGCAAAGTTGATGATAGACCAGTGGATCATTTCGCCGTGGTCAGCACGTTGTAGTGCCCAACCTGCTGCGATTTGAGTACGTTTAGTTACACAAAGCTCTGCAATCTCAACGATTTTAGCTGCAGGAAGACCAGTGATCTTTTCTGCCCACTCAGGTGTTTTCTCAATACCGTCTTCTTTACCCATTAGGTAATCAAGGTACTTATCAAAACCTACAGTGTACTTATCTAAGTAAGCCTGATCGTTCTTACCTGTTTTACATAGGTGGTAAGACATTGCAGTAAATAGTGCAGTATCCGTGTTAGGACGGATATTGATCATCTCACTGCCAAGGGCTTTGTCAGTTTGCGTCTTCTGAGGATTAATAGAGATAAACTTAATGCCTTTCTCTTTAAACGCTTCCCAGTGTTTCTGCATTGAGTGATCTGCAACACGGAATTCAATACGGTTTGTTTTCCAAGGATCACAACCAATGAATAGAACTGCTTCTGTGTTCTCTTCAACAATCTTCCACGCTGTTTGTGGTGAGTACACTTCCATATCACCAATAACGTGAGGAAGAATAACTTCAGATGCACCTGCAGAGTAGTCACCCGCACAGATACTTTGACCACCGATCAGGTTGAAGAAACGGCCCTGTAGGGTTTGTGGACGGTTAAGACCACTGTGAGACCAACCACCGTAAGAAGAACTGAATACTGCTTCATTACCGTGATTTTCGATTGTACGTGCAATACAGAAAGCAGTTAGTGCAATTGCCGTGTCCCAATCAACACGAACAAACGGTTCTTTACCACGTAGGTGAGGGTTGTGATTACCGAGTGGATCTTCCAGTAATGACTTACGCACCATAGGGTACTTAATACGTGTGTCAGAGTAAGTACGGCTTAACACACCTTTAGTCAACATTTCTGTTGGGAATGGGTCAACATCATTTAGTGGTTGAACACCAATTAATTTACCGTTTTTAACAACAGCTTTGAACGGACCATAGTGGGAGGCAGATGGAATAACTTGCGTGTCGTCTGCAAATACTTTACCTGCTGGGAAAAGGGTAAGTCCGTTAGCAGCAATCGCTGTTGCTACCGAACCTTTTAAAAAGTTTCGACGTGATAGGGTCATAATTTAATTCCGAGACAGTCCGAGGAATAAATAAACGAGAGCACAATTAGTGCTTAATATTTATTCGGTTTTGATGCCTATTTTTTTATTAATTCTTGATAGGCTACACGGAAATAAGAAATATATTATAGGGTGAATTGGAAAATTAGTTTTCATTATTAATCGCTATATATCAATATGTTTAATGGTCGATATAAATCGTAGAATATTTAGCGTATTAAGCAAACTTTAATTGAAAATCATTATCAATAACATGTTGATTTATATCAAATAAGAAAGTTTATATCTAACGTAATAACGGTAACATTATGATATTTAAGGTTAAAATGTGTTGTTGTTTCTATGTTTTTTCATTATGTAACAGATGGTAAAAGTCTATTGACACTAAATAAGTATTTAGAGGTCTAAGCTTTTTTCTATGATAATTATGCGTTAATTGCAGGTAAATAATTATATTAATGATAAATTTATTTTTATTAATAGATTGCGTTGCCGTATTCATATCCGACTGCTATTTTTATCTATAACATTTTCTTTTAACGTTAGTTTGACGTTTAATTCATTTTGGACCACCAATGAAGAAGCTCTGGCACTTTCTTATTAAGCCAAGTAGTCGCTACTCTGTATTAGCGATTGCTGTTGTGTGTATATTAATCACACTTGCAGGCGTATTTACATTCCACCAATCAATTGAGTTCACATCAACAAACGAGTTTTGTACGTCGTGTCACTCAATGAAGGAAAACTACAACGAATATAAAACAAGCATCCACTTTAAGAACGCTTATGGTGTACGCGCTCAGTGTCGTGATTGTCATATCCCAGAAAACAACCCAATCGCATTCATGAAAGCGAAAATGGGTGGTATCGGCGATATCTATAGCGAATTCATTGGTAAAGATATTGATACGCCTAAGAAGTTCGAAGAGAACCGTCTACGTATGGCGCAAAATGTTTGGAAAATGATGAAAGATACAAATTCAGCGCCTTGTAAGAGCTGTCACTCTTACTCAGCAATGGATCACGCTAAGCAATCACCAGCAGCAGCGGCTGCAATGACAGGTGCTGCAGCGAAAGACATGAACTGTATCGAGTGTCACAAAGGTATTGCTCATCAGCTACCTCACATTAATAACGACTTCCAAGCAACATTTAAGCAGCTAAGCATTAATGCAGCGAAAGCACCTGAAGCAACAACGCTTTACTCATTAACATCTAAGCAACTATTTGTGAAAGATGCAGCTTCTGACGATGCACAAGGTCAACTATACCCAGCATCTGAAGTGAAAGTGGTTGGTCAAAGTGGCGACATGCTAAAAGTTGAAATCACTGGTTGGGAAATCAAAGGTTCAACAGCTGGCATGCTAGTTCAAGACATGGCGAAGCAAATCCAAACTGCGTCTATCGATCCTGAACTACAAAAAACACAGAAAGTGTTAAACACACAAACAGCGACTGATGGCAAAGTATGGCAGCAAGTACAAGTTGCAGCGTGGATGACACAACGCGACATGCTTGCAAGCATCAAACCTATCTGGGGTTACGGTAAAGAAATCCTAGATTCAAGCTGTAATCAGTGTCACGCAACGCCAGATCCAAAACACCTAACTGCAAACGCATGGGTTGATGGTCTAAAAGCAATGCAACAGTACTACACACTTGATAAGAACGAAGAGCGTGTACTACTTAAATATCTACAAGCTCACGCTAAAGATGCACCAGCAGAAGCTGTAGCTGAGCAAGCAACTGAGTAAATCACTCGTTGAAAAATAGATAGCTTGCGTTAAACGCAATGCCAAGAACCGAAAGGGGATCTGAGAAATCAGGTCCCTTTTTTGTATAAAGTCACTAAGGTTAAAAAAATTAGGGACTATGTTAGTATTGTATGTACATACAGTGTAAAATCGCACCACTATTTTTTGTATCAAAGGTTTCCATGGCTAGTATATTCTCTTTCTTTACTGGATCAGGTTTTCTCGATCTTGGATTTGAAAAAGCAGGATTTAAAACTGCAGCAGTAAATGAATATCATGCACCTTTCTTAAATGCTTATAAACATTCAAGAAAAGTAATGTCTCTTCCCGAGCCTATGTTTGGACATTATCATTGCAGCATTGAAGAGTTTATTAACGATGGTAAATATGTTGACTCTTTAAAAGAACATTTAGCACAGCTTCGAACTGATGGTGAAATGGTCGGTTTCATAGGAGGTCCACCTTGCCCTGACTTTTCTGTTGGAGGGAAGAATAAAGGACAAGAAGGAGAGAACGGACGATTATCTAAAACGTATATTGATACGATTATCCAGCATAGACCTGACTTCTTTTTATTTGAAAATGTAAAAGGTCTGTGGCGAACAAAGCGACATCGTGAATTTTATGAACAATTGAAATCAGAATTACGTGACGCAGGATATATTCTTACAGATCATCTTATAAATTGTATTCAGTATGGAGCTCCGCAAGATCGAGATCGTATACTTATGTTTGGGATAAAAAAAGAGTATATGAGTTCTATCCTTGATGATACTTCTTGTAAAAATATGCTTCTTCCTGAGGCTTTATTCTCATGGGAGTCTCAAATGCAATATGATCGTACAGAAGCTTTAAAACAACCATCGTGCACAACAACGGAGCCATTTAACGAAGGTTCGTTAACATCTAAGCCATCAAATATTCTTGAAGCATTAACGATAGAGTATTGGTTTAAAAAAAATGATGTACTTAATCACCCTAATGCAGATGCTTTTTTTACTCCGAAGTCTGAGAAATTTAAGACTGTTGATGAAGGTGATACTGGAAAAAAATCATTTAAACGTTTACATCGTTGGCGATATTCTCCAACTGCCGCTTATGGTAATAACGAAGTGCATTTACATCCGTATAAGGCTCGTCGTCTTAGCGCAGCAGAGGCATTAGCTATCCAGTCATTACCAGCTGAATTTGAGTTGCCAGCCACAATGACGTTAAGTGATAAATTTAAGACAATTGGTAATGGTGTTCCGTATTTAGCTGCTTTAGGTGTAGCGAAAACAATTTATGAATTTATAGACAAGATCAAATAACAGTTTTGTATATCGGATACAATGTAGCTTCTTGTTTTACATTGAGTTTGCATTGTGTCTGAAATCTTAACTTATATAAATAATAAACCTTCTATTAAAGTTGCTGAAAGCTTTGTTCATTTAATTAATTCTGTTCCTCTAGATAACTGGGATTACAAAGAATCATTAGAGTGTTTACAAAATAATATACTTAATGAGGATCGTTCTATAACCAGTGGGGCTTTCTCTAATGTTAGAGGTACCTGGTTTGAGTGGATGGTATCAGTTGATGCTTATAATCACTGGGTTGAGCATAACCATAATTTATTATTATTAAATTTACCTAATATAAGTAGGTTTGACTCTTCATCTCTATATGTGGCTGAAGTTTATGATTTTGTCCAAGATTTACGTAGTAAACTTGAAAGTGGTTTAGATATTCAAATGATTACATCTAATCCTGATTACGTAATTATTGATACGACTCGTTTAGAACAGTATTTTGAACGAAAAAAAATTACTGAGTTAACAAAAGAATCACTTGAACACCTTGATAAGATCTATCAAAACATTGTTGGTAAATGTGAGCTTGATGATATTGTTGGTTACTTTTCTCTTAAAACATCATTACGCCCAGATCGCCGCCTTCAGATAGCTCATGAAGGAAGTTTAACCAAAGCTATTTATGTACATTTACAAACAAGAAGTTGGCTAATGGAGCCAAGGGGTATTAAATATTTTGGTGGTTCTTTAGCAATAAATGATGCTGATATTCGTGCTCTTAAAACAGTTGCAACTCACTCTATAACCACTGTTATGTCTAAACCTGAACGTGCTGTTGATGAAGTTTTTTCTATAAGTGATAGAGAAAAGCTCAGCGAAGCTATACGTAGTATGCGTTCCTGTATAGGTGTTTAAATATAAAAGGACTGAATGTCACCATCCAGTCCTTTTGTTTATCTCGCTAACTTGCTTTACGCAGTTACTTCTTGCTTCTTCACTTGAGGCGCAAGCTGATCTGCCAGTTTGTGCATTTCAGGTAGCATACGGTGGATCAAGTGAAGTTGCTGCAACACCATACGTACTGAGGTGCAGTCTTCATCACGCCACTGTCCTAAACGCTGATCTAAATCGACATCTAGCGCAGGTGCTTGTTGACATGCGTTACCTGCCAGTTGCGCCGCTAAACATTCTAAGTGAGTGTGAATAATGCGGTGTGCTTCTGACACTAGCTGGTGCGTCTTATCATCATCAAGTTGTGTTCGGTGAGCACCTAGTGCCGAAATATAACTCAGCATGGCATGGTTTAAGGTTAAGAAACGGAAGCTCTCATTCGCGTCAATTTGGTACCGTTCAGGCTCTGCTAACATATTACTGATCGCAGTATTTAAATGTGCATCGGTATTATGGGCATCACGACGTGAAATACGGTAACTCAAGCTATCGCGTTTGCCGATACGGTACTGACCAATGATTTGCGCCAAGTAATCTTTATTGGCATTAATCGCCCCAGACATTGCTTTGTGTAAACGCTTAGATTCCCAGTCAGGCAGAATAAAGGTTACTGCTAACACTGCCAGTAAACAGCCAATCAAGGTATCGCCTAAACGAGGCAGAATAACCGCATAACCTTCACCTAATTGGTTAAAACAGAACAATACCAGCAAAGTAATAAACGCCGTTGCCCAACCGTATTTGACCATTCTAAACGAGAAGAACAGCACGCCAGCCACCACCATTAGCACTAACTGACCTTCTTGCCCCGGAAATAGATAGAGCAGGGGAATACCCGCTAAAATACCAGCAATAGTACCTATCACACGCTGGCGAAGTTTTTGGCGAGTAGCACTGTAGTTGGGCTGACACACAAATAGTGTGGTGAGCAAAATCCAGTAACCACGTTGTAAATCTAATACTTGAATACAGCCATAACCGATAGTTAATGCAATCGCCATACGAATAGCGTGACGAAACAGCATCGAATCAGTATTAAATTGCGCACTGATACGTTTTGCTAACTCTTTAACACCATGGGCTTCGTTATCAGATAATTGGATATCATTTTCTTCTTCTGTATGCGTGGCATCAGGGTTATTGATATTCATTAGCTGACGTTCAACGGTCGCTAAATTGTTGAATAGAAAATCGAGCTGGATCAGCAACATCTTCCACTCAGGCTTATTTTGATCGTGCAAATATTGCAGTGAGTCTTGTAGCTCGTTTAATGCTTTTAGGCTCTTCTCATCGTGGGTATATGATTTTCCCATAGCTAATGCTGTTGAAATATCACGGCATGCAACCGCTTGGGAACGTAATAAACGTTGGAAACGAAACAGCACATCACTGCGGTTAAAATTGGCTGCCAGATCTTGATAGCGATAATGCGAAGAACTAGCACGTTCGTGTATATCTTGCGCCATAAAGTAGATGGTCAAGAAGCGATCGCCTGTGGTATTAGGCTGTCCACGGCGAGCACGATGCAATAGGGTCGCTTTCGCAGTGTTTAAGGCATTTACCACCCGCGCGTTTTGGCTTGCTGCTTTTAAGCGTAATGGTTGAGGCACTAAATCAGCAACAGGTTCAAAAAGCTGACTTTTATGATCAAGGTAATCGGCAAACTCACTAAATACGTTTGCAAGGCTGCGTTGTACTGGTTGGTTAGGCCACAAAATATGCCATGTTAATGATAAACAGCCATACCAGAATGCACCGCCTAGTAAGAGCATTGGTTGATACCACAAGTTCACACTATGATCGGCACCGAGCATGGTGTAAACCGCCAGTAACAATGAAGCAAAAGCGATACTGGCATAGCGCGGCCCCATAGAGCCCAGCATGATAAAACCAAAGGTTGAAGCAAATAATCCTAACGCAAATAAAATCGGATAAGGGAACAGTACTTCAATGGAAACAGAAGCGATGAGAAAACACAGTAAAGTCAGGGTCAGGGCTTTAATACGACCCATTAAGTTATCGTCGGTTTCAGCCAATGCGGCAGCAATAACACCAAGTACTAACGGTGTGACTTCATTGTTTGAATTGTAATACCAGCATGGTAGAACGACGCCAACTAATGCAATGAGTACTCGGATAGAATAATTAATTCTGTCGTTGACCCAATAACGGCGAAAATTAAGATGTAACCTGTTAGTTTGCATATAGATATTAACAATCTTCTGATAAAGACTTACAACGAAACAACTAGAATAATCTAGTAATAAACTTGTTCCAAATAAGGTTATCTAAATAACCCAATTATTTGCGTTTTGTTGTTAAAAAACAGCGTTAACGATAACAGAATTTAACGTTTGTTACTTGATCCATTTAGGCTGAAAAGATTAGTTTTAGTAAAAATGGATAAGATTTGTTCAGTTGCTGAACTTTGTTGAAAGCATGGGATCAAAAGCCATTGTAGATTTACTTTTCTCGAAGAATTAATCAGCAAATAAAGCCTAGAGTGCTATGGCTGAGCATGAGTTATTGGTACTCTATAGGGATATAACCCCAAGCGATTTTGGGGACTCCGATCCCAAGGCGGATTGGACTTTTTCTATTTTAGCGGCACATTTTACGCGGCTATATTCAGTATTACACCCATATAAGAATATGGAAAAGTTGGTGAGACAATGCAATTAAGTGCCAGTTTGCTAGCACAGTGGTTAGTGCAGGGTGATTATTACAGTATTGCTTTAGATGACAACTCCTTGGTATTAGACAGCCAAGTGGGTTCTGAAGTGATCTCATTCGATGATTGGGATGGCTCAATTGAAATTCACCGCGGCGTATTATGGGGAGCGTTAGAGCTTACCTCTTCCGATCAACAATATTGTTGGACTATTCATGGCTTGCCATGGGGTGAATGTAAACCGTTTGCAGCTTTCCTTATCCGAACTTATCAAGATTGGGCGAGAAACCGTGTTGATAAACTTGATTCAGTACTGCCTGAAATTCTCCAGCGTATTGGCAAGTTCTCATCGCAACCGGGATATTTACGTAGTTCTGAGCATGAATCTTTGCATCAGTTCTTACATCACTCTCTGGCTGAAACAGATTTAACGCCAGAGCTTGCTGCGTCATTCCGTCCTCGTAGTTTTGAAAAAATCTCACCTTGGTTAGAAGAACATCAAGATTGGGTTGAAGAGCACAATACTAAGTGGATTCAACAACAATCTGAAAAGTGGGGTTCATGGTTTGATAGCTTTGAAAGCTCACCATTAAATGACTCACAACGTGAAGCTGCGTTAATTAACCAAGATCACAACCTTGTATTAGCAGGTGCTGGTACAGGTAAAACAAGCGTATTAGTAGCGCGTGCTGGTTACTTGATTGCGAGCCAGCAAGCAGTACCTGAAGATATTTTAATGCTGGCTTTCGGTCGAAAAGCTGCAGAAGAGATGTCTGAGCGTATGCGTGAAAAAGTCAGTGATCGCGTTAAAGTGGCAACATTCCACAGCTTAGGTTCGCAGATCATCACTGAAGTTGAAGGTGAGAAGCCTAACGTTGCTGCGGTTACCCTTGATCCTCGCGTTCGTTCTGCTTGGATCGCGCGTATGCTGATTGAGCAGTGGAACAAAACGGAATCGGCGAAGAAGTGGCAGCGTCACTTAACGCAATGGCGTGTTCCGGGCTTCAGTAAAGAAAACTCAATGGAGCAGCAGGCTGAGAACGAGCAGTTACAAGCTTGGATTTGGCGTCACATTGAGTTGCTTGGTCAATCAAGCCTTGGTAAAGAAGCGCTTATTGAAGAGATCCAAAATAACAATAACCCAGCAATGCGCCCTCGTATGAAGAGTGAGCTGGAGCTATTGTGGCCGTGTTATCAAGCATACCTTCAGCACTTAAAAGTGAAGAAGCAAATTGATTTCAACAGCATGATTGATGTAGCAACCAAGTATGTGAAAGAAGGTAAGTTTACTTCACCTTGGCGCTTTATCATGGTTGATGAATACCAAGATATTTCACCGCAGCGTTTAGCATTAATTGAAGCGATATGTGAGCAGCAACCAGAAGGTCAATCAACCCCAACGCTGTTTGCTGTGGGTGATGATTGGCAGGCAATTTACCGTTTTGCGGGAGCCGATGTTAACTTAACCACAGACTTTGAAGGTCGTTTTGGTTCATCTCATATTACTGAGTTATCAACGACATATCGCTTTAATAGCATGATTGGCGAAGTAGCAAACTTGTTTATTCAACAAAACCCAAGCCAAATCAAAAAGGATCTTACCAGCTTTACTAAGCAAAGTAAGAAAGCGGTAACCTTGCTAGATAGCGATCTAATGCTGCAAGATCTAACACGTTTAGCCAAACTTTATGAAAATAAAGAAACAACCGTGTTGATTTTAGGTCGTAATAACAAACAGCGACCAGCGAAGTTAGATGACTGGAAAGCACAGTGGCCGCAACTTAATTTGGAATACATGACGTGTCATGCAAGTAAAGGTCGTGAAGCCGATTATGTGTTCATTGTTGATGTGAACAAAGGTATTTTCCCATCACCGGATCGTGAAACAGGCCTTGCTGCTGTAATGCAACCTCGTACTGAGAACTACACTGATGCAGAAGAGCGTCGTTTGTTCTATGTTGCTTTAACGCGTGCCCGTAAACATGTTTGGGTATGTGCTAATTCACACAATACCTCATCATTTGTTAATGAACTCATTGATGATAAGTACCCTGTGAATAATAAGATCAAACGTATTAAGTAATAATAAAGCCGACCTGATGGTCGGCTTTTTATTTTCATTAATCTAATGTCTGTTTTAGCTAACTTTATGTAAGCTCACAATGTTGTTTGATGGGGCGTTAGCTTCAATATACGATTGAATATGATCTTGTTGCTCTTGATTTAAATAAAGTCCTAACTTGGTTCGACGCCACAAGAAGTCTTCCGCTGTTTTCACGTATTCATGATGGATCATGTAGTCAATTTCTTTCTGGTAAACACCATCAGCAAACTGTATTCCCATATCTTCAATGCAGTCCACATTTGCAAGCATTTTGTGGCAGTAGCTGCCAAATTGTTTTACATAGCGTAATGCTTGTTTGGTGGTTAACCATGGGTAGCGCTGTTGCAGACTATTGTCCAATTCTTCTCGTGAACAGCTGAAATTACCGCCAGGTAAGGCTTGTGTTGCAGTCCATGAAGCGCCCATTTGTGGGAAGAAAGGGGCTAGGTGTTTCATTGCTGATTCTGACAGTTTTCTGTATGTGGTCAATTTACCGCCAAAAATAGAGAGCAGTGGAGCTTGATCTAATTCTTGTTCAAGTTCCAATGTGTAATCACGCGTAATGGCTTGTGGGGAATTCGATTCATCATCGCACAATGGGCGTACACCACTGAATGTCCATACCACATCCTCTCGATCCAGTTGTTTAACAAAGTGTTGATTCACAATATCAATTAAGTAATCAACTTCAGTGTCGTTAATAGCAACAGTGCGTGGATCACCTTTGTATTCAAGATCCGTGGTGCCAATAATTGAAAAGTCATCAAGGTAAGGGATCACAAAAACAATGCGGTTATCTTTATTTTGTAGAATATATGCTTGTTCTTCATTGTGAATACGAGGAACGACAATGTGTGAGCCTTTGATCAAACGAATATTTCGTGGTGATGGAGTATCTAAACCATTATCAAAGAATTGCTTAACCCAAGGACCAGCTGCATTAACTAATGCTTTAGTACAACGCTCAAAGGTTTCGCCTGTGCGCTGATCTACCATAGTGACACGCCAAATATCACCTTCTCTTACAGCACGTTCTACTTTGCAATAGTTAGCAACTTCGCCGCCATTTTCTTGGGTCGCAATAATATTGAGCAAGACTAAACGTGCATCATCAACCCAGCAATCGGAGTATTCAAAACCGATTTTCATTTCAGGCTTAAGCAAGCCTGATTGAGCAAGGTTTACTTTTTTGCTGGCAGGCAATGTTGTTCGTTTACCAAGATTATCGTAAAGAAAGAGACCACAGCGAATCATCCAAGCTGGGCGAAGAAAAGGGCGATGTGGTAGACGGAAACGCATTGGTTGAGCGATGTGTGGGGCTTTCTTTAATAATACTTCACGCTCTGCAAGGGCTT
The DNA here is from genome assembly GCF_030685535.1 of Photobacterium leiognathi. NCBI lineage: Bacteria > Pseudomonadati > Pseudomonadota > Gammaproteobacteria > Vibrionales > Vibrionaceae > Photobacterium > Photobacterium leiognathi. The sequence continues at coordinate 2,089,480 of NZ_CP131601.1, read as the reverse complement.
CTGAAACTAGACGGAACTCATAGTGTTCAAGATAGCGCAGACCACCATGGATAAGCTTTGAACTTGCGGACGATGTTGCAGAGCCAAAGTCGTTGGATTCATATAGCCCTACTTTCAAACCGCGACCTGCAGCATCTGCGGCAATACCCGCACCATTAATACCACCACCAATAACGATAATATCAAATAGAGTTGTTGCGTTTTTGTTTTTAGAGATATCCATAAATCGACCTTAAATGAGCAAACGAACATAAATGAGCATGATTCAATCATAGAGTAAGTTTCGATTATGATCATGTTAAGTTTTCGTTTATTGTTCGTTTTTGCTCGTTTATGTGATTTATATAAAAGAATGCACCGATTTTAGTCGTGAATTTGGGTGCAATTATTCATCCATGTCGCTTGAAGTGGTCACTTCAACTCGGATTTGATGTTCATTAATGATAGATAAAATATGTTCAGGTGGAGACATATCTGTGAATAGAGCATCAACCTGTGAAATATTGCCTAATTTTACCATGGCGTTGCGACCAAACTTTGAATGATCAACGGCTAGGAATACGCGTCGGCTATTCTCAATAATCGCCTGTTTCACGCGAACCTCATGGTAATCGAAGTCGAGTAAAGAGCCATCATTATCAATACCGCTGATACCTAAGATGCCGAAATCTAGACGAAATTGCTGGATAAAGTCGAGGGTAGCTTCGCCAATAATACCGCCATCATGATCGCGGACTTCACCACCTGCGAGAATGACTTTAACCTCGGGGTTAGGGAGTAGGATAGTGGCAACATTTAAGTTATTGGTGACGACACGTAATTGCTTGTGTTGTAAACATAAGGCGCGTGCAACGGCTTCGGGTGTTGTACCAATATCAATAAATAGTGAAGCGCCGTCAGGGATATGTTTAACCAGATTTGCGGCAATCAAATCTTTTTCACTGAAGTGCAGCGATTTTCGGGTGTTATAAGAGGTATTCTCAGAACTTAGCGGTGTTGTAGCACCACCATGATAGCGACGTATTTTATTGGCGTCGGCTAATTCATTAAGATCACGTCGTATAGTCTGTGGACTGACGTTAAAACGCTCCACTAACTCTTCTGTACTAACGTAACCTTGTTTCATCACCAACTCTACAATCTCTTGGTGTCTTGGTATTTGTTTCAAAACCTATTCCTTGTATGACTTGGCATTGCCAAATGCTCGTTTATCGTTGATCCATTGTGCGTCAATTCTCCTTGTCATTGAAGTGATTCAATTCTCTTATCTGTACTCAAATGAAAAAAGAGCGTTACAAAGAACGCTCTTTTTATCGTTTACGCGCATTTTTAACGATTAATCTTCGCTATCATGCATTTCAGCCCAAACTTGCGCACATTTAACCGCGCGTTTCCAACCTTTATAGCGACGATCTCGTTTATCGTCACATGCGTGAGGGTAGAATGTGCGATTGAGTACGGCTTTATCTTTTAGCTCATCAAGACTTCCCCAAAAACCGACGGCTAATCCAGCAAGATAAGCAGCACCAAGAGCAGTCACTTCGGTAACCTCTGGGCGGTGTACTTCAGTATCAAGCACATCTGATTGGAATTGCATTAGGAAGTTATTGGCAACAGCACCGCCATCAACACGTAATGCGGCAAGCTGGATCCCTGAGTCTGCTTTCATGGCATCAATAACATCACGGGTTTGATAAGCGATGCTTTCAAGGGTTGCACGAATAATATGATTTGAGTTCACGCCACGGGTTAACCCAACAATTGTGCCGCGAGCATAAGCATCCCAATAAGGTGCTCCCAATCCAGTAAAGGCTGGCACCACATAAACACCATTTGAAGTGTCTACTTTTGTTGCAAAGTACTCAGAATCTTTTGCATCCGCCAGTAGCTTCATTTCATCACGTAACCATTGAATGGATGCGCCACCCATAAAGACCGCGCCTTCAAGCGCGTAAGATGGCTCGCCTGCAGGACCACAAGCTAGTGTTGTTAAAAGACCGTGGTTTGACGAGACTTTTTCTTGTCCAGTGTTCATTAACAAGAAGCAACCAGTACCATAAGTATTCTTTGCTTGTCCTGGTTCTACACACATTTGTCCGTACAGTGCAGCTTGTTGATCGCCCGCAATACCTGCAATAGGGATACGGGTACCGCCTTTACCACCAATATTTGTTTGGCCGTAAATTTCAGATGAACGTTTCACTTCTGGCATCATAGAGGCTGGAATGCCAAGCTCATCGAGTAACTTTTGATCCCACTCTAATGTGTTGATATTAAATAGCATGGTACGAGAGGCGTTAGTGTAATCAGTTACGTGAACACGACCTTGTGTCATCTTCCATACTAGCCATGTATCAACGGTACCGAATAATAGCTTACCAGCTTCGGCATCTTCGCGTGCGCCGTCTACGTTATCTAAAATCCATTTTACTTTGGTGCCAGAGAAGTAGGGGTCGAGAACAAGACCGGTGTTATCTCGGACGTATTCTTCTAAACCATGGTCTTTGAGTTCTTCACAGATCTCTGCCGTACGACGGCATTGCCAAACTATAGCGTTATATACTGGTTTGCCTGTTTCTTTGTTCCACACAATAGTGGTTTCACGTTGGTTTGTAATACCAATTGCTGCAATTTGATCGCTGCGAATGCCGGATTTACCCAGTACTTCAACGAGTGTCGAACTTTGTGTCGCGTAAATTTCTAAAGGGTCATGTTCAACCCAACCTGCCTGAGGATAAATTTGGGTGAATTCTCGTTGTGACACACTAACGATATTGGCATCGTGATCAAGAATAACGGCGCGTGAACTTGTTGTACCTTGGTCTAACGCTACGATGTATTTTTGTTCGTTCATGTTTTGTCCTTTATTTCAGAGCATTATTATTATAGTTAGTCAGTCGTTTTTGTTTTATACGCGAACTTCTACGTCTTTGTTTTCTTCACATTGATTGGGGATCGTACATCCTTGGCCTTCTTGTGGCAGATGTTGAGAAATGACTTTTGGATATAGCCAACCACCAAAGCAGGCTCCTGCAATTGGCGCTAAAATTGGTACAATAAAGTAAGGAATATCTAAGCCTCCTGACAGTGCTTTATCCCAGCCAGCAAAATAGGCAAACAATTTAGGGCCAAAATCGCGAGCAGGGTTCATAGCAAATCCTGTTAATGGACCTAAAGAACTGCCGATCACAGCGATTAAAATACCGATAAGTAATGGATTTAACGCACCACGAGAAGCACCATTATGCTCATCACCTAGAGCAAGAATGGCAAACATCAGCACAGCTGTGATAACAAACTCAACAGCAAAAGCACCAAAGAATGAAAGACTTGCATGTGGGTAAGTGGAAAAAATACCAGCAGTAGCGAGGGCTTCATTACTGCTTCGAACAAATTGATGAGTGATTTCGTATTGGGTAAATAAGTTGCTATATAGTGCATATACAAGGGCTGCCGAGCAAAATGCACCTAAAAGTTGGCTAATAATGTATGGAACAACTTTCTTTTTATTGAACCCATGAAAAGCAGCGAGTGCAATAGTCACGGCGGGGTTGATGTGCGCCCCAGAAACGCCAGCAGTGCAATAGATTGCGATTGTGACACCTAAACCCCAGATAATACTGACTTCCCATTGACCAAAGTCAGCCCCCGTCAATACTAAAGCGGCGACACAGCCTACGCCGAAGAATATTAACAGTCCGGTTCCTATAAACTCAGCAATGCATTCGCCGAGGAGTGAGGGATGTTTCGTTGTTTTCATCTTTATTATCCTTGTTATACCGAATGTTTCGTTATTGGTTGAGCACGGTAAGTATTTTCCACAATATTCACATTTCGAAAACAAAAAGACATTAAAAATGAGCGTTCGAGCATTTTATTATCATTTGATGTATCTGAATTGTTAACTCGCTCATGGTTTTTAGCGTATGGATATTTGCTCTACGAAGCTTAAAAGGTATAGGTGATGAATAGAGATGATTTAGAAGTAGGAGAGGGAGGCAAATAAAAAGGACTCTTCAAGAGTCCTGTATACCCAAGTAACTTCAAGATGCAGTGTTCAGCGAGACGACCTTAGTTCTCAGGCGCGGCAACGATTCGAAGATATAGTGGTTCTACATTGAGAATCGTTAACAAAGTCTGAGAGCTAAGGACGCTCGCCCTTTGGGAGCGTGTCACTGAGCCGACTTCTTGCGTCAGACAACTCGGAAAGAGCTCGCTATTCCGTTTCGTTGTCTTCCTTGAATTCAACTCAGTGACTTCGCTCTGAATCAGGCATATTGAAGTCACTTGGGTATATAACGTACTTTTAACAAATAATCGTTTTGTCTTAGCCGTTAACATACACGATCACTTTTCCGCTATGTTTTTTCTCTTTAATGCAGTTCAGTGCTTCAGGCAGTTTTTCAAATGGTAGGATCTTTTCCACCATGCTTTTAAGTTCATTATCTGCAACAAGTTCGCTGAGTTTGTTACCAATATTGGCAAGATGTGCAATATGTTCTGGTGCGCCATGGGCATAAGTGCCGTGTAACGCTACTTCATGAATACTCAGTGCTTTGGTCGTAGCAAGTAGTGGCACTTGGTCAAATTGATCGGCCACCATCACGATATGTCCGTTATAACGGATCAAGGCACTCATCATGCTGCCAGAACGGGCTGAAACACAATCAATCACACTGTGTAGCATTTGATCTTCAGTCAGGTTAATAATTTCTAGTGCAACGTTTTGTTCAGGAGCGATAACCGCATCAATACCATAGCTTAGTAAGCGTTGATGGTGTTGACGCTCTGCGATTGCATAAACGGTCGCACCTGCTTTTTTTGCCAATTGTGCTGCGAATCCACCCACACCACCGCCAGCACCAGTGATGGCAACGCGTTGACCTTTTTGAATTTGAAGTTTGTCGTGTACTGCTATCCATGCACTATAGCCTGCACAAGGTAGAGCCGCGGCATCAGTAAATGATAATGTCATCGGTATACGACTGGCAGCAGAGGCCTTCACACAAGCGTATTCGGCAAAGCCTCCTGCTGTTCTTGGATCGGCAAAAAAGATCACTCTGTCACTGGTTGAAAACTGTTTTACATCTTTCCCCATGCTTTCAACGGTACCTGCCACATCTAGTCCAATGACTTGAGGGTAGCTCCATGTTGCGTACCCCCACTCCGTTAATTTGTAATCCATTGGGTTAACACCGACAGCGGCAACTTTAATGCAGATTTCATTAGATGCGGGTGTTGGTTTGTCGGTTTCTTCGAGGGATAGTGCACTCATTCCATTTGGCTGTTTTAACATCCACGCTTTCATAGGCAACTTCCTCTACTATGCTGCTAATCTAAATAACAATATAACGCATTACACAGGTTTTCATGATGAAGTTGTTGAAAAAGTGTTAAAACACAATGAAATTTAGCTTAATGAGAGGATTCTCACATAGAAAAAGCAAATAAAGCCTTTTATACGATTATTTCAATGAGGAAATCGATAAAAGGCTTCTTTAGAGAGGAAAGGGATCAGTTAATGCGTTCTGCGAGGTAGGAATCGTAGTCAGGCACTTCAATCGCTACTTCTTGATCAAGCAGTGGAGAGGTGATCATAAAGTTAGCGCTCGCACGATTGGTTGCTACAGGAACATTCCAAACGGCGGAAATACGTAGTAGTGCTTTTACATCAGGATCGTGTGGAACGGCATTGAGTGGGTCCCAGAAGAAAATCATCATATCGATTTTTCCTTCAGAGATCAGTGCACCTAATTGTTGGTCACCACCCATTGGGCCGCTGATCAAACAGGTAATTGGTAAGCCCGTTTCTTTCGATAGAAGATGACCAGTTGTGCCTGTCGCATAAAGCTCATGAGATGCGAGCTTATCTTTGTGCTCAGCTACCCAGCGAAGAAGATCTTTTTTACAGTTATCGTGAGCAACAAGAGCGATATGCTTTGAGCGTGCCATTGTACGGGTTGTTCTATCCATCATACTTCCTTGCGAAGAGGTTCTATATTCAACTGTTGCCACGTATGAATAGCAGAACCTTAGTTACGAGTAAAACACAATAGATTAAATCTTTGTGGTGACACAGATATTATTTGAGACAGGTATTTTCCTACGTGATCAAAAGATCACGTAGGGGAGAGCCTTAATGTTTTACTTCATGATCTTTCACATAAAATGATGGACGAAACTCTGCTGGAGATAGCGATTCCGCAATCACTTTTGGTGGTAAGTAGTTTGGTGTTAAATCGACAATGGATGGCGCAACATCAAGTACCACTGGCTTATGTTCGAGATAACGCACAGCTTGGTCGACCGATAGCATTGCTTGCTCTGCCATTTTATCTGTCGGCGCGAACAAAATACGATTACGACGCAGACCACGGTAAACACCATGACTTAAGTAAGTCGAAATGATTTTTACATCATGAATATGGTGTGTTCGTAGCTCACTGATCGCGACTTCCGCAGCTACCGCACCACCGACGATGTAATTAAAGTCTTCTTTGGTTGTAAACAGATGTTGAATAAGGTTGCGTTGAAGCTCTTTACTATTATCGCCCCAAAGGGTAGTTACGATTTCTACATCACTGTTTTTAATCGCATCTCTAAAACCGCGAGAAACAGGTTTTGTACCACCACGTAGTTGAGGACCTGGTAGCCATGCTACTTTCACTACACCTGATCCTTTAGGATGACGTTTGGCTAAATACTCTCCCGCAGCTTTACCCATATCGTACCAATTGACACCCACTTTTGCTTTAACATGTTCACGAATGTCAGGATCGGAAAAGTCGATATTATTTGTCATCAAGAACACCGGAATATCACCAATTAGCTGGGATAATTTACCGTTGTACGCTTGGCTATCTACCGTGCCTAAAATAATCGCGTCAGCACCCCATTCACGGCAATTTTGTAACTGCCAAGTCTGTTTATCTAAATTAGGGTAGCCGCCTGCTTCCATCACTTTTAAGGTTATTCCTAATTTTTTTGCCTGTTTAACCATCCCATAATTGATCGACAACCAATAAAGATCTTTTAAATGCGGGTAAACTGCGCAAATCTTCCATGGCTTAGTGACGGATGTTAAAAAATCATATTGAATTTTAGTGGCTTTTTTATTTGCTTGAAAAGGCGGTTGATATGAAATCACTTCTCTAGCAAAAGCTGATTGGATCGATAATAGAAATATAAAAAGACAAAAAATGCGCATTTTTACCAACATTATTTTAGGTTTAAAGCGGTATCGCTGGCAAAATAGTACCGCTTTATTTCCTGAGGTGAAATAGAAAGCATGACTGAGCAACGACAGATATACGATATTATATATGGGTTGCAACCATTTTGATGTAGAGACTATTTATGACGTTTACCCGAAAAGGTATCGGAGCAAAATTGCTATTAGCCTTTTCCGCAATGGCTGGCCTTATGATCATCGCTGTAATGATAGGTGTAGCTGGCTTTTCATTAGTGGCTAAAACAGAAAGAACCGTAATCAACTCTGCTGTTCCCTCTTTGGCAGAGGCTCGCCAACTCTCTGATTTAAGTTCTCGTATTATTTTTAATGCTCAAGTACTCGCGAAATCGAAAGTAGAATCTGAACGAATGCGCCAAGGACGAGCATTAACGATTCATATTGAAGCTTTGAACCGTAGCTTACAGTCATTAGAGCAATACTCTTTTGATCAGCCATTAATGGTAAAGCTTGAAGATGATGTAAAACGCATTGTTGATAACTTAGCTTTACTGGGTTTATTGGTGGGGCGACAGATCGATCTTCAAAGTCAGCTCGATAAGCTGACGACGGACATGACTAAGGCAACTCACCAAATCGATAACCTTTCCCAGTCGCAAGTATCCAATGCTAATACCATTGCGGTTGCCAACGTTTCGCGTATTTATGATCTTGTAGCAGATGGTAATAAGCCTGCTGTTTATAAAGCGCTTGATAGTCTGGTTGAAGTGGATATGGATTTATCTGAGCGTTTGTTTGAATTGCGCTTTTTATCACTTCAAGTGATCAATATGCTCGATGATTCAAATCGTATTACGGATATTAAATCGTTAGTGGCGCTTAAAAAACGTTATAACGATGCGGTTCGTATTATGACGCAGCGGGTGAAATCGGTCGAAGATCCTAGCCGTTCAGAGCAACTCACAGAATTAACCACCAAGCTAAACCGTGGACGTTTGTTGTTTGGTGTGATTGAGCAACTGATTTATGCCAAACAAGATGTAGAGCGTCTCGATCAGCAAAATTTAGTGTTATTCCAGCAATTAAATAACACGGTAGATGACATCATTGATGCAGCCAATGTGAATACTCAACAAGCGGTTAAACGCGTTGATCATACCTTAACCCTTGCCCGCAATACGCTGATTGTGATTTCAGCGATTGGTTTAATGGCACTGGTATTGATCATGTGGCGCTTTGTTTATGCTCGTGTGATTTGCCGAATTAATGAATACAGCCGTGCGCTATCAGCATTAACCCGTGGTGATTTGGGTGTACGGATTAACGTGCGCGGTGATGATGAATTGGCGCAAATGGGACGGGCGATTTTAGTGGCTCGTGATACAGCTAATGAAAGGTATCGTTTGGCACAAGCAGAATCGAAAGCTCGTCAAGAGTTACAACAACATAAAGCAAGCTTAGAGCGCTTAGTGGCAAAACGCACAGGTGAGCTAGAGAAGATCAATAGTCGTCTTAACGAGGAAGTGTATAACCACTATAAAGCCCGTGATGAGGCAGAAAAAGCTAACCGTGCGAAATCATCGTTCTTAGCAACCATGAGCCATGAAATCCGTACCCCAATGAACGGGGTACTAGGAACGGCATCATTATTGGCTGATACACAATTAACGCCACAGCAAAAACGTTATCTTGATGTAATTAACCGTAGTGGTGAAACCCTACTTGATATTCTTAACGATATTCTTGATTACTCAAAAATCGAAGCAGGGCATCTTGATATTCGACCTAGTGACTTCTCGGTATCACGTATGGTGACGGATGTTGCCAATATGCTTGAAGGGCGAGCAATGGTAAAACGTATTGGTTTGGAATATCACATTGCACCTGAAGTGGAGGGCATGTGGTATGGCGATGAGAGCCGAATTCGCCAAGTGCTGGTTAATCTTGTTGGTAATGCGATCAAATTTACTGATAACGGTAAGGTGTCTATCACCGTAGAGCCTCACCCAGATATGCCAGATGAACTATTATTCTCGGTACGAGATACTGGTATCGGTATTGATGAAGAAGAGCAAAACCTACTCTTTAGTGCCTTTAAACAGGCAGAAGCAGGGCGGAAGTCCATCGAAGGTACAGGCTTAGGCCTTGCGATAAGTAAGCATATTGTTGCCGCAATGGATGGTGAAATCGGCTTAGATTCTGTTGTTGGTGAAGGTAGCTGTTTCTGGTTTGCATTACCGTTAGAGCATGGTGAAGGCTCATTAGAATCTGATGATCAACGTGTTCGTATGCCATCAGCTCACATTCTTCTTGTGGAAGATAACCCAGTAAACAGTATGGTTGCAGAAGGTTTCTTAACTCGATTAGGTCATACGGTTGTTACTGCTGCTGACGGTGCTGAAGCGGAAGAGATATATAAAAATCAACGCTTTGATATCGCACTGTTAGATATTAATTTGCCAGATACCGATGGCGTACAATTGTTATCACGCTTACGTCGCTTAGAAGATAACAACCATGAATCATGGGAAGAGCCGACACCAATGGTCGCATTCTCAGCTCATGTCTTCCGCGAAGAAGTGGAAATTTACTTAAATGCAGGCTTTGCAGGTTTCTTACCTAAGCCATTAGTCGAAAAACAGCTGATTGATACGATGAACAGTATCTTAAAAGGTGAGAAGCGCGTGATAATAGAAAAAGGTATTGGAGGCGAAGTGATAGAGCGAGAGCAAACTGAAAACTCAATTCCTTTACTACAAGAGTCAGTGTTAGGCAGTGACTTAAAAGTATTGGGTGAGGCACAAGTTAAACAGTTAATTCATTTATTTGGTGAGTCTTCTAATAAAACATTGTCCAAGCTACAACAAGCGATTGTAGATAATAATCTGCAAGATGTAGCAAAAGATGCGCACACATTAAAAGGCGCTGCTGGTACGATGGGCTTAATGCAGTTACATCAGATCTGTTTAGAATTTGAAAAAGGTGCTAAAGAAGGCTCGATTGATGGGTTAGATTCAAGTTTATTGCAAACTATCTTTGATCAATCCGTCGCGATATTGGAAACAACATTTATTAACAGTTAAACGTTAGGTTGCACATTAAAAATAAAAGGGACGTCTAGCGTCCCTTTTTACTATCTGAAATATGTGTTTCTGAGTTAGCACTGACTTGAAATAGTCTCGACTTTGGCTGGTACCGTTGTACTACATGCTTCTGTGTATTTTACGTAGCAGGTTGTTTCGTTATAACCCATTTTAATCGAATAGCATTGCGGATTATTTTTATCTTCATTAAAGATAGTAATATTGTGCCCTTCAAGCTCAATGAGCTCTGCAATTCTCAACCCTTTGCCTTTCTCTGCCACACTTTCCGGATACTTATACCAAGTATCAACAGGGCCTAAATTAGTTGTGATGGTTCTGTTTTTATCATCCCCTGTATCAGGTACGGCTTGGATAATTGCTTTGGTATTTACAATCGTGTTGATTGTTTTGATGCTACCAGCAATACCATTGAGTACGGCCACTCTGGCATCACTGGATATATTGAGAAATTTAGGTGCTGCAGTCACAGTGACGATGCCGAGGATAGTTATGACAATGACTAATTCAATTAAGGTAAAGCCAACCTGTTTTCGATGTTTCATACACTATCCTTTGTGTTCATTTCCTATTGCAGTGGGAGAGGAGTGTACAAGAAGAGAAAGAAGATATGCCAGAAAAGACTTAATGATAGGTTTGTTATTGTGATGAAAGCGTATTTTTGCAGACAAAAAATAACCCCGAGAGCAAAGCCCTCGGGGTTAAAAAGATTACTTAGAGTAATTAAAAATTACTTCTTAGCGTTCTTTTCTTTCTGCTCAGCGATTACTTTTTCAGCAACGTTTGCAGGACATGGTGCGTAGTGTGCGAACTCCATAGAGAACTGACCACGACCAGAAGTCATAGTACGTAGAGTACCGATGTAACCGAACATTTCTGAAAGTGGTACATCACCCTTGATACGTACGCCAGTAACACCAGCTTGTTGGTCTTTGATCATACCACGACGACGGTTAAGGTCACCGATTACGTCACCAACGTGATCTTCAGGAGTGAACACGTCAACGTGCATGATTGGCTCTAGAAGCTGTGGACCAGCTTTAGGCATAGATTGACGGAATGCACCTTTCGCTGCGATTTCGAACGCGATTGCTGATGAGTCAACTGCGTGGAAACCACCGTCGAATAGCTCAACTTCAACGTCTAGCGTTGGGAAGCCAGCTAGAACACCGTTGTCCATCATGACTTCGAAGCCTTTTTCTACTGCAGGCCAGAATTCTTTAGGCACGTTACCACCAACAACTGTTGATGTGAACTTGAAGCCAGAACCTTGCTCGCCAGGCTTGATGCGGTAGTCGATCTTACCGAACTGACCAGAACCACCAGACTGTTTCTTGTGCGTGTAGCTATCTTCAACAGGTTGAGTGATAGTTTCACGGTAAGCAACCTGAGGTTGACCAACGATTAGGTCTACGCCGTAAGTACGCTTAAGGATATCAACCTTAATGTCTAGGTGAAGTTCACCCATACCTTTAAGGATTGTTTCACCAGTTTCTTCGTCAGTCTCAACTTGGAATGATGGATCTTCTGCAACCATCTTACCGATAGCGATACCCATCTTCTCAGAACCGCCTTTGTCCTTAGGAGTTACAGCGATAGAAATTACTGGAGTTGGGAAGATCATTGGTTCAAGAGTACACTCGTGCTTAACATCACATAGAGTGTGACCAGTTTGAACGTTCTTCATACCAACGATAGCGATGATATCACCAGCTTGAGCTGAAGTTAGTTCGTTACGATCGTTCGCTTGCATCTCAACCATACGGCCGATACGCTCAGTCTTACCAGTAGCTGAGTTAAGGATAGTGTCACCCTTGTTTAGCTTACCAGAGTAGATACGTACGAAAGTTAGGGCGCCGAAACGGTCGTCCATGATCTTGAACGCTAGTGCGCGGAATGGTTCGTCAGCAGATACAGTTGCTACTTCGCCAGTCTCTTCACCAGTTTCTGGATCAGTTAGAGGTTGTGGGTCAACTTCGTCTGGAGCTGGTAGGTAATCTACAACAGCGTCAAGAACAAGCTGGATACCTTTGTTCTTGTATGCAGAACCACAGAAAGTTGGGAAGAATGCTAGGTCACGAGTACCTTTACGGATACAACGCTTAAGCTCTTCGATAGAAGGCTCGTTACCTTCCATGTAAGCTTCCATTAGGTCGTCGTCTTGCTCAACAGCAGTTTCAACTAGCTCTTCACGGTAAGCTTCAACGTCATCAACCATATCCGCAGGGATTTCTTGGATTGAGTAGTTTTCTGGAAGACCAGTGTCATCCCATACGAAAGCTTGACGAGTTAGAACGTCTACAACACCTACGAAGTCTTCTTCGCGGCCGATTGGTAGAGTCATAACTAGAGGTGTAGCACCTAGTACGTTCTTAACTTGGTCAACAACGCGGTAGAAATCAGCACCCATACGGTCAAGTTTGTTAACGAAGATCAGACGAGATACTTCTGATTCGTTAGCGTAACGCCAGTTAGTCTCAGACTGAGGCTCAACACCACCAGAACCACAGAATACACCGATACCGCCGTCAAGTACTTTAAGAGAACGGTAAACTTCAACTGTGAAGTCAACGTGTCCTGGAGTATCGATAACGTTTAGACGGTGATCGTTCCAGAAACAGCTAACTGCTGCAGACTGGATTGTAATACCACGCTCAGCTTCCTGCTCCATGAAGTCAGTAGTAGTTGAACCGTCGTGAGTATCACCGATCTTGTGGATTTTACCAGTAAGCTTAAGGATACGCTCGGTAGTAGTAGTTTTACCCGCATCAACGTGCGCGAAAATACCAATGTTTCTGTATTTAGATAAATCTGTCATTGTTTTTCTCTATAAACAATTACTGTCACATGTGAGGTGGCGGATTATAGCACTACTTATGTCAATCAGAACATAGCTATGCGTAATTAAATCGTTATTCGCTTGCTTTTTATTCTAGCAATCCGCTTTCTTGCCCAATAACCAAGCAAATAAGACTACAAAAAAAAAGATTAGCCTAGGTTTTTGGGAAATGTAAGTTGAAAAAGTTATATTTTTGTCATGTTTTTTAGGATGAGAATCCACAAGAATTAACATGTATTGTAAAGATTACTGAACATTTTGCTGTTTACTATCAATGATTTTGAGTATTACTTTACAAAATGCTGTTCTATTTCGTCATTTTTTTCCTTCATGTTGCAATGTGGGTTAGAATTGGTACCAAATTCCTTTTTAATCTCGTATTGAGTTATCAACATGTCTGAAGAAATTGAAGTTGAAGCGATTGGTATTGAAGTTTTAGCTCAACCTATCGAACTTTATAAAGTGCTAAAAATTGCCAACCTTGTAAGCGGTGGTGGTGAAGCAAAATATGCCATTTCTGAAGGCTATGTTGCAGTGAATGGTGAAGTTGAATTGCGTAAGCGTTGTAAAATGTACGACGGCGACGTGATTGAGTTTAACGGTGAATTTTACGTTGTGCTTTGTGACCAACCAGTACAAGAGCAGGTTGAGCAAGTAAAACCTAAACCAGCACCTAAGCCTGCGCCGAAAAAAGCGGATAAGAAAAAAGCGCCGAGTAATAAGCCAAAAGCTGCAGGTAATCGTTCTGTGACGAAGAAAGCGGCAAATAAAGCGACTGAAGCGAAAGCGGATACGGCAACAGGTCGTAAACCAATTAGCTTTTAATGGTAGTAGCTAAAAGATATATAAAAGAAAGGCGCACAGAGTGGCGTCTTTTTATTGTCTATACCCAAGTAACTTCAAGATGCAGTGTTCAGCGAGACGACCTTAGTTCTCAGGCGCGGCAACGATTTGTAGATATAGTGGTTCTACATTGAGAATCGTTAACAAAGTCTGAGAGCTAAGGACGCTCGCCCTTTGGGAGCGTGTCACTGAGCCGACTTCTTGCGTCAGACAACTTGGACAGAGCTCGCTATTCCGCTTCGTTGTCTTCCTTGAATTCAACTCAGTGACCTCGCTCTGAATCAGGCATATTGAAGTCACTTGGGTATATTAAGTGAGAATAGATGATGAATAAGCAACTAATTAAACTAGGGCTTGCTGTAGGTATGATGGGCGTTGTTGGTAGCGCAACAGCAGCAACGGTAACATCTATAACTTCAGCTGAATGTCAGGCTATGTCGAGTGTAGGCGTAATGAGCACTTCTGCACCTGTTCAATGTCAGCGCTTAAAAAAGGTGACGTTTAAATACCGTGATTTTTCTGGGCGTAGCCACAGTAATGGTCAGGTCATTGTGATGGATGCTGTTGCCCCTTATGTAGGTAAGATTTTTGACGAGTTATATCAAGTCGGTTTTCCTATTCATAAAGCGGTGCCGATTGAAAAGTATCGTGGTGATGATACCAAATCGATGACGGATAATAATACTTCGGCATTTAATTACCGTCCGGTAGAAGGGACGAGCAGCCTATCTTTGCATGCTTATGGTGCAGCGATTGACTTAAATCCCGTTCAGAATCCTTTTGTGACTTTTGCTCGTGCTGGACAGGCGAAATATAGCCCGGTAGAAGGAACAAAATATGCGAACCGTGAAATCTATCGTTATGGTAAGCCAGATAGAAAAGGGATGGCGGAAACCGTGGTCGGTATTTTTGCGCGCAATGGCTTCTTATATTGGGGCGGTTTTTGGGATTCGCCAATTGATTATCAACATTTTCAACTATCAAAAGATATGGCAGTGATGATGTCGCAGATGTCAGCACAGCAGGCAACACTTTTCTTTAAACATTATGTTGAGTGGTATAACAGCTGCAGTCGTATGTACCCGAAGGCATACAGCCAGTACAAATTTAATGACTACACGAATTATTTAAAACATAAGTTAGGTGTTTCTTCGCTAAATAAAGCTTACCAAGCTAATCCAGCTAAGGTGATGGCGCAGATCGAGCAAGTCCCTTTGCGCTCAGAGATTTGTGTTAAACGCTAATATTAATAGTACGGCCTTTAACTGTTGTTTTAGGCTGTATTTCGCCGCGGTTATCGTAGCCATGAAAACCAGCAACTGTTGGTGCTTTTTTCTCTACAGTCGCTTTTTCTACTGGTGATGGAGAAGAGGTTATCGCTTGTGCGTAACGGGTTTTCGGGGTGTTGTTATTTACTAAATACACTGGGGCGATGTTAAACATGGTTAGCTTGCCTCTTAGTAAACAAAAGAGCGCAAATGCTATGGTGTGGCGAGGGTTTGTTCAACAAGTGAACTGTAAGGATATGGTCATATGTTGGTCATGGAAATGTCAGCTCTTTGTTTCACAAATAAAAAAACGGTAGCTTTGGGCTACCGTTTTTATCTTAATGAGCAGAATAAGGGGTATGATCTGGTACTCCTTGAGAGATCGGATTGTTTTTATCTGCACTCCATTGATACCAACCACCATCGAAAACGCTAATATTTTTCCAGCCCATTACGTAGGCGTAGAAAAAGGCTTCAGAGGCGCGCCAGCCAGTACCGCAGAAGAAAGCCACTTTTTGTGTTGGCTTAATATCCCACTTCGCCCATTGTTTCGCGATTAATGCGCCGCTTTTCATCGTGCCATCTGGGTTATTGAAGTCTTGCATGTGGTAAGAATCAGAACCTGCATGACCCCATTTCGCCCCTTTAATTCGGCCTTTAGGTTTGATGTAATCATAACCACTAGTGTTGCCGATATACTCTTGCCAAGTTCGGATACTGACGAGTGAATGGCTATCACGAGGTTGCTGTAATAGTGCTTTAGCCTGTTGTAAGCCAGTCAGGTATTGTGGATTAGCAGGAATGCTTTTGCCAAAACTGACATCATCATGGTTTTCATTAATAAATGCTTGAGTTGGGTAACCAGCATTTACCCATGCATTCCAACCACCATTGAGTAACCGTACATCTTGCACGCCCGCATACATTAAGAAGTTGGCAAAGCGAGCCGCAGACATATTGTTACGGGCATAAACAATTACCGTAGTGTTATAACGAATACCCAGATCATTAATAACTTTTTTAAGATCAGCATTACTAACTTTGTTCCACCAAGGTTTGCTTTCAATATCATTGGTATTTACATATAGCGAACCTGGTATATGCGAAAGTAAATAGGTTGATGGGGGACCCCACTCGACTTCTACAATTTTGTAACCATGTTGCGGTGCATAAAGCGGTTGCTTGTGATTGATAAGTTGATCAACCCATTTTGCAGAGACAAGGTGTTCGAAGTTTGCAAGCTTCTGCAACTTACCTTTGTAGTCGGTAACAGGTTCAGTGATACCTGATGTTGATGTAAAACCTTGCTGTTTTAATGCCTTTTGCATAGCCGATACGCCATTTCCACCACAGTATAAAACGGTTGGCTTGGTTGGCGATAAGCCTCGATTTTTAATAAAGGTGGTTAATTGCTCTGATGTTAGTAGTGTTAACCATTTGCTATCAATATTAATGGCGTTAGGGATATGTCCACCACGTGTAGCATTACCTTGGGGCCAGCCATTGAAGTAATTACTGTCTCGGCAATCAATGACTTGAATGTCAGGGTTGGTTTGTTGTTGGTGAGCTAATTGCTTAAATGTCGTTATTGGCGTTGTTGTATCTGCGTGAGCAAAACATGACGTACTTATCGCCAAAAGACATGTTACAAAAAGTTGATTTAAAGAGCGCATAAAAAACCTGTTGGATCTGCTGTACGAGCAAACGAGGCGACATTCTAGCGAAATTTATTTGTTATACAATTGATGGTGCGTAAGTAAATCGTAAACTCGGTCAATATATTGCTAAGCTTTTTGAAATTATTTGGACATAGCGTAGAAGAGGATTGCTAGATAAGCCCCACAACAGCATGCATATTTACGCCGTGTTTTTTCTTTTGCTACAAAATGTGACAAGTCAGTACTATGCCTAAGAGATTTGTTTTAAAGGAACTTATTGTTAAGCACTGTGTCGAAAAATATCAATAAGCCATATTTTTATCGTGGTAAAGAAATAATATAGAGGAAGTAGTATGAAACGTTTGGTGCCCTTATTAGCTGGAGTTGTCGCTATGTTTAGCCCTGCGCTAATGGCAGCAAGCTTAGATGCATCAGATTGTCATTCACCCTCATCGGAACTTGATAAGCTTATTTGTCATGATGCTGAATTGGTTGTGCTTAATAAGCAACTGTCAGGGGTTTATCAACAAGCACTTACTCAATCTATGGTGAGTGAAGCTGATGTCATGAAAGAAACACAGAAGAATTGGTTAGCAACACGTCATCTGTGTTTGAAGCACTCAGATCCTCAGCGTTGTTTAGTGGATAGTTACCGTTCTCGTTTGCAAAGTTTCAAAGAAATTAATGCAACCGTCTTGCCACCATTAGCAACATACAGTTTTAGTGATTTAAAAGAAGCGCGTTTTAAAGGTATTGAAGATATTGGTACTGCAATAAAACTACAGCATGGTTTGTGGGCTGGTGAGCCGTATCAACCCGGCGGTACGGTAATGCCTCAGGTTATTTTATTGGATGATATAAAAGCAGTAGGTCCTTTAAAACCTAATAATCATAAGATGGCTGTAGTGCTACTTAATTATTCACCGGGTGGTACAGGGCAATTTCTGTATTTAGCGGTGGTCGATAAGCAAAGTGGTCATTTGAATAATATTGCTACTGCGTTTGTTGGTGATCGTTTCCGAGTCAAAGATCTTAAAATCGTTAATAAGAAGATTATTCTTGATGTCATTCAACCGGGCAAGAACGATCCTGCTTGTTGTCCTGGTGACGTTGTACGCCATATTTGGCATTTGAATAAGCAGAATGAACTAATAGAAGAGCCACGATTAAATAAAGTGGTTCGTTTAACGCCTGATATTTTATCAAATACTCAATGGCAATTAGAAAGTTGGCGTTATGGCGATCCTGTGAGTGCTGATAGTGATATAAGCCTTCGCTATGTAAATGGCCGCTTTATGGGGAATATTGCGTGTAATCAATACACTGTGACGGTGAAATCAAAAGTACAACCGGGCTTTATTGATGTTCTCGAAAACCATATATCAGTGACTGAAAAGCAATGTGCTAATCCATTAGCGGCAGAACAACAGCAACGGTATTTAGAGCAGTTAGGTGGCGTCAGTCAATTTACCTATTTTGCTGGCAAACTTGCATTATCATACCGAGTAAATGGCCAATTTGGTGTGATGATCTACTCTCAAGTGCCATTAATTAAAGCTAAATAATCGCAAAAACAATTGATATAAAATCTCAGCCATGATTCAACTCGTTTTAGTTGAAAGTATATAAACATGAGCTGAGATTTTTTATGTCTATTCTATTGCTGCAGCCATTGGAAAACCGCTTGCCGTGTTGATGGAAAAGCAAAACGCTCAAGCTCAATGTTTCGTTTATTTACCCACATAACCTCTGCAACATCATCTTGTGCGATAAGCGTTGGCTTGGTTGGTAATTGGCAAATAAAGAAAGTATCACAGGTTTTGTATTCCACATTTTTATAGCAATACGTGTTACTAAAAGAACCTTGATAGTGAAGCGTATCAATTGTTAACCCCAGCTCTTCTTGTATTTCTCTTATTGCTGCTTGTTCTAATGACTCATCAGGATCAACAAAACCACCGGGTAAATCCCAGCCACCTAGCCCTGGTTCTCTTCCTCTAATCGCAATCAGTAACTCATCTTTCACAGTAATGGCAACCATCACAGCTGCTGCCGGATTATGAAAATAAGTAAATTGACAATGCATACAGACAAATTGTTTTGCACTGTATTGCGAAAGTGTTTTTTGCCCGCATTGAGGACAAAAACAAGGCTGACTATGACTCACGTTGTTCCCTTAACCAATGTAGAACAAATTGTACAATAGCTTGCGGATCATTGATATCAAGCAGAGGCAACGGGCATGATTGTGTTTCCTCATCGGTTGCAAATGCCATGATGTAAGGATCATTTGGGTATAGCAGAGGTTTATTGTAAGACGGACGGTGAATTTCGATTTTTGGAAAAGGTTGTTCACGAAAACCTTCAATTAATACTAAATCCAATTTGCTGTGATCGAGCTGTGCTAAACATTCATTGAGCTCAGGATCTTTTCGCTCTTCTTCTGGGTACTCGAAATACAACATGTGGCGTGATTTGGTCGCTAATAATGTTTGCCCACAACCTGCATGACGTAAACGGTAGCTGTCTTTTCCTGGAACATCAGGTTCAATATCATGGTGACTGTGTTTAATCAAACCAAGGCGAACGCCGTTTTGTCTTAATAATGGGATCACTTTTTCAAGCAGGGTAGTTTTACCTGAACCACTAAAGCCAGCAAAACCAATCAAAGGAGTAGGAGAAGTAATCATAGCGAATCGCCGTTGGAAAATAATGTTAGCAATTATACCGTTAATAAAAAGGGAAAGGCAGAATTCAAGTGATTACGATGTGATAAAAGGTAAGTAAGCCTTGTATTGCCTCTTATTATTTATGTGTTGCTTGTCTTAAATGTAATCATTTGCAGGGAAATTTTGTTGCATTAAGAACCACGGTCTAAAGTTAAAAAGTGATTAGTTCGTCACTAGTTAGTTTATTCCATCGCTGTTGTCATTTCACGGAGGTTAATGATTAACAGCAAGATAATATAGACAGGGAGTGTGTAATGTGGGCTATTGTTGATTTTGAAGCATCAGGTTTATCAGAGCATTCTTATCCTATTGAAGTGGGGTATTCACTGCCTGATGGTACAAGTAATAGTATGTTGATTAATCCATTATCAACTTCTGATAATTGGACTCACTGGGATCAACAAGCGCAATTAGATATTCATAAACTAACTCGTCAAACTCTTGAACAAGAGGGGATGCAAGTGGTGGATGTCTGTCAGCACTTAAATACAGTGTT
The DNA here is from genome assembly GCF_030685535.1 of Photobacterium leiognathi. Lineage (NCBI taxonomy): Bacteria > Pseudomonadati > Pseudomonadota > Gammaproteobacteria > Vibrionales > Vibrionaceae > Photobacterium > Photobacterium leiognathi. The sequence continues at coordinate 2,069,357 of NZ_CP131601.1, read as the reverse complement.
GGGACAATATGAATTAGTTCTTTGTGATAGTGAGTGGGATTTATTTTGGTTAGGTCGACTTTACCATGCAGCACACATGCGGCCTTCATTTGTGTTAACCGAAGTGAGCCATTGGCTTAAAAATAAAAATGGTTTAGAGCGTGGGCATTTTAAGTTGGCATTGGATAGCTTATGCGAGATGAAACATCAGGCGGGTTATGATGCCAAGCAAATACGTTTAGTGATTGATACTCTCGTTAAATCATCCTAATTCATTCTTTATATTTAGAAAAATTAAGTTTCGAGGTTTGCGTTTGCTAACTGGAACGGGATGATTACAATGCCACTTTAATTATTGATGATGAGAAATCGAGTGGCTGAGTGTAAAGCGCCTTTTCTAGATACGGATAAATCCATACGTGTTGCTATGTTCAATGTTTCGATGTCAGAGCCTGAATCGGGACGTATCCTGCATCAGACGGCAAAGGCTGATAATAAAAGGTTTCAGCGGTTAGCTGCGATCATTCAACACGTGAATGCTGATGTTTTACTCTTGTGCGAATTTGATCATTTAGGGCAAGGTGGTGATGATGGAAGCCTTAATAACTTTTGCCAACATTATTTAGCACAATCGCAATATCAGCAGAACGCAATTAGTTATCCGTATCGTTATTGCCCGCCTTCAAATACCGGATTACTGAGTCCAGTTGATCTAAATGGTGATGGTATGTGCACATTACCTGAAGATGGTTTGGGTTTCGGTGAATTTCATGGTCATTTCAGCTTTGTGATTTTATCTAAATACCCATTAAATGAAGATAAAATTCGCACTTGGCAGACGTTACTTTGGAAAGCGATGCCTAATGCATTGTTACCTAAAGATTATTATTCAGAAGCGGCACAAGAAGTCCTTCGTTTATCATCAAAAAATCATGTTGTCGTGCCTGTTTTAGTTGATGGTAAAGAAATTAATTTACTGTGTTGTCACCCAACACCACCAGTATTTGATGGAAATGAACGCCGTAACGTCAAACGTAATCATGATGAAATCCAACTGTTAATCGATATCATTGAGAATGCGCCGTATCTTATTGATGATGAAAAGCAAGCTGGTGGTTTAGAGCCTGAGGATGCTTTTATTGTGATGGGGGATCTTAATGCTGATATGGTTGATGGCGATGGCATCAAATCTGCAATTCAGCGTTTACTCAAACACCATAAGATCAATCGTGCTGTTAGTTGTGGAGTAAATACACCGAAAAGTGAAGGTGGACAGCATTACTATCCTTGGCAAAAGCGCAAAGGTCGTAAAAACGAGTGGACACATCTGGCTGGGCTACGTCTTGATTATGTATTACCGTCGACACATTTAGCCGTAAGTAATAGTGGTGTTTTCTGGCCTGATAAACACGATCCTCTATGTCACTTAATTCTAGATTGTAAAGGGAAAGAAAAGCCAACTGCGGGCTCAGATCACCGAATGGTGTGGGTTGATATCATTATTGCTCAGTAACTTGTGTCTGTGACCATGTTAACAATTATGATTCATATGAATGGTAATTGATGAAAAGTTAATAACCTACAAGTCATAAGATGCTAATCTGAACGCTCGTTATTGCTTTAACTATTGAGTGATTATGCGTTTGCTATCTTTTCGTTATTGGGTATTAACTCTTTTATTTTGTTGGTCGTTTGCTGCTCATAGCTTGCAGCTTTCGATCCCATATCAACAAAGCGCTGAGCAAATTCGCCAAACTTTTGAACCTCAGTTATATACGTTACCAGCGTTTACAGCGGGACATTATGGTTTAAGAATGTACCGTCAATCGTTAGATCCGAAATACACAGCGGCTATTTGGCAGGATATGGCACGTGTCGCTAGTAATCTTAATAAGTTTTCAGCGGAACTCACCACACCAGAGCAGATCACTCAATATGGTTTAAACCGATTAAAAAGCTATGAAAATTCACCTAAAGAACGCAGTCAGCGTCGATTAGCCGCAACAAAAGCGATGCCTGAATATATGTATTTAGGAGTAGGGTTGCTAGGTTCAATGGCGCGTGCGAATGAATATGGTTTAAAACACCGTGATGATGCCAAGTTAAGAGAAGTGATCCGTTGCTATGATTTCAAAAAATACGCAACAGATCCTGAAATGATCCGTGCATGGGGAGCACAATTAGCCAATCAAGTTTACTGGTTACGTCAACTGGGTGAACAAGATGTGGTGAATGAGTTCGTTGTTGCCTTTCGTGAAACTTACCCTGACAGTAAAGACAGTAAGTTATCGGAGCAGCAATACGGCAATAAAATTTATATATTAACCCATATAATTTTTGCGGCATCGCAGTATTATCAGCTACCAATTCAAGAGAAAGATTTTCAATGGATCTTTGATTACTACCGAAAAAATATCGATAACATCATCAAAAATACTAAAGAAGATATCATTGCCGAAGTCGGTGTTAATTTCTTATTAGCAGGCCTTGATAATGATCCCGTTGTCGGAAAAACGCGTTATGCGATCCAACATGCAATCAATGACAAACATGGGATGATCCCATCTGTAACTGGGGATTTTGATTTAGCATCTGGTGAACATCGAAATGTACTTGCCATCATGCTACTTGATTGGAAAGGGACGAATATAGGTCCAACGGTTAATCGTCAGCCTGATATGTTTAAACGCATTCCGTATGGGTTGATTGCTAAATAAGCCGTTAACGCTAGAAAACAAAAAAGGTGAAGTACGAGATATCGACTTCACCTTTTTTGGGCGTGAATAATTAGTTTGTTTCTTTAGGCTTACGCGCCCAAATTTCAATTTTCGCTTTCTTTGTCACACCAGCAGCGTTCAATGCAAGATTACCTAGGCTCTTATAGCTTAGCGTGATCTTATTAATCGTCTGCTCTTTAGTATTTAACACGAGCGGACGTGTTGAGCTGTCAGCAGTTAATACTCCCAGTGTTTGTAAATTTTGGGTTTTGCCGTCTGCATAACTGACGTTGATATCTTTAATATTCACCGTACCTTGGGTACAAGTAAGTTTAAGCGCGTCGTATTTCTGCTTAGAAAAATAGTTATTGATATCTACAACGTCTTCTTCACTTTTAAAATTAGCAGTTTTAGTTGCGATTTTTACCCAGCCATCTTTCTCTACTTTAGGTGTACTGTTACATCCATTTAGCGTCAGTATGACTAATGTACTTAGTAAAAATGTGCGTAAAAATGCGACCATAAGTTATTCACCTATATAAAGAAATGAGTATTTAGTGAACATTATGAGCTAAATTTTATAAAGAGAATACTGAAAAGTTCTGAATAAGCAAACAACAGTAGTTACTGCTGTTTGCTTCGAGGATCAGAAATATTTACTGCGGATTTTTGCGTACTTTTCTTTGAGTGAGCTAGTTGTAAATGTTTTAACAACCATTGTTGGCGACCAATAATGTGGTGCCCAGCCTGCTTTTTGCTTTAATTGCTGAACAAACTGCTCCGGCGTAACCCCTTTTTTCCAGCGGCTAGGCAGAATGATAGCTTGCGTTTGACGATCTGTTAGCATCACGCCAACGCGATGGTGTCTTAGGTATTCAACTAACGCTTGGTGTGAGTCAATCTCAAGGGGCTCTAGTGGCGAAAGTACTTCAACTTCAATGGTTAAGTCATCAAGTTGCTCTTCTGAAAGCGGCATGAAACGACGATCTTCATAAGCACTAGCAATCGCTTTGTTGTGTACTTCAATGACCAATGGGCGTGATGGGAAAGGGGTTCCCATTGATCCTTGTAATTCGTTGTTTACTTCTAGTGTGACAAAGCATGCACCGGGTTGCTGCATTTTTCGTGTGTAATGCTCAAGCCTTGGTGCATCAATAGAGTGATCTGAAAAATGATCTTGAATTGCATTACGTGCAATATCAAGTAACTGTGTTAGTTCACCTTTATTATAGGTTAGTGGTGAAGCAGTTATTATAGCCACAACGTTCTCCTTTACTCTGTATAACAGAGCAGCAAATTTCCGTGTAATAAAAGCAATTTATTGTTGTTTATCTTGGTTCTGATGCTTTTTAGAAACTATTAGCGTTTTTACATGTATACCCAAATAGCCTCAAGGTCTTAGGTTCAGCGATAATGACTCAGTTTGCTTACGAGAAAGTACATGACAATTTCGATTATGCTTTATCAACGTAGTAATAGCTGACTATTACACAGCGTGCTTTGATTTAATGTGGCGCTGTGACAACAGGTTGAATCTTGAAGTTACTTGGGTATAGATATTAAGGAACGAATAACAATAGTACGAGAATCAATATCAGCTATTTTTGACTAATTTTCAATATGTGAAAGGTTAAAATTTGTTAAGTTAGTAATAAATAATTTCACTGCTCTATACTAAATTTAGTCCAATTAAAACATATGGTTAACTTTTTGGTGTTTGTTTTTTATATTTACCATTGTTATTTTTAACTGAAGTTAAGAATGAAAAGTGAACAATGCAAACAAATAGACACACTGTTTATATTCTAAACACTGTGAAGAGAGATATTTTACTATCGGCACACTTTCAATTATCTTGGCGGACTTACATTAATGATTGAAATGGCATGGCGATGACAGAAGCACAAAACCTTACTATCGAACAGCTTGCACAATACGACAATCTTATGATCACACAACCAAATTGTCCTTACTGTGTTAAAGCTAAAGCGTTACTGGATGAACGTGGTACTGAGTACACAACGTTAGTATTAGGCCAAAATTTATCGAAAATTGTAATGGTCGATTTTATTGAACAGAAAACAGGAACAACAGTTCGCACTGTTCCTCAAATAATTCTTGATGGCAAATATATTGGTGGTCATGACGACTTAGTCGCATTTCTTGAACGCCAAGTAGAAACATCAGAATTTGATGACTTTGAATTATAAGCAGGAAGGGCTAACTAGCCCTTTTTGTTTTTAACGATCTTCCATATATAAAGGAAGTAGAGATGAAACTCGATTTTTCGCAATTGAATAAGCAGTCCAAACGCTCTTTTGGCGATCAGCAAGCGATGATTAAGAAAGTCATGCAAGGCAAAGCAGTTAATTGTACTGAATGTGGGCAGCCTTTATTTTTAGTGACACCAGAACAAAGTGATGTACCAGGTATCGCTTGTAAAAAAGGTTGTACTCATATCCATTTGGATTTTTCTTAATAAAGAGTGCTGTTTAATTAATCACTCGTGTTTAAAAAAACAGCACTTGCATCGTTTGTGCTATTCTTATTCTCAGCATGTTATTCAACATTTCTTAGTATTATTTCTCCTTTTTCTTTACTTTACCGCCACTCTTAGGCGGTTGCTGGGGAGACTATTCTTGTATCTACGACAACAAGATAGTTATTTTCACCCAAATCATGCTTGTTTTCTACGTATCCTGTCTGTGCCAATTAGTTATCCATATGAATAAAAAGAAAAAAGCGTCTTTTTTATAAGGTGGTGCAAAATTTTGCGTTATCTATAATCAAATAGTCTAATGTTGATGAAAGAATAGTTAGAATACGATGTAAATATTAGGCTTATTTTGTTATGGATATTCTGTTTTTTGATGAGTGAAGTGACGTCTCGAATACTAATTATCCGTTTTTTAGTCAGTTATGCTCTCTATTGACAGTTGTGACAGTCAAATGTTTATATATTGCGGCTCGAATTTTATTTACAGGACTAAATATTATTCATTTGGGCGATAATCATAATGGGACTTTATTAATGAGTAAGCACGATAAATATAGTATTGAAAATACCGACTACACGATTGGACAAGATAATGTTCAAAAATGGGGCTTTGATGTCCACAATGCGGTATTTGGTGTGAGTGCTGGGCTGATCGTTCTTTTCTTAGCTGCCATTCTTATCAGCGATCCTGCAACAGCAAAAGCAACATTAGATAGTGTTAAAACCGCTATCGTGAATAAATTTGATTCCATGTTTCTATGGGCGGGTAACTTTTTTGTTATCTTTTGTTTAGGACTCATCATTTCTCCTTATGGCCGCATTCGTTTAGGTGGTAAGGATGCAGAATCTGAACACTCAACGCTATCTTGGCTGGCAATGTTATTTGCTGCGGGTATGGGTATCGGTTTGATGTTCTGGAGTGTGGCAGAGCCTGCCGCTTATTACACCTGCTGGGGTGGTACTCCTTTAAATGTGACACCAGAAACACCAGAAGCGTTCAAGGTTGCGATGGGTGCAACCATGTACCACTGGGGATTACATCCTTGGGCAATTTACGGTGTAGTCGCATTATCAATGGCATTCTTTGCATATAACAAAGGATTACCTTTATCTATTCGTTCTGTTTTCTACCCAATACTTGGTGATCGTACATGGGGTTGGGCTGGTCACATTGTAGATATCCTTGCTGTACTTGCTACTTTATTTGGTTTAGCAACGTCACTTGGTTTAGGTGCTCAGCAGGCTGCCAGTGGTATTAATCATGTGTTTGGTACACAAGGTGGCTTAGGCTTACAAATTGGTATTATCATTGTCGTTACATTAATTGCTATTTACTCAGTAGCACAAGGTATCGACTCTGGCGTGAAGCTATTAAGTAATATCAATATGATTGTAGCCTTGATCTTACTTGTGTTTGTGGGTGCAGTGGGCTTTTCTGTTTCAATGCATACTATTCCTACAACGATTATGGGTTATGTCGAAAACTTCATTCCATTGAGCAACCCTTATGGTCGTACTGATCAGGCATGGTTACATGGTTGGACTGTTGTTTACTGGGCATGGTGGATTTCATGGTCACCATTTGTTGGCTCATTTATCGCACGTATTTCAAAAGGTCGAACTATTCGTGAGTTCTTGGTTGCTGTACTGATTGTACCGACACTGGTAACAACTGTTTGGATGTCAGTGTTTGGTGGTCAGGCTATTCACCAAGTGATGGATAAGATTGGTTCATTAGGTCAAAACGGTATCACTGAAGTGCCATTAGCAATGTTCCAAATGTTCGATGCACTACCAATGGGTACGATTCTCTCTGTAATTGCGGTAGGTCTGGTATTAGTATTCTTCATTACTTCATCAGATTCAGGCTCTTTAGTTATCGATAGTATTACCGCTGGTGGTAAGGTGGATAACCCGGTTGCTCAGCGTGTTTTCTGGGCGGTGATTGAAGGTTTAATTGCGATTGCACTACTGTGGGTTGGTGGTACTCAAGCAATTGAAGCACTGCAAGCTGGCACAATATCGACAGCATTACCGTTTACCATTATTTTGCTACTGATGTGTCTAAGTTTGCTACTTGGTTTTAGAACTGAAAAGTATAAATAACCTAGCGAGTAGACAATTTAATTCGTAGTAAAAGATAAATAAAAACCGCAGCTTTCTGGCTGCGGTTTTTTTTATTCCCAAATATGATTGATAGGGGTGTCGGGCGAGAAATGATAAGCAATTTGTGCTTGGAGTAACTCTGCCGTCGCGAGTGCATCTGTCAAAGCATGGTGGGGTTGATAAGTTGGAAGCCCATAGCGGCTACGGCATTTACCTAATCGCACAGAACCTGGTTTCTTCCCCTTTAATCTTGCCCAAAATCCGCTATTTTGTTGGGCTTGGATCTGCGCTTCAATGGCTAGTGTATCTACAACAGGAAATTGAATACCTTCGTTTAAACGCACATGTAAGGCTTTATCCATAAACTGACGTTCTATCGCCTTGTAATGAACAACGACCACTTTCCCTGCTAATGCATCTAGTACCGATTCTAAAATACGGCGTAGATCTGGCGCTGTTTGAACATCCGAATGGGTAATACCATGGATGATCACTGACTCTTCATCTAGTTTTGATTTCGGTTTGACCACCCAATGCTGTGACTGTTTGCAGTAAATACGATGGATAGTAAAAGGAACCAAACCAACACTGATGATATCGTCTTTGTTGGCATTTAATCCGGTTGTTTCAAAATCAAGGGCAACAAACTCAACGTCACTGAGTGGGGTATCACCACTGATCATGCCGTGTTGGTAATATTGCGCAATACGAGGATCTTTTGCATTTTCAGCACAAGACTGGAATATTTGTTGCCAATCAAGGAGCCGAGTATTACGCATAAAGTGACCTGATGATGTTTGTTTGAATGCTTCTCTAAACATAACGTGTTCTATTAACGATTACCTTGATAACGGTATTTTACAAAGTTCTGTGCCTTACTGAGGATCTGGAATGCATCCTTGAGGTTACGACGTTCAAAGTCAGACATATTTTCAGGTTCAATACTGTTATCAGCTTCTTGCCCAGCTTCGACATCGAGTGCTTGGTGACGAATACGTACTAATGAAATGTATTCCATCGCATCGCGTAAATCTTGTGCTCGCCCCGGTGGTAGAATGCCGCTTTCGATAATGTCATCTAAACGTTCTAATGAATTTTGTGAACGTGAACCCACGGCTAAAGCATGGACACGGATAAGATCGGCAAGGGGAGCCGTACCGCGACGTTTCAAGTTAATCGAGTTGTTGTGTCGACCATCTTTTTCCATCACAAAGTCTTTAAAGAAGCCTAATGGTGGAGTGCGGTTGATCGCATTGCGAGCTAAACAAGCTAAAAATCGTGGGCTGTTACGTGCACGACGCACAATAAAACCGTTCAGTTGTTTTGCCCAACGTAATCTTCCCCATACGCCACCTAAGTCAAAAAAGATTGAGCTGTTTAATAACGCTTGAGGTTTAGGGTTATCTATCCAATCTGCAAAGCATTGCTCCCATTCCTGACGAGTTTTACGCCATTCAGGATTGGTTGCCATAATATCGCCAGTACAATAGCTATAGCCACAAGCGGCAAGACCATCACAGACAAATTTTGCGAGAGCTTCAAAATAAGCATTGTGTTTATCGTGTTCATAGTTGTTATCAAGAATAATCGCATTGTCTTGATCGGTAACAATCAGTTGTTCATCACGCGCCATAGAGCCGAGTGCTAAGAAACAATATTGGATTGGTGGTGGCCCTAATTCTTCCTCAGCAAGCTCTAATAGACGTTGTTTGAAGCTACGCCCAATTTCAGCCATCGCACTACCAATCATGTGCGAGTTAGCATCTTCATTTACCATACGCACGAAACAATCTTTGACTTGAGCGGAGAGTTGGATCAGCTCTTCTACCGATTGCTGCTGATAAATGCTACTTACTAAAAGCAAGCTGTTTTGCGATTCATAACGGACAATATCAGAGACACTAATAACACCGATAGGTTGCTTGTTACGTAATACTGGCAAGTGATGAATGTTATAACGAAGCATGGTTAGCATGGCTTCAAAAACATAGGCGTTATGATCAAGTGTGATTGGCTCTGCGGTCATAACTGAAGAAACAGCCTCAGAGGTTGATATGCCTTCAGCGAGGACACGGGTACACAAATCACGGTCGGTGATGATACCAGCGACATAATCGTTATCGTCATCATCATCAGTTGCGGTGTTATCACTTAACAGTAGGGCTGAAACACCTTCAGTCGCCATGGTTTGCGCTGCTGTTTGGATAGACTCGTTTTTATCGATGATCACCGCGTCACGGGTGATTAAAGTGCGAAGTTTGGATGTCGTGAGATCATTTTCATCATGTTGACTAGAAACGGCATGACGTAAGCGTGCCCCGTCTTCAACTTCAACAAAGTCAGCAAAGCTATCATATTGGTCACAGAGCTTGATAAACAGATCATTAGGAATGCAATAAAGAAGGGTATCTTCAAGTGCTTTAGCAGGCATTCTGACTCTATTATTCATTAATAGACCCATCTGCCCAAAAATATCACCTTCATCTAGGCGATTGTAAAGCTCACCTTTACGGCGGTAAATTTCAACGGAACCACTACGGATAAGAAATAAGTCATGAATACTGTCCCCTGTATTAAGGATCATCGTATTTGCTCGGTAATAAGCGACTTCAATTTCCATCGCAAGCTCATGCTGCTGCGCCTCGGGCAAATTATCAAAAGGCGGATATTGAGAGATAAAATTAAGAATTTCTATTTGTTCCGCTTCCATTTCATTTTCCGTTATTTTTGAAGTAAATATTTAATTACGCTTCATCATGTTTAATATTCTGTATTAAAGACACTAAAGATGATTATTAAGTATTAATTGATTATTTTATAACTTACAAATAAGGGTAAAGCATAAACGAGAAGATTTAAACGCTTGCAAGGAGAGTAAGCGTTAAAGATAGGTCAAATTATGAGGGATTACTGAGTTACATCAGTAGGTAAGCGATAAAGCCACTACCGATAAGACAAGCACCAGAGAAAAAGCCTGATTCGATACGGCTTTCTGCTAAATCATCAACGTCATCATATTTTACTGTTAGTAATGAAACGGCGAAGCCAGCTGACATGGCAAACAGTAGTACACCTAAGCTAAATAACACGGCTTGAATAAAATCTAACACTTCCATGCAAACTAATCCTTTAGTCAAACAATAATAGTAACGACTAAATATAATAGCTTGAGAATATGTGACTGCAAAATAAAAATATAAAGATGAGATCTTCTCGACAAAAAGTTACGTGTTTAATTCCATTTATTTAATAGGCTTATTCGTACTAATGAGACAGAAATATATTATTAAGAATAATATATTTTCAAAAAAGTCAGTTTATAAATTGATTTTAATAGAATGCAAAAAAGAGAATAGATGTATTTCAAAATATTAATCTAAAAATTTGGTTAATCTAGTTGATTGTAGTATCAATAAAAACGGAAACTGTATTAGGCTTTAAGGAAGTGACATCTTAAGTGGCATGAAGGGAAGCATAACGTAGATATCTGACGATGGGGTATCAGTGTGAGAATTGTTTTCTTTGGCGAAGCGCTTGTTGAAATTAACCACTCTACTAAGTTTTCAACGTATGGAGGGGATATACCCAATATTGCCTTGTATCTAGCTCGTTTAGGACAATCACGTTCTATATCAGTGAGCTATGCGACGGCAGTAGGAACAGATAAACTTTCTCTTTCCTTACTTGCACGCTGGCAGCAGGAAAAGATTGATACTAGTTTAGTTCGCTACTTCTCAACCAAATTTCCTGATCTTTGCTACATTGAAACGGATAGAGAAGGAATGTGTTATCGCCATTTTTGGAATAAAGATAATGCAGCCCGTTATTACTTTGCCTCTAGTTCATTATCACCGAACACTTCACCGTTAGAAATTGCCCTTCATAAGTATCATTATCATGCGATTTATATTAGTGCTGTGAGCTTTGGACTATTAACGGAAGATGCAAAAGCTACGTTATTAGTCTTACTAGAAAAGTTTAAGCGCAAAGGAGGGAAGGTTTATTTCGATAATCGTTATCGAGCGCATTTATGGACACCGCAACAAGCAAAGTATTGGATATGTCAGTTATTACCTTATATTGATATCGCTTTTATTGATTCGAAAGATGAACAACAAGTATGGGGAACTGATGAGCATATTATTGAGCGCTATAGTCGTTTTAATTGTTGTGAATTAGTCATTAAGCAATATTCGTCATCGAATGATTTCTCCAGTCAATGTGACAAACTAAACATCTCTTCTCGTTCTTCTGCCATGAGTATATCCCTTATTCAAGCAGTGGAGCGTAATCAAACCTCTATACATCTCATAGATAATGCATTCATTGCAGGTTATCTTGCCGGTAGGATCAGTGGAAAAAGTCTTGAGCATTCATTAAAACTTGGAAAAAGCCTAACGGCGAGAGTACTGAATCATCCTACTGCCGTTATTCCAGCTGCGGCAATGCGCGACATGATGTGACTTGGCGCATAACTTACGAGCTGAATTCTATATTCTGGTTGTAAAATAATCGCTTAGCATTTATTTCTCAAAATTAGTGTTGACTCAAATGCTACATTCCGTAGAATGCACCCCATACCGAAGAGCAACAAACTTATCGGTAAGAAACAAAGGCGCGTTGGCAGAGTGGCTATGCAGCGGATTGCAAATCCGTGGACCTCGGTTCGACTCCGGGACGCGCCTCCATTTGCGACACTAGCTCAGCTGGTAGAGCGCAACCTTGCCAAGGTTGAGGTCACGAGTTCGAACCTCGTGTGTCGCTCCAAATTAAAAGATATGGCGTTAAAGCGGTATCTATAGATGGTGTCTAACCCATCGCAAGAAATTGCGTGCCCTGGTGGTGGAATTGGTAGACACAAGGGATTTAAAATCCCTCGGCGTTCGCGCTGTGCCGGTTCAAGTCCGGCCCGGGGCACCATCTTAACTTACAAACTTATGTAAGTATTAAAATAAGATCAAAAGATATGGCTTAAAGCGGTATCTACAGATGGTGTCTAACCCATCGCAAGAAATTGCGTGCCCTGGTGGTGGAATTGGTAGACACAAGGGATTTAAAATCCCTCGGCGTTCGCGCTGTGCTGGTTCAAGTCCGGCCCGGGGCACCATCTATAAGAAAGCTCATCATTTGATGGGCTTTTTTTTCATCTGTTGTTTTGAATATTTTATTGAGACTATGATGCAATAAAAAAGAGCCATCAGGCTCTTCTTTATTATTTTTCGCTATCAGTACCGAAGCGAATAATACAGCTCTTTGCAAATTCAGTTGCTTCGTTTGCTGTCCAATCACCCTTAGGCTTTTCTTTTAATTGGTTACACCAGTCTTCGCTTCCTACTTCTGGTGAACACGCTGTTAGTAGTGTCACTGCACCTAATAAAACCAATAACTTTTTCATTTTGATTCCTTTATACATCATTTGCTAAGTGCTATAGCGTTAAAATTTTGCAATTAGTTTATAGGCTGCAAGAATGGCTTAAAGGCTATGGATAAGCAAATTTTTCAGCTGGTTTATTGTCAAAATTGTGTCATATTTCAATGACAAAGCATCGTATTGATGCTGTACTCTAAAAGAAGTACTCATCATTTTTCTTGATACCTAATCTGAAAATTTATAGCGTTATAATATTGAATTCATCGCAAGGAGGGCGGGATGAAATTAAATTGCGATATGGGAGAAAGTTTCGGTGCTTGGACAATAGGCGACGATGCTTCAGTCATGCCATGGATTAATATGGCTAATATTGCTTGTGGTTTTCATGCTTCAGATCCTAATGTGATGGCAACGACAGTGGCTCTTGCGCTACAACATAACGTGATGATTGGAGCACACCCAGGTTATCAAGATAAAGAAGGCTTTGGTCGCCGTCATATTCCGCATACGGTAGATGAAATTCGTCACAGTATTGCTTATCAAGTGGGGGCATTAGATGCGCTGTGTGCCTTGCACGAAGCACAGGTCTCATACGTTAAGCCTCACGGGGCGTTATACAATGACATGATGAAAGATCCAGCTTTGTTTGAAGCTATTGTTCTTACTGTTTCTAAGTTGAACTTCTCTCGCCCTCATCCTCTTTCATTAATGGTCTTATCAAAAGCTAGTAATGACGCTTATATTCAAATAGCGCAGCAATATGATGTGAATTTATTATTTGAAGCTTTTGCAGATAGAGCCTACACCTCTGAAGGATTCTTGGTTCCACGAACAGAGCCTAATGCGGTTCATCATCATCCCGATTTGATCAAAGCGCAGGTGCTACAACTGGCACAAGGTAAAGTTAAAACACATTGTGGTAAGTTACTTTCACTCACCGTTGACACAATTTGTGTTCATGGGGATAACCCAGAATCCATTGCAACGATTAAAGCGCTCTCACAGTTGCTAGATACAGCACAGATTTAATTGGAGATAGTATGAAGATTTCTCCTTTAACTGAAAATGCATTTATGGTCGAGTTTGGGCAAGAAATTTGTTCAGAAACAACCTTGATCATTTCAGAATTTGTCGCTTTTTTTAAATCAAGTTTTCAACACGATTGTATTGATATCACGCCATCTTATACCAAAGTCATGGTGCAATATCGCCCTCGTCCGAATCTATATCCAAAGATGATAGCTACCATTGAATTATGGCACGTTGATCAGCAGAGTAACTTAACTAAGCACAGTGGCGCAAAGCGTAAATTACATAAATTACCTGTTTACTATCATCACGATGTAGCGCCTGATTTGTCGGTAGTTGCAAAGGAAAAAGGCTTAACACAGCAGCAAGTGATTGCCTATCACTCTAATAAAACTTATGACGTAGGGGCGATTGGCTTTACGGCAGGGTTTGCCTTTTTATCGTCAGTGGATGATGAAATAACGATACAGCGACATGCCTCACCAAGATTACAAATTCCAGCAGGAAGCGTTGGTATCGCTGATCAGCAAACAGCTATCTATCCCGATCAAAGCCCTGGCGGGTGGCATATTATTGGTAACTGTCCTCAATCATTGTTTATTGAGGATCGCTACCCGTTGTCTATTTTTTCGATTGGAGATCGTGTGCAGTTTGTTTCGATCACCAGAGAAGCGTTTTTCGATCTTGGAGGGCGGTTATGGCAGCGTTAGAGATCGTTGAATCTGGGGTGTTGATCCAACTGCAAGATTTAGGACGTTATGGTGTTGCGGAACATGGACTAAGCCAAGGCGGTGCAATGGATCTCCATGCTTATTGTTGGGCTAATTTGCTATTAAATAATGATCCAAATGCCGCGCAAATCGAAATTACTCTGGGGCAAGCTTGTTTTAAAGTGCTCGAAGATTGCTGTATTGCCTTAACAGGCGCTGATATGAATGCCACGCTGGATGGCAAGGTGTTAGTTCCTTGGCAAACATATCAATTAACCCAAGGTCAGATCTTGCAATTTGGTTACGCTCGAGATGGGCTGCGTGCTTATCTTGCGATTAAAGGCGGCTTTGATAATCAAACGTGTTTTGGTAGTGCCTCTACTGTGCAGCGAAATCATTTAGGTGGTATTGATGGTAAAGGTGGTGCTTTAGCTGTTGGTCAACGTTTGTATGCAAAGGCATCATCAAGTCCATATCGCTATCAAGCGGTGCCAGCGCGTTTTATTCCTTGTTATCAACATGAGATAACAGTATCTGTGATTGAATCGTATCAAGCGGATAGTTTTACAGCAGAGCAGAAAGCGCGCTTTTATTCGTCTGGATATCAACTAACCCAACACAGTGATCGTATGGGATGTCGTTTAACTGGCGCAAAAATTATACCTCGGCATGCGGGATTAATATCACAACCGATAGCAAAGGGAGCGATTCAGGTACCGCCAGATGGAGAGTCGATTGTATTGTTAAATGATCGGCAAACACTCGGTGGGTATCCAATCATTGGTTGTATTACTCAGTATGATTTGTCTTTGGTTAGCCAGTTAAAACCCGGTGACACCATTCGGTTCGCTTGTTTAACGCCACAGCAATTTGAACTAGAGCAGCAGAAATGGTTTACTTTCTGTCGATTCTTTAATGTTTTTCAGACCTAACAGTAGAAGAAATAAAGGTGATTGGATGTATATATTTGGCTATGGAAGCCTGATCAACAAGTATTCTCGTAATCGTACTGGTAATACAGGTAAATCTTATCCTGTGTTAGTGAATGGTTTGCAGCGAGCATGGGGAAATGTTGATGGTAGTTATCCTATAGCGCCTTTGGTGGTTAAGCCTGGAAAAGGGGTATGCAATGGGGTATTGATTGAAGTAGATGAGCAAGGTTTACGTGATTTTGACCAACGTGAACATGGTTATCAACGTATCCAAATTTCTGCAGAGCAAATTGAATTATTAGAGAATACCGATTTAACAATCACTGAGCCTGTTTGGGTGTATATCAATACAAGAGCATTATCCCCATGTGAGCAGTATCCAATCACTCAAACCTATGTTGATACTGTGATTGCTGGCTGTTTATCTGTTTCTTATCAATTCGCTGAAATGTTTGTTGCGACGACGTCAGGCTGGCACCATCCATATTGTAATGATCGCCATAAGCCCAAGTATGGTAATTTGGCAGGGGTTGATGATAATGCGAGAGAGTTAATTGATTTGCTTATTGAAGAGGTAATGGCAAACTCTCTTGCTGTGACAAATTATAAATAACAAGGTGTAAAGCGGTGGCGAAGCCGAATAAAAAAGGGCCAACGAAAACTGTCGATATTTGTTGCTCAAAATGTAAAACGGTTTTATTTAAATACCGTAAAGGTGGTAAAGGCGCACTGGTGAAGTGCTTTAAAGAACGAATTGTAAAAGACTTCACTATAGAACCAGCAACCTGTCCTGAATGTGGCGGTATATTTGCCCGTGATACCCTTATTCGAGGAACGCCAGCGTTTAAAATCATTGGTGGCAAAGCCATAATGAAATAGTGATAAAAAAGCCGAGTGGGTTAAATCACTCGGCTTTTTTATTATTTGAACAGTTGCTTTGGTGGGCAATCCATCTTTTGACTCATTAGTACCGCTTTTAAATCGATGATCTTACGGTGATAAGTTGCTTTAACTAATTGATAATCTAATGATGGTGCAAACCATAACGATAGTTGACGATCACTTTTACGGGTTTGATTTACACGAATCGCATTGAGTGTACCGAAGTTAGTCTCGATCTTTTCAGTGCCCGCAACAGTGAAGTAATAATGACTCGTTTCATCACTGTTTTGCATTATGAAATCAAAGTTCTTTTTACCTTCAATCAGGTCAAGACGCATTTGGCTGCCAATGGTATCACCATCAATAATTGGCATAAGATCTTCAGCGTATTTTTGTGTCTTACCGTCTTCAATAACCGTACTACTGCGGCCATCTTTACTAAATGTTGCGCTGACATTACCAGCCATCAAGCCACGAATCGTGCGCTGAAAAGAATCGGTTTGGAAACGTTGATTTTCATCTGACCAACGCAACTTAGAATGCATATTCATCTTCGATTTAGTGATCAGTACATCTGCTTCTGCGGTAGTGTAAACATCAGCTTGTTTACCATTCCAGATAATACGGCGTTGATAATGACCGATCTTTGAGCCTTTAAAATAGACGTTGTAATTCAGCGTCTTTTTACACTGGTGGAATTTATTTGGAAATGTGTAAGCGGTATGACTTTTCGTTAGTTGTGTTGCGTCAGTGCTACTTGCTGGTGCTGCTATAGCAGAGACACTTAACAAGGGTAAAATTGACGCAGCAAAAAAAGACAATAAACGCACAAGCACTCCTACAACATTCAAATATAAAGAATAATAGCGTTCTACAGTTTAACAGATTTGATAACAAGATGATCATTTTGCGCTGATTAAATACTAACAGCTGTATCAATTATAAGTGCCGAGTATTTAGCGTCTTATATTTATTCTTATACCTTATCTTTAATAATAATAATCAAATGAAATAAAAAATTAATAATTACTAAATTTATTATAAATCAGAAGGTTAAATAGAAGCTGAAGTCACGATGAATATATATGATTTTAACTAAAATATAACACATTGTTATTTAACAGAAATTGTCTCGAAGTGTTTACATTGTGATTATGACATTATAAAGGCAGTAATTTGACGTTTTGTTGTCAGGTGTCTATTTTTTATACGTTTATGTCTAAAGAAAGAGGAGTGAGTGATGAAAAAAATGAACTCGTCATATCGATTACAGATCATAAAAGAAGTTGCGACTAGACAACGTATGAAATCGACTGATGATCCTATGGCGATGCATATTTCACAGCTATTAGAAAACCATAAAAAAGATACGCCTGTAAAACCGAAAACGACCTTTGATAATAGTCATTATGACGATCATGCTGGTGGTTGGGTGAGCAATTTATGGGACGAACCAAAATAGGATAGCAACACTCGCTGGATGTGATGGATGAGGTACGGTTAAGATCGTACCTTTTTTGATCGTGAGAAATACGTTGAAGTAAGGTTTTTATTCTTTGGTAACTGGAACAAAAAGTGTGTCTGTTGTACATTGCGGTGTCTTTACATTTTTAGGCTAATTGATGAATTACACTGAACTCGATAATTACACGCGTAAATGGATTTTCACCCACGCTTCAATGCCTGTTCCAGCGGCAGATCTTGAACAAATTAAGCCATTAACACAGGCGCGTTCAGCGCAATTGTGGCAAGAGCACATTAGTAAACAAAGCCCTGATGCAGATCACTTTGAACAAGGTGACTGGGCGTTTGATGCTAAAATTTGGTCAACACCTGAAGATTGGCAAGACGCTTGGGATGACGATGAACTTGCATTGCCTGAAGCGATTCTTACAGTAATTAAGTGGGAAGATAATACGACCGTTTACTTCTGCTATGAAAAGTACAATATCATAGAGACGAAATGGGGCGTATTTAAGCGCAATTGGAAGAACTTTTTGTTTTTTGATGACGGCCCAATTTTACTTGGTCGTAAACAAAAACAAGCATTGTGGTTCCAATCAAACGGTACTTATCAATTAGCGTCACGACCTTAATATAACGCCCTGTAATGCAAACATCGCTGTGAAATTACGGGGCGTTGTTGTATCTGGACTATTGTTCTTGTTTCAGCGTGTTAATACACAGCTTAATATTATTTAGCGCTTGAGTGAGATTTTCATCGGACGTATGTACTGACCCACCTTGAGTAATAAAAGGTTGGCTAAGTGGTTGTCCTAAAGCAATAAAAAATCGCGCACTGTAATTGGTGGTTAGTACTTTTATTGGTTGTGTTGAGTGTTCAAATATCCCCATTTGGTTTGGGTTTAATTGGTTATTCGTTACATATGCTTGTCCTGAACGCACATAAATAAACCCAGCAAGGTGAGTCTCTGGTGGCGAGAATGTCCAACAGCCATAGGAAGAGACGATAATATCGAGATAAATAATATTGCAGCTGTGTTGTACTGGGCTGTCAGTGCCTTCATAGCTACCAATCAGCACTTTCGTAGTCGCATGAATATCTTCAATTAACGGCAGGTGTTCACTATTTATCTGTGTGCTAGAAGGTGTGATCATCTCACCTTGTTGATTGGGCGGAGAGGCTGTCCACATTTGGAATGCTTCCGCTGTACCATGGTGATGTTTCATCTGCGATTTATGTGCCATTCCATGTCCACATGTGGTGAGTTGAAGATCGCCACTTTTTATCTGACTTTTTCCTGTAATACTGTCGAAGTTATTAATGGATCCCACGACAGGGTAACTAATAGCATCAATGCCTGAATGACCATGAAAATCTAATTCACTGTGTGCGCGGTTGGTGGAGAGATAATGATCCCAAAGGATAAAAGGATTGGTATCGGGAAGGTGATGGTTATCGATATAGGTGACGATATCACCATGTTTTACGCCATGCCGGATGGCTGCAATCTTTCTACTCATTGCTGCTGTTACCTGTTTTCGTAAGACTAGAAAACACGTTCATCTATTACCTTCAAAAGAAATATTGAACTCTTTTAAAGCCTAGTTGCTAATAGGCTTATTTGCAGGATTTGTTGTTAATAAAGTAACGACAAAGTGAAGGTTAAATAAATTGTAATGGTTAAATAAATATCAATTCTTACTTTTAGTTAACATAAAGAATTAGGGGGACATTTAGAATTCATCGAACATTTTGAATGAAAACCCTTTTAGATATAGAGAGTGGTTATGAAAAAGTTTGTTTTAGTTCTTGGTCTTATCGCATTAGGTGGATGTACAGTTTCTGGTCCATCAATCAAGCCAGCAACTATTAAGGTTCCAGGTGTTGTTATTGAAGGCAGCCACGGTGGTCACTGTCCTCCAGGTCTTGCGAAGAAAGGTCGCTGTTAATATCAGATTTTTAGTGAAGCGGGTTATTCCGCTTCATCTTTAATATCTAAAAATAATACTACATCAATAATTTAGAACGTATTCGTTGTCATTTTCTCTTCTTCAACATTCCTATCTTAGTGTTTTTCTCTGAATAAAAATAAGGCAATAAAGTAATATTATCGTTATTGCAGAATAAGAAATAACACATGTTTTATGACTATTACTGCACCTATGTTTTCTTTGTAATACAATAATTGGGCATGAGTTATTACTCATTATATTGATGAGATTATAGGAAACATAAATGTCCCTTTCTTTTGGTAGTTTGTTTAAACAACAGGCATTCATTAATGGTCAGTGGAGTGATGCTTTTTCTGGCAAAACCATGGATATTACCAATCCTGCGACTAATGAAGTGATTGGTCATGTTCCGCATATGGGCGTTGAAGAAACCAATATTGCCATTGATGCTGCGGATAAGGCATACCGTTTGTGGTCAAAAACCACGGCAAAACATCGCGCTACGATCTTGCGTCAGTGGTATGAGTTAATTCTTTCACACTGTGATGAATTAGCTCATATTCTTACTGTAGAGCAAGGTAAACCTTTAGCTGAAGCAAAAGGTGAAATCACCTATGCCGCGAGCTTCGTTGAATGGTACGCGGAAGAAGCGAAGCGCATGAATGGCGAGATTATTCCTAGCCATAAAGAAGATGCGCGTATTTTAGTGTCTCGCCAACCTGTTGGTGTGGTTGCAGCAATTACCCCTTGGAATTTCCCTGCTGCAATGATCACCCGTAAATGTGGCCCAGCCTTTGCCGCAGGTTGCTCGGTGGTATTAAAGCCAGCACCGGATACTCCTTATACCGCGTTTGCGTTAGCTGAGCTTGCTCATCGTGCTGGCATTCCTGCTGGCTTATTTAACGTGATCACTGGTGATGCAGTAAAAATTGGTGCAGAGCTAACCAATAATAAGCGTGTTCGTAAAATTTCATTTACAGGCTCTACTGCTGTTGGCAAATTGTTGATGGCGCAATCAGCAGCAACGGTCAAAAAAGTCTCATTAGAGCTTGGTGGTAACGCGCCTTTTATCGTCTTTGATGATGCTGATTTAGATCGTGCGATTGATGGCGTGATGATTGCTAAATTTCGAAATGCGGGGCAAACCTGTGTATGTACTAACCGTATTTATGTACATAACAATATTTATGACGCATTTATGGAAAAGCTGGCAGAAAAAGTATCTGCACTGACTGTCGGTAATGGTTTAGACAATGGCGTCACCATTGGTCCTTTGATCAATCGTGCTGCGGTTGAAAAAGTCGAAAAGCATATCAATGACGCAATGATGAAAGGGGCTAACCTTGTTGTCGGGACGCGTGAACCGTCGGCAACATGTTTTGTAAAACCAACGGTACTTGGTAATGTGACTGATAATATGTTGGTTGCGAGTGAAGAAACCTTTGGCCCGTTAGCAGCCGTGTTTAAGTTCACTGATGATCAAGATGTGATTGATCGCGCCAACAATACAGATTCAGGTTTAGCGGCTTATGTTTACACCCAATCTTTATCACGCGCTTTTAGAGTCAGTGAAGCATTGGAATACGGTATGGTTGGGGTAAACGAAGGTTTGATCTCAACTGAAGTTGCGCCATTTGGTGGGGTAAAAGAATCAGGTATTGGTCGAGAAGGTGCTCATCAAGGATTAGAAGAATACACCGAAATGAAATATACCTTGATGGGTGGCTTATAAGCCTTTTCCTACGAATACTGTGTAAGCGTTAAATGATTAAGTAGCTAAGTTACAAGATATTTCTTAGCTATTTTTCCTTTCTTCATTCCTGTTATGATGGCATTTTTTCATGACGAGAATCGATATGCCTCAATTTAATCTAACTGTATTTAAATCATTTCTAGGCATATTGTCATTTATTCTTTTCTTTTTCTCTGCGTTGCCAGCACAAGCTATTCCGCTGGTAGGTTCAGCATGCGTGATCCGCCATGGTGATAAGGTGCTTGTGATCAAAGAAGAAATATCAGGAAAACTAGCGTTACCCGGCGGACAAATTGGCCCTGACGATACGCCAGAGCAAGCGGCGGTGCGTGAAGTTTATGAAGAAACAGGGATTAAAGTTGAAGCTGTAAAACTGCTCAAACTTCGTGGTAATACCACGGTATTTGCTTGTGTGGCTAAACAACCTATTCCTACCTCAAAAGTAACGCCGTATCTCACACCGTTAGATAATACAGAACAAGATGATTTACTGATCAGCGCATGGCAAGCCAAGCATTTTGCCAAAGAAGTGAAGCGAGTGTATTTGTTGTCGGTCGATAATATTACTAAAGCCGATTATCGCTACCCGAATGATGTGCCATTGCTTAGCCTTTGGCTTAAACAAGTACCAGAAAGTGCTGTGACTGATAACGGGGCTGATTATCAATCAATTAGCTCATTACATCAGTGGGAATTACATCAGATCCAAGCGTTTCAGCAAACAATTAAGCATAGCTCAGATCTCGTTCATCGTATTTTTAACACTGTAATGCAGGTATTTAATTTTCCGGGTGAGAAACCATTTATTGGTGTGTTGCTGCTCATTGCTGCGATTGGATTTGGGACAACAGGCTTGCTTGCTTTAGCTAGTATTTTATTGTCTGTGACTTTTACCGCATCAGTAATGAAGTTGTGGTTAGCCTCTCCTCGACCTTTTTATATTTGGCCTGAGTTACAACATGCATCTGCGAGTGGTTTTGGATTACCAAGCGGTCATACATTTATGGCGACGGTGTTGTGGTTAATGCTTTGGTACAACTTACCTTTATTCATTAACCGTTTTAAAACAAATGCGATTACGAATATCAAAATATTTCGTATGAAGGTACTGCCGTTGTTTATTCTGGCTATCGTGCTGCAAGCAGTCGCAAGGGTATGGTTAGGGGTACATTTTATTTCTGATACTTTATTGGGTGTGACGGTTGGAACGTTACTCGCTTTAGTGTTGATTCAATGGCAGCGCAACGGTTTGATGCTGAATAATATTTGGTACTGGCGATGTTGGGCTTTATTTAGTGCCGTGATTTTCGTTGCCGTGTGTTATTTCCAAGTGCCTCAACAAGTCTATTTACTGGCATGTACATTGGCAATTAGCGGTGTTGTTTTTGTTCTAAATAAGCGACAAGACTACAAAATTACTTGGGTAACTCGTTTCTTTTTAGCATGTAGTTTAATCATAACTGTCGTTGTAATTAGTGCTACTGGATTTGGGCTTACTCATATTGTGATTAGCACGACAGTTCTTCTATTGATCAAAGTCATGATGGTTATTGCACTTGTTAGCGCTTGTTTTGCCTTAACGCACTACATCTATCGAACACTTGGCACAAAACTTATTGAGTGATTACTGCCTAAGTTAGATTGCTTGTTTTGTTCCATGGCGTTGTAAGGTAAAGTGAAGGGATAACTATATCTAAAATTTGATTTGCCGTGAGCATATTCGTGGTGTTCACGGCTCTGTAAATATTCAATTAGAGAAGGCCAGTAGTCGTAGGAAACGACTCCGCTATAAGCGATAGCGCACACTGGAAAAGGAGCACAATGTTACCTGCATTAACCCATCAAAACAGTATCGAGAAATTGGTGCTGTCTTATCTTGACGAACTATCAGCAGCTGGCTTTCGTGGCGACATTGAAAAAAGCTATGCCAGCCGTCTTGCTGTAGCAACTGATAACAGTGTTTATCAAGTCATTCCTCAAGCTGTGGTTTTACCAAAAGATATTGATGATCTGAAACTGCTTGGGCAAGTTGGTCAGCAAGATAAATATCAGAAAATCACCTTCTCGCCTCGTGGTGGTGGTACTGGTACTAATGGTCAATCATTAACACCGGGTGTGGTGGTTGATATCTCTCGCCATATGAACAAGGTATTGGAAGTCAATCCTGAAGAGGGTTGGGTACGTGTTCAAACAGGTGTTGTGAAAGATCAGCTTAATGATGCGTTGCGCCCACATGGTTATTTTTTCTCACCCGATCTTTCGACCAGTAACCGTGCCACTGTTGGCGGCATGATTAACACCGATGCGTCAGGTCAAGGTTCTCTCAAATATGGAAAGACGTCAGATCACGTAATATCGCTTACTGCGGTTTTAGTTGATGGCTCTGTATTAACAACAGAAGCATTAGACGATACTCAAATTAATGCGATTGATGGTGATGATCTCGCATCGAAAGTGGTTAAAACCACTGCACAGATTTGTCGTGATAAACGCCAGCAAATTGTTGATAAGTTCCCACCATTAAACCGTTTTCTTATAGGTTATGATTTAAAAAATGTGTACGATGAGGCGCTAACCCAGTTTGATATTGGTCGATTATTGTGTGGTGCGGAAGGCTCACTGGCATTTATCGCAGAAGCCAAACTGAACATTACACCCATCCCGAAATCTCGCACATTAGTGAACATTAAATACGACAGCTTTGATTCTGCGCTACGTAATGCGCTTATGATGGTTGAAGCGCAGGCGTTATCTGTTGAAACGATTGATTCAAAAGTATTAAACCTAGCCAAGCAAGATATTGTTTGGAACACCGTAAGTGATTTGCTGACCGATGTACCGGGTAAAGAAATGCTTGGTATTAACATGGTGGAATATGCCAGTAATGATGTGGCTGAAAACCAGCAGCAAGTTAGCGCGTTGTGTGAAAAACTCGATGAAATGATTGCTGCTAACCAAGCAGGGATCATTGGTTATCAAGTGTGTGATGAATTAGCCAGCATTCAAAAGATCTACACTATGCGTAAAAAAGCGGTGGGTTTATTAGGTGCAGCTAAAGGCAGTAAAAAGCCGATTGCATTTGCGGAAGATACCTGTGTTCCACCTGAAAACTTGGCAGATTTTATCGCTGAGTTCCGTCAGTTACTGGATGAAAAACAGCTTAATTACGGCATGTTTGGTCATGTCGATGCAGGGGTGCTTCATGTGCGTCCAGCTCTTGATATGTGCGATCCTGAGCAAGAACGCTTGATGAAGGAAATCTCTGATCAAGTTGTTGCATTGGTGGCAAAGTATGGCGGTTTAATGTGGGGCGAACACGGCAAAGGTTTCCGCTCTGAATATGGTCCTGCATTTTTTGGTGATGAGTTATTTACTGAACTTCGTCGTATTAAAGCGGCATTTGATCCAGATAACCGTTTAAATCCGGGTAAAATTTGTACGCCACTCGGTAGCGATGATCAATTAGTGAAAGTTGATGATCGTAAGCGTGGTTTCTACGATCGCCAAATCCCAGTTAACACCCGTGATAGCTTTAAACAAGCGATGGAATGTAACGGTAATGGTTTGTGTTTTAACTACGATACAAGCTCACCTATGTGTCCATCAATGAAGATCACCGCTGATCGTCGTCATTCACCAAAAGGGCGAGCAGGGCTTGTTCGTGAATGGTTGCGTCAATTAGCGGAACAAGGCGTTAATGCTGATGAGTTAGAGCAAAAGCTACTAACCACCACACCGACGATTAAACAAATCATTGATCGTCTAAAAAACAGTTATGGTGAGCGTCGTAAGCAGTACGATTTCTCTCATGAAGTCATGGATGCAATGAATGGCTGTTTAGCCTGTAAAGCGTGTGCGAGTCAGTGTCCAATCAAAGTCGATGTACCTAGTTTCCGTTCTCGTTTTATGAACATTTACTACAGCCGATATCAACGTCCAGCCAAAGATTATCTGGTGGCTTACGTTGAAAGTTACTTGCCATTAATGGCAAAAGCGCCGGGTGTGATGAATGCGATTACACGACCGCAGTGGTCGAAAAAGCTGACAGAAAAAGCCATCGGTTATGTCGATATGCCACTATTGTCGTTACCAACGTTGAACGAGCAGTTAGATGGACATCATGCATTGCGTTTTGATCTGCAATGGCTTCAGGCTTTGTCAGAGCAAGAGCGTAAGAATTACGTTTTGATTGTTCAAGATCCATTTACTAGCTTCTATGATGCAGAAGTGGTGAAAGACTTCATTAGTTTAATTGAAAAGCTTGGTAAAAAGCCGATTTTGGTGCCGTTTAAGCCCAATGGTAAAGCGCAGCATGTGAAAGGGTTCTTACGTCAATTTGCTAAAACTGCACGTAATACTGCTGATTTCTTAAATCAATTAGCTGTGCTCAATATTCCGATGGTCGGTATCGATCCTGCATTGGTGCTGTGTTATCGCGATGAGTACGCAGAAGTATTGAAAGAAACCCGTGGTAAGTTCGAAGTATTAACTGCGCATGAGTGGTTATTACCTTTGTTACCAGAGCTAAAGCAATACAGCTCAATAGATGATAAGCCTTGGTATCTTTTTGCGCACTGTACAGAAAAAACCAAGTTGCCAAATGCGGAAAAGCAGTGGGGAGAAATCTTCAATCACTTTGGTATCACAATGCAATCTATCGCAGTGGGTTGTTGTGGGATGGCGGGAACGTTCGGTCATGAGAAGGATAAGTTAGAAACTTCAAAAGGGGTGTATAACTTAAGCTGGAAACCGAATATCGAGCAACTTGATAATTCACGTTGTATGGCGACGGGATATTCGTGTCGAAGCCAAGTTAAACGTTTTGAACACATTAAGTTTAAGCATCCAGTACAAGTGCTATTAAAAGCGGTACAAGAAGCTTAATGATTTGATCAAGCGTAGATACTAAAAAAGCGAGCTGATGCTCGCTTTTTTTGTGTTTGATGCAGTAACGATATTAGTCGTTATTTGGTGCTAACCAGCGGTATACCCAACCAGCTAGAACTGCACCGATAAGAGGTGCAACCCAGAACATCCATAGTTGAGATGTTGCCCAGTCACCAACAAACAGAGCAGGACCAGTACTACGAGCAGGGTTCACTGATGTGTTTGTTACAGGGATGCTGATCAAGTGGATTAGCGTTAGTGCAAGACCAATTGCTAGACCAGCCATTTGTGGCGATGCTAGTTTGTGTGTTGCACCTAGGATCACAAACAGGAACATGAATGTCATTACTACTTCAGTGACGAAAGAAGACAGTAGTGAGTAGTGACCTGGAGAGTGCTTACCGTAGCCGTTAGATGCGAAACCGCCAGCGAGATCGAAACCTGCATTACCACTTGCAATAACGTAAAGTACAGCAGCACCAGCGATACCACCAAGCACTTGAGAAATAACGTATGGAACGACTTCACCTGTTGGGAAACGGTTACCCGCCCATAGACCTACAGTAACAGCAGGGTTTAGGTGACAGCCTGAAATATGACCAATCGCGTATGCCATAGTTACAACAGTCAAACCGAATGCTAGTGCAACACCTAGGAAACCAATACCAAGATCTGGGTAAGCAGCAGCCAGAACAGCACTACCACAACCACCTAGCACTAACCAGAATGTACCGATGAACTCGGCAACCAATTTTTTCATCATATTTCATTTCCTTACTTAACTAAAAACGGTGCACATAATGGATTAAAAACACTGTTCAATCTAGATGCGTCCATATTTTATAAAGTTAAATTATCTTAATTTATCTTAATTCAACTAAATTCATCGTCATTAGAACTACATTGACACCATCTAATTGTAGTAAAGATTTTCAAGTTGTTATTTTTTATTCTAATTAATCAATATGTTACGTAAATCACTACGTAAATGTATTCTTATGCTGCGTGATCATGTGAAGGTGGTCGTAAAGTTGTTTTTTCATTTTTAAAGAGGTCATTTGTATCAGCAATTATATGGCAATGGGTGTCTGTCCAGTGGCGAAGTTGGATCATGCCATCATGGGTTTCTGTCAATAATGTACAATTTTCCACCCAATCACCGCAGTTGGCATACATAATTTCCTTACATAGACGTAAGTCAGGTTGGTGGATATGGTCACAAATAATGCCATCGACCTGTTGGCTTTCAGCATGTCCAATAGCAGCTTGGCGAAAACGAGCAATGGCCTGATGAGCTTTATCGACGCGCTGTTTTAAATAGCTTGCCAGTGACCAATAGGGCTTGTTCATTTTGCGACGAGTGACGTGTAACCAACGATTAAGGAACAGTAAAAAGTCATAACCTTTGTCGCCTAAATAGCTATGAAAACGGTTAACGGTAACGTAATCATCAAACTCATCACCATGTAGTGCTAAGATTTTTTTGCCTATTGCTGTGGTATGAATGTACTGGCGTTCGAGTTGAATATGACCAAAATCGTAGTGTAAGAAATCACGAATTTTCTCATCGTGATTACCGGGGATATAAATGACTTTACAGCCATGATGTGCTTTATCTATGAGTAAATTGAGGAAAGCATGATGGCTTTGAGGCCAGTAGGCACGATGCTTTTGCGACCAGAGATCAATAATATCGCCAACTAAAATAATGGTCTCTGCTTGGTTATGCTCAAAGAAATCGAGCAGATAATCTATTTTACAATCGCGACAGCCAAGGTGTATATCGGATAACCATAGGGTGCGATAGGTATTGATATTCATGATCAACAGTACTCTGTTTAGGATGAATTTTTACGCTATCGCTGTTATATGACCCTTAGGTGGCTATTTGATGAACTTCCGGTGTCGCGATTTTTTACTTCAGCTCTCAAGAGTTAATCACTTTCGTCAAACAGGTAAGTCTCAATTTGATCGGAGAGCCATTTGATCACAGGTGTTCGACGAGACTCACTTTCTACCACTTCACCATAAGCTTGCCAGTTCATGGCGCGGTTATATTTGATGACTTTTAATGTACCTTCACGCAGGTGTTGTTTAATTAAAATTGCAGGTAAGTATGACCAACCGGTTTGATCTAATACCGCATCACGCAAGTGCTCGTAAAATGACAAAGCAATGTATTTACCTGCTTTTGGCGTGACGATTTTTAAGTTTTCTTCATCAATATAAGCCACGGCAATCTCGGTAAAGCGTTCAAGATCGGCACTGGTTACTTTACGCAGTTGGCTCAAAGGGTGATCTTTGTGCGCCACTGACATAACACGAATTTGGCCTAAATCGATTTGATGTAAACGTGAGAGTTGATGAGTGTCAGGTATTAAGCCATATGCGACATCAACAAGATTTTGCGTCACCATCTCTTCTAGTTCTTGCGGTGGCGCACTATAGATAGAGACGCTGGTTTGTGGAAATTGATGACGAATTTCCCGCAATAGTTTGCGCCATACCGATTCAGGTAACGAATCATCACGGGCAATACGGATAGTAGATTCAACACCAGCAAGATGCTGTGCACAGCGTGTTTCTATATCACGGGCAATTAACAGCATACGCTCGAAATCGTTAGCAATGGCATCACCAACGTCGGTGGGAATAATTTGGTTTCCCGTGCGATTTAATAAGGCTATTCCCAATTCATCTTCTAATGCACTCAATGCGGCACTAACTGTTGTACGGCTTTTTCCGAGTTTTCTCGCGGCTTCTGCGATAGAACCTGTTTTTATTGCATACAAAAACATTTCAATTTGGTTGGTTCTCATACAGGGTATCACCAGTTAAGAATAAGAACGTTGATGCTCAATATAGCGACGAAAAAATTGTCGCTCAGTGATTATGCTATAACTATAACTCACGTTATTCTGTATTCAGAATCATTTTTCAAGTTAAAAACGACGAATAATTTGTCGATTGAGGTTTATATGTCTAGCAAGATACAACAAGAGCGTGGTTTGCTGTTGTTGTCAACAGTATCATCATTTTCATTTGCGGTAATAGGGATTGTTTTAGGGTCAATTGTTGGCTCGTTGGTAATTGTGTTTGATGGTGCCTATTCACTGGTCAGCTTAGCATTAACAATGCTATCACTTGGTGCAGCGCACTATATTAATAAGCCTGAAGTGGATAAAAACACCCCTCAATTTGCAATGATTGAACCATCTGTAATTGCTATCAAAGGTAGTGTAATTGCGGTGATGTGTTTATGGTCTTTTTACTCAGCAGTAGAAGCAATTTTAGCTGGTGGTCGTGATATTAACGCAGGCGTAGCACTAGCCTTTGGTATGGTAAGTGTAGTGGGTTGTTATGCTACATACCGTTACATTAAATTGAAAAGTCAGAACATTGATTCGGCATTAGCACAAGCGGAAGCTAAGCAGTGGGTGATGGATACCGTGATCAGTGTGGCTGTATTAGCAGGTTTCTTTATCGCAAAATTATTAATGATGACGAAATACGCTGACTATGCAACCTATGCCGATCCAGTGATGGTAGTGTTAGCTTCTGTGTACTTCATCATTGTACCAGTAAAAATGGTATGGCATTCAGTTCACGAGTTATTAGATATTCGTCATCATCATGGTCACCAGTTGGCGCATGCGATGAAATGAAATAAATAAAATAAGGCCAGTTCTATCTATAGAACTGGCCTTATTTTTAATTCAGTAAACTTAGCGACCTAATAAAAGGGTATCTTCAATTTCACGGTAATGTGTTGCGCTATTGATAAGAGAAGCAGCCGTTAATCCTGGGACGCCGTAGACTTCAACGATGGCGTTATATTTAGTTTGTACCTTCTCAACTAGTAAATCAAAGTCGCCATCACCTGAAAGTAGAATAATACGATCCACTTCTGGCGCATGTTCAATCACATCTAACGTGATCCCCACATCCCAATCCCCTTTAGCAGAGCCATCACTGCGTTGGATAAAGGGCTTCAGTTTTACATCAAATCCAATTGCTCGCAGAATATTTTGAAACTGTCTTTGCTTTTCATCACCTTTGTGGATGGCATAAGCATAAGCTGCGATGATTTCGCGGTCTTGTGATACTTCAGACCAGAAAGCGTTGTAGTCGAAGTTAGCGTGATATTTTTCTCTTACTGTGTAGTAGATGTTTTGTACATCGACAAAGATAGCAACTTTTTCCACGAGAATTCCAAATCGGTTGAATATAAGAGCTATGGTGAAGAATTGGGTCAGATAATTCAACTGTTATTGAACAATGTACCGTTATTGCTTTGTTTTTAAACAACAAGCCAAGTGTTTTGAGCTAATAGCATGTTATTGCGATACCAGATGGAATAAAAACAGAAAAATGTGGTCTTAATAGAAAGACGAAATGTTGCCTGTAGGCGATTTGAGAGAAGCAATATATATGAATAAGTTATTGATTGGTGGTTTGTTATTAAGTTCAAGCTCTGTTTTTGCTCAGAGTTGTCCAGTTGAAGTGCCTAATCCTATCCATATTGAAAATGGCGGTATTTCTGTATACGAACAAGGCCAGCCTAAGTTAGTGATCGATAAAAATAATGATCTGTATATCAATGGCTCAAAAGTGGATCTCACTGCAATGCAGCAACAAGCAATAGATGCTTACAGTAAAGATGTTCAAACCTATTTGCCACAAATGGCACAGTTAGCCCAAGAGGGGGTAGGAATGGCGACAGACGTATTAGGGACGGTTGCAAATAGCTTTGCGTCTAAAGATGCCTTTAATCAAGTGCAAAGTTTGATTAATCAATTAGGTGAACAAGCACACGAGAAGTTTTATAACTCGAAAGGTGAGTTTGTTATGCCTGCTGAGGTCTTTTCTTCTGTTGATGGTGATTGGAAAACGGAGTTTGAATCAGCGATGAAGCAAGTGAGCGTTGAATCCGTCGCAGGTTTGTTTGCTGCACTTTCTGAGGAAATGAAAAACGGTAATTTAGACTTTACCCAACTACAGAGTAAGTTTGCTGATTTAAAAAATCGTTTAAGTGAACAAATGGCGCAGCGAAGTGATGAAATGAAAGTGAAAGCAAATGCGCTTTGTGGCTCGATTGAAGGATTAGCAGAGCAAGAGAAGCAGCTTCAACAAGCGATCCCTCAACTAAAAGATGTGCCTATGTTTGAAATTTAATAGTATTGGCTAGTGATGAAATAGCGCAGTTATGCGCTATTTTTGTTTGTGCTTACTTTTTGTTCTAAATTTGAACTGTGTGTTAAGCTAATAAGGATAGTAGCAGTAATAAGCTGGTGTATTTAAAGGAAGAATTAACGCCTGCGTGTGATAGTACACTGGGGGATTAAAAGTAATTAAGGCTGATAGGAGGCGCTTATGTTAAAGATTGCAGTGATTATTGGTCTTTTACTTTTTGCATACTGGGTGATGCGTTTTATGTCGCCAACCAATCAACGAAAAGTGGTGCTTGGCCTTTTTTTAGTATTGGGAAGCGCAGCGATTATTTTTATGGCGTTTGAATTGTTTCGTTAATAAAAAGGCATGAAAGGAGCGATTCCTTCATGCCTTTTTGTTGTCTTTTAGTATCTTACTTTAGTTGTGATTAAAGTAGATCTGTTAGGGCGATACCGACACCAATACGTTGCTGCTTGTGGTTGTAATCAATCAGGTTTTCACCATAACCCGTAGAGTACTTAGTATATCCACGCAGTTTGCCCCACAATGGGAAAGTTAAGCCTAATTCACCATAGCCTTTATGGGTGGCAAAGTTTTCACGACCGATAAAGCTAAACTCATAATTATCCCATTTATAAACCGCACCGATTTGGAAATGTCCCATGTACTTTTCAATATCTGGGTTGTCATCACCTGACGGAGAGTTAGGCTCTTTCTTTTTATCTTCTGGAATTCGCCACCAAGGACGTAGGGTAAACACAAAGTTTTCTTTCTCGAAGATAAAATCACTATAGATACGGTTCCAACTACGCGACAGGCCTTGAGTTCTTCCATTTGACTGGTGCTCAATACCTATGGTTGCCCATGTATTGCCACCAAAAGGTGTCCAAGGCGTTGGCGCAAAATAGAACATTTCTGGGCGGTAGTTGGTCTCTCTAAATGGGCGAGAAATATCGCCAGCATAAACTTGCCAGTATGAGTTAAGCGTAAAGGCAAGAAATAGCCCGTCACCATCAATTAAAAGATCATCATAATTCAGTGGTGTTTTAAAACTGATTTGAAATTCTGCTTCTGCATTCTTCAAATGGTTATCCCACTCAGAGCCTGCATACGCAGCACGGTTAATGCTGTCGGTAAGCGTTACTGGCAGGAAGTAGTTCATACGATGTGGCGTGATCACAAATGGGTTAAATGTTGTTTCACGCTCATTTTGTAGACGTTGCGTGACCATCGGTGTTTTAGGCGTATTATCCGTATTAGTGACGATTTTTTGGCAACGGCTACGAATTTGATTAAGAGTTAATTCACCGTTTTGATTTTTTACTGCGTTTAATAGACACGCGTCATAGTCGTCATCGGGTGAGGCTAAAGCCATTGTGGGCGCAGTGAATAGCGTGAATAAGAAAAAATGAGTAAGAGATTTCACAGTGAATAAACTTCCCTGAATAAGTCGTTATGAATGCTTACGTAAATAAAATATAAGTTATTTTATGCGATTACTATCAATACGTTCCTATTATACATATCAATTGTCAATATTTGGTTAAATAAAAACGCTGCATTAGAAGCAGCGTTTTTTATATGACATTAATTATTCTTGTTAGAAATTATGCGCCCGCGCGGCTACGTGTTGGCTTATTTGGACGACCACCAGCCTTTCCATTACGGTTATTGGTTGGTTTTCCATTACGAGCACCGGCATTATTACCTGTTGTTGGACGCTTAGCACCATTGTTATTACTGCGGTTGCCGTTACCACCGTTAGCCGATGGTTTACCATTGCCTGTAGGCTTGCCATTGCGAGTCGATGGGCTACGTTTGCCATCTTTGCGAATATCTGGCTGGTTAGGGTGCTTAGTCGCAAAGCGTTTTGCGCCATGACGACCAGAGCCGCGACGCTCCGCAGGTGTCATTTCTGCTTCTGTACCTGCTGGCGGTACTAAACAGCTTGGACGATTACCGATTAGGTGTTTCTTACCCATTGAAATCAATGCGTCACGAATCAGTGCCCAGTTGGCTGGATCATGGTAACGCAGTAGGGCTTTATGTAAGCGACGCTGACGTTCACCTTTCGCCACGAACAGATCATCACGACCTTTGTATTTCACTTTTTTCAGTGGGTTTGTTTCAGAGTGATACATCGCAGTGGCATTACACATTGGCGATGGATAGAAGTTCTGAACCTGATCACACTGGTAATCGTTTTGCTTTAACCATAATGCAAGGTTAAGCATGTCTTCATCTGTTGAGCCTGGGTGCGCTGAAATAAAGTAAGGGATCAGGTACTGTTTTTTACCTGCTTCTTTACTGTATTTATCAAACATTTCTTTGAAGCGATCAAAGGTGCCCATACCCGGCTTCATCATCAGATCAAGCGTGCCTTTCTCGGTATGCTCTGGGGCAATCTTCAAGTAACCACCCACGTGGTGAGTTACAAGCTCACGAACGTATTCTGGTGATTCAACCGCCAAGTCATAACGAACACCAGATGCGATCATGATCTTCTTCACGCCTTTTAAATTACGTGCTTCACGGTAAAGATCGATCGTGTGTTTATGATCGGTATTTAGCTTTTCACAGATCTTAGGGAAGATACATGAAGGGCGACGACAGTTCGCTTCAGCGCGTTCATCTGAACAACCTAAACGGTACATGTTCGCTGTTGGGCCACCCAAGTCAGAAATGGTGCCAGTAAAACCCGGTACTTTTTCACGGATCTCTTCAATTTCATTCAAAATCGACTCTTTTGAGCGGTTTTGAATAATACGACCTTCGTGCTCGGTAATTGAACAGAATGAACAACCACCAAAACAGCCACGCATGATGTTAACCGATGTTTTGATCATGTCGTAAGCAGGGATCTTCGCTTTACCATAGCTTGGGTGAGGAATACGTGCGAATGGTAAACCAAAAACAAAGTCCATTTCTTCTGTAGTTAGAGGAATAGGCGCACGGTTAACCCAAAGCTCACGATCAGCATGTTTTTGTACAAGTGCACGACCAGAATACGGGTTAGTTTCTAAGTGCATAACACGGCTTGCATGAGCATAAAGAATACGGTCATTAGCCAATTTTTCGTACGATGGTAGACGAACAACTGTTGATGCTGCATCGTGACGAGAAGGCTGAACACGCACTACTTGTGCCTGCTCTTTTTGTTCTTGCTTGTTGTTATCGCAGTTCTCTTCCGTTGCGTATGGGTTTGGCATCACCATCGCACGGCCTGGTTTTTCGATACGTGAAGAATCAATTTCTTTGTAATCTTCAGGTACGTCTTTTAGCATCACAGCAGTACCTGCAATGCGGGTCATCGATTTGATGTCTTCGCCATTACTAAGACGGTGAGCAACTTCTACCAGTGCACGCTCTGCGTTACCAAAGAGAAGAATGTCAGCTTTCGCATCCATTAATACTGAACGACGCACTTTGTCCGACCAGTAATCATAGTGCGCTAAACGGCGCAGGCTCGCTTCAATACCACCAAGTACAATCGGCGTTTCTTTATAAGCTTCACGACAACGTTGTGAGTAAACCAGTACTGCACGATCAGGACGTTTACCACCTTCATTGTTCGGTGTGTAAGCATCATCGTGACGAAGTTTACGATCGGCTGTGTAGCGGTTGATCATAGAGTCCATGTTACCAGCGGTAATACCAAAGAATAGGTTTGGTTTACCCAGTTTCATGAATTCATCTTTATTGTCCCATTTAGGCTGAGCAATAATACCAACACGAAAGCCTTGAGCTTCAAGTAGACGACCAATGACCGCCATACCAAAACTAGGGTGGTCAACATAGGCATCACCAGTAACAATAATAATGTCACAGCTATCCCAGCCTAACGCGTCCATTTCCTTACGCGATGTTGGTAAAAATGGTGCAGTGCCATAGCACTCAGCCCAATATTTCGGGTAGCTATTAATCGGTGTTACTTTAGTGTGCATGTTTTGACCTCTATATTTTGAGGCGGGAATTATAACGGTTAGCTGTATCACTGACTAGCCCTTATAAAACCTGAGAATTTTTAAGGATAAATCAATACTGAAGCATCATTTTTATAATAGCCAACTATGCTAAAAATGTTTTATCGAGCAGCTCATAACAATAGATATACACGATTAAGCGAGGGGATGGATGA
Organism: Photobacterium leiognathi; assembly: GCF_030685535.1. Taxonomy (NCBI): domain Bacteria; kingdom Pseudomonadati; phylum Pseudomonadota; class Gammaproteobacteria; order Vibrionales; family Vibrionaceae; genus Photobacterium; species Photobacterium leiognathi. The sequence goes on along the minus strand of NZ_CP131601.1, from coordinate 2,033,767 downwards.
AAGATGAGAAGCAAGGACAACAGGGACAGTCATCATTAACGAGCTTCGCAGACAAGCATGCGTATTGTGAGCAAGTGAAAATGGAAAACTTTGCGCAAAGTATGCGGCTAGAAGGCTACGAAATTGAAGTCCCTTCGTTAGTAGAAAATGCGCGTAAACGTGATGAATTACGCCAGCAACTCATTCGTCATTATAAGCAGGCAGACACTGAAAAGGTGTAGATGTGGCAAATAAGTACGGTACCGAGCAAGACCCATATACATATAATGATACTGGCGTCTTGATTAACAAATTAAATATTCACGATGAAGTGTTATTAGATGAAGCGGAAACACAATTTAATACCCTTGCCGCTATGGGGATTGAATTCTCAGCACCGCCTTATGATTTTGCGTATTTTTGCCAATTACATAAATGGCTATTTGATGATTTGTTTGAATGGGCGGGTAAATGTCGCACCATTGACATATCAAAAGATGAGACACGTTTTTGTCATGTAAATCGGCTACAGCTTGAAGCGGAGCGTTTATTTGCGCAGTTAGAATCAGAGCATTATTTAGTTGGTCTACCTTTTGAAACGCTGGTGGAGCGATTAGCGCAATATTATTGCGACATTAACGTATTACATCCTTTTAGAGAGGGGAACGGACGTACCCAACGTATTTTGTTTGAGCATATCGTGATTAATTGTGGCTATAACATTAACTTCAGCGGTGTGACTGCGGAACAATGGCTAGAAGCGAATATTCAAGGTTATTACTGTAATTATGCACCAATGCAAACCTTGTTCTTACGTTGTGTCTCATTGCCTAAATAGCGTAACCATGTTGTACTTAGCCATAATAGAAAAGCCATTGTTGGTAACGGGAAATGTTATTAAACAATGGCTTTTCTGTATGAAACGAAAGGTGTTTTCAGCGTTATACGCTTTGTTCGTGATCTATTGGTAAGGGCTGTAGGCTTCGTAGATCAGATGCTGCTGGGCTTTGATAAGCAGCTAAACCAAATTTTGGAACCATAGCAAAGATATGATCAAAAATATCTGATTGTACCGCTTCATAAAACGCCCACCGCGTATCGTTGACGAAGACATAAATTTGAATAGGTAAACCTTGTGGTGTTGGTTCTAATTCACGAACAAGAAATGTCATATCTTGACGAATTTTAGGATGTTGTTTGAGGTAAGCTTCAAGGTAGCCTCTAAATACTGCAATATTCGTTAGCCCACTGTGTGGATTTAAGGTTTGCTTAATTTGCGTAATGACAGCAGGCACAAAATCTATGCTTGAAAGCGTGTCTTCCTCTTTGTTATCAATAAATTTAATTGTATCAATATCAATTAAGATTGAACGTTTAATCCGACGGCCACCGGATTCCTGCATTTGTCGCCAGTTAATAAAAGAATCTTGTACTAATGCGTAAGCTGGAATATTGGTAACAGTGTTGTCCCAGTTTTTTACCTTGACGGTAGTTAATGACACTTCTTCAATACTGCCATTGGCACCGTATTTATCCATTTGGATCCAATCGCCAACTTTGACCATTTGGTTAGCTGATAACTGAATACCAGCCACAAAGCCTAAAATGGTGTCACGGAAAACTAATAACACTAAACCCGTAGCGACACCTAAACCACTGAGGAAATATACTGGTGAGCGGTCGAAAATCACTGATATGGCAATGATTAAGCCGATAAAAAAGATCACTAGTTTAAATAACTGAACAAAGCTTTTGATCGGCAAATCGCGGCTCATCAGTTTAATATCCGCAATATTATTACTAGCATCTAAGAACGCATAGCTACTGCGAATTAACGCAACGATCAGCCATAAGCTGAGAACACGATCGATTAAGCCACTTAAAATCGCATGTTTATCAAGCACTAGCGGGATTAGCAGGTTCAGTACTACGGCAGGAATGATCAGCGATAATTTTTCAAATACAGCGTGTTTAACAATCACGGATCCCCATATCGCATGGGAACGTTTGAGCATTGCATTGACGGCTTTTAACAGCCCCCAACGGACCATGACGTAAGTAATAAAGGCGACCGCACAACAAAGTACGATAAAAAAGGCGGTTGAAATATTGTCGTGGGGCTCAATATTCACGCCTATTTCAGACAGAATGTGGGCGATATCGGCTCTAATTGCTTTGCTCACAGATTTACTCCATTTGATAACGATGTTGGCGAAAATAAAAAGTGATGATATCTGATGCTCTTTCGAGGAAAAGAGATCTGAAAAAGCCGCCTAACAAGGTTAGTATATAACTGAATACACAATGATATATGCCGGAGACCGATGTGGCTAAAAAGTTTTATGTAGTATGGCAAGGACGAACGCCGGGAATTTATACCGATTGGGCGAGTTGCAAACAACAGGTCGATAAATTTGCAGGTGCAAAATATAAGTCTTTTCCAACGCAAGCAGAAGCACAAGCCGCTTTTGGTAACAAAGCACCGACATATTCTCGTACATCAGCGACAAAAGCCCCAGTTAAAAAGCCAACAACCAGTAAAGGCTCACTAACTGCTGAACAAGTATTGGCAGTAGAAACTCAAATTAAAATTTTTACAGACGGTGGTTGTGATCCTAATCCGGGTAAAGCGGGATCTGGGCTTGCGGTATATAACAATAATCAGCTAAGTGAGTTGTGGTTTGGCTTATATAACCCTAATGGCACGAATAACACCGCAGAGTTAAATGCCTTAAATCAGGCTTTAATCATGGCGCAAAGCATGATTGAAAAAAATCAAACTGTCGCCATCTTTTGTGATTCTCGTTACTCGATTCAATGTATCACGCAATGGGCAGTCACATGGCAGAAAAATGGTTGGAAGAAAGCTGGGGGCGAGATCAAGAACCTTGATTTAATTCAGCCTATGTTTGAGCGCTATCAGGCAGTTAAAAGTAAGATCCAAATTCATCATGTGAATGGTCACGTTGGTATTGAAGGTAATGAATTGGCAGATCGCATGTCGATTTTAGCTGTTGATAAGCAAGAAATGCCATTTAGCCAATACGATCAGCCATTAGATATTGAGACGATTTTAGCCCTAAGAGCAGGTTAATCACGCCTTATTCGCTATCACTCAGTAAAGCGAGCATGCGTTCAATGTTCGCTTTTTTATTGCCATTTCCCATCATCTCTTGATTGGCTAGCGCATATAGCCAGTCTTCAATTGCTTCACCGTTAATATCATCACGGAAATTGATCAAGTTTGCCCATTGTTCTAAATCGTCGTCATCAATGGTTTGCGCTAAATATTGATGTAACACGCTAATGAGTAATGTTTTTGTGACAAGAAAAGGGGCGTCATCAGGTTGAGATTCTGCATTTAGGTAAACAGAAAAAGCCTCATCACGCTGAGGACCAAAACTGAGGATTTGGAAAATAGCTTGTTGTTTATCCACGTTCAAAGCACTTATAAAAAGAGTGGTGCGCTATTTTGCCGTGTTAACGCTCATAAAAAAAGCCTGTTACATCGGCAACAGGCTTTCGTATTGAGTTTACGGCAATGTTTATGAGTACATAGGAACCAATACTAGGGTGCCTAAGATCACTGTGATTAGACCACAAACAACAGGAACAACCGTACGTTTAACCACATCGAATGGGCTGATCTTTGCCATACCAGATGTCGCAACGATAACGCCAGAAACAGGTGAAATGGTACGACCAAGGTTTGATGCTTGAAGCATTGGGATAATAAGGAAAGCAGGGCTTAGACCTAGTTTACCCGCAAGCTGTGGTGCAAGTTCAACGAAAGCGTAGAATGGCGCATTACCTGACCCCGTTGCAATCGCAGCTGCTACCGTTAGTGCTGTTAGCAATAGCATTAGTGCGATGCCGCCCGCACCCGCTTTATCAGCAAGTGCTAGTAGGTTATCGATAGTACCTACCGTCATTAGACCTTGGGCAAATACACCCGCAGCTACTAATAGCATCACTACGCCTTTGAATGCATCACCCATACCTGCGTAGCAAGATTCTAGGTTATCAAGGGTGATCTTACCGTTTAGGCGGTTAGTTAAGAAATCAACCAATGCACCAATAGCAATAGACAGAACAACGATAGTGTAAATATCTAGCTTCAAGCCAGGGATTGTTTCACCGTTGAATATGAATACACCAATAATTGGTAGGAACGGTAGGATAGAGTAGTAACCTGGTGCTTTTACTTCCATTTCAGAAATATCAACACGTTCCATTGGGGTGTTGTCTTTCTTATCAAGATATTTGTTCCAGAAGAAAGCCGCGACAGCCATTACGATGATGGCACAGATAGAAACAGGAAGAACAGTTTCTACTGCAAACACGTGTAGTGGTAAGCCTGATTTCTCAGCTGCAACAACAACGTCGCCTGATGTTGGCGATAAGATAATTGCCGCAGGAGAAGCACACACTGCAGCCGCTGCTGGGCGCGAAATACCCATTGCTGTCATCATTGGGAATAGGGTTGCCATTAATAGCACACCAAGACCTGTTGCTGAACTTACGGCAAGCGACATTAAACATGCCACGATGTAAGCTGCTACAAGTAATACATATGGTGATTTAATGCATGACAGTGGTTTAGAAAATTGTTTAACAACAACATTGTTAGCACCAATGTGTGTCATGTAAGAAGCAAAACCACAAAGCAACATGATCTGTAGACCTAAGCCGCCACCACGGTACTGCAGCATGTATTTCACATACTCAAGAGAATCGGTGAATAAGTTACCCGTTGACGCGACTTTAGCGGGTAGAACTGAATGCCCTAATAAACCTGCAATAATTAATAGAGAAATACCTGCGGTTAATAGCACACCCGCAGCTTTATATCCTTTTACAATGTAATAGCCCACAGCGATGGTGATCACCAAGCCTATTAATAGCTCCGTCATGGAAACTCCTTTACTACACAAATATCTAATTATTAAAACTTGTTACTATTTAAAAGTGTTTGCGGCGGCTAATTTAACTAAAAATAAAATTATTAACGAGGTTTAATGGTGGAACTTATGATCTAAAACAGCATTTTCATACTTATGTTAATACAATGATAATAAAATGAATTTATTTGTTTTTGGTTGTGATGTCATAAAGTTAATAACAGCTTGTAAATAGTATTTATTATTATTTAACAAATTGGAATGCTTATTAATTATACAAATAATATAAATATTAATAGAGCTTGTTTATTGTTGGAGTAAATATTATTAGCGAGGGCAATGTTGTTTTACGTAGTCAATAAATGCTTTGTCGGCTAATGATAAATATCCGCTCTTACGCCATGCCATCACAATATCTAATTCAATCGGTTCTTCAAAAGGAATAGGGATCAACTGTGGCTCATACTCAGTTACCATTTCAAGTAGGGTAGTAATTGCAAAGTCTTGCCTTACGATTTTAAAAATCATTGCAAGTAGGTTAGTTTCAAACGAAATTTTTGGCGTAAATTGATGCTTTTCACAGATACTATCAATGGTTTCTCGATGAAAATAACCATGTTTAAACATCACCAATTCTTGGCTAAAGAAATCTTGAAACGAAAGGCTTTTACGCGTTGCAAACTCATGTTGTTCGGAAACAACGGCCACCATTTGTGATTTTAAAATGGGTTCTGGATGAAGTGTTTCAGGTAACTCATGGTTGATGATCACGCCAAAATCTAACTCGCCATCAATGATCATTTTTCGAATGGATTGGGTGCCCGCTTCAACAATACTGAGCTTTAAATTCGGGTATTGGTTTTTAAATCCCATTATGATTTCAGGGAAGAAGTAAGAACCTAACATGCTAGGTATACCGACACGCACTTCACCTTTTTCTAGCCCACGTAATTCAGACATGGCAGTTTGTGCATCTTTGATTTGCTGAATGATGTTTTTGGCGTGAGGTAATAGCACTTTTCCTTCATCGGTTAATTCAACCTTACGATCGTTTCTCGCAAACAAGCATAAACCAAGTTGTTGTTCTAACTTCTTGATTGTCATGCTTAATGCGGGTTGAGCGATATGCAATTTCTCTGCTGCACGAGTGAAATTTTTCGTTTCGGCTAATACTAAAAAGTAGCTAAGTTGACGTGAGTCCATCGCTATAAACCAAAGTTATCATAATAATAGTTATTATATATTTTCATTATCGGGTGGCAATTGATAACGTTTCTTTCTCTTTAGTTAGATCACGCTTTACCATCTTGTACTTATACACAGAGCTAGGGGTATCGTGTCGAGTATTTCCTTTTGGTGAACGTATGATTGAACTCCACTCTTCCCACTATAAAAAAGCGTGTTTTGCCCTTGCCTTAGGCTCATTTATTGTTTTTTGTAATTTGTACTTATTTCAGCCAATGTTGCCGCTTATGGCGCAAGAGTTCGGTGTGAGTGCAACAGCTATTAATTGGGTGTTGGCAGCCACAACCTTAATGCTGGCCTTGTGTTTGATCCCGTGGGCGATTGCTTCAGAAGTGGTTGGTCGACGAGTGATCATGTTAGTAAGTTTGTCGTTACTGCCCATTGTTGGTGGAGTGATGGTTTTCAGTAATTCATTACTCACACTAACCATATTAAGAGCATTAATGGGAATTTCAGTAGCAGGCTTTATTGCCGTTGCGGTTGCTTATATGGCTGAAGAATTTACCCCAAAAGCGTTAATGGTTGCTGTCGGGAGCTATATTAGTGCTAATTCCTTAGGTGGTATTGTAGGTCGATTATACGGTGGCATTATCAGTGAGCATTACGGCTGGCACTTAGCTGTGCTAGGTTTGGCTATTTTTAGCTTAATTGGTGCTGTGATTGTTTTTAAGCTATTACCAGAACAACAACACTTTGAACCTAATCGCCAAGGCTTACAGGCACACTCTAAACATCTCGTTCACCACCTTAAACAGCCTGTTTTATGGCTAGCTATGCTGATTGGCGGCATTAACTTTGCGTTGTTTGTTAATCTTTACTCGGTATCTGGTTTTCGTTTAGTGGCAGCACCATTTAATTTGCCACTAAGTTGGGCCGCATTGATTTTCCTTTGTTATTTAAGTGGCACAATAACAGCGAAAATGAGTGGTAAGTGGGCGAATAGATATAGTCCGATCAGCGGTATGTTATTGGGTGGTATTGTTAGTCTAGTAGGGATGTGGCTTGGGCTTATTGAAGTTCGCTCAATGATATTCGTGAGCTTATTATTGATCAGCTCTGGTGCATTCTTTACCCACTCGTTGGCTTATGCATGGGTTAGCAAAAATGCCCAGGTAGCAAAAGCGACAGCCACAGCTATGTACTTAGTTCATTATTATGTAGGCGGTAGTGTTGGTGGTTTCTTACTGATTTACTGCTGGCAGCATGGTGCATGGGGTGGTGTTGTTACTGGCGGTACTGTGCTGTATGGGGCAATGTTTATACTTTGTTGGTTATTAGCAAAAGTGTCTGAGCGAAATAAATCCTTATTAGTGCAACCGGCACTCTAGCCAATAAAATATATGCGTTATAGCTCGGCAAGTGAGCTATAACGCACAGGATGCATTATTTAATCTCAATCTTTAGTTTGTAGTCACTGTGCTCACCGCGTCGAGCAAAAGCGCGGTATTGACCAATACGAATCGTATACTTACCGCTGTATGGAAGAATGTAAGTCCCTTGAGGGGTTAGTGATTCCGAATATTCAGACAGATCTACTCGGTTTTCAATATGTTGGTTGAGAAGAATAAACCATAATTTAGTGCTTTTAGTATCTAATGTTGCTTTTAATGCTTGACCTTTCTGAGCATAAAAAACGTATTCATTGAAGTCGTAGCCTTGGACTTTGCCTGTGTACTCCGCACTGGTTGCCCCTTTTTTAAAGTGAACATCCTGGACTTTGTTCGCAGCTAATGCGGAGAAAGAAAACAAGCTTAGGAGTAGCGTAAGAATAACAGCATTGACACGAGAGAATAATTTCATAGTTATATCCAATTAAGTTAAATCAGAGAAACGAGTATTAATTAACGGCAAGTATATCAATGCTAGAGGCGAATGCGTAATAGCGACGATAAATGACTTTGTTTTTGGTGACAAAAAAATTGAATAACAAAACGACTCTTTTAAGCTAAAATATATGCAAGTTGTTTATGTGCTATTGGTGTGTTCATGGAAGATAAAAGCATACTCGGTCATTTAACAGTAAAAGAGCGCTTAGCGCTGGCTGAGCAAGGAAAATACATTGAGCTCCTCATTAACGATCCTGATCGTCGAGTAAGAGAAGTGGCAAGCGAGCATGATTTAGATATATTAATTGATGACGATGCTGCCACTGAAAATTTACTATCATCTCTATAAAATACATTATTTAATTTTCTCAACAACAGAATCTAATAGGGTTGAACCGTGATAGATTTTAAAACTGAGGAAATTAACAAAAGGGTATTGTTGATTTAATATAGCCTTGTCTGAATGCATATTGTTAAGCATTTCTTTTGCGAGTCCATTTAATTGTTCTGTATTAAAAAAAGCAGGATTATACTGGTAACTGTAGGTTAATGTTTGCTCATTACAATTAATAACATAATACGCATCTATATTTGAATCGTTTGTTTCTAAAGCATTTTTTCCTGCTGGGATGTCAGCACAAGAATAAATAGCAGACGTGGATGGTGTGCTGGTAACTAACAGCAGTAATGGGAGTAGTTTTACATTTAACATAGTGTTCTCCTGCTATTTGTTAGTGATGTAATTAATGATAAATAGTCAAATAGCGAAACATCTTTTTAATTTTATACTGTTGCCTCATAAATATATTTTGAATATGAGAATTTCTTATAGTTAAGAATTATCTATTGAAATATGCAAAACTTTTCTTAGAAATAAGAAATTATCACAATGTTAAATAAGCCTGTGAGATCACGCTAGTATCAGGCAAATCTTGCATTGGATTCACATCACCGATGAACTAGGTATAATTGCGTCAGTTTTTTACTTATTTAATGACGTTTATGATGGCTGGCTACCTTACTTTTCTTGTTCCAGCACTATTTGGTGCGCAACTCATTCTGACTATTGTGTTAACGAAGGGCGAAATTTGTCCTGGACAACGTGGTCGTATACACAAAATGTTACCAGTTTTGCTGGTGGGTTGGTTAGTGGCAGCAATTGCTCAGCCGCTTGCAGTATTGCCGTTAATGGCATTGGCATTCTTTACCATGAAAGTTAAAACGGGGAAAACCCGTGATGCAGGACCAATCAAAGTGCTGTATGGCAGTGATGTGTTAGCGTTTGTTTGTTGGTTAGTCTTATTGCCTACGCTAAATATGCCAGAAATTGCGATTAGCCTAGTTGCGATTGCACTGTATGGTAGTGCGTTAGCGCATGTGTTACTGACATTTGCCCGTACCCGATTACAAGCATTCCATCGTATTTTGCCTTTTGTGGGTTTTATTAGTGCTATTTTGACGATTCTATTTATGATTTGGCAGATCATGACTTTAGGTCAGGTGAAAAGCAGTCACCATATGGTTGAAATTATCACAGCATTAGCGTTGATGGTGATTGGCTTAGTGATTTGGGCTAATCACATTTTATTAAATAAAAAGGCGAATAATTGGCAACTTGCAACGGCACTTGTGGTGTTGGTTTTCTCTGCTGGTTTGCAATTAGTCTTGTTTTAAAATCAAAGAAAAGCTTGATAAGGCCGCTGTTCTTGCAGCGGCTTTTTTTATGTTCTCTGATCTGGCGGCTATGCTTTATAAGTGACATTGAATGCATCTTGATCTAGCTGTGTATGGTAGTTGGAGGACGGTATGGAAATTAATAACTTATTAGGTATGGACGGCAACATTGTGATTGGTATTGTTAATGAGCGCTTACGTTTAGAGTGCAATAGCATGTCTGAACTTATAAGCCGTTACGAACTGGATGAAAATGAACTCATCGATAAGATGGCGCAATTAGGCTATCAATATGATCCATTGACCAATCAATTCCGTTAGTTTCAGCTAATAAGGCCTCTCGCTAAAATTACCTAGAGAGAGGCTTTGTCACTATATAATATTTAATAATTTAGGCTGATTGTATGCCTTCTAAGTGTTGTTGGCATTGCTGTCGAGCAGTAGCAAAGAATGCTTGTAAATAATGGCGCTGTTGTTCTGAAGCACGAATGGCCGCAAATAAACGTCGCCATAATCCTTTTCCTAACGGTTTACTCACTACCAATCCTTGGCGTGCAAAATCATGTATTGCCCAGTTAGGTAATGCCGCAACGCCTAAGCCAGCCGAAACCATTTGTACCAGCATTAATGTATTGTCTGCTTGTTTCCATGCCTTTGGCTCAAAACCTGCTGGTTGTAGAAAGTGCTTCACTACATCTAAACGACTTTTTTGCACTGGGTAGCTCAACATGGTTTGTTCAGCGATATCTTGCGGTGTGATATAGGCTTTATTGGCAAGTGGTGAGTTAACACTCACAATCAACCGCATTTCAAAATCAAACAAGGGTTCATAGTGGATTTCACTGCGAGGTTGAATATCAGAGGTGATCACTAAATCTAGTTCACCACAGGCGAGAGCAGGGATAAGATCAAAGCCAAAACCGGAAGAAAAATCGAGAGTTACACTCGGCCAATGAATTTGATATTCCTTAAGTGCAGGCATTAACCATTGAAAACAGGAGTGACACTCAATCGCCATATGTAAGCGGCCATTTGCATCTTGCTTAATGTTAGCAAGTTCATGCTCCGCTTGCGTGAGTTGCGGAATAATGGAGTCGGCAAGGTTTAATAATATCTCGCCTTCTGCGGTAAATTTCACGGGGCGAGTTTTACGTAAAAAAAGCTGACCACCAAGGCGCTGTTCGAGATCTTTTAACTGATGTGACAGGGCTGATTGGGTTAAACATAGCGTATTGGCTGTTGCAGTAAGCGAGCCTGTATCACGCAATACGGTTAATGTTCTGAGGTGTTTTATCTCAATCATAAGTGTTCACAATCCTTGTCAATATGGGCATTTCTTCACCAATCTAACGGCTTTGATGTTTAATGTAAACATCTAGATGGCTAAACGGCTGTATTGGCGTTAATTGATTTATACTATTAGAGGGGACTATCCGAGAAATAGTTATTGCTAAGGTGAATCTTATAAAGAGGTTAGTAGCAGAGGGGGAGCCAAGTTTGAGCTCTGCATGTTGAAGTGTGTAGGGATAGAAAATGAAAAAGGCAGCCAATGGGCCTGTCTCTTGATCACAAGTCATTGTGTTCAAGAGACTTAGCTAGTTCATATCCTTCAAGGATGGTTTGTAACCTAAACCATCCTTGCCATAATGTCTTTACAGAAGCGCGACCCGTCCGCTTGGTATCTTTCCAACCACCTAACCGTGCAATACTTTTGTAAGCCCACGATATATTTGGTGCTTCTTTGGGCAGTTTTTTCTTCTCTAATTTTAACCACATAAGCTTCCACGCTTTACCTTTTAACACCCGTTCACAACAGCTACTAGATAACTCTTTAGATTCGTTCATAAATCTTAACTGGAGTAAACGAGTAGCAATAAATGCCAAAATAACACTGAGCCTTTCTAAGTTATCTTTACTTTGCATTCTCAGTTGTTCAACTTGCGTGCCTTCACTTTTCCAAACCTTGTGAAAATCTTCTATCAGCCAACGACGCTCATAATAACTGACGATGTTAAGTGCTTCCTCTTTGTTCGTTACAGGCTCTGATGTCAGTAAATGCCATGCGAGTTTGTCGTCACTCTCACCTTGCTCTATACATCCAACATAGTAGAGAGAGATATTATCGAACTCTTTTTTATTGGCGGGAGACTTAAGTGTCACGGGAGCATATTTGATGTCTAGATGAGCCGTGCGAGACTTACGACCGCCTTTTTGCGGTATTTTTAGCTCTTTGCTTCCTGCTGATAACAACTTGGAAGCGTAGTCATAAAGACGATTATCATGCTCCTCGATACAGCGACTTTGCATTGAGCGAACGATAAATCGTTGTTGTTGCTCGTGCTTATAAGTGAGGTACTCGAATAAATCGGCTTCTCTATCACATACAGAAATAACCTCTGACATTTTCTCGCCTAGTCGCTCTGCAACATGGCGAGATGCTTGTTCCCATTTATAACTTTCTTTTTCTTTGTATGGTCGAGTGCGTGCTGGTGTCCTTGACCACGTTTGTCAATATCTCGGGTCCAGCGTTGTTGTTCGATTAAACCAACCACAGTGTGAGTTTCGGGAGCAAAAAGCAACGTTGAATGAACGAACATTGCTCGGTGCCGATTACCTTGATTGGAGTGCCCGAGTGTATCTTGTATGCTGCGATGTGAGTAACTTAGAGAAGTGGTATCTTCCAATGCAAGCAGTGTTTGTTGCTCTGAAGCTTCTTGTGCTGTGACATAAAATCCGGCTTCTGCAATATCTTCTGCTTTGATTTGCTCATTACGAATAAAGCGATAAGCCCCTTCCATATCGGCTGGGGAGATGATGAGTTTTGAGACGGGTATACCAGGTTGTTTAGCCAGAGAGGTAGCTAGAGCAACGAGTCTTTGAGTTCGTCTTGGGTCATTAAGATCGGCTTGACCGAATTGTTTTTTAGCCCAAAGAGTTGGTTCTATATAGGTCATCATAATCATCCTTATCATTGCTTAGATGATCAGATCATGAAACATAAAATTAGTTCAAAAAAATCCCCAAGCATTGGCTTAGGGATTTGTGTATAAGAGACAGTCCAATGGGCTGCCTTTCGAATCTATTGTTTGATGAACAAAGAATTATTGTGCATCAGCCACTTTTTTAGTGAACGTTAATGTGTGCTTAGCATTGGTTAACGTTAGTGTGTTATCAGAAACAGAAACTTTGTTCCAATCAGCTAGAGAGTCAGCAAATGTTTGTTCAACTTTCATTGCTTCATCTGGGCAAAGCATCATAGTCATACCCATTTTCTCAATGCGTAGCTGACCATCTTTAAGTTCTGCTTGACCAAAGTAACGGTTACAACCCGCGTTACCGTTAGCAGCAAGATCTGATGCAAGCTCAAGATTTGGTGCTTGGAAAGGCTCAGGCAGTTTCACGTCTTGGTTATCGATTTGAACCAGTTCCCAGCTGCCATTGCTGATTTCGTTAGCTGTAACTTTATGCGGAGCAGAGTTTACTACGCCATTGCTTGCACATGCTGTTAGCATCATAGGAAGTACCAAAACTGACAGAAGACGCTTTTTCATAATAATCATTCCTGAATAAGTCTGTTTTAAAGAGATTAAAGCGCGACAAACACATTTTAATATTATATCAGCGATATTGTACGCTGTTTCATTGTGTGAAGGCACTATAACTGAAATTATTTTGCCTGTGTATTACTTTACAGTCTTTTACGTAAGTAAATGTAACCAGATAGGTTAAGCCAACGAATTATAACGTGTTAGAGCTCATGAATTATACATTAACAGTGAAAGACTTACTGAATAATGAATACGAATATTGCTTGTTAATAAAAAGGCAAGAATGCCGTTTTACAACGTCAGTTCTTGCCTTAAATGGTTTACAGCGAAATGAATTAAGCGTCTTTAGCTTCGAGCGCTTTTTCAACCATGTGTAAATGCACATCTTGCTGTGGGAATGGAATCGAAATATTTTCTTGGTCGAAGCGCATCTTCACTTCACGCGTAATATCCCAGTAAACATCCCAGTAATCATCTGTTTTCACCCAAGGGCGAACAATGAAATCTACAGATGAAGAGTTCAGTGTGTGTAGTTTAATTGTAGGCTCAGGGCTACGTAGTACAGCAGGGTGCTCTGATACAATTTCATTTAACACACGTTCAGTTTTTTCAATGTCATCGCCATAACCAATACCGAAAACCATGTCTACACGACGTACTTTTTCGTGGGTCACGTTCTTGATGATATCACCCCAAATTTTACTATTTGGGATCATCAGCATTTCATTACTGAACGTTTTGATCGTGGTATTTACTAGGCTCATATGACTTACTTTACCTGTGATACCACCAGCTTCTACAAGATCACCCACATCAAATGGACGGTAGATTAGTAGCATCATACCAGCAGCAAAGTTAGATAAGGTGTCTTGTAATGCGAAACCAACAATAATACCTGCAACACCGAAACCGGTAAGGATAGGGGCTAGGTTTAGACCAACTTGTGATAACGCAATCAGAATACCAATCGCAAATACCGCTTTTCCTGACATCGAGATGAAAAACTCTTGCATCAGCATCGACATTTTCAAGTTCTTTGAAGAAACGGCACGCTTAACCATTTTTCTAACAATGTTCTTCAATGCTTTGAATGCAAAGATGATCAAAACAAAAACAAACACTTTAAATAGCATTTGTGGCAGGTTATCAAATAACCAATCTTTCAGATCTGTTGTCCAACCCGATGCGATAGACCAAATGACTTTACTGTTAAGCAAATCATCAGTCACATTACCTGTTTGTTCAAACAATTGCTTTTTGTACTTGGCTGTATCAATGCCAACTTTATCTGCAATTTCAATCAGTTGTTTTAGGTTTTCAGTGTCGTTATCTACTTGTCGTTGAGCAAGGATCTGTGACATTTGCAGTGCACTTTTCTCACTTTCAGTCGCAGATTTTAACTGTTTACTTGCAAGATCAAGTGCTTGGCTATCGAAGTTAAGTGAAGCAGAAATAAACTCTAAGCGGTGCTCTACTTTACTTGTCAGCTCTTTAACAGCTTTTGGTGCAGGCTTATCAAGCTTTTCTAGCCACTGATAGTTTTGCCACTCTTCATTAAGGATCAATGTCGAGTACTGACGTGTTTCTGCCAGCTTTTTCAATGCAATTAGCTTGTCTGCATCTTTTGCGTCATCAAGCTTTTCTTGATCTCGTTTAAGATTATCATCAAGAAGAGTACTGAACTGATTGATCAAAACTACTTGATGATTAACTTCTTTAAGTAGTTGTTTTTTATCAGAGTCTTTTTCACTGATTAGTGATGCTAAGATGTCACGACGTTCATCATTCTTATTTAGAATCTGTAAGCCAATCACATCAGCAGAAGAAGAGCCTTCTTTAAAAGCGGCATTTTGTTCTTTTAGAAGTGATGATATTTCAGTATTCAGTTGTTGAAGCTGTTCAACTTTAGGGTTAGCTGCTACTTGTTGTGAGTCTTCTTGCTTTGGTGTCTGTGCAAAGCTAAGTGAAGACACAAGCAATAACATGAGTGCCAGTAAGCGCATAATGCGATTAACTCCTGCAGGAATGATAACCATAGCTATGTGCTTGTAGTACATAACTATGCCATTAAAGGTAATTTTCGCGGATTATATATTAGTTATGTCAAAGAGGGCTATAAAATTGGAAGTGGAAATTTAAAGATTTTGTAAGAATAAGCCACAACAATTCTGGTAATTGTCGTGGCTTTAAAAGCTCTTATGAACGTTCATTTAACTGCTGCTTGACGATATCGCTGTCGACATCAGCATAAAAATGCACTTGAAATTGAGTTTCAGGGGTTAATAACTCAACCTTGTGCCAATATTGTGGTGGGCTAATTAGTGAATTATTTGCTTCGATCACGACTTCTTGCTCAATACCACCTCGCCTTTGCGTAAAACCGTAAAATTTTAGAGCACCCGCAACCACACTAATTTTCCCATAGACACCTTCACGGGTATTGTGCTCGTGTACCAGCATTTTAGGCACTGTATCACGATTAAAAACAGGTGTTGATTTGTAGTTAACAAAGTTCGTTGGAATAGATGACATATACTCTCTCCAGTATTTGTTATTCATTACGCTTGATGGGCAGGCAAGTCTTTATTTTGATAACAGTCAGCAAAATTATGATTGCGATCACGATGTTTTGCTTCATCTTCTCTGATTCTTAAAACAACATCTCTTAGTCTTGCATCGTCTTGTAATTGGTAATATTTAATAGCGATGTCTGGAGCTGCTACATTTTCAAGTTCACCACTATCAATTTTTTCTAAAAATTCGGTATAGCTTTTACAAGCCTCTTCTTCAAAGTAGCCGACAACGCGGTGTGCAATTTTTGAAGAGCAAAGATAAATAATGCTGTAGACACAAATAAACACAGCCTGTCCTAATAAAACGAGTCCACGCTCAATCCAACTTGGTTTAGCAATGTCGAGAAAGATCATTAAGTGCATGCGTTCATTATCTGCTTCACTTAATAACTCTTTGATCCAGCCTTCATCATCTTTCATTCGGCGAAGGGCTTTAAGGTGATTAAACATCCCAGCAACCATCCCAGGAACTGCTGCAATAGTTTCTAAAATAACGGCACGTTTCGCGTACTTTTTTCCGTAGAAAATGTTTAAGGAAAATTTGAGGAGCTGAGTGATTTTATAAGCTAGACGCTCAGAAATTTTATTTGTTTCTCTATGGGTTAAGGCAAAATCTGACATAGTGTAACTCGCTCTTAATTTAAACATGTATTTATTATGCATGTTTAAATTTGTATAACAAGTATTTTGTATGAAAGTTACAATAAAAAAGCCTCTTCCGAAGAAGAGGCAAAAAGTACCATCGCTATTATTATTTTTTAAAACTGCGAGGAGGAAGAATGTTAATAATCGTAATAAACTGATTATTAACCAAAATCACCATTCACGTAGCCACGAGTGCGATCATCTTGTGGGTTTGTGAATAGGTTTTGTGTTTCATCATGTTCTACTAGCTCACCCATTAAGAAAAACGCAGTGCGGTCAGAAATACGACGTGCTTGCTGCATCGAGTGAGTAACGATAACAATGGTGAAATCTTTCTTCAGAGACTCCATTAAATCTTCAATTTTCTTGGTTGCAATTGGATCAAGTGCTGATGTTGGCTCATCCATCAAAATCACTTCAGGTTTCATAGCAATGGTACGTGCAATACATAAACGTTGTTGCTGACCACCTGATAAGCCAAATGCGTGTGATTTCAAACGATCTTTTACTTCATCCCACAGTGCTGCACCACGTAGTGATTGTTCTACGACTTCATCCAGCACTTTCTTATCTTTTACACCTTGAGCGCGTAGGCCGTATGCAACGTTCTCGTAAATGCTCATAGGGAAAGGGTTTGGCTTTTGGAAAACCATGCCTACTTTGATACGAAGTTGTGATACGTCGATATTGCCGTACACATTTTCATTATCCATCGTTAATGAACCTTTGATGGTTACGCCTTCAATAAGGTCGTTCATACGGTTCAAACAACGAAGTAGGGTAGATTTACCACAACCTGATGGGCCGATAAGCGCTGTTACTTGGCGGTTTGGGATCGGCAGGTTGATTTTCTTTAATGCTTGGTTTTGGCCGTAAAATAGGTCTAGGTTTTCAATATTAAATTTATTCATTTTCTCTTCCTCAAAATTAGTAAGTCGCAGTGTTGAAACGGCTAGCAATCAGTTTGGTAATTAAGTTAATAACAAGCACAATCACAATAAGCACAGTGGCAGTACCGTAGGCCTGATTCCACTCGTGAACGGTGTAAAGCTCCTGAGTTAACTTATAAAGGTGCACGGTAAGTGTTCGACCTGAGTCAAAAACACTTTCAGGGATACGTGCAACCATACCTGCTGTCATGAATACGGGTGCTGATTCACCAATAATACGACCGACACTGAGGATGATTGAAGTGACAATTCCTGGCATTGCACTAGGAAGGATCAGTCTCCAAATGGTGTAGATTTTAGATGCACCCAAACCATAAGAACCTTCACGGTAAGTTTGAGGTACAGCCATTAACGCCTCTTCGGTAGTACGGATGATCACAGGAAGGATCAAAATACTTAGTGTTAATGCACCCGACAGGATCGAGTAACCAAAACCAAGCACAACTACGAAGAAAGTCATACCGAATAAACCATAAATAATTGATGGAATACCGGCGAGAGATTCTGTACAGAATCGAATAACTTTTACTAAACGGCTACCTACTTTTGCATATTCTGTTAGGTAGATTGCCGTCATAATTCCAAGTGGAGCAGCAACTGCAATGGATGCCAGCACCATATAAATGGTCGAAACAACCATAGGCCAGATACCTGATTCTTGACCGATAGTGGTGTAATCCGACGTGATGAATGACCAGTTAACATGGGCAAGGCCATTACTTAAGATGTACCAGATAACCCAAAGAAGGAAACCGACAGTGACACCTGCAGATAACCAAATGAGTGCTAAAGAAATCTGATCTTTACGTTTTTGGGCTTTAGGGTTTGCACTTTGAAGTGCTGAATTATTTGCTGTTAAAGACATTCTTTATTACCTCGCACGCTCACGGTTTAAGAATAGAAGCGCACCATTTAGCAGCATGATGAATACCAGCAATACAATACCGGTAGCGTAAAGTGCACTTGCGTGGATACCTGTTGCGTAAGACATTTCGATAGCGATGTTAGCGGTTAACGTACGCGCTGATTCAAGTAAACCTTCAGGCATAGCAGGGGAGTTACCCATTACCATAATGATTGCCATCGTTTCACCTAATGCACGTGCAACACCTAAAATCACACCTGTCATGATGCCTGAGCGAGCAGCTGGGACGAGTAATTTAAAAATCGTAAACATCGATGATGCACCTAACGCTAATGACCCTTCTTTATAGGCGCGTGGTACAGCACGAATAGAGGTTTCTGATACAGTAATTACCGTTGGTAGGATCATCACTGCCAGAACAATAATACCGGCTAAAATCGTATTACCTGCTGGAACGTTGAACCAGTCTTGAATAAGTGGAACGATAATAACAAGGCCGAAGAAACCGTAAACAACAGAAGGAATACCTGCCAGTAGCTCAATCATAGGACGAATAAGATCGGCTAAACGTTTAGGTGCAACTTCTGCGATAAAAATAGCGGTTAGAACACCGATAGGCACACCAATAACCACAGCGCCCGCCGTTGATACTAATGAAGCCACAATCATAGGGGCGATACCGTAAAGCGCTGGTGGTAACCAATCTGTGCCTAAAACGATACCTGTAATATCAGCTTGAGCAAAAGCTGCATAGCCTTCACGGAAAATAAAGTAGCCGATAGTGATAAGGGATAAAATGCCAATAGCGGCACTTAGCATGAAGAGGTTTTTAAAGAAAACTTCTCGCCAATCAATGCGTTTTTTTGATTTAAGCGAAGTTTGCTTCTTTGCTGTTTTTTCAATATTCGCGATGGTCATTACTTACTCCAGAACCAGTACAAACGTGACCAGTTACTGAGAAATCAAAAAAACGCCCAGCTCAATGAGCTGAGCGTAAAAATACTTATTAGTGCGTAGAGATGAAGCCTTTGCTTTCAACAATTTTTTGTGCGTCAGCAGTTTTCATCCAAGATAGGAATTTAAGCGCTTCAGCTGATGGACGACCTTCTTTGTAAACAACAAGGAATGGACGTTGAACTGTGTAGTCACCAGACTTGATAGCAGCAACTGATGGCTTGTGACCGTCGATTGCTAGAGGTTTAACTGTATTATCAACAGAGCCTAGAGAGATGTAGCCGATTGCAAATGGGTTGTTAGCAACAGTTGTTTTTAGCTGACCATTACCACTTGCCACTTGTGCTTTTTGTGAAATTGCAGAAACTTTCACGCCATTGATTTTTTTCTTAAGGCTCATGATGTCTTCAAATGCACCGCGAGTACCAGATGCTGTATCACGTGTAGCAACAACGATTGGCTTATCTTCACCGCCAACTTGTTTCCAGTTTGTCACTTCACCTTTGTAGATTTTAGCAACTTGCTCTTTCGTTAAGTCTGAAACAGGGTTGCTGTTGTTTACTACAACGGCAATACCGTCACGAGCGATAACCACTTCTTTCACTTCTGGTGATTCTTCAGACGTTTTAAGGTCACGTGAAGACATACCTAGATCGGCTGAGCCATCGTGTGCAGCACGGATGCCTGCTGATGAACCTGGGCCTTGAACCTCAACTGTTACGTCATTTGATTTAGCATAAGTTTCACCAAATACTTCCATTAATGGTGATACAGAGCTTGAACCTACAACAGAGATAGTTTCGCCTGCAATTGCTGCAGTGCTAGCTACCATTGTTCCTGCTAAAGCGATTGCGCCGATAATCTTTGTTTTCATTTTCCTAGTCCTTTCGTGTTTGCTGATTACTATAGGTTTGAATGAACGTGACAAAGGTTAGGAAAGTTATGTGACACTTATGTTTCAGAACTTTGAACACTCTATGAATGTTGTCATAAATACTTAATGGGAATTAAAACTGATTTAAATTCAATCGTATTATTTGAAATTCATTGAATTATTTCTTTTAAGTATATGTTTTTGCGCGGCTAAATATGATTTTTTGGTGTCTTATGAAATATTGGAAAGTATTTTAATTATGCTGAAGTGATAGATATTTATGACCATATAAGTTTATGACAGTCATATTTCAATCTGAATTTTAGTGTGATTTCCTTCCAATGTTTCAATTGGTTGTCGCTCTTCTTATCTATAGTAGAATAGGAAAATATGTTGTTCAGTACGCTTTTACGCTTAAAAGTAATTACAACTATTTGAAGTTAGAAAGGTTATCAATGTTAAAAAAAGCGCAGCAAATGGTTGTGTTCAATGCTTTGACGAAACAGCAGAGCTTTACAAAAGCAGCACAATTGCTTGAGATTTCACGAACTCAGGTAAGTAAGTTAGTGCAACAATTAGAAGAACGTTTAGGTGTTCAATTGGTGCAGCGTACCACTCGCTCATTTGCATTAACTGAATCGGGACGTATCTTTGCAAAGCATTGTGAAAAGGTTGTTGACGAGATCAATGAAGCTGAAAGTGAGTTGTTAGCACTGGGTGATAGCCAGCAAGGTTCATTAAGGGTAGGGATCGCTCAATCTTTTGCGTCTAACCATGTTGCGCCTTACATCAATGAATTTCACGAGCGCCATCCATTAGTAAATCTTGAGTTAAGTTTGTTTGATCACCGTGTTGATCTTATTGCCGAGCAACTTGACTTGTGGATTGGCTTTATGGACTCACCGCCAGAAGGCTTTGTTGCTCGCCATCTTACTAATTGTGATTTTGTCTTAGTTGCAAGCCCTGACTACCTTGCGAAACATGGTGTGCCTTACCATCCGGATGATTTGAAACAACATAACTGTATTACCTATTTTAGCCGTGAGCGTAAGGATAATATTTGGAACTTCAGTCTGAAAGAAGAAGAGTTGCAAGTAAAGGTAACAGGGAATTATCGTGTCGATTCCGCTGATGCTATCCGTGATGCAACCATTGCAGGTAATGGGGTAGGGTATTTAGCGACATATTTATTAAAAGATGAAATTCGCCATGGGAAACTCATTCGTTTGATGCCGGAGTGGCAATTAACACAGCACATGCCTTTATATGCGGTTTATCCTCGCCATAAATATTTGCCAACAAAGGTTAATCTGTTTATTGAATTTATCCGAGAGCATATCGAATTGGGTAATATTTCCTGCCAAATATAGTGAAAACACTGTTGGTGGGAATAAATAGCGTAAATTAGCGTGTTTATTTTCACCAATTATATGATGTAAAAAGCGACAGCTTGACGCAAACGGTTAGCCAAACGCTGTCGCAAACGTTTCTAATTGTAAACTATAGAAACAATAGTATTCATTATAGGAACCAATATCACGTATTTCGTTTGCTTAGCTGAAAAAAACAGCGGTTATAGCGAAAGTTGTTATTGATTAGTTAATAGCAATAACAATTTGATCCTTGTCACACTTTTATTTCTCCCTAAAATCCCCCCGCAATCGTTTACTACTACACATTGGAGAATGACCATGCATTATTTGGTCGGCATCTTAGGCATTATCGTAATCTTTGCCGTTGGTTTATTATTTTCTGAAAATCGTCGCGCGGTAAATTGGCGCACTGTATTGGGTGCATTTTGCGTGCAAGTGATCTTTGCAGGCTTTATTTTATACGTGCCTATTGGTCGTGTAGTTTTAAACAGTGTTTCTGGTGCAGTATCAGGCATCATTGAATATACTAATGAGGGTACAGAATTCCTATTTGGTCAATTAGCACAATTTAAACTAGGTTTTATTTTTGCGGTTAACGTACTCCCTTCTATCGTATTTTTCTCTGCGTTGATCTCTGTGCTTTATTACCTAGGTGTAATGAAGTGGGTGATCCGTAGTATTGGTGGTGTGTTGCAGTACTTTTTAGGTACTACACGTACAGAATCGATGTCGGCAACGGCAAATATCTTTGTTGGTTCAGTTGAAGCGCCACTGGTTGTGCGTCCATTCCTGTCTCGTATGACACGCTCTGAACTGTTTGCAGTTATGGTTGGTGGCCTAGCTTCTGTTGCTGGCGGTACTATGGTGGGTTATGCAGGTTTAGGTGTTCAGCTGAAATACCTTATTGCTGCAAGCTTTATGTCTGCACCTGCAGGTTTGATGATGGCGAAATTGCTTGTACCTCAAACTGAAGGTGTTCACACCATGGAAGAAGAAGATGACGGTGAAGAAGATGAACCAGTAAACATGGTTGATGCCGCTTCTCGTGGTGCGCTTAGCGGTTTACAAATTGCAATGGCAGTAGGTGCGAGTTTACTTGCAGTGATCAGCTTAATTGCATTAGTAAACGGTGGTCTAGGTCATATAGGTAATTGGTTAGCTTCTGTTGGTCAATGGTTAGGCTTTGATTGGAATGGTCTACATCACCTAAGCTTAGATATGATCTTTGGTTATGTCTTTGCACCTGTTGCTTGGTTAATTGGTGTGCCATGGTCTGAAGCAACAACGGCAGCAAGCTTGATCGGTACTAAGATTGCGGTTAACGAATTTATTGCATTTGCAGAGCTAATGAAGCCTGAAACCATTGCAAAACTGAGTGAGCACTCTCAAGCAATCGTGACTTTTGCTCTTTGTGGCTTTGCTAACCTAACATCTATTGCAATGTTAATGGGTGGTTTAGGCGGTATTGTTCCTCAACGTCGTCCTGAGATTGCACGTTTGGGTATGAAAGCGATTTTTGCTGCAACACTTGCAAACTTAATGAGTGCAACGTTAGCGGGTTTATTTATTCCACTTTCGTAGTAACATCGCTCAGTAAGCGGTTAACATTAAACAGAGAGCTTAGGCTCTCTGTTTGCGTATGGGCTATTCATTGATTAAAAGGATCTAAATGCGATGAAATCGGATGTTGATAAATTAGTAGCTAAACATGCTGAATTGATCCATAGCGATGGTTTAAAAGTCCACTCTCATACTCAACGTGAAGATGGTGATTGGATCCTGCATACCTTGATGATTGATGGCTATGATGTGCCATTTAAGTTTAAGCGAAAGACAAAATACCAAAGCCTAAAGGGGGCGAAAGTGAATATGACCTATTACCCTGAAACGGTGACGGTTGCAGGCTTTGAAATCGAGACCATGAAAGTAGTGCGAATTAAACGCTATTAGTAAAAATAAAGCCCAATTATAAAATTGGGCTTTATTTTTTAATTTGGTGTTGAGCGGTAGTGTTCTCTTACTTTTGTTCCATCTTTTTTTGTATGCGCTGGAACATGAACTTTCTTTTTTCCACTTTTCGTTTTAGCCATATATCTGCCTTAATTGTAAGTTAGTTAGAACATTCCATATCTAAATAAACCTTAACTCCATGGCATAACTATTTATTGGGATGATTTTTTCTAATCCAACTAAATGGCTTTTATTTCATTATATTGCATATTAAATTGTGCCATATTCCACAAAGTATATTTTCAGAAAAACGCCAAGGCAGCTATTTGCCTTGGCGTTGTTGTTTTTACTGCTTTAGTTATCGCTGGCTATTCATTTCTTGCAGTTTTTTCCCAATAGGGCCTGAGAAGTTAAAGCCATCATGCACATCCCAGTTAATTGACCATGTCATTACACCACCAAAATTAGGGTAGAGTTTTGTTGGTACAACTGAACCACAACTACTGCCTTTAGTGACGCAATCAAGGGCATCAATAATGTTTTGGGTAGGCGCTTGACCTGAGTTAGCTGAGCTTGGACCTGAAGGTAAACCAATAGCGACTTGATCATCACGAAGTGGGGCAAATTGGCTACCATCTGCTAGCTCAAAGCCTTCAATCAGCATTTTGACTGATGCTACCATCATATCAACCGAGCCTTCAGGTGCAGCACCTGACATGTATGGATTGGCTAGGCCGCCATTATTGTATAGCTGGACGTGAAGCAAGTTCAGCATATCACGTAATTGATCAATCATTGGAATGTAAGCACCCCAGATACCAGAGTAAGCAATCATGCCACCTTGTACATAAGGGTGCTCTGGTGCCATGGTGAGGTACATATCACCACCAATATTTTTCTCAATTTGTTTTAATGCGACAGGTAAACGAGCTTGGATTTGTGTGCCGTGAAGCAGATTAGAGCCACTTTCTAAATCGATATCTAAACCGTCAAAGCCCCACTCGTTGATAATGTCAGTCAGGCTTGAAACAAAGTTTGCTTGATCAGAATCGGTATTTAGCGTGATGGTACCTTCAGCACCACCGAGTGATAGCACGATGATCTTACCTTGGGCACGAAGCTTACGAACGTCATCTTTAAACTGTTGTGGATCTAACGGAGCACAACTGCTGTGTATATCGCCGTTGTATAGATTGAAGTGAACAGTACCGTTACTGTTTCTATCGTTATCAGCAAAGGCAATGTCGATAATATCCCAGTCAGGTGAAATGTCACCAAGACGGATAGGACAGCCAGAGCCGTTAACGAAGTTATGCCAGTAACCAATTAGGTTGTGTTTAGTATCAATAGGCTCCTGTACTTTAATGCTAGCAGCTGTAGATAGTGCTGTTTCGCCAGTACCAGTCGTTGCTAAGGCGGTAACGGTGTAACTGCCTGCTGATTGTGCAGTCCAAGATGCGCTGTAAGGAGCTGTTGTATCAGTAGCAACAATATTGCCGTTAATAATGAAATCAACCTGACGCACATCACCTGTGAGTGCCGTTGCAGTTGCTGAAAGGGTTAATGCTTTACCTAAAGTAACCACCGATCCACTTACTGGTGAGGTGAGGCTAGTGACTAAAGCTTGATCACTGACGGTCACGGTTGCGCTTGCTTCGCCTGTATTGGCTTCATTATCTGTTGCAACAGCTTTGATGGTGGTATTACCTAAACCTGATGCTAACCATTGCGCGCTATATGGTGCGCTGGTATCTGTTTCAATGAGCTGATCGTTAGCGTAGAAACTGACTTGTGCAATTGTACCGTCAGCATCTGTCGCTTCTGCATCAATGGTTAATGTTGTGCCAGCAAGCACAGTTTGTTGAGCACTTAATGATGTTAATGTCACTTCAGGTGCAATGGCACAAATACCTAAATCAGTCCATGCATCACTCCAATGTTGACCTTCACCTGGCGCATAGGCCCAATCTGAAGAGGAAGAGCACCAACCAGCAATATCACAGCGATATTTATGGTTGTTATTTTCAACTAAGTCACCAGCCGCATATTGTGTGCCTGACTTAAAGGTTGGAATATCGCCACAACCGCCGCCAACGATGACTTCACTAACATTAATGCTGATTGCTGTTGAGGTTGTTGCACTGCCTTCATTATCTGTCGCTTTGGCGGTGATTTGATGGTCTCCAGCAGTGGCTGTCCATTGGGCAGTGAACGGTGCTGATGTGCTTGTCGCAATAAGCTGATTATCAACAAAGAACTCTACTTTAGTAACAGAGCCATCTTTATCTTGTGCGTTGGCACTTATCGTAACACTATCGCCTTCAGTCACACTCGCATCTGCCGTTGGTGAGCTGATAGCAACCGTTGGTGCGATGTTCTCATTAGCAGATATAACACTTACTGTGACGGTATCGGTTTGGGTTGCGTTTTCATTATCAGTCGCAACCGCTGTGATTGTGTGGTTACCGAGTACGGTAGTCCAATTGATCTGATACGGTGCTTTATCAATCACAGCGATGGATTGTTGATTTAAGAAGAACTCAACCTGTTTGATTGTGCCGTCTTTATCGTTGGCATTGGCTGCAATAGTGATGTCACTGCTTTCACTGAGTTGTGCATTATCAACTGGCGAGGTAAGCGCAACCGTTGGCATTTGGTTTCCACCAGCATCACAACTATCAACTAACGTCCATTCCTGCCAATCTCCTGAGTGACTACTTGGCGCGTTACCTTGTGACCACCAATTCGCTTTATAAAGGCTGCCTTGTTGTTGTACTTGGCTGCCACCGTTATATGCGATATCAGCTTGCCACTCATCGATATTGGTACAATCTGCTGCATATGCCTGTGATGCGCTAAAAGCGACGGTTAATGCACAGGTAAGAAGTGTCTTTTGCATTGTCTATCCCTATTGCAGTTAGTGTTAGTAGCACTAATAATGAAATAGGAAAGGTCAATAAGCGTAAAACTATATGCATAATTTATAGGCTTTATAACCTTACTCACAATGCCGATAAAATAGACAGTCGTTATTATTTTTATTTTCGAGCAGCCTCACATCAGATGTTACTAATAAAAGACTTGGCTACTATCTTGAAAAGGCATACATTTTAAACATATTTATTCGGTTCTATATTTGGGCATAAAGGGAAGAAAGATGGATTGGTACATTGCGGTATTAAAAAAGTACGCACAGTTTAATGGACGTTCTCGTCGTAAAGAGTTTTGGTTTTTTACTTTAATTAGTGCGTTAGTCAGTTTGGCTCTCGGTGTTGCAGATAGTGTTTTAGGCTTGCCTACATTTGGTGATGGCTACGGACTATTAGCAGCATTGTATTCACTCTTTATTGTGATCCCTAATATTGCCGTGATTGTCCGTCGTTTGCATGACCAAGATCGAACAGGTTGGTGGGCATTGATCATGTTTGTTCCGATTGTGGGTATCTTAGTGCTGATCTATTTCATGGTACAAGACAGCAAGCCTGGTGATAACCGATTTGGTCCAAATCCAAAACAAGATAACGGTTCATTCACGGTGTAAATGCCAATTAATATTTTCATTAAATTCAAAAGCTCAGATTCATACGCTGAGCTTTTTTTATGGATGAATTTTAAACTAATAATTGGAAAAACACATAAACTGAGGATAGTGCCCTTGCATAAATTGCTATGTTTGGTACAAAGAAATGAGCGGATATGGAAAAACGCGATTGTTTTGTAGGAGGCAACTATGTCTATTGCTGATAAATTATTGAGCCAAGCTATTCTTGAACAAGTAAAGCGTGATGGTGCATTAAACGCGTTAGAAACTGTGTATGCCAAAGCACGTTACGCACACTTTAAACGTGTAAAGTGGGGCTCTCAATTCTTTGATGGTATTCAGTTTGGTGACGGTAGTTTAATTGCGGTAAAGCCAGGCTCATTTAACAGCTTAACATTAGTGAGCCTTGCCTCTGAAAAACAAATGGGATAACCACCTATTATTCTGAGTAACTACCTCTTTGAAGTATTCGATAAGCCTTTAGTTATAACTACTGGAGGCTTTTATAAGCATTATGCTGGTCTGAGGATACAATATCCCATTTCATTCCACTGTAATGTGTTTTAGTATGACAACAGATGAGCGATGTGCGTTTTGACCGAAACAACACATCATGACCACTCATCATAAATAATATCGTTTTTGGAGTACGATTAATGTTGTGTGACCTTTCAAAAAAATCAATACAGCGACATTCTCTGTCGTCTGCCCTACCAGTTCAGTCCTTATATTCATCTCGATTTAGTTACGGCTTATAAAAGCCGCCAATTTTGTTTTTATATATTCGAGAAATAGCAGCTCACCGCTGAGGTTTAGTGCTGCAAATATGAAGTAAGGGTTTTGTGTGAATTTAAAATTATTAGGTAGCTCGCTAATTATTGCGGGCACGGCGCTTGGTGCTTGCATGTTAGCTATCCCGATGGTATTAGCTCAGTTTGGATTGCTTTCTGGCACGATTTTGATGTTAGTTATTTGGAGCGGAACGACTTATGCCGCTTTGTTATTACTTGAAGCCAGTATTAAAGTTCGCGGTGGTTTAGGTATGAATACTATCGCGAAGCAATCATTAGGAAAGGGTGGACAACTGATCACTAATGGATTGTTATACGCACTATTAATCTGTTTATTAATGGCTTACATCATTGGTGCTGGTGACTTAGTCCATAAAATGGTACTGAATTTAGGTTTAGATATCTCGTTAGTCCAAAGTCAAATTCTGTTTGCTGTTATTGCTGGTGGTATTGTCGCTGCTGGTACTGGCGTGATTGATAAGTTAAATCGTGTGTTATTTCTCTTAATGTTAGCAGTGCTTGTTATCACGCTCTTTGCCTTAGTGCCAAATATGTCACTAGCACACTTTTTCACTGCAACAAATGACAGTAGTATTGATCTAATCAAAACCAGTGCGGTGTTATTTACCAGTTTTGGATTTTTTCCTGTTATTCCATCATTAGTGTCTTATAACGAAAATGCGACACATGCGCAATTACGCAATATGGTTTTATTGGGTTCTCTCATTCCATTGGTGTGTTACTTACTTTGGCTTTACGCTGTTGTGGGAAGTTTATCGTATGAGCAATTAACACAGTTCAATAATGTTTCCGAGTTAATTAATGTGCTGGCTACTCGCTTTGAAGGGATCCATGTCATTCTTTCAATATTTACAGGACTAGCATTGCTGACTTCATTCTTTGGTGTGGCTCTTTCATTATTTGACCAAAATATTGATTTATTTAAACAAAACCGTGCGGTGACGTACGTTTTAACTTTTATTCTTCCACTGTTAGGCGCCATATTTGCTGCAGAAAAATTTTTAGCAGTATTGAGTTATGCAGGCTTAATTATGGTGTTTATTGCAGTGTTTATCCCCATGATGATGGCTATTAACTTAAGAAAATCAGAGGGTAAGACACAAACAGCAATAAGTAATGATGAGTATTACGAAGTTGGAGGTGGGCAAATTGCAATGATGGTTTGTTTTAGCTTTGGTTTATTCTTGATTGGTGCACAAGTAATTTAAACCATAAACAAATAATAGAAGAGTGTGGGGCTGCTAGATTGACCGATCTATCAGCCCCTTATTCTAGATAACGACAAAGTGACCGAACTTATCGTTATCAAACAGACAATGACTATTGGAGTGCGATTAGGGCATCGCTAGTGATTGCTGTGATTTGGCTAGATAATACAAAGTTTATTAAACTAGAGCCAGATGTTGGAAATTTTAAGAAATTCTTAGCTGTAAAGATAATATTACAGTCAAAAAAAAGGAGCTAACCAGCTCCTTTTTCTTTTATTTATAAAAGCTTACATACGAACGACAGTTAAGTAGCGTTTAGGGTAGCCACTTTTATAGTAATCTGTTTCAGTAACGCCGAAATGCTTTTTAGATGAAGAGCTGTGAACAAACTTCAAAGAGTGTTTACCTACTTCAGTGATAATGCCTGCATGGCCTGGTTTACGAATTTTAGGGTTTGTGCCTGTGAACACGATTAAGTCACCTACTTTTGCATCTTTAAGCGCTATTTTTTTGTAATAAAGTGATGGGTAAGCAGCCGTTGTGCGTGGGATTGAAATATCGTATTTATTGTATACGTATTTGATAAAGCCTGAGCAGTCAAAGCCTTTAGGCGTATTGCCGCCCCAAACATATTTAGTGCCGATATGCTTACGAGCAAACTTGATCATCTCTTGCTCTTTTTTAAGCTGCTTTTTGGGTGCAATCAGTGGGACTTCTTTTACTGGCTTTTGAGCTGCTGGTACAGATTTCGTTTGTTCTGTTTGTGGCGACGCATTTACCGTGGATTCACAAGCAACGAGAAAAAAAAGAGAACAGCTGAAAAGCGCTAATGTGGATTTAGGTAATGTCATAATAATAGTTACATTGTTCAGTTTAATAACAGAGCGATTAAACTACTCATAATAACGCTTTGCATTATTTAGTGTAAGCATTTTTACGAAGTTGCAGCCGTATTACATGCAGCTTATTGATATTAGATGTGATTAATCTAATACATTAAAATTTATACATTTATATATGTGATGTGACTTCTAATAGACGTGAATTTGTACCAATTCTTATTATATTATATTCATAATCAATTAAACTTTATTCAAGTAACGACAAACTATAATAATGCAGCGTTTTATTCTTTAATGGAATGCTATATGATGTCGCACTCATCGTTTTGATTGATGTATTTGGTTAGATATTGATTTACCCTTAACGTTAATGGTTAATAATTTGAATTAGTTATGTTTAGAAATATCGTATTACTGTTATGTATGTTTTTTTCTGTGGCATCGAAAGCAGAACAGAATTTAACGCTTTGGTATTCTCATCAAGACAATAGTTTTATCAATCTATTAGTTGATGAGTTTAAAAAAGAAAACAATATCAATATTTCTTTAGTCCAGTTTGATCCTGAAAAGATAAAAGCAGAGATTTTATTGGGTGCTCAATACGGTGGTCTCCCGGATTTGGTGATTTTTCCTTCAGATTTTGTTGGATTACATCGCTTAATGAAATTATCTCGTATTCCCGAAGATTGGTTTTTATCTGATATTTCACCATCAGCAAAATCAACGGCTTTTGCTGATAGAAAGTATTGGGGGATCCCTGTCATTCAAGGAAACAATTTACTGTTATATTATAACAAAAAATTGGTTTCTAAACTTGCCCGTTCTTGGGAAAGTCTGTTAGCGAGTAAGCAGCAATATATTGATAAAAATATCTTGCCAATAGGCTGGAACTACCAAGATATGTATTATTTTATTCCGTTTTTGTCTGCATTTAATGGTTGGTCAATTACGGATAATCAAATATCTCTAAATACACCAGAAATGGTAGCTGCGTTAAAATATTATCGTGATCTCGCTAAGCAAAAAGTGGTTGATGAACAATGCCATTATACCTGTTCACAAGCCGATTTTGTTCAAGGAAAAGAAGCCTATGCCATTAATGGCGATTGGGCATATCAAGACTTAAAAAATACTATGGGTGAAAACCTAGGTGTCGCATTGTTACCAACAATCAATGGTAGTCAGATGCGTTCAATGAAGAGTACCTTTGTCTTGTCATTACCTAATTATTCATCACGTCCAAAGCAAGAAAAGAAGCTGATCGAGAAATTTGCTAAGTTTGTTCAGCGTCCTAGCATCCAAACATTGGTTTATGAAAAAACACGTTTGTTACCTGTCTCTGAACATCTATTAGGTGAGTATAAAAAACAAGCGAAAGGTAATGACAAAGTGTTATTTGAACAGTTTGAACTGTCTAAACCTATGCCTTCTAGCATTAAAATGGCGATAGCATGGCAAGCGATCGCTATTGGCTTTAAGCGTTATGAAGATGGGTTATCTGCCGAAGAGTCTGCAGAATATATGCAGCATATTGCTACGCAGCAAATGCGTCGGTTAAAAAACGAATGAAATTAAAATTAAAACTTAAATCCTCATTGGCGCTGTTAATGGTTTTTGTTGCTGTGTTGCCAGCCTCCATCATTGGTGGTTTGCTTATTAAACAGCAAACGGAAGTTGAAACTAATTATCGTTTAGACTTAATTGATCGTTTATCAACAACCTTAAAACAAGAATTCAATTATCGTTTTTATTTGCTTTCAACAGCATTAGATGTGCTTTCCCGCGATAGGTTGCTTGTGCAGGGCATTGATGACTTTTTCCTGACGAGTCATGTTGATGCAACGTTAGAAAACCTTGTTGATAACACGCCTTTGATCCAAGCTGCCTACCTAGTTAATGCAGACTGGAATGAGGTTGAAAATTATAACGGTATTAATGGCATCAAATCGTTTGAAAGCTTGAAAAGTCTCGTAACTGTTCGTGTTGATACCACTAAAAGCATCGGTAATCAGTGGGTATTTAACTATGATGCTGAACAATTAATGCCTAAAAAGTACAACCCTAGTCGTAAAGGGGTTGTAATAGGGGTTCCTATCTTTCAATCAACATTGACGGAAGGATTAAAACGAAAACCGTTAGGCTATTTAATTGTTATTGTCCCTGTTGAAAATATCATTAAAGTCCTTCGACCATATTTGAAAGACGGTGAGCATGTTGTCTTTAAACACGATGGTATGGATAACATTTCGGTATATAAAGGCAAATTAGATCCTGCTGTACCAACCGTATCAAAGACGGAAAAAGTCACGATTGCTAATAAGTATATTTCAGAGCCAATGTCTTACGAGGCTGAAGTGTTTATGAATAAGTACTTGGGTGAGAATCCTTTTACTAATTCATTGAAAATATTATCCATCGTCACCGTTATTATCGTGATGTTAGCATTGTTAACCGCGACCATTTCTTATCGTTGGTTTGCTAAGCCATTAACGTATTTAATGGATAGTGTACGCGCTTGCTTGAGTGGTAGTTATAGCATTCCAGATAAAGACTTACGTTTTGCTGAGTTAATCATGGTTAATGATTTAATTCAGAAAATGACAAGTACCATTAAAGCGCAGTTTGATGACTTAGAAGATAAAAATACCAAATTGATGAGCTTTAATGAGCAGTTAGAAAAGAAGGTGCATGAGAAAACACTTCAGCTAACTCAGACATTACAGCGTGAAGAAAAGCGTCGTACCATGTTGCAATCATTACTATCGTTCAGTAATAAGCTACAGCATGGTGATATTCATTCAACTGTGATGACGCAACTGGTTAGCTTATATCCTTATGCCTAGCTGGGCAATGCAGCTATACGTTAATCAAAAACGTGAATGGGTTTGTGAAGGGATTAACCCTGATGATTTAGCGAGCATTGATGTTGAAGCTCATTGCAGTGAATACTTCCGCGCTAACAATAATGATAAAACCTTCCAATGTTTCAAAATCATGGATACCCACGATGAAACATTAGGCATTATCGTAATGAAGTACCCAAACATCGAACGTGATGATTTTGAGGTAATTTCACTGTTCGTGTATCAACTTTCAGCGGAACTAGAAGGGCGATTACTAAACGAAGAGTTGGAGCGAATTGCGATTACAGATCCACTAACAGGTTTGAGTAACCGTAAAGCTTTTGATGTCGATTTAGAAGAATGGCTGAAAGTATCACAGCGTTATCCTGAGCAATACTTTGGCTTATTCATGATTGATGTGAACGGCCTGAAGCAAGCAAACGATGAGTATGGTCACCATATGGGGGATCAATTACTGATTGATACGGGACATCTAATTCAAAGTGTGTGCCGTCAAACAGATAAGGTCTATCGTTTAGGCGGTGATGAATATGCGATTATTGTTAAACTTGGCGATAACACAGGCTGTGAGTTGTTAAAGCAACGACTCCGAGCACTGCTAGAACAAGGGCATTACGCAAGCTTGCCTAATGGCGATAAAGTGAAAATTCATTTTGCGATGGGGTGTGCAAGTACGGAATCGCATGATGCACAGAATATTTATCAAGTTGCTGATAAAGCGATGTATTTAGATAAAAAAGCATTCTATGAATCTA
Source organism: Photobacterium leiognathi (assembly GCF_030685535.1). Classification (NCBI taxonomy): domain Bacteria; kingdom Pseudomonadati; phylum Pseudomonadota; class Gammaproteobacteria; order Vibrionales; family Vibrionaceae; genus Photobacterium; species Photobacterium leiognathi. The sequence continues at coordinate 2,000,388 of NZ_CP131601.1, read as the reverse complement.
CAGGGTTAACTCCTCGTTAATTATTATTAAGCCATAACATGAAAGTGTTATGGCTTTTTTATCGCATCAAAATCAAAAAATTAGCCAGTGAAGCACATTGATGGCGTGTATCTTGTTAGTCTAAAAGAAAATTAGCAGACAATAACAAGGATTCGTTATGTTCTATGCAAAGAAAATACACCATTGGTTATGGCGCTGGCATATTATTGCAGGGCTTATTTCACTACCTTTCATCCTATTACTTTCTGTAACAGGTGCTATCTATTTATTTAAAGCCGATTACGAGCAACAAACTTATCGTTCAATGACTCAGGTTACACCGTCTGTTTCATATCTTACTTATCAGCAGCAACTAGATATCGCTCAGAAAGCGGCAAAAGAAAACGGGGTAGCGATACCGACCCAAATGATCCTGCCTGATTCTGACTATCAAGCGACGCAATTTATCGCAGGACGCTTTTCGTCAGAGAGCTATACCTTTGTGAATCCTTACACGGGAGAAGTGACAGGGCAGTTTGCACGAAAAGATACCTTGATGCAGAAAGTCAGGAAATTACATGGTGAGTTGTTACTTGGGAAAAAGGGAAGTTGGGTTATAGAGTTAGTCGCGAGTTGGCTAGTCGTACTCATTATAACTGGGCTGTATTTGTTCTTTCCTCGTTCTATTGCTGAGATCAGGACACTATTTCGCGTTCGAGTAAAACAAGGTAAACGCACTTTTTATCGTGACTTGCATGCTTTATGTGGTTTTTGGTTATCTTTAGCATTAATGCTGGTATTGGCTGGTGGATTACCTTGGACGGAATTGTTTGGGAGTAATTTTAAAACCGTTCGTGATCAGACTGACACTGGATACCCGACGGGATACCACGGTAGAGGATTAGAATCAGATCCAAATAAAGCGGCTAAAAAATTAGATCTCGATGATGTGGTAACAATTGCAAAAGATAAAGACTTAGCAGGGGTTGTTACCATCACAATTCCAACAAACCCTAAAGGGATCTACAGTATTAGCAACCGTGCAGAATCATTAAAAGATCAGCAACAGATCCATGTCGATCAGTACACTGGTAACGTGATCAAAGCATTCTCTTGGTCTGATGTTGGCGCACTTAGTAATGGGCGACACGTTGTTATGCGGATTCACCAAGGGGAGTTCTTTGGTCAAGCAAATTGGTACTTTATGCTAGGACTTTGCGTATTAACTGCTGTGCTTAGTGCCAGTGCTTTGGTTTCTTATTGTTTGCGTAAACCTAAAAAGAGCTTCGGTTTACCTAAAGCAGCACGAGATAAACAAATTGGGGTATTGTTGTGGGGGAGTATGTTGTTACTTGGTATTACTCTACCTATGTTTGGCATAAGTCTATTGGCAATAATGACACTGTGGTTAATCAGTAAAATATTGAAGAAAACAATCCGTTTAGTGTCTGCCGCATCTTAGTTATCCTCTATAGAAAAGCCTCGAAGCTGTTAAGCATTTTCGAGGCTTTCTTTTCTAGCATATGTGATGTGAATAGCAGCGATATTACTTATGGTTTGAGAAATTATCGCCTTTCGCTAGTCGATCATACAAAATCACGTTAACGGCTGCTGCAAGGTTCATACAGCCCTTAGTTGGCACATAAATGGTTTCACGGCAGAAATCAGTAATGTCTTTTTTTAACGTACCGTCTTCAGGGCCAAAAATATAAAACGCACGTTTAGGGTGCTTATATTCAGGTAATGGTTTTGCATCATCAATCAGATCAACGGCAACAGGAACACAGCCAACAGGAATGATGTCACGCAGATCTTCAACACCAATTAGCGGAATGTCTAAAGCTGCTTTTTTAGTATCAGTACAAAACTGTGCAGCGTGATCATAGCGCGTGCCAGTATAGAAAACAGAATTGACACCGTAGCAGCCAGCAGCACGCATTACAGAACCGACATTTTCAGGCGTTTTAGGGTTAAAAAGACCAATACAAGAATACCCTTGGCTATTTTTGCTCATACGACTATCTACTTAATTTTTACATGGAGCTGAAAAAATAAAGCAGGTACGAATACCTGCTTTATAGGATGTTATTTACCACAACACTTTTTGTATTTCTGACCACTGCCACATGAGCATGGATCATTACGGTTTGGTGTTTTTTCAAATACCGTTGTTTTTGGCTTATTGAAGATACCATCGAACTCGGCAGTATTTTCTGCAACGTTTGCATCTACAGTGATATTCGCGAAAAGGTTATTTTCTTCAATTTGCTGTAGTAGTGCTTGTTTACGTTCTTCGCTATTCACAATCAATGTGAGAGGGTTGGTTTCCGTGCCCAGTTTAGTTGCGCGTTTCGTGTTGTAGCCAAAGCTTTCGTATTTCGGCTTCTTTTCGATACGACCTTTATAGAAGAATTTAGACATGGGTGAACCTACTTACCATGAAGTAATCAAACAAAGGTGTCTGATTAATTGTTATGAATAAAAAACCACCTCAGAGGTGGTTGAAATTGCGGGCATAATAACCGCCATTAGGGCGCTTATCAATAGTTAGCGCAGGGTATTAGCGCGCACAAAACCACAATGAATAACACATAACCATACATAAACTGTGTGATTTGGTGAGGGTTTAAACGTTTGCAATGGTCGGACTTCATTTTAGATTGCCGAGCGTTTTAAATAGTGATTAGCTTAAAAATTACAAGAGGGAACAGTGATAATAAAAGGCGTAGCCTATCACCATGATAGGTAATTTCGACTGGCACTGATAACAAATCTTGTTAACATATGGCTCAATAAATTTCAGCGTGAAGGATTGAAACGCTATTCATTCAGTGTCTTATGTCTATTGAATGAAGTTGATAATCGTTCCGTTTTTTAACAAAAATAATAAGGTATAACGAAAACTTTTTATTTTTTTCATATTTTTGCGTAATCGATGAAAAAAATACGGCATAATAAGCCCCCGTTATACCAAGCAATTGATTGCTGCCGCAGGTCTGAAGATCTGAAATTAATGGGAAAATGATATGGTTAAACCAGAAAATAACTCAATTGTAATTTTTGGTGCGTCAGGCGATTTGACTCACCGAAAATTAATACCTGCGTTTTATCACCTTTATGCTAATGGGTTATTACCTGAAGATTTTGCAATTTTAGGGGTAAGCCGTACATCTTATAGCGATCAAGAATTTCGTGATAAGTTAAAGCAATCTTTGACAGAAAATGAAAAAATCGATGAAGCAACATTGGTGAAGTTCTGTCAGCACTTATACTATCAAGCGTTAAATACATCAGATCAAAATGAATACGGTGTACTTAAAGAACGTTTAGATACCTTTAAAGAAACCCATAACACTCACGGTAATGCGGTTTTCTATCTAGCAACACCACCGAGCCTTTACGGTGTGATCCCTGAATGTCTAGCGGCACATGGTCTAAATGATGAAACAGAAGGTTGGAAAAACCTGATTGTTGAAAAACCATTTGGCTACGACTTGGAATCTGCAATTTCTCTAGATAAGCAAATTCACGCTTGTTTCAAAGAACACCAAATCTACCGTATCGACCACTACCTAGGTAAAGAAACAGTACAAAATCTACTGGTTTTCCGTTTTGCTAACGGTATGTTTGAGCCGCTATGGAACCGTAACTTTATTGATTACGTTGAAATCACAGCAGCAGAAGCATTAGGCGTAGAAGATCGTGGTGGTTACTACGATGGCGCGGGTGCGGTACGTGATATGTTCCAAAACCACTTGCTACAAGTTTTAGCTATGGTAGGTATGGAATCACCTGCAGCAATTAATGCTGATTCTATCCGTGATGAAGTGGTTAAAGTAATGCAAAGCTTTAAGCCATTGTCGGAAGATGATCTGAAAAATAACCTAGTGCTTGGTCAGTACACTGAATCTGAAGTACGTGGTAAGCACTACTTAGGTTACCGTCAAGAGCCGGGTGTAGCAGAAGATTCACGTACAGAAACTTACGTCGGTATGAAGATGTTTATCGAAAACTGGCGTTGGAATGGTGTGCCATTCTACGTACGTACTGGAAAGCGACTACCTACACGTGTAACTGAAGTGGTTATCCACTTTAAGAAAACCCCGCACCCAGTATTTGGCGCTAAAGCACCAGAGAACAAATTGATCATCCGTATTCAGCCTGATGAAGGTATTTTAATGAGCTTCGGCCTTAAAAAACCAGGTGCAGGTTTTGAATCTCAAGAAGTGTCAATGGACTTCCATTACGACAAACTTGAAGAAACTAACATGCTAACTGCTTACGAGCGTCTACTGCTTGATTGTATGAAGCAAGATGCAACTTTGTTTGCTCGTACTGATGCTGTTCGTGCATGTTGGAAATTTGTTCAGCCAATTCTTGAATACAAAGAAAACCCAGAGCACTTATTTGGTTATGCCGCAGGAACGTGGGGACCAAAAGAAGCTGACGATTTATTAGCATCAAGCAATCGTGAATGGCGTTTCCCTTGTAAGAACTTAGCAAACACTGATTATTGTGAGCTATAAGCATGATTAATTATCGCGTATTTGAAACACCGCAGGACGTTGTCGTTTCATTGGCTGACACCATGATGACGATGAGTAAGCAAGCAAAGCCTGTACATATCTCGTTATCAGGTGGTAGCACACCAAAATTGCTGTTCAAAACATTAGCGCAAGCGCCTTATGCGACAGACGTTAATTGGAACAACTTACATTTTTGGTGGGGCGATGAGCGTTGTGTAGAGCCAACTGATCCTGAAAGTAATTTCGGTGAAGCGAACGAGTTATTGTTCCAAAATGTGGTGATCCCAGCAGAAAACATCCACCGTATTCGTGGCGAAGAAGATCCTGCTGTAGAATCCGCGCGCTTTACCCAAGAGATGGAAGCGGCAATCCCACATAAAAATGGTATGCCTGCATTTGATTGGATCTTATTGGGCATGGGTACTGACGGCCATACAGCCTCATTGTTCCCTAACCAAACCAACTTCGATGATCCTGCGTTATCTGTGATTGCAACACATCCAGAGAGCGGTCAAAAGCGCATCTCAAAAACAGCACGCTTACTTGAAAATGCAGATCGCATTACCTACCTAGTGTTAGGTGAAAGCAAGGCTGAAGTACTACAAGAAATTAATAATAATCCTGCAGAAGCATTAGCGTATCCTGCAGCGAAGATTAAAGCCGTAAATGGCAAAACAGAATGGTTTTTAGATTCAGCAGCGGCAAAACTGCTGGCGCAAGGAGAATAATATGAAAGGCGATATCGGTGTAATTGGCTTGGCAGTAATGGGCCAAAACCTGATCCTAAACATGAATGACCACGGCTTTAAAGTTGTTGCTTACAACCGTACTGTAGCAAAAGTGGAAGAATTCCTTGAAGGCCCAGCAAAAGGCACAAACATCATTGGCGCTACTTCTCTAGAAGATCTAGTAGCTAAGCTAGAAGCACCACGAAAAGTGATGCTAATGGTACGTGCTGGTGACGTTGTTGATGCATTTATTGATCAACTAGTTCCATTGCTAGATAAAGGCGATATCATCATTGATGGTGGTAACTCAAACTACCCAGACACTAACCGTCGTGTTGCTGAACTTGAGAAGAAAGGCATCCTATACGTAGGTTCTGGTGTTTCTGGTGGTGAAGAAGGTGCACGTTTCGGACCTTCAATCATGCCTGGTGGTTCTGAAGCTGCATGGCCTGCAATCAAACCAATCTTCCAAGCGATCTCTGCAAAAACAGATGCTGGTGAAGCATGTTGTGATTGGGTTGGTAAAGACGGTGCTGGTCACTTCGTTAAGATGGTACACAACGGTATCGAATACGGTGACATGCAACTTATCAGCGAAGCATACCACTTCATGAAGTCAGGTCTTGGTCTATCTCACGATGAGATGCAATCTATCTTCCAAGAGTGGAACAAAACTGAGCTAGACAGCTACCTAGTTGAGATCACATCTGAAATCCTTGGCTACAAAGATGAAGATGGTCAACCACTAGTTGAAAAAATCCTAGATACTGCTGGTCAAAAAGGTACTGGTAAGTGGACAGGTATTAATGCACTTGATCTAGGTATTCCACTAACACTAATCACTGAATCAGTATTCGCACGTTGTGTATCTTCAATGAAAGATCAACGTGTAGAAGCGCAAGAGCTATTCGGTAAGACAATTGCTCCTGTTGAAGGTGATAAGAAAGAGTGGGTTGATGCACTACGTCAAGCGTTACTAGCATCTAAGATCATCTCTTACGCGCAAGGTTTCATGCTTATCCGTGAAGCTTCTGAAGAATTCAACTGGGATCTAAACTACGGTAACGTAGCTCTAATGTGGCGTGGTGGTTGTATCATCCGTAGTGCATTCCTAGGCAATATCCGTGATGCGTACGAAGCGAACCCAGACATTAAATTCCTAGGTTCTGACCCATACTTCAAAGATATCCTACAAAGCAGCATGGCTGCATGGCGTAAGGTTGCTGCGAAGTCTCTAGAAATCGGTCTACCAATGCCAACAATGACATCTGGTCTAACGTTCCTAGATAGCTACACAACAGCACAACTACCTGCAAACATGATCCAAGCGCAGCGTGACTACTTCGGTGCTCACACTTACGAGCGTATCGATCAGCCTCGTGGTCAGTTCTTCCACACAAACTGGACTGGTACAGGCGGTAACACTGCTTCTACTACTTACGACGTTTAATATCTAAACATCGTAAACATACTAAGCCACCGCTTGCGGTGGCTTTTTTATTACATGAGTTTTAAAAGTAACAGAACAAGCAACATCATTAATTTAGATAAATACTGAGAAAGAGATGATGAAATACACCAAATGGCTAGGGTTTTGTTTACTCACTGCATTTCAAGTTCATGCTAAGCCTGCTCCTGTTATATCGGTCGACATTGATTTTGTTTCGACTCAATGGATTGATAACTTAGGCACCTTTCGCGTTGTGGTGTTTAATTCAGAAGTGAATCCTTGCTTTACACTTGAGAACTACAAAGAAGGAACAAGCCAAGGGCTGACATTATCGCAACAGATTTGTAAGGTTGGGCTGCCTGATCATCAAGTGGTGAATTTACAAGATGATCCTGAAGGTGATATGTGGTTTGAAGATTTTCATTGGGGGGAGCATTCGCTTGATTTTAACTTGAATACATTCAATGCAAACTATACCTGTTCTTTGGATCTCGGTAGCCAATATCCAATCAAAAAAAAGCAAGTTTTGGCACAATGCCGTTTAGTTAAAAGTAAAAATAAAGAATAAACAAAGCCCTAGTATCGGATACGAATTCAATAAGAGACGTAAATAATACTAGGGCTTTAATATATCCAAGTGACCTTCAATATGCCTGATTCAGAGCGAAGTCACTGAGTTGAATTCAAGGAAGACAACGAAGCGGAATAGCGAGCTCTTTCCAAGTTGTCTGACGCAAGAAGTCGGCTCAGTGACACGCTCCCAAAGGGCGAGCGTCCTTAGCTCTCAGACTTTGTTAACGATTCTCAATGTAGAACCATTATATCTTCGAATCGTTGCCGCGCCTGAGAACTAAGGTCGTCTCGCTGAACACTGCATCTTGAAGTTACTTGGGTATATAAGCAATTCACATTTTAACGAACCTTAATCATCGGGGAGATCTTGGTTGTTAGCGCTGTGAATTATGCGCCAATCACGCCACCATCGTTACGAGTGATTCGCATGATAGAAGAGCGAGGAGTGCTGCGACCGCCATCAGGGAAGTGCGATGGTGCTTGCTCTTCGCCTGGATGCTGAACGCCAACAAACATGGTTTTGCTATCATGGCTAAAGGTAATACCTGTGATTTCACAAGCGATAGGGCCTGTTAGGAAGCGACGGATTTCACTGGTTACAGGGTTACCACAAAGCATTTGGTTATTACCCATACCAGCAAAGTCACCTTCATTGGAGTCATCGCCATCTGTTAGGATCCATAAACGACCGTCTTTATCGAAACCTAAGCCATCAGGACAGTTGAACATGTTGTCTTTGTTAATGTTCTTACTACCAGCCATCAATGAATCTTTGTGTACCGTTGGGTTACCAGCAATGAGGTAAAGATCCCAGTCAAAAGTCTTAGCGGTATGGTTACCGTTGGATGGATTCCAGCGCAGGATGTGACCATACGGATTTTTCGCGCGAGGGTTTACCGCATCAATAGGTTGATTAGGTTTCACACCACGGTTCTTATTGTTGGTTAAGGTACAGAAAACCTCGCTTGTATGCGGGTTCACGGCTACCCATTCTGGGCGATCCATTGTTGTTGCGCCCACATGCGTTGCCGCTTTACGAGCAAAGATCATGATTTCAGCCTGGCTAGCAAAGCCATTCTCAGGTGTCAGGCCATTTTTACCGAACGTAAGTTCAATCCATTGACCTGTACCTTTTAATTCACCGTCTTTAGCGTCGAATTTAGCGACATACAGTGTGCCTTCTTCAAGAAGATCACGGTTAGCTTCTTGGTTGCTTGGGTTATATTTGTTCTTTGATACAAAGCGGTACAAGTGTTCGCCACGCTCATCATCACCTAAATAAACCACAACATAACCGTCATTGTTGATAGTAACTGCGGCGTTTTCGTGTTTGAAACGTCCTAATGCAGTGCGTTTCTTTGGCATTGAATTTGGGTTCATTGGATCGATTTCTACAACCCAGCCAAAACGGTTTGGCTCATTAGGGTTTTGAGCAATATCAAAACGCGGATCGTGCTCATACCAACGGTAATCTTTATTTTCAGGGCTGATGCCGTAACGTTCTTGGTTAGAATCGACCGCAATATTTGTATCAGTACCAAAGAAATCATCAAAGTTTTCTTCACAGGTGAGGTAAGTACCCCAAGGTGTAGCACCGTTTGCACAGTTGGCAAAAGTACCTAAAGCACGTGTACCGGTTGGATCGGCTTTGGTTTTTAGAAGAGGGTGACCTGCTGCAACACCAGTAATTTCCATTGGTGTATTTGCAGTGATACGGCGGTTTAAACGACCGTTTTGGTTCACGATCCACTGACCGTTTTTATATACCAACTCTACGATTGAGTTACCTACAGCAGCTTGGGCTTTTTTCACATCGTCAGCAGAGAGCGTTTTACCCTGGTTTGGCAATAAGTATTCGTAATTGGTGTATTCATTATTTACGGCGAGTACTGCACGCTCATTAGTGAGGGTAAAGAACGCCATACCATCGTTGTTATCGCCAAATTGCTTTAGCTGAGCGTCACTATTCGCTGAAGGACTAAAAGCTGGAGAATCTGCAAACAGTGGTGAACCCCAAGAAATTAAAACTTCAGCTTGGTAGCCTTCAGGTACAACGACTGTATCGGCGACTGAAGTGGGTACAGGCTTGAAGTTGATGGCAGGCTCTTTTTGTTTCGTTTGTGTTGTAGCAGATGCAATCGTAGGGGATGCAGCAAAAAAAGCAGCCGTGGTGGTTGTTTGAAGAAATTTACGGCGGCTCAAACCTTTATTGATGATGTCACTAAATTGCACATTTTTAGTCGTCATGACTTACTTCCTGATATTTATAAGAATAACAATAAACGCGCAGATGGTAGTTCTCAAATATGACAAAAAAGTTATAAGACTATTAAATAAAGATGTATGAATTCCTTTTTGGAATCATTGTTGGCGTGGATTTAATATATTTCTATGCAATTATGGCATAACAGAAATAAAAAAGGCTCCGAAAAGGCTGTCTCTTGATCACAAGTCATTGTGTTCAAGAGACTTAGCTAGTTCATATCCTTCAAGGATGGTTTGTAACCTAAACCATCCTTGCCATAATGTCTTTACAGAAGCGCGACCCGTCCGCTTGGTATCTTTCCAACCACCTAACCGTGCAATACTTTTGTAAGCCCACGATATATTTGGTGCTTCTTTGGGCAGCTTTTTCTTCTCCAATTTTAACCACATAAGCTTCCACGCTTTACCTTTTAACACCCGTTCACAACAGCTACTAGATAACTCTTTAGATTCGTTCATAAATCTTAACTGGAGTAAACGAGTAGCAATAAATGCCAAAATAACACTGAGCCTTTCTAAGTTATCTTTACTTTGCATTCTCAGTTGTTCAACTTGCGTGCCTTCACTTTTCCAAACCTTGTGAAAATCTTCTATCAGCCAACGACGCTCATAATAACTGACGATGTTAAGTGCTTCCTCTTTGTTCGTTACAGGCTCTGATGTCAGTAAATGCCATGCGAGCTTGTCGTCACTCTCACCTTGCTCTATACATCCAACATAGTAGAGAGAGATATTATCGAACTCTTTTTTATTGGCGGGAGACTTAAGTGTCACGGGAGCATATTTGATGTCTAGATGAGCCGTGCGGGACTTACGACCGCCTTTTTGCGGTATTTTTAGCTCTTTGTTTCCTGCTGATAACAACTTGGAAGCGTAGTCATAAAGACGATTATCATGCTCCTCGATACAGCGACTTTGCATTGAGCGAACGATAAATCGTTGTTGTTGCTCGTGCTTGTAAGTGAGGTACTCGAATAAATCGGCTTCTCTATCACATACAGAAATAACCTCTGACATTTTCTCGCCTAGTCGCTCTGCAACATGGCGAGATGCTTGTTCCCATTTATAACTTTCTTTTTCTTTGTATGGTCGAGTTGCGTGCTGGTGTCTTTGACCACGTTTTTCAATATCTCGGATCCAGCGTTGTTGTTCGATTAAACCAACTACAGTGTGAGTTTCGGGAGCAAAAAGCAATGTTGAATGAACGAACATTGCTCGGTGTCGATTACCTTGATTGGAATGCCCGAGTGTATCTTGTATGCTGTGATGTGAGTAACTTAGAGAAGTGGTATCTTCCAATGCAAGCAGTGTTTGTTGCTCTAAAGCTTCTTGTGCTGTGACATAGAATCCAGCTTCTGCAATATCTTCTGCTTTGATTTGGTCATTACGAATAAAGCGATAAGCCCCTTCCATATCGGCTGGGGAGATGATGAGTTTTGAGATAGGGATACCAGGTTGTTCAGCCAGAGAGGTAGCTAGAGCAACGAGTCTTTGAGTGCGTCTTGGGTCATTAAGATCGGCTTGACCGAATTGTTTTTGAGCCCAAAGAATTAGTTCAAAAAAATCCCCAAGCATTGGCTTAGGGATTTGTGTATAAGAGACAGCCGAAAAAGGAGCCTTTTTGTTTACACAATGAAGTGAATTAGCTTACTTCAATTGGACCACCAAATGATGTTACTGGCGGTAGTTCACCTTTGAACTTCTCGAAGTTAACAATACAGGTTTGTGCACTGGTTGCTTGCGCAAGCTCAGATGATGGAATATCCATAGTTAGGGTATTTGGATCACCGTAAGTGTCAATTGAACCAATTTTTTCGTTCAATGGACCATACCATGCACCTTCTTCGATACGCACAACACCACGAGGATAGCTATCAGTTAGTACAGCACCTGCTAATAGCTGACCACGGTCATTAAATACACGTACGACATCGCCATCTTTAATGCCTTTTTCTGCCGCATCTTGAGGGTTGATGTAAACAGGCTCACGACCTTGTACTGTGTACGTTGCACGGAACTCTTCAGCTTCACACATTTGTGAGTGCAGACGCTTGTCTGGGTGACAAGATTGCAGCCAGAACGGGTGTTTATCTGAGCCCGGACCACCGTGTGAACGTTCTGTCTTTTCAAACCACATTGGGTGTTCTTGACAGTGCTCGTAACCGTAACGACCAATCTTACGACTAGTGATTTCGATAAAGCCAGATGGTGTACCTAGTGCGTTGATTTCAGGATCTTGACGGAACGCTGCGTGGCGAACCCAAGGTTTACCTGTACCAAAATCTAGGAAGCCTTTCTCCCAGAATACGTCGAATTCAGGCATATCGAATTTGCCTTCGTTTGCTTTACGACAATCGTTGTACAGCATACGAACCCATTGCATTTCATCCATGCCACGAGTGTATTCTTTGTTCTTACCGAAACGACGTGTTAGCTCGGTGAAGATCTCAAAATCAGTTTTAGATTGGTATAGTGGGTCAACTAACTTATGCATCGCTAATAGACCACGACCACTGTATGAACCCATTACGTCGATATCGTTACGTTCAAACTGCGTACATGCAGGCAGCACGATATCTGAGAAACGACAGGTTGCAGTCCATGCGTAATCAATGGTGACAACAGTTTGTAGTTTCTGGAACGCTTGCTTCATACGGTTACGATCTTGGTGGTGGTGCCAAGGGTTGTTACCGCTGATCACCATCATCTTGTAACCAGGAAGGATCACTTTAGAACCGTTGTACTTAATTTCTTTACCCGGCTCTAGAATACAATCAACGAAACGCGCAACAGGGATAGTACGGCTGTAACCGTTAAAGTCGTTGTTATCCCACTTAGGTTTTTGACCTTCGTCTACGTTACGTGGGAAACCACCTGGTGCTGCAAAGCCCGTTGATGGCACACCGATACCTGAGTAGTGGTGACCGTAAGAGATACCGCCCCCCGGCAGACCAATTTGTCCAACCATAGCGGCAATAACAGCACCCATCCAGTAAGGCTGTTCACCGTGCTCTTGACGCTGAATACACCAACCAAACAGAATTTGAGTACGCTCTTTTACCAGCATGCGAGCAAATTCTTTGATTTGATCAGCTGGAACACCACAGATTGGAGCTGCCCACTCAGGTGTTTTCTCAACTTTGTCTTTGGTTTCGCCTTTCACATAACCAATGAACTCGTCAAAGCCCAAACAGTACATCTTGATGAACTCTTTATCGTAAAGGTTCTCTGTGTACAGGGTATGAGCAACACCTAACATGAACGGCACATCAGTTTGTGGGTTGATGTATAAGTGCTTGTTGTTTAGGTAACGTTGAGTCTTGTTTTTAACAGGATCGACAGAGATCACATTGATCTCACCGTTAGCTACTTTCTCTTTTAGTTTCGCTAGGTATGGGAAAGATTCGTGTGTTTCACAGTTCCAACCCACCTGTAGGTTTTTAACAGGATCGTTTGCCCATAGGATAACGTTCTTCGAGTTATCTAGGATTTCAGACCATGAAGTACCTTGCGCGTACACTTCAGTAGAGCCAAGCACGTAAGGCATGATGGTTTGACCTGCACCCGTTGAGTAGTCACCTACTTTAGTGATGTAGTTACCATGCATACCTACTGCACGTTGCATGTGGCTAGTACAGCTGTGGAATTGACCTGTTTGACGCCAGCCAGTTTGACCTGCGTGAATGGCCCATGGACCGTAGTCTTTTTGCATGCGCTCAAGTTCACGGTAGAACAGATCTAACGCTTCATCCCAAGTCACACGTACAAAGCGGTTATTACCACGAGTTTCGCCGCTGAATTTGTTTTTCTTCAACCAATCTAGACGCACCATTGGGTAGCGAACACGAGAAGGGTTGTAGATCACACCTTTGATGCCTTTTAGCATCTCAGTTGGGTTCTTATCGATCTCAATCGCTTCGATTTCTTGAACTTTACCCGCATAGATGTGGGCGCGGAATGCGCCCCAGTGTGAGCCAGAGAAACGCCACGTGCCTTGACCGATAGTGTCATCCGCAAACACTTTTGATGATGCAAGTAGGCTAGGGCCAATCACAGAAGCAGCACTTGTTGTTGCAATGCCTTTAAGGAAACTTCTTCTTGATACAGACATATTAATTCTTTACTCCATCAATACTTAGTGTTGTGCTTCAGAGAAGTCAGAAGAGTGCTTCTGAAGGTACTTACGTACAACTGCTTCACTGTCACGGTCAAAGTTAACAAACGCTAACATACCGTCGAACATGCCCGGCCAAGTATTGGCATCGAAGTGGTTCTCAGCAGGTTGGGTATGACATACAGAACAGTTAGTGGTGTATGCGGTTTTCGCTTTTTCCCATACTGGTGTGATGTCATTTACAAGAGAGTCTTTAGGCATCCAAACCGTTGCAGTTACACGCTGCCATGGAAGACCTGTTAGATCGTCAACTTTTTCTTCGTACTTGCTAACAACTTTGTCGTTTTGTGCAGATTCTTTCAGTAGTGAAGCCACAGGGATATTCATACCGAAATCTTCTTGGATCACACGGCCGTAACCCTTGTCTTTACGCCAGCCTGCAATTTCAACTTCAACGGCGTTATCTGTTTCATCAATCACTTTCACGCCAGATGCTGGGTTAAGTAGACCAGCTTCCACTTTAAGATCTTTGTCTTCGTAAACTGGAAGGAAACGTACGCTGTAAACTTCTTCACCTTTGTTGTATTCAGTGTTGTGAGAAAGTTGTACAAGCTCTGAAATCATACCGCCACTGGTGTCCATGTCTTTTGGTAAGTGGTGAGCAATACCTTTGTGACAATCTACACAGCTTTGATCACGCTCTGCCGCGTTCTTCATTTGCACACGTGCAACTGGAGACATCTTAGTGAAGTCCATGCCTTTGTAATCATGACAGTCACGACATTCTTGTGAGCCGTTGGCTTTAAAGCGTTCCCATTCGTGCTGGGCTAGCACAATACGGCGATCTTCAAATTTTTCAGGGGTATCAATGAAACCTGCCATGTGAGCAAAGACTTCTTTACTTGCCTGAATTTTACGGGCGATTTTATCTGTCCAATCGTGTGGTACGTGACAGTCAGGACACGTTGCACGCACACCAGAACGGTTTTTATCGTGAATAGTATTTGCATATTCTGGTGCTACGTTATCTGCGTGACAGCTAACACAGAACTCTTCGGTGTTGGTTGCTTCTAGCGCAGTATTAAAACCACCCCAGAAAATGATACCAGCAATAAAGCCACCAAGGGTTAGGACACCTAGGCTAATGTGGACGCTTGGGCGTGATAGGGTCTGCCAAGCTTTAGCTAAAAATGATTTCATTATCGATTCTCTTAAAATGGATGCTCACGGTAATTAGTGGGGATTAGCCGCCATGTCCTGGTGGACCAAAGACAAATAGTTGTAGCATCCAAACGGTAAAGCCGTAGCCGCCGACAAAAATGACGCTGAGAATAGGAAACAAAAAGATGACAATAAAAAGGAACATCTTCCATTCTCGGCTACGTGTTTGCTTGGCTTCTTGATCAGTAACACTGCTCATAGAACCTCCTGTGTTTAAAAATGAGTAGATATAAATATTTTTATTAAATCTATTTATATTGCGATCATAAAATAACCATTACCTACAATTCAATTAATACTTAAGGGTTATGCTTATGTTTTATAGGATTTTTTGATTTTAAACGCATACATTAATAGCAAAAAGCATAAAAAATAAAAATATTAAAAAATATGAAGTAATGTGTATGAGGTGAAAGGATAGTAAGGGTTGTTTATTTGTGTAAATTGTTCCATTTGTATCGCAATTGTTATGAAGGGAGCTAAAGTTCGTATCGGTTAATACAATGGAATAAGACTAGTAATAAATATAAAAATAGCAAATTTATTTCAAATTAACGTAAATATGAACAATATTAATAGCTGAGAGCGACGAAAAAACAGGCATTGTATGAATGCCTGTTTTTATGTAGGAGAAAGGATTTTGAAGTGCTCAGTCGATCAATTGATATTGATTGCGCAAAATCTCAATGATTTCAGCTTTCGGATTTCGGCTTAGTGTGATTGGCTCACCAGTGATTTTTTCAGCGATCCCTGTATAAACTTTAGAGATCTGCATCAGTACCTCTTGTGGTAACTCGTTATCACGAGCAAGAGCGAAACGTTCTTCCATACGATCTTTATTTAATAAAACATCAGGATCTGGGAAAGTGTTTAGCAGCACTTGGCGGAAATCTTCTTTCGAGTTCTCGACGATTTGTCCGTCACGGTAAGCTACACCATCCCAAATACGTGAAGAGTCAGGTGTGCCTACTTCATCCATATAAATCAGCTTCTCGTTGCCACTAGCATCGGTGACGTAGCCAAACTCGAATTTGGTATCGACAAAGATTTGATCGAGTTTTGCGAGTGCATCGCTGATCACGTTAAAGCCTTCAGCTAATAGCTTTTCGTATTGTGCGATATCATCAGTATTGCGGAAGTTAAATGCAGCGTAATTATTGACTAGATCGTTACGGGTGACATTGACATCATCAGCTTCAGGAACATTAGGAATGCCTTTTAAAATACCTTTGGTTGATGGCGTCATTAGTAGATCAGGCAGTTTTTGATCTTTCTTTAGCCCTTCAGGTAGTTCGATACCGCAGAAATTTCGCTCCCCCTTGCTGTATGCACGCCACATTGAGCCTGTGATGTATTGACGGCAAATAGCTTCAACCATCACAGGTTTGGCTTTTTGGACGATCCAAACAAAAGGGTGGGGAATATCTAAGATATGGCTATCAGCCAAGCCGTTGTCTTTAAATAGCTTAAACCAGTGATTTGAAATGGCGTTCAGTGCTGCGCCTTTACCAGGTACACCTTTTAAGCCACCTTCGCCATGCCAAATACAATCGAATGCAGAGATACGATCACTGATCACCATAATGGCTAATGGTGCATCAGGTTGGACATTGTAGCCTTTTTCCTTAATCAAACGTCGACTGTCAGCTTCAGTCAGCCAGTAAACAGAGCGTACTTTACCGCTATGTACAGGCTTGTCAGTACGGATTGGGAGATCATCATTAACAGCTAAAACTTGATCGGCAAGGCTCATCGTGAAAATCCTATTCAAATGATTACGCAGAAATGCAGAGTTTTTACCACAAGAACATATGGCGAAACATCATCGTAGACGCATCATACAAGGTTATAGAATTGACTGCCAGAGAAAAAGCAAACGTTTGCCTTGTGATTTTATTAATAAAAATGGCGATATTCATAAAGATGATTATCGCCATAATTCGTTTTAGAACAGCTTGTGAATTGTGCTGAGTTTTTGTGGTGCTTGGTGAATGACATGATTCACCCATATTTCAATATCAGACCAGTTAAACCATGCAGGGCTAAATTTAAAGTGATGCCAGTTACTCAATATATGCAGCGTTTTGTGGTAAGACGGGGCTGTGGTAAATAGCAAAACAATAGCAATGATTTGCGCCAAGCTAATTAAAGGATTAGCAAATGAGAAAGGCTTCAAAGCGGTACCAAAGGATTTCTTTAAACGCTGGTTAGATAAATCCACACTGTAAATTTCATCAAGCACCAGATGAACTAAGCCGCCAAATAAGACAAAACCACTTGCAAGCCAGCTAGTCTCCGCAGTATGACCAATAATAGAGCTCACATGTACACAGCACAGTGAGATCAATAATACAAAGGCAATGGAATGGCAACAGCCACGGTGAACGGTACGACGCTCAAATACTGCTTTGCCCATGTAACGAATAGTAATGAATAAAGCTGCGGTATAAAGCAGCAGTTCTAGCATAGTGACTTGGGTATAAATATGACTGATCAAGATGAAGCAGCAAAAGCCAGCCAAAATATTAAATAAGGCTTTCATTGATGTGGAGTGATCTGAGTCGATGTCAGGCAGCAAGCCGCCAATGGTGCCTAGAAAGGTCATCCATATCGCCATTGAAGGCGTGATGTGATCAGCCGAAAGAAAGGCAGTAGCGGTTAAACCACTAGCAACGGCTGCAACACTAAAATGAGTAGAAAAGTTTGCCAAGGAAGAAAAGTCCAACTGGGTATATATACAGTTGTATTTATCATTTTAAAGTCATAAATTTCAACCAATATCACAATTCTAGCACTTGATTTAGGTTTATTCGGATAAATAACCATCGAAGCGGAGCATTAGTCTGTCGTTATAGAAATGGAGATGAAACTTGCTTGCTCTCTCTACCAAAAGGAAGTTTCAAAGAAAAAGCCTTACTTGAGTGTTATTGGCTCAAGTAAGGCTTAAAAAGATATGTGGAGAAAAGATGAAGTTAACCTGCGATTAGCGCAGAGATAATACCGATCACACCACCAAAAACACCGCCCCAAATCACTAGCCAGCCTAAATGCTCGCTGATCATTTTTTGAACCATCTCTTTCACCATTTTTGGTGTTAGTTCGTTTAGGCGTTGATCAATAATTTCTTCAATAGTGCCTTCAATATCATGCAGAGATTCAGGTGCAGCGAGTTGATCTTTTAGTGCCGCTTTAAAGTTATCTTGCTGGCTAATATCTGTCACAGCACTTTGCATTTTTTCAATAAACGGTTCACGTAACGGTTGTAATGCTTCAGTACCGCCCATCATCGTAAGCATGCCGCCAAATTGTGAATTCATGATCACATCTAATAGCGAATCATAAGCGGGTGCAAAATCGATTTTCTCAATCACAGGCTGAAGGTTTAAGTTAGTTGCGCCAGCCATTTCTTTGTTAAGAAAACGACTGATGTTTTCTTGGGTGAAGAACTGCTCCATCATCAGGTTTTTAATTGCAGATTTAAACTCTTCAAAACGTGCAGGAATAACACCTGAGCCGTATAAACCAGGCACTTTCTCAAATAGCATGTGAATGGCTAACCAGTTAGTCAAAGCACCAGAGAAAGCAAATAGTCCGCAGTACAGGATCACTTGTTGGTTCGTAACATAACCAATGAGCAGCAAAATCAGTGAAATAAGGTTAGTGAGGAAACTTTTGTTATTCATAGCAGGTTTGTTCTCAGTGTGGATCACACAGAATATATTTAAAAAGAGGTAAGCCTAAGACATGGCTAATAGGGTCGAGATTTTAGCAATAGAGCAGGGTGAATACTACCGTTTGTCGGTCAAGATAATAGTGCATTAGCAACTGGTTACTGTTAAGTGCTGTATATATCACCAGCAATGAATTTAAACCTGATCCGGTAATTGTTATACTCGCCCATTCATTTTTCTACCATCATGTGGTGTATGTCATGACAAGCTTTACTGCTGAACAAACGGCTTTTATCAATCACCAAACTGGTAATGCACTTTGCGTTGCAGGAGCGGGGACGGGTAAAACCACCACCTTGGTAGGATTAGTTGAGAATAAATTGACGACAATCGCACCACAGAACATGTTGGTGTTGATGTTTAACCGCGATATTCGCACTGATTTTAAAGCCAAACTTGAGCGCAATGGTATTGGTGCTAATGTACCTGTGCATACTTTTCATAGCTTTTGTTATCAATTATTACGCCAGTCAGGCTATTTAGCGGAAACTGGTTATCAGGTTGATTTTAAGAATGGTGACAGCGATAAGGCGATTGCGAAACAGTTGCTGCGCCAAATGGCGGCGAATGAAAAGTCATACCAAAAACAACAGACGTTTAAAGATCCTCGCACTATAGAATTATTGATGAGCTTCATTGGCTTGGTGAAAGCGCATATGTTGCCACCAAAAGAAGTGTTTGAGCTATCTGATATTAGTGATGAATACCATTTCATTATTGAAGCGTATTGGAATTTTGAAACTATCCGCAAAGAGCGTAAGCAGTTGTTCTTTGATGATTGGCTGGTGGAAACCGTCAATGTACTTACCAACAATGATGCTTTACGTGCCCATTATCACCAACAGATCCAGTTTATGGTGGTGGATGAGTTTCAAGATATCAATACCGCACAATATCGTTTATTAAAGCTGTTATTAGGTCCTCAAGCACAACTTGTTGCGGTAGGGGATGTGGATCAGTGTATCTATAAATGGCGTGGTAGTGCGCCGCAGTTTATGCTTAATTTTGAGCAAGATTTTGCGCCTGCGAAAACCTATAGTTTGTCACATACTTTTCGTTTTGGTCATAGCCTAGCACTTGCTGCGAGTCATTTAATTGCCAACAACAAACAACGTTTCCATGATTTTCAGACTATTTCTCATCAGTCTGTGAATGATACGCCAGTTGAGGTGATCGGCACTGCCCGTCAAGTGGGGGAAATTGCCCAATCAATTGCTGAATTTATCGAGCAAGGCGGTAATGCATCTGATGTGGCGATTTTGGTTCGTCGCTGGTCACAAACCATGTTATTTGAATTGGCATTTCTAACTAAGAATATTCCGTTTTATATGCCTGTGGGCTCGGTGCTTTCTAATAGCCGAGAAGTAAAGCTGTTAATGGATGTAATGCGTTTTGCTACCGGGCGTTATAACCAATTACAGCCGTTTGAAAAAGCGACATTAGTGTTTAACTTAATGTCGTTTCCTCACTGTTATGTGCCGAATGCAAATTTACGCCCATTGTGTGATGAGCTCGCTAACACACCTATAGATCAGTGGCTAAACGTGTTAAGTAAAACAGAGAAGGTACAACCCAATTTAAATCTTGATAACTTTACAGCACGAGTAGAATTATTGATGACACTACGCCGTAAAGGTAGTTTTAAAGCGCTGGATGTTTATCGACAGTATCGTCGTGATAGTGAGTTGGATAACTGGATTTGGAAAACCGAAGCGACAGCATCTGAGATTGAAGAAGCCGTCGAAAGGTTAGATAGTGTCGAGACTGTGCTAGCGTCTATGGATCAAGAGTGTGAAAAGGCATTGAATTACTTTGAGTATTATACCCAACGTTCAGATTCATTGCGCCAAACTGAACCCTCAATGTCACAAGTGCAATTAACCACAATCTTTAGGGCGAAAGGCTGTGAGTATAGCCAAGTCTATTTGCCTTATTGGGATAAAGACGCCTTTCCTTATGTTAATCGTTCGTCTGTTGGGATCTCTGCTGATACCGAAGAGGAGCGTCGCTTAGCGTATGTTGCCATCACACGTGCAAAACACAGTGCCAAGATCTACTACTCGGTAGAGAACAGTAAGAAAGAGAGCTATGTACGTAAAGATAAGAACGCCAGCCAATTTATTCTCGAAGCTAAAGCGCCGTTAGCGCAAGAAATTGGCCCATTGTTGTATCAAGAGGGCAATGAATTACCTTATCACAAGTCACCTATCATACAGGGCTACTACACCCGTTTAGGACGTATCGAGCAGATGCAATCAGCACCAGAGCCGGTAGAAATTGTATTACCTGCATCAGGACAAGATGGAAAAATTGCTTATGGTTATTTGTGGGCGGTAGAGCAACCTTTGCCGAATAACGCAGAAAAGTTGATCCGTAATATGGTGAAAACTAAAACAGCAAAATATTTAGAAACAGAATTAAACAGAATATTACGAGATCTAAAGAAAGCTGATGCCACGAAAGAGAAAGTGTTGGTCAATCGGCTTATTGTTATCGCTAAAGCGAAAGCGAGAAGATATAGCTAATTAAAGCATGCAGCCGATTTGTTGATATATTTAATATTAATCATGGTTGGGTGTCGGCTTAATTACAACATTTTGTGTCATTGCAAAATCGAGACGATTTTTTAATGCTTGTTGTTTTTTCTTTTGATGCTTTTTATTCATCATAGATGCGAGCAACTGTTTAATCATAAATTATCCTCACCTTACTTATAACAATATTATAACAAAACGGAGATAACCGTTAATTACGGATAAATTCTATAGTTTTTGTATATTTCTTATAATTATAGATATGATGCCTAATAAGTATTTTCGCGCTTAAAAAGCTGATTCATTATTAAGACACAACATTAAAATAGACTTAAATGCCTTTATTTTATACATTTAAAGACTAACCAACTGTATTGTGTTTAAAATTAGATTATTATCTTGTTTTTTTAAATTAATAAAAAACAACAACTTAAATGCAAGCAGTCAAGTGTTCGCATTTACAGATAATTTATAAATAATTGTTTAACTTATCAATATCGATAATATTTCGTCATAATTTTTAAAGCTGGTAATGACGGATACTAAATAATGATAATTATCATTAATCGACAGAATAGCGTTGTTCACGGTTATAACGTGCTTCTCGTTGCCCTAGATTCTGCTGGATAACAAATTCAAGACGCGTTCTTAATTGTTGGGATTTATTGATTTGGCGTTTATGGAAAACATTGTGAAGAAATTGCTTTAACATTCTGTAACCTTTTAACTCATTTGAACTTATTGATAAATAAATTCAGACAATTATTAAATAACATCGTATTGAGCGTTCCTTTATGCTCCAAATATACCAAGTAATACTGAACCTAAGTTGTATCATCGTTCTGTAATAAACGAAGTGAGTATTGTAATCCTAGTGATATAAAGGATGTTAAGAATGGTGTTGCGACTGAGAAGGGACTCATTGATGGCGATTCTATGGAACAGTATAAAAAATGTCAAAAGAAAAAAGTGCATCATAATATTGAATTATTTGATGCACTTTTTATGAAAAGTGATTATTTGTTTTGCCATTTATCAACAACTAATGCCGCGATTAAATCACCTTCTACATTCACAGCTGTTCGGAATGTATCTAATGGGCGCTCAATCACCAGTAGAATAGCAATCGCCTCTAAAGGAATACCAACAGCCAGCATGACTAACTGCATGCCTGACATTGAGCCTGATGGCATGCCTGGTGCACCAACAGAAGAAACCATCGCCATGATAAAAATCATGATCAGACCACCAGTACCTAAATCAATACCGTAAAGCTGTGCTAGGAAGATAGCGGCTACGCCTTCAAAAAGGGCAGTACCATCCATATTCATAATAGAGCCAAGCGGTAACACCATACTGCTGGTGGACTGCGAAATGTTGAGCTCTTCTTCTGCTGTTTGCATTGAAAGTGGCAGCGTTGCAGAGCTTGATGACGTTGCAAATGCCATTGCCATTGGTGCAGATAATGCTCTAAATAAGTCTTTGAACTTAATACCCGTCACCACTTTTGCAATGATAGGTAAAACAAAACCACCGTGAATAAAGGTTAGGGTAAATACCAGTAACGCAAAGCGGGCTAGTTCACCAAAAATGGCATTACCGCTTTGTAGAGTAAATTGGAAAACAATCGCAAATACAGCCAGTGGTGCTAGCTTGATGATCCACGATACCACACGGTTAACGGCAGTATTTAGTCCATCGATAACCTCAAATACAGGGTGTTTCTCTGGCAAACTTGCTAGCAGTGCAATACCCAGTAATAGCGCAAATACAACAATGGCTAATAGGTTAGTTGTTGCCATTGCTTGAAAAGGGTTAACCAATGCCATGTTAAAGAGCTTTTCAACAATCGCGCCACCAGAAGCTGATGTTTGATCGATTAATTGAACATGGCTGTCGACATGAACTTTTGAAGTATCGACTAATTGTGTCCATTTAGGCAGTGACAGTGAAACACCTAAGGCTAGCGCAATCGCAAGTGTTGAAGTAAAGGCATAAAACGAAACTGTTTTTAAACCAAGCTCTTTTAATCGAATGGTCGAGCCGATACTGGTGATACCACGTAGCAATGAAAACAGCACTACGGCACCAACAAGCATTTTAAGTAAACCAATATAAGTGGTTTTTAATAGCATAAGGAGCTTGAAGGTTGTGCTTGTTTCAAACTCTGACGATAGTGGTAGCAGTGTTGCTAACGCCCATGCTAACAAGCCAGCTATAAGTAATTGAAATGGTAATGATTTTAATAAACGGCGATGCATGAGAATCTCTTGTAACGTTCGTTGAGAATAAAATTAAAAAATAAGAGTGAGTGTTATTATAAGTTTTTTATAAGAAAAAGCGCTCTGACACAGAGTACCAGAGCGTGGCAAATGCCAATTCTCAATTAACGATAAGTCGGTTGTCTTTACGACTGACAGAAAAAATTCGGTTTATTATTACTTTCGCTAAAAGAGGAAGTGCTGATCCGTAGCAGGTTTTGAACAAAGGTGTGAGATAAAAATCTCGCCTGTCTTCGTAACAGGCAGTCGTTACGAAGACAGGATGTAGCTTAAATAAGAGGCAAATTACTTATCAAAGTGAATGATAGTACGGATGCTCTTACCTTCGTGAAGCAGATCGAATGCTTCGTTGATCTTGTCTAGACCCATGTTGAATGAGATGAAGTCATCTAACTGGAACTCGCCCGCCATGTAACGATCTACGATACCTGGAAGTTCTGAACGGCCTTTAACACCACCGAATGCAGAACCACGCCATACGCGACCAGTTACTAGTTGGAATGGACGAGTAGAGATTTCTTGACCTGCACCTGCAACACCGATGATTACAGACTCACCCCAGCCTTTGTGACAACACTCAAGCGCAGAACGCATTACGTTTACGTTACCGATACATTCGAATGAGTAGTCAACACCACCGTCAGTCATCTCAACGATCACTTCTTGGATAGGCTTGTCGAACTTAGTAGGGTTAACACAATCAGTTGCACCTAGTTTACGAGCAAGGTCGAACTTGTCTTCGTTGATGTCGATAGCAATGATGCGGCTTGCTTTAGCCATTGTTGCACCAATGATAGCTGCTAGACCGATACCACCTAGGCCGAATACAGCAACAGTGCTACCTTCTTCAACTTTAGCTGTGTTAAGTACCGCACCCATACCTGTTGTTACACCACAACCTAGTAGACATACTTCTTCTAGTGGCGCTTCTTTGTTGATTTTCGCTAGCGAAATCTCAGGAAGAACAGTGTACTCAGAGAAAGTTGAACAACCCATGTAGTGGAAGATAGGTTGACCATCTTTGTAGAAACGTGTTGTGCCGTCTGGCATTAGGCCTTTACCTTGTGTCTCACGTACTGCTTGACATAGGTTTGTTTTACCAGACTTACAGTATTTACACTCGCCACATTCTGCAGTGTAAAGTGGGATAACGTGGTCACCAACTTCTAGACCTGTTACACCTTCACCAACCATTTCAACAATACCGCCACCTTCGTGACCAAGGATTGCTGGGAAGATACCTTCTGGATCGTCGCCAGATAGGGTGAATGCGTCAGTGTGACAAACACCAGTAGCAACGATGCGAACTAGTACCTCACCTTTACGAGGAAGCATTACATCTACTTCTTCGATTGATAGTGGTTGTTTAGGACCCCATGCAATTGCTGCTTTTGATTTGATAAATTTATCAGTCATGTTTCATTCACTCCGTTAAGCCAACGTTATGGCGATTTTTTTGTTCGTGTCGACATGAAAAGTCATCTCTCCATGTCGTCTTGATGGCACCATTATATTTATTTCTTAGCTATTGATAATCCCACCAAATGGAAAATTATTATTACTTAATGGTAATAATAATGGTTTGTTTCTTGATCTATAAGCATAAAAAGTAATGCCTACTTACGATTAAGCAACTATAGGCTAGTGTAGTTTATGTTAATAAGGAATGCTTGTTTATTGCTTTTTTTAATTTTAAATGATTGATTTTTAATCGTATTCGCTGATTGTTGCACTGTTTTTTTATAATTCCTACTATGTAAGGGAATCGTTTATTGGAATTGAAAGATGGAGGTAAGCAATATCGTAATGAATCAGCACTAAACGTTTAGATATAACATCATCTAATATAAAAATTTTTTGCTTCCGTAGGTGCAAATAATCGCTTGCTACATAAATTGGGCATCTGTTGGGGCAATCTTTCATGCGTGACTCTACCATTATACGCAGATGAGAAACTGATTTTTTATGCATTTAGAACTGCATGAAGACCTTTTTCTTATTCAGTCCCTAAGATGCTTTGGATGTAGGAAAATAACGAGGTGAGATCATTTTGCAGTTTACTAAGGCTTAGTGTAGAAAAAAGCCCGAATCCTAGCGGTAAGATTCGGGCTTAAAACGTTATTGGATTTGTTTTATTGATTATGCGTCTTTATGGTTTTGAGCATAAACGTGAGCTGCGATAGCATCCATTAGTGCTGGAGATAGGCAATCGTAAGGATTTAGACCTAGCTCTTTAAGGCGAGAACGGATAGCAGTCATATCTTTAGGATCTGTGCCTGTTTCAATGATTGAAGAAACAAAAGCAGCAAACTCAGGAGCAGACCAACCTTCGTCAGTAGAAAGCTCAGTGTGAACAAAGTCTAAACCATAGAATGGGTGGTTAGTATCTTCGATACGACCGTACATATGTACACCACACTCTTTACATGCATGACGCTTGATCACTGCATTTTCATCAACAACCACTAGTTTATCTGCGTTAGCAACAACTTCTACATTGTCACGAGAGATAACAGCGATTTGAGAGAAAATTGCACCTTCAGGTTTCCAACACTTAGAACAACCACAAGCGTGGTTATGTGCTGTTTGACCTGCAAGTTTTACGCGAACTGTATTGCTTTCACATTTACAGTTTAATACGCCGCCAGCAAAGTTTTCTTTTGTTGGATTAAAACCATTATCAATAGATGGGTGTAATTTAATAGTCATATTAATATTCTTATTTTATAAGTAGGGTATTATTTTTTATTTTAATTATTCAACTAACAATGTTTAATTAGCGAATGAAAGTATTTTAAAACTTTACTGTTATTAAACAATAAGTATTCCAGTAAATGATTATTACTGATTAGAAACAATAAAATTAAATTATTACTTGTTTTGCTGTGCAATATGAGTAGCAATGGCATCCATTAAGTCTGGAGATAGGCAATCGTAAGATTCCATACCTAGCTCTTCAATGCGAGCACGGATAGCAGCCATGTCTTTTACGTCTGTGCCTGTTTCAATGATTGAAGAAACAAAAGCAGCAAATGTTGGTGCAGACCAGCCTTGTGTTGGCGATAGTTCAGTATGCACGAAGTCTAGGCCATAGAAAGGGTGGTTAGTATCTTTGATACGGCCGTACATGTGTACACCACAGTCTTTACATGCATAACGCTTAATCACTGCTGCGTCATCGACAATCGCTAATTTATCAGCGTTAGCTGTTACGTTTAATTTGTCGCGAGGGATAACGGCAACTTGTGAAAATAAAGCATCTTTAGGCTTCCAACACTTAGAACAACCACAAATATGGTTATGTGCTGTTTGTGACTCTAAATTAACAACAACTTTATTATGTCGGCAATGACACTGTAATTTACCGCCATTTAATGTGTTATTCGTTGGATTAATTCCACGATTAACAGCAGGGTGGATATTAATAATAGTCGGTTTGTTTTTACGATTAAAAATTTTAGCGAATAGATTTAGCATTATTAGACTTATTTAATTTAGGTGTACGGATTCACTATTAACGAAAATAGTAAGATGTTGGATATTTATAATTTAATTCAGAGAGATTAATAACGGTCAATATAGTCGTTATATTGACCGTTATAGTAGAAAGGCAATTTACAGATTAAATACCGTTTGGCTTAAATACCGCTTTAAGACGTTTAGCAATCATTAAACGTGAAACGGTGAACATACCTGTCACTGTACGTTGGTGTAGGCGGAAGATCGTATCGTATAAACGACGGATCAAACGACCTTGTAGTACCATTTTACCTTCCATCTTTGAGCCTGGTGCAAATGAACCAACTGCAAAGTGGTGGCCTACCGCAACAACCATACCGCTGTCTTTAAATTCAAAGTCAGTTAATGGTTTACCACGTAGCATACCGCCTAAGCTTTTCGCTAGGTGTACTGCTGCACGGTTTGCTGCTTGTGCTTTAGGTGGAACAAAGCTGCCATCCGCTTGTGGGATAGAGGCACAGTCACCTAGTGCAAAAATGCTATCATCAATGGTTGTTGTTAAGTTCGCATTTACTTGAATTTGGTTCATACGGTTGTAGCTTAAGCCACCAATACCGTTTAGCCAATCTGGTGCTTTAACACCTGCAGCCCAGAATTGAACATCAGCGTCTAGTTCGCGGTTATCAACAGTTAGCATGCCTTTGTCTGTTACTTCACGAATACGTGTGTCCAAAAGCACATTCACGTTGTTACGCTCTAGTTCTTTTAATACTTTTTCAGACATTTTTTCAGGGCTATTTGGTAATACGCGATTTGCAGCTTCAATCAAATTGATATGAAGAGGCGCACCGTTGTAACGCTGTAGTTTTTGACTTACACGAGCAAGCTCTGCTGCAAGTTCAACACCTGTTGCGCCAGCACCAACAATGTTTACTGAGCGATCTTCGCTTGCACGAAGGATTTGACTCACTTGGTGCCATGCTTGACGTGCTTGGCTTGCTGAATCTAAGAATAAGCAATGATCTTTAGCACCAGTGGTATTAAAGTCGTTACTTACCGCACCGATCGCAATGATAAGGTAGTCATATTTAATAGCTGCTTCAGTACCATCAGGGCGACGAACTGATAGCATTTTGTTTTCACGATCAACATCAGTCATTGCTGCTTGATAATGTTGATAGCCGTGGCGTGCGCCATGGGTGAAATAACAAACTGTATCTAGATCGCTATCAAAAGTACCTGCTGCGATTTCGTGTAGACGTGGTTTCCAGAAGTGATGTGTTTCTGGCTCTACAAGAATGATTTCATCTTCTTTACGTACGGTTTTTCCTAATAGAGTTGATAACTCTAAACCTGCGGCACCGCCACCTACAATAACGATTCGTGACATACGAATTCCTCAAAAGGCACCCTGGACTTCATTCCTCAGGGGATGGTTCTTACCATCGTTAAATCAATGAGCCAATCCGTTGCTACTCGTTTAATTATTTGGGTATACCTATATGGAATGGTATGCCCTATCATTTGTGAGATGAATTTCCTTGATATAAGACAATTAAATTCATCAAAATTCAAGTTTTGTGAGCCAAAGCGTTATTTTTTTTAAACAAACTAACTTTGCTGTGATGAGGTTATTATATTTGTTTCTAGCAAGATTATAATCACCATAAATGTCAATTTACTTTTACCTGTTGGTAATAATTGAATTCCTTTTGAGTATTTTTTCTTTGGTGTCGTCTGTTTTATTAAGTTCTTTGTTAATAAAAGTTACATGTTACTCAAACAAAAATGTCATCAATGAATGCGATATTTTGCTGGTTTGACCAGTTATTTAAAGGAATAGATATGTCGTTATCACGTCGAGGATTTGTAAAAGCACTATCATCAGCAGCGATGGTTACTTCGCTAACAGGATGTAATAGTAATGATGACCAACAAGGAAAATCGAAGATAGAGGTGGGATTTAATCACGGCGTTGCTAGTGGTGATCCTTTACAGCATAGCGTTATTATTTGGACGCGTATTACGACAGAAGCACGCTTAATTAACGCTCAATGGCAAGTCGCGACTGATGAACAATTTACGCAGATAGTTGCGTCAGGTGAGGCTTCGACTGATAGCACGAAAGATTTTACTGTAAAGGTAGATGTTAACGGTCTACAACCGAATCAACATTATTATTATCGTTTTGAAGCAAATGATACGACAAGCCCTGTAGGGCAGACTCAGACTTTAGCTGAAGGTGAGCTAGATAAAGCGTCTATTGCTGTTGTGTCATGTTCTAATTTTCCTGCTGGATACTTTAATGTGTATCGAGAGATAGTTAAACAGCACAAAACGTCACCTATAAATGCTGTGCTGCATTTAGGCGATTATATTTATGAATATGGGGCTGGGCAGTATGCCACTGAAGATGCACAACGTTTGAATCGGATTCCAAGTAAAGAGTCAGAATGTGTCACTTTAGATGATTATCGTAAACGTTATGCGCAATATCGTAGCGACAGTGATCTTCAAGCCCTACATGCAGCGTTACCAATGATTGCTATTTGGGATGATCATGAAATAGCCAATGATACATGGCGAGAAGGGGCAGAGAATCATCAACAGCAAGACGGTGATTTTTCTCAGCGTCGAGCTGCAGCTGCACTTGCTTGGCTAGAATGGTTACCTGTAAGAGAAAACCCTGTTTCTTCTATGATCACCTATCGAGACTTTAGTTTTGGTGATTTGTTTGACTTATATATGTTAGATACCCGCGTTGTCGCACGAGATGAACCGCTTGACTACTTTTCACTGACAGATACATCGATTGAATCTATCTCTGGGTTAATTCAACAGGCGCGCGCTCCTGAGCGCAAGTTACTTGGAAATGATCAAAAGCAATGGCTTAGTGAGCGTATGTCAACGAATACGGCTAAGTGGTCATTGTTAGGACAACAAGTGCTAATGGGTAAGATTGAAATGCCAAGTAGTGTCATGATGGGGCTATTTCAATTATTTCAGGCAAATGATGCAAATAAGCTAGCTGCGATGAACGCGGTACAGAATGCAATAACAGCCTATTTAACAGATCCAAGTTCAGACCCATATTTACTTCCATATAATTTAGATGCTTGGGATGGCTTTTATATGGAGCGTGAATGGCTATACGGTGTAACGACAAAACTCAATAAACAGCTCATTACATTAGCAGGCGATAGCCATAATGCTTGGTGTAGTGAATTAAGTGATCATAAAGGGAAAGGGGTTGGTGTTGAGTTTGCAACAAGTTCAGTGACCTCTCCCGGATTAGAGAAATATTTAGGATTAGACTTGCAAACTATAGGGCAAATGGAGTTTGTTATTCCGCAATTAGTTTCTGATCTTCAATGGGTTAATTTAAAACAACGCGGCTTTGTTCGGTTAGATATTGATCATCAGCAAGTGCTTTCAACGTGGCACTTTGTGTCGACGGTAAAAGAGAAAGAGTACCAAGTAGAAAGCCAGCAATTGGTGACTAAAAATGGATTAACGGTCAGCTAAATCTATTTATATTTAACAATGAATAACCTGATGAATTGCCACTTGGTGAATGAGTCAGGTTTTCATGCCTATCTCAATATCTGCTCAAAAAATATAAGTAATCGATACTTTTATTTTGGCTCTTAATAGTTTGATTTATATCATAAAACTTTGCCTTTTAAAGCGTAAGGTAACGCAATGTGGCGGTGGAATTCTGCTGTTACGTGTATCTATGTCATTGGAAGGCTTTATTATGTTTAAAAAATCTCAGTTATTTATTCAATCATTACTGTTACTTGGGGCAGTTGCGGCAGTGCCTACTCATGCGACTGAGCTGGAATCGATGATCCCAGCGACGCTGACGGGAAAGCTTAATTATGCGACGCTCAATTATTGGTTAGTCACTCCTGAAGGGAGCAGTTATGAATTACGTATTAATGAAAATAACGAGCCCTTCATTATGGATAAGATAGGGCAAGAGATCACATTAAAAGGGGCGATATTAACTTACACCGATAATAGCCAATATTTTCAGCCTAAATTTGACCAAGGCCCACAGGTGAAACCGCTAAAATTTACTAAGAATACAGAAGACGGTACAGCGAGTTTATATTTAGATGATAATGAAATTTATGCATCGGATGAGTACGGTAATTTAGGGGTTGAAAAAGAGTTTCCTATTGCGGATGGCAAGGTGAGCTTGATTTGGCTATCGACAGGTGGCACAGCTTGTCCTGCTATGTTCATGTTTGTTGTAGCAAGGCAGGATTCACTCCCTTTGATCACAACTGAGTTTGGTAATTGCAGTGATATCCCGACAATTACTAATAATAAAGACAAGATTACAGTTGCCTTACCGGGTAACCCTGCTCAAACATGGGTATTTGATCTCAATAATTTCAAGCTGAGTGAAAAGCAATAAATTGAGATAAAGTATCAAATAAGAAAGGAGCCATAAGGCTCCTTTTTATCGTTTATCAGTTTTATAAGTCACAAAAACTCATAAGGAGAAATGAATAATTATTTCTCTGTTACATGAATTGCGGCTTTCAAATCTTCAGGGTGAAGATCGGCTTGGTCGAACTCTTGTGAAGCAGGCATACGTAAGTGGAAATCTTTAAACACTTCAACTTCTACCTCACCTTCAGTCAAAATGAAATCACTGACATGACCACCTTGAGTGCGATCATCACTAATAAAGTGGAAGTGGAAACCCGGTACATTAATACCAATCATGTAGTCGGGGATTTTAAAACCAATCATAACACCTGATACATGAGTCATTTCAGCAATCGGTTGATGTTTTACCACCTCTACCATAGGTGGGTAAGGGCGGTGCTGTGCTGGCACTGTACGGGTTTTTACGTATGAGAATTTACCGGTTAAACGAATAGCATTAATGGCGTTATGAGCTAATAAGTCTTGTTCTAAACACGCTTCAAACTCATTTTTACTCAGCTCAATTAAGCTTAGTTTGTCCGTTGGTGCAAAGTTCACCACAGAGGCAAATGGCGTTGTGATGTCATGATCAACAAGATGAACGTCACCTGTGCTAGTTAATTGATAAACTTCATCACCCATTACAATCATCTCACCATCAAGATCATTGAAAGTACCAATACCAAAGTTACCGTGATCAAGTAATTGACCTATGGTGAAATCTCCTTGATATAAGCCAGCAATGAGCGCACTCATCATGGAGGTTTGGTAAAACGTCTTATTGTTGGTTGAGTTACTCATAAAAAGCTCCGTGATTAATCTTGTTGGCAAGGGTGTAGTTGATCAAGTAGGCGGCCGTTATCGCTGTAATCAACGTTAACGTTCACCAATACTGGACCACTTAAACTCATTGCTTTGCGCAGTACTGGTTCAATATCGTCAGCGGTGTTAATAGCTAAACCATGTGCGCCAAAGCTTTCAGCGTATTTCACAATGTCTGGACCTATGAAGCTAACAGCACTTTCACGACCATATTTTTTAAGTTGCTGAATTTTCACCATGTCGTAGCTGTGATCTGTCCATACAAAATGCACGATATTACATTTGTGGCGAACGGCGGTAGCAAGCTCCATGGATGAGAACAGGAAGCCACCATCACCAGACATGGAAATTACTTTCTCGTTTGGATGTAATAAAGAGGCAGCAATTGCCCAAGGCAGTGCTACACCTAATGTTTGCTGACCATTACTGAACAGTAAGCGACGAGGCTCAAAGCTGTGGAAGTAACGTGCCATCCAAATGTAGATAGAGCCAACATCACAACACACAGTGGTATCGTCACTAACAAAACGACGAAGATCATGAACAAAACGCAGTGGATGAACACCATGGTTAGAGGTTTTATTCGCGCCCATTTGCATGATGTTTTGCAGATCGTGACGAAGTAATTGGATTTGTTGATTTTGCTCTAGCGATTCACGTTTATCCAGCTCACTTGCAATGGATGTTACAGATACAGCTAGATCACCTACCACTTCATACACTGGATTGTAGCTAATTTCGAGATCGGCTTGTTGGTAACCAATATGAATGATTGGCGTATTCGCATCTTTATTCCAAAGAATCGGATCATATTCAATTGGGCTGTAACCAATGGTAATGATTAAATCAGCACTGTTTAGTGCAATATCACCCGGTTGGTTTTTAAATAGACCCACACGACCTAAGAAACAGTTGTATAAATCATGTGAAATCACACCTGCAGCGGCAAAGGTGTTAACAACCGCAATAGGGGTTTGTTTTAACAACTGGCGAATAGCATCAGCAACAAAAGGTTGGCTTGCATCCATACCCAGCAATAGCACTGGATTTTTCGCAGCATTAATACGATCAGCGGCTTGGCGGATCGCTTGCGGATGTGCACCACCAAATAGAATAGGGTTAGGCTGCTGTACAGGTTGATAAGGAATACGATTAGTTAGAATGTCTTGTGGCAAACTGACAAAGCTAGCGCCTTGGGTTGGTTGCTCTGCAATACGAAATGCTTTGTGAACAACATCAGGTACAGATGCACTGTCCATGACTTCTGCGGAAAACTTAGTGATCGGATTGAACAGTGAGCGTGTGTCCATCGATTGGTGTGTATTGTGTGAATACATAGAAAGCGGTACAGCACCTGCCAATGCAACCACAGGATCGCCTTCACTGTTAGCCGTTGCTACACCAGTGACTAAGTTAGATGCACCAGGGCCAGAAGTTGCTAAACAGATACCAGCCTTACCTGTTAAACGACCTGTTGCCGCAGCCATAAATGCCGCATTTTGTTCATGATGACAAATAATGATTTCAGGGCCGTTATCACAAACGGCATCAAATACAGCATCAACCTTTGCGCCAGGAATACCAAAGATATGTGGCACATCGTGTGCTTTTAGCGTTTCAACGACAAGTTCAGCACCTGAAATGGTTTTATCCGACATATAAGCCTCAAAATTATTGTTATTAGTTAATTAGGCTCAGGACATGCTTCGTAAATTCGAAATTTATGTGATGAGTGCCGCAATTCTAATTATTTATCATACAAATTAAACTGTTGAAATTGAAAGTTAATATTTCAAGGGTGACGGTGATATTTTGCTGTTAACGTAATGATTTCAGGAGTATGTGAAGAATATAGAAAAAGGGCGGATAGGAAGCGTAAAGAAATTAAGCGAGGGAAATAAAAACGCCAGTCAAAGAGACTGGCGTTGGGTAAGTTTATCGTGTTTGAGATTAAATCATGATACTAGCAATTAAAGCTGATAAGAAACTTACTAGGGTTGAGCCATAAAGAAGGCGTAAACCAAAGCGTGCCACCATATTACCTTTTTCTTCGTTAACCCCTTTAACAGCACCAGCAAGAATACCGATAGAGCTGAAGTTCGCGAATGACACAAGGAAGATAGAAACAATACCCACAGTGTGCGGTGTTAATTCACTGACTTGTTTTTGTAGTGACATCATTGCTACAAATTCATTAGCAACAAGTTTGGTTGCCATGATACTACCTGCTTGTAGAGCTTCATGGGCAGGGATACCCATGATCCATGCAAATGGGTAGAAAGCGTAGCCAATAATATCTTGGAAGCTAATACCAAACACAGTATCAAAGCCTGCGTTGATCATTGAGATCAGTGCGATGAAACCAACCAGCATGGCTGCAACAATAACGGCAACTTTAAAACCTGTGAGAATGTATTCACCCAACATTTCAAAGAATGTCAGTTTTTCACCGCTTTCTGCTTTCATCATCTCATCGATATTCATTTCCGTTTCGTGATCGTATGGGTTGATGATCGACAAGATAATAAAGGTGCTGAACATGTTTAAGAACAGTGCTGCAACAACAAATTTCGGATCGATAAGCTTCATGTAAGAACCCACGATAGACATAGATACAGTCGACATCGCGGTTGCGGCAAGGGTGTACATACGACGTTCTGACATTTTGCCAAGAATATCTTTGTAGGTAATGAAGTTTTCAGATTGACCAACCATTAAAGCGCTAATGGCATTGAAGGATTCAAGTTTACCCATGCCGTTGACTTTAGAAAGCAAGAAGCCAAGTGCTTTAATAACCAGAGGAAGAAGTTTGATATGTTGAAGAATACCAATCAGTGCGGAGATAAAGACAATTGGCATTAACACGTTAAGGAAGAAGTTGAATGCATTATTATTGGAAAGGTTACCAAAAACGAAGTTCGTGCCTTCAGCTGCAAAATTTAATAACCCGTTAAAGCCATCGGCAAACTCTTTAACGATCCCCGTACCCATTGATGAATTCAATAAGAAGTAGGCTAATCCCATTTCGATAATGAGTAATTGGAGAATGTATCTGAACTTAATATTTTTTCGGTTGTTACTCGCAGCAAGTGCTAGGGCTGCGATAACGACTAGCCCGAAAATGAAATGTAGATAGACCATGTAGGTTCGCTCTCAGTGTGATGCTTATCAATCAATATATTTATGGTTAATCATTTCTTTCGTTCTAAAAGTGATTCAAATCTCATTTTTATGTCTGGTCATTTTTGCACCAGTCAAAGATGTTTCAAAGAATCACGATTGCGGCAAACGATTGCTGATCGAAAGAGCCCCGTAATTACTGAGCTGTCGTTATACGCTTAAATATTAGTATCATCAATATGCCGAAATGGTATAACTGTGAGCTAAATCTCATTCAGGTTTTTAGTTATATCGATCTAAAAAGGACTATTTTGAATATTTGATAAGATCTAGGAGATTATTTTGAATGTTAATTCAACACTTGTATTTACGATGTATTAAAATTGTTATATTTAATTGTGTTCATTAAATATGGAAAATTATATTTAGAATAAAAAAATTTCAGTTTTTGAGGAATATGATTCAATACACTTTTGTATAACAAAATTAAATTGTTTTAAATTTACTCTTTTGTGGAAAGTTTAAGATGAAAAAATCATCTAAGAATCGCAAGTTATGGTATTTCCATAAACATGAACAGCGTAGCGATACCAGACTAAACAAACGATTGAAGTCTAAATAATGCCTTGTACTCGAATTACGTTGATAAACACTAATCAATAGGTTTATCAACGTAAGCGATTATCTTAATCCAGCACGCTCGTTGCACCAAATCGGTAAGGTGGGGCAAAAGGTTTAACGCCTTTCTCTCGGTACTTCTTCAAGCTCATTAATTGCTTATAAACAATGTAATATCGGTTGATATTGGTAACATACACAATTGGTTGTTTACCTATATGTTTCCTGGTCACCACTTCTACATTATTAAACCAAATATCAGGGTTATAACCACTCTCTTTGGCATAACGACGCATTTTTCGAATATTACCGGGACCTGCATTATAAGACGCTAATGTCATGTAAATTTTATTGTCGTAATTAAGGCGGTTATCATTCAAATAATTATTCTGAATGTAGCGCATATATTTAATACCTGCGTGAACATTGTTATCAGAATTATATATGTTTG
Organism: Photobacterium leiognathi; assembly: GCF_030685535.1. Taxonomy (NCBI): domain Bacteria; kingdom Pseudomonadati; phylum Pseudomonadota; class Gammaproteobacteria; order Vibrionales; family Vibrionaceae; genus Photobacterium; species Photobacterium leiognathi. The sequence continues at coordinate 1,964,072 of NZ_CP131601.1, read as the reverse complement.
GAATATCAATATATTTATCACGTGCAGTACTTGGTAACACTTGCATAATACCTACAGCACCTTTATGTGATATTTTTTGTTGATTTAAACCTGACTCTTGAAAGCCTTGCGCCATCATTATCAAATAATCAAAGTCATATTCAGAGGCATATTTGTAAAACAGATCAGAAAGTTTCTCCATTTTATCTATATTGTTATCACTGAGTAGGTTATCTATCCAGCCTTGGCTATCTAAATACTTGTTATAAATAACATTACCTAACAAGGTGCCTGATTTTATTTGCGTGATATAGTCGTTCACTAATGCCATCAGTTTAGGGCTATCTTTACGCATCGCCCATGCAATTTCTCCATTGCTGCGTAATACGAAAGCGGTATTAATACGTAGTTTAGGGAGTAAATCTTTCCATATTTTCATTTTATGCTCATCGAGCACTGTCATATTCATCAGCCCGAGATTGACCATTTCAAGTAACTCATAATCTTCTAGCGTTTCTTCAATAAAATGAATCTTCATTGGCTGGAGATGTTGCAGTAATAAGCGGTTATTAACCTCAAGCAAGCTTTGATAATAACTCGAACTTTTTCTTACCCAGATCTCTTGATCGCTAAGTTGTACGATGTCCGTAATTTCAGGAGCGTCAACGTTGTTAATAATAACTTCATTGATACCATTAAGGACGGGATCACTAAAAGCGACCATTTTTTTCCGTTGTTCTGTGACAGTTAAATTTGCCACTGCGAGATCGCCATAACCCTTAACTATATACCTTAGCAACTTATCACGATGAACAGGGATCACTTGAATGTTCACTTTGGGGGAGGTTTTATGGATATCGAGCTCAAAGTGATGGAGTAATTCAGCAATGATCCCTTTGGGAGAGCCATTTTCTATGTAATAGAATCCTAGATCAGCAGAGACTAACACCCGTATTACTCGTTTTTTCTCTAATACAGAAAGATCGCCTGTATAAGTGGGACCTGCAAGTGGAGAGAGGGTTAACCCTACGGCACTAAAAGAAGCCAATATCAAGGAAAGACAGATCCACCATGTGCGGATCTGTTTATAGTGTTGTGCGTTCATTGGAAACTAAAGCCTTTTGTTTTAGCTTGATCCTGAATGGTTAAAATGATCGCATTTCCCAAGTCATCAGTTTTGTTGGTTTTATTATTTTTTGCTTGTTTTATATAGCTGTTACGCTGTTTTTCTAAATCAGTTATTTGCTTTTGGATATGCTGTCGCTGGCTGATTTTTTGTTTGAGCTTGTTACTGATTTCCTCATCATTAAGCCCTTTAAAATGTAGCTGATCTTTTTTGGCTTGCGCGATACCTTGATTTAAATTCTCTTCTGCTAGCGAGATAAGATCCCAATCTTGGGTTTTGTACTGTTTGCCAGCTTTGGCAATACTGCGCTCAGTGCTGCTTGATTTAGAGAGTGAAGAGGCATTGCTATCTTGCGCAACTTGCTGCTGCTTTTTAGTGCTACCTTTAGCGCCATAGCCAATATAAGTATCGTTGAGCTTTTGTCCTAATAAGATAATGTCGTCGTCATAAGGGGGTTCAATTCGTGGAGCATGTTTTTTATGATCAATATTGAGATAGCGTCCATGACCTAAAAGCGCAGGGGTAGCCCATTGTAAATCACGGCCTTTTGCATGATTTCCACAGTAGAGAGAATTGATAATGATCCCTTTACTGACGGCTAAGGGCACTGCATGGCTAATGGGAATATCACCTTGTTGAAACTCTTCGTTACCGGTAATGATAATTAAACGTAAATCGTCAGGATGTTGGCTCCACTGTAAGCGATTAGCGGCCTCTTTAATGGCCTTAGGTGCATATTCTTTACTACCGCCAATTTTGATCGCAAATAATGCTTCGGAAAATTGGTCAAGATCTGAGGTTAATGGCGACAGTAAACGCATGTAACCATCATGTTTTGATTGATGTTCAACGCCATATTCAAACAGTCCAACTTGCAATGTCACTGGCTGTTCATGCTTGTTTGCCAATGCAATAGCATTAATGATTGACCAGATCTGCTCTCTTGCTTGATCGATTAAGCCACCCATAGAGCCACTGGCATCTAATAAAATAGCGACTTGAATCGTAGGACCAGTTCTTACAAAAGGAGTCGGTGCTACTGGCTTTTCTGATTTATCAGGTTGGAGAATTTCAGGTAATTCAAGGGGAGGCGGCTGTTGTTCACTGCTACCATAGGTGGGAACGGATGTAACGAATATGAGTAATAAAAGCCGTATCAGCATAATGTCTCGCATATCAAGGTGTTAAGCACTAAGCTTTGTTTTTCGAGTAAATCTAACTTTCTAAGTATGGTTTTTATGCGCTTCTTTTGCTGAATTTAGCGATGACATTTTCTAACGGAGCTACCGTAAAGTGATAATAAAAATGATGAGTAATGGGTGTTGATGTAAGTGATGGGTATGTTCAAAAAACAGGTATATCTGCTGGTGGCTTTATTAAGTGTATCGGGCTGTAGTTCAGCGACAACCTATTCAGTGAGAAAGCCATTAGATGTTGATGTTATCGCTAACTTACCGACAACGTTGGATGAATCTTCTGGAATAGCCATCGTTAACGGTAAAGTATGGTCTCACAATGACAGTGGTAGTAAGAATCAGATCTATCAATTATCACCTGATTTTAAAACCATTACGAAAACACTAACGGTGCAGAACAGCCGTAATTATGACTGGGAAGCGTTAGCACAAAGCCAACGTTATCTATATATCGGTGATACGGGTAATAACTCGACCCGTCGTAATGGTGGGATCATCTATAAAGTATCGTTAAGCTCATTAAATAATAAGCGTACAGTGAAGCCTGTGAGTACGTTGCGTTATCGTTTTAAAGACTTTGAGCATGGGAAAACCTATCAGCATAATTTTGATAGTGAAGCAATGACGATTGTGGATGATCAACTGTGGCTATTTAGTAAAAATTGGCAAGATGAGCACACCAAGTTATATCGCTTAAACCCGATAAAAAAGCAGCAGATGGTAGCACCGGAAGGGAATTATCCAGTAAAAGGGCTGATCACTAGTGCCGATTATGATCCTAACACCTCGACGTTAGTGCTATTGGGTTATCGTAAAGAAGTGTTACTGGGTTATTCGTTTATTTGGTTGATCAAAGTGAGAGATAATCAAATTGATTGGTCGACTGCGAAGTACAAGCGATTACGTATTTACTCCCAGTGGGAGGCTGTGAATTGGTATAAAGATAATCAGCTTTTGATCACCAGTGAAAAGAACCCACTGGCAAAAGCCATGATAGCAACGGTAGATGTATCATCACTGATGAAGGGCAGTGAATAATATTGCTGCATCTGGTAATATCTGCGCAAATTTTGCTGTTATGCCCCGTGTGACAGCCTACTAAACTGGAAAAATTGTGACTAATAACGATATTTTACGCCGTATTCGCTATATCTTTGATTTAAATGATAGCCAAGTAATTGAAATTTATGCTCAAGCTGATGTAACTGTGACTCGTGAGCAAGTATGTAACTGGCTTAAACCTGATGATAGCGATGATTACAAAAGCTGTTCAGATGAAGAATTTGCTTCGTTCTTAAATGGTTTTATAAATCAAAAGCGCGGTAAGAAAGAAGGTCCACAACCTGCACCAGAAACGAAATTAACCAATAATATTATTTTCCGTAAGCTTCAAATTGCATTAAATCTAAAAGCTGATGAAGTATTGGATTTGTTTAAGCTGGTGGATTTTCGTTTAAGCAAGCACGAACTAAGTGCATTTTTCCGTAAAGTTGATCATAAACATTACCGTGTATGTAAAGATCAAGTGCTTCGTAACTTCCTTCAAGCGTTGCAAATTAACTTACGTGGTGATGAATCTAGCGCTGAATAATTCATATTGCATTGCTAGTTTGTATTTTAAAAAGCAGCTTCGGCTGCTTTTTTTATATGTGAAAGATGAGGTTGCATGCTGTTTTTTGCAAAAGTAGTAAGATTAAAGTAGAGAATTATTATTTGGATATTGACCAATGGCGCATTCACACCATCATCATGAACACTCTGTTTCTAATTACAATTCAGCATTTGCTATCGGTATCGCACTCAACCTTATTTACGTCGTTGTCGAAGCAGTTTACGGCGTTATTACCGACTCTTTAGCGTTACTTGCCGATGCTGGGCATAACCTAAGTGATGTGGTTACGTTAGTGTTAGCGTGGGGCGCGTTTGCACTCGCAAAAAAAGCAGCAACAGATCAACGTACTTACGGCTTTCGTAAAGTTACCATCTTGGCATCCCTTACCAGCGCGTTTTTACTCTTATTGGCTTTAGGTGCGATTGCATGGGAAGCGATTCAGCGTTTTTCAGATCCTCGACCAGTTGCTGGAACTACTGTGATGGTGGTTGCTTTTATTGGTGTTTTGATTAATGCCGCCACTGCCATGCTATTTGCTAAAGGTCAAAAGCATGATCTGAACATGAAAGGGGCATTTTTGCATATGGCAGGGGATGCCGCAGTATCGCTTGGTGTCATTATTTCAGCGTTTATTATTAATATTACAGGCTGGGATTGGTTAGATCCAGCCACCAGTTTAGCTATTGTGGTGGTCATTTTAATTGGTACATGGGGACTGCTAAAAGATTCAATTAACTATTCATTAGATGCAGTACCAAGCAATGTTGATATGGCAGGATTAAAAGCGTATTTAGCGGCATTGCCAAATGTTGCCACTTTCCATGACCTGCATGTATGGCCGATGAGTACCACTGAAAATGCCATGACGGTACATCTAGTCGTTGACGATTATTTACAAGCACAATCATTAGCTGATGAGATTAAACATCATGTTCACGATCACTTTGATATTGAGCATGTTACGGTGCAAATAGAAGCGGCTGATTTTGTATGTAAAACAGATCACCAATCCTGTGGTGTTACGAATAATTAAATACATACCTGTATATAGCATTGTGACTAATACTATCGTTAGATTCACTTATCTCATTACATAAAAACCGTGGCTGAAGAGATTGCAGCCACGGTAAATTATGCAGTGATTAATCTGGCTTAAAGCGTTAATGTTTTCGTCATGCCTGCTTCAGAGTGCCCTGGCATATTACAAGATAGAACAACATTATTATCACCGTGGAAATGCCATAAAACTTGTTTAGCTTTGCCTGGTGCGACGGTTACGCTGCTACCGTCATCGTGGTCATGTTCATGATTACTATGATCCATTGTTGCCATCATTTTACGATGTTTGGCTTGCTCTTCTTCTGAGCCAATGGTGAAGTTATGATCAATCTTACCTGTATTCATTACAACAAACTGCACGACATCATTGGGCTGGATATCAACGTCTTTTTTAAAGGTGATTTTGTTGTCATCTGATAAGATAACATGTACCACCTTATCAGGTTTTGCACCTTTCGCTGGCATACCAACAGCAGACATACCTTCCATATCCATACCGCTGTGATCCATCTTACTATGGTCCATTTTACTGTGATCCATTTCAGCTAGTGCCACACTTGAGGTGGTAAGTAATAATGCAGCTAATGTGTGATTGAATAATTTCATTTTCTATTCCTTTATATTGAAGTAAGTAGCGTGGTTACCCTGATTAGATAACCACGTGATTGAGCTTGTTTATGCCGACTTTTTCATTGCCATATTTTTCCAAAGTTTAAATACGGCAGGGATAACAAGTAGAGTGAGGATCAGCGCTGATGCCATGCCGCCTATCATAGGTGCCGCAATACGCTGCATGACTTCAGAGCCAGTTCCTGCACCATACATAATGGGAATTAAACCGATGATCACGGTAAGTACTGTCATCATCACAGGGCGAACGCGTTGTCCGGCTCCTTCATGAATCGCAGCATGGAGATCGACAGTGGTGAGCGTTTTCTCTACACAATCTTGCTGTTTAAAGCTCCACGCTTGGTTGAGATATACCAACATGATGACGCCAATCTCGACAGCAACACCAGCAAGGGCAATGAAACCCACACCAACGGCAATCGAGAAGTTAAAGTTCAAGTACCACATCAGCCATAAGCCACCCACCATTGCGAGAGGTAGGGTTGCCATGATCACCAGCACTTCAGTGACTCGGCGGAAGCTAAAATAAAGCAGCAGCATGATGATGCTAATGGTTAATGGTGCAACAATACTTAAACGGGCTTTGGCACGCTCCATGTATTCATATTGACCAGACCATGCCAGTGAGTAGCCTGCGGGTAATTTAAGCTGCTCTGCCACTGTTTTTTGTGCTTCAGCCACGTATGAGCCTAAGTCGCGATCATCAATGTCAACAAACACCCAACCATTAGGGCGAGCATTCTCGGTTTTGATCATAGGTGGACCGTCTTCATAGCGAATATCAGCGACATCAGCTAAGGCAATACGTGCGCCATTGGGTGTTACAAGCGGAAGGTTTTGTAACTTAGTGACAGAATCTCGGTAAGATTGCGGGTAACGCACGTTAATCGGGTAACGCTCTAAACCTTCAACACTTTCACTGACGTTCATACCACCCACAGCAGTTGAAATAACCTGTTGAACATCTTTAACGGACAAGCCATATCGTGCCGCCTGACGACGTTTAATATCGACTGTGATGTAGCGACCGCCAGTAACACGTTCAGCATACACAGAAGCAGTCCCTGTGATGTTATTAAGAATCGGCTCAAGCTCCGCACCAATTTTCTCTATCACTTGCAGATCTGGGCCTGCAATCTTGATCCCGATAGGGGTTTTGATCCCCGTTGCCAACATATCAATTCGAGTTTTGATCGGCATGACCCATGCGTTAGTTAAGCCCGGAAATTGAATTAATTGATCAAATTCCTTACGCAGTGATTCGCTAGTGACGCCTTCTCGCCATTGATCTTTCGGTTTTAATTGGATCACCGTTTCGATCATGGTTAAAGGTGCGGGATCGGTTGCCGATTCTGCACGTCCCACCTTGCCCCACACAGTTGCTACTTCCGGTACGGTTTTGATCAATTTATTGGTTTGTTGTAATAACTCACGGGCTTTACCAATTGAGATCCCCGGATAGGTAGTCGGCATATACATCAGATCGCCTTCGTCTAATGGCGGAATAAACTCACTACCTAACTTGGTGATCGGGTAGTAAGACGACGCCATTAACGCAATTGCAATTGCAATGATGGTTTTAGGAAAACGTAAGCTGATGTTGAGCATCGGGCGATAAAGCGCAATCAGAGCTTTATTAATCGGGTTTTTGCTTTCAGGTAAAATTCGACCTCGAACAAAGTAACCCATTAACACGGGTACTAAGGTGATCGCTAACCCTGCGGCTGCCGCCATTGCATAGGTTTTGGTAAAGGCGAGGGGAGAGAACATCTTGCCTTCTTGACCTTCAAGCGCAAACACAGGCACAAAACTTAATGTGATGATCAGTAGCGAGAAGAACAGAGGTGTACCGACTTCTTCAGCCGCTTTACTGATCACTTGCCAGCGGTTTTCATTGGTCAGTGGAGTACGCTCAATGTGTTTATGCAAGTTTTCAATCATCACGATAGCACCATCTACCATGGCACCAATGGCGATAGCGATGCCGCCTAATGACATGATGTTGGCGTTAATGCCTTGCCAATGCATGATGATGAACGCAGATAAAATACCGATCGGCAAGCTAATGGCGATCACCAGCGATGAGCGTATATGGAATAAAAAGAGGGCGCAGACAATGGCAACAACGATGAATTCTTCAGCCAGTTTCTGCCATAGGTTTTCTACTGCTTGATCGATAAGGGTAGAGCGATCATAAGTGGCGACTATTTTAACACCATCAGGCAAGCTACGTTGTAACGTTTCGAGTTTTGCTTTGACTTTATCAATCACGGCACTGGCATTTTCACCAAATCGCATCACGATAACACCACCAACCGCTTCACCTTCACCGTTAAATTCAGAGATACCACGACGCATTTGTGGACCAAGGTTGATGGTTGCGACATCACCTAACAGTAAAGGGGTTCCCGTCGCCGTGACTTTTAGCGGTAGTGATTTAATATCATCAATACTGGTTAAGTAACCTGTGGTACGTATCATGTGTTCAGCTTCAGCGACTTCAATCACCGATGCGCCTGTTTCTTGGTTGCCGTTTTGGATTGCCATGTTGACTTGTTGCAACGTCAAATCGTAAGCACGCAACTTAGCGGGATCGATTCCCACTTGATATTGCTTCACCATACCGCCAACGGTGGCAACTTCGGAGACCCCTTCAACGGTTTGCAACTCGTATTTTAAGAACCAGTCTTGCAGGCTACGAAGCTCTGCCAGATCGTGCTTGCCTGTTTTATCTTGTAATACATAGCTGTAAATCCAACCCACACCAGTGGCATCTGGGCCTAATGTTGGTTTGGCATTAGCGGGCAGTTTAGGCGCAACTTGGCTTAAATATTCCAATACCCGTGAGCGAGCCCAATACATGTCGGTTTTATCATTGAAGATAATGTAGACATAGGAGTCACCAAAGAAAGAATAACCACGAACGGTTTCAGCCCCCGGTACCGCTAACATGGCTGTTGTTAACGGATAGGTCACCTGATCTTCGACTACTTGGGGCGCTTGACCGGGATAACTGGTTTTGATGATCACCTGTACATCAGAAAGATCAGGAATGGCATCAACAGGCGTATTCTTAACGCTGTATAAGCCACCCAGAGTGAGAAATAGCGTCGCAATCAACACCAATAAGCGGTTGTTGATCGACCATCGAATAATGGCAGGGATCATTATTTATCTCCCTTATTAGTAGCAGGTTTAAGCGCTTTTAACACGTAATCTGCGTTCTCTTTTTCGAGTAAGAAAGAAACAGATTCACCTTCTTTAAAGGCATTTAAATCAATGCTGCCATCAGTGGTGAAGTTCATTTCGTCGGCTGACCATTGCCAATCATCGACGGCATCATGGCTGACGGTGATCATATTAAAATCCGCCATGAGCATAGTGATTTTGCCTGTGATCCAATGCGCTTTTGCTGCTTGTTTGTCAGATACTTTTAACGCAAGGATTTCATATTTACCCTGTGGCGTTTTTTGAATTTCAAACTCAATATTTTGGTTTTTAGCCAGCGTTGAGGTGTCGATATTTTTAGTAAGATCAAAATTCATCACCATGCCCGGCCAGCTCCACTCTGGTACTGGCTGGTGGTTGATAGTGAGCATATTATGATCAAGCATGATGTCTGTGATGGTACCTGTAGCCCATACAGATGTTTGTTTTTCATCTTGACCATTAATGCGTGACAGATCGGCTGATTGGCTCGATTCAGAATCGAGCATAAATTGTGCAGAAGTAACAATCCGATCGTTTTCTTTTAAGCCTTTAACGACTTCAGTGATATTGTTGGCATCTCGACCCACAATGATTTTGGCTGAGCGGTATTTACCATCACCTTCAGATAGCACCACACGGCTCATGCCACCAGATCGAATAATTGCTTGAGAAGGGATAGTCAGTACGCTGTCTTCTGAGTGAGGCTGCAAGGTGATATTGGCAAACATGTTTGGTTTTAAATCACCATTATCATTGGCAAATTTTAGGCGTACTCGCAGCGTGCGTGTTTTGGGATCTAAAATAGGGTAGATATAATCCACCTTACCTTGCCATTGTTGGTTTGGAATTGCTTCTAGTGTCATGGTTGCTGGCGTGCCTTGTTTTACCCAGTGGGCTTGGCGCTCAAAAATCTCAGCGTTGACCCATACTTCATTAATAGTACCTGCACTAATTGCGGTTTGGCTTGGTGATAAGTAACCACCTTCTCGCACATTTAAGCTAGCGATGATCCCATTGCCTAATGCTTTAATATCAATGGTTTGTTTGGTTTTTTTTGTTTGTAGTATTTGGTTGATTTGAGCTTGATCGACACCCATAGAAAGCAGACGCTGTTTTGTGCCAGACACTAATCCTGAACGACCGCTACGGTATGCATTTAGCAATTCTTCTTGGGCTTTCACCAATTCAGGTGAATAAAGGGTAAATAGCACATCGCCTTTCTTAACTTTTTCACCCTCGGCGTTGATATACAGCTTTTTAACCCAACCACTGACACGTAAGTTCGTTTGCCATAATTGGCTTTCATCAAAGGCGATGTAACCGATCGTGGTAATTTGTGGTGACAACACTTGTTTTGTCACCAGTGCGGTTTTAACCCCAAGGTTGTTTTCAACGGCGGGATCGATTTTGACCGTACCGGGTTTGTCATTGTTGCCGTTTAAGTCATCAGCATAAACAGGGATCAAATCCATCCCCATTGGCGATTTACCCGGTTTATCTCGTTGATAGTTAGGATCCATCGGTGCGACCCAGTAAAGCGGCTCATCATTTGAGGTTGTTGCTTGATTTTGATGTCCTGAGTGGCTTGAAAAATACGGTGCAGCCACACCCCCGATCACGCCACCAATAACAAGAGCAAGCGCCGCGATGGCAAAAGTAGAATGCATTTTCATGGTTAACCCTTACTGATTATTATTGTTGGATAATGTTGGAAATTGAATGTCGAAACCATTGGTTAATGCCGCCAATTGACTATTCGTTAATTGCAGATCGGTTTCGATACGTACACGTTCAGTATTCAGGTTTAACTCATCATTGGCTGCGGTGATCACGTCTTTAAATGAGGCTGTATTATTTTGATAGCCACGTTCTACGGCTTGGCTGCGGGCTTTTGCTTGGGGTTGTAGGCTCGTTTTGTAACGCTCAATTCGACTTAATAGATTGTGGCGTTCAATCAACAGCGTATTTACCTTGGCGTTCATCTGTTGTAGCAATAAATCACGTTGAGATTTCGCTGCGATAACTTGCTGCTGAGCGGCATTGTAGGTTCGGTCTTGCTTGTTTTCTGTGAACAATGGGACATCCATGGTGAGATAAGCCGACAGCATGTCTGATGCAGGTTTTCCATTCATGCCATTGGCAAAACGGGCACCGTACATCACTTCGACACCAAACTGGGGTTGGTAGGCTTCGGTTGCAATATCCACTTGGGTTTCACTGGCTGAGATCGCCGTATCAGAAATCTTTACCATCGGATGATGACGCAAAATAGCGTAGTGCTCTGTTCGATTTTCTAATTGAGAAAGCAGCGTATTGAGCTTTTGCCAATGTAATGGTTGTTTGGCATTCATTGTGTCTGCGCTGGATAACCATTGCGGACCTAACCATTCAGACAATTGGTAAATTAAGCGTTGCTGTTGTTGCAGATTATTATTTAGCTGTTCATCAATTTTGCTGATTTGCAGCTCAGCTTGTAGAACATCTTGCGCTTCATTGGTGCCGTTGGCGTAATTAGTTTTTGTTACCTGTGCTAACTCGGTAAATAAACGCTTATTTTTGTTAATGATGGCTTCAACGTGCTGCAAATAACCAAGCTCTAACCAACGTTGTGTGATGGCATTAGCAATGTCTAATTCACGCACACCAAGTTGTAACTCAATACCTTTGGCTTGAATTTCACCTTTTCGTTGTTGCAAATCGAGTGTTGCACCACGACTAAACTGTTGCATTAAACCAACAGAAAACATGGTCATGGGATCGCTATCAAATGAAAAACTATTAATTGGCAAGCTACCCAATCCCATTTTAAGTTTTGGATCGGGCAAGCTGGAAGCTGCAACACTGTTTTCTAATATTGCTTGAGTTTGAGCCTTAATTTCACTGCGCTTTTTATCGTTAATAACTGCATTTTCAATAAGCTGAATAAGTACAGGAACATCAGTAGTGGTGATTGGTGTTGTCGCTTGAGATGCAATAGATGTTAAGCCAGCAGTTACAACGATTAATGTCTGTAAAAGAGGTTTCATGTTCATATTATTTATCCGAACAGTCATAGCGGCTGATAGGTATCAACGTGGCTATGTGTACTCCAGATACAACAAAGCAGAGCCTAGTACGATCTAGAGATACAAGGAATCTTAACTACAGCCGATATGTAGAGCTGGTAGTGTGTAAAGATATGTTCAGAATTAGACGATTGGAGGTCGATAGAGGGAGTGAGGGTAAGCGGAATATTTATTATATGTATCAATAACTATTTTAACTAGTTGGGAAGGCCAAGAGAAAAAGACATCATGGTTTGGTACATAAGCAAAAAAACTGATACAAGCCACAGAGCAACAGATGTCTTTACTGGCTATATCTTGCTTGCAATGTTTGCCGCCTGTTATCGATTTATGGTGTTCACTTTCTGAAAGCTCAGAACAATATTTATGGTCGTCCATTGAATTATTCTGAGACATGCTGAGCATTTTTATAGTCATAACAGGCGCACTTGATACAACACTTGTTATCGTTAGTGTAATTAGTGTAAAAGTTGTAATCAATATTTTGCAAAGATGTTTTTTTGACATCTTGGCTCCATGTAATAAAGACTATTTGTTTATAATTATAGGATGAAATTTTAGTAATCAGTCAATTGTTTCTCTTATTTCTTAGATTCAACGTCACTCTTTTTGAGAAATACGCTTGTTATTCTTCTGATAAAGGCTGGTGTTGTTTTTGATAAATAAAATAATGTTAGATTATAGGGTTTTGTTTCTTGAGAGTTAGAAAATTGTTGAATTTTTGTCGAGTAAAAGTAGTGAGCTTCAAATCGATGCCTGCAATAGCGTCGATTATTGTTTTATGTATGACTATTTTACTGCTTGTTGTGATCAACAAGATTCAAGATAATAATTATCAAGTTGTATTAGAATCGGCAGCTTCCCGCCAAGCTGACTTACTTCGTGAAAAAATTAATAGTGATATTGATTTTATCGGATCTACCGCAAATTTCTTTCAATCAAGTACTCGTTCTAATTGGGTTAATTTTCATTTGTTTGCTAGAGAGGTTGTGAAAAACTCTGAAAGCTTGATGAGTTTGCAATGGTTAGAAGAAGTAACACCAAACAATATTGACAACTATATTGAAAATCAACGTAACAGCTATCCTGACTTCGAGATTTATACTATCTCTGATCATAAAGTTTACACATTTAACGGTAAATTTGATGGCCTCAAATCTATATTTGTTGTCAGTGAAATATACCCTACAGCCAATAATAATTTAGATATATTGGGTTTTTATTCGGAAAGTCCTCGTACTCAGTCATTTATTCACAATATTAGCGACTCAAGACAACCAAATGTCTCTGATAGTGTTTCTATTTTGTCTGATACCTTAGAGTTAATTAAGTTTAATAGGCAGAAAAAAAGTATTATTACTCAAGACGCGATAAAAAGAGAGAAACGCGGCTTACTTATTTACTATCCAGTCTTTCAAAATGACACCAAACATATGGAAGGTATTGTGGTTGGTGTTGTTGATTTAACCGTTTATATGAAATCTATTATTCATCGCTCTCTAAATGGTATTTATAGCCAGATAAAAATTATTGATACAGGGTTGGGTGCGAATTCTCATCCGGTTATGTACCAAAGTCCTGGTTGGGATTCAGAGAAAGGTGAAGTGTTAGTAAGAAAGGTGAAGTTACCTAATCGCACTTGGATAGTGCAATTTAAGCAATCAAATAGTAAAAAAGCCCAAGATGTATGGGTTTTATTAGGTGTTTCTGTTGCTGGATTGATTATTGCGATACTTGTCTATTACATTGCTACATTTCAACGTGACGAGAAAGCAAGAATTGAAGCTAAGCTTAAAATTAAAACTAAGGAATTACAGTTTCTTGTAAATAGAGATACGTTAACTAAATTACGAAATCGCCGCTCATTTAATTACCATATAAAGGGTATGATTGTTGCTCATAAGACTTTTACATTAATTGGGATTGATATAGATAAATTTAAAGTTATTAATGATCAATTTGGACATGTCTTTGGTGACCAAGCTTTGATTCATGTCGCTAAAATTATCTCATCAAAGTTAAGCCGTTCAGATAAGTTGTTTCGTTTAGGAGGGGATGAATTTAGTATAATCACACAACAAACAGATCCTGAAAAATTAGATAAACTATTATCTGAGATGTGTTTAGTAGTGAATAATACATTACTGCATTATAAAGGTAATGAAGTCTACTGTTCATTAAGTGTGGGAGCTGCAATTTTTCATCAAAGTGATGATGTTGAAACGTTGATGACAAGAGCAGATAATGCTTTGTATGAAAGTAAGAAAAAAGGTCGTAATTGTTTTTCTATTTTACCTTGATTTATTGTTATAGAGTTTACCTTATTTACTTACTTGCGATTTCATAGCATTAATTTTTTGTAAATTAAGCTGCTGTTTATTCACCATAATGACTTTTCTTGATAACCTGTGTTGATTCTAAGTAGCTCATATTGTTTGGGCTATATATTGCTGAGAAGGTAATCTCGTTTGGACCATTTTGTTTGGAATATTGACCCCGTAATGGTGTCATTTTTAGGCTTGAAAATTCATTGGTATGGTGTGTTATTTGCTTTAGCCATTACCGCTGGTTTCCAAGTCATGAAGTCAATTTATATTCGTGAAGATAAGCCAGTAGAAAGCTTAGATTCACTGTTAATGTATGCGGTTGTCGGCATTATTGTTGGTGCGCGCTTATTTCATGTTGTGTTTTACGACCCTGATTACTACTGGGCAAATCCAGGGCAGATCATTGCTGTTTGGAATGGTGGTTTAGCGAGTCATGGTGGCGGTCTAGGCGTTATTCTAGCTGTTTATTTCTACACCAAACGTTACAACATTAACTTCAGATGGTTATTAGATCGACTAGCCATTGCCACTGCGCTATTTGGCTTCTTTGTCCGTACAGGTAACTTCTTTAACTCAGAGATCCTTGGTAAACCAAGTGATTTACCGTGGGCTGTGATCTTTGAACGTGTAGATATGATCCCTCGTCACCCTGTGATGCTGTATGAAGGTTTTTCCTACTTAGCAATCTTTATTTTCTTGTTTGCGCTTTATCGTAAAACAGACATTGGTCAATACAAGGGTCTACTCCTTGGTTGGTTCTTAGTGCTTGTGATGACAGTACGCTTCTTGCTTGAATTTATTAAAGTTCACCAAGCAGATTACTCAACAGGAATGATGATTAATACAGGCCAGTTACTAAGTATTCCGTTTATTCTTGTTGGTATTTTCCTTGTAATTAAAGGTCAAAAAGAACGTCGATTACAACACGCCAAAAGTAAATAAGACTAATAGCATAGATATGAAAAAGCCGATCAAATGATCGGCTTTTCTTTTATTTGGCTTTCTTGTTCTACTTATTAATGGAATGGATACCAGAATAAGCTGGTGGATTCCATACGGTGTAAAATACCAAATACTAATACAACGGCAATTACGGCTAATGCGACATAGTCGTTTTTAGTCATTGGCTTTAAGCTGTACCAAGTACGCTTTTTATTTCGACCAAAACCACGTAGCGTCATTGCATTTGAAATTACGTCAGCGCGATCTAGGCTTGAGAAAATTAAAGGGCCTAAGATTTTGGCAACGTTACGAATACGCGTCATCACAGGCGCATTCTTTGAAATATCAACACCGCGCGCTTGTTGTGCATGCATGATATTGGTGAAGTCTTTCATTACTTCCGGTAAATAACGCAATGTTAAGCTAACAGCATACGAGACACGGTATGGTACGCCCAGTTTGTTTAAACTTGCAGAGAACTCTGTTGGGTGAGTAGTAAATACAAACACCAACGCAATCGGGAACATACTGAAATATTTCAGTGTTACTGTTAGCAAGTAAAACAGCGTTTCTAATGTAATGTCGTAATGACCGAATACATGTAGTAATACTGTTTTAGTACCCATGTAATCTGTACCTTGTTGAGGCGCGATTAAGAACATAAATAGGGCGTTCATTAATAGCACAACGGTTGTACCCATTAGCAAAGGTTTATAGACGCTAAATGGCACTTTTGTTTCTTTTAATAGGTACAAACCTAAAATAATCAATCCACAAATTACACGTAGATCAAAAGTCAGTAATACCATGGTTACCCAAGCCATAAAAAGAACGAACTTGGTAATACCGTTGAGTGAATGTAGCCATGACTGGGTATTAATGTAGCTAATACCAAACTTGAATTTGTTGGTTTTCATTATTATTTCGTTTTTGCTTCGTGCTCAATAAAACAACGGATAAAGTCATCAATACGAGTGATACCCAGTGATTCAGCTAAAGTGTACAGACTTGTTACTGTTAAATTAGCTTTATCAAGTAGGCTAGGCTGGCTGAAAATACGGTATACACTGTCATCTGCCAGTAACTGACTATCTGCGATCACAATCGCACGTTGGGTATATTCCAATACAAGGTGCATATCATGTGAAATGATGATGATAGTAATACCAAGCTTTTCATTCAGCTCTTTAATGAACGCCATCATTGCAGTGTAATGATAGTAATCTTGACCTGCTGTTGGCTCATCTAAGATCAGTAATTCAGGCTCAAGCACTAGCATTGTTGCGATAGTAACGCGTTTTTTCTGACCAAAGCTCAAAGCATCAATTGTCCATTCGCGGTAGCGGCCTAAACCACATAGCTCCAGCATGTGGTTTACTTTTTCTTTAATTATCGCTTCATCAACACCACGATTTCGTAAACCTGATGCCACTTCATCAAAAATCATATGATGTGAAATCATATGGTTAGGGTTTTGCAGTACAACACCAATTTTTTGGCTGCGTTCGAAAATAGAGCAACCAGCAAGATCTTCACCATTGAGTGAAATCGTGCCGTTATCTTGCTCTAATACACCCATGATCAAACGCGTAATGGTTGATTTACCTGAGCCATTTTTACCCATAATAGAAACAAACTCGCCTTTATGAACATCAAAGCTGACATCATCAAGGGTGTTTTTAACGCCATCATACGAGTAAGAAAGATGCTTAACACTTAGCAATACATCTTGCTGTGGGGCTGGTTGAACAGGTGCGACTTGCTGGAACCAATTTTCTAACTGTGGCTTGAATTTCTCTAAGTTAATGGTTGAGAAATATGCAGGATGATCTTCAGGTGAAACAGTACAACCTGCAGCTTTAATTGCTGAGATATAAAGAGGTTCACGAATACCGTGTTGCTCAAGTACAGAGCTTGCTAATAGTTCGTCAGGCGTCATGTCAGCAACGATTTCACCACGATTCATCATGATAATGCGATCAACCGGGCGATGAAGCACATCTTCTAAACGGTGCTCAATGATAATGACTGTTTTACCTGTGTCTTTATGCAGATTATCGATGATCTCGATAGCAGCTTTACTGGTTTTCGGATCAAGGCTTGCTAAAGGTTCATCAAATAACAGGATATCGACGTCATCAACCATAACACCAGCCAGTGATACACGTTGTTTTTGACCACCACTTAAATCAAAAGGTGAGTGATCAATGATTGAATTTAAATCAACCATATCAGCAGTGGCTTGTACGATCTCACGCATTTCTTTTTGCGGGATCATTTGGTTTTCAAGCGCAAAAGCGATGTCTTCACCTACACTCAAACCAACAAACTGACCATCAGTATCTTGCAGTACAGTACCAACCATACTCGTGCAATGGTCTAACTTCATTGTCTGAGTATCATTGCCGTTAATTGTCAAAGAGCCTGAGCAATCACCTTTAATCGCATGTGGGATCAAGCCATTTAGGCACTGACCTAATGTTGATTTACCACTGCCACTTGGTCCAACAATCACGACTTTTTCGCCGTCATTAATTGTTAGATTGATGTTCTTAAGCGTTGGCTTTTCAAGTGCCCAATATTTAAAAGAGAAATCGGTAAATTGAATTGCCATGCTTAGTATGCCTCTTTGAGGTTGTAGCTTTGCTGCTTACGCTTCGCAACAGATGTCAAAATAAAGTGTCCAACAACCGCGATCAGGATGGTATTACCTGCTGCGATAATCACTAACTGTGCTAATACTTTGGTGAACGGTTCAGCATAAAGTACGGAATCAAGAAATGCTGATGTGCCGTAGCCAATCACGTTGCCTAAAAATGCAAGAAAGACGAAAAGGGTGAAATCAAGTTTAGAGAATAAGCCTTTCTCAAGACGCTCACGGGTTAGCTTTGGATATAAGCCAATGATCATACCAACGATGCCAGAGCCTAAAACCCAAGTGAACCAAACGCCCCAACCAGCAAATAAGTCTGTTACCCAGTGACCAATAAAGCCGACCAGAAAGCCTACTAACGGACCAAATAAAACAGCGAACAGTGCCAGTACTGCCATTGCTGGCTTTAAGGTTGTGTTTGCAAATACAGGAATACCAAACATAGGTAAACCGCCAATGCCGTATAACGCAGCACCGATAGCAATCAAAACAACCGTTTTGGCTGAAAGACTCATAACTAAACCTTGTAAACTCTTGATGGTTGTTCATCGTATAAATGGAACAACACAGATAAAAACTGGATTCGATTCGCGCGCTTTTGGGTAAAGTGATGTCACCGATTTGGCAGCCGTGCCAAAGGTTGGGGCAAGTCATCGCTAGAGATGCTAGCTGTTGCCACTCAACGCGAATAATCCATTATTAAACAAGAGCGGTGTTGGTCTAAATTCTGAACTCATAAAGAACGTAAAAAGAATAGAACCAAAAGCGGCGCATATAATACAGTAATAAATTGAAGAAAGGAATGCTTTACATCTAGACGTCTAAAGAATAATCGACTTTCGTGAAAATAAATTAAATCAATGAAAACTTGGTAATAAGATATTGTTATTTAGTGGTATTTTCAGTTGTTATTGAGTTATATATCTGTTTATCACTGGACGAGAATTCCTATTCTTTTTCACTTGGGTTACAGATAAAATCCGCACAACCTCATGAGAGATTGGGGGCAACGCCTAGGTGTCTGACACATTTGGTAACTTGAATTTTTTTGCACTTTTATTGCGATTAAAGTAAAAAAAATCACGGAATCAATTACACTCAAAGGGACAGCTAGTTTTAAATTTATTTTAATTTACGGTTGAGTTTGTAATTTATAAACTATAAGGTCAATTTGGGTACGTTATCAGATTGATAATTATAACTAATTGGAAAGATTATATTTTTAACTTTATTTTTTCTATCAAATAGTCAATAATCGGCTAGCGTTTTTTATTTTGAAGAGCGTAAAAAAGAATAATTAGAAAGTCTAATGTCAAGCCTTAACTTGGTACGAAACTTTGGACTGATACACAGAATCAGCATAAGGCGAAGTGTTAAGTTAAGGTAGAATTATGTAGTATTAGTAGTAGCTATCCTGCCATTCCGGCTGGGTGCAGAGCCAAATCATTGGAGATACAGCTTGATTAATGTATTCCTTGTAGATGATCACGAACTGGTTCGCACAGGGATTAGACGTCTTCTTGAAGATGTCCGTGGTATTAAAGTGGTAGGGGAAGCCGTCAGTGGTGAGGAAGCCGTAAAATGGTGTCGTAGCAATCATGCAGATATCATTCTTATGGATATGAATATGCCAGGTATCGGTGGACTTGAAGCAACCCGTAAGATTTTACGATTCAATCCCGATGTAAAGATTATTGTTTTAACGATTCATACAGAAAACCCTTTCCCAACGAAAGTAATGCAAGCAGGTGCTGCTGGTTACTTAACTAAAGGGGCAGGTCCTGATGAAATGGTTAATGCGATTCGAATGGTAAACAGTGGTCAGCGTTATATTTCACCTGAAATAGCGCAGCAGATGGCTTTAAGTCAGTTTGCTTCAAACTCTGAAAATCCTTTTAAAGAGCTTTCTGAGCGTGAACTTCAGATCATGATGATGATCACCAAAGGACAAAAAGTCACTGACATTTCAGAGCAGTTGAATTTAAGTCCTAAGACCGTGAATAGTTACCGTTATCGTTTGTTTAACAAACTAGATATTAGCGGTGATGTTGAGTTAACTCACCTTGCTATTCGCCACGGAATGCTTGATACAGAGACGTTATAGTGTCAGATGTTCCAAACGAAAAAAGTTTTGATCCTCAAGCTTTTCTGAAAACCGTAACACATCAGCCAGGCGTCTATCGTATGTACGATGCCGCTGGTGTGGTTATTTATGTTGGTAAAGCGAAAGATTTAAAGAAACGTCTATCTAGCTATTTTCGTACTAATGTCGCGGGTGAAAAAACTCGCGCATTAGTGAAAAATATCTGCAACGTGGATGTGACGGTCACCCATACCGAAACAGAAGCGCTTATCCTTGAACACAATTACATCAAGCAGTATTTGCCGAAGTACAATGTATTACTGCGTGATGATAAGTCTTATCCTTATATTCTTCTTAGTGCGAGCAAACATCCTCGTTTGTCGATTCACCGTGGCGTTAAGCGTCGTAAAGGAGAGTATTTTGGCCCATACCCTGATGCTGGTGCTGTACGAGAAAGTTTGCATTTAATGCAGAAAATCTTTCCTGTGCGTCAATGCGAAGATTCTGTTTATGCAAATCGTAGTCGACCTTGTTTGATGTATCAAATTGGTCGTTGTTCAGGACCTTGTGTTGAAGGTTTGATCAGCGATGAAGAATATCAACAGCAGGTGCAATTAGTACGTCTATTTTTGAAGGGTAAAGATCGCCAAGTGATCAGCATTATGGTCGAAAAAATGGAGCAAGCTAGCCAAGCGTTAGAGTTTGAGCGAGCTGCGACTTACCGCGATCAAATTCAAGCATTAAGACGTATTCAAGAGCAACAATTCGTTAGCCAAGATAATGAAGATGATATTGATGTTATCGGTATTGCACATAGCAACGGTTTAGCCTGTATTCATGGTCTATATATTCGCCAAGGTAAGATCTTAGGCAGCCGCAGTTATTTTCCTAAAGTGCCAGCCGACGCTACATTAACTGAAGTATTAACGGGTTTTGTTACTCAGTATTATTTCAATCAGGTTGAAGGTCGAGTGATCCCTAGTGCTATTTTATTAAGTGAAACGCTGGGTGATGAGGGTGAAACCATTGCTAAGGCGTTAACGGAGATGGCGGGGCGTAATATCAGTTTTAAATACAATCCACGGGGAAGTCGTGCGCAGTATTTAAAATTGGCGAAAACCAACGCAGAAACAGCGCTAACCAGCAAAATAAATCACCGTTTAACAATACAAGAGCGTTTCTTTGCTCTGCAACAAGCATTAAACTTAAAGCCTATTTCCCGCATGGAATGTTTTGATATCAGTCATACCATGGGCGAGAAAACGGTCGCTTCTTGCGTGGTATTTAACCAAGATGGCCCTTATAAGCAAGAGTACCGTCGTTATAATATTACTGGCATTACGGGCGGCGATGATTATGCAGCAATGGCGCAGGTTTTAGAGCGTCGTTATAGTAAAGAAATGGAATTAGATAAAATTCCAGACATAATTTTCATCGATGGGGGTAGAGGTCAATTATCAAGAGCGTATGATGTAGTAAAACCTTATATCGCTGATTTATCAAAGCGTCCTATGTTGGTGGGTGTTGCGAAAGGGACAACACGTAAGCCAGGGTTAGAAACGTTAATTTTTGTCACTGGTGAAGAAATATCGATGCCAAGTGATTCTCCCGCACTGCATTTAATTCAGCATATTCGTGATGAAAGTCATAACCATGCGATTAGTGGTCACCGTGCTCAACGTGCCAAGGTACGTAAGCGCAGTAGTCTTGAAGATGTAGAAGGTATTGGACCGAAACGACGCCAAGCGTTGCTCAAATATATGGGTGGTATGCAAGAGCTGAAAAAAGCAAGTAAGGAAGAAATCGCAAAAGTACCTGGCATTAGCCCTGCTTTAGCAGAAAAAATAGTCGATGCATTGCAACATAGTTAGTTTGCTGCACTTTTTTGGTTTAATTTACTGATAAATTCGCACATAAGCATACTTTGGAGTAGGCTTGTCGAGTAGATTAAACTCTGATTTTGAACATAAGAATAATATTATGCGTTTATCAATACCTAACATCTTAAGTTTCGTTCGGCTCCTGCTCATCCCATTTTTTGTTATTGCCTTTTATGTGCCGTACGAGTGGTCTGCTTTTGCTACAGCGTTGATTTTTTGGATTGCTGGTGTCACTGACTGGTTTGATGGCTATTTAGCTCGAAAGTTAAATCAAACAACCCGTTTTGGTGCCTTTATTGATCCGGTTGCTGATAAATTAATGGTAGCAACAGCATTAGTGTTAGTCGTAGAACATTACCATTCAGTGTGGGTAACGATTCCTGCCGTGACTATGATCGGTCGTGAAATTATTATTTCTGCACTACGTGAATGGATGGCTGAGATTGGTAAACGCGCAAGTGTTGCAGTGTCTTGGGTCGGTAAAGTAAAAACCGCATCGCAGATGTTCGCTTTATTATTATTACTATGGCATCCACATGAGTATGTTGTTTGGTTAGGTTACGCATCGCTTTACGTGGCAATGGTGTTAACTTACTGGTCAATGGTGCAATACTTAAAGGCAGCCAAAGGTGATTTGCTAAACGCAGAAAATCATTAATAAGCACTATTTAGGAAAAGGCCTGATTAATCAGGCCTTTTTTTATATCTCTAGTTTTTTGAGTCATTATTAATGCTTCTGTGCCATTTATAACCTACAAAAGTGCTTAATACTTTTCATATGTTCGTAGCATCTCGACGTTTAATGTCTTTGTAGCCATCTTCTGACACACCGTTTTTCCAATAACTACTAATGTAGATGAACTCTCTTTCGACGTTTTTTTCATTACGGAAATATTGTCGTAGCTCACGCATGGTATCGAATTCACAGGCCGACCAAACCGAAACCTTGCCGTCCTTCCAAGGTAATGACGTGACAGTGTCAGCTAGCGATTCAGAGGCTGTTATCCATAACACTTCAATATTTTCAGGCGTAGATAATGGCTGTATATCCTCTTTATCGATAACTTGAATAACGGCGTATCCCGTAGCGTTAATTGGTAGCCTTTGTATTTTTGTCGCCAATGATGGCAGGGCTGTCATATCGGCAACCATAAAAAACCAATCTGCATCATGATTGAGGTCTTTAATTTCCCCTGGGCCTAATAGACTAATTTTATCGCCCAATGATGCCTGCTTCGCCCATTTTGCAGCATAGCTGTGATCACCTTGCTCTGTATCATGACGAACAAAATCGACTTCAATACTATTTTCTTCCGGAATATGCTTTCTAATAGTATAGGTACGCATTACAGGACGTTGCCCTTGCGGCACAAGACTAATATCAGTACTGCCATTTTCAGCAAAAAGCAATTTTATATAGTTTCCCGCACAATTTTTAGAAAATGCAGATAAGCATTCTCCTTGCAAAGTGACTCGTTGCATATTGGGTGTGATTTGTATGTTGTTTATCACTCTAACTTCGTTATTCATTTTCTTACAATTGATAATGATTTTTATTTATACTAACAGGGCAGAGTGTAACAAGGTATGTTATTTACGTGTTTTTACACCTCTAACTGGAAAGATAATGGGAATATTTGGCTGAATATCTATATTTATTCTCTATAAGGGACATGTATAATATGCTTAATAAAACGATGTTCAAAATTGGATCGGTTATGTTTCAGAATAAAACAGTATTAGTACTTGCGGGCGCACAAGGCATTGGTAAAGCATGTAGCCTGCTATTAGCTTCTCAAGGTGCCAATGTTTACGTGGCTGATTGGAATGTTGATGAAGCAACAGCAACAGCAGAAGAAATTAAGAAAAACAATGGTAAAGCGACAGGCATGTTCTTTAATGCCTTTGATAATGATTCTTACGCACCACTGATTGATTCTATTCTTGAAAAAGAAGGCAAGATTGATGTGCTAGTGAATAACTTTGGCGGTGTTGATTTACGTAAAGACCGCGATTTAGCACATACTGATGTTGCTGATTGGGAAAAGAATATGCTTGCTAACATCAATAGCGTGTTTATTCCGTCAAAAGCCGTGATCCCAACGATGGTAAAAAATGGTGGTGGTAGCATTGTTAACATCTCATCACTGTCTTCTTTAAGTGCTGAGATGTCGAGCATCTCATATGGTACGGCGAAAAATGCGATTAACCATATGACTCGTCAAATCGCGATTCAATATGCGGGTTTCGGTATTCGTTGTAATGCGGTTCTACCGGGCATGATTGCAACGGATGCGGTGAAGAACAACTTGAACCAAGAGTTCATTGATAACTTCTTAGCAACGCAGCCGATTAAGCGAATGGGAGAGCCTGAAGATATCGCGAATGCTGTTAGTTTCCTAGCGAGTGATTTGGCGGGCTTTATTACAGGTGTTTGTTTACCTGTTACAGGCGGTATGAATATCGCACCTGCACGTTACTACTTTGATGCGGACAAAGTTAGCTTCTAATTAGTTGAATGCTATTAATAAGAGGCCGTATTTACGGCCTCTTTTTTATTACGATTATGAATACAGTAAAAATATCTCTGAAAGATTCCATTATTGGTGCAGTAATTAATGCTGTGATCAATTACTTTGTTGCTTCACATGCTTTTGCGGATAAATTGCATGTTCCTATGTCTCTTGACATGATTTCAACAACAGAAGTATCTGTTTGGGGACAGGCGGTTTCACTGTCTTTTGGTTTAGGTGCAATACTTTCGTTTATCACCGCGAAGCTATTTAGCTCACACACAATGAAACAATCACCGCATTTAAAACCGCAAATATCATCAGTTAAACTACCAAGCCTTCTTTCTATTTCTTTAAATAACACCATGTTCCTATTTGGCTGGTTCGTGGCATTGGCTATTCTTTGGACACGTTATTTTGGCGTTGTTTTAGTTCCTGTGGTTTCAGCATCAGCGATTGTGGCGATCATAGCTTTTGTTGTCACAATGATTGTGGAACAAAGAACTAAAACGAATTTTGTTCAACGCTGGGAAAGCGCTTTGAATACAAATAATTAGAATTTTATCGCAAGCATATACCCAAGTAACTTCAAGATGCAGTGTTCAGCGAGACGACTTTAGTTCTCAGGCGCGGCAACGATTCGTAGATATAGTGGTTCTACATTGAGAATCGTTAACAAAGTCTGAGAGCTAAGGACGCTCGCCCTTTGGGAGCGTGTCACTGAGCCGACTTCTTGCGTCAGACAACTTGGAAAGAGCTCGCTATTCCGCTTCGTTGTCTTCCTTGAATTCAACTTAGTGACTTCGCTCTGAATCAGGCATATTGAAGTCACTTGGGTATAAATATTCATATCGGGATCATAAAGTATTCACTTTTATAACCTGCTAAGGTTTGATGAGACTTAGTATGTTGAGGTGAGATTATGATCCCGATAGATTCTTCCATTGTGGCAGGGGTTGCGTTATCTGAAATTGATGGCGTGATGAAAATGCTACTGATGAAACGAGTAAAAGGTGGATATTGGTGCCATGTTGGTGGCTCTATCGAAGGAGAAGAAACCGCTTGGCAAGCCATCGTCCGTGAGTTTTATGAAGAAACTCAAATCAATATTGTCGATCTTTACAACGCTCAATATCTGCAACAATTTTTTGAAGCCAATGTGAATGTGCTGCAAATCATTCCTGTTTTCGTTGTTATATGCCCTCCCAATCAAGCCGTAGTACTTAATCATGAACATACGGATTATCAATGGTGCACATTAGAAGAAGCGAAAGCGTTAACGCCATTTCCTAATCAGCATCGTGTTTTTGATCATGTATGGGCTTACTTTGTTGATAAGCCTATCGATCCTCTTTTTAAGGTTAATATTAAGTAGAATTTTTTACACTAACGAAGAAATTAAAGAAATGGGAAAAGTGATATTAAAAGGATTGATTGTTGTTCCTGACGATGAATTGAACATCGTCAGTAAAGCGCTTGAGAAACACGTCGCACTAACAAAGCAAGAGCCCGGATGTATAGTGTTTAATGTTAACCAACGCTCACACTCTCCCTGTTATTTTGATGTTTATGAAGAGTTTTCTAACAATAATGCTTTTGAACATCATCAAAGGCGTGTTACAGCATCTGAATGGGGAAGAATTACCATTAATGTAGAACGTCATTATGAGGTGTGGCATACCGAGAACGATTAAATATTGATAAAAGGACAGTTCAATGGAATTTTTGCTTCCCTATAAAATTACGATTTGGGTTATTGGCTTGGTGGGGCTGTTGTTGTTACTACAGTTAATCGTTTTAGATGTGGTGATTCTTAGTAAAAAGCACATCCCCGGTTTTGCCATTGAAGCTAACCATGAACACTTTTTATTCCGAGCTAATAGAGCATTAGCCAATAGTAATGAAAGCCTTGGGATCTTTATTGTATTCGTCCTGTTTGCGCTATTTTCTCAGCCCACGGCCCACTGGGTTAATGGTTTCGCTGTGGTTTATTTATTTGGGCGAGTAGGGCATATGTTGTGCTATTACTTTAATTTAAAAGTAATACGCAGCATCTTTTTCGTGGTGAGTTTATTGGGGCTTATTGGATTATTTATCACCGCGATAATGGCTTGGCTGTAAGTTGAGTTGTTCTTATTGTTTTGATTATTAAAAATATGGTCACAAAACGTATTTAAAAAGGCACTTGGGTTAAGTTATTACTAGAAATAGAAATGCTAAGTGCCTTTTTATTTGATTGCGTTAGCTTACCTTACGGGTTGCTTGATACTGATAAATCTTGTTGCTCTGCCATGAGCACTGGGGCAAATTCGATCACATGGGTTTCAACCCCTAGTGCTTTTAATGCGCCTGCGGCTTCTAAACCTAAAAGACCACCGCCGATAACAACACCGCTTTTACTACGTTTTGCGGTTGCTTCAATGGCTTTGAGATCTTCGATAGTGCGGTAAACAAAACAGTCTTTGTTTTCGCTACCTTTGATAGGTGGAACCCAAGGGTAGGATCCTGTTGCCATGATGAGTTTGTCGTAACGAATTTCACGGCCAGTGTTAGATAGGATGAGTTTTTGCTCACGGTTAACGTTAATAGCACGTTCACCTAAAAGCACATTAATACCGTGTTTTTCGTAATGCCCTTGTTTTACAAGAGAGAGCTCATCCGCTGTGTGGTGAGAAAAATAAGATGATAAATGCACGCGATCATAAGCGACGCGAGGCTCTTCACAGAAGACAGTGATCTCATAGTTATCGATCTCTGTGCGATCAATTAACTCTTCGATGTAACGGTGGCCGACCATACCGTTGCCGATAATCGCCAATTTGACTTTACTCATAACACCTACTTAACCATGCTTTAAATTGCGTTCAGTGTATTAAGTCAAATTGTGAAGAAATATGATTTAAATCAAGAGGTATTCTAAATACCTCTTTAGGGGTAGTCCTGTTAAATCAACTATTTATGTGTTTTTTTAAGGTGAATTTGCAAGGTGGCATATTACAGCTTTAAGCATTTATTAATCATGAGTTAAGTTTATCTTATTGTTTTTAAATGCACTTATTTGTTTTATATCGTTTTGGTTAGATAAATTAGTAATAAATACTGTTTGTTCTAGAATGTATTTCGGTAGCTACCGAGTAATTTAAAATCAATGTAAAAGATTATGTTTTTTTATTAATGAATGTTGTTTTTCTATTCAGCCTTGTGCTATTTTTCTGCGCAATCCTTGCTGATAAGCAGGACGATAAGTAATTGAACTGTAATTGCGCCGTAGGTATTTGTGCAATCGATGCATAAATAGAAGGGAATTAATACGCTGTTTTGCTGATAAGAAAGCGAACACATATTGAAGGAACCCAACAGTGAATCTAATATCGCTATCACTCCATTTTGGTTTTCACTTACCGAAATACCGTGTTATCACGGAGCCTTGATCGTTCCTGATCGAATATTACGTTTGTAGTGCGTCTTCAGCTTTTTACGCAGGTAAAAGGCGTTTTTGACACACTTTAAATACGTAATTCCATCTCATTAGCACCCAAATCAGGTGCTTACATTGTTAGTTGTACAACTATGTACTTCTCTTTTGTCACATCTGTTAGGTGGTAATGGAGCGGTAATGATTGGAACGAGACATGTCTACACTTTTTAATTTTCAAGAAACAGATCTCTCTGTAACTGTACCTGTTGTTAATGACTTATATGATTTAACGCTTGATGAGTTATTACTAAGCCAAGAGCATTATGAGTCAGAAGTTCGCTCATATCCGCGACGACTACCACTTGCTATTGCTAAAGCGGCGGGTGTGTTAGTCGAAGATACCCGGGGGCAGTTGTTTGTCGATTGCTTAGCAGGGGCAGGTACATTAGCACTGGGTTATAACCATCCCGAAATCAATAAAGCGATTGTTGAACAATTAGAATCTGGCTTGCCATATCAAACCCTTGATATTACAACGGCAGCAAAAGATAACTTCATCAAACAACTGATTAATTTCCTACCTGAGTCATTTGCAAACAATGCTTGTATACAGTTTTGTGGCCCTTCAGGTGCTGATGCCGTAGAAGCTGCGATTAAATTAGCCAAGCAAACCACGGGTCGAAATACCATGGCAGCCTTCCACGGTGCCTATCACGGTATGACAAACGGCACGATGGCGATGATGGGTAATTTAAATACTAAGTCTCGTCGTCAAGGCTTAATGGCTGATGTGCATTTCTTACCATTTCCTTATTCACTGCGTTGTCCGTATGGTTTGTCTGGTGATGAAGGCGCTAAACAAAGCCTGAGATATATCGAGCGTATGCTTTGTGATGATGAAAGCGGCATTCAAAAACCAGCGGCAATCATTGTTGAGCCTGTGCAAGGTGAGGGCGGTGTTATTCCTGCGCCTGCTTTTTGGCTGCGAGAATTACGCCGAATAACGCAAGAGCATAGTATTTTACTGATTTTCGATGAAATTCAATGTGGTATAGGTAAAACAGGATTTAACTTTGCTTTTGAAGAATCGGGCATCATGCCAGATATTCTATGTCTATCAAAAGCGGTAGGTGGCGGTTTACCAATGTCTGTATTGGTGTTCAATAAAGACATTGATAGCTGGAACCCGGGTGAGCATACGGGCACATTTCGTGGTAATCAGCTGGCAATGGCGACAGGTGCCAAAGCATTAGAAATTATTGAACGTGATGGTTTGGTAGAGCATGTGCAAAAAGCAGGAATGTATCTGCGTCGTGGTTTAGAAAAAATCGCAGCAGAGACGAGCTGTATTGCGGAAGTGCGTGGCAAAGGCTTAATGCTGGGTGTTGAGATTGTTAAAGCAGATGGTAGTAAGAACAAATTTGGTGAGCCTGTGGCAGATCCTGATTTAACTGCTGCTATCCAACGTTCAGCTCTTGAGCGTGGTTTGATCATTGAAAAAGGTGGCCGACAAGGTTCTGTATTACGCTTCTTACCGCCATTGATCATGAGTTTTGAGCAGTTGGATTTTGTATTAGCAACAATGAAAGCGGCAATTGAAGCGCATGTTACGCCGGTTGCTCAAACTCAAGTTGTTGATACTCCGATATCTAATTGGCAACAACACTTTATTCAAACGGGGAAAGGGGGTTCTGAAACGTTTGAAGAGGCGCTCAATCACACTACGCAAGTGCTGAAGAAAGTGTTTGAGCAAACTAATCAGCCGTATTCTGGTTTAGATCCTCAAGTACTCAAGACCTTAATTAATGGTATCGATTTAAATCAACCACAATCTTCATTAGATGCTGTGATTGAACAAACAGGCGATCTTATCGCGAAACACTCAATCATGGTGCAACATCCGCACTGTATTGCTCACTTGCATACACCGCCACTTGTACCTGCTATTGCAGCAGAAGCTTTTATTGCAGCTTTAAATCAGTCAATGGACTCTTGGGATCAAGCCAGTGCGGCGACATTTGTTGAGCAAAAAATTGTAGATTGGTTATGTGAGATCTATCAACTCGGTCATCAAGCTGACGGTGTGTTCACCAGTGGCGGCACACAAAGTAATTTGATGGGGTTATTGCTGGCTCGTGATTGGGCGGCTGACACTATCTCTGGTCATAATATTCAGCAACAAGGTTTGCCATCATACGCAGATAAACTACGTATATTATGCTCGAAAAAATCCCACTTCACCGTGCAAAAATCAGCATCATTAATGGGGTTAGGTGAGCAGTCTGTCGTATGTGTTGATACTAACCCTGATGGCACTATTCAATTAGCATCATTAATTACCACTATTGAAGCATTAAAAGCCGAAGACTTGATCCCGTTTGCTGTGGTAGGTACAGCAGGCACCACCGATCACGGTGCGATTGATGATTTAACTGGCCTAGCAGATATTTCAGCTCGTTATAACCTTTGGTTTCATGTTGATGGCGCTTATGGCGGTGCGCTGATTTTAAGTCGTCATCAAAGTCGATTACATGGCATTGAAAAGGCTGATTCGCTAAGTGTTGATTTTCACAAGCTTTTCTTCCAACCGATCAGCTGTGGCGCAGTATTAGTGAAAGATAAATCTCACTTTAAATACCTGCTTCATCATGCTGATTACCTCAATCGTGAAGATGATTTATTGCCAAACTTGGTCGATAAGTCGATTGCAACCACCAAACGTTTTGATGCGCTGAAAGTGTTGATGACAATGCAAAGTGTAGGCGCTGATGCGCTTGGTGAGATGTATGATCATCTGTTGAGCCAAACGCAGTATGTGGCTGACTTAGTCAACCAACAACCGCAATTTGAACTGCTTGCTGATCCTGCGCTTTCGACTGTGTTATTCCGCTATGTGGGTGACAATGCACATATAACAGCATCGGAACTCAATCACCTAAATAAACAGCTTCGTATCGATGCTTTAGTTAAAGGTGAAGCGGTATTAGGGGAAACCCTTGTCGATGGCAAAGTGGCACTGAAATTCACGATTTTAAATCCGTGCTTAACAATCAATGATTTTAAAACCTTATTGAATAAAATCGCTCAATTGGGTCAATCGTTATCGTCTTTAATTCAGTAAGACAACCATTTATAGATATGAATTTAAAAGGAAAGAAATAATGGCTATTTTACAAATTGGTGCTGGTGGTGTTGGCTGGGTTGTTGCACATAAAGCGGCGCAAAATAATGATGTATTGGGTGATATCACGATCGCTTCACGTACTATTGCTAAGTGCGAAAAGATCATTAGATCAATTGATAAGAAAAATAACCTAAAAGATCCAAGCAAGAAGCTACAAGCACGAGCGGTCAATGCGGATGATGTTGATGCATTAGTCGCTTTAATTAAAGAAGTAAAACCTGATTTTGTGATCAATGTAGGTCCTCCTTGGGTCAACATGACAATCATGGAAGCGTGTTATCAAGCTAAGGTTTCTTACTTAGATACGTCTGTTGTGGTTGATTTGTGCTCTGAAGGTCAGCAAGTTCCACAAGCCTATGATTGGCAATGGGGTTACCGTGAGAAGTTCAAGGAAGCGGGGATCACTGGCATTTTAGGTGCAGGTTTTGATCCGGGTGTTGTTAGTGTGTTTGCCGCTTATGCTGTGAAACACCTGTTCGATGAAATTGACACCATTGATGTCATGGATGTGAATGCAGGTGATCACGGTAAGAAGTTTGCGACTAACTTTGACCCTGAAACCAATATGTTAGAAATCCAAGGTGATTCATTCTATTGGGAAAACGGTGAATGGAAACAAGTCGGTTGTCATAGCCGCATGCTTGAGTTTGATTTCCCGTTAGTCGGTAAGCATAAAGTTTATTCAATGGCACATGATGAAGTACGTTCATTGCAGGAGTTTATTCCAGCAAAACGTATTGAGTTTTGGATGGGCTTTGGTGACAAATACCTAAATTACTTTAATTGTATGCGTGATATTGGCTTATTAAGTCCAGATCCACTAACGCTGCATGATGGTACTGTCGTACAACCACTGCATGTTTTGAAAGCGTTATTACCTGATCCAACATCGCTTGCTCCGGGCTATACAGGAAAAACCTGTATCGGTACTTGGGTCCAAGGTAAAAAAGACGGTAAAGAGCGCAGTGTGTTTATCTACAACACCGCTGATCATGAAGTGGCGTATGAAGATGTAGAGCATCAAGCAATATCATACACAACGGGTGTTCCGGCTATAACTGCCGCATTACAGTTCTTTAATGGCAAATGGGCAGATAAAGGTGTGTTCAATATGGAGCAGTTAGACCCAGATCCATTCTTAGCAACAATGCCGACGATTGGTTTAGATTGGCATGTTCAAGAATTGCCTGTTGGTCAGCCTGATATTCATATCTTGAAATAAGACACATCTATTTAAGTGAGCTTGTATAAAAGCAGGCTCGCTTTCTTATTTATATAAAAGAGAAAGCTGCATTGAAAACGCCATATTTCATGATTGATGAGCAGAAGCTGCTCAACAATTTAGAACAAGCTAAAAAGTTAAAACAATTATCCGGAGTAAAACTCGTCCTTGCATTGAAGTGCTTTTCCACGTGGGGCGTGTTTGATGTTATGAAGCCTTATCTTGATGGTACAACCAGTAGTGGGCCATTTGAAGTTAGGTTAGGTGCTGAAAAATTCGGTGGTGAAACACATGCTTATAGTGTGGGATATAGCCAAGAAGATGTAGAAGATGTTCTCCAGTACTGTAATAAGATCATTTTCAACTCTATCTCTCAATTACAAGCGCATCGACATTTAGCCGACAGTAAAGCCTCTGTTGGTCTGCGTTTAAATCCGGGTATTAGTTGTGCAGGACAAGATTTGGCGGATCCTGCTCGTCAGTTTTCACGCTTAGGGGTTCAAGAAAATCTATTAACAGATGAATTGTTTGATGCTCTCGATGGTGCGATGTTTCACATGAATTGTGAAAACAAAAGTGCAGATGCATTTATTACATTACTCGACTCAATATCAGAGCGTTTTGGACGCTACTTATTAAAGCTTGATTGGGTCAGCTTAGGCGGTGGCGTTTTCTTCACTTGGCCGGATTACGAACTAGAAAAATTGGCAACGGTTTTAAAAGCATTTGCAGAACGATTTAGTATTCAGTTATATCTTGAGCCGGGCGAAGCCATTATTACCCAAACTACTGACTTAGTGGTGACTGTGGTTGATATTGTCGAGAACGGTATGAAAACAGCCATTGTAGATAGTGCGACAGAAGCGCATCGACTTGATACCTTAATTTATAATGAACCAGCAACGATAACAGAGTCCTCAGAAGAGGGAAGTCATGAATACGTGATTGGCAGTTGCTCTTGTCTTGCTGGCGATCAATTTTGTGTTACTAGTTTTGAACAGCCATTAACGATTGGACAGAAATTACATATTGCAGACAGTGCGGGTTACACCATGGTGAAGTTAAATTGGTTTAATGGTTTGCGTATGCCAAGTATTTATTGCCGTCGTAGTAATGGCAATATCGAAAAACTCAACGAATTTAGTTATGACGATTTTGCTACATCGTTATCGCGCTCTGCAATCTCATCTGTAAGTTAAAGTTTAAATGCTGAGATTGTCTGGTTTTTGATCATTTATGGGCTGATTTATGGTTCGATGTTATGGAATTTAACCAGTTAAATAAAAAGTCATAATTTTTCGTTGACTGATTCTGTAAAATCAGTAAATTACACCACGTACCGCAGCGGGGTGACTCGCTAAGGGTAAAAAATTCTAAAGATGGTAACTTCTTTAGAAATATTGAGGCGCGTTGGCAGAGTGGCTATGCAGCGGATTGCAAATCCGTGGACCTCGGTTCGACTCCGGGACGCGCCTCCATTCTCTTATGAGAATCTATGCGACACTAGCTCAGCTGGTAGAGCGCAACCTTGCCAAGGTTGAGGTCACGAGTTCGAACCTCGTGTGTCGCTCCAAATTAAAGATTATGGCGAAAGCGGTAATCACAGATGGTGTCTAACCATCGCAAGAAATTGCGTGCCCTGGTGGTGGAATTGGTAGACACAAGGGATTTAAAATCCCTCGGCGTTCGCGCTGTGCCGGTTCAAGTCCGGCCCGGGGCACCATCTATTTAATAGAGAAAACAAAATGGCGCGTTGGCAGAGTGGCTATGCAGCGGATTGCAAATCCGTGGACCTCGGTTCGACTCCGGGACGCGCCTCCATTCTCTTATGAGAATCTATGCGACACTAGCTCAGCTGGTAGAGCGCAACCTTGCCAAGGTTGAGGTCACGAGTTCGAACCTCGTGTGTCGCTCCAAATTAAAGATTATGGCGAAAGCGGTAATCACAGATGGTGTCTAACCATCGCAAGAAATTGCGTGCCCTGGTGGTGGAATTGGTAGACACAAGGGATTTAAAATCCCTCGGCGTTCGCGCTGTGTCGGTTCAAGTCCGGCCCGGGGCACCATCTATTTAATAGAGAAAACAAAATGGCGCGTTGGCAGAGTGGCTATGCAGCGGATTGCAAATCCGTGGACCTCGGTTCGACTCCGGGACGCGCCTCCATTCTCTTATGAGAATCTATGCGACACTAGCTCAGCTGGTAGAGCGCAACCTTGCCAAGGTTGAGGTCACGAGTTCGAACCTCGTGTGTCGCTCCAAATTAAAGATTATGGCGAAAGCGGTAATCACAGATGGTGTCTAACCATCGCAAGAAATTGCGTGCCCTGGTGGTGGAATTGGTAGACACAAGGGATTTAAAATCCCTCGGCGTTCGCGCTGTGCTGGTTCAAGTCCGGCCCGGGGCACCATCTATTTAATAGAGAAAACAAAATGGCGCGTTGGCAGAGTGGCTATGCAGCGGATTGCAAATCCGTGGACCTCGGTTCGACTCCGGGACGCGCCTCCATTCTCTTATGAGAATCTATTGCGACACTAGCTCAGCTGGTAGAGCGCAACCTTGCCAAGGTTGAGGTCACGAGTTCGAACCTCGTGTGTCGCTCCAAATTAAAGATTATGGCGAAAGCGGTAATCACAGATGGTGTCTAACCATCGCAAGAAATTGCGTGCCCTGGTGGTGGAATTGGTAGACACAAGGGATTTAAAATCCCTCGGCGTTCGCGCTGTGCTGGTTCAAGTCCGGCCCGGGGCACCATCTATTTAATAGAGAAAACAAAATGGCGCGTTGGCAGAGTGGCTATGCAGCGGATTGCAAATCCGTGGACCTCGGTTCGACTCCGGGACGCGCCTCCATTATATAAGAATTTAAGCCCGAGTGGTGAAATTGGTATACACGACGGATTCAAAATCCGTTTCCTTCGGGAGTGACGGTTCAAGTCCGTCCTCGGGCACCATATATAAAAAGCCTCAATCGAAAGATTGAGGCTTTTTTGTTATTACTTGAAATGCTGTGTTTATAGCAAACACCAATATGCAACCATGTTGATATAATTATCAATTAAGGGTAGAATATATTTTTATCTAATCGTGGTATCTTTCGTGATTTGCCCAGCTTGTAAACAAAAAGCATATAGACATAAAGTCAAACGTAATTTTGTAGAACGTCATTTCACACATAAAAAACATAATAAATATCAGTGTGAAAAATGCCATGCGGTATTCTTTATTTAAATAGCAAAAAAGCCTCAATATTGCTGTCTCTTGATCACAAGTCATTGTGTTCAAGAGACTTAGCTAGTTCATATCCTTCAAGGATGGTTTGTAACCTAAACCATCCTTGCCATAATGTCTTTACAGAAGCGCGACCCGTCCGCTTGGTATCTTTCCAACCACCTAACCGTGCAATACTTTTGTAAGCCCACGATATATTTGGTGCTTCTTTGGGCAGCTTTTTCTTCTCCAATTTTAACCACATAAGCTTCCACGCTTTACCTTTTAACACCCGTTCACAACAGCTACTAGATAACTCTTTAGATTCGTTCATAAATCTTAACTGGAGTAAACGAGTAGCAATAAATGCCAAAATAACACTGAGCCTTTCTAAGTTATCTTTACTTTGCATTCTCAGTTGTTCAACTTGCGTGCCTTCACTTTTCCAAACCTTGTGAAAATCTTCTATCAGCCAACGACGCTCATAATAACTGACGATGTTAAGTGCTTCCTCTTTGTTCGTTACAGGCTCTGATGTCAGTAAATGCCATGCGAGCTTGTCGTCACTCTCACCTTGCTCTATACATCCAACATAGTAGAGAGAGATATTATCGAACTCTTTTTTATTAGCGGGAGACTTAAGTGTCACGGGAGCATATTTGATGTCTAGATGAGCCGTGCGGGACTTACGACCGCCTTTTTGCGGTATTTTTAGCTCTTTGCTTCCTGCTGATAACAACTTGGAAGCGTAGTCATAAAGACGATTATCATGCTCCTCGATACAGCGACTTTGCATTGAGCGAACGATAAATCGTTGTTGTTGCTCGTGCTTGTAAGTGAGGTACTCGAATAAATCGGCTTCTCTATCACATACAGAAATAACCTCTGACATTTTCTCGCCTAGTCGCTCTGCAACATGGCGAGATGCTTGTTCCCATTTATAACTTTCTTTTTCTTTGTATGGTCGAGTTGCATGCTGGTGTCTTTGACCACGTTTTTCAATATCTCGGGTCCAGCGTTGTTGTTCGATTAAACCAACTACAGTGTGAGTTTCGGGAGCAAAAAGCAACGTTGAATGAACGAACATTGCTCGGTGTCGATTACCTTGATTGGAATGCCCGAGTGTATCTTGTATGCTGTGATGTGAGTAACTTAGAGAAGTGGTATCTTCCAATGCAAGCAGTGTTTGTTGTTCAAAAGCTTCTTGTGCTGTGACATAGAATCCAGCTTCTGCAATATCTTCTGCTTTGATTTGGTCATTACGAATAAAGCGATAAGCCCCTTCCATATCGGCTGGGGAGATGATGAGTTTTGAGATAGGGATACCAGGTTGTTCAGCCAGAGAGGTAGCTAGAGCAACGAGTCTTTGAGTTCGTCTTGGGTCATTAAGATCGGCTTGACCGAATTGTTTTTGAGCCCAAAGAGTTGGTTCTATATAGGTCATCATAATCATCCTTATCATTGCTTAGATGATCAGATCATGAAACATAAAATTAGTTCAAAAAAATCCCCAAGCATTGGCTTAGGGATTTGTGTATAAGAGACAGCAATATTGAGGCTTTTTTCGTTATTACTCGGTACTAAATGACCAAATATCTCCCGTCGTGACTTTATTATTTTCTATCACATCAACGCGCCAATAATATTGGGTGTTTGGTGAAAGATCATTCAAGTTATACTTATTATCTATTTTATCGACGGGTAATAAGGCGTCGATATTCTTACCTAAGTAGACATCATAATTAAATCGCTTGAGATCCTGTGAGAACATTAATTCAATATTCAGATCAACATTGGTTGCCTTATCAAAAGGGACAGGGTTAGAGGCGATTGAATGGCTATGACCTGGAATCCAAGTGTTAGGGGCTCCATATTCATAAGCGCCAATATCAGGGGAAGAGCCAAGATGCTCAATTGTCATCAAGCTACTATTGCTTGTTCCCATATCAATGATCACGGCGTTATCCTTCGGTCTAAAGTCACCCCAATAAGCGCCCTTTAAGTGACTTAAGATCTCAGATGTATTGCCTGTTATATTATTTGCCACGATTCCCGGAACAGCTAATTGCTCGCTAGTACCCGATTTACGCCCTTGCAGTGTTCCGACTAAGTTGTTTAGCGTTTCAGAACTATAATTTAATCCATATGCTGACGCTTTATTGAAGATGATTAAATCAGTGATGATGTTATTAAACATCAAGTTATTGTAGGTACCTTGCGTATCACCCTTAATAATATTGAAAGCGCTATTCCACACAACGTTGTGATGGACTAAGCCATCTTTACCTGTTTTAGCCGCACCTTCGACACCATCAAAACGAATACCTGCTTTTGGTGTATCGTGAACCCAGTTATAAGCGATCTCTGTGCCTGCTTGTTCATCAATCCCCACATTGATTGCTGCGCCATCATGCTGTAATAGGCTGGTGTTGTACACATGGTTACCAATTACTTTAGAGCGAGCACCAACGCGTACACCTTCAGAATTACCTGCGGTATGGAAAGTGTTATTGCTAAAAGTGATATTCTGACTTTGTGAAGCCATATTAATGGAG
Organism: Photobacterium leiognathi; assembly: GCF_030685535.1. NCBI lineage: Bacteria > Pseudomonadati > Pseudomonadota > Gammaproteobacteria > Vibrionales > Vibrionaceae > Photobacterium > Photobacterium leiognathi. The sequence continues at coordinate 1,926,210 of NZ_CP131601.1, read as the reverse complement.
CCTTCACCACCAGTTCCTAGATTTGAATAATCAATATCATGTATCAGGTTGTTATCAACCACATTACTGTTTTCTTTGATCATCTCAAACGCAGGCCCATCAGTGTAAGCTAGGTAGCTATTGGTGATCTTGTTCTGTGTTTCTGTGATGGCTTTATTGTTATTAATAAACTTAATGGTTTGAGGGCGAGTTAAGTCACCTAACATGCGCTTTGAATACGCGTAATATTGCGCATCCAGATCATTAAAAGTAATAGATTTTGAGCTAATCACCGTAAATGCTGTCGCAAAAAAGTCGACATTATCGAAAATAAGGTGGCTAGAATTTCGGATGGTTAAGCCATAGGTTTGCTGCTTACCACGTACATGAAGTTGGTTAGGATCGGCATCATTGGGAGCCCATAAGTAAACGGTTTTCGTCTGCTTATCAAAGAACCACTCATTGGGACTATCTAACAGCTCAAGTTTACCTTCAAGGTAATAGTGGCCTTCTTCATATTTGCCGTTTTTATTTGCCCAAAAATTGCCTTTTGAGAGCATATTAGTAGCGGCTTTTTTCATCGCAGTGCCTGATTTAGAAAAATCGGTACTATAGGTAAAGCGATCACTACCAACCGTGTGACTATCAATCACTTGTGCCCAGTTAAGCCAAGAGCCTATGTTCATGATAGCAATGGCACCTGTCGCATCAATACCTGAATCAGCTAGCGATTGTGTGTTTATACCATTAGGAAGAGGTTGATATTCATTACCACTGTTTTTAACAGTGATCTTTTCATACGGGCGTTCATCAATCATTTCACCGAAACGACTTTCAGGGGCTTGATGACGCCATGTCGTCTTCATATCCCACAGTGAACCATCGCTTAATTGAGCATTAGGCCAACGTGCTGACATCACCATTTTATCGTCAATAAACAATTGCCAAATATCTTGATTGATTTGTGTCTTGTAAATATTACCGTCGTGTCGTTGCCATGGTGTCGTAATATCTATGGTGCCATCAAAGACGCTGTTATTTCCTCTGATCACTATGGGTGCTTCGCTGTTTCCATTAGCCTTATCAATGACTTCTGCTGTTTTATAACGACCTTCTGCCAGTTCAATAATGCTGCCTGCTTTAGCTTGAGATAAAGCCTTCTTTAGGGTTTTGTAAGGCTTAGTGAATGAGCCGTTATTATTATCGTTGCCATCAGGGCTAACAAAAATAGCTTGTGTTGCAGGGCAGCTATCGTAGTTTTCGGTGATAGTGCCGTCAGGGCAAGTAACTTCTGTTGGTGGTTCAGTAGGACACTCTTCAATCGTTGGTGCGCTAGAGCCATCAGGGCACTCAATAGGTTCTATGGACGTATCTGAACAATTCGTTTCATTCCAAAACCATGATGATGACTTAGGTGTTTCCCATACTCCCGGACTATTTTTAGCTTCAAAGCATTGAGACTGGTAGCTAACAATATCGCCGTTATTAACTTTTGTTTCTCCCGCAATCCATAACGTGATATCAGATACCGGAGGTGTTGTTTCATCAACACAGATATTATCAACCAATATTTGACCATTTGGACAAATCACAGGCTCAACAATATCGATACAAATGCCATCGATTAACTCTTGATTATCATTGCATGTTGGAATAGGGGGACCACCGCATTCGGTCGGTTGCCAAAACCAATTAGACGATGGTGAAGGTGTCTCCCATGATCCTGGGTTATTTTGCGCGATATAACATTGTTCATTATATGTAACGATATCGCCATTAACGACCTTGGTTTTACCATTAATCCACTCGATTGGTACTGCAATAGCCCCGACGCTAAATAGTGAAAGTGTAAGGTAACTAAGGCTTCTATTCATATCTATTCCTTGATTAATAGGCATAAAAACAGTTGATTTGTTAATTTTTTTTTCAGCTTAGCGTGTTGAATCGTGACTAATAGATAAGAAGGGCAATATATTGCTATTAATGTGATAGCTTGAAGAATAAGTACTTTATATATACAAGCTTACATAAGGTTTACTGATATTCGTTCAAGAAATAGCGTTATTAGTGATTTGAAATAATTATGACGAAGTTGATTGTTGAGTGTATTACCACTTAGTACAATGCCGACTTTGTTTATATGTAATATTTAAGGTAATTCGAGCCATGAAAAATGCGTCAGTGATTATTGGATTAACTAATCCGAAGAGTCCAACTAATGTGGGCGCAGTATTGCGAGCGGCGGGTTGTTATAAAGCAGACGCAGTGACATATACGGGGACTCGCTATGATTTGGCAGCGAAATTTCAGACAGATACCAAGAAGATGGCTCAGACAATTCCGTTGTTAGGTGTTGAATCTTTCCTTGACGATTTACCACAAGATATGAAAATTGTGTGTGTGGATTTTGCAGAAGGGGCAACGTTATTACCTCACTTTGAACACCCTGAAAAAGCAATCTATATCTTTGGCCCTGAAGATGGCTCTATTGCTCAGGACGTTGCTGATAAAGCTGATCATGTTGTGTATGTACCAACAGTTGGTTGTATGAACTTGGCGGCTTCAGTTAACGTTGTACTTTATGATCGCCTAGCAAAACAACCAGATATGATCCAAAGTGATGAGCATATTCGTCAGAATCGTGACAATAAGAATAAGTTAAGAGTGAAAGTAAATTAACCCACCTATTACCGATTATAGTTCAACATAAACACACTCTTTATAAGCAATTAATTGCGGGTAATATCACGTGCAAAAAGGTGCGTATGATGTATTATTTCGATGGTTGCACTTTTGTGCTTTGTTTATTGTTTATAAAGAGAAAAATGATGAGATATCCAAAAACAGCGTTGGCTTTATTGATTCCAGCTTTATCTATCGGTCTTGTTGGTTGTGGAGGTAGTGACTCTGACTCATCAGCGTCTGAATCCAAAAAAACGGTAATTGATGCAAAATTTATCGATAGTGCCGTTTCTGGTCTAACTTATATTTGTGGCGAGAACAATGGTCAAACAGATTCTGAAGGTCTGTTTAAGACTAAAGATGGCCAACAATGTGACTTTAGTTTAAATAGTTTTAAGCTAGGTTCTACAAAAGTATCTGCAGATTCATCTATTATTACACCTTATGCTATTGCAGGTACTGCGTCACATGCTGTTAAAATTGCGTCTTTATTGCAAAGTATAGATGCAGATGGAAATCCTGAAAATGGTATTAATGTTGCTGAATATGATGCATCTAAACTACCATCAGATCTTTTTGATAAAGAAGAAACTGATTTCTTAAAAGCACTTATTGATGCAGGTGTTCCTACTGAAAATGTAGTGTCATTTGCTGATGCAAAAAAACATCTTGATTCTAATGTACCAAAAGTGAAAGGCTTCCATAGTCTTGCTGTTGAAAAAATCGTAAAAGATATAGAATCAATTATTCCTGAATTGCATAAACAAAATTATCAAACAAAGTTAGCTGAATACAAGCAGATCCTTGATCAAGGTGATGATAGTAACAATGCTGATATTGATGTGCTTAAGGCTGTGATTGAAATCGCAGAAGTACTAAATGATGAACATGTAAAGCAACGTGTTGAGTTTGATTATTCTCAAGTTGATGCTCTATTTAACTATGATAGCTTGCTGCCACAAGCTATTGATTATGCAGTAAATAAAACACCTGAATTAATCATTAAAGGTGACTTTAATCATGCTTTGGCTTCGACAGACGCTGACTCTAAATTACTATTTACATTAGCGAATAAATTAATTGCTGCGAGTGATAAGCTTGCTGTTAGTTTTGCAAATGTTAATCGTGTCGCTATCTATACTCAAAGTGAAGAGAACCACTTAACTTACCAAAATGCACAGTCTTTACGTGTGGTAGCTTTAACTGTCGCTAATATGCTAAGTACTATTGCTGCATATAATGCAGGAAGTGATGAAAACTACTTGGTACAAACTGCGAAGAACTTAACAGTGAAAGCTGGGAAGTATGGTGATATTAATCCAGATCCAGTTGAATATGAGTTTGGTTATTTAGGATCTGTTGATTACCCTATTGTTTCTGCTGAGTATGAGCGAGCTTCAGCATTTCCTGTTGAGTGGATTGAAGATAAGACTGTATTTACATTACGCCAAGATCCTATTTATTTAGCAACAGCTTTAAAATCATTACGTGACGCTGTTGAAATCGCAGATACTAAAGTGGATTTATCTGAGTTTTTAAACAAAGAAGAACTTACAGATTTACAACCATTACTTGATAACTTGAATCAACATTTACAAGCTGATAATGGGGCTGATGTGTTATTTGATTTTTCAGATGATGATGTAAAAGCGAAATTGAATATTCAAGCAGCATACATGCTAAATACAGCGATTGGGCGAGAAGATTTATCTATATCTGAAAATAAATACACATGTGTAATAGATAATGAGATGTCTAAGTATATGAACTCGCCTACTTGTTACATACAAAAGTTTAAAGGAGAGTATTTAGGTAATCATGATTCTTATGGCTATATGTTAGAAGGTATGCCTGCAAGCCACGAGTTGAACTTCACTATTACTGGCGGAAAACTAGATACTATTGTTCCTTCATGTGAAGAAAAGAATAATGATGGTGTTTTTGTACAGTGTGATTTCTTAACTACACTGCAATAATGATAAAAGTTTTACTTGTATTAATTACATGTTTACAACCACTGGCAGCATGTGCTGCCAGTGGTGTTTTTGTTATGAGTGGAGTCTTATATGAGAAATATCAATTAGTCGATCACAAGCCTGTATTGCAATATAAGATAAAAGCGAAGACACAAAAAGAAGATATAAAATTGTCTAATTCTTCAACGATGATGATAATGGTTTATGATGAAAAAGCAGCCAAAAAGAGGTTTAGTTATTCTGATGGTACTCTAATACTATCTAACTTGGAGTATATCAATTTTCATAATGCTTACTATTATAATGGTAAGTTTGTAATGAATCGTGCTAACGGTTATATAGGAAATAATTCTTTTTTTAGTTCAAAAATAGTTTTAGACGAACAAGCACGGAGCCTTTATGCAAAAAGAATTGTAATTGAAGATATTTTAGGGAAGCGCTCTTTAATTAACTACTCGTTATCTTTGGATTGATAAAACGTTTACTTTTTAGTCACTCTTTAAATCAAAACTCTTCATGCTGCCGACTCTTTTATAAAGCATATCTATATGCAAATTTGATAATTCCTATTTTATCACTTGGAGTCATTTTTCGTAGATTGAGGGTAAGGACACTAATTCTACATTGACGACTCCAAATGCCAGTTATAACGGTCACATACCTTTCTCTCATCATTTCTGCTTAAACATTAGGTTAAGATTTTCTGAACCTTTGTTTTAAATAATTCATATTTAATAAATAAAGAGACGAGCGTATGTTTATATGAAATACGTTATATCAGGTTGATTATGAATATTTTTATTGCCGAAAATCGTCACTTACGTAAGTTCTTTCATCAATACGCGGAACATGAAGCAGCGATTATGAATGATCTCCATGAGCGTCTTCCTACCTTACTAACGCTACATAATGGCAAGATTAAATCAGTACCTCATGGCATGTACCAAAAACATCGAGTACTGGAATATAAGATCGTAGTTGCTGCTGATACTGCTTTTCGAGTGGCATTCACCGTTGCCGATAATACGATTACTGTTTTCTTTATTAGTGATGTATTAATAAAGGCACATTTCTGTAAGTTGTTAGCAAAGACCGATCTACTTGATTAGGAGGCGATATGTCAAAGATTCATATTTCTCATGTAGAAGTCAGCTGTGAACGCTTTATAAAAACCATGACGATTGGTGATGCATTTGAAGTGCTGACCTTTAAAAAAGATCGTGGTTTTTGCGTTTTAAAACAGTCTGAAGCTGAATATAGCTTCAAACAATTTGGCTATAGTGATCAAATGATAACGGTAGATGCCAACGCGTTAAAAAAACAGATAAAAAAAGCCGTTAAAGTTGAATTTCCACGAAGCAATATTGCTTGGGTTGAGCATTTTCAACAGGTTGATTCTATAGATGATTTAAAACGACATGGACAAGCTCAGTACCATCTATTTTAGTATGTGATATGACGAATAATTAACAGTGTAACAATGTGTTTATTGAGCAGAAATTTTTAAGTTAAGTATAAAATTTATGATTTGTCGTATGAGAGATCTAGCGCTATAAAGCCTTTTTTATTTCGATTGGAACGAATATGAATTACGACAAACTTATTGATGCCTTATTTACTCAAGGTTGGTTTGTCTGGGATGACTTTTTAACTCAGGATGAGGTTAAAGCACTAAAAGATTGTATTCCGCAAGACTGGAGCCAAGCTGGCATTGGTCGTAATGATGAATACATGACCCAAAAGTCTATTCGAAGTGATAAAATTCAATGGTTATCGAATGAGATGGGTGAGCCTGTCGCTGACTTTCTAAAGCGCATGAATGAGATCCGTTTAGAAGTGAATCGTCATTTCTATCTTGGTTTATTCGAATACGAAGCGCATTTTGCCAAATATGAGCAAGGTGACTTTTACCAAAAACACCTTGATTGTTTCCGTGGTCAAGAGAACCGTAAACTTACTACTGTGTTCTATCTCAATGATGATTGGAAGCCTGAGCATGGTGGTCGTCTTAAGATGTATGATCTTGACGATAATGAGCTTGCTACATTAGATCCAAAAGCGGGACGTTTGGTGGTCTTCTTATCAGAAATGTTTCCACACGAAGTATTACCAGCTACACAGCGACGTTTCAGTATCGCAGGTTGGTTCCGTACTAATGGTGTAACAGGTAATCAGTTAGATATTGCACGCTAATCATTAAAAGAAAGAGAGTCATTTGACTCTCTTTTTTGTATTTGAATCAGGTCAGATGATCGGTTTATGAGAGTGCGTAGTGTTTACATTATTGATTGGGAATAAATATTCAGGATGTGTTTTAAAATTGTTTTACTTTATCGTTACTGTGTTAATTATTAGTACTACCAATAAAACAATGAGAATTAATTAAACATATGATTGAGAATTAATAATATTCATGTTGTTTTATATGGATATTTAAAAGAGTAATAAAAGATATTATTTATTAGTGCGAGCGTAATAAGTAAACTGATATAAATCAAGATTGAAGTAATAAAGCGAAAGTTAATTGTCAATAAACTTCTTTTAAATAAAGTGGTATTGTACATTATGCGCTCTATACTTTTTTGACATATTACAATTATCTTAGGTTTGAGAATTTAATGGTTACTGCATTAAAAGCATTAAAGCGAAATCAATATGGTAAAGATTTTATATCACATACCATGCAGTCAATATTTAATGAGTTACAGCCTGACCATTACTACATCGCCTATTTTAATAAGAGTTGCACCAAGGCAACATCATTAGCCTATTACATTGACGGTGTCATTACTGATAATGCGATAAGTTATCTATTAGAGGATGTGCCATGTCTGAAAGTGTTAGAAAGCGGTGCGATTTATCTCATCGAAGCTCACGCATACTCTGATTATCCCAAAGATAAATTGATGGTTGAACATCAGTTTGAATCCTATCTTGGTATTCCAGTTATCTCTCCTCATGACGATGTTATTGGTATCGTCGTATGCTTATTTCTGCATCCGTTTGTTTTATCACAAGAACAGATCGATTGGTCTGAAGAGATGGGGCATTTACTTGGCTCAGAATTACAATATTTGGCATTACTATCAGAGCAAAAACTGCTACTTGGTGAGATGGAGGCGTCCCAACGCGTCGCTAAATTAGGTAATTGGCAGTGGGATGTATTAACCAATACCTATACATGGAGCAAAGAAGCTTGCCGTATTTACGAGTTAGAGAATTGCTTGCATCCTGATCTTAAATTTGTGCACAGCTCAATCCATCCTGAAGATAGAGAGCGTGTTATTACCTTTATGAATAATATTATTACTTCCGAACATACGGGATATAATATTATTTATCGCCTTTTATTACCTAGTGGGAAAATAAAGTACGTTCGTAAAGAATCAGCACTTATTAAAGATGATAATGGTAAAACAACGCTTATTCGTGGCATTATTCAAGATATAAGCGAGTTTTATCACATTTCTACAGAGTTATCTAAAACTTCAGATAAGTTACATATTACATATAATGCCGTCGCTGAAGGGGTATGGGAATATCATTTTAATACTCGTGAAAAAGTCACATCTCCAAAAGTTTGGGACATATTAAAAATAGAAGAACGTGTGATTCACTCATTGTATGAGTTAATGCGTTTAATTCATAAAGACGAAAGAAAAGTTGTTTTAGATGCGATTAGAAAATTGAGAAATAACGATTCTCAATCGCTATGCTTTGATTTTCGTTTGAACCCTAAATATGTGACAAACATTTCGTATATTGAGCATTGGTTTCAATGTCAGGGCTCAGTGGTTGCTGTTAATGCGTTTGGTGACACCGAAAAGGTTGCTGGTGTACTGACAGATATTACAGATTCTGTCTCAACCGTTCAGCAGCTGAATTTGGCTAAAACTGTTTTTGATAACACATCTGAATGTATCGTGATCACTGACAGCAATAATCATATTGTTACCGTGAACCAGTCATTTGAGGCTGTAACAGGCTATAGCAGTGAAGAAGTGATTGGTAAAGATCCTCGAATTTTGGCATCAGGATTTCATGATAAAGCGTTCTACGAAGAAATGTGGGATTGTGTTGAACACACAGGGCAATGGAAAGGTCAGCTATACAATCGTCGTAAGAATGGCAATGTCTATCCTGAAGAAATGACGATCAACAAAGTTGAGGATGATAACCATGAAGTTGTCAATTATGTTGGTGTGTTTCATGATATCAGCGTGCGTCAACAAACAGAAAAAGAGTTGTTGTTCTACGCAAATAATGATGCTTTAACCACATTAATGAATCGTCGCTGTTTTACTGAAAGAGTAGAGCAGGAGATCAATTCGGTATGTGAGCAAGTAAAAAAAGGTGGCTGCAACCAAGAGTTTTCAGTGTTGTTTATTGATTTAGATGATTTTAAGTCAATCAACGATCTTTATGGTCATGATGTTGGCGATAAGTTGCTGAAGCATATTGCAGAGATCTTATTAGATTTTTGTTCGAAAGAGACCTTAGTGTGCCGTTATGGTGGCGATGAGTTCGCTATATTGCTTAAAGGGAAATCATCAGAGTTTGCCAAGCAGTATGCGCGAAAATTAATGCGTGCGTTATCAGTGCCTATTCTTATTGATGCACTTCAGTTTAATGTCACCATTAGTATTGGCATATCAACTTACCCTGAAAGTGGTGTTACCCATCAAGCATTGTTAAAGAATGCTGACTATGCCATGTACGAGCAAAAACGGAATGGGCGTAATGGGATTTCAATTTACGATGCGCAGTTACAATCTGAATACATTCGAAAATTACGTCTAAAAGATCGTTTAATTAAAGCTATTACAGAGAAAAAAATCCAAGTTTATTATCAACCTATTGTTGATATTGAAACTGGTAAAATCTGCAAGTTTGAAGCATTAACACGCTGGTTTGATGAAGAAGAAGGGTACATATCGCCCGTTATCTTCATAGAGATGGCAGAAACCTATGGTTTGATAGGGCAATTAGGGCGAGTCGTATTTGAACAAGCTTGTCGTGATTTAGCCTACATGCATAACCAAGGCTATGATGACATTTGTATGTCTATCAATCGCTCTGTTCGTGAATTTGCGTTGTACGATCAAAAGTATATTTACGACATTATTGATGAGCATGGGTTAGCGTATAACAAGATCATGATTGAGATCACTGAGTCTGCTGCACTTGATGAAGGTAATAATATTTTAGAATTATTATCAGAGTTCGCACAAAAAGGTATCTGTGTTGCGATTGATGATTTCGGTACAGGTTACTCGTCGATGTCGGCAATTATTGCGAATAAGCCGAATGTGATAAAAATTGACCGCAATTTCATTGTTGATATTGAGCAGAGTGTTGAAAGTCAGATTTTAGTCTCACTTGTTATGGATATGAGCCGTAAACTTCATCTAGATGTTGTGGCGGAAGGTGTTGAAACAAAAGCACAACTTCAACTGTTATCTAAAATGGGATGCCACTACATTCAAGGTTTTTATTTTAGCCCAGCAGTGAATATTGATGCGGCGATGGTACTGCTTAAGCAGAGTAATGTGTGTGCAATTACCCCATGCTAATCACTTGTTAGATACATGATTATCAATAGTCGTGCTATAAGGTAACAGTGGACAGTAGTTATCAGGTAATACATGCAAACGTTATTTTTTGATTTTGATGGGACATTAGTTGATTCGGAACGCTTTCATGCTGCGAATTGGAGCCAGTATTTAGCAGGTCATGGGGTTGAGTTAAGTATTGATACATTTATGTCTCAGTACGCTGGTGTCACTTGGCCTCACATCGCTGAGCACTTTATCTCTCACTATAATATTTCTACGACAGTTTCTGCCATGATCAATGAGATGGAAGCCTTAACAGAAGCGATGATTCTTGAAAAAGGCATTCCAGCGATGCCTGGTGTCGATGATTTACTTAAAACATTATCAGGCAAAGTGCCGATGGCGGTCGTAACTGGTGCTCCAAGAGATTACGTGACAGGTGTGTTAGCCCATCATGGTTGGTTATCACTATTTGATAATGTGTTTAGTGGTTACGAGGTGACGAACAATAAGCCTGCGCCTGATGTGTACTTACAAGCGTGTAAAACAATGCATGTTTTGCCAGAAAAGGCGGTGGCAGTAGAAGATAGCAGAACGGGCTTAATGTCGGCACTGAGTGCCAATATACATGCGGTTTTTGTTAATTCACACAGCCCTAAGTTACCAGCACATGCGAATCATTCCTTTGCTTCGATGACAGAAGCGACACCAGTATTACTCTCTTTATTTAACGTGAAGCACTAGTGAACTATCGCTAACCGATGCAAAGGTATAGCGCAATAGTAGGTGTTATATCCGTAAATACGATAGAATGAGCCAAATTTATTTAAAGGCGAATAGCATGGAAAACGAAGAGATTATGACAGGCGATATGCTTGTTGAAACGATTGAAAATCAACTATCTGATGGCGAACCTTTAGTTGTAAAAGAAACACTAATGCGTTTAGTAATGACAGGAACACCACGTGAAGAAGCTATTCAAATGATGGCTTGTGCACTTTCAATAGAGGTGTTTGACGTGATGAAGAACGAAGGTAAATTTGACCTAAAACGCTATAGCGAAAACCTTGCCGCATTACCTGAAATGCCTTGGGAAGACGATATCTAGTCTAACTAAATAAACCGCATTACTTTTTGTCGATTTTTAATGAAAACCAATAAAAAGGGATGCGGTTTTTCTATGATAATAATAAGCCTATAAATTTAGTTCATCTGATTTATGTAATGTTGCTAAACGAGATAGCATTGTTAACGAATCTTGGTGCTCTTCTTCTGTCGCTGCGGCACATGCATCCGAAATAATATGGACTTGATAGTCTCGGTCATGCGCATCTCTTACTGCGGACTGAATTGCCCACGTAGTACTTACCCCACATAAATAAATATCAGTGATGTTGTTTGCGCTTAATACGCTAGCCAATTGTGTGTTATGAAATGGATTAACACGTGGCTTACAGATCACCAGATCATTTTCTTCAATGGCAATATCTTGATGAAATTGTGTTCCCCAACCATTGAGATTCAATGCACCAATTGTGTCCGCTTTACCGAAAATAGGGGAGTGGCGAGGAAGATCGAAATAATTACTTTGAAAGCCAACTTTGACAAAAATACAGGGAATATCGTTTTCACGAGCCCATGAGATTGCACGGTTAGCATGTTTAATCGTGCTGTTAGCGGTGACTTGTTGGGCGCAGCTAGGAATTTTACCGTTAGGATCAACAATATCATTTATGAAATCAATAATAATCAGTGCACGTTTCATAATCACCTCGCTAAATAAAACTATTATAGTGAGTGTAAATGAATCCAAGATTAATAATTGATTTTGTTGTCAAAGATAAATGTAGAGTAATAATCATCAGGCAAAAAAAAGCTGCTAGCATTTAATTTTTAAACTAAATACTAACAGCCTTCTAATTTGAGATGTTGTTAAGCGTAAGCAAAAATAACACTGCCACCTTTAATGGTGTTGATGATCTTTTTAGCTAATGCTTCAGGTAATGCAGGACAACCCCAACTACGACCTAAATAACCATTACGCTTGATAAACGACTCAGAGACATATTTTGCCCCATGAATGACAATGTAGCGTTTTAATGCATTATCATTTTTACCGCGGGTTAAGCCGTTAAGTTTCAGTGAATAGCCATTACCACCGTTATATGTACTTTCAGTTAGGAATGTACCCAATGAAGTCTTATGCGAATTTACTCTATTCGAAAATTCATTAGCTTTTAGTAATCCACTATTCATACCATGAGAAACATAAGTTTTATAAAGTAATTTATTTTGTTTTAAATCAATCACATAAAATCTTTTTTGTGTCGATGGCTTACTGTAGTCAATGATCGTTAAAAGTGACTTTTTCTTACCTTTGGTTTTGTTGTAAGCGATGAATGCTTGCTTGAAAACGTTATAGTTAATTTGGTTTTTTAAATGCGCCTTTTGATAGACGTAATTCACAACAATATCGGCATTCTTTCTTTCTGTGTTTAGAACATGAGCCGAAGCCTGAAACGGCAGGTAACACATCATCAGGATTATTAGATATATCGCTTTTTTCATTAAGTACTACCATCTAACAATGCTTAGGGGGAATTAGAGCCAAGGACTTTATCATAAAAAATGGTAAATAATATAACGAGTTAATTTGTAAGAGTGTATACATTAAATACAATTGCACGTCTTTTTTTAATAAAATATGGTATATAAAGTAATAAATAACAGTATATTATAAATATGAACAGCATTTAATTATATTTTAGAGTGTGAGTTTTATTATCTACAATTTATTTGTATGTTTATTAACAGTGTCTTTTTTAAGGGTATGATTTTTAAAGATAAAAACATAGTGCTAATAGTTTGGTAATAAAAATTTCTTTTTGCAAAAAAAATACAAGTTTGCGTATAAAGTAATCATGTAATCGTTTCAATCTGTATATATGTCTGCTTTTTTATGCTTTATTGAATAAAAAAGCAGGTAGAAAACTACCTGCTTTTAGACGTTGCTTAGACGCTAGGTTTAGATGTTACAAACTTTCGTCCAGCTACCATCACTTCCTGGTACTGATGATGTCCACCAGTTTGCTTTATATACCGCACCATCATGGATGATTTGGTCACCGCTACCAGCGTGTGTTGGTGTACCTTGCCAGTCTGTTTGTGCACATTCAGGGTAAGTATTTAGACCTGTCGTATCACAATCGCCGTTATTACCGCCATTGTCGCCACCACCGTTACCGCCACCTGCATTTAAATCACCAATTGGTAGATTTGGCTGCTCAAACTTAAATGCATACTCATTTCCGTCAACGTTAACAGAGTAGTTAGCTGGACCTGAGATTGGTAGGTAGTAAATGAAGTCTAATTCGTAACTTTCACCTGCAGGTAGTGTCTTCCACTTAGGTAGTGAGAAGGCTACACGGTGCATTGTGCCGTCTAGGCCACCAATGTTATCGCTACGAGTATGACCTGATGCAATCACTTTCAGACCACCACCTGATTGATCTTTCGCGTTATCTGGAGCAGATACTGGAATATCAAACTGGAACTCTGTACCACCTGGTAGGTCAACACCTGTGTTGTTAGTAAAGGTTACTGTTGGGTTGATAGGGTAGTTTTGATCACCCACTTTAAAGCCATCAACTTTCACTGCAATATCGACAGCTTGTGTTGGAATAGCGCCTGTAGCAACAGTATTACCGTATGGCGTTGCTGACTTAAACTTATCGTAGATAGCTTTTGTCATCGAGTTACCCATGTGGTACTCACCATTACCTGAAGCACACGCTTTTTCAGTTGCATCAATAGTGCTTGTACGCTTACCGTTAGCATCTAGTAGGTAACAGTTGTAGTCGCCCGCAAGCTCCCAGAACATGATACCACCGATTTCTTTATCGATTACGTAGTCAGCTTTCACGCTTACAGAGGCTTTATCTTCCGTTGAGATAAATACGCTCTTCTCTGCGTTCCATAGCCATGGTGCTACAGCAACATCATCGTAGTTACGAGTATATGTACCTACTAGTTTATCTTCAGGATCATTTGCTGGATCTAGGCCGTAAGCAGATGCGTATGAGCCGAAGACACCGTTCTCAAGGTTCTTAGCGTGCCACATTGGGTTAGAACCTGCGCCCATTTCTTTACCATCTGGGTCAAGATCGTGCCACATGTTGTCGATACCCGTTGCACCGTAACCACAGTTGTTCTTCTCACCTTCACCTGTACCTGCTTGACACTCTGACTGGTTAGGCAGTGCTGCACGACCCCATAGACCGTTATCACCACCAGAAACGCCTTGCCAACCACGGGTGTAGTAAGGAACACCAATGTTAATACGACCTGCAGGCATAGAACCACGGAAGTAGTGGTAAGCCCAGTCAGTATTTAGGTAACCAATACCGCCGTAAGCAGCTGTACCGTATACGTTCCACTGAGCAAGCTCAGAGTCTTTACCTGTGTCGAATAGAGCAGCGTTGTGACCAACGTGATCATTCCATGCACCGTGTAAGTCGTATGACATGATGTTAACGTAATCAAGGTATTTCGTTACATCAAATGTTTCCATACCACGTAGTAGGTAACCTGATGATGGTGCTGCGATGGTTAACATGTAGTGAATGTTATCTTCAGCAGAAGCCACATCCAGTTTTTCACGTAGAACCTTCATTAGCTCTTGGTATGAAGCCCATAGGTATGGACGACGTGGTTCCATGAAGTCTTTATCGTATGGGTTACCCGCACCTGCCATTGAAGTCGGGTACTCGTAGTCGATATCTAGACCATCGAACTTGTACTTACGCATCATTTCTACCGCTGATGCTGCGAATTTCTCGATACCAGCATGGTTGATAGAACCATCTGAGTTCGTTGTCATGGTGTAGAAACCACCGTCAGCAACACGGTTGCCATCTGTACCGAAGTGACCGCCAGTTTCAGCCCAACCACCGATAGAGATTAATGTCTTAACATCGTGTTTTGCTTTCGCTGTTGCTAGGGCACCGAAGTGACCTTTAAAGCCCAGTGCTGGATCAATTTCAACACCGTCCCACTCCATACCGACTGCAGCGTTTGATGGATCGTTAACATCACCGATGTTTACTTTACCGTCAGAACCGATACTAACGAATGCGTAGTTAATGTGCGTTAGTTGTTCCCATGGAATATCGTTAACAAGGTAGCTGCTTTGTGGATCATCGCCCGCACGCCAGCTAGTAAAGTAACCGATCACACGACGAGGGTGATCCGCGCCCATTTTCTCACGACCTTCTTCGTCGTAGATAGAACAGTAAGGAACGTTTACACCTTCAGTTTGGTATAAACCGTCAGGACGACAACCGTTAGAAACAACAGCACCATTGACGGTAACTGCAGTTACTGCAGAATCTGATGTTTTGTTCTTATCATCAGTTGCACGAGCAAAGATCTTTGCAGAACCCGCTTGTGCCGTTGTGTATTCAAGTACGTAAGGCGCAGTTGCTGCTGTACCAACAAGGGCACCATTAACATAGAAATCTACTTTCTCTACTGTGCCGTCAGCATCAGCTGCGTCAGCAGTAATCGTTACTACTTCACCAAGTTCTACAGTTGCTGCAGAAACGGCAACAGAAACAGTCGGTGCTTGGTTAACAGGACCTTCAGGTGCAACATCAACGTTTACAGTTGCTTGGCTACTTGCTGCATTCTTATCATCGTAAGCAACAGCTGCTAGGCTATGTGCGCCTTCTGTAGCAACCCAAGCAAACTCATAAGGAGCTGTTGTTGAACTACCTACAACAGTGCCGTCAACAAGGAAGTCTACTTTAGCAACCGTGCCATCAGTGTCTGTTGCATTTGCTTTGATCAGAACCGTTTCACCGGTCGTGATTGAGCTTGTTGCGGTAGGAGCTGTGATGCTTGCTGATGGTGCAACATTTTCAACAGGGATCTCCGTGTCAGAACAAAGTCCTAACTCAACCCATTGTGAATATTGACCACTAAAATCTTTCGGTGCGTTATTTTGAGTCCAGTAATTCGCTTTATACGCAACACCATTTTGCTGAACTTGGTCGCCGCCAGTATAAACTTTATTACTTTCCCATTCTGCAAGGTCTGTACAATCAACTGCAGCTTGTGCATTGAGAGCAAAGAAGCATGATATAGTTAGAGTACTAAGAGTGAATATCCCTTTCCTCATCGTTCCATGTTTACCATTATCCATTAGGTATCCTTTAGTTTCAGTTAATAAATATCAGCACCCAGCCTGGCAATTATTCTTTTTTAAATCTTTTTGAGCGCCGTAAAAAAACTATAAAGCTGATACCCAATATTGCACGGTAAGATGTTCTGATATTCAAGGCTGCTCTCGGAAGTATGTAAAAAAAATGTAAATATTTTTTGCAAAGTTGAATTAAAAGCAACTGTTCAACACGAAAAGGGAGTGAGTAAGAGTCAAAATGATGACGTGAGAAGTGGTATAAATTTGGTATTAGATAGGACTAAAAGGAATGGATAGCTAAAATTTTATAGCTATCCATATGATATTTAACGAGTATTGCTTTATGTGTTACTTGTTAATTGATGCTTTGAATTGGTCTTGTGTCGCTTTATCTGCTTTTTCGTACCAGTAATTAAGCATCTTAGTTACGTAGGCTTGATCAACTTTTCCACTTTTTTCTACCGCAACATTTTGTACCTGTGGCACAGAAACAGAAATTGCTGATGTTAATGCCGCTGGTGCGCCACTTAGATTGTACTTCGCAATTTCTTGCTGAAAATCACGACCAATTTGAACGCCATTCTTGATTAAAACGTCTTGTTTAATTGCAACATCGTTATTTTGCTGATCAGTGATCGTAACGTGAGGCTGTTTGTTAAATGCTTTGGCTTCATATTGGCTATGGATTTTTGGTAGCGATAATGTGTAGCTTGCATCTTTACCATTGAATGTCACGATCACAACTTCAGATTTGAATAGGTGAGTATCGCCATTTTCGCGGTAGTTAGTTTCGTAACGAAAAGCAATTTGGTTATCACCATCTTTCAGTGAAAGCGGATCGTTACCTTGCGCTTTGGTACCGTTTACAAGAACAAGATCAGCAGAGTCTGGTAGGGTAAGCGAAACGTTAGCAAAAGAAGAGAAGCTCACACCACAAACGGCTAGGGTTAAAAGTGCTGTACGTAGTTTCATGTTAATTCCTTGTATTTGTCCGTAGCAAAATGCGCTATTGGTATTTTCTTATTGTATTATTTTATTAATACCTATGACAAATGGTGTCTGTATGTAATTAAGCGTGTAGACAGTTTTAGCTAAATAACTGCAAAGTACATGAGGACGCTTGAGCATAAACAGTAGAAAAACAAAAAGCCCGATGCATACATCGGGCTTTCGCGATATTGTATATCTAGTATAGGCGCAGTGGTGATTACTTAACGTAACACGCAAAGCCTTTTAGGTAGAAACCTTCAGGGTAAGCACTGTCTAATGGGTGATCAGCTGCTTGGCTGAAACGCTCAATAAATTGAACATCGCGGTGTGCATCAAGAGCAGCATCAGCAATGATTTTTTGGAATAGGTTGTTATCCATTAAACCAGAGCAAGAGTAAGTCAGTAGCGTACCGCCTGGCTTAAGAATTTGCATTGCTAGCATGTTGATATCTTTGTAACCACGACAAGCACCTACAAGCTGAGATTTAGATTCAGCAAATTTAGGTGGATCCATAATTACTACATCAAATAGCTCACCACGATCACGGTATTCACGTAGCAGTTTAAATACATCCGCATTTAAAAATTGTGCATTCTCAACAGGGTAGCCGTTGTCTTGTGCATTTTTCAGTGCGGTATCAAGTGCATGCTGAGAAACATCCACGTTAACCACTTCTTTAGCACCGCCTTTAAGGGCATAAAGACCGAAACCACCTGTGTAACAGAAGCAGTTAAGTACACGTTTACCGTTAACATATTTTACTGATGCTTCACGGCTGTCACGTTGGTCAAGGTAGAAACCTGTTTTGTGACCACCCACGATATTAACGTTGATTTTAACGCCATTTTCTTCGATGGTAACAAATTGCGGTGGCTCGTCACCGTGAAGAACACCAGTACGCTGTTTTAGACCTTCTTTTTTACGAACAGCAACATCAGATCGCTCGTAAATGCTGCATTCTGGGTAGCAATGTTGTAGCGCTTCAATTAGCACATCACGTTGTGCTTCAGCGCCAGCACTTAGCAGCTGACAGACTAGGAAGTTTTGGTAACGGTCAATGGTAATGCCCGGTAGGCCGTCAGATTCTGCTGCAATTAAACGATAGCCAGTTAGACCATCACGTGCAGCTAGAATATCGCGTAAACCTTGTGCTTGATTGAGGCGCTTAATGAAGAAGTTAACGTCGATGTTTTCGTTTTTCTCAAAACTCCATACGCGAACGCGAATTTGTGATTGTGGTGAGTAAGCACCTTTTGCTAACCATTCGCCTTTGTTGTCGTAGATATCTACGGTTTCGCCTAAGCCAGGTTTACCATCAATGCGATCAATACCGCGAGAGAAAACCCAAGGATGGCGACGACGTAATGATTTTTCGCGGCCTTTTACCAAATAAATAGAAGCTGTCATGACATGCCCAGTATGGAATTCGAAAGGGGCGTATTATCTTTCTCTAGGCATATAAAATCAAATGAAAAAGCCGCCAACTTATCGGATACGAATAAGATGACGGCATAAAAAAGCGAGATTACTTTTGCTGGTGGCTGTTGTTATGATGCTTTTAAGCCACTCATTAGTTGTTCTAATGTTTGGGCTTGTTGGTTTAGCTGATCAATTTCACTGTTTGCTTCACTGATCATGGTCGCAATTTGATTAGATTGAGTACGGACTTGTTCAACACTACTTGCGATACTCTCTGCAACAGCACCTTGCTGCTCAGCGGCGGCTGCAATTTCAGAACTGCGATCCGAGATCCCTTGGTTACGTTCGTTAATTTGACCGATTTCGTTATCAACCGAATCCATCAATTGCTCACTGTTAACAGCGTTATCAACGGTGTTTTGCATCACAGCAATCAGTTGTTGGCTGTTTTGTTGTAGTGATTCAATCATCTGCTGAATTTCAACGGTTGCACTTTGGGTACGACCAGCAAGGGTACGTACTTCATCTGCAACCACGGCAAAACCACGACCTTGTTCACCAGCACGTGCTGCTTCAATGGCTGCGTTGAGCGCCAGTAGGTTAGTTTGCTCTGAAATACCATTGATGGTTGTGACCACATCATCAATTTTTGCTGCATTACTATCAAGTGCAGATACGGCTTGTGCTGCGGCATTGATTTCACTTGAAAGAATAGAAATCGCATTTTTAGTTTCGCTGACTTTTACGCGGCCGTTTTCACTCACAGCTTGTGCTTCTTGAGTTTGTAGCGAAGTTTCATGGGCATGGGTTGCTACTTCGCGAATTGATGTCGCCATTTCTTCAGTAGCACTTGCGAGAGAATCTAAATGGCTTTGTTGTGACTGTGATAAATCACCGCTGTTATTACTACGTTGACGTAAATCAACACTGATCTGCTGCATTAGCGCGACGGCTTGTTGTGTTGCTAATACTAATTGTTGTTCACGTTCAGCGACTTTATCAATCGTGATAGCAATACGGCTAAATTCATCACGGACAGGGAAGAAGTTAAGACGGTGAGTTAAGTCTCCATCGGCTAAACTTTGGAGAGCTTTGTGCATATTAAACATAGCACCGCCGATAAAAGTCATGATGTAGTACACAACGGCAAGAATAATAACGAGTAAAATAGCCGTTACAATCCATTGTGTTGTTGATAAGTAATTAAGTAACCCAGATTGAGAGATAGCTTCTAGTGCATAGTTTTGTCCACTAACAGGAACAGCGTCAGAAGAAGAGGTATTCGACACTTTTATAGCGCTATTTTGCAATAGAATGGCAGCATCTGAGGATGAGATATTTTGCTGTTGGAAAATATTTGCGGTTAGCTGCAGTTGTTGTTGTGTTATTTCTGAACGCTGTGTTGCAGCTGCATCAACTAAAATAGCAGAGACAAAGAGAATTGCGATAAAAGGAAGAAGAAAAAGTAAGTAAAACTTTTCAGTTAACTTTAGGTGTATAAGGTATTTATCGATCCATCGAAAGGCGACTTCTTTCATGCTTAAATCCTAATTGGTATATATAAAAGTGTGCTGAGTAACTCGGTGGGAGATACAACAATTATATCGACGAAGTGAGTTAAAACTTGAGGTGATGGATGTCACAACTTTGTATTAAAGCGAACGTAACAGGACGCGTTCAAGGGGTGGGGTTTCGGTTTCATACCGCCCATGAAGGATTGAAATATAGCTTAAAAGGTTATGCGAAAAACTTACCGGATGGCAGTGTTGAAATCATGGCCTGTGGTGAGGAGTCAGATATTGATTCATTGTTACTTTGGCTTGCAAGCGGAGTAAAGCTTGCTGATGTTCAGTCAATTAATACGGAACGATTGGAATGGCGGCATATGGATGGTTTCGCGATTAAATAAACATTGCAAAAACAAGCGAATATTAAAACGACCACAACATTGGTATTTATATTAAACCGTTGTGGTCGTTATTAGGATATACCCAAGTAACTTCAAGATGCCGTGTTCAGCGAGACGACCTTAGTTCTCAGGCGCGGCAACGATTCGAAGATATAGTGGTTCTACATTGAGAATAGTTAACAAAGTCTGAGAGCTAAGGACGCTCGCCCTTTGGGAGCGTGTCACTGAACCGACTTCTTGCGTCAGACAACTTGGAAAGAGCTCGCTATTCCGCTTCATTGTCTTCCTTGAATTCAACTCAGTGACTTCGCTCTGAATCAGGCATATTGAAGTCACTTGGGTATAGAGATGTTATCTCTTAGATACATTTCACTGCTTTAGGTAAACCTGCAAGTTTGGTTGCTTGCTTTGCAGGACCTTTAGGGAATAAGCGGTATAAGTAACGCGAGTTTCCTTTTTCTTCACCGTATTGTTTCGCCATCGCTTTCACTAGCATACGAATAGCAGGTGATGTATTAAATTCTAAGTAAAACTCACGCACAAAACGGATCACTTCCCAGTGCGCTTCAGATAGCTCGATACCTTCATCTGCTGCAAGTAGGGGCACCAGTTCTTCACACCAATCGGTAACGTTTTTCAGATAACCTTGTGCGTCAGTTTCGATTTCTTTGTTATTAAATTCAAGCATGATGAGCCTCGGTATTCATTTCGGCTCAAAGGATAGTGAGAGAGCAGCATTGCTGCAAGTAAAAGTCGATAATATGTTTAGCGAAAAGGTATTCAGAAACAAAAATGCCCGCAAAATAGCGGGCATTTGAAATTCGACTAAGTAATGTCTTAGTTGTTATCGCTGTTGATAACACCAAGAATTTGCAACAAGCTTAGGAATAGGTTGTAGATAGATACATACAACGTCACTGTTGCTGAGATGTAGTTTGTTTCACCGCCACGTACAATTGACTGAGTAGTCAGCAGAATTGCAGCTGATGAGAACAGTACAAACATACCGCTAATAGCCAGTGACAGCATTGGCATCTTCAAGAAGATATTAGCAACCATAGCAACAATAATAGCGATAAAGCCAGCCATTAACATACCGTTCAAGAATGACAGATCTCGCTTGGTTGTTAATGCATAAGCTGAACAGCCAAGGAAAGTGAACGCTGTGCCACCAAGAGCCGTTACAACCACATCGCCTAGGCCTGCGCTAACATATAGATTCAGGATGGGACCAAGGGTAAAGCCCATGAAACCGGTTAGTGCAAAGACAAAGAACAGACCTAAGCTGCTGTTACGGTTACGTTCAGTTAAGAAAATTAGGCCGTAGAAGCCAACGAGTAACACAATCCAGTGTACTGGCGGTACATTCATTGCCATCGCAATTCCTGCTACAGCAGCAGAAAATAGCAAAGTTAACGAAAGTAAGAAGTAGGTGTTACGTAAAACCTTATTGGTAGATAGTAAGCCTTCGTAACCGCCGTCACGATTAACTATACGATCGTTCATAAAAATCCCCTTAGGGTAGTTATATTAAGACTATACATTTATATATGAGGCTAAATTACCACAAAAGCAAGTATAACGACGCCATCAATATTAAAATCTTTGTGTTGAAGCACGTTAACACTGCTACCCAGTATAATACTTAAACGAAGTGGTGAAATTGAGTTTAATGTGTAACTGAATGTTTCAAAGAGGAAACAGAGCCTTTTACTAATACTTTGTTTTCTTTGAAACATTCAGCAATTGCCATTAATGAAGGATCTGACTTAAGAATAACTGAGTACGGTCTGATTTAGGGTTATCAAAGAAATCTTGTGGGTTGTTTTCTTCGATGATCTCGCCCTGATCCATAAAAATTACCCGATCGGCAACTTGTCGTGCAAAGCCCATTTCATGAGTCACACAAAGCATGGTCATGCCTTCGTTAGCCAGTTCAACCATCACATCCAGTACCTCTCTTACCATTTCTGGATCAAGGGCTGAAGTGGGTTCGTCAAACAGCATGACTTGTGGGTTCATACACAGTGAACGGGCTATACTCACACGCTGTTGTTGTCCACCAGACAGTTGACCGGGGAATTTATTGGCTTGATCGGTGATCTGAACACGTTCAAGATATTGCATTGCCAACGCTTCTGCTTCTTTCTTGGGCATTTTCTTTACCCAAATAGGGGCGAGGGTACAGTTCTCTAACACGGTCAAGTGCGGAAACAAGTTAAAGTGCTGAAAACACATGCCCACTTCTTTGCGCACTAACTCAATGTTTTTCAGATCGTCTGTAAGCTCAGTGCCGCCAACAATGATTTGTCCTTTCTGGTGTTCTTCCAAACTGTTAATGCAGCGGATCATGGTGGATTTTCCCGATCCAGAAGGGCCACAGATAACGATCTTTTCGCCTTTCTTGACGTTTAAATTGACGTTCTTGAGAACATGGAACTGACCATACCATTTATTCACATCCGTTAGCTGGATCATCAGATCTGAGCTGGTGTTATCAGTTTGAGGTTTTGAAGTACTACTCGTCATAATGCTTTCCTTGCTAACGTTTGTGTCCAGTGTGCAACTTGTTTTCTAAATAAATACTGTAACGTGACATACCAAAACAGAAGATCCAGAAGACCAGTGCAACGAATACATAGCTCTCGGTTGCAAAGCCTAACCATTCAGGATCGGTCGTCGCTGCTTGTCCAATACCAAGCACATCAAACATGCCGATGATGAGAACAAGACTGGTATCTTTAAATAAGCCAATAAAAGTATTCACAATCGATGGGATAGTAATTTTCAGCGCTTGTGGCAGCACAATAAGGTACATCTTCTTCCAGTAAGTAAGCCCAAGTGCGTCAGCTGCTTCATATTGCCCTTTAGGGATCGCTTGTAAGCCTCCACGTATGACTTCTGCCATGTAAGCGGCGCTGAACATCACAACACCCATTAAGGCGCGGATCAGTTTATTGGTTTCCATTTCTGATGATAGGAATAGCGGCAACATCACTGATGCCATAAAGAGTACAGTGATTAGTGGCACTCCACGCCATAGTTCAATGTATACCGTACAAATACTACGGATGATCGGCATTTCAGAACGTCGACCTAAGGCTAATACGACACCGATAGGAAGTGAGACGACAATACCAACAATGGCAATGATTAATGTGATTAATAATCCGCCCCAAAGGTGGGTTTCCACAACAGGTAGGTCAAATACGCCACCGTAAAGTAAGAAACCTGCAATAAATGGGTAGATGTTAACGAAGAACAGCCAAATCCAGCCACGATACGGCGTTTTTTCGTAGGCCAACAAACCAATGAAGATAGCTAATGTGGCGTAGAATAATTGTGGTCGCCATAACTCTTCTGTTGGATAGAAGCCATACATAAACTGATCAAAGCGTACGTTGATAAACGTCCAACAAGCACCGCTGCTGGTACAGGCATCACGGCTGTCACCAGACCAATCGGCATTAATAAATGCCCAATCAATGATGTACCAGATCCCAAGTACAGCAAAATAGCCCAGTAGAAGGGTTGCAATACTATTAGTGATTGATGAAAACAAGTTCGTTCGTAGCCAGCCAATAATACCAACGGTGTTTGCTGGTGGCGGCAAGTCTGGTAGAAATTCATGTTTCTTCATCGTGTTACCTCTCTACCAATGCAACTTTCTTGTTATAGATATTCATCAATAACGAAGTTAATAAACTTAGTGTTAAGTACACCGCCATAGTCATAGCAATGATTTCAATCGCTTGTCCTGTTTGGTTTAAGGTTGTACCAGCAAAGACTGAGACAAGATCTGGATAACCAATTGCCATTGCAAGCGATGAGTTTTTGGTGAGGTTTAGATATTGACTCGTGAGTGGGGGAATAATAATACGCAGTGCTTGCGGCACCACTACCAGACGTAACGTTTTACCTTTGGATAAACCAAGTGCTTCGGCTGCTTCTGTTTGCCCATGGCTAACCGCGTTGATACCAGATCGTACAATCTCTGCGATGAAAGAGGCCGTGTAAATACTTAATGCCAGTAACAAGGCTGCCAGTTCAGGCACGATGGTGATACCACCTTTAAAGTTAAAACCTTTGAGCTCTGGATATTCTAGTGTGATCGGCATGCCTGTGACGAAAAACGCAATCAAAGGTAAGCCTAAAACAAGCCCCGCGACAGTGTATAAAACAGGCAGTTGTTGTCCTGTTTGTTGCTGTTTCTTTTTAGCGTAACGGTAGAAAATAATCGATAACACCACCGCAATGGCCAAACACCAGCCGATGATTTCTGAGCCTGAGCCGTAGATAGGGCTTGGGATCGATAATCCACGAACATTAAGAAAGATGGCTTCACCCAAACTGACACTTTGTCGTGGCGAAGGGAGTGCTTGAAGCACTGCAAAATACCAAAAAAAGATTTGCAATAAGAGTGGGATATTACGAAATACTTCAATGTAGACGGCGGCTAATCGACTGATCAACCAGTTAGATGATAGGCGAGCCACGCCCATGATAAAGCCGATGATTGTTGCAAGGATAATACCTAATACCGCTACTAATGCAGTGTTAAGTAATCCGACAACAAATGTTCGCCCATAGCTATAAGTTTCATCATATTCGATCAGAGTTAAACCGATCCCGAAACCTGCTTCTTGGGTTAGAAAGTCGAAGCCTGTAGAAATACCACGAGACTCTAAATTGGTTAGCGCATTATTTACGATAGAGTAAAAAAAGAACACTAGTCCAACTACAGCCACCACTTGAAATATCACAGAGCGAAAAGTGGGGTTATAGAAAATGCTTTGTTTAGATTTTAGACGTGATACATCTGACGTTTGTGATGTAGGAGCCATAAAACAACCTCAGTTCCTATTGAGATGTAAAGTAGGGATCCGATCCCGAATCCCTATGTATTGCGAAGTTTCTTATTATCTTAAAAGGTGATCTACCCTGGTACCGCGAGGTAACTTGGGAGAAAAAGATTAACGAATTGGTGGTGCGTATTGGATACCGCCTTGTGTCCATAGCGCATTCAGACCACGTTTAATTTTCAGAGGAGAACCTTCACCAACAGTACGTTCAAAGCTCTCACCGTAGTTACCAACCTGTTTAATGATTTGGTAACCCCAATCGTCTTTCAGACCCAAGCCTTTACCTTTTGGTCCATCTAAACCAATTAGGCGGCGAATGTTAGGATCTTTTGACTCTTTAGCCAGCTTATCTACATTGGCTGATGTCACACCAAACTCTTCAGCGTTGATCATGGTAAATAGCGTCCAGCGTACGATGTTGAACCATTGATCATCACCTTGACGTACGACAGGACCTAATGGCTCTTTTGAAATGATTTCTGGTAGGACAACCGCAGAGCTTGGATCTTTTAGGTTTAAGCGAAGGGCATATAGACCAGATTGGTCGGTAGTTAGCACATCACAACGACCTGAGTCGAAACCTTTAGACGTTTGTGGCGCAGTATCAAATACTACGGGCTTGTATTCCATACCGTTTACACGGAAGTAATCGGCAAGGTTGAGTTCAGTTGTTGTACCTGATTGTACACAAACGGCAGCACCGTTAAGCTCTTTTGCACTTTTGATGCCCATGTCTTTTTTCACCATGAAGCCTTGACCGTCGTAGTAGTTAACGCCTGTAAAGTTCAAACCCAGCGCGGTATCGCGGTGCAGTGTCCATGTTGTGTTACGTGATAACACGTCAATTTCACCAGACTGTAGGGCAGTGAAACGTTCTTTTGCTGTTAGCGGAATGTATTTGACTTTAGATTTATCGCCAATCGTTGCAGCAGCGATTGCTTGACAAAACTCTACATCAAGTCCTTCCCATTGACCCTTAGCATTTGGGTTAGAAAAACCAGGTAGACCAGCACTGACACCACATTGAATATAACCTTGCTTCATTACCTTATCGAGCGTGGCTTCAGCATTAACATTTGCAGCAAAAAGGGCAGTTGAAGAGGCTAACGCCGCAAATACAACTGATAATTTATTAGCCATTTGTACCTTCCTTTGTTGGTCCTGATGTGAAATTAAAACTGTAAAAACAAATAAATTAACAAACTATTAACAGTTGTTAATTATAGAAAGAGAAAAAAAAAGGTCTAGTGATTGGCGCGATGAAGATCACGGAACGCTAACAAGATGAAAAAACGAACAAAATAGGAATAGTTACGATTTGTGATTAATTATTCACTGCTTAAAATCATCAATATTAAGTTTAGGTAATATTATGATTGTTTAGATATTTTCGTGTCTTTTTACGCGGTGACAGGATTTAAACAGTTGTATAAAAAATTAAAGCAGTCAGAGAAATAGGAGGGTAAGTATTGGATTTACAGAAGGGTATATTCAAAATTTTGATTAAATATGCAGGTTGTTGCGATTTTAAAATCCTGGGTAAAATAACTGGTAAAATCTTTGTTAGTAGATAAAAGAAGTATTTTCTTTAATTATAATGGTATTTATGCCTAATATCTGTGGGTTTACTAACGGAGTATTGTTTATTTTTAAAATTAATGAAATGATCTTAGAAAAAAGAAAGACTCAGATTAACTGAGCCTTTCATTAAGTATTTCTGGTGTTATGCGTTGGCCATTTTCTTAGCTAATGCTTCAGAATCTACTTTCTTAGTAAGAAAAGAAAGTACAACAGCAACCGCAAGCATTACAGAACACACAGTGTAAGCTAGTGTGTAAGTACCTGTTGTATCAACAGCGAATGCTGCAACAACTGGACCGATGAAACCACTCACACCCCAAGCTGTGTAAAGAACGCCATAGTTTGCGCCGTAGTTCTTTAGACCGTAGAAGTCAGCAATGATAGACGGGAATACCGCTAGTAGCGTACCGTAACCTACACCCGCAACCGCTGCACCGATAATTAAGGTAAAGTCAGACTTGAACGTTGCAAACATCACCATGTTGATTGCTTGCATAATGAAAGCGATCATCAGAGTCTTAATACCACCAATCTTGTCAGACAGAATACCTGCTGCAACACGGCCGCCAGAGTTGAAGATAGCTAAAATCACAACAAGGTAAGCTGCATCTGTAATGTTAGCTTGCGTTGCAGCAATAGACGTAATGTTACCGATGATCATTAGACCAGACGCTGAAGCAAATGCGTACATCACCCATAGTGAGTAGAATTGAGGTGTTTTAAGCATTGAGCGCCAATTTAAATCAGCAGCATTGCCAGATTTGTTTTTCGCATCATAACCTGCTGGTACTTCAGGTGTGTAGTCAGCTGGTGGATTATTAATAGTAAATGCTAGTGGCACAGCAATAACAATGATCGCAATACCTAGGATCATAAAGCTGTTGTTAATACCAAAATCTTTAATTAGGAAAGACGTTAGTGGTGCAAGGTAAACTGCCGCTAGACCAAAACCTGCTGCGATTAAGCCATTAACTAAACCTTTTTTAGAAGGGTGGAACCACTTCATAGCTGATGGGCTTAAACATGCGTAGCCAAAACCAATACCACAACCTGTCATGATACCGAAGGTAACGATCAGCATTGCTGGCGATGTAGCAAAGCTTGAAACGATCATACCCAGACCTACCATCATAGTACCTAGAATAAGTACACGACGAGGACCCATGCGGTCTTGAAGAATACCTGCAACCAGTAATGACAATGAGAATGTAATAATCGCTACTGTGTAAGGTAGTGATGCATCGGCATTCGACCAGCCAAGATCAACAACAAGTGCTTTTTTGAAAACACTCCACGCGTAAAGAATACCCATACACAAGTTGATACAGAAACCTGCAAGCAGGATCTGCATCGCTCTATCAAATTTTTTCATACTTATCTCAATTAGCACTTTGTAAGCAAAAGCTTTCGCCAACAAAATCTAGGTTATTTGTTCAAACGTAGGTTTTAAAAGTTGGCGAATATTATCAAGATTTTTCAAATTTAAAATTGGATAGAAATTCTTTGTTACAAATGAAGGGAAATGACAAAAATAAAATGGAATCCGAATTTAGAATCACAGATTAATAAGATTATTTGTAAATGAATTGTTTTATTTTTTTGAGGGTGTTTTCTTGAGAAAATAAAAAGGGGAAAGATTTCTCTTTCCCCTTAATGGTATTTTTCTGCTTATTGCGAACTATTAGTGACCAAGGAAACTAATATAACCTTGAAGAACAAGAAGGTTCGTAATATCAATAAAGAACGCACCTACAATTGGCACTACCATAAATGCCTGTGGCGATGGGCCATTACGCGATACAAGTGCACCCATGTTCATTACTGCTGTTGGTGTTGCACCCATACCAAAACCACAGTGACCACCTGCAATGATTGCTGCATCGTAGTTCTTACCCATAACACGGAAAGTGACAAAGTAAGTAAACAGTGCGAGTACGATAGTCTGTACAACAAGAATCACAAGCATTGGTAGTGCAAGATCCATCAGTTCCCATAAATGCAGACTCATCAGTGCCATTGCTAAGAATAGGGATAATGAAATTGTACCTAATGCATCAACAGTTTCTTTGTTGATTTTGTAGCACTTAGTACCTTCACACAAGTTAGTAATAAACACACCGATAAATAGTGCGTAAACGAACTCAGGAATGCGTAGGGCACTAATACCAAAACTGTCTACAAAGTCTTTAGCATGTGATGCACCTGCAACACAAAGTAGAAGGATAAACAGCACTTCAATGGTGTTTTTTGAAGTAATGCGATCTTCTTCTTTATCACTGTAAGTCACAAGATCTGGGTGATCGATGTGGTGGTTACCACTTTCACCAAAATCAGATTTTAGGTTGTATTTATTGATCAAACGCTGTGCAACAGGTCCACCAATAATACCACCCATGATCAATCCAAAGGTTGCTGAAGCCATAGACAGTTCAAGCGTATTTAAGCCGTAATCAGTAGAGAAGGTTTGTGCCCAAGCTGCACCTGTACCATGACCACCTGATAGGGTAATTGAACCAACCACAAGACCAAGTAAAGGATCTAGACCAAGTAGCTTACTTAAACTTACACCTACAGCATTCTGGATAACGATAAAAACAGTGGCTAGCGCTAAGAAAAGGAAAACGCGGGATCCACCCTTCGCTAATAATTTATAACTCGCAGCTAAACCAACAGTTGCAAAGAACATTTCCATTAGTGCATTTTTCATGCTGAGTTTGAAAACAATGTCAAAACCTTGGAAATGGAAAATAGTAATAACAACAGCGACAACTAAGCCACCAACAATAGGTTCAGGGATATTATATTTTCTTAAAAACGCAACTTTGCTGTTAATAAAGTAACCGAGAAAAAGCACGATTATTGCTATGAGCAAAGATTCGAGCTCATTAATTTGAATAGTTGTGTTCATCGATAATCTTCTATTGTATTTCTTTGACGGTAATTTTAACTTGTAAAAGCCGTTCTTACCATATTGCTATTTATTACTTAATATAGTAGGCAATTAAGAATTTAATCGCTTAATTGTATGTATTATCGAATATATTTATCAAAAATGAAGATTGTTGTTATTTCTTATTTATTTAAATGTAAATAATGTGTTTTTAAATAAAGGATTCTTTGTTGTGTTTTAACACTGAGTAAAAGTGCAAAGAAAATTTACAAAATTATGATCTTTAAATTTCCAAATGACTTTAAAAACATAGAGTTGCTTTACAAATAATGTGTAAATCAATGCACATGAGCCTATTTAATCCGAAATCATCGCTGTAATACGATGGTTAAAATGCAATTTTAGTTGCTATGAATGCAATTTAAAAAAAAGCCTTTATTCTCACACAGTAAGATTGATTATTTTACAAGCATATTTTCCTGGATTTATTTTAATAAAAATTCGAAAAAAGTTTGAAATCCCGATTTTAATAGTACTGAATGCTGTAATTGGTGGTTGTTTTTTGTCAAATTTATGTAGAGAACTAAAATTTATTACGAATTTTTATGCATTAAAAGTACAAAATTTATCAACCCTATGCATACAAAAAAGGAAGCAATCGATTTGCTTCCTCTTTGTTTATTCAAAATTAAGACTAGTTGCTGTACTTTTTTAGTTTGAGATCTTTTTTCAGTTGCTGGATATAAGCAATACGACCAGGATCAGCTGGTCTAGCATGTGTTTGAGTACTTTCTAATGCTTTTGCTTCATCCGGTAATACGCAGCGACCTTTAATACGATCATGATGCTGTTTTGTTTCGAACTCTGCACGTTTTGAGGCGAGTTCTTGCTCTTTCGCCATAGCTTCACGAGCTTTACTTTGATCCGTTGCATCAACGACAACATAAGCATTGCGTTTTTGTTGTCGTTGCTGACTAGGCGTACCAAACTGTTCTCGCTGCTTGATAAAGTTATTTAAATGTTCATCAAAGCTCATCAAAGCACCCTACATAACAATCATTCTTTTATAATGATAAGCCACAATTGAATTGATGAGAACCTGTATCAAGTTAAAACTGGTGATTTTGTTTCTTCCATAAGGTACTTATCTTCAAAACTAGTAAGAGGGAGTGGTTTATCAAAGTGGTAACCTTGTAGCTCCTCTACACCGAGAGACTCTAAAAACTCAAGTTGATCTTGATTCTCAACACCTTCAGCGACAATGGTGAGATTAAGGTTATGTGCTAATTCAATGATTGAGCGACAAATGGTAATGCTATCTTTATTAAAAGGTAGCTCCTTAATAAATTCTCTATCAACTTTAAGAATATTGATTGGAAAGCGTGATAAATAAGCAAGTGATGAGTAGCCAGTACCAAAATCATCAATGGCAATTTTTATCCCTAAATCACGCAGTTCCTGTAGTTGCGTTAATGCAAATTGCACATCACACATTAATACACTTTCAGTCAGTTCAAGCTCCAAATAGCGAGGGTCACAACCTGATTGAGAGATTGCATCAGTAATTGATTGTACTAAATCGGCTTCAAGTAACTGTCTAGCTGAGATATTAATTGCAAGATCAAAGAAATACTCTTTATCTTGCCATTGTTTAAGCTGTTTACAAGCTTGTTGAATAAGGTACTCATAAGCTTCTATTATCAATTCTGATGACTCAAGAATAGGGATCACATCAGCAGGGGAGCGGTATTCACCTTTACAGTTTTTCCATCTTAAAAGCGCTTCAACACCACATAAGCGGTGGGTAATAGTACTAACTTTGGGTTGATAAAAGTATTCATAGCTGTCAGTACCAATTGTTCGTCTTAAATCTGATTCTAGTAATAGTCGTTGTACATTTTCCACTTCCATTGCTTCAGTGAAGTAGCAGTAGTTGCTGCCAGCCAATGCCTTTGCACGATATAGGGCAATATGCGCATATTTTTGTAGTATTTTAGGATCTGTTTCACTATTAGAGCTGAGTGCGATACCTATATTTGCTGAGACAGAAAAAACTTGGCAATCAAGCGAAAGTGGTGAACTGATGATTTGTAAGAGTCGCTTCGCTAATTGGTTAATGACTTGAGTGTCATGAAATGCGTGAATTAAAATGCCAAATTCATCAGTATCAATACGCGCTAACATATCATTTGAATCTAAGTTAGATTTAATCCGCTTAGATAAGATTAAGAGGATTTTTTCAATCTCCTCATTACTCATGGATTCATGTAGTTGTTTAGTGAGCTCTAAGTCGATAATCATGACAGCAATTTGAGCTTGATGCTTTGCTGCTTCTAATGCGCTACGGCCAATATCTTGACTAAACAGTGTCCGATTAGGTAATTGTGTTATTGAGTCGTAGTGCGCCAACCGATGAAGCTTATTTTCATAAGTAATGCGATCTGTTATGTCTTTACTGGTCGCGATGTAGTTACAAATTTTGCCATCATCACCGCGAATAGGTGAGATTGTGTAATCAATATAAGTAATGTCGTTCTCTTTCTTTTTAGCAATAACATGCTGGATAGATTGCCCTG
Organism: Photobacterium leiognathi; assembly: GCF_030685535.1. Taxonomy (NCBI): domain Bacteria; kingdom Pseudomonadati; phylum Pseudomonadota; class Gammaproteobacteria; order Vibrionales; family Vibrionaceae; genus Photobacterium; species Photobacterium leiognathi. Next base: position 1,893,591 of record NZ_CP131601.1, on the reverse strand, counting down.
ACATTAATTTATTAAATAAAGTTTCACGTTCTTTATCGTTATCAAAATAATCATCAAAGCAAGACGCGCTATGGCTACCGACTAGATCTTTAAATGTTTTATTACTTTGTTTTAAATAAGCACCGTTAGCATATTGAATAAACCCATTTTTATCCGTGATCACAACAGATTCAGTACTTTGCTCTGCTGCTAGAGAAAGAGCTTGTAATCGTTTTTCACGTTCTACCCAATAAGTGACATCGGCTATATGAAGCAGAATGTTATCGTCAACGTTATTGACTTGTTTAGTTGCAATAACTTCTAAGTGTTTTGAACGCCTGAATTTTAATTTGATGTGGGTTTTTAAATGTTCAGAGTTAGGTAAGAGATCGATAGTATTAAGTAAATTAACTAACTCAGTTTTAATTTGCTCGGATTTAAATAGATCAATTAAAGGTTTGTGTAGAGCGTTACCGTGAAGGTTTAAAATAGTAAAAGCCGCATCATTAATAGCGGTGATCACGCGCTTATTGTTAAGCACAATAATGCCATCTTCACTATTTTTAATGATTGCAGCATAACGATTAAGGTTATCGTCGCGCTGTTGACGTAGCTCTTGTTCATTCTTGTGCTTCTTAACCAGTCGGCACACAAGTAATGCAGTACTGCCTATAAGCACTAGGAATGTCGCACAGATTGCAGCTAATCGAATACGGGTAAAGTTAGAGAAATATAAGCTGTTAAGCTCTTTACTTATATTAATAGAGGAAATTAAAACCCATTCAGAAATATCATTGCTTAGGTTATCTTCATGCTGATCGCTATTAAAAATCACTGGGCTATAGCTATAAAGGTAATTACCAATAATGGTTTGTCCTTTATCTAACCGTTTAACTGTATTCCATAAATATGGGTAAGCATCAGAAAATAAAACATCTTCAGCTGTATTTGAATTGATCTGCTCTGTCGTCAATGATTTTTGCAAGTAAGGAGGAGAGATCCACTGTCCATCATGGTTAATAATGAAATTCACTCGTCCGTTATTATTTGAGAGATCGTTAATAGGTAGATGGCGATAACTTAGTTGGATCACCCAATGGCTATTCTCCATTTTAAGGTGTTGGTAGAATGAGATCGTGTTATCTGATTTATCGATATAATTCTTTTTATTTTCAATAGAAAAGGTATGGTCGATATTTCTTAATTGCTGTTCATCATTAATCGTGTGATTGTAATCAATGTAAAAGCCGTTTTCTGCTTTTTTCAAGAAAAGCACTTGGGTGTTTTTGTAGTCGATAAGGCGAATAGAGTCGTATAAATCGGAGTTGATTAAAAGGCTTTTAAATTGTTTTAAAACACGTGCTTTTTCTAATACACGTAGTGGTTCATGAAGCGGTTCTTGTTGCAGTTGGTATGTAAGGCTATTTAAATCTTCGGAAACCGTATTAAGGTGAAGATTAGTAAGGTGAATGAGAGACTCTAACTGACTAAGTTCATTCTCTTTGATGTGTTCCGTTAATTGAATACTGTCTTTCTGATAAGAGTAAAGACTTAAAATAGCCACAATTGCCACTAAGGGCATAAAGATGACAACAAGATACGGTTTTAACCCACTCACATACACACCTTAAAATAAGCACAACATATACAAGGGTAAGTTTATGCCAAAATATGCATATGTTTAAGGGTGAATATACAGAAACGTGATGAACGAACTATTTAATATTAAAGATTAAATATGGATTAAAGAAACCTTTCAGTAAAATTACGCTAATCTAATGACTATTCGCAAATTGTTTCACTGCTTTCAATTAATTTCTCACTATAAAAATTGTTTAGCTGTTCGATAATTGATGTTTTACCTTCATAGTTAAAGATGGTTTTAACTGATGAGTCTGGTACTTCAAAAATGTGTTTAATCGCTTCAGCACTCTTATTAGAGATGCCGTTAATACGGTATTCCAAACGTTGATGAATGAGTGAATCTGTCGCTGTGACGTAAATCAATTCAATATCATTAATCGTTTGACGTAGATAATCACGATGCTTCTTTTTATAAGCGCCTTGAGTGACAACAACACGAGAATATTGGCTACGGAATTGGTTTACTTTTTTGCTAATGCGTTCAAAAAAATTATCACGCATTTCTTCAGTGAATGGTTGGTTTGCGTGAATAACATCTAGCATTTCATCGGTAAGATCATCATCAGCATGATAAACAAACCAATCATCGTGATCGCCAATTACATCACCGACGAACGATTTACCTGCACCGGAAAGGCCAAATAAAAACAGGACTGACGGGGCATGAGTAAGTTGGAGACGATGGCTCATTTGATGATCTCTAGCTAGAAGTTAAACACATGACAGCTGGAGGAAATCAAGCAGTAAACCAACTGAGGCGGTAATGTGCCAAATTATTTCAACGGTTAATAGCAGAATGTGCATATAAATTGAATTTGCGACAATTATTTGCGCTAACAGAGTGTTTTGTAAACGCACGTTAAAGAGAAAAGCACTTAAAATGTGATCTCTATTACTAAATTATTCATTGCTATTCACGAGGAGTAATGAATTAGACGCTGTATTAATCCCACTATATTTGTGTGACAATCTTTTTCTTATCGATCCGGTTTTTGAAAGAGTATGTTATGCAAACCATTTTAATTGTTATTAATGATGCCCCTTATGGTTCAGAGCGTCCATTTAATGCGTTACGTCTAGCGATTAAGTTAAATGAGCAAGAAGAACAATCCACTCAAATTAAGCTGTTCTTAATGTCTGATGCTGTGATGTGTGCAATGCATAAGCAAAATCCTGTTGAAGGTTATGATATTCAGCAAATGGTTGAAATTGCCTTAGCACAGGGGAGTGAAGTGTCGTTATGTAAAACATGCTGTAGTGCTCGTGGTTTATCACAAGAACTGCTGATTGAGGGTTGTGAAATAGGTACATTAGATGATTTAGCTCACTGGACGTTAATCGCAGATAAGGTGCTAACGTTTTAAAATAACGTGAGTAACATTGTCACAACTTATTTTTTACCGATCCCGTGCATAAATCACAGAAACTAAAATAACCCAGTTGTTAGTAATGATTTTTATCAAAAAACAGATCTTGCTATGAGTTCTCGTTTTTATATGTGCTAGTGTTTTCGTGTAAACATTACATCAATGGAAAGGAGAGTTGTTGTGCCGCATTGCATTATTGAGTATGCCAAAGATCTTGAAACTGATATCAATATTAACGAACTAATGGCAACCACCCATTATGCGACTTTTAGTTCAGGTCTGTTTGATGAAGAAGACATCAAAACACGTGCAATCCCTTTTGAGTTTTATCGAACGGGAACAACAGAGAAACCTTTTGTTCATATTACGGTAAGAGTGCTGCCAGGTAGGGATCCTAAGCAAAAAGATAATCTCGCTGAAGTTATCCTCCATCAAGTAGCAGCTATGTTCCATAATGATATCTGTGTGACAGTAGAGATTGAGGATATTAATCAGGAGTCATATAGAAAGTACGTTATTTAAAATGCAAATAAATTTGTATTTATGGCTTTTTTCAGCAATAAAATGACGTTTTAAACAAAATTGTTTGCGTTTGGTCACATTTTCTGGTCATATATATAGAAAGGTTGTGTATTTAGGATAAGAAAATGAAAAAGAAAATTTTACTGATCGCTTTAAGTTCAATTGTATTAGTTGCGTGTAGCTCTGCAAAAAACGAAACAAAAGAAGAGGCAAATGTGCAAACAGGTTGTGATTTCACTCAAGCAATTGCTGGTGGTTGGGCTCAAGGCAAAATCACTCCTGAAGTAGAACAAGCTGCAAAAGAAGCTGTGAAAGAAATTTCAGGTGATCATCAGCTAGGTAAAATTTACGAAGTGCGTCAGCAAGTGGTTGCAGGTATGAATTACCTTATTACTTTCAGCATTGATAATGGTGATTACTACAGTGCTAAAGTGTTCCGTAGCCTACAAAACACTTACCAAGTTAAAGAAATTAAACAAGTACCATCTGCAGTGTCTAACTGTGATGTACCTAACTAATTAGCTTGTTTGCTTTAATGTAAAATCGAAACGCTGTTATTGAGTAATCAATAACAGCGTTTTTTTATCTAAGGAATAAATAGAAATTATGCATGTTGTAGGTAAATGTTATCAGTCTGAGTGTTTTTCTGGTCAAGATTTGTCTGAAGCAATTTTTGAAAACTGCCAGTTTTATCGCTGTGATTTTTCACGAGCTAATTTGTTAGAAGCAAGCTTTATTGGCTGTAGTTTTATTGAAGCTGGTGATGAGCAGGGTGCTAATTTTTCCTACGCTAAACTCAAAGATGCCAGCTTTAAAAACTGTAATTTATCAATGGCGAATTTTCGTCATGCGCAGTGCTTTGGCATTGAAATGCGAGGCTCAAACTTGCAGGGAGCCGATTTTCAGTATGCGTCGTTCTCCAACTACATCACTCAAAATACCTTCTTTAGTTCAGCATATATTACGGGCTGTAACTTAAGCTATAGCAACTTTGAAGATGTAAAACTGGAGCAATGCGAGCTGTTTGAAAATCGTTGGAATGGGGCAAATTTATTAGCCACTTCTTTGAAAGGCTCTGATCTTAGCCGAGGTGAGTTTTCTTCTGAACATTGGCAGCAATGTATGTTTGAAGGGGCAGATCTTTGTCATGTGGATTTAGAAGGGGTTGATATTCGACGCGTGAATCTACAAGGAGTGAAAATTTGTGATTGGCAACAAGAGCAGTTATTAAGTCAGCTAGGCATTATTGTTCTATAGCTTAATTTCCTCACTTCTTGAAAAGCTACTTGCCAGCACTCTTGCACTGACAAGTAGCAAGAATCGCTTATTACCATTCGCCTTGGTTTTGCATTGATGCCCAAGGCTCTTGCGCTTCAAGTGCATCACCTTTTTGCAGTAATTCAATAGAAATACCATCAGGTGAGCGAACGAATGCCATGTGTCCATCACGTGGTAGGCGATTGATAACAACCCCGTTATCTTGTAGGCGCGCACATAACTCGTAAATGTTCTCAACTGTAAACGCTAAGTGTCCAAAATTACGACCGCCAGTGTACTCTTCAGGATCCCAATTGTAAGTCAGTTCAAGCAACGGTGATTTGGTCTCTTTTGCTGCTTCCGCTTGGCTTGGTGCTGCAAGGAACACAAGGGTAAAGCGTCCACGCTCACTTTCTTTACGGTTAACTTCAACCAATCCTAACTTATTACAGTAAAAGTCCAGTGATGCATCTAGGTTGCTCACGCGGATCATTGTGTGTAAGTATTCCATGTTTCTTTCCTAAATTTGATGTAAAAAATCCCCGTTGTTTAACCCTAAGCATAAAGCAATTACAGGATAAAACGAACGGGGAGTTATCTCATTTATTATGAATTTAGACAGTTAGCTTATGCTGTTACCGCTTGTTGGTATTTTCTGTGACGACGAAGGTGGATAGTACAACATGCTAGGAACCATAGTGCACTTACGCCGATACCAGCGATAGTTGACGACATAATACCCATGGTTAAGTAACCTAATAATGCACCGAATGCCACTGTTACAGCGTAAGGAAGCTGAGTCATCACGTGATCCATGTGGTGGCTACCAGCACCAGTTGCCGACAGAATACTTGTGCTTGAAATTGGTGAGCTGTGGTCGCCAAATACAGAGCCAGCAAGTACCGCAGAAAGCATAGGCATTAGTAGGTGAGCATCACTTGCTACCGCCATATCACCCGCTAGTGGCAACATGATACCGAACGTACCCCAGCTTGTACCTGTCGCGAAAGACATTGCGCAAGATAGAACGAATACTAATGCAGGTAGTAGTTCAGTAGGGAAGCCACCTTTCGTTAATGAAGCTAGGTACAGACCAGTTTTCATGTCACTTACTACAGTACCGATAGTCCATGCGAACATTAGGATAACGATCGCAGGCATCATTGCTTGAATACCTTGTGGTGCTGCTGTTAGCCATGTTTTTAGTGATAGCTTTAAGCGAAGTGCTAATACCATTGAAACAGCAAGGCTACATAGTGAGGCGTTGACCAGTGATGAACCTAAATCAGTGTGTTCAAGTGATTTAATTAGGCTAAATGCTTCACCGCGAGAGGCTAGAACGTCTGCACCGCTGATCACCATAAAGATAACACTTGATACTGTTAACGTTAGGATCGGCAGTACCATGTCGATCATCGTGCCTTTGCCTGAAGATTCTGTTGTGATCTCTAGACCTTTAGGGTGACCTTTTGATTCGTCCCATAGTTTACCTTCTTCTGCCCATGCTTCGTGTTGACGCATTGGACCAATGTTTAGTTGGAAGAAGATAACCACGATAACCATAAGCAGTGTGAACACCGCGTATAGGTTCATTGGGATCATTTGAACGAATAATGAAATCGCGCTGATATCAGTAATATGGTTCGTTGCTAGGATACCGCCAAGGATTGCAATAATGTATGCGCCCCAAGATGAAATAGGTGTAATGACACAAACAGGCGCTGCAGTTGAGTCCAGTAGGTATGCCAGTTTCGCACGTGAAATGTTGAAACGGTCAGTCACAGGACGACAAATAGGACCTACAGACAAGCTGTGGAAGAAGTCATCAATAAAGAAAGCAAAAACCATTAGGCTTGTTAGCATGTTTGCACTGCGGCGATCTTTACAACGGCGGTAACCCCATTCAGCAAATGCACGGGTTGCACCTGTTGCTGTCATTAGGCTGATCAAACCGCCTAGTAACAACATGAAGATGATCATATTCACGTTGCCACTATTTACCGCACCGTCAGACCAAATAAGACCAACGACTTGATGAACAATGTATTTTAGCGCAGCTAAAGGGTTGTAATCATTAAGAAGGATTGCGCCAGCAACAATGCCAAGACCAAGTGATAGCAATACGCGACGAGTGGCGATAGCTAAAATAACAGCAAGTAATGCCGGAACGACTGATAAAAGGGAGTCAGAATATTGAACTAGATTCATGGATCTCTTAAACACCTATATTAGGTGGAGATCTACCGAAAGGATAGAGAAACAGATTTCTGTAGAAAAAATACTTCGTCGTATCCCTTAGGGTAGCGCTCCATAGACTACGTAAACTATGGCAGTTCTGCACTTATTTAATGCAGACCCAGCCACTGTTGATGACACAACAATGACTTCGGCGCCGACTCCTTTCCCCAGACTTCTTAGGTGTCACCCTCCATCTGGATACTAATAGGCAGCGCGCCTCTACTCAAAGGATTGAAATTTGATGATACTTATAAATTTTACAGAGGCAATATAAAACAGTGAAAAATTGCATAAAAATTGTAAAAGTTATTACTGTTGATGGAATGTTAAGCAGATAATGAAACTGTACACTGTTTAGATATCCGCTTATTCCGTAAAACTATTTGGCTCATTAGCTTCTGGTAGTGTCATGCTGTGAATATTTCCAGCGTAACCACCTTCAACTAATGCCTTACGCACATCAGAAACTTCTTGCGGGGTAACTGGCACTGTACGATCACCTAATTTCGCACGAACAAAGCTGATCAGTTTTGCCAAGTTAGCGTCACTGATCACTGAGTTAAAGCTACTCATTGGCATGAAATTGGTGTCTTGCTCCATAAAGTTTGGCGATAAACCACGAATAGTAACGGCAATAGTATCGTAAGGATCACTGTGCATAATTATCCCGTTATTAAGCAGTGTAGGGGCGATACCTTTTCGGCCTTTCCCGTCTTTACCATGACATGCACCACAGGTTTGAACATACAAACCATAGAGTTTGGCTTCGTTTTCAGGATCGTCGCTACTTAACGGTTTTAGCTCAACGGTTTGAATATCAACATCGGCTGGCACTAAATCACCAAACCCTGGAGGGTTAAGCTGAGGAACCGAGCTATCTAACTCGTTATATTTATCACCAGTGATCAAGTATTCCGCAATGGCTGCGACGTCTTTCTCTGTTAAGAAGCGAGTACTGTTTTGTACCACTTCCGCCATACCACCAAATGCGGTTCCTTTATCGGAATGACCCGTTTTTAAAAAATCCGTTAAAGTTTTCACATCCCAACGGTCTTGATAAAGCTCTGTTGCAGTAATATCAGGAGCTTTCCAACCATCAATTAAATTACCTTGGAATAGCTCTTTTTCGATCAAGGCTTGCGCTACGTTACGTGGTGTATGACATTCCGAACAGTGACCTAATCCCATGGTGAGGTATTTACCACGCTTCCATTGCTCGGTCATATCATCGGGGTATTCCAGTGGTGCAGTGTTTAAGAAAGCAATATTCCAGCCTAATAGCCCCAAACGAATGTTACTTGGAAACATCATCTTATTCTCTTGATTACGGGTGTTTACAAAGTTAAGCGATTGCATATACGCCCATAACGCTTGAGTATCTTCATCGGTGACATATTGATAAGACGAGTAAGGCATTGCAGGGTATAAATAACCGTGTTTCCCTTTTCCTTTGTGTAGTGCGTCGTAAAACTCCTCATAGGTGTAATCACCAATACCATAGGTAGGGTGAGCTGAAATATTGGTTGAATAAAGCGTACCAAACGGAGTTAAGAAACCTAAACCACCACCAAAAGGTTCACCACCTTCACCTGTATGGCAAGCAATACAGTCACCTGCGTAGGCTAGATACTGTCCTTTACTGACCATATCTTGATCGAGCTCTGCAAGTTTGTTTTGTTGCTCATTACCTTGATGACGTATATAAGCCCCTAGAGCTTGAATTTCATCATCAGTGAGTTGGTTTTCAAAAGCGGGCATAACGTTATTTAAGCCATATGTGACGGTGGCATTAATGCCTTCAATACTGCCGTCATGAAGCCAAATATTATCGGTGAGATTCGGCGCACCTAAAGCTTGATTACCTTTTGCATCACTGCCATGACAAGCGGTACAGTTTGCATCAAATACGGTTTTACCGAGTTCAAGGTTAATAGTAGGCTCAGCAATAATGCGATTTTTTTCAAGTGAAGCGACATAAGAGGAAACATGCTCAATTTCTTCTTCGGTTAGAATATCTTTCCAACCTAGCCATGACACCATTACGGCCGTGAACAATGGAATGATGGATCGCTTCGTCACTGCCGCCATATAGCCAAACTGTATCGCTTAAATTGGGAAAATGTAGTTGTCCTTGGGCTTGATTTAAATGACAGGCGGCGCAATGGGTTTGAAATAAAGCGAGGCCAGCATTGACGATTTCAGGGGATTTACTCAAATCTTTATAACTTAAGTTATCTCCACCCAGTTGAGCGATTTGTGCCTGCAGTGAAGTCGGAGCGGTAGATTCTGCTTCGCTGGTAGACTGCCATTTCATTAATCCTTGCCAATTTCCCATGCCGGGATAAAGCACTAAGAAAACCGCAGCAATAATGAACGCAGCAAGATAGGATAAAAGCAGCAGACTGGGTACAGCCGCGTCGTTTTCATCTATCCCATCAAAGCTCTCAACAGTTCGGTTTGCATTGGCTGAGTGGTTCTTTTTCCAATACACCACAACGACTGCAGTCATGAACGCTAAAAAAATCAGCGTTAAGATTATGACCCAACTACTCCAAAAAGCACTCATGGTCGTACTCCTTGATCTTGTCCCAAGCTTTGCAAGTAGGCGATTAATGCTTGTGCTTTGGTTTTACCTTTCACCTCTAATCTCGCTTGGCGAATTTCTTTGTCACTATAGGGCACACCTAAAGTGCGTAGGGCTGTGAGCTTAGCTTCAATGTCTTCACCATCTAATACTTGCTCAAATAACCACGGATAAGACGGCATGATCGATGTTGGTACTACATCACGAGGATTACGCAGATGAATAATATGCCATTGATCTGAATATTTACGCCCAAGATTGGTTAAATCTGGCCCTGTTCGTTTTGAACCCCAAAGATTTGGATGCTCGTATATATCATCACTCTCTCGGTTGTATCTGCCATAACGTTTTATCTCAGCATTAAGCGGACGAACCATCATTGAGTGGCAAGTATGGCAACCTTCACTGATGTAAATATCACGTCCAGCTACTTGTAACGCCGTTAACGGTTTTGCTGTCGATTCTGCAATCAGCTTGTCTTGATAGAAGAAGGCAGGTAGAACCCAAACAAGGAAAGAGAAAGCAGCAACAATTGCTGTTGACGCAATTAAAATCACCACCGATGAAGTAAAGTCTTTATTAATCATGCGCATCTACCTTTTCTGTTACGGTGTCAGCGTTATTATTGTTTTTGGGTTTAGGCTGTTTCACCGTGCGGTAAAGGTTATAAATCATCAATACTACGCCAAGCACAAACAGTGCACCGCCAATAAAGCGAACTAACATCCAAGGGGCACTAAAGTTCATGGCTTCGACAAAGCTATAACTGAGTGAGCCATTTGGCTCTTCTTTTAGCCACATGTAGCCTTGTCCAATACCTGCAATCCATAGGGCAACGGCATATAACACAATCCCAATATGGGCTAACCAGAAATGCCATTTCACTAAACGGTTAGACCACAATTGTTCATGACCATACAGGCGAGGAATAAAGTAATAGAAGGTCGCAATGGCAGACATACCTACCCAGCCCAATGCGCCAGAATGAACATGTCCAATTACCCAATCAGTATTATGGGCGATCATATTAAACCAACGAATTGCCAGTAATGGGCCTTCAAAAGTAGCAAGGGCGTAATACACAATCGCAGAGAAGAAGAACCACATAATATAGTCATGTTTGAGCTTTTGCTTATTGTTAAGCAAGGTCATCATGCTATTAAATGCGCCACCCCAAGACGGTAGCCATAGAATAAGTGACATCACAATACCGAGATTTTGCAGCCAATCAGGTACTGATGAATAGATTAAATGGTGCGTGCCCGCCCAAGTATAAAAGCCGACTAATCCCCAAAAATGAATAACAGATAAACGGTAAGAATAAATAGGGCGTTCAGCAACTTTCGGAATGAAGTAGTAATTCATCCCAATGATCCCTGCTGTGAGTAAAAAGCCTACTGCGTTATGACCCCACCACCATTGCACAATGGCATCTTCTGCGCCGGAATAAATGGAATAAGATTTCCACATCGTGACAGGTAATTCGAGATTGTTAGCAATAAATATCATCGCAATAACAATAATAAACGCACCATAAAACCAGTTAGCAACGAAGATATGATGTACCGAACGCTTGGCTATTGTCATAAAGAAAACAATTGCATACATCACCCAAGTGATGGCAATGAGAATGTCGATAGGCCATTCAAGTTCGGCATATTCTTTTGAGGTGGTAAAGCCCATTGGTAAGGTGATAACTGCGAGAATTAAGATGAATTGCCAGAGCCAAAATACCAACCAAGCAATCGACATATTATATAGTCGCTGCTTACAGGTACGTTGAATTATATAGAAAGATGTCCCCATCAAGAGGTTAACCACAAAGCCAAAAATCACCCCGTTAGTATGTAAAGGGCGAAGACGACCAAACTGGAAATACTCAGAATCTAAATTCAAGGCTGGTCAGTAAAGTTGCGCTGCTAAAATCACACCGATTAACATGCCAATTAGCGCCCAAATAACACTGGCAACCATAAAGTATTGAACGATTTTATAGTTGTACCGAGTATCCATCGTCATAACCTTAGCAATGATGCAGTTTATTTTTATTGATCATGATTTTCTGTTTTTACATGGCTGAAGTAATACGCAAGATCCCTCATATCTTGATCACTTAAATGTTTCGCATAGCCTTGCATTAATATTGCTAGCCCATCAATACGTTGGTTTTGTTTATATGCTTTAAGAGCTGCAATTAGGTATTGTTGCTTTTGACCTTGCAGGTTGGGGTAAGTCTCAGTAGCCGAAATACCGTCAACCCCGTGGCAGGTCACACACACAAGGGCCTTCTGTTTACCTATTTCAAACTGTTGCTCCGGCGTTATTTCATCGGCAAAAGCGACAAGAGGTGTTGCGAGTAACACTACAAACAAGAACCGTTTAATGGATAGGATAAAAGACATGCCCACCTCCCTTTAAAAACTCTATTTATAGAATTAGCAATACAAAGACACAGTTTTAAAGATAGCTGTTTTCTGCGCTTATCAATGTCAGTTTTTAACATCAACTCAAAAAAGAGAATATTTACTGTTGCAGTGAAAGACTATCGAACGGAATGTAGTGAACGGCATGACTGTTTTTAGTGATTTTTTGGTATTTCTTCAAATTGTTAATGAGAACCATTTTCGATACCGTTGATATACACAAAAAAGGAGTGTGCCAATGTTCACATGCCGACCATCACTATGGATGTCTACGTATCAATTTATGTTCTGGTTTTCTTACGGTGTATATTTACCGTTCAGAGGATTATGGCTTGAAAAATTAGGCATTTCAGATGCTGATGTCGGAATGTTGGTAGGGTTTGGTCTAGCTGCTCGTTGTGTGATTAATTTTACGTTAACTCCTTTTTTCCACAAAGTTGGACATCTCATTCCATTCCTTCGTTGGTCAATGTTTTTAAGCTTACTCGGTTTTATCGCATTCATTTGGCTTGGAACTATTACACCATCTTTCTGGACTCTTGCGTTATTGCTAGTGATTTTTAACTTAGCAATCGGCCCAGCCGTTGCGATCTCAGATGCTATTTCAAATCATTATGCACGTGATAATCGTCTTGATTATGGTTATACCCGCTTATGGGGAGCGGTAGCATTAACGGTTGCGTCAGCATGTATGGGATGGGTTATTCAACATTTTGGCGTGAGTGCAGTCCCTGTAATGGGCGCAGTCGGTTTAGGTGCTACATTCATTGGTACTTTAATGAAACCCAGTGTTCCTATGGTTTGTCATCATAACGAAGAAGAGAAAAAGCCAAATATCTTTAAAGTCTTATGCTGTAAAGAAACATTGGTTTTCCTACTCGTTGCTTCATTGCTAGAGGGGAGTCATGGCGGATATTACTTCTTTAGTACCGTATATTGGGCTGAAAAAGGATTAGACTCAGATACCATTGGCTATTTGTGGAGCCTATCAACTATTTCAGTGATTGTTTTTTATCTAGTAAGCCGTAAAGCGTTTTCTAGCTGGAAAGTGTCTACATTATTTAAACTAGCAGTCGTAGCCGTTGTACTTCGTTGGGGGTTAATGGCGGTTTCAACAGATTTACCTGTTTTAATCTTCTGCCAAATCTTACACGGCATTACTTTCTCTGGAACCATTCTGTCGTCTGTTCGTTACGTTGAAGAAAACAGAAAACACAACTACGTTGCATTACAATCTTTATACCATGCTATTCCAGCGGGTTTTGTATTAGCTATTGTCTCTGCTGCTTGTGGTTGGTTAATGCATCATTCGGATATCAGCATGTTTTGGTTTATGGCTGTGATGGGGATCCCATGTATTTTCCTAACAGTTAAACAACCTAAACCATGTGGAAGTAAAGCGTCAGTACTTCAAACCAAAACGCTTGTTTCTGCATAGCGATAACCAGTAAGTGAAGTGTAAAAAAGCCGATGTATAGATTACATCGGCTTTGTGTTTAATTTGCAGCTTCAAAAGCCAGTGCTTTCTTTTCTAACAAGCGGAAGAGGATAGAAAGTATCGCATTAACCGTTAAGTACATTGCCCCTGCAATCGCAAACACCGTTAACGTGTCGTAGGTTTGAGCATTAATACGTTGGGCATAACCCATGATATCCATAATCGTAATGGTGCTGGCAAGGGAGGTGCCTTTAAACACCAAGATCACTTCATTGGAATAAGCAGGTACCGCACGACGAATCGCAAATGGTAACAAAGTGCTTAGGGTCGTTTTTGTTTCCATGCCTAGAGCACGGCAGGCTTGCCATTGTCCTTTTGGAATAGCGTCAAATGCACCTTTAAACAATTGGGTACTGTAAGCGGCAGTATTTAAAGCCAGTGCTAACATGGCACAGAACCACGGCTGACTTAACCAATCCCATAAGAAACTCTCACGGATCACATCAAATTGACCTGGGCCGTAGTAGATCAAAAAGATCTGAACTAACAAAGGCGTACCCGTAAATAGAGTAATAATGCCACGGCTGATCCAATGCAAAACAGAGGTTCTTAAAATCAGCGTCATTGTCATTAATAGTGCAAGCGTACAGCCCACTAGTAATGACACTAAAGTTAACTGTAAGCTGGTGGCAAGGCCATCCATCAATTGCCAGAAGTGTTGTTCATTCATGCCATTGCTCCTTCAACCACAGGCGACTTAGACTTACTTGCGCCATCTTGAGCACTGTATTTTGCATCAATAATCTTAATGATCTTTTGCGTGATCAAGGTGATCACCAAATACACCCCAGCAGCCGTTGCGTACCATGTAAAACTTTCATGGGTTGCGGCAGAGGTTAATTGCGCTTGCTTTAATAGATCCGTTACACCAATCAATGACACCAATGCTGTATCTTTTAATAGCACCAACCATTGGTTCGTTAACCCCGGTAGGGCATGACGCACTGCTTGCGGCACAATAATGGCGAAAAACGTTCTGCTTTTACTGATCCCTAATGCGCTCGCAGCTTCACGTTGACCTTTTGGTACAGCACGGATTGCACCACGAATGGTTTGTGCTGCATAAGATGCAAAGATCAAAGAAAGTGCGATAACACCGGATAGAAACGGGCTGATCTCGACATAATCACCCGTGATATAAAACAAGATCTGACCTGAACCAAAAAAGATAAACAACACAATAAGAAGTTCAGGTAAGCCTCTTAACACCGTTACTAAAGCCGTTGTCGGCCATGCCACAAGGCGAAATCGAGACATCTCACCGCCAGCAAAAAGCATCGCTAACACTAATCCAACAACTAAACTGGTAAAAGCCAGCTGGACTGTCATCCAGCTTGCTTCTAACAGGGAAAGTGAATATCCCGATAACATCATAATTTACTTACCAAAGTACTTATCAAAAATTACTTGGTATTGACCGTCTTGCTTAATTTTCGCAAGTGCCGTGTTCAACTGCTTAAGTAACTCTTGATTGTTTTTATTTACTGCAATACCAAAACCATTACCGAAGTATTTAGGGTTCGTTACAGGCTTGCCTACATACGCTAGTTTGTCGTCTTTCTTCAACCACTCAGCAACCACTGCTGTGTCACCGAATACCGCATCAATACGGCCATTTTGCATATCAATGAATGCATCTTGATAGCTGTTATAAGGCACAGTAGTAACGTCAGGCATTTGATCTGTTAGGTAGCTTTGGTGAGTCGAACCATTTTGTACGCCAACACGCTTGCCTTTTAGAGCATCAATATCTGCAACCTTGCCTTTGATAGAAATAAAGCCAGCAGCGTTATCGTAATAAGGTTGGCTAAAGCTCACTTGTTGCTGGCGGGCTTCAGTAATATCCATGGCTGAAATCGCCGCATCGTATCGCTTGAATTTAAGAGCAGGGATCAGACTATCGAAAGATTGATTATGAAAAGTACAAGTCGCATCCAGCTCTTTACATAGTGCATTGGCAATGTCGACATCAAAGCCTTGAATTTGATTGTTCTCATCCATGTACTCGAAAGGAGCGTAAGTGGCTTCCATTGCAAACTTGATCTCTTGCGCCATTGTTTGAGAAGAAGCCAAACCGATAATCGTTGCTAATAAAATTTTGTTCATCGCGATACTCCATGCGTCTTAAACGAACGTATAAAAGAGGATATAACGTTAAGTTTTAACTAGTGTTTTAAATAATCTGCGAACTGCGGTGTTTGAGGGTTGCTAAATGCCTCGTTACTGCCGTGTTCAACAATTTTTCCGTTTTCCATGTAAAGCACATGGCTAGCGATTTTCTTAGCAAAATCCACTTCGTGGGTAACCACAACTTGAGTAATGCCAGTACCGCTTAAAGTTTTGATGATTTGCACAATCTGGCTTGTGATCTCAGGATCAAGCGCCGCAGTTGGCTCATCAAACAGTAAAACTTCAGGTTTCATCATCAACGCACGGGCAATTGCCACACGCTGTTGTTGACCACCAGACAGTTGCAAAGGCCATGCATCCGCTTTATCTGCTAACTGCAATTTAGCTAAATGCGTCATCGCTTCCTGTATGGCTTGTTCTTTATCTATACCGAGCACTTTTACAGGTGCTTCTATTAAATTTTCCAGCACCGTTTTATGCGGCCATAAATTGTATTGCTGGAATACCATGCCAACTTTACGACGCAGTTTTAATCCATCTTTTTCAGCCACCGCCTTTTTAAAATTAAAGTAGGTTTCAGCGATACTCAGTTCACCAGCCGAAGCATCTTCCAACAGATTTAATACCCGTAGCAAAGAGCTTTTACCTGCACCACTTGGGCCAAGTAAAACCAAGGTTTCGCCTTTATGACAATCAAAAGTCACATCATGTAGAACCTGATGGTTGCCGTAGAATTTATTAATGTTCTTTACTTGAATACCCATGCGATTATTCTGCATTTATTCTCACTTGGTTTTATATTACCCAAGTTGTTCATCTATGCAATAAAAAAGTAAAAAAATTTTAATTTGTTAAATAATTGTTTAAATAATCATCATTTGTTGGTTTTATATCCTATTGAGATAGCGAAAATAAATTGGTGAATTAGGAATGTTAAATAGCTTTAGTGGAATATTTACATTTGTGCAAAAAGTTTAGATTTATTGATGTGGGGTTGGTTGGGTAATTATTCAAATGGGAGAGAGGTGGTTTTGAGTGCAATGATGAGAGTATTGGGATAGGGCGAAGACAGGAATAAAACGCTAATAAACAACACAGATCTTTTTGTATATCTAGCATATAGATAACCCATAACTGTTATGTTATAACGTAACGGTTATTTTTGGTTTAATACTTAAGTAACGATAGTGCCGCTTCCTTGTTTGCACGAATTTCGCAAGTTTGGTGACAGCTTCATAAGCTGTGAAGTATTTAGAGAATAGTGAAGAGAAAAAGAGATGTTAAGAAGAAATCCAACAGGGCATATCCCAATTATATCTGAAACTGCATTTATTGATCCTACCGCTATTATTTGCGGCAAAGTGGTTGTGGAAGATAACGTATTCATTGGGCCTTATGCGGTGATACGTGCTGATGAAGTGAATGAACAGGGTGAGATGGACGCGATTGTGATTAAACGCGATACCAATATTCAAGATGGTGTAGTTATTCATTCGAAAGCGGGGGCTGCAGTGACTATTGGTGAACGTTCTTCTATTGCTCACCGCTCAATTATTCATGGGCCGTGTAAAGTGGATGATGATGTGTTTATTGGTTTCAATTCAGTGGTATTTAATGCTGTCATTGGTAAAGGGTGTGTGATCCGTCATAACTGCGTTGTAGATGGATTAGATCTGCCTGAAAAATTTCACGTCCCGCCAATGACCAATATTGGTGCAGGTTTTGACTTAAATAGTATTTCGAAAGTCCCACCTGAATATTCCGCTTTTTCTGAATCGGTTGTATCTGCTAACCATGAACTGGTTCAGGGATACAGGAGGATTGCTAATGAGCTTTAAAATATCACCTATTTCTGGTGTACCAACCAACATTATTACTGGATTTCTTGGGGTAGGTAAAACCTCAGCCATTCTTCACTTAATGAAAAGCAAACCTGATTCTGAGCGTTGGGCGATACTGGTGAATGAATTTGGTGAAATTGGTGTCGATGGTAGTTTGTTGCAAGGGCAAAGTGGTAACGAGCAACAGATTTTTATTAAGGAAGTCCCCGGCGGTTGTATGTGCTGTACTGCAGGTTTGCCGATGCAGATTGCGCTTAATCAATTACTTTCAGAAGCAAAGCCTGATCGCTTGATCATCGAACCCACAGGGCTTGGTCATCCTAAAGAAGTGATGCAAGTGCTTTCTACTGAATATTATCGTGATGTCCTATCGTTACAGAAAAATATCACATTAGTGGATGCAAGAAAGTTATCCGATCCTCGCTACACCTCACATGACACCTTTAGACAACAAATTGCGATTGCCGATACAGTAGTAGGAAATAAGACCGATCTGTATCAAACAGGTGATAAAGAAAAATTAAAAGCTTTTGTGGCACCAGTTGCTAGTCCGGAAACAAAAGTGATTTTTGCTAAGCACGGCGTGATCCCATTTGATGAGTTCGATGGTGAAACTCATATAGATGTATTACAGCCATCTTATCTTCACCGTAATAAGCAGCGAACATCTAAAGATGGATTATCCGAAGCTCTTATGCCTGAAAGTGGCGTTATTAAAGCGACCAATCAAGGTGAAGATTTTAAAAGTATTGGTTGGCGCTTTGCTGCTAATAAAGTCTTTAATCGTCAATCGTTACAAATTCTATTTCAAATGCTGCATGTTGAGCGCATGAAAGCGGTCTTTATCACGTTTGACGGCATCTTTGGTTATAACAAAACAGCCGATGGACTAACGGAAGTTGAGCTTGATGAGTGTACGGAAAGCCGTGTCGAAATTATCGCTGAAACAATAGATGATACATTGGAAGACAAGCTTTTAAATTGTTTGATTGTTAACGATATGAGTGAAATATCATGAATAACTGCATTCTAAAGATGCTTTTAGCAAAGGTAGAAAAGGGCTTGCTTATAGCCCTAATTGGTTAACGCTGTTTATACTGCGTCGGGCAATATCCCCGGTTTACATCGGGAGAGCGTAACTTCAAATGTTTAGTTTTCCTTCCTGATACGCGTTTTCGCCACAATTTAAAGCTGCTTGGTTTAAGGTGTTGCCGCATTAACTTGATCACACCTTGCTCATTTAGACCATATTGTATTGCAATCGCCTCAAAAGGGGTTCTATCTTCCCAAGCCATCTCTATGATACGTGATAGTGACTCTTGTGTGTTTGTCATCAATTACTCTCCATTTACACATCAAAGCTAGTACGTAATTGATTGATATAAAGTTTAATTTTTGATGTTAATAGCGATAATTTTAAAAATAGAAATGCGATACGATAGAAATAGGGCGCTAACAATTTAGCGGCTTATTTGTGCGGATTTAAGATTAAAGAAACTTTATATAACACAGCTACTCAGGCGCATACTTATGTACCATCACACAGCAAGTAATTAAGAATGATAAGATCAACGTTATTTGCCACAAACCATCCTCATAAAATGACATTTGGTTGTCTGACCAAACACGCAAGCCGATATTGAATAGTTCACCTTTGATGCCAAGAACAAGTACCGTCGCTAGGTAGTATTTCACGAAGTCTGTTAGCAAAATTTTAAAGTAAGACAGGTACGTATCTAGCATTAGCAAGTCCTTAATTGAGTGATAGTTCAACGTACTAATTAGGATTCTTGTTTGATGCAATGGCGGGTTAGTGATTCTTTGTATTCATCGTCAGTTTTATTATGAAGTATCATGATGTGGATAGTGTTTTGCGAGCTGGTTCAAATATCACAGCTAGAAAACAAAAAGGGGAGCTGATGATCAGCTCCCCTTAGAATTTATATTACGTATTGCTATGCATTACGCTGTTTGTAGTTCAGCGTCTTGTGCTTCTTCTTTACGTGCTTTAACCACTAGAGAGAAACCAAATAGTGCGATAAAGCCAGTAATGAACATGCCAGTTGTTACTGTTAGTAGACCGTGTACAGCAAATGCTGAAACTAGACCACTTGCCGCAAAACATACCATAGTTTGCATGAAGTTAAGTAGACCAGCAGCGGTTGCGCTACAGTTTTTAAAGTCAGACAGTGCTGCGCTAATAACAATCGGGTAAATCGCACCGTTTGCCACTGCTAGGAAGCAGAATGGGATCAGGATAGGCCAGATTGTTGTTACTGTAGTTGTTACCGAGATAACAAACATGACTGCTACGCTTGCAAAGAATAGCGCTAAAATCCAAGGTAGAAGCTGCTTACCAGAGTAACGATTAAGTAGCGTACGACAACCGTAACCACCAACGATGAATGCAACGGTTTGTGGTGCGTAGCTTAAACCGATGTCTGCACCTGAGTAACCCATTGCTGACATAACAAATGGTGAACCTGTTAGGTAAGCAAAGAATGCCGCAGAACACGCTGCGAAAATCACCATGTTACCCCAGAACTTTTTAGAGCGTAGGATTTGACTGTAGTCTTTACGTAGCTGAACCGTCACGCTTTCTTGTTCTTTATCTAATGCTGCGCTTTCTTTTTCTTTCAGCGTTAGCATTGCAAGTACAACACCAAATGCTACAAGTGCGATGAAGATGCTGCGCCAGCCTAGGTTATGCTCTAACAATGCGCCAAGTAATGGTGCTAATGCAGGCGATAACGCAACTAAAGGCATGATGGTTGCGAACACACGCTCAGATGTTTTGCCTTCGTAACGGTCAACAACCACCGCTTGCCAAATCACTGTTGCACTACATGCACCTAATGCTTGAGCAAAACGCGCAAGTAGGAACACTTCGATGTTAGGTGCAAATGAACATGCGATAGAAGCCACGCTGAATAGCGCGATACCACCAACCAATACTTTGATACGACCAATACGATCAGACAGTGGACCGTAAACCAGTTGGCCTAATGCCATACCCAGTAAGAAAACACTCAACGATAGGCCGATAAGAGATTGTGATGTAGCAAAGTCGGCACGGATTGTTTCAAACGCAGGTAAGTACATATCTGTAGCTAAAAAGCCCAGCATACTTAGGCATGCGAACCAGAATAGGGTGATTTTTGATGGTTTAGCGAGTTCTTTTTTCATTTTTATAGTAACTATATCTATAAGACATAGTGATAGTGTAATGCTGGTTTTCATCGCTGTGAAACGCTAATATTTCAACATTGCTTTCAAAAAATTTGATTTGATATGTTTTCATACAATGATCTCCAAGTTATCGACGTTGTCGCCCGTCGTGGCAGCTTTTCAGCGGCAGCGGAAGAATTGCACAAAGTGCCCAGTGCGATAAGTTATACAGTTCGGTTAATAGAAGAGCGATTAGCTGTCGAATTATTTGTTCGATTACACAGGCAGGTGAAATTAACGCCAGCAGGTGAGTATTTTGTTGAAGAAGCACGCAAGCTGATCAAACAAATGGATACCATCAAATACCAAACTCAACGGGTCGCGAATGGGTGGTCTGAAAATGTTTCGGTGGCACTTGATACTGTGGTTCGCCAAAGTCGAGTGAATACCTTAGTGCGTGATTTCTATCTGCATTTTCCAGATGTTGAGCTGCACTTAACCATGGAAGTGTTTAATGGCGTATGGGATGCCTTAGCTGATGGTCGTGCTGATATCGCCATTGGTGCAACTGCGGCAGTGCCTATTGGTGGTAGTTTTGATTATCGTGATATGGGCGTTTTAACGTGGAAGTTTGTGGTAGCGCCTGATCATCCATTAGTAGCTGTTGATCATCCTATTGAGTCCCATGAGCTAGCTCAATATCCTGCAATTTGCTTAGAAGATACTTCACGCACTTTGCCAAAACGTACCACTTGGCTGATGGATAACCAACGTCGCATTATGGTGCCAAGTTGGTACAGTGCTTTTCAGTGTTTAGAAGCTGGATTGGGTATTACGGTTGTGCCGAGCCACATGGCTATCAGTAAAATTGAATCAGGCAAGCTTGTTGAAAAGGAATTAGCAGTAAAGCCGTCGATGAGCCCGTGTTGTTTAGCCTGGAATACGGAAAGTATGAGCCCTGCGGTAAGTTGGTTACTTGACTACCTAGGTGATAGTGAGCAGCTTCACCATGAATGGATGCGCTAGACGTTTCTAAAAGTGTTTCAAAAAAGATTTCAAAAAGCACTTCAAAAAATTTGCCCCATCATCTGACGGGGCAAAGGGTATTCATTGTGAATGAAAGTGTCGATTAATGACCGTAACGCTTTTGCCATTCGATCTCAATTGCTGTTAACCATGTAGGGTTTGGCTCGGCAATAGCAGGGTAAAGCTGAAACGATTGGCTCTTATATGGCTCTGACAAGGTTTTAAATGCTTGTGGTTTTAATATGGTTGGATCACCCCATATTTTTGTATCTGCCTTACGAGTTTGTGCTTCTGGGCTCATTAAAAAGTTAATCGCCACTAATGCCCCTTCTTTTGCTGTTGCATTCCAAGGGATAGCTAAAAAGTGAACATTAGTTAATGCACCAGCTTTAAAAGCATAAGTCTTTGCGGTGTCAGTTAAGTTGCCGTTTTCAATGGCTGCTAGGGCGGCGTTGGGATTAAAGGTGATCGCTAATAACAGCTGTTGATCATCTAATAATTGAACCGTTTCTGCTGTACCTGCTGGGAATTGCTTACCACCTCGCCATGCGACTTTATTAAGCTGATCTAAATAATGCCAAAGTGGTGCGGTGACTTTATCAAACAAGGCTTTTTCAGCAGGTAACGACAAGGGTTGGTATAACGCTTGTTTATCTGTTGTGAGTTCAAGCAAGGCCGCTTTTAAAAAGCTACTGCCGTGAAACTCTGGTGGGCGAGGATAACTAATTTTCCCTGGGTTTTGTTGTGCTAATGCCAATAGCTGTTGAAAGCTTTGTGGTGGTTGCTTTAGCTTAGTCGTGTCGTAAATAAACACTAGCTGCCCCACGCCCCAAGGCGCTTCATAACCGTCTGTTGGTACGGTGAAGTCTTTATCTATCGGTAATGATGTATCAACGTATTTCCAGTTAGGTAAACGTTGAGTAAATGGACCATACAACAGGTGATGTTGTTTCATAGAGCGGAAATTTTCACCGTTGATCCAAACCATATCAACGCTACCGTCTTGGTTTTTATTAGCGGCTTTTTCTGCCAGCAAACGCTGTGTAGTTTCGGCAATGTCAGTGACTTTGACTTGCTTTAACGTGACACCGTATTGTTGCTGCAGTTGTCTATCTGCCCACTTGAGGTATTCGTTGATCTCTTGGCTGCCACCCCAAGCGTTAAAGTAAACGGTTTGACCTTTAGCCTTATCAAGCACTTGTTGCCATGATTGAGGGTCGCAGCTACTGTTGGCTCAGTTGCTGACGCAGACATAGAAGCTGACAGTGTAATTGACAAGGCAACGGATAAAGTGACACCTTGGGATAGTTTTCTAAGCAGTGGCATAGTTGTGGTTTTCATGTGTATTCCTTTACTGTTTACGCATCCATTGGTGGTAACGCTGTACTAAAGATAAAAGCTTTTGCGGGGCGTTATGTTGCTTCCACACCCCAGCAGTATATTTCGCGGCTTCACTCATGGTTGGGTAGGGATGGATTGTCGATAAAATTTTGTTCAATCCCAACTTGTGACGCATGGCTAACGTAAATTCCGCCAATAGTTCACCACCATGATGACCAACAATGGTTACACCTAAAATTTTGTCGCTATTAGGCGGTGTCAGCACTTTGATGAAACCTTCATTGGTATTGTCAGTGATCGCACGATCTAAATCCGCAATATCATAAGTATAGATTTTGTATTCGATACCTTGGGCTTGTGCCTCTTTCTCGTTTAATCCCACTCGAGCCAACTCTGGAGAGGTATAGGTAACAGCTGGCAACACAGAGTAATCGGTTTTAAATTTCTTAATCGCACCAAATAAGCTGTTAACAGAGGCATACCATGCTTGGTGTGCTGCAGCATGCGTCAGTTGGAAAGGACCTGCTACATCACCGACTGCATAAATATTTGGGTATTGGGTTTGTAGATAGTCGTTAACTTTGATTGTTCCTTTTGGGGTGGTTTCAATGTTTAAAGTCTCTAAACCAAAACCTTGGGTATTGGCAACACGACCAAGGGCGACAATGACCTGATCAAACTCCACTTCAACTGTTTGGTTATTAGCAAGATCATTCAACTGTACGAGATGATAACCATTGCTGGTTGCTTTAAAGCTTACGGCTTTGTGCTGAAGTAATACGTTTACGCCTTCGTCAGTGAGTTTGTTTCGAATGACGCTAGCAGCATCGTTATCTTCACGATTGAGCACTTGTTCAGCCATTTCAACCAAGGTGACAGACGTACCTAAACGATTGAACGCTTGTGCTAATTCGCAACCGATAGGACCACCACCCAGAATAAGCAGTTTTTGTGGCTGTTGTTCTAGTTGCCATAAGGTATCGGAAGTTAGCGGATTAACTGCTTTTAAACCTGTAATGTTTGGCAATAGCGGCGAAGCACCTGTGGCAATAATGATGTTACGTGTCGTGATGATCTTATCGTTCACTTTCACTTGCCAAGGAGAAACAATGGTGGCATCACCTTGAATACAGTTCACGCCTAACTTGGTGTATCGCTCAATAGAGTCATGCGGTTCGATATCAGCGATAACTTGATGTACTCGTTGCCTGACGGCTTTGAAATCGATAGCTTCAATGTTGGCGTTAATGCCTAACTGTTTTGCTTGCTGGATTTCATGTGAACTGTGGGCGGCACGAATTAAAGCTTTAGAGGGAACACAGCCTGTATTTAAGCAATCGCCACCCATTTTATGACGTTCAATCAAGGTCACTTCGGCTTTTACTGCGGCTGCAATATATGAACTAACCAAACCGCCAGCACCTGCACCAATAACGACAAGGTTTTGATCAAATGAACGAGGTTTCTGAAAGCCTTGGTAAACTTTTTGTCGCTTTATCGCGTTGACGATGAACTTGGCAATGAGTGGGAACGTTCCCAGAAGAGCTAACGATAGTAATACAGGCGTAGAAACAATCCCACGCAGTGATTCAATGTTGCTGAGCTGGGTTCCGGCATTAATGAAAATAGCTGTGGCAGGCAGCATTCCCAATTGGCTGATCAGATAAAAGGTACGTGTTTTGATTGGTGTTAAGCCCATCAATAAGTTGATCAGGAAAAACGGGAAAACAGGGATCAAGCGTAAAGTTAGCAAGTAAAATTCGCCTTCTTGCTCGATACCTTGATTAATAGTTTTTAAGCGATAGCCAAAACGTTGTTGTACCCAGTCACGTAAAATAAATCGACTTGAAAGAAACGCCAATGTTGCGCCAATGGTGCTGGCAAACGAAACAATGATCAGGCTCGGCCAGAAACCAAAGATGGCAGCAGCAAGCAAGGTTAAAATAGCAGCACCCGGTAAGGATAAGGCAGTTGCAAGAACATAAATCGCAAAGTACGACACATAAGCCACGATCGGTTGGCTTTGAATTTTCGCTTGCAGGGCTGATTGCTCTTGCTTGATAAAATCAAGCGTGAGGTATTGCCCTAGATCGAAATGGATCCAGCTTGCAATTAGACTGACAATCACGATGAGTAAAGCGAGCTTTTTCTTATCCATGTATCTCACCTTATTTAGTTTGCTGAGTATCAGCTTTTGGTTTGTCTTGCTCTTGGCTAACCGCAGTATTATTCGGTTTAATAGGCAGGGTGCAGAAACCTTGCTCTGGCACATCCAATGCGGTGTTAAATTTAGCTGATAGGTTTTGGAAGCTGACTAATGCGGTGATCTCTATGATGTCATCGCTGCTGTACCACTGCTGGAGGGCATGAAGCATCTCATCAGTAACACGTTGACCTGTAATGGTCATTGCTTCCGTGTAGGCAAGCACAGCGCGTTCTTGCTGTGTAAACAAATCAGAATGCTGCCAGTTTGCCAGCGCTTTGATTTTTTCTTCAGAATCGCAACGCTCCGCCAATTTCATGCCATTAGCATCGACACAGAAAGCACAATCATTAAGTTGCGATACACGAACACAAATAAGCGAACGCATCACATCTTGGATAGGGGACTTTTTGCGATCCAGAAAACCAAAGAATCCCGCGACTAACCAAAACAGCACAGGCTTACGACCCCATAGCTTGGCTGGATTAAGCACTTGCCCATAATGACGAGCTTGTAGCCATAACAATGGTTTTACCCAAAGTGAATCGATTTTCTTGATTGAGATGCGCACAGCCATTCCTTAAAAAGATACTCAAGAGTTAGGGTAAAGATCCTGCGTAAAGGCAAGATATGAATATATGTATACCCAAGTGACTTCAATATGCCTGATTCAGAGCGAGGTCACTGAGTTGAATTCAAGGAAGACAACGAAGCGGAATTGCGAGCTCTTTCCAAGTTGTCTGACGCAAGAAGTCGGCTCAGTGACACGCTCCCAAAGGGCGAGCGTCCTTAGCTCCCAGACTTTGTTAACGATTCTAAATGTAGAACTACTATATCTACAAATCGTTGCCGCGCCTGAGAACTAAGGTCGTCTCGCTGAACACTGCATTTTGAAGTTATTTGGGTATAGACCTGAACTACCCGTATTGTATTTCATTTACTAAGAATTATGGCTTTTTCTACAATCAGTTGGTGAAAATAAAACCAATGGTGAGAGAAATAAAAAACACTGGTTATTTATAAATAACGATAAATGAGAGCTGAAATTAATAAAGCGTTAAATAATTGACGTTATAAAAAACAATTTTAAATATTTATGTTTTAGCATTGATATAAAACAAGAAGTTATTAAATACTTTTAGTTGCAATATTTGGCAATTACGCATTAAGAGGTTTATGTATTAAAAGATATAAAATAGAGCAGAGTGAAGGGATTTATTTAGAATATATTTTTAACAGGTATACTTAGAAATAAAAGAATGAACATCTTTTATTTCTAAGTGAAGGCGAATTGTCGAAGAATGTATTTCTTAGGATAGGGCAGATAATAATTCGTTTCGACGTTGCTCAGGAATAACAGACCAATGCTGTCCACTAATTGCACCCTCAAGCGCCCATAGCAATTCAAGACTAAGCGGACTGTTTTGCGCTTTTTGTAGCGCTTGATATGCACCTAATGCACCAGCTGCTTGAAGTTGTTCGATAGTCTCTATGCCTGCTTTTTTAAGCATTCTTTCATTTGATAACCGTAGGTTTGGTAAGTCCTTTATACGGTCAGGTACACAACTCTCCTTTTCTTGCTTGTCTTTTTCTGCGGCTTCCAAGGAATACCTACCTTGTGCAACGATCTTTTCAGGTTCGTCCCACCAGTTATCTGGTATTGCGTAGTGCTTGGTTACAACAGGGAACCCACGTTTTTTGTAAACGTAAGGCTCCAAGCCAGCTTGTTTGAATTCCTTTTCGGTTTCAGCGTTTGCTCGTAAATGAAGTTTATCATTCACAACTAATGCAAACATTGTATCACCAGCAAAAATGCCAAAACCGCCAAACATCGACCGTGATTTTACAGATCCAAAATGGTCAAATAATTTTAATGAATCTTTTAATATTGGTTTATCCATGCTTCTACTCGGTGAAAAAAATATGAGTGTCACCTAAACATCAAGAGCGAGGAATTAGATTAATTAATCTTCACATTAGGCTTGTCAATATATTGTTAAAATAAATGTCATTATATTGGCGGCCTAATTATAATCCTTCGGTAACTCCGCTACCATGAATTAAAAAATTAATTTTTAGGCCGGAAGTTTTGCGTCTTAATCTTTCAATTAATTTGCCTGTTCGTGACTATATAAAGTTATATTAAATATTAGTTTTAATATTAAATCCAAGCTCTCAAAAGTGTGATATTGCTTCAGGTAATTGTTCTTATCTTATGGTGAGCATAAATCTTTTTTAAAAAAGTAAAAAAAAGCCAACAAGTTAAACTTATCGGCTTTTTCTAAACTTACCAAGGTCAATCTCGTTAGTTGAGATCTTTAACCGACTTTCTCGCAACAAGCTCTGGTGTCATTTCAAAAGTTTGACGAGCGTGATTCTTGTCTTTAACACGATCTAGCAAAATTTCCACTGCAGTTTTACCTAAACGACGCTTAGGCTGGTGGATTGTTGTTAGTGGCGGTGCAAAGTACGGTGCAAGGTCAATGTTGTCGTAACCAATGATAGAGATATCATCAGGAATACGTAGGCCTGCTTGCTCAAAGGTACTGATCATTGCCATTGCCATGATGTCGTTGAAACAGAAGATAGCAGTAGGGCGCTCTTTCATTGCAATGAACTTTTTCGCCGCTTCAACCGCTGATTCACACTCGAAGTCACCTTCAAGTAGCCAATCTTCATTAACGCTTAAGTCTGCTTCGGCCATTGCTTTACGGAAACCTTTTAGGCGCTCATGACAAGTAGACTTATCACCTTGACCTGATAGACAGCCAATTTTCTTATGGCCGTTATCGATAAAGTGTTTAGTCGCAATATAGCCGCCAGTTTCAGCGTTATCTTGAATATTGTCTGTATGTGGCTTATCTGGGCCCCAGTCCATGATAACCATTGGCAGATCGTTTTGACGCTCTAGTAGTTCAAGTAGCTTTTGATCAAGATCGCTACACATTACCAGTAGGCCATCAACACGCTTTTCTGCCAGCATGCGTAGGTAATCACGTTGTTTTTCAAGATTGCCTTCAGTGTTACATAGGATCAGGGTGTAACCTGCGCCGTAACAATACTCTTCAACGCCATGTACAACTTCAGCAAAAAATGGGTTGGTTGATTTTGTTACCAACATACCAATGGTACGAGTTGTATTACATTTTAAGCTTCGCGCTACAGCACTTGGTGCGTAGTTAAGCTCATCTACCGCAGCCAGCACTTTTTTCTGTGTTGCTTCTGCAACAAAGCGTGTTTTATTGATCACGTGTGACACAGTTGTGGTTGATACACCTGCCATACGTGCAACGTCTTTAATGGTTGCCATATTTATTCTTCTAATTATGGTCAGATAGAGATCTGACAAAAGGTTGTGGTACCCAATTGATTAATTACGTAGTAGATGGCTAGTTGAGAGACTAGTAGATATGAAATTCTTTAATTATTAACTACTTAATTATTCAATTTGGCACCGTTTTTATAGAGCACCGCTTATAAACAACTAAAGCCGCAATAAATGCGGCATCAGTGTATCGAAATCTTTATTACAACTTTTACATGTGTAATCGCTTGCGCTCACATTTTACTGTGTGTTTTGCGTTGTGCAATCTTTCTGTTCATCTTGAGTGAAATTATTGATGATAAGTTATAAAAATGCAGGTCGTTGTCACGCTTAATCCGATTTTTATCGCATCCTTACAGTATTAATAACTGACTGGTCATTAAAGAATAGGATGATTTGCTGACAAAATATAAGGGTAGTTTTCTATAGGGTGGGTATGCACAGTAACAGGCCAACCATACAGTGATTCTACGACTTCAGCAGTGAGTACTTGTGACGGTGTACCATCCGCTTTTATTTGCCCATCATTTAAGAAAATCATCCGATCTGTGTATTGCGCTGCAAGGTTTAAATCATGTAATACCACAATAACCGCAGCACCTTGCATTGCCATGTTCTTCGCTATTTGTAAGGTGTGATGTTGATGTGCTAGATCAAGGGCTGATGTTGGTTCATCCAGCATTAAAATACAGTGCTCACCAGCTTGGCTTAATTGGGTTAATACCCGAGCTAAATGGATTCGTTGTTTTTCACCGCCAGAAAGCGTCGGGTAAAGCCTATCTGCAAGGTTTTCGACATCCACATAATCCATTATCATCTGTGTCACAGACTTAAGCTGTGGTGACGTTAGTTGTAACGGGATTGCGCCTAACTCCACCACTTCTTTTGCTGTAAACGCAAAAGAAAGTGCACTGTGTTGCGGCAGTATGCCTAAATGTTTAGCCAGTGTAGCTCTGTCCCATGATGATAATGGTTGCCCGAAAAAAGAGACGTCTCCAGATTCAGGTGTTACTTCGCCACAGAGTACTTTTAATAAGGTACTTTTCCCTGCGCCATTGGGGCCTAAAAGGGCAGTGACTTCGCCTGAATGAATATCTAAATCTAGATCATCTAATAAGATTTTATTGCCGTAACGAAGTTTGAGGTTTCTTGCTTGAATAACGCTGGTTGTATTTAGAGAAGTGTTATTTTGAGAACTGTTTTCTGTCGAACTAAGTAAATCAATATCAATGGCAGTTGCTGTCATGAAATGTGCCTCTTTTGAGCGCTAAGTAAATAGATAAAGAAAGGCGCACCTAAAATAGCGGTGATAATGCCAACGGGTAATTCTTGTGGTGAAAAAGCGCTACGGGCGATCATATCTGCAACTAATAAAATTAAGCCGCCTAATAGGGCTGAAATAGGCAATAAAGTTTTATGATTTGGACCTGTCAGCATACGTCCGACATGAGGGATGACTAAGCCGATAAATCCGATAGGGCCACAAATAGACACGGTAATGCCAACACCAGCCGCACAGACAATAATAAGATTACGTTTTAAGTGCTGAGTATTGACGCCCATGTGTCTGGCTTCTGCTTCACCTAATAAGAACGCATTCAAGTTATTACAATGGCGATAACAGTAGCTAAATAGTAACGCTAAAGTACAGTAGGCAAGAAGGATCCCAGACCACGTAGCGCCAGCCAGTGAGCCCATTGACCACAGTGATAAATCACGCAGTGCCTCATCATCAGCAACATAGTTAAGTAAGCCTAATCCTGCTGCTGAAATTGCGGTAATCGCAACCCCAGCTAGTAGCATGATCATCACTGATGTGCCGTTTTTATCTGTGCCTAAGCGGTAAACCATAACTGTGCTAATTGCACCACCAATAAACGCAAACACAGGAACAATGGCAAAGTTAAGTAATTGCGGGAAAGTGCTGGTAAGTGGAGCGAATAACACAATGGCTAATGCAGCACCTAATCCTGCACCGCCTGTAATACCAATAATACCGGGGTCAGCAAGAGGATTACGAAATAGCCCTTGCAGTACGCTGCCGCAAATCGCCAGAATCGCACCAATGGCAAAACAGAGTAGGGTGCGAGGTAAACGTATTTGATGGATCACTAAGCTGACATGTTGCGCCAGCTGATGATCACCAGGTATTAGCGCAAGTAGACTTTGTTTATAACTGATTGCCATTGGGCCAATCACAATAGAAGAAAGCCCTGCTAACACCAGTAAGCCAATGCTTAAAATATAAATATGTTGGGCTGAAAATCGTTTTGCGTACATGAAAAAACAACCTTAAAACATGAGGCACTAATCGAATATGACGTTATTTTGAGATAGATGATTAAGGGTAAATAACTTGATTAAGTCTTAATGCTTCATTCACGCTTTCTAACCCTAAACCACCAATTAACGCTGTACCGTTAATGGTTAATAAGGCGTTATTGGTAGCCGCTGGTGTTGCAGCAATGAGCGGCATTTGCTTAACCAGATCTTTCATACTTTTGATCTTACTTGCAGTACGAGTGCTTAAAAGAATGATATCTGGCTGCATAGTCACAATTGCTTCGGCAGAAATCGGTTTGTAATTGCTGACTGATTCAGCTGCAGGATTCACGGCACCTGCTAACGAGATAATGCTATCTGCAGTGGTGTTACTGCCTGCGACATTGATTGGTCGACCATCATGGATCATCAAAAACAGCACTTTTTTAGCGGTTTTGATGTTAGCAGTGGCTTGTTTAATCTCGTTTAGTTGTTTACTGAGCTTTTCTTTTAATACCTCTGCACGCTGTTGATGGTGAGTCAATGAGGCGATTTGATCGATACGTTGCAGTAAATCTTTGACGGTTTCACCTGAGTTTACGACATCCACACTAACGCCTGATTGCTTGAGTAAATCTAATGTGCTTTGTGGCCCCATCTCATCTGAACCAATGACGTTTGTTGGCGATAATGACATCAAGTTTTCAGCAGATAGTTGGCGGTGGTAGCCTACTTTAGGCACAGATTTATCAACGAGTGCTTTACTGGTGAGATCTACGGCTACTATCTGATCTTGCGCGTTTAAAGCGTTAATGATTTGTGTAATTGATGCGCCAGCACTGATGATTTTTTTGTGTTGGTATCTGCATTGGCGTATGAAAAGCTACTCAATCCTAATGTGATCGTCAGCAAAGATGTTTTTAAAAGTGTGCGTCGTTTCATGATGATGATTCTTCCATAAGTAGCTGAGTTGCTTTGATATTGTTTTCTTGTAAGAAAGCGAGCAGTTTAAGCATCTGTTCAACAGAGGCTGTTTTATCAGCCCCGATCACAACAGGCTTATTGGGGCTGGCTTTTACTTCTTGTAACAGGGATTGCTTAAAGCTGTCCCAGTCATTGACTTTTTCGCCCTGAAGCGCCCAATGTGGCGCATTAGCAACGAGATTGATGGTGATAGGATCGGCCTGTGTGGTTTGTAATGTCTTAGTGGCAGTTTGCGGTAAATCGACATCCAAAGACTTAATTTTTACCGTAGCGGTAAGCAGTAAAAACACCATCACAATAAAGATAATATCGAGTAAAGGTGTCAGATCTGGGGCCATATCATCAGATTGAGTTATGCTGCTATTAGCTCTGATCATAATGCTTTACCGTTAACCGCTGGGTTTTGTTCACAAGTATCACAAGCGGTTGTTTTGCCGTTTTCCACTTCGATATTCATGCCCTCAAGCCATAAGTTACAGCGATTCAAACAGTGTTCTAATTTGGCTGTTACGTTATCTGCCCATAAACCTAAAAGCTGTGCACCTGTAATAGCCGGTAGGGCAATCAATAAGCCTGCTGCTGTTGTTCGCATGGCTAAGCCTAAGCCATCGGCTAAATCGCTAGGTGTTACTGAACCTGTCGATTGTGAAATGCCACTGAACATTTCAATTAGCCCTAAAACGGTGCCAAGCAAACCTAATAGCGGGCTGATTACACCAATTAAGCTAAGCAAACGTAAGCCTGAACGCAGTTCAGTACGTTTTTGTATAAGCCAAATAGCAGCTGCATCTTCACGTAGAGGTTTGGTGAAATGGCGGTGAGCAATCAACATAGCAATGCCTTTATAAAGTAGAGGGCGTTGCTGTTTTAACTCTTCAGTCAGTTTATCTAGAGCACAATCATCGTGACGATTCTGTTTAGCAAGAATAGCGTTTACCTTAGTTTTGCCAACACCAGTGCAAAGCAAAACTTGAACTAAACGCTCCACAAGGATCATTACTGTGAGCACAGAGCAGATAATGAGAGGCCATGCCATCAGGCCAAGTTGTTGGGTCAGGTTGTCTAAAAAGCTCATGATTTAATCCAATTTGAAACGAACAGGAATTTGTACACGGTGGGCGATAGCTTTTCCGTCAATAATGTGCGGAGAAAAGCGCCACAGTTTGATTGCTTTCAGTGCTGCTTTATCAAGCACGCTAGCACCGGATGATTTGGCTAATTTCTGTTTTAGTTGTTTGCCGTCTTTACCAATTAACACTTCCACTAAAACAGTGCCTTCAATACCTCGACGCTTAGCCAAACGTGGATAGCTGACAGGGGAAGGTCTAGTTGCAAATGTCGGTTTTGAGACCAACTGCGGCTCGCTGGAACCCAGTGTTGCTTGCTGGTTTTTGGTCTTTTTATTGACCTCAACCACTGATTTGATGGCTGGCTTATTATTGGGTTTATCTAACGTAAATTTTTTACTGGTAGTAATAGGTTTCGTTGGTTGTGCTTTCTTTACCGTTTTGTTCTGAACGGGCTTTTTAACGTCAGCTTTTTTAGTCACTGTTTTTTTAGGTGTCGGCTGTGCTGGTTTTTTAGGAACAGCTTTCTTCTTAGGTTCAGCTTTTGGTTTTGTTACTGGCTTGGTTTTCTGAACCAGCTTTTTCATCTCTGTTTTTGGCGCTGGCGTCATCGTTTTTGCGACAGGCTTTATCGGTTCAACAGGCGTTTCAACGACAGGCTGAATAACAGGTTCTGGTTTGGCGATAGGTAAAGAAACCAGATTCACACTTACGCTAGCAGGCTCAGAAACTGGCACTGTGATGATTTTTTTGTCAGGCATTGCAGAGACAAGAAGGCTATGGAACAAAATGGAAGCACTGCCTGCAATGGCGTAGCGTTTTAAATTCACAACAACAACCTTATTTGCTGATAGCCATGATTAGGTATTGATCGGAAGTGATAATTTGCATCGTGATGTAAGTCCGTTTATTCAATGAATTAGCTTAATTATTTAGGTGCTGGTGTACTTAGTGCAGCACTCTTTGAATTTATTATCCATGAAATGCGAATAATATCAATTATCATTTGCAATATTATTTAATGCTCAATATGATAATTAAAACAAAAAATTATGTGGATGATTTTTAAACAAGATCATTCGCTTAGATTGCGAAAAGCAACAAGATTGAAAGTAAACAGCTAATACATTTGCTCTTGAGCCTGTGCATAGCATGCCAACCTATGAGGGCTCTACCTTGTGACTTGTATTAATAATAAGCACAGGGCAACCGAGGGGCGATTAGCCAATAGTTATGCGTAAAACCCATGAAAGTTCGACGTTAGGAAAGGGGATGTCAGTCCCAGAGGAACAATTAACCACGGATGTTATCGGTGAAAATACGCCAGATCCTTTGCGTTTTGGCTTTGTGAAGAAAACATCGGCGCATGCTGGTGGTCATTCTCAACCGATAAAGCCTGATGAGCATCAATCCTTGATGGCAGCCTTGTTGCAAGGGAAGAGTGAATCACGTAGCGAATCCACGATAAGTGGCATAGCAATACGTTGTTTATATGTGCATATCCCATTTTGTCGTGTGCGCTGTACGTATTGTAACTTTTTCCAATATGCATCGAGCAAACAGCTGGTGGACGATTACTTTGCCGCTTTAATGATTGAGCTGGTAGAAAAGGCAAAACAGCCTTGGACGCAAGCAGCTCCTTTTCAAGCGGTTTATATTGGTGGGGGAACACCGACAGATTTATCAGCTAAGCAAATTGAACAACTAGGCAAGATGATACGCCAGCATTTTCCGTTAACTACGGATTGTGAGTTAACCCTTGAAGGTCGGATCAATCGTTTTGACGATGAAATGTTTGAATCTGCGTTAGAAGGCGGCTTTAACCGATTTTCATTTGGTGTGCAGAGCTTTGATACTCAAGTACGACGTAAAGCAAAGCGGTTAGATGATCGTGAGGTGGTGTTATCTCGTGTTCAGCGTTTAGCACAATATGATCAAGCCCCCATTGTGATTGATTTGCTCTATGGCTTGCCATATCAAGATTTGACGATATGGCAGCAGGATTTATCCGACTTTTTTGCAACAGGGGCTCATGGTGTTGATTTATACCAACTAGTCGAAATGAATGGCACACCAATGGCGGATTTGGTTGAGAAAGGCCGATTACCACAACCTGCTGGCACTGCGATAAAAGCATCGATGTTTGAAACGGGTGTTGCTGCGATGGATGCACATCATTTTAATCGTTTAAGCGTCAACCATTGGGCAAGAGACAATCGAGAACGCAGCTTATACAACAGCCTAGCGAAAACAACCGCAGAGGTTTTGCCATTAGGCGCAGGAGCGGGCGGCAATATTGGTGGCTATGGCGTAATGCAGCATCGCACTCTTGATGGTTATTTAGCAGCTATTAAGCAGGGCTCAATGCCTGTGGCGATGATGATAAAGCAACCCGTTAATGCTGCGACTACCATGGCGATCAAATGTGCTTTTGATCGTGGGGTTGTGTCTAAAATTGAATTAGAGCAGCAAGCGGGTTGGAATGTGTTCGATTACTGTTTGCCATTATTTAAAGCGTGGCAACAGCATGGTTTTGTTACTTTAAATACAACAGAGCAACACCAATATGTCACGTTGACATTAGCAGGACAGTTTTGGGCTGTCACTCTAGCGCAAGCCATGATTAAAGTGATTAATAAAGTTAATGATTCAACAATGCAAGCAGCATAGAACGCACTGACAAATAAGGAAAATGAAGGTGTTTGATAAATACACACGAGAAGAGTTAAAAACTCGCGTTGCAGCACTACTGACAGAAAACCCGAAACTTCATGCGGTATCTATTTCTGAAGATTTAGGTGTTACTGAAGGTGAAATCGTCTTGTCTTACCCTGATGACATGGTGCAATTATTACCGGGAAGTCTAGCTAAAACTATTTTAGAAGCATTGCCATCATGGGGTCCCGTCACCACTATCGTGCATTCAATGGGATCGATTTTTGAGGTTAAAGCCAGCTTTCCTAAAGGGAAAGAAGCCCGTGGTTATTATAATTTAATGGGTAAAGAGGGTGAGCTTCACGGACATCTTCGCCTAGAAAATGTGTCAGATATTGCATTAGTCAGTAAGCCATTTATGGGGCAAGAAAGTTACTTTATTGGCTTTTTTGCAGCAACGGGTGAGTGCGTATTTAAGGTTTACTTAGGTCGTGATAAGCAGCGTAACTTGTTCCCTGAGCAAATTGAAAAGTTCCAGCAGTTAAAACAAATGAAATAAACCTAAGCGTAGATTTAGGTTACAAAAGTCAGCAAATTCGAGGAAGAAATAATGAGTGAAGTAAAACAGGAACGCTTACAAAACCGATTAGGCCCAGAAATTAAAGAGTTCCGTGAAGCCTGCCAAACATTACAGTTAGCGACTGTTGATGCCAATGGGAAACCGAATGTAAGTTATGCACCGTTTGCTTTACTTGATGATGGTTACTACGTGCTAATTAGCCAGATTGCAAAACACGCACGTAACTTATTAGAAAACCCACAAGTATCATTGATGATGATTGAAGACGAATCGGCATCAAAAGTGCTTTATGCTCGTAAACGCTTAACCTTTGAAGCGGATGTGAGTGTGGTTGAACGTAATTCTGAACGTTGGCAGCAAGGTGTTGCAGCACTGCAAGCACGTTTTGGTGAGATTGTAGAAGGACTAAGTGGGCTAGAGGATTTCAGCTTGTTCCGATTAGCACCAACGCAAGGCTTA
Source organism: Photobacterium leiognathi (assembly GCF_030685535.1). Lineage (NCBI taxonomy): Bacteria > Pseudomonadati > Pseudomonadota > Gammaproteobacteria > Vibrionales > Vibrionaceae > Photobacterium > Photobacterium leiognathi. The sequence goes on along the minus strand of NZ_CP131601.1, from coordinate 1,857,038 downwards.
TTTGTAAAAGGCTTTGGTCAGGCATTCCAAGTGAGTGGTGATGATTTAGTGGATTTTGTTCATCTTCAAGAAGGACACCGTCGTATTAAAGACGGCAGTGAAATTGAATCAGCAGAAGAGAAGCTGTAATTAAGTTATTTAACAGTGATTGAATCTTATCCAGTGCCCGCATAGTCATATGCGGGCACTTGTTTGTTTAGGGTGTTATAGCAGACTTTAGCGAAGTGTAAATGGGCTGTTTTGATCCTGATCATCGTAATTTGCAGCGAAACTTGAAGTCAGTGAAATACCTGTGATAATTAGGGGTAAATCATTACCTTATTGCTGATTTGGATCAACGTTATGACACAAGATAATAAGAAAGGCGTTTGGTTTGCTTATATCGCAAGCTTCTTAACACCATTTACACTACTGGCTTCAGGTATCGTGGCAATCATCTATGCTGGTTACCAATTAAATAAAGGTACTGATGAGCTTACATACAGTCACTATTACTCCATTATCCGTAGCTTCTTTTTGTTCTTTACATTTTTCGTGGTTTTGGGTGTAACAGCGGCAACAACAACAGGTATGGTTGCTGGTGCTGATTACTGGGTTCAAGGCTCAATGCTTCACGATGTGATGAATAGTGTGCTTAACGTGATCCCATTTGTTGGTGGTGTGATTGCAGCTATAGCAGTGCTTTACTGGTTGTTCAAAATCGTTAAAGGCATGCGTATGCTAAGCCAAAACAAACCAATGTGTTTGTAAGCTTAGCTATTCAAGAAACGCTAAGATAAAAAGAAAGAGTGGCTAGATAGCCACTCTTTTTTATATTAATGCAAATCGATCACAGTAGGTCGAAAGTTCATTTATAAAAAAGGATAGCGATCGCTATCCTTTTTTTGTTGAGTTAAAGCTAATCAGTAAAATTAACTTTTCTTAAATTGCTTAACTAAGCCATCTAATTCAGCAAGAAGCTTTGATGCTTTAGGATCTTGCTTTTTCATTGCTGTAATAACGTCTTGTTGTACTTGCTTATCTTGTTTGCTGATCGCAGGATCAGAAAGGATAGTACGTTGTTGTTTAGCAAGCTCAGTACGAATACTTGCAAACTCTTTAACAAGCTCAGTACGTTTTGCGTTAGATAGACCTTCTTTACGTGCTTCAAGCTGAATTTCTTGTGCGCGTTTAATTAGCTTCTCAGGTTGGTAACCCATAGCTTTAACTTTGTTGTTAAATGCTGTTTCGTAAGCCTTAAGCTCTTTTACAAGTTCAGGATGAGCTTGAAGTGTTTGGCTACGAATGCCTGCTAATTCTTGCTGAATAGCACCAATACGTTGGGCGATATGTTGTTGTTCAGCTGTGATTTGCGGCGCAGCAGCAGGTACAGTTGTTGCCGTTTTTGCCATAGCTGGTGCTGCGGTAAATGCGCATGCAAGAGCTAGTGGAACAGCAGCCTTTAGTAACTTTGTTTTTAAGCTTGAAGTTTTAGAATGCATATTACTTTCTCTTTTCTTTGTTAATACAGCATAAGCGTAAGATACGATGTGTAAAAACAGTCTTTGTCAGGTGATTGTCATGAAGTCTGAATATTAGCTGACAAATGCTCGTATCTCAGCTTCATCGCCGTTTAACTACTAATATCGTAAATCATAGTTCTACGCAAATAAATCATCATACAATTGCATTATTCCTCTATAGCATAGATAATCTCAGCTCAAATTTTTAGGCTATTGCATGTTAAATAGCCATTATCCATTTTGGTTTTGCAGGGCTGACAACTTTTTTGTGTATCGCAAAAGCCTGATGTAAGCCGATGTAGGTTGGAGTTCCTATGTGTCAAGATTGCGGTTGTTCACTGCCTCAAGGTGATCATCATCACCATCATCAATTACAAGCTAATCCACAATTAAACGATAAAAAAACATTATCTGTCATTCATAAAATTCTTGATAAAAATGACGTGGAAGCGGCACATAACCGTGCGCATTTTAATGCGAAGAATGTAACTGCATTTAACTTGATGAGTAGCCCTGGTAGTGGCAAAACCACACTGTTAGAACATCTACATCAGTACACACCACTTAAATATGCGGTGGTAGAAGGGGATTTAGAAACCTCTCGTGATGCTGACCGACTACAAGCACATGGCATTAATGCTTACCAAATCCAGACTAGCTCTGCTTGTCACCTTGATGCATTCATGGTGCATTCTGCACTTCACCACATCAATTTAGATGAGTTAGACATTTGTTTCGTTGAGAACGTGGGTAACCTTGTCTGTCCTGCTAGCTACGATGTTGGTACACATAAAAACATTGTGTTGGTGTCTGTACCAGAAGGTGATGACAAAATCGAAAAGTACCCAGTGATGTTCCGTCGCGCAGATTTAGTTCTTATTACTAAGTGCGACTTACTGCCTTACTTTGATTTCAGTGTTGAAGAAGCAAAATTACAGCTACAAAAACTGAACCCTGAGGTTGAAGTTATCACGCTATCAACCAAGCAACCTGAAAGCTTCCAGCCTTTAGTTGAGTGGATCAATAACAACCAAGTAGCAGGAAAGTAATTACCATGTGTTTATCTATTCCTTCTCAGGTTGTTGAGGTTCATGAGCAAGATAATAGCGTGACGGTTGATACCATGGGCGTTAAACGCACGGTGAGCTGTCATCTATTAACAGAGCCACTCAATATTGGTGATTACGTTTTAATTCACATTGGTTTTGTGATGAGCAAAATTGATGAGAAAGATGCCCAAGAAAGCCTTGAAATGTATCGTCAGTTATTAGCTGAAACTGGACCACTAGCATTATGAGTTTTGATTTAAAACAGTTATATCAAGGCTTTCGTAATGCAGATACGGTGCTTAACCTTGCTGAGCAAATTAAAGTATTAGCGCCACAATTGCCTGAGCCGCTAAAAGTGATGGAAGTATGTGGCGGTCATACTCATACCATTATGAAGTACGGTTTAAAGCAGTTATTGCCTGATAATATCGACTTTATACATGGTCCTGGATGTCCGGTTTGCGTGATGCCAAAAGAGCGTATTGATCATGCCGCAGCTTTGGCATGCCAACCGAATGTTATTTTGGTAACGCTTGGGGATATGATCCGTGTTCCCGGTTCAAAAGGCAGTTTGGCGCAATACCGTGCTAAAGGCTGTGATATTCGACCTATCTATGATCCGCTTGATTGTTTAACTATTGCAACTGAAAACCCAGATAAAGACGTGGTGTTCTTTGCGATTGGTTTTGAAACCTCCACGCCAATGACGGCCATCTTGGTAGAACAAGCCGAGCAGCGTCAAATCAATAACCTCTATTTCCACATTAATCATGTATTAGTGCCACCTGCTGTTGATGCGGTGATGGCTGATCCTGCGGTTAAAGTGAATGCGTTTATTGGCCCGTCACATGTGAGTGTGATTGAAGGGGCGAAAATTTACCGTCCGTTAGTTGAGAAATACAACACACCTGTTGTGGTTGCAGGGTTTGAACCTGTTGATGTGATGGAGTCAATCCTTCGTTTAACAAAACAAAAAATTGCGGGTGAGCCAGAGCTTGATGTGCAATACACCCGTGCTGTGACTGAAGAAGGCAATACTGTTGCTCAACAAGCAGTGAAATGCTGTTTTGATGTGCGTGATAGTTTCCGCTGGCGCGGTTTAGGACCCATTCCAAACTCTGCACTTAAACTCAATAACACGTTCAAACATCGCGATGCAGAAGTACGTTTTGCTGATTGCTTACCCATGGCACCCATTGACGATCATAAAGCCTGTCAATGTGGCGATATTCTTCGCGGCTTAGCCAAACCACAAGATTGTAAAGTTTTTGGTCGTGGTTGTACGCCACAAACACCACTCGGTAGCTGCATGGTTAGCTCTGAAGGTGCCTGCAATGCCTATTTCCGTTACCGAGGTGTGTAAATGAGTGAGATTGATTTAACAACCCTGTCTTCAACCAAGTCTATTCAGTTAAGTCATGGAGGTGGCGGTCAGGAAATGAATAAGTTGATCAAAGGTTTATTTTTTAAAGCCTTTGATAACGATATTTTACGTAGTGAAGAAGATGCAGCAGTATTAACCTTTGAAGGTAAAACGGCATTTACCACAGACTCTTTTACTGTTTCACCGCTATTTTTTGCTGGTGGCAATATCGGGAAATTAGCCATTGCGGGTACAGTAAATGACTTAGCCATGATGGGGGCAAAACCTCAGTATTTAAGCTGTAGTGTGATCATCGAAGAAGGCTTTGATGTTGCAAACTTAAAAACAATTGTTGATAGCATGGCAAAAGAGTTAAGCATTTCAGGCGCAAAAATCGTCTGTGGCGATACTAAAGTTGTACCGAAAGGCTGTGCTGACGGGCTATTTATCAATACCACAGGTGTTGGCTCGATTGTTAAACAAGGCATTTCAGTTCGTAACCTAAAGCAAGATGATGTGATCATTGTATCCCGTGATATTGGTCGTCATGGCGCTGCGATTTTAATGGCACGTGAAGGTTTAACATTAGAATCTGAATTGGTTAGTGACTGCAATACACTATGGACTGCGGTTGAAGCCTTGATTGAAGCAGATCTTGATATTCATGCGATGCGTGATGCAACACGTGGAGGCTTATCTGCAGTACTTAACGAATGGGCGCAAGCATCTAACGTTGGCATTACCGTTAGTGAAGAAGATGTACCTGTAAGTGAAGAAGTGCGTGGTTTGTGCGAGCTTTATGGCTTTGAACCTTTTGATTTGGCAAATGAAGGCACATTCATTATTGCATTACCGCAAGAGCAAGCAGAAAAAGCATTAGAAGTATTAAGTGCGTTTGCTGCCTGTGGTGATGCTGCGGTAATTGGTCAAGTGAATGATGAACATCAAGGACGTGTGATTTTAACCAGTCCGTGGGGGAGTCGTCGTTATCTAGATCTACCGCAAGGTGAGCTATTGCCGAGGATTTGCTAATGCATGAGTATTCCATTGTTGGTGCTTTGATAGAACAATGTGAGCAACATGCCGTTGCTAACGATGCCACTAAGGTTACTCGTGTTGCAATTAAAGTCGGTATCTTAAGCGGGGTAGAACCTGCGTTGTTAGAGACGGCATTTCAAACCTTTAAGTTAGAAAGCATTTGCCGTGAGGCTGCGTTTGAAATGCAAATTCAGCCTCTGGTACTCTCTTGTTTAGCTTGTGGTAAGCAAACGACAGATAACGAGCGTAGTGTGGTTTGTAGCCATTGCCAAAGTAATCATACTCAAGTGATAGATGGTGAAGATTTACTGTTGATGCAACTTGAGTTGGAATAAAGCAAACATTCTATCATGAAGACGAAAGGCAGCTCTGTCGGATACAGAGGCTGCCTTTCTTTATGTTTATATACCCAAGCGACTTCAAGATGCAGTGTTTAGCGAGACGACCTTAGTTCTCAGGCGCGGCAACGATTCGTAGATATAGTGGTTCTACATTGAGAATAGTTAACAAAGTCTGAGAGCTAAGGACGCTCGCCCTTTGGGAGCGTGTCACTGAGCCGACTTCTTGCGTCAGACAACTTGGAAAGAGCTCGCTATTCCGCTTCGTTGTCTTCCTTGAATTCAACTCAGTGACTTCGCTCTGAATCAGGCATCTTGAAGTTGTTTGGGTATATTAGTGAAATTACTGATCTGGCTGAATGCTAATTTGCGCACTACAACCACCGTATGGGTTATTCAGAAGCTCGAATTCATAACCGTATTTATGGCATATATCACGGGCTATCAGTAATCCTAATCCATATCCTTCAACGCCTCTTGGCTTCTTTTCTGATCCAATACCAGTATCAATGATTGATATACGTGATGGTGTAACACTAATCACCACTGAGCCTTTTTCGGTGCAAGCAAATGCGTTTTTGAGTAAATTTCCCACTAGGATTTTTAAACTGGTTTTAGGAATTTTAACGTCAATAGAGTGGTTCAATTCAATACGGAATTCGACGGGCTTGTTCTTTAATAGATGCAAGTGACTTTGTACTACTTCTTCTAATTCTTCTTTGGTTAATTCACGATTTTGTAGCTCATTTAGATTTTCTTCACGGGTAAGAGAAAGTAACGTTGTCACGAAATCGTTCATTTCCTCACAGGCGCTAGACAAACGCTCACGTTGTTTTTCAATAAACTCAGGGGCTGAAGAATGCGCTAATAAAGACGTTGCACCTTTTATTACCATTAGTGGTGTGCGAAGTTCATGACTTGCATATCGATTAAATGCTCTTTCCCGTTCGATGGATAGCTTAATACGATTTTGGTACTGGTTTAAGCTATCAACAAGCATGGTCAACTCTTGTGTTTTAACACCATGAGGGAGGACGATTGGGCTTAAATCATTGGCTGAGCGATGTTGCAGTTGATGGGTTAGAACAGATAAAGGATGGTTTAGGCGACGTGAAATTAACATCACAATCATCAAGGTGGTAACCAATAGTATGACTGAAATAATGGCTTGTTTGATATTCTCTTTAAAGATCTGATCTTCGCTAAACTCGTAAATTTCATCGAAGTAAAAGGTATAGAGATCGGTATGATGACCGTTACGCTCGGTCATTAAGCTTTTCATTACAAAGTAGTCTGTTGCGTATCCATTGGGTTGGTAAACTTCGACCGCTTTGTTATAGGGTAGATCTTCCTTAATATCAAAATGTTTAGGAACATTGGCTAAACCAACATAACTTTGACTGGTTTTAGTTATGTATTGTAATTCTGAAGGCGTGTTTTGTAGTTTATTAATTGCTTGCTCAGTTTTGTGCTCTAGGGCATTTTGTGCATTTAATAATTCGAGTTCATCCACTGTTGATTCAACTAAGGAGAAGTGGATGGTGATCATTGCTATAGCGACAACAGCAAAATAGAAAAACGTTATTTCGCGTGCAGAGCGTAGTTTTTTCATTTCTGATTATCTTCTTTAATCTGTTTGATGAGTTGGTAGCCCACCTTAGGGATTGTTTTGATATAGCTATGACTAAAGCCTTTATCTATTTGAGTTCTTAGCTGATAGATGTGGCTACGTAGTACATTGTTTTCAGGTTCATCATCGCCCCATAAGGTATTCATTACTTCTTGTTTCTTTAGGATATTTGGTGCTCGTAATAGCATTAATTTCAAAATAGTAAATTGGGTAGGATTCAGTGATATCTTTGTGTTTTCACGGGTGGCGATGTGAGTTTTGAGATTAAGGAACAAATCACCAAATTGTAGTATTTGTGCCGCTGTGTTTCCTTTACGGCGGCGGGTTAAAGCGGTAATCCTTGCTTCAAGGATCTCTAAATCAAAAGGCTTAATTAAATAATCATCAGCATCGGTTGCGAAGCCTTCTAATGTATCTTCACGAGTATCTCGGGCTGTAAGCATGAGTATAGGAGTATCGATGCCATCTTTACGTAATTGTTGACATACCATGTAGCCGTCCATACGTGGCAGCATGACATCAAGTACGATCAAATCATAATGATGTTGCTTTGCCAGTTCGTATCCTTGGAGACCATTGTTTGCGTAATCTAGCGTATAGCCTTTAATTTCAAAAAAGTCGAAGATGATATTGGCTATGTCTTGGTGATCTTCAATTAGTAATAATTTCATTATGTATAAGTTCGATGGTTGTTCAGCACTATAAGTGAAGAGAAAAGAGGATCGGTTAGTAGATTCTCTTTTCTCTTATTCCTTGGTTCGTGTTACTTAATTGTTGTTTTTCGTAACTTCAGTTGCAAATTTATTACGACATTGGCTGAAAATATCTAATTGCGCTTGGTATTCTTGGGTACTGACATCCATCACGCCCAACATGGAATGAAAGATATTATCGTGAGAGTAGGTACCTGTTTTTCTAGCCGCTTGTTTTAAACACGTATAGTCAATATTTTTAGTTTGTTGAAAACTTGGTGACATCCATACCATTAACGGTACTTTGGTTTGGTATTCAGGGGCAAAGCGATAGGGAATACCATGTAAATACGTGCCGTTTTCACCGAGTGACTCACCATGATCTGAGATATAAACCAGCGCGGTATTATATTGCTCATCCAGTTGCTTTAGTTTGTCGATCATTTGGCTGATCACGTAGTCAGTATACAAAATCGTATTATCGTAGCTGTTGATGATTTGCTCTTGGCTACAGTTTTCAATATCAGCACGTGGGCAATCAGGTTGGAATATCGCTTTATTTGACGGGTAACGTTGATAGTAAGTAGGACCGTGACTACCGATTAAATGAAGCGTGATCATGCGATTACCTTTTAGATCTGCGATATCTTGATCGATATTTTCAAGTAGCGCCATGTCGTAACAAGTTGAGCCATTACACATATCATCCTTACGGGAACGATCTATCTCGATCTTAGTAATATTTTTCGCCACTGATTTATCACCACCATCGTTCTCTTTCCATAGCTGAGAAACGTTAGCACGTTGCAGAATATCAAGTAGGTTATCTTGGTTATCCGCTTGTGAGCGATTGAAATTATCTCGGGTCATATTGGCAAACATGCAAGGTACTGATACTGCTGTTGCTGTGCCACACGCTGTTACGTCTTGAAACGAGATTATATCAAGCTCACGGGTATAAGGGTTGGTGTTGCGGTGATAGCCATTTAATTCGTAATTCTGCGCGCGAGCTGTTTCACCTACTACCATGATCATCAGTGTTGGTTTTGTTTGTGCTTGAGCTAAGGTAGCGTCACTTTGTTTAGCATCCAAACCTATTTGCTTATAAGGTTGTGGAGTCGTGAAGTAGGTGTCTTTTACATATTGACTAGTGCTGTAGACAAACTGAGTGGGAATAATCACCTTTTTTAGATAGCTATTATTACGTCCAACCGAAGCGTAATCTTGGTAATACGCAGCCGCAATTAATCCAACCACCACTAATGAAATAAACATTGATACAAACTTGGCTGTAATAAATGTAATAGGGTTTGTTATTGGCTTGATTGGCAGTTTATAGATAATCAGCGCGGGTATCACGCCGATTAGTAGTGTCCATATGACAGAGTATAAGCTGAGATATGAACTAGCTTCACTGCTGTCTGTTTCCATGATGTTGATAATCATATCGTAGTCAAACATGACACCGTAATTAAATCCGGCATAACTCACTATGCTTGATAAAATCAGCAGGATAATAAAGAACGGTTTGCTTATCTTAGGCCAGCTAAATAGTGAAAAAAGAAAGTTTAAGCTGGCGAGAAAGAAAAGCGGGATCGTGAGTACAAAGCCAAGTTTGACGGTTTCAAGTTGACTAAATATTCCAATCAGTGCTTTATATACAGGTAGATTTACTACCACTGTAAAATACAGTGCGAGTAGGAAAGTAAAGGTGACATAGGACATACCACCAATAAGTTTTTTCTTAATCATATTCATTGTTTATTTCGAAAGGCTGCAAACCAAACCGATGTAAATAAGCGGAATGATTTCCTTTTGTCTCCACGTCGTTAATCGCCGTAAGTTATAAACACTGAAAGGTGAAAAAAATGTTGAAACGGTTTATCTCTGATTAATCAACGCTGATGCCATTTGTCTCATTTTTGATACGTGCTCTATTTAGCTTAGTTGCAAATCTAGAGAGTGTTTATACCAAACGAATGAGATATTGCGGCAGAATTGTAAAGCTCGTTATGTTGGGACTTTATAACTAATGGGTAAGTCGATCTTCACTCGATAGGATCATGTTAGAAGCCGTATCTTCAAGGAATATCGTTGGTGATGCAGATACGATGAAAAGGAATTTAACATGGATATTAAAATTGGTGACTTAACACACCCACAAGTCATTCAACTGTTAATGGAACATCTAGAAGATATGTATGCTACATCGCCTGCTGACAGTGTTCATGCGTTAGATTTAGATGCTCTTCAGGCAGAGGATGTGACGTTTTACACCTGCTGGAAGCAAGATATGTTGCTTGGTTGTGTTGCCATTAAACGTCTAAATGCTGAAAGTGCTGAGCTGAAATCAATGCGAACGAAGATTGAAGCACGAAATCAAGGGGTGGGGGCAAGGTTACTAGAACATGTATTATTTGAAGCCAAGAGCATGGGGTTTAAAACCATTAGCTTAGAAACAGGTTCACATAATTTTTTTGAGTCAGCCTGTCGTTTATATGAAAAGTTTGGTTTTGAATATTGTGAGCCATTTGCTGACTACTTACCTGATCCTCATAGCTTATTTATGTGTTATGACTTTAAGCATTGGCAGCAAAGTTAATTAAGAGAGTGAGATGGAAATACTTTCTGGCGGGCGTGAAAACGCAATTTTCAAACGTAATGATACGGTTGTTAGGCCGTTAAATTCGTATTCATCAAGTATTCATTTGTTACTTCAACATTTTGAAAAACAAGGTATTGAAGGCGTTCCACGGTTTGTTGCTATTGATGGCGACAATGAGGTTGTCACCTTTGTTGAAGGACAGACCGTGAACTACCCATTATCAGGAGCAGCAGCATCAGATGCAGCAGTGAAAAGTGCAGGGAAGCTACTGAGATGCTTGCATGATGCATCGGTTGGATTTATTGCAGATGCAAGTTACAAATACCAACAATGGATGCTACCTGTGCGTGAGCCTGTAGAGGTAATGTGCCACGGTGATTATGCACCTTATAATGTTGCATTAGTAGGTAATGAGGTGGTGGGTATTTTCGATTTTGATACTGCTCATCCTGCACCAAGGTTATGGGATCTTGCGTATGCTATTTATTGTTGGGCTCCGTTTAAAACCCATGTTTATGACAAATTAGGAGAGTTGCCAGATCAGATTTATCGCGCCAAGCTATTTTGTGATGCATACGGTATGACAAAAAGTCAGCGTCAGCAATTGGTAGCGACGATGATTGAGCGACTACAGGCTCTGGTTGATTTTATGAAGCAACAAGCGACTGAAGGGAATACTCAATTTATTGCAAATTTAGCGGATGGTCATCATTTGAGTTATTTAGCTGACATTGACTATTTACAGCAGAATGGCAAACAAATTATTGCAGGTTTAATGGAGTGATATTTTTTTGACGGCTATTTGTTTGGTATTGTTGTTATTAAAGGATGTAATAAAATCGTAATTTTAAACAAATAATGAAGCATTTTATGTTTGTTTTAGAATAACTCACTACAGCAACTCATGAGCATTTCATCATTAACGGTTATGTCCTTCGGGAATAAAAAAAGCCTCATTAAAAAATGAGGCTTAATAATCAATAGATTCAGATTATTTACTGGCAAGGAGCCTAAATATTAGCTAGGTATGAATCTAACTTTATATGATTAGGCGATAATTTCAAAACAGATAATAATCGTTTTGAGATCTTGGTACATGCATATATAGATAATTGTATTTATTTGCTCTTAATTTTGTACAAAATTAGTAATTAAGGTCAAAAAAATGACAGGCAGGGTTGTTATTTATCAAGAATAAACTATTAAGTACAATAAAAAATGAAATTATAATTTATAAAATAAACTGAATTTAATAAAACTTGTGGTCTTTTTTGGTTTTTTATTAAAGTTTTCTATTAGTAAATAGAAACGTCTCTTTGATCCGTCAAAAAGACGTTATTAAATTAGCGGCGACGCATTTTTAAATACAAGGCGCCAGCACTTAAGTTACTACCATCCAGCTCTAATTGACGATTCACTGTGATGTTGAAGTTTTTACCGACACGAAGTGATAAACGTTCTGTTAATACTTCATTGGCAAAGTCGCTACCAGCAAGAACAACTGCTTTAACGCCTGTGGTCTCATCAATACGTTCAATCCAGTTTGCTATGTAGTCTGCCAGTGAATCCATGATGCCAAAGGCGAGTTTGTCTAACTCGGATTCATCGACCACTAAACGGAAACTCATTAAGCTGCCTAATGTTTTCGCCCATTCAATCGTACGCTTACCATCAATCATATCTAATGAGTAATCAACACGATGACCTTTTTGACCGCTGTTTTGTAGTGCTTTGGCAATTAAGGCATCATTTAAGTATTGAATACTATTTGTACTAGAAGTCGCTAAGCCCAAAATTGTTGCGGCAACGGCAAACAAGCCAGTTAATTGGTTATAACATTGGCTAATGTCGATTTGGCTTAATGCTTGATAACTTTCAGGCTGCGCATCTTTAAATTTGGCTAATATGGTCGCTTGTTCACCATCAGCCATTGCACGAATAATCTCATGACCTGTATGAGGTAGGCTCGGTAGCACTAAGAAACTATCGGTACGAGTAAACTTATCTTGGCTAACAATTTCACCTGCCGCATAACGACCAAAATAAATCACCGTGGTATTACGACCATTACCTGATTCAATATTGCCACCATGTAAAGCGCAAATCGGAAGTGCATGTGCAGGCACATCATTGGCATGTTTAGGCTGGTGGTCGAAGTGAATACGACGTTTATGCCAGTAAGCATTTAGTCCGTTAATGCACGCTTGATCGTGCAGAGGCTCTAGCGCTTTGATAGAAACGGGTAGGGACACTTCTGGATCACTGTCGATCTGACTCCAACCGTTTTCAATCCAAGTGATCAAGGGTTGCCAGTGGTTGGTGTCAAGGTATACATAATCAATACCTTGCTGACGTAATACCTCGGTCAGTACTGTAAGAACACGATTGTAGCTAAAACATAAATCGTACAGTGGTGCATGTAATTGCTGATGTTGCGCTTTAGGTTGAACCGTTACTCGTGGTTTTTCTAAGCTAGATAAGGCCAACACATGTGCTGATGGGGTAATAAAGTGCATTGGCACTGTATTGGGATTACAAACCAGCACTTGTGGACGTTTCTGCGACGAAGTAGAAACGGGTGATGTACTTAGCTGAAATAGCTGATGTTTACCTTGCTCGTTGGTTAAGGTGAAAATCACCGAACCATTACTGATCACATCATCAGCCCACGCTTTTACTTGATTAAAGCTAACCGCAGCAGGTAGACGCTTTTCACCGTGACAGCATGCGCATGGCAAGCTTAATTCACCAAATTGTGGCGATTGGTTATCACCTAATAATGGCTCACAATGTTGGCAGAATGGTAATTGATGCGAAGTATTTACCAGTGGAACAACGCCACCTTCACGATGGCTAATTTCTTCTACTTTGGTGTCTAATAACCAGATAGACAGTAAGAAATCATGGGCAATTTTATCGGCTAAAGCTTCTAATTGCGCTTGCTCACCCACAGCTTCAATAATGTAGCGATTCTTGACGAAACCGATAGTGATTTCATACGGCTCATTAGCTAAATAATCGTTACATAACTGGGCGTAAAACGGGACTTGGCGAGAGCATTTAAATGAAAATTGGATTAATTTCATGCTTCCACACCTCGCTTATAAGCCGTTGGTATTAAACTATTAATTTCGATGTTATTGATGCGCTCACAAGTCACACCTAGCTCACGCAAATGATTAAGAATCGCAGACTCCATGACAGGGATCGCAGCGTGAATTTTCGGTGTTAAGCCCATGTGCATTGGCTCTAATACGGTAGGTGTTACACCCAGTACAAAAGTTTTAGGGCGATCGCCGACCAATTCCATCATGATCAAGGTCTGCAGCATTTCAACTTCATGGGCACTGCCTTGCCAATCGATCTCGGCTGGCGCTTTATCAAAATCAAAGAAGTAGACTTCACCTGCATCAACGCCTGCGGCATTAACGGTATCAATCACTACCAAGTGATCGTACTGGGTCAGGGTTGGAATTAAACTGTGAGCAAGGGTACCGCCATCCACGAGATCAATCTGATGTTCTGGATGTGAAAAGCGGTAGTTTTCGGTGAGGTAATTGACGAAATGTACGCCGACACCTTCGTCGGCGTACAAGACATTGCCAATACCAAGTAGCAATATCTTCATTAGTGCTAGTGGCCTTTATGGTCAGTATTTGCGTGGTGTGCGTGATGTTGAACCGGGTGTTCACCGTGGTTCTCTTCTTTCACATGCACAGGGTGGTAGTCGTAACCTGACATGATGGCGTCAGCTGAGCCATTACGGAAACGGATGCCTGTCCAAATCACCATGTAAACGTGGATCAGAACGAACACAATGAATGCCCAAGTCACGATATGGTGCCATTCACGAACATTCGCTAAACCACCCATCGCGTACGTTACCCATTCAGCAGGTTGCCAGAATAGGCCGCCCATACCTAAATGATAAACGTTGGCATACAGGGTTAAGCCCGTTACACACATGAAAATAGCGGCAATAGAAATACCCGCATAAACCACTAACTGTAATGGGCCGTATGCGCCATGGTGAGGCGGTTGACCGATCCAGAAGTAGGCTTTGATCTGTTTAATCCAACTTGTCGGACTGACTGCATCTTTCACCGAGCGACGCTCAACGTTACTGCGACTAAAGAAGAACAAGTAAGCACGAATTAAGGTGACTGCGATTAACACAAAACCAAGAACTTCATGTGCAAAACGGATCCAGCCTTGCTCTAATACGTTGGTGCTATCTGGCGCAACCAAGAAAGGCCACGCAATGTAAAAGCCCGTTGCAATTAAGCCAAAAATGGCAAAAGCACGTAGCCAGTGACAGAGACGTATAATAAAAGAGAAAACATAGGATCGTTTGTACAACACTGTATCTGTTGACATAAATTCCTTCCTTACATCGCTTGTGCAGGAATACGGAACTCACTCAAAGATTGGCCTTTGTAATCCATCACGTGTACAGAACACGCCATACATGGGTCAAATGAGTGGATCACACGTAGCACTTCAAGTGGCTTAGTTGGATCTTCTAGCTTCAAGCCAACTAAAGAGGCTTCGTAAGGTGCAATTTTGCCGTTACCATCAATTGGGCTTGCGTTCCATGTGGTTGGAACAACAGCTTGGTAGTTTTCGACTAAACCATCTTTAATGCGGATCCAGTGACTTAGCAGGCCACGAGGCGCTTCAATTACACCCACACCTTTGTACTCTTTAGCTGGATCAATAGTTGGTTCAATGTAAGTGGTTTGATCTGAATTTAGGTTGTTCACCATAGATTCAAAGGTGGTTAAACCGTTACGAGCAATGATCAATGTATGCAGCATACGTGCAGCAGTACGACCTAATGTAGTAAATAGGGCACCTGCTGGAAGACCTGTTGTTTTTAAGAACTCGTTAACCACAGGCACTACGTATGGGTTACCTTTTGCGTAGTTCACAGCGATAGTCGCTAGTGGACCTACTTCTACTGGCTCGCCATTGTAACGTGGTGATTTAACCCAAGAGTATTTGCCAGCTTCGTTAATGGTTGGACGCTTACCTTCAAGAGTGTCACGTTCAATGAACGGCGTATGTTCAGGGATGGTTGTACCATCGTAAGGGTGCTGTGGCTTATCTGCGTTGTACCATGAGTGAGTCACATCTTCAGCGATCAGGCTTAGATCCACATCTTCTGCTTTAGTGATGTCTTTATTGCGGATTACACCGCTAGTGAATAGATGGGTTTCTTCGTTTAGCTGAATAGACTCGCTACACATGAAGGTGCTGATGTTACAGCCACCAAGAACACTTGGCTCTTTACCAAATGCAGAGGCTGCCATCAAAATATCAGCTTGGTATGCACGTTCGATAAACTCTGCAACGTGGGCAAACTTCTGTTTAAACTCTTGTAGACGCGCAGGATCTAGCATGTCACGAACACAAGTCACACCACCAACAACAATTGATTGTGGGTGAGGGTTCTTACCACCCCAAATAGCCATCATCTCAGCACCAACACGCTGAACTTCTAGTGCTTTAAGGTAGTGAGATAGACCAATAAGGTTCTGCTCTGGTGTGAAAGCGTAAGTTTTATTGCCCCAGTATGCGTTAGCAAACGGACCTAACTTACCTGTGTTTACTAGGCCTTGTACTTTCTCTTGTACAGCGCGTAGTTCACCTTCGCCTGCCGCCATTGGTGTTTTCGACCACTTCATTGCTTCTTGTGCAGCTTTTGCTGGGTCTGCACTTAGAGCAGACACCACATCAACCCAGTCAAGGCCGTGAAGTAGATAGAAGTGCACAATGTGGTCGTGCATTTCAAGTGAGGTTAAGATCAGGCTACGAATGTATTTTGCGTTAATAGGCACTTGCGCATTGATTGCATTTTCAACCGCCAATGTGCCGCATAAGTAGTGAGATGAAGTACATACACCACAGATACGCTGCATTAATAGACCAGTATCGTAAGGCGTACGGCCTTTCATGATGATCTCTAAACCACGGAACAGGGTAGAAGAGGCGTATGCTTTTTCAATAACGTTGTTGGCATCAAGTTCAACTTCGATGCGTAAGTGGCCTTCGATACGAGTAATGGGATCGATTACGACACGCTTGCTCATGAATTATTCCTCGACTTTCTTTGCAAAAATACTACTTACTGCGTGAGCACCAATACCCACAGCGGTAACGCCTAGTGTCACTGCGCCAATGGTATCGGCAGTGGCATCTAAACCATGTAATGGCTTACGGCTTAATGGCTTCTCGAAGTACGCCATTTCATCCCAGAAGTCTGGTTCTGAACAACCAATACAACCGTGACCAGCAAGTACAGGCCAGCTAGTGTGTGCGTTGAAACGCTCAGTAGGACAGTTGTTGTAAGTGTATGGACCTTTACAACCCATCTTAAATAGGCAGTAACCTTGTTTAGCGTTATCGTCACCAAATTCAGTCACGAATTCGCCAGCATCAAAGTGACCACGACGTTCACAGTTATCATGTACACGTGCGCCATACGCCCACTTAGGACGGTTGAACATATCAAGGGCAGGAAGACGACCAAACATGATGTAGTACATTAGTGTACCTGTGATGTTGGCAGGGTTTGGCGGGCAGCCCGCAACGTTAATTACAGGGCGATCAATCACAGCACCTACGCTTTTCGCATAGGTTGGGTTAGGGCGAGCCGCTTGTACACCACCGAAAGAAGAACAAGTACCAACACAGATAACCGCAGCTGCATCGTTAGCCACACGCTTGATCAGTGACATACCAGTTTCAGCTTTGCTACCAAGCGTAAGATAAATACCGTTATTAGCAGTAGGAACTGCACCTTCTGCTGCTAATAGGTATTTGCCTTTGTACGCTTTCATTGCATTTTCTAGGTTTTCTTCAGCTTGTTGACCAGCCGCTGCCATGAGTACTTCTTGGTATTCAAGAGAAACATGTTCAAACAAAAGGGTACTAATATCAGGTGTTGTTGTACGAGTTAGAGACTCTGAACAACCAGTACATTCCGCAAGGCTTAGCCAGATAAGAGGCACACGATCTGAAAGCTCAGCCGCTTCAGCTACCATGGTGCTAAAAGGTAGGGGTAAGGCGAGAAGTGATGTGATGGTGGCACTCCAAATCATGAAGTCACGACGGGTAATGCCATTTTGTTCTAATTTATCTTTGAATGATTCCTCACGAAGAGGTTTCATTGCTCGTAACTCAGCAAGGCGTTTTTTGCCAAGTTCGAAAAGGGCTGCATGCGAGTCCATCTATCAACCTTGTTTATAAAATAATACTTATGCGCTATGGGTATAGCGTGAGAATTTTAGGAGGATAGAGGAGGGAAATGATTGATCTACATCAGATTTTGATTTTTTGTATGACAATATAAAAAATCAAAAATGACGCTATGCATAAATAAGTCATTGATATTGTTAATGAGAACTTTTTGTATTAACCGTGATGTTTATACAAGATTTAACTTATTGAAATTATGGGATTATATAAAATGTTGGAATAAGTTAATCGGTTAGTTAATGTATAAAACTTGCTTGGCTATGCAACATAAATCTAAGATAAAAAATGAATAATCAGCCTGACGAACAACAAGCATGAGCAATATTAGAAATGTTTTGCTTTTTATAGCAATTAATTGCTCATTAAAAGCAAAAAACCTCAGCGATAAGCCGAGGTTTTGTATTCCGAGCGTTAGTGATGTAAAAGATTACTCACCAGCAAGGAAGGCTGCATCAAGCTTACAGAAAGCTAAAAGCAGGTTAGCAGCTGCTGCATAGAAACCAAATTGGTCACGGTTTTGGCACTCTTTTACGAATAGCGGCAACCAGTTAAGCAGCATAGTATTAACGAAAGAAAGCTGCGCTTGCATTAGCTCTTCACGCTTTTCTTCTGTTTCTTGTTGGTTAGCCATGATGATCAGATTTCCCATGAAATCTAATTCAACCGCAAGGTGATCGGCTGGCTCATTGAACTCTTTACGCTGCGCAATCGCGTAATCGTTCATTAGCACGTTCATATCTTGTGCTGGTTTATCGTTAAGTAAACCTGATGTACCCACATACATAGACGCATACGGTAGGGCACCTGTTTTCGGTGTACTTAGGAATAAGCCACAGAAATCAGCTGCAAGTTCTAGTTGCTCATCTGGGCGAGAGTTAGATTGATTAATGGCGTCACGGAAAGCTTCAACAGGTGCTTTTAATTCCTCTGTCATGCCTAAACCTGAAAGGAATGTGTACATTTCACCGCCGTGGTATTCATGCAGATCCGCATCAGTGAGTTCGCGTGCGAACAATGAAGACATCCACCAGTAAATTTCTGCACGTTGTTCGTTGAAAGCAATAAATTCTTGCATTGTCACTCCAGACACATAAAACACATTCAAATATAACCTAACGCATTATATTGGAATCTATTTTAAAAAGGTGAAATAAAGGCGATGAATTTTCGTTCATCGCCTTATTTTATTTAACTAACTCGTTAAATTATTTGTCCATTGCAGGGAACAGTGGGTCGATACCTTTTTCGTAGATAGGACCGTTAAAGCCTGTTACCGCTGGAACTGTACCCGTGTACTTCTCGATTTGAACTAGGGCAGCAGCTGCTGATGTTGCTTGCGCTAGGCTAGAAGTACCGATGTCTTCTGTTAGTACGTTTGGATCACCGTAAGTACAGATAGTGCCTGCTTTACCGCCTTCTAATGGGCTGTACCATGCACCTTCTTGTAGACGACAAACACCTGGTAGGTAATCGTCTGTTACTACAGCGCCCGCAAGCACTTGACCACGATCGTTGAATACACGAACGATGTCACCTGATTTAATACCACGTGCCGCAGCATCTTCAGTGTTCATGAAGATAGGCTCGCGATCCGCAACAGCGTAAGTTGCGCGGAAATCAGTTGATGAACATAGCTGTGAGTGTAGACGATCTTTCGGGTGCGTACTCTGCATGTTGATCGGGAAGCGATCAGAGCGAGGACCACCGTGGCTACGTTCAGTCTTTTCAAACCACATTGGGTGACCTTGACAGTCTTTGTAACCCATATCTGCGATAGTCTTACAGTAGATTTCGATCATACCTGAAGACGTACCTAGTGGCTCAAGGTCAGGTTCTTTACGGAATGATTCGTGGCGAACCCACTCTTTACCCGCAGGAAACTCGATGAAACCTTCACCATCCCAGAACTTCTTGAAGTTAGGCATACGAACACCTAGACCACGACCTTGCAGACGCGCACCGTTGTAGATCTCTTCAATGATTTCCATTTGCGTCTTACCGCCAGTGAATGCTTCTTCGCGGTCAAAGCGAGAACATAGCTCACGGAAGATTTCGAAATCATCTTTAGATTCGTACATAGGCTCAACAATCTTACGTAGGGCAATAATACCTGCGTTAGAGTGGTTACCGTATTGTTCGATGTCGTTACGCTCGTATGTAGTTGTAGCAGGTAATACGATATCTGCAAAACGACATGTCGCTGTCCATTGGTGATCAATCGAAACAACAGTTTCTAGCTTAGTCCAAGCTTTGATCATCTTGTTACGGTCTTGGTGGTGACCAAATGGGTTGTTACCACTGAAGATAGCCATCTTCATGAATGGGAACTTCACTTTCTGACCATTGTAGTTGATGGTCTTTCCTGGGTTGTCGATACAGTCAACAAAACGCGCTACAGGAATGAAAGTAGAGTAACCGTTGTAAGAACCGTTATGGATTGGGTCAATACCAGTTACACCGCTAAAGCCTGACATTAGTGGGCCGTTAGACGTGATAGAACCTGCATCGTTGTAGTGCCAGCCGAAACCGAAACCACCACCAGGTAGACCGATTTGACCAAGCATTGCTGCAAGTACTACTAGCATCCACGCGTACTGCTCGCCGTGCTGCATACGCTGTAGACACCAGCCACCGATGATTTGTGTACGACCGCTTGCCATAGTGCGAGCAAGTGCACGGATGTCATCAGCTTTAACGCCACAGATCTTCTCTGCCCACTCAGGGTTCTTAACAACACCGTCAGTCTTACCAAGAACGTAAGGCATGAACTTATCAAGACCTGTTGTGTAATCAGCAATGAAGTCTTTGTTGTATAAGTTTTCAGTGTATAGCGTGTGCGCAAGCGCAAGCATTAATGGAACGTCAGTCTGTGGGTTAACACGGATCTGCTCACCACCAACGGCTTTTTGCGTGCTAGAAACCACTGGATCCACGTAGATCACTTTGATTTCTTTGTTCTTCACTTTCTCTGCAAGTTGCTCATAGTATTGGTATGGGCTGTGGTCAGGTACTAACCAACCAACTTGTAGGTTCTTAATTGGGTCAGATGCCCAAATAACGATAGTGTCAGAGTGCTCAAGCACTAGTAATCATGAAGTTTGCTGTTCGTAAACTTCCATTGCACCAGCAACGTAAGGAAGAATTACCTGAGCTGCACCAGTAGAGTAGTCACCCATCTTACCAAGCGTCGTACCGTGTAGACCGATACCACGCTTCATCATAGTACCTGCGTTATGCAATTTACCTACTGACTGCCAACCTGTGTGACCAGAGTACAGTGCACTTGGGCCAAAGTTGTTCTGAACACGTTCCATCTCATGGTAGAAGAAGTCTAGCGCTTGAGACCATGGCACACGTACGAAACGGTTATTACCACGTTGGGTTGTGTCAGACTTATAGCCTTGCTTTAACCAATCGATACGAACCATTGGGTATTTGATACGAGCAGGGTTGTAAACCACTTCACGTACCGCTTGGATCATATCAGTTGGGTTTTTGTCTTTTTCAAATGGTGTTGTTTCAGTCCAAACACCATCAACTACTTTAGCGCGGAAAGCACCCCAGTGAGAGCCTGATAGCACTTCACCAGAGAAAGCAGCTTTTGCTTCTTCAGCAGCCATTGCCTTGCGTGGTGCAAGTAGGCTAGTACCAACAACCGATGCAGCACTTGCCATAGCAAGGCCAGATAGGAAGCGGCGGCGTGAAATGCCTGTATTATTCGTTTGAGTCGCCATATTTTTGGTCAATCCTTAAACTTTAATTTTTATCAATGGGGCGGGGACTAGGGACGTCCCCGCCTATCATTTATTCGTTTATTGGCTCGCGGGATTAGTGCGCGCCTGCACCGCCTGTATCGCTACCGTGGTTCTGTAGGTATTTAAGTAGCGTACGTTCTTCAGTCTTAGACAGACGGTAGTATGAGCTCATGGCTTTCAGACTTGCGATCCAGCCATTTGCAGTAAAATGGCCTGGCGCTGGCGCCGCGTGACAAGCGTTACAAGTAGAGCCGTACATTTCTTCTGCGTAGTTCCAGATTGGCTGGATGCTATCGATCATGTCAGCTTTAGTGATCCAAGCTTGTACAGAAACGTTTTGCCATACGATGTCAGTCGCAGGATCTGTTTCTTCTTTAACAATCTTCTCGTTCGCTTTGATGTCGCCACGGATAGTTGCTTTGAATACACGTTTACCCATGTACTCAGTCATTACACGGCCTTTACCAGATTTCTCTAACCAGCCATTTACTTCAACTTTCAGCATGTCGCCTTTACGCTCAAGAACAGTTACTTCAGAAGCAGGTAGTAATTTACCTTCTGATTTACCGTTAGCGTCGTCAGTTGCGAACAGATCTTTCTCACCAAGAGAGTAAAGTTTGTCTGCTGTTGCACCTTGTGCAGTTGCTTCAGCTTGAAGGTTTTGGAAATCCTTCTGGAAACCGCCTGCCATGTTTGGTAGTTCGTGTGCAATACCTTTGTGACACTCGATACAGTTCATGTTCTTAGCTGCAGCTTCTGTCATTGCTTTCGCAGCTTCAGGAGACTGCTTAGCGTGGTCCATTGCAGAGTAGTCGTGACAGCTCTTACAAGTTTTAGAGTTGTTGTCAGACATACGCTTCCAAACAATCTGAGCAAGCTCTAGGCGGTGCTCTTCAAATTTCTCAGGTGTGTCAATCTTCTTAGTGATGTATTGGTTGTATACATCTTTCCAAGCGCCAAGTTTACGTTGAACAGCACCTGGAAGGTCTTTAGGTTGGTGACAGTCAACACATTCAGCACGTACACCTGAAGCGTTTTTGAAGTGTACAGATTGCTTATATTCTTCGTAGTTCTGCTGCATGGTGTGGCAGCTGATACAGAATTCAGTTTGAGAGGCGTGTTCAAATCCCTTATGCACAGCAAAAATGCCCGCAAGGGTGATACCAATACCAACTAGTACAAGTGCAAGAACAGAGTACTTGCTGCTTGGCTTAGTCAACATTTGCCAAAGTTTTTTCATGTTGAAAGATTCCATATAAGAATGAATGCACACCGTAGGACTACGGTGACGTTATAAATTTTATGAGGTAATCTTATGTCCACGATGTGAATAAGGTTAATGCCACGAATGAATAGCAAACTCAGGTTTATGACAAATTGTGAATAACAGCTGTTTGTGCTAACGTTTCGTAAGAACACCTAAAAAACTAAAAGAGACAAACATGACTCATCACGTACTTGTTGTGGAAGATGAAATTGTTACCCGTACTAAACTGGTAGGGTATTTCGAGAACGAAGGATATAAGGTTAGCCAAGCGGATAGTGGCGCACAGATGCGAGAGATCATGGCGACCGAAAAAATCGACCTCGTCATGCTTGATATTAACCTTCCCGGTGAAGACGGTTTGATGCTAACTCGTGAGCTTCGTAGCCGCTCAGAAGTGGGTATTATTTTGGTGACAGGACGCACAGATAGCATCGATCGAATCGTTGGTTTAGAGATGGGTGCAGACGACTACGTTACTAAGCCTTTCGAGCTTCGCGAACTGCTTGTTCGAGTGAAAAACTTGTTATGGCGCATGACCTTAGTGGAAAAAGCTCGCGACGAAACCATGGTCGAAATGCAGGAAGATAACATCATTCGTTTTGGTGAATGGCAGTTTGATATTAACAAACGCGCACTGACTCATAACGGCTTACCTGTGAAGCTAACTAAGGCTGAATATGAGCTATTAGTTGCTTTCTCTTCACACCCAAATGTGGTGCTAAGTCGTGAACGAATTTTGAACATGTTAAGCCATCGAGTAGAAGCGCCAAACGACAGAACCATCGACGTTTTGATTCGTCGTATGCGTTCTAAAATGGAATTAGATCCGAAAAATCCACAGATTTTTGTGACAGTTCACGGTGAAGGTTATATGTTCGCTGGCGATTAATTAGCCGCAAATCATACACTGTTCTCACTTTATCGCTCTTAAGTGAGTGAAACATTTTGAAATAAAAAGGCCATGTCATTTGATGATATGGCCTTTTTTGTAGAAGAAAATGAGCTAATTTCTTGATCGAAATCAATTAAGGTAAATATATTTTTTTGTGCAATTTTTATTCAAAATCAATAACTAAGAATTACTCGTATTTAAATTCGATTATTTAAACTCTTTATTAACAATGGTGATAACAACCTAGAATCATTTGGATTCATTGCGTTTAACATTGCGAAAATTAAATGTCATTTTGTTAATAAGAGAATTTATTGATCGCTGTTCAAAAAGAGACTTTGAATATTTATAAGGAAATGAAGAAACACTATGCGAGGGATAGAAGTAGAATATTGACCTCACAAATCAGTTATTCATACTACAATAATGCACTGTTAATAGTTGATTTGCAGATTATTAATAAAGCAGACATACAATTTTTCGATTGTTAATAGGTAACAAAATGTAAAAAGCCCAGAAAATCTGGGCTTTAACGCTAAATATTGCAAATTTTTATATAGAAAATCGCGCTAATTATTAAGATTATCATCTCTTTTTAGCATTATTTGGTCTGTTAAATTCACCAGTTCAGGCAAGCTAATGTTACTTTCCTTCGCTAACTCACGTTGATCATTGAGAACATCTTGCAAGATAGTATTTGTGGTTAATGGATTAGCCAGAACAACACGGAAAACCGTGGTGATTTTGTGGTTCCATTTCTCTGGTGTAATACGTGTACGTGATACAAATGTCTTGCCGGATTCACGCTGTCGTTTTTGGATAAACTGCGTCAGATCATTAAGCAGTTCTAACAGGATTTCACGCTCTTCGGGTGTCGCAATTTCTAATGCTTGTTGAGTACGTTTTGGCACGTAACGATAGGTGAGCAAGCACAACTCAGGCTCCGTCACTAATTCAAAGTCATCTTGTTGCTTGATGAGATCGGCAAAGTAACGCGCCTTTTCAATACTGTTATTGATCAGCAATTCATAACCTGGACGGCTTATGATATTTAAGCTGGCATATAGCAACATTGCCATACCACTACGCGACCCTTCGAGTGTATGGCTACCTAAGTCTTTTGAACCTTTACGAAGAATGTATTCCGCATGATGCTCAATCGCTGTCATGAGCTCAGGGTTCTTAAAGATCACCATACCTGCGCCCATTGGAATATAAAGCTGCTTATGAGCATCAATAGTGATCGAATCTGCGCGTTCAATACCTTTTAGTAAAGGACGGTATTTGTTCGACATTAAGGTTGCGCCACCCCAAGCGGCATCAACGTGGAAGTGGCATTGATGTTCTTCAGCGATGTCTGCAAGTTGATCTAAGGGATCAATGTTGCCTGTTTCTGTAGTACCAGCAATGCCGATAATAGCGAAAGGCTTTATATTGCGTTGCTTAAGATCAGCGAGGGTGGTTTGTAGGTGAGCCAGATCGACACGGTTATTGTCGTCTGTTTTTATTGAAATCAAACTGTCACGACCAATGCCTAATACATCGGCTGCTTTCTTTAAAGAATAGTGACCACGTTCGGAAACTAAAATGGCTAAATCATCATAACCATAATGTTTCATTGCTCGGAATAAACCTTCTTGTGCGACACCTTTAAATTCACCATCCGGTTTTAACACCGTATTACGCGCTACCCATAGGGCAGTGATATTAGCGATGGTGCCACCTGAACAAAAAGCTCCTAAGGAATGGTCAGCACTGTGCATCCATTGCTGATAGAAACTTTCATTTTCATTAAAGATGAGCTTATGAAGCATCCCTAATACTTGGCGCTCTAGTGGAGTAAATGCTTTCGATGTTTCGATTTTGACGAGGTTTTGGTTCAGCGCAATCATGATCTTTGAAAGAGGCATCATGAAATAAGGTAGGGCGGAAGTCATATGCCCAATGAAGGTAGGCGCTGATGTGTGCACAGATTGGGATACCAGTTTATTTAATAGTAACTGGGTGTGCTCTGAGACAAAACTCGGTGTTTCAGGAATAGCAGGATCAGAGAAGTCTTTCTCTATCTCGAGCAGAGGCTTTTCAGTCGCAGCAATGTGTGTGCGTAAAAACTCATTTAAGTTTTCTGATAGCTCTTTTTCGATCATCCCTAAGGTGGAATCAGGGGCTTCCGGTACTGTAAAAATGCGGTGCAACGATTCCTGCGATGCATCGGCAGTGCGATTATTAACAGCCATAATACTCAGTAACGTTTCTTTAACTTTGGTAAAGTGCTGTTAATCTAAAGGAAAATCCAACCTATGTCTCGTAAAATTTATGGCTCTGTATCATAACGGAGCCATAAATTACGTTTATAAGACAATAAATAAAGGGAATACTTATTGTGTTGAAACTCGTTAGAAGTGGTAGTTCATACCTAAACTAACAAGCATAGTATCAGCATCGTAGAAATTGATATTAGATTGTGTGGTGTTATAACCCACTAGAGATACAACGCCCCAATCCTTCCAACCAAATGGTTGCTTATATTCGTAAGCAAGGAAGGCACCGAACTGGTTATCATCTTGTTTTTTATTGAAGATAGGGTTTTCCGCATCAAACAGGGCTTTTTTATAGCTTAATGTAAAGGCAAGGCTTGAGCGTTGGAACAGCTGAATAAAGGTTGCAGAGCCACCAAATACATCAGCAGCCATTGCTTTGCCTGAAGCATCAATTTTTGTGTAATTTAACGCACTACGAAGCATCTGGGTTTGACTTAGTGGTAATAGATGGCTTCCTTCAATGAAGAATATATCTGAATTACGATCAAGCAGTTGTTTATTAACCGCAAAGTTTTCACCACTTTTCTCTTCATCAAGATCGTACTTACCATAAGCACTATCAACAGAGAACATCGAACCTGCAATATTATCTACTTTTATACGCACAGCCTTAATGTGGCTACCTGTTTTTTCTCTCGCTTTATTAGTTACGTACGGATCTTGCCAAGTTTTGATATCCAATAAACCTGGAATATAACTTACAGATAACGTACTACCGTTATCCATTTTCTGGCGGTAACCAAGTTCAGCGTGAAAACGACCTAAAGCAACATCAGAGCGATCTGTACCAAAAAAGAATTGCTGCTTTGCATTATCTAGCGTGTATGAAAGAGTGCCTAATGGTGCAACGATTGTTGAGCTTTGATCTTTACCATGGGAATCTAGGTTTGGCGTTGTAGCATTATCGTCACTAAATTGAGAATTGGTATTAGTGTAGGCTGCCATTAGTGAAATATCACCGCCAAAGCCTGGTGTCCAATCAGCAGGCTTGGCTACAGAATTAAAACTAGCAAGTGCGGTAACTAAACCAAGATAGATCGGTTTCATTATGAGTGTCCTTTTCACCAATTATTTCATTACTTCAAGCAGTGAATGAAATACGGAATAAAAATAAAATTACAATATAGATCAATTTTATCGTAGTCAGACTTTATAAAAAACTAGGCAATCGGAATTTATTTATTACAGACGAGATATTCAGTCTTATTCGTACTGGCAAAATAATGCCCCTGTTTGGTAATAAGAGCATTTTTAAGATTACTTACATGTAATAGCTGCTAAACGCTGCATTTTTTCATTATAAATATTCAACGGCTTTTTAATATCGGCTGGGTACGTTAATCAATTAGCAAACGCACTACGCACTCATTTTATTGTGATGTGGTTTGGTTTGGCGATCGTTAAACGCTTTTTTTGGCGTTTGTCCTAATGCGGTGTTTTGCTGTGATAGGGCTTTCACATCCTGTTGCGATAATTTCAGCTATGATTCAACAGAAGAGTCTAAATTTAGATGTGTGGCATCATTGGTTAAATACCAATCAAAGGCTTCACGGTTTAATTCAAAATGGTTCATTCTTCCTGGCATAAGCCAATCACTGACTTCTTTTAAATCTGGGTGCTTCTGTACCGTAAGTTCCACCAGATTTTTATACCATTCTAGAGAAGCGTCAACGTACTGATGATATTTATCACTTAAAAGTGCTTCTAACACAAGAAAATGATGGAGTTACTTCTACTATGTTGTCTAAGGATAATCAGTGACGGCTGTAACAAACTTGGAGCAAGTTATACGGTATTGATATTTCTGTGATAATTATCTTAATTCGACAGAAATTAAATTGATAACATCTGTGTAACATGCCTACACTTAGGTTAACAAAATGTTACGTATCCAACAGGGATAAATAAGGAGTTGAGCATGGAGCAAGACTTAAAACTTGCTGTAGTGACAGTAACACTGACGTTATCGACTATTTTTAGTTACGCCATCGTTGCGTTAACAGCTTAAAACTTTGGTAAGTAAAAGAGATAAGTTTGAGGTTTATCTCTTTTACTTGTTAAGTGCTTATTCATTTTAAATACTCAGCTAAGTTAGTATATTTACGTCAGAATGTTTTCTAACCTGTGGGGAGAGAAATGAATTATCTGCCGTTTAGTTTGAGTTCTTTTGATAAAGAATCGGTATCAGCTTTTTCGTCACATATTTATGCCTCACAACATAAGAAAATCGCTTTAGTTGTTCAGGGCGGTGGTCAACGCGGCATTTTTACTGCAGGGGTACTAGATAGTTTTCTTGAACACCAATTTGATCCCTTTGCTATGTATATTGGCACTTCCGCAGGGGCGTTGAATCTTTCTTCTTATATTAGCCGCCAGCATCGTTTTGGTTATCAGTTTATTCAAAACTACACCACAACCGACAAATTCTTTAGCTTGTATAAATATTTAAGTAAACAGCAGCCGATGAATCTGGATTGGGTGCTGCAAGTGGTTTCTCCATCGGGCGAGTTGCCGTTAGATTTTATTACCGCTAAGAAAACATTGCGCTATCGTGAAGCTTTTGCCTGCGCAACGCGTAAAGATACGTTGCAAGATATTTATATGCCAATGTATCAGGAGAACTGGCGAGAAGTGTTGCGTGCCAGTTGTGCGATCCCTGTGCTATATAACTTGCCTGTAAACCTTGATGATTTGGAATGGGTTGACGGTGGTGTTAGTGCTGCTGTTCCGGTTAAAGAGGCATGGCATAGAGGGGCCGATTTAGTTGTTGTTATACGTACCGAGCCATTAGAGCATGAACGGGAAGAAGAACGAGGGATCTTTGAAGACTGGCGTGAGAGTGTGGAGTTATATTTTCCATATTACATAAATAAACTCAGTTTAAATGAACCTGTTGATCGCATTAAAACGATCCATCAGGAGTTAACTGGTCGATTTGAACAATGGCGTGAGCAGTACCGAAAAGAAGACATCATTGATGAGAATAAACGTCATATTCAGGATGAATTAACGCATTTAAAAACAAAGAGTGATGAAAAAGTAAAACAATCTATCTTTGGAAATAAGAGCTGGTTATCCCATATTAATATTGAGCGGTTATTAAAGCTGGCAGGGCAAAGTAATAATATTGATGTAATAGAAATGCTCGCCAAATATTATAAAACCTATCAAGACATGAATGAATTTTTGGTTGAACCACCGACAGGTTTACAGGTTATTCAAATTGCACCAGAAAAAGCACTACATAGCCGCGCATTATTAAGCAGTGGTGATGATTTGGAAATGGATTATCGCGAAGGGAAAATAATCGGACGTAAGTTTGTACATTGTTTCTCTCAAATATTGAATGAGAGAAGCAGTTTAATGCAGCGCTTACGGAAAGAGTAACTGTCATTATTAATTAGAATAAAAAGAAGCCTTGGTATTCCTCTTTAATCGAAGAGAGAATTACCAAGGCTTTGTTGTATCCAAGCCTTGATAAGTAGCTTGGATATATCGATATTAGCTATTTAAGAAGTTCGCCATATCGTTTTGCATTGTTTTGGTGGTGGTATTCGATGCTGTCGCATCTAGTAGCGAAGTATGTGTACCATTCAGATACTCTTTCCAAGCTTTGTTCCCACCTTGCTTTGTTAAACCTAGTTGTTTGATCAGTGGTTCTGTACCTGTAAATGGTGAATACGGTAGCTGAGATGGCGTAGTGATATTTGGAATAGTTGAATCACCTTTTACCATTTGTACAAACACTGGTAATGACTGCGGGATACCATGAGCCATATTGATTGGATCGACCGGATCCATGACTGTTTGAGCTGCATAAGCAAACTTAACGAAATTTTGTGTCCATTGGGCTTTAAGTTCAGGATGCTGCTTTTCATAGCCTTCAACATTATCGACGTAACATTTACTTAAATTTTTATGCTGACTGTCTTGTGCTTCATAACAGGTTTGAAGTATTTGCAGGAACTTACCTGTTTCAATGACATACGGTGTAATCTCTGTTGGGCTAGTAATGGTTCCTTGTAATACACCAGCTTTAATCAGGCCGCTAAAACTGCCTGAGTTCATCAGTAGGTAAGGAATTTCAGCCCCTGGGTTTGCCAATGATAATTTGTTAATAGCAAAGTATTGCTGATCAAAAGCAGGGTTCATGGTTGGGCGATTAGCAATATTACCAACGTTTGTACCCACGATTGCACCTAGTGAGTGGCCTGCAAAGCTGACGCCATTATTAGGATTAAGCATGTCTAATGGTGATACGTCTTTAGGATTAGTACCATCATTTTGTTTTTGCTTAATGCCAGCAAATAATTTACCAATAGAGGCACGTAGGTTTATCACATCAATGGTGCTTTGGCGTAAGTTATCACGGGCAACCGTTAGGTTTTCTAAGTTTAAGTACATCGATGGATCAGTTGAGGCATTTTCGTATTGAGTATTGCCGTTTGCGTCCGTGATATGAATACCACGATCTTCACCATGTAGAGGTTGATTAATCGCAAATATCGCACGACATTGATCACCGATAATACTTTCAGCCAAAGAGGGTAAACCTTCACTATGCGCTGTTAATACACTTTTATCTGCTGTAACGCCATGTTGGAAAATAGTCACATTGTTCGCACCAAGGCTTTGACACTTAGGATTGTTAGGTAATACCAAGGTGTAATTAATGGTTTGAACGGACTTTAATTCAGGTACAGCACTGTAACGGGTGATAATGCGTTCAGGGTCGAGTTGCTTACCATTTGCTAAGGTGATTTTTTTACCCATTAGCTTAGTCAGTACTTCAACTTGTGTTTGTGGGTTGGTTGCGACCTCTGCCATATCTTCTGGTGTTACACCAAAATCAGACAATTGACCTAAAACGGCAGAGTTATCAGCATCACTGCCATTAGTTAATACATACTTAATTTTTGCAAGACTTGGCATACCACTTTGCCAAGGTGTATTCATAAACTTGTTCGCACGAATATCCAAGTAATAAGGTAGTGAAAGCGTACCTTGATAGATGCTGATATTCCCCGTGACCTTATCTTTATCTTCAATTTTCGTTGGTTCAGAAAAGGTAAATAGATTATCTAGTTGTTCATCTGTTACGGTGCTTGCAATAGCAGATCCTTGCCATACGTTTTTAGCCCCTAATTGCATCGCTTCTTCGGTTGCCATTTTAGCTGCAAATAACACATCACCTGATGAGAGGGTAGTAAACCAAGTTGAGAAGATAATATTGTCACGATTGACATCGACTTGCTCAAATTCAGCTTCTGTCGCATGGGTGATCTTCTGCGCTGGCACTAATGCAGCAGCTGGTGGCGTACTATCAGCTTTTAATAAAGCGTATGAGTTACTCATACCTACCGCTTCGCCATTCACATCTTTTAGATCATCAGTAACAGCGAACATGTAGTTACTTGATGGTTCTAGAGGCTTAAGCAGCATAACGATCAAGCTATTGCCAGAAACCGTTACCATGAAATCCCCATTTTGTTGGGATAACAGTGTTGGCTCCGTGGTATCGTCAGGATTAGTTGGATCGCCTGATTTGATTAAGTAAAAGCTATTTGCGGCTGTAGTAGCATCAAGCGCCTTACCAGTGAAGTTAATCGTAATCGGTTGGGTTGTGCTCCAACCATCAGTTTGACCCATTGCGATTTCAGGTGTTGTCGCACCTTCACGGGTTGCTAGTGTACCATCTTGTACATCCATACCTAGGTAGCTAGGGATCACAATCTTCTTGTTTGCAGAAAGCAGATCGAAATCGACTTTAGTTTCCGCTTTCAAGCTGTTTGCAATATCAGGATCAACGGTTGGTTTCACCGTTGTTTGACTACCGCCGCCACAACCAACAACGCTTAATGCTGATGCAATAACCAAGGCAATTGAATTAAATTTCATGTTATATATTCCAAATAATGAATAACTGACAACGCATTAAAAGCGGTAGTTGATCTGTGCTGCAGCAAGGTAGGCTTTACCACGAGAAGTAAAGGTACTGCCATCTTCAACAAAAGTTGCTTTCTTACTGTGAATGTATGAAAGACCCATATCGACTGAAAGATCTGGGTTGAAGTGGTAAGTAGCACCTGCTGAGTACCAGTAGCGATCAGTATCTGGAATGCTTAATGTTGCTTGACCAGCATTTTGATCAAGGGCGAAACCGTAACGTAATGTCCACTTATCGTTCATGGTGTAAGTTGTACCTACAGCCCAACGGTAAGTATTTTTATAGTGTTCTTTTTTCAGCAAGCATGTGCCAGCTTGACCGTTATAACCCGGTTTACATTGTTCGCTGGTGGCACGAATTTCTTTGAACTTACTGTATTGTGTCCATTGTAAGCTGTAGCTGATAGCCCATTGTGAATCTAATTGATGGAAGCCAGAAAATTCGGCAATAGCGGGTAGTGGTAACGAAAGGTTAGCAGAAACAGTGTTATGTGGTTTACCCGTGATTGGACCTAAGTAATCAGTAAAGTCACCATCAAAATCAAGATCTACTTGTGAACGGTAACTTAAACCAAAGCGGTTGTTTTGATCTAATTCATATAATGCGCCAATGTTCCAACCCCAGCCCCAACTGTTACCTTTAAGGTTAATGGCATGATCACTTGGTTGACTATTAGGTACAGCTAGAGAAAGGGCACCTAATCGACGGTCAAATTCAGCATTAGCGTAAACAAGGCTCACACCTGCACCTAAGCTAAGATGTTGGTTTACTCGGTAAGCGATGTTTGGATTAAAGTTGATGGTTTCAAGAGAGGTTTTACCAGCCAATGAACCTGCATTGAAGTCGTTAGGGTATTTAGTTGTTACACCGTAATTACTGAAAAGTCCAAGACCAACGGCTACTTTGTCGTTAATCGGTTGAACGTAGTAACTTGCAGGTATAAAGCTAACAGGGGCGATGTTGGTCGCACCTTGACCAAAGCTGTGATCATAAATATCAACCGAAGGTTTGATCACGCTGATAACGCCAGAGACTTCTGCTTTTTTGAAAAGTGTCATTGCAGCAGGGTTTCTTGCAATCACAGCTGCTGTGTCTGCAACCGCAGCATCAACAGCATAAGCTCGACCTAAAAACGACAGCACTATGTTCTGAAACTTGGTAGCCAGCCGCATAGGCTTGACTTGATAAGGCTGTACCAATTACGCATGCTATGTATCGTTTTTTAATGGACATTGACTGTCTCTCTTTTTATTCGCTTCTTGCTCTGCCATTGGTGTGATAAATGGCGGCATTATTTTTAGAGAGAGAAGTATATGTATACCAAATAGGAATACTAAGAAAAATTAGAGAAATGTCACAGAAATGAGGTTTGTTTGGTTGTATATCAGCCGTGGGGTATATTTATTATACAAATAAAATGAGCGAAAAATTAAAGTATTTGCTCTAATTGTGTTCTGATGAATATTTTATAGTATTTTTATTAACCACATTTGGAGTGGTCTTTAGGTGTCTTACGTTAACAAATGAATACAAAATATCGCTAGTATAAGTGACGGTATTATGAAATTAATAAGTAATTATTTTGGACTTTAACGTGTGACTAACTAAATGAAAAAGTTCTATTTCTCAATTTTTATTTTGTTATTTGTAAATGGTTGTGCATCTCACCAATATGACGCGATACAGATGAAAGATGCTGATGATGGTCTTAATTACAGCTTAGATTCAGAAACATTAACAATTCAATATCAAGAATATCAATTTGTGCCTGATACTAAGAGTCTGTTAATAAAATGTAGGAAAGAATCAAAAAATCTTGCAGATAAATTGTCTGTTGATGTAACCAATTTTGATTATGTGACAGAGAGAAATGCTTTACTTGGTATTACCTCTTGTATCGCATTCGGTGAGTTAGAATAACTATAAATAAAAAACGCGATAAGAGTTGCCTCATATCGCGTTTTCTTTAACTACGTTGTACTAATACTTGATGATTAAGCTAGTACAGTTTGTAGCCAAGGCCAGCCTTGTTTCTTACGGCTTAGCGTATTTTCCATCATTAGAACGCCGTCTTTTGCGTGCGTATCTAGGATGTTGTTCCACTCACCTTTGTAAAGTAGGCGAGTAGTGCTTGTTGTGATGTCAGTTAGCATTAGCGCAGCCATTGCTAGTTTCTCTTCGTCACAACGACGCTGTAGATCAGCTTCTAGTGCTTCGATCATGTCTTCTACTTGCTCAAGTGTAGCAAGTTCGATTTGACCAACAACAACATCACGGTTGTTGAAAGGGTAGCCTTTAAGATCTTTTTCAACTAGCTCAGCTGCAGAAAGACCTTCGATGTCAGTCTTAGCGATTAGTAGTGCTTTGATGAATGCGTCTAGATCTTGAACGTCAGCGATTTGAGCAAGCTCAGCCACTGCGTCTTTATCTTTTTGAGTACATGTTGGTGATGCGAAACCAACAGTGTCAGATAGGATTGCAGACATCATAAGAAGCGCTAGTTCACGAGTAATTTCGTGACCTTCGATCTTGAACATGTTGAATAGTACAGTACAAGTACAACCTACAGGCCAGATCCAAGCTTCTAGTGGGTTGATTGTCATCACGTCACCTAGACGGTGGTGGTCAACAATACCTACAACTTCAGCTTCTGCTAGATCATCAGGTGCTTGAGCTAGATCAGAGTAGTCAACTAACCATACTTTCTCGCCAGCAACGCTTGTACGTAGTTCAGGTGCTGTAACGCCAGCCACTTCTAGGATGTGCTGAGTTTCACGGTTTAGTTCGCCTTGACGAATTGCAGTTGCTTCAAGACCGCGAGCCTTAAGAAGAGCTGTACAAACTAGTGCAGAACAAATGCTATCACTATCTGGATTTTTGTGACCTACTACTTGGATCATGATGTTTCCTTAACTCGATCATGCAGTACAAGACTGGATGATGTAATACGACATTACTTAATTACAACCGATTATACCTATAAGCCTGCATTTTTATAGGTATAAGTGTTATCAAGTTTCATTTGTACCGAGGATTTTAGAGATTTTTTATCTATATTCAACAAATAAAGAATTAGCAGATAAAAATAAAGGCGAGGTTGATTAAAACCCCGCCTTTCGTCGTTATTTGAAGATAAAGCTTTTAATTATCTGCTTACGCTTTTTGCGCTTGCTCAATTGCTACTGCAACAGCTACTGTTGCACCAACCATTGGATTGTTACCCATACCGATAAGACCCATCATTTCAACGTGAGCCGGTACAGATGAGGAGCCTGCGAACTGAGCGTCAGAGTGCATACGACCCATAGTATCAGTTAGACCGTAAGAAGCTGGACCTGCAGCTACGTTATCTGGGTGTAGTGTACGACCAGTACCGCCGCCTGAAGCTACTGAGAAGTAGTCAAGACCTGCTTCTAGGCGTTCTTTTTTGTATGTACCAGCAACTGGGTGTTGGAAACGAGTAGGGTTGGTAGAGTTACCAGTAATAGAGATATCTACGTTTTCGCGGTGCATAATTGCCACACCTTCACGCACATCGTCAGCACCGTAACAGTTGATTTCGCCACGTGTACCTTGTGAGAAACGACGCTCGTTAACCACGTCTAGTTCACCTGTTGTGTAGTTGAACTGAGTTTGTACATAGTTAAAGCCGTTGATACGTGCAATTAGGTAAGCCGCATCTTTACCCAAACCGTTAAGAATAACGCGTAGTGGGTTAGTACGAACTTTGTTTGCGTTTAGTGCGATTTTGATTGCACCTTCAGCAGCAGCGTAAGATTCGTGACCTGCAAGGAATGCAAAACATTGTGTTTCGTTGCTTAGTAGACGAGCACCTAGACGACCGTGACCTAGACCTACTTTACGTTGGTCAGCAACTGATCCTGGAATACAGAATGCTTGAAGACCTTCACCTAGGAATTCAGCGGCTTCTGCTGCTGTTTTTGCGCCTTCTTTAAGTGCAATAGCAGCACCTAGCACGTAAGCCCATGATGCGTTTTCGAATGCGATAGGTTGTGTTTCTTTCACGATATCGTAAGCACGAACACCATTGTCTTCGATGTATTGACGTGCTTCTTCTAGTGATGCGAAACCGTATTTTTCTAGAACTGGAGTGATTTGGTTGATACGACGATCAAAGCTTTCAAATAATGCAGCCATGATAAAATCCTCAATAAATTTAGCAAATTAGGTTTAATTAGATATATGGATAACAGCTTGGCTGATTATTCGTGACGAGGATCGATAGTACGAACCGCTTCGTCGAAACGACCATATTGACCAGTTGCTTGTTCCATCGCGTCTGCAGCTGGAACACCTTTACCGATAGATTCCATCATCTTACCGATGTTAACGAAGCGGTAACCGATGATTTCGTCGTTATCATCTAGTGCAATTTTAGTAACGTAACCTTCAGCCATCTCCATGTAACGAGGGCCTTTTTCACGTGTACCGTAGTGTGTACCTACTTGGCTACGTAGACCTTTACCTAGATCTTCAAGACCAGCACCAATTGGTAGACCGTCTAGAGAGAATGCAGTTTGTGTACGACCGTAAACGTATTGAAGGAAGATTTCACGCATTGCAACGTTGATAGCATCACACACTAGGTCAGTGTTTAGTGCTTCAAGGATTGTTTTACCAGTGATGATCTCTGAAGCCATTGCCGCAGAGTGAGTCATACCAGAACAACCGATAGTTTCGATTAGTGCTTCTTCGATGATACCGTTTTTAACATTTAGCGTTAGTTTTGCAGCACCTTGTTGTGGCGCACAAGCACCAACACCGTGACTAACACCAGAAATTGCAATAACGTCTTTTGGATTGATCCAACGACCTTCAACAGGAATTGGTGCAGACTCGTGACGAGGACCACGAGAGATAGGACACATATTTTGTACTTCAGTTGAGTATTGCATTGCTCTGCCTCACTTGACACCGCGTTGCGAATTATAAAACTCAAAATAGGGGAGAGTTATAACGCTTAGCCGTGTTGAATTGATAATTCTTTATCGAGCAGAAAATAGAAGAGGACAAAAATGAAATAACAACGCGACGAATGCATAAATTAGTACAATTCTAACTCGAACTGTAAAATATCCATTTAAACAAATACACGGTCCTCGACTATTTAAAGCCGAATGTTGTTAGACGTCATTATCCTTTTATTTGAAAAGGCGGTTAAAGGAGGAACATCATCTCCTGCCATAAAAGTCTATTTATGGCAAACGGTTAGTGATAAATATATCTACTTCGTTGATGACTTCAATATACTCTTTTTTTCTTTATCCGCGTTATTTAAATAACAAAAGAAAGATTCCAAAATTGAAATCTTTGAATGAGAATATATATCATTTGCAATTAAAATGTATCACGGTACTAACTATTACTCTCTTTCGAAACTTGATGATGAATAAATCTCTGTAATAAATTAAAGGGGATAGGTTTAGCATATATTTTAAATAAGAAATATAGCGTGCCTGCGATAATTTATTTCCATTATTATCGAACTCAATCTTTATATTATTGAGTATTTGCAACTAAATAAGATTATTCTTTTTATTGTTTAAATGAAATCAAGATACTAAAACTGTGTGGCTTATTGATAGTGGTTTATATATTTATGATATAAAAAACTCACTTTCCTATAATGAAAAGTGAGTATATTTACATCTAAATTATTGTATTTATACAGACGATATATTGCTCTGTTATTTTAGTCTAAACGACAAGCAAGGCAGTTATCATCATTACTTTTACAAGCATTAATAAATGTTTTTAATTCATCAAATGGCATAGGTTTGGCGTACACGAACCCTTGAATAAGGTACACACCTTGCTCTCTTAGGTACTCTACTTGGTCTAATGTTTCTACGCCTTCAGCAATCATAGTTAATTTCGCTTTCTTACCAAAGGTGATAATGGCATTTAATATGTTAGCTTTAACGTCACATGTACCAATGGTATCAATAAACATTTTGTCTATTTTCAGGGTATTAAATGGCAGTTGTTGCAAGTAGCTGAAACCACCAAAACCGGTACTCGCATCGTCTAATTTAATTGAAATATCATTATCGATTAAGCGCTGCATAACACTTTTAGCTGATTTGAGATCAGTAAATGGAGTGCTCTCAGTCACTTCAATCGCTAGACGATGGTTTGGCATCTCATGCTCAGATAGCTTTTGCAGTAACTTAGTAGCAAAGGTCTGATTCTCTAATTGACGTGGTAGAACGTTAATACTTGCATAAAACTGATCATCAAGGCCTTTTAAACTGGAAATATCAGCAGTAACTTGATCAATAAGTAGATCTGTGATCTCGTATATTTGTTTGTTCTTCTCAGCAATATCAATAAAGGCATTTGGCGGTATGATATCACCGTTAGATTTATGCCAACGTAATAAGGTTTCACAGCCTATAATTTCACCTGAAAGGCTATTAATAATAGGTTGATAATAAGGGATAAATTCCTTTTTACGGATCCCAATTTCAATCATTGATTTAACAGTTTTCTGGTGAGTGTTTTTTAATCCCAGTAAAAAGCTGAAAATGAATAATATGAGTACCAAGAATAGATTAATAAATGCAATATCTGGTTTTGTTAGATCATCAATACCTTTCTTTGTGGCATAAACTTGAAGTATAAAATTTTGCGTTAATGACTTTTGAAATACTTGATATGTTTCAGATAGGCTTTTTTTACTTTGTAAATGGATATGTTGATCTTTGTAGATCAAATAGACAGCAATATTATGCTTATTTGTTTGGTTTCTATATAAAAATTGGCTAAATGGCTCTGATATAGCTAACACATAGCTGCCATTATTTAGATGATAGATCACTTTTACACGGTTCTTGGTGTAGGGAGAAATGGTTAAATTTCCTACCGTTATTTTATGTCTTGCATGGCTATCATCACCAACAGGTGCAACATTGCCATAGATAGAACAACCCTTATCAGTAGTGACTAACTGCAAAAATTGAATATTAGTTGAAGTGTCATTTGCTAGGCGCAGCGCATCGATATCATCATCAGAGCATGTCATTGATAGTTCAGGCAATAGATTATTAATCGCTGTACTGATAAGAATGGCATTTGCATCGTTAACATCTAATGGTAAGTTAACACGGTGACTAAGCTCATGTTCAAACAATGCGTATTTAATGAAATTCTGCATCATTGAAAGGGTCAGTAAAACCAAAATAAAAATGATTAAAGGCTGTCGCCAACGAAGCCATAAAGTGTTGTTCATAAATAAAAATGACTGAGTATCTTAGTTGTGGATATTCTATTTGCTTCAAGAATATCTTTCAATCTCAAATTCTTTTTATGAATATATTGCTAGTATGAAAATGCCATTAAGAGTGTTGCTTAACCTATTACTAACCAGTTTGTAAAAGTATATTATCTTTTCATGCAGCAAAAAATTACAAGAGGATATCAAAGTGCAAGATGCATTTAAGTGCGATGGTTTATTATTTAAACCTCATTACTTTTCAGTACCACTAGATTATAACAATGCTGATGGTTCAAATATTGATGTTTTTGCTCGTGAAGTAACCCATCAAAATAATGATAATTCAAATTTACCTTGGTTAGTTTATCTACAAGGTGGTCCTGGTTTTCCATCTCCTCGTCCAACTGGAAATGCAGGTTGGTTAAAACAAGCGTTAACTAAGTACCGTGTATTGTTGTTAGATCAGCGCGGTACAGGTAAAAGTACCCCAATTACGCATCAAACACTGGCAATGAAAACGCCAGAGCAACAAGCTGAATATTTAAGCCACTTTAGAGCAGACAACATTGTTAGAGATGCGGAGTTCATTCGTGAAGCCTTAGGTATTAAACAGTGGTCTATTTTAGGGCAAAGTTTCGGTGGTTTTTGCTCGCTACATTATTTGTCTTTTTATCCTCAATCTTTAACTCGTGCTTATCTAACGGGTGGTATTCCACCTATCACAGGTCATGCTGATGAAGTGTATCGTGCCACTTATCAACGTGTATTGGGGAAAAATACAAAATTCTTTGAGCGCTTTCCGGCAGCGCAGCAGCAATGTATCAAGATTGCTGAGCATCTATTAAATAATGATGTTCGCTTACCTAATGCTCAGCGCTTTACGGTTGAACAATTCCAATTATGGGGAATTAATTTGGGCCGTAGTGGTGGTGATCTTGCTATGTATTACGTGCTAGATGAAGCTTTCATTGAGGTAAATGGAAAACCACAACTGAGTTATAGCTTCTTACAACAGATGCTTTCAGAGCAGAGTTACCAAACTAATCCTATTTATGCGATTTTGCATGAGTCTATTTATTGTCAACATCAAGCATCAAACTGGTCAGCAGAACGAGTACGTAATGAATACCCAGTGTTTAATTACGCCGAAGGGCAGCCATTTATGTTCACAGGTGAAATGGTTTATTCGTGGATGTTTGAACAGCTAGAGTGTTTGAAACCACTAAAGGCCGCTGCTGACATACTTGCAGCTAAAACAGATTGGCCTGCGCTTTATGATGCAGAGCAACTTGCGAACAATACAGTCCCAGTTGTTGCTGCTGTTTATGTGGATGATATGTATGTTGAATATGATTTAAGTTGCCAAACACTAGCATCAATGCATTCAGCAAAAGCGTGGATAACTAATGAGTATGAGCATAACGGTTTAGGTGTAGCTGGCGAGATTATCTTATCTAAGTTGATGGCACTTGCCGATCAAAGCTAATTACCTGAGTCAATTGCTTGGTTATTAAATATGTTATATTATAACAAAAGACAATTATCATTGTTGAGGTCACCTGTAGCAATCGCAATAAAAATGATTTAGCGATGATCTTTTACAGGAATTTATAACGTAATACTTTCTGTTTGAATGTGCAGTACTGTTGTCAGATGACAATTTTCGCTATTATCTACGAAAGAAGAAATTACGACGATAGTCATCATAAGTAATCCAGTTATTATGATTGAGTATTAGCAAAGTGCTTAGGAAGAATATGGTAAATGTTAGGGCGAGAGTGCCTTTTAAAGTCGGTCTTAAAAGCAATATTCCTGCAGATTTGCTTTCGTTCAATGGGCTTGAGTCTGGTAAAGAACACGTTGCGGTGATTTTTAAAGATGCTGATAAAACATCCGCGCCATTAGTACGTATGCATTCTGAGTGTTTAACGGGTGATGTTTTTCACTCATCACGTTGTGACTGTGGTGAGCAGCTTGATGAAACCATTGAAAAGATGGGTGAGTTAGGCGGTATTATCTTTTATCTTCGCCAAGAAGGTCGTGGTATCGGTCTTTACAATAAAATTGATGCTTATAAGCTTCAAAGTGAAGGTATGAATACTTATGAAGCGAATAATCATCTAGGTTTTGGTGACGATTTACGTGAATTTGGTGAAGCAGCACAAATGCTTAAAGCCTTAGGTCTAACGGATATTCGCCTTGTTACTAACAACCCGAAAAAAATCCGTGAACTGAGCGAAAATGGCATTAACATCGTGGAAGTCGTTGGTACTAAAGCACATGTTAAAGATGGTAATGAAAGTTATCTAAAGACCAAAGCAAGTCATGGTCACCATCGTTTTAATTTTGAAAGCTAATTCTGACTATTACCTTTAATGTTAATGATAAAAGCCCTGTTTGATGCAGGGCTTTTTTGTGCCTGAATGAATATGCTTTTCATAACCAGTAAATTCTCACCATTAGAAAATCTAATCCAAAATTAAAATTATTTCGTGCTAGTTACTGCAATATCTGCTTGTTTAAATGCATGTAGAGGATTAACATCTCGTATCTTTTTTAGTCATAGATTCTAATATAATAGTAAATATCAAACGTTGTTTTTGTTGTTTGTTTTTAAATTGGAATTTTATTCTTTTTATGGGTTCGTTTTTTCATATTTCGAATCTTTTACGAGATATTATTCTGTCTGAGGGTAATGGTTGTGGTTAAGCAATCGTCTTCTAGTATGGGCAAGTTCCTATTTTTGCTCATTATCTTTATTGCCGTAGGGCAAATGACACAAACAATGTATGTGCCA
This sequence comes from Photobacterium leiognathi, assembly GCF_030685535.1. NCBI lineage: Bacteria > Pseudomonadati > Pseudomonadota > Gammaproteobacteria > Vibrionales > Vibrionaceae > Photobacterium > Photobacterium leiognathi. The sequence goes on along the minus strand of NZ_CP131601.1, from coordinate 1,815,345 downwards.
GCGATCCCCGTAATGGCAACATACTTTGGTGTTAAAGCGGCTTACTTACAAGCAGTAATGGCGGCGTATTTGATCCCATACGGCTTGTCACAGTTCGTTTATGGCCCATTATCTGACCGTATTGGTCGTCGTCCTGTGATGATCTCAGGGATGGTGATTTTCCTTATTGGTACGGTGATCGCGTTAGTTGCACCTAGCTTTGAAATCTTATTATTAGCAAGTTTTATTCAAGGTATGGGTACAGGTACAAGTGGTGCAATGAGCCGTACAGTGACACGTGACTGCTATGATGGTGCTGATCTACACAAAGTAAACAGCCTAGTGAGCATGGGTGTTATTTTCTCGCCATTGATTGCGCCAGTATTAGGTGGTTACCTATCAGAGCATCTAGGTTGGGAATCGATTTATGTTTACCTATTAGTGTTTGGTGCGCTTGTTACAGTGGCATTAATGCGCTCATTTGGTGAAACTTTACCGATTGAAAATCGTCGCCATGAGCGAGTGTGGGTAAGCTATCGTTACGTGCTTTCAAATCGTCGTTTCCAAGGTTATGTCGTGTGTCTAATTGCGACTTTTGCTGGTGTTGCAACGTTTGAAGCATCAGCAGGCGTATTACTAGGTAGCGTATTAAAGCTAGATCCAAGTATGGTAAGTTGGCTATTCATTCTGCCGTTACCTGGTTATTTATTAGGATCTTGGGGCTCTAATATCTTAATGAAGCGTCTAGGTACTAACCGTGTATTATTTCTTGGTATGTTCGCATTGCTTGCAGGTGCGGTGACAATTATTATCCCTGGTATGGAAGGGTTAGTCACAGTAACGAGCTTAATTGGTGGGGCGTTTATTTACTTCATCGGGGCTGGTGTTTTATTTCCAGCGGCGACGACCTTAGCGATTCAACCGTTCCCACAACACGCAGGTACAGCAGGTGCAGTATTAGGTGGCTTGCAAAACTTAGGTGCAGGTTTAGCGACATTGGCAGCTTCTGCGATGAGCGCACAAGATCAGTTCAACCTAGGTGCGGTATTGTCTGTGATGGCACTGATTGTGGTATTTAGTTTGCTGTGGATTCGTCATAGTGAGCGTCAAGATACAAGTGTATTGGCGAACTAAGGTGTAAACCGTTATCGCTTATAAACAAAAGGCGGTATCACTTTCCTATATGAGAAAGTCGATACCGCCTTTTTGTATCTGCGCTATATTAATTTACACAATACGATGGCTGCGAGATTAGTCGCGTTTCCATAGGATGTGACAGCCTTTGTTCTCAGGATCACGGCTGATCAGCATACGAGCAAAAATGTCGTCTAGTTCGTCATTTTCTTCGTTAACAAGACCAATGATCACTTCAGCGTAAAGTTCGCCATCAACTTCAAAACCTGTGTGCTCAGCCCAGTCATCACGAGTTTCAACAATTTCAGCTGCGCCGCGATCATCAAATTGAGCTGTAAATAGTAATACGTCTGCTGGCTCTAGGTTATCTTGCGCCATTTCTAAGAAAATATCGTATGCCGCTTCGATAACGTCATCGTAAGAAATCAGGTTTTGAGTTTCCATAGATTTAGATCTGTCTCTTGGTTTGTAAGAACTGCTGATTATACTGAAACCAAGATAAGATGCGATGACTATGATGATTTGAACGAAAATTTATCATAAAAACACAGATTACGCGTTTTTACTATTAGTAGGCGGGGTTTGGTAGTATATAAGCAGATGAAGCATAAAGAATTGAGCTGTTATTTCGATTCGTTATTGTTGCCATTGTACATTTTACGCTGTTTACGAGTATGTATTTGTAATGAAAACACTACCAATACTTGATCAATCTACACCATTCCAAGCGCCTTACATGCCGGTATTGCTAACACTGGTAAAGCAATTACAAGCAGATCTATCCCAACAAATTCACAGTATTTATTTAAATGGTAGTGTGGCTGCGCGTTGTGCAACGGTGGGAGAGTCCGATATTAATCTGACAATGGTTGTTAATCGTGAATTAACGGCAATAGAAAAATGTACAGTCGCAACGTTATGTGACCATATTGCGTATCGTTATGATGTTGTGCCTAGTGTTGATATTCGGGTTGTTACTCTTGATGAAGTCATGACACTTAGCGCAATTTTTAAATGGGGATTCTGGCTAAAACATTGCAGCGTGTGTTTATACGGTGAAGATTTAGCGAGTAAGTTTGGTCTGTTTGAACCAAGCTGGGAAATAGCTAAAGCTTTTAATGGTGATATAAAAGCAGTACTTGCTGATTGTCGTCAAAAAATCATGGCAACCAAAAGCGTTACTGAATATAACGCACTGTGCCGTATAGCAGGTAAGAAGATGTTACGCAGTAGCTTTATGTTAGTGGCACACCGTACATCGAGCCTTGCTTATAGCGAGCAACAATGTGCCGATTACTTTCTTCATTTTTATCCAGATAAAGCAGTAGAAATTGAACGTATTCAGATCTTAATTCATGGGCCGCAAGTGCCAAAAAGGGCATCACTCTTTTTAATAGAACAATTTGGTCAATGGATTGTGGCTGAGTTTGAAAAAATCGAAAAGAAAATCGGATAAACAGCAAGCTAGGTTGAATAGAAAAAGGTAATCGAGGTTTTATTTGCAGTCGTTAACAACGGGTTTTGTACTCACTCGCCAAAGTCGTGACATTAAAGGGCAAACGGAAATTATACTCTGGGTAAAAACAGAGCAAGGGCCGCACCGTCTGTCTATTGTGGGTGATAATCCGGTATTTTTCGTTCGCACAGAGCAAAAAGCGCAAGCACAACAAGTGTTAGCGAAAGCCAATATTCCCGTTCGCTTCAACGATCTGCCATTAAAAACCTTTCAACATCATGCGATTTCCGCTTGTTACACCCAAACAATCCGGGACGGGTTTAGTGCAACCAAAGCACTAGCAGAAGAATATATTGATGTATTTGAATCTGATATACGTTTAGCGGATCGCTTCCTAATGGAGCGTTTTGTTCGTGGTGGTTTAGTTTTTACTGGCGATCACAAAGTAAAGTTAGGGTATACCGAAGTTACCAATACCAAAGTAAAACCTGCGGATTATGTGCCTAAATTAAGCGTAGTTTCTCTCGATATTGAATGTTCAGAGAAGGGCGTTCTCTATTCTGTGGGCTTACATAGTGAAGCTGATAGTCGAGTGATCATGGTAGGACAAGCTCCTGATAATTATCAAGATTCCGATAATTTAGTGATTGAGTGGGTTGATGATGAAAAGGCATTGCTACAAGCATTAGAGTCTTGGTTTACTGCGTTTGATCCTGATGTGATCATCGGTTGGAATGTTATCGACTTCGATTTTCGTTTGCTGCTCCATCGTGCCGAGTGGAATAAAGTTAATCTACGTATCGGACGTGGACGACAAACACCGCATTACCGACCATCATCGCAAAATCCGAACCAAGGATTTATTACTATTCCCGGTCGTGTGGTGATGGATGGTATTGATACACTAAAAACCGCAACCTATAACTTCCGCTCATGGTCGTTAGAGTCTGTTTCTCAAGAGTTATTGGGTGAAGGTAAGGCCATTCATAATGTTCATGATCGTATGGCGGAAATTAACCATATGTTCCGTCACGATAAGCTCTCACTTGCCAAATACAACTTACAAGACTGTGAGTTGGTGACACGCATTTTTGATCATACTCACTTACTTGATTTTGCTATCGAACGTTGCCGCCTAACAGGTGTTGAGCTCGATCGTGTGGGTGGTTCTGTGGCTGCTTTTACTAATCTTTATATGCCGCAATTACATCGTGCTGGCTATATTGCACCGAACTTGATCAGTGATAACTGGATTGCAAGCCCCGGTGGATATGTCATGGATTCTATGCCGGGTTTATATGATTCAGTACTCGTTTTAGATTTCAAATCGCTATACCCATCGATTATTCGTTCTTTTCGTATCGATCCAATGGGGCTGGTGGAAGGTTTAACCTTGCAAGAGGGCAAAGCTGACGATCAAGCCATTAGCGGTTTTCGTGGTGGACGATTCCATCGAACGAAACACTTCTTACCCAAGATGATTGAAGAGTTGTGGGCGGCACGGGATCAAGCCAAGCGAGATGGTGAAAAGGCTTTCTCACAAGCGATTAAGATCATCATGAACTCGTTTTATGGTGTGCTTGGCTCTTCAGGATGTCGTTTCTTTGATCACCGTTTAGCATCATCTATTACCATGCGTACTCATGAGATCATGAAACTTACTCGTGAATTGATTGAAGCAAAAGGCTATGAAGTGATTTACGGTGATACCGACTCCACGTTTGTGTCATTGAAAAAAGCCCATTCAAAGCAAGATGCTGATCAGATAGGCAATGATCTGGTTGAGTATATTAACCAGTGGTGGACTGATCATCTTTGTGACGAATACGGTTTAACATCGGCATTAGAAATTGAGTACGAAACCCATTATCACAAGTTTCTTATGCCAACTATTCGTGGACAGGAAACGGGCAGTAAAAAGCGTTATGCTTGTTTAGTATGGCGTGGTGATAAAGAAGAAATCGTTTTTAAAGGTTTAGAAACTGTACGAACCGACTGGACACCATTAGCACAGCATTTTCAGCAATCGCTATATCAAATGGTATTCCACGATCAGCCTGTTGATGATTATATTCGCGAATACACCCAGCGTACATTGGCAGGGGAGTTTGATGATCAGTTGATTTATCGTAAAAGGTTACGACGTAACCTTGCTGATTATCAGAAGAACATTCCACCACAAGTACGTGCAGCCCGTTTAGCTGATGAAATGAATGTAAAATTGGGGCGTCCAAGGCAGTATCAAAACAAAGGTACAATTGAGTACGTGTTTACTACCTCAGGGGCAGAGCCGAGTGAATATCGTCAAAGCCCAATTGATTACAATCATTACATTGATAAACAGTTAAAACCCGTTGCTGATGGGATCTTGCCATTTATTGGTAAGTACTTCGATGATATCACTGCACCACAATTGGGATTGTTTTAAGCGCGTTTATTATCTAATTTTATTGTTAAAAGGTATTAACTATTTGGTTGCTAATTCCTTATAATGTCGAAAATTTTAGATAACTATTTATTATGAAAAAAACATTTAACGCGTTTCGTTATGCTGGCTGGTTAGCCATTATCTGTTCAACTTTTGGGTCATTATTGCTGTTTATTGTTGGCGCAATGAAAACCTATACCGCTTTTGCTGTTGTGTTTCTTAATGAAGTACCACACAACAGCTTGGCGCATTTAGATACCGCAGATATCGCGACTTACTATTTGATCAAATCGCTAGATACCTTCTTAATTGCTTTTGTGTTGTTTATTTTTGCTCACGGTGTCTTTACGCTGTTTATCTCTAATAAAAAGCCAGCTGACGCGGACAAAGAAAACGTACTGGCTTGGATCAAAACCCCAAATATTGGGCATTTGAAGAACGTATTAGCCGAAGTGATTGTGATCATTCTCTTTGTGAAGTTCTTAGAGGCAGTATTGGTTAACTTTGATCATCTCGATTGGAAGATCTTAATTCTACCAGTATCAATATTACTTTTGAGCTTAGGTTTGAAGTTTTTAAATCTAGCGGAAGAGTCAGAAGATCGCATTGAAGAGAAAGAGTAATACTCCTTTGATTATCTCTTTTCCTAATAATAAAAAACGCGCTCAATGAGCGCGTTTTTTATGGCTAACCGATAAGACTATTTAAAGTATTCGACTTTAGATACATCTTTTGTATTAGCTAGAATAGGATCGAAATTAATCACACCACGATTTTGGGTACAGATCTTGTAAACATCACCACATTCAAAAATAGCAAGGATCTCTTCTGGCGCACGGAAAATTTCAGGTGGCTGCTGTCCAACTTCAGCAATACAAACTGTATCTTCATGCGACCATACAAGCTTACTTACTCGCTTATCATCATTAGGAACTGGCGCTGATACATGCGCAGCAATAGATGAATAAACTGTTTTTGCTTGCTCAAGGTCTGTTGCCGATGGTACAAAAAAATCCATGGTTCCCTCCTCTGATATATCTTAATTCACTGAATTATAGATATAAATGTAAATAATTAGTTATCAACCGTGACAACTCGAATAACCTTAGCAGAGTTGAGGTAATGAAATCAACTGATATAGCCGTCTAATTTTTCATAAAAATAAAACCAAATTAACTATTTAGTAAACTTTTGCTTTCATATTTCACTAAAGAAAAGCATAAATCATTATGATCTATTATTCTCAAATGAAGTGGTCTGTTTTGGGTTTAGTTTGGATGGGGATATATGGAGCAGAAAGACTTTTTTGATATTCCAAGCCCCTGTAAACGTATATGTGAAGTCAACAATAGGGGATATTGCAAGGGGTGTTATCGCAGTAGGCAAGAGCGTCTTTACTGGCTGCAAATGACTGATGATCAAAAGCATCAGGTGCTTGATATTTGTCGTCGACGAGAGCAGCAAGTGCGAAGACGACATCGTGCAAAAGTACAGCAGGAATTGGATAAGGCCAAAGGGATTGAAGAAGATCCGCAACAGTCGCTATTTTGATAAATGCGGCATGGCAATGTAATAGATATAAAAAAAGCACTCCGAAGAGTGCTTTATAAAAGAGTTATGAACCCGCAATTAGATGCGTTTGAAGTCCATGTGTTCAACTTTTGGTTTGAACGGGTGACGTTGGATGTCTTGAGGCTTAACTTTAACTTCTTGACCGTCGATTACTAGTACGAAACCTTCGTAGAACTCAGGCTTGTCCATTTGGTTGATAACATCGCTGTGCTTAAGAGTGATAGCAACTGGAGCTGCTTCGCCACCGTAAACGATGCCAGGGAAAAGACCTTCAGAACGTAGGCGGCGGCTCGCACCTTTACCTAGGTCAGTACGTACTACTGCTTCAAATTTCATAATAAATTCTCTTTGAGATTAATGATTCACTAAGTAATGCGACCTTACTTAGAGTCGTAAAACGAGCGCGAATACTAACAGTCATATTGCGTTTTATCAAGCATATTAAACTGAAAAATAACGTTATTTAATTGAGCGTAGTGAACTTGGTTTATTTGCTGGTTTTTCGCGCATAAATTGTCTGTAAATCATCCATCAACAAACGTTATCCTTGTTATTTTCTCTCCGTATTTCTTCTCGTCATGACATCCCCAAAATACTAATTTTCTGATAAATAGCAAAAAAATAATTGCAAATCTAAATGATAGTAATTATCGTTACGGTTCTGTGGTATTTAGTTTGATCACGTAATTATTAGAAATAAGTAGTGTAGTAGGGATATATGAACAAGAAGTTAACACTTATCGCCAGTTCACTTTTGGCCGCATTTTCACCTTCAGTTTTCGCCTCAAGTGATGTTTCTCAATTTGACGAAGTTGTTGTAACTGGTACTCGCTCTGAAGAGAGCATCAAAAACGTACCAGCCTCAATTGCCAAGGTCACCGCAGAAGAGATTGAAAATAATTTAGCTGTTGATGTGAAACAGGCATTGAAATATGAGCCGGGTGTATCCGTGAACGGGCAAGGCCGCTTTGGTATGGAAGATATTACTATTCGTGGTATGAGTGGTAGCCGAGTCAAAGTAATGGTGGATGGTGTTGAGCAAATGGCTTCTTACAATCCAGGTGCAGAAGCCATGCGTATGAACAGCAATAACTATGAAGTTGATACGTTAACTGCAATTGAAGTGAACAAAGGCCCGTCTTCAACCTTGTATGGTAGTGATGCGCTAGGTGGTACGGTTTTACTTCGTACTAAAAACCCAGAAGATATGTTGCTTGATGGTGATGATACCCATGTCGGTGTGACTTCAGGTTATGCCAGTGCAAATGGTGAGTATAAAGCGGGTTTTGAAGCGGCAAACCGTACTGGCGATCTGGAAACCATGGTGATTTATACTTATCGAAATGGTCATGAAACCGATGCTTATAACACGCATGATAAGAGTAAAGGTATTCACCGCAAGTCAGCAGATCCTCAAGATATTAACTCTCACAATGTGTTAACGAAAGCTATCTACCAAATTAACGATAATCATCGTATTGGTTTTACTGGTGAGTATTTCACTCGTAGTGCTGAAGGCGCGATCCCATCTCGTGATGGCTACACTGTTATGCCAGGTTTTACCTATACGCGCACAAGCGGTAACGATGACGATAGCCGTAAACGTTTTGGTTTTGAGCACGAATGGCAAGCTGACAATGTTGTATTCGATAGCTTGAAATGGCACCTGAACTGGCAAGAGCGTAAAACAGAGCACAATAACTACGACCATACAGATATGTATGGCTACCGTGATCGTTACCGTTCAGGTAAAGAAAGCAGTACTCAGTTTGACGCGCAGTTTGGTAAAGAGCTGGCGTTTGACTCCAGCACGCATAACTTCACTTACGGTGTGAGCTTAGTTAACGATAAGTTTGATATTAGCTACACCGATTATTTCTTAGATCGCAACACATCTAAGCCAGGCTCTGAAGAAGTGCCTAAGTCGAAATCTGAAAAACGCGCGGTATTCTTACAAGATCAAATCTATCTATTAGATAACAAAGCAGTGATCACCGCAGGTGTGCGTTATGACGATTTTGAAGCGAAACCAGAAGCATCATCAGGTTTAAAAGATCATAACAGTGATGCCTTCACAATGCGTTTAGGTGGTGTATACCATTTCACCCACAATCTAAGCACTTACGCGCAATACAGCCAAGGTTTCCGAGCGCCATCTTTATATGAGATGTACTACGCAAAAGATAACTCATCACGTGGTTATGTTATTCAAGCGAACCCAGATCTGAAACCTGAAGAAAGTAACTCTTATGAAGTAGGTTTACGTGCGAATGGTCGTGTTGGTGAACTACATGTTGCTGCTTACTACAACGACTACAAAAACTTCATCCAAGAAACCAAGACTAACGTTAATAACATTGATTACACCATCAATGAAAACGTTGAAGAGGCAAAAATCTATGGTGCTGAGCTAGGTGCTAAATTGTGGCTAGATGAAGTGATTGCTGCACCTATGGGTACTTATGCAAGAGCCTCTGTTGCTTACATGAACGGCGAAGATAAAAAGACAGGTAAGAAACTGGATTCTGTCGCGCCATTAACCTCTGTCGTTTCTCTTGGTTACGATTCACCAGAAGAAACATGGGGTAGTGCAATTGATGTCACCATGGTTGCTTCGAAAGATAAATGGCAGGAAAAAGACAACGTAAACGCTGCTGGTTACACAGTGGTAGATTTAACGACTTATGCTCGTCCTGCTAAAGACTTAACGATTCGTGCGGGTCTATTTAACGCATTGGATAAGAAATACTGGCAGTACCAAGACTTAGAAGGGGCGAAACCAACCACAGATGGTTTAGATCGTCGTACTCAACCTGGTCGTAACTTCGGTGTGAATGTGAAATACGATTTTTAATTAAATACTATACGTCTTTTAGAATTAACTTATCCATATGAACGGTCCTTTTGGGGACCGTTTTTTTATGAATACTAGAGTCTACCGTCAAAGTCTCATGCCTGCTTTATTTCTTTTACTAGCTGATTTTTTATCAATTATGATTAAAGGTTTGCGGGAGAAAAGGGGAAGTGTTTAAGGCTAAGAGAAATCATCAACATCAATTAGCAAAGAGACAACATAAAAATACCCCAAACAGAAATGCTTGAGGGTATTTTTAAGCAACTATAGGATCGTTCAACTTATCTTCTTAAGCTTAAATGCTCGAAGTTAAGCTCATACTAAGCTTATTATTTAGTTTGGCTGGACATTGCACTTGAAACCACCGTAGAAGTCGCTTCTGAAATAGAGTTGTTCACTGACGACGGAGATAACTGTAATCTTGGTGAGTTGATGGAAGCGCTCGCAGCAGAGCCTTTTTCAACTGGAGGCTCAGGTTTTACTATGGGTACTTTTGGGCCTAAAAACTTTGGCTGAACATTTAAAATAAACAGATCACTCATCGCTTTTACTCGAGCCAATACTTCTCGTATACGAATTTTAAGCTGAGCAGTCCCATTGGGTTCGTGTACGGCTAAACATGTTGCATTAATTTTGTAATTGTCAGCAATGAAAAGCGCACGTTCACAATGAAATTGTTGTGTAATAATCGTGAAGTTATCGGCATCAAATACTTCTTTTGCACGCACAACAGAATCAAGTGTACGAAAGCCTGCATAATCTAATGCGATTTTATCATCAGGTACGCCTGCTTTTAATAAATCACGCTTCATCGTCCAAGGTTCATTATATGAACGGTGGGCGTTATCGCCACTTAATAAAAAGTAATCAATTTTACCTTGTTTGTATAAATCAAGGGCTGCCGTAATACGGTATTCATAATACGGGTTTAATGTTTTAGCTATATATTTACTTGTGCCAAGAACCAAGCCGACAGAATGCTTAGGTACCGCAGAGATATCATGATAAATACGATCGGATGTGCGGGCTGATATCCAGCGATCTAATAACAGTAGTGATGATACAAATAAGATACAGATAACTGCAGAGATACGGAGCAAATTGAGCAGTTTCATAATCATCCAAAAAATATGAAGTTACTGACATTTATCTTACCTTAATCAATCAATAAAATGTCTATTAATAAAGAGTCTAATGTCTGCGTTTTGTCATTTTATAGTGCTGTCGTTTAAATAATATTCAATGAAAACAAGTAATAAAATGCATTGCTGTTTTTATAGTCAAAAAAAGAGGTACCAATATTGGCACCTCTTAATTATTACGAATGATAAATTAGAATGATGTACGTTTATAGCGACGGTATTCTGATTTCCAGAAATTCGCGTCAATCTTCTCACGAATACGCTCATCTGAATTTTTTGGCGCCTTGTGTTGCTCTACCGCTTTCTTTGCAACAGCAAAAGCGATCTTACGTGATACTTTCTGAATATCTTCTAACGGTGGTAGAAGTGGACCTTGACCATGAATTGCAAGCGGTGAGCATTCAGCAAGCGCACGGCTACTTTCCATTAGCATTTCGTTAGTCACACGACGTGCATTAACAGAAAGTACACCTAAACCAATACCTGGGAAAATGTAGCTGTTATTACATTGTGCGATTGGGTAAGTTTTGCCTTCGTAAATCACAGGATCAAATGGCGATCCTGTCGCAACTAGCGCGTTACCATCTGTCCAACGGATCAAATCAAACGGTGTTGCTTCAACACGACTTGTTGGGTTTGATAGTGGGAAAATGATTGGACGCTCGCAGTGTGCGTACATTTCACGGATCACTTCTTCGCTGAATAGGCCCGGAACGCCAGAAACACCAATCAAAATAGTTGGTTTGGCATTACGCATAACATCAAGTAATGAGATGTTATTATCTGCCACATCCCAATCTGCTAGTTGCTCTTTCTTCTGAACAAGCGCTTGTTGGAAGTTAAGCAGGTTTGGCATTTCATTAATTAGCAAGCCCCAACGATCAACCATGAACACTTGGCTACGTGCTTGTGCATCTGAAATACCTTCAGAGACCATTTGAGCAATGATAGCTTCTGCAATACCACAACCAGCAGAGCCCGCACCAAGGAAAGTAACACGCTGTTCAGACAGTTTGCTGCCTGCCGCTTTACATGCTGCTAGTAGAGAGCCAACGGTTACCGCAGCTGTACCTTGAATGTCATCGTTAAAGCAACATACTTTGTCTTTATAACGCTCTAGCAATGGCATTGCATTCTTTTGAGCAAAATCTTCAAATTGAATTAATGCTTCAGGCCAACGTTGCTTAACTGCTTGGATAAACTCGTCAACGAACGCATCGTATTCTTTACCTGTAATACGGGTATGACGCCAGCCCATGTACATAGGATCAGAAAGGCGTTGTGGGTTGTTGGTACCTACATCAAGCACAACAGGTAGAGTATAAGCAGGGCTAATACCACCACAAGCGGTGTATAGCGATAGCTTACCAATTGGAATACCCATACCACCGATACCTTGGTCACCTAAACCAAGAATACGTTCGCCATCAGTGACAACGATAACTTTTACGTTTTGGCGTGAAGCATTGTTTAGCATGTCTTCAATACGATCACGGTTCGGGTAAGAGATAAACAGACCACGACCACGACGGTAGATATTTGAGAAATCTTCACATGCAGAGCCAACCGTTGGCGTGTAGATAATTGGCATCATTTCAGTGATGTGGTTTTCCACTAAACGGTAGAACAGTGTTTCGTTGGTATCTTGGATATTACGTAGATAGATGTGCTTATCCATGTCGTTATCAAATTTAAGGTATTGTTGATAAGCACGTTCGGTTTGTTCTTCGATTGATTCAATAGCTTCAGGAAGAAGCCCTTCAAGGTTAAAGAACATACGTTCTTCGACAGAGAATGCACTACCTTTGTTGAGAAGTGGTGTTTCAAGCAGTGCAGGACCTGCATAGGGGATATATAAAGGTCTTTTATCGTTGTTCATGCAAATAACTCTGTAGCTAGAAGGATAAAGGAGAAAACAAGCGATGGTTTTCAATCAGGTGCTAATGCTAGAACGTCGAGGAAAAGAATACAAAGGGTATGATCACTTATTTAGATAAAGCGGCAGAATTTTTTTAGTATTTTTTGATTATTGGCTTTTCGTTCGAGTTATTTACTGGAAATAGTTACAACTGTTAGTGTTTCGTTTTAATGTCAGTTGTCTGGCAGGTATTAAAAAGCCATGCGGTATAACACAGCATGGCTTTGTAAAATTGAGCTAAAAACAAACAAATAGTCGTTATTCGTTTATTTTAAATCAATAGTGCCAAGGGAACTTACTGAAGTCTTGGTCACGTTTTTCTAGGAATGCATCACGACCTTCTTGTGCTTCAGCTGTACCGTAAGCTAGGCGAGTTGCTTCACCAGCAAACAGTTGCTGACCAACTAAACCATCATCAGGTAAGTTGAAACCGTACTTCAGCATACGCATTGCCGTAGGTGACTTACTGTTGATTTCTTTACCCCAACGAAGCGCTTCTTCTTCTAGCTCAAAGTGATCAACAACCTTATTTACCATGCCCATTTCGTAAGCTTCTTGTGCGCTGTAGTTAAAACCACAGAAGAAGATTTCACGAGCACGTTTCTGACCAATCATTTTCGCTAGGTATGCAGAGCCGTAACCTGAATCGAATGACGCAACATCAGGATCGGTTTGTTTAAATACCGCGTGCTCTTTTGATGCAAGGGTTAAATCACACACAACGTGTAGGCTATGACCACCACCAACAGCCCAACCAGGCACGACTGCGATAACCACTTTAGGCATGAAACGGATCAGACGTTGAACTTCAAGAATATGAAGACGCCCCATACGCGCCACATCAGCAGTACCTGCTTCTTCACCCTCATATTTGTAACCATCTTTACCACGGATACGCTGATCACCACCTGATGAGAATGACCATTGACCTTTGTGAGAAGGACCATTACCTGTTAACAGAACACAACCAACATCAGACCATTGGCGTGCGTGATCTAATGCAGTGAATAGCTCGTCAACTGTTTTAGGGCGAAATGCATTCAGGCAATCAGGACGATTAATAGCGATACGTACTGTTGGCTGATTTTTCGCACGGTGGTAAGTAATATCTTCGAAATCAAAGCCTTCAACTTCGTCCCAAAGCTCAGGATTAAAAATGGTTTTCGTTGTCATGTGGCGTAGCCTCCATAAGTTAATGATGTAAGGCTAGGGAGTTATATAAAAAAGTCAATTTTTCGATGAAATAACCATAACGAACCATTGAAAAATAACGTAAGTTGGTGACAGATTAGGCAATTATAAAACTTGTGTTATTTCATCATTGATCAAATGGCTTTTTCTCCTGACAACAAAACAAAATCTTGCCAAAATGAACCCGAATTCTTTACTCACAGACGCATTATGTTGAAAGCATTACCAATCGATAGTATCGAGCAGCCATTTAAAACCTTATTACGTAACGATCATATTGTGGTTGAAGCAGAAACGGGATCGGGAAAGTCAACACGCTTACCATTATGGTCATCAACCCAAGGTAAAGTACTAGTGGTTGAACCTCGTCGTGTGGCTTGTACTTCATTGGCTGAATATTTAGCAACAGATGAAGCGAACCCTGAAAAGATATCAGTGGGTTATGCGATCCGTTTTGAGCAACATTTTGATGAAAATACCCAAATCATATTTGCAACACCTGGTGTGGCACTGCGTTGGTTAAGCGAAGGTTTGTTAGCAGATTTCACCACAGTGATCATTGATGAATTCCATGAAAGGCGCTGGGATACCGATTTATTACTGGCTTTGTTAAAACAGCAACAATCTCACCGTTTAGTGATCACCTCTGCAACTATTGATAGTCAGCGATTAGTTGATTATTTATCGGCAAAGCATCTGCATGCGAAAGGGCGTAACTTTGCTGTCACTGTGATTAATCAAGCATCAGACAGTCGTGATATGCCCGATATTATGAATATCGACAAGCGCATTTCTCGTTTGGTAAGTGAGCATATTGATACTCAGCAAGATATTCTGATTTTCTTACCGGGTCGAAAAGAAATTTCAGCCACTCACAGCGCGTTGAAACAAGCATTTAGTGAACAAGTTACTGCCGGGCTGTTAGATATTATTCCACTGCATGCGTCAGTAACCGATGATGAACGTAAACGTGCTTTAACCGAAAGTGATAAGCAACGTATTATTGTTGCAACCAATGTAGCTGAAACGTCAGTGACTATTCCCGGTGTCACTTTGATTATTGATTCTGGATTAGAGCGCCGTACCCACCAGCGTAATGGACGTACGGTTTTAGCGCTACATGCCATATCAAAAGCCAGTTCAGAGCAGCGAAAAGGGCGAGCAGGGCGTGTGACTGACGGGATGTGTATTCGTCTATATGGAAAAGCTGCTGCTCTTGAATTAATTACTCCGCCAGAACTTCAACGTGAAGAGCTGGTGGAAGCTTATCTAGCATCACTTTGTTGTGGGGCTAAATTTAGCCAATTACCATTTATTGATCCATTGCCAGAGAAAACGCTTACTGTTGCAAAACATGCGTTATCAGCAATGCAAGCAATGACAGAAGATGAGGTTATTACGGATTATGGTCGTTGTTTATATCAGCTACCGATAGATACATTATTTGCTCACCTTATTACGGCAATGGCAACACGAGCTGATAAAGAAGCGATGGTGGATTTAGCCGCTGCGCTTTCTATTCCTCAGCGGTTATGGCAACCGCCAAAAAATGAAGAAACACAAGAAAAGCTATACCAATGGCTAGGTAATAGTTTTTGTGACGCTAGCGCTTTGATCAAAATCGTGAGATCTGAAGCGTTACCAGATTGGCTAACGGTTGATGACAATATGCTTGCCGAAGCGCGATTACTGTCAGTTCAAATGCGTGAAATTCTTGAATTACCCGATCTCACCGTGGCAAGTCGATTTAAGCGTGAACAATGGCAAAATGCGGTGATTAATGCAGTACCAGAACTGGTTTTTGTTCGTCGTGAAAAACGTCAGCAAGCCATGAGTAATGGTATCGTAGAAGTAAATAGTGCTAGAGATTCACTGATTGATTGTAAAGTCGAGGACAACCAACTATCTCAAGCGATGTTGGTGTTTGATCAATTTGCTTTACCAGGGCGAGGTGTAAAACAAAACCGTATTTTGGCGACGTGCTGTTCACCTGTGACAATGTCACAAATAGTTGATGCTGATCTTGGGGATATTGTGCAAGGCGATACCGTTGAGCAAACCGATGGCTCTTTTAAAACGGCTATGCAACGTATTTACGCTGGGCGTGTTATTGATACAGCGTGGACACAACCAGAAGGTCAATCAGCACGATCTGCGATTATCGATATGCTATTTGCAGGTGAAGCTATGCCTGAACTTGCCCCGCGAATTGTTGCAGATATTTCACAGTGGAATTTGTATTTGGCACTAGGGTTATATAACGCTGATTTTGTGAAGCGTCAGCCTAAGCCTGTTGATATTACTCAGTGGCTAACAGATCAAATTGATGATTTAGGCATTGAACATATCGATGACTTAGCGTTGTTCGAGCCTAGTGACTTTATTTTTGATGGGATCCCAGAATGGGAGAGGCAAGAATTTGATGAGCAGTACCCAAGAGAAGTCAAACTTACGGATTTAGTCATGGCGATTGAGTACGACATTCCACGTAAGTTGGTAGTGGCTAATCATATTCAAGGGAATCGTAAAGCGGATCCGAAACGTTGGGAACTTCCACGCTGGCAAGGTTGGCGGATCAAATATAAAAAAGCCAGCCGTGTGATTGATATAAAATAAGTAAATCTATGCGTTGTGAAGATTATATTGTTTATGATTTTTTGGAAAAGATTAATAAATGTAAGATAATATAAAGAGCTGGAATAATAGAGCTAATTAATTAGCTCTATTAAAAAATGATCACATTGTACTTTTGGCATTGATTTTTGCTTTAATAAAAGCTGAATGTTCAAGATAAATAAGTTCTGAAACTTGGCGGATCACCGCTTCTTCTAGTGGGTCAATAATACCATCGGCATAGGCAACTTTCCACATAGCTTCAATGAGTTGATAGCGCTCAGATTGCTCAAGTGAACGTAATTTGTTGGTAAAATCGTATAAGGATACTGACGCATCACTTTGTTGTTGTGCCTTGGTTAATAAGTCACTTGCAGCAACCTCGTTAATATCGAGCAATTTCATTAACAAGTGTTGTTTAGCGATCTCTTCTCTCGGATCCTGTTCATGATCGGCACTGGCAACTTCACACAATAAAGAAGCCATGGCTAAGTGCAGGGTTGGGGTATCAACAGCATCACCGCAACTGGTATCGTTTACTAATTGTCGGAATAGCGTACGTAAAGATTTGAACATTATTAGCCTTATTATTTTAGTTATTTCTATATTAATAATTTAATAATATTTTTATTTAATCAAGTATGAAATTGACAATATTGAATTACATAAGTGTGATTTATTTAATTGTCATTATTAATTTATATCCATTTTTTCGATAAAAAAGCACTAGTTGCAAAATTAACACACCAAATAATAGGCCACAGAAAATAAAAAATGCCCAATGATATTGTGCGCCAGGAATTCCGCCTAAGTTAACGCCTAATAATCCTGTTAGAAAGCCTAACGGTAGGAATATTGTGGTAATTAATGAGAGAAAATATAATCGCTGATTCAAGGCTTCAGATTGTAAACTCATTAGTTCTTCTTGTGTCACGTTCGCACGTTCACGAATTGCATTTAAGTCATCTAAGACATGGATGAGCTTTTCATTCACTTCATGGATTTTCTGTTTATCAGAAAGACTTAACAATGGGGTATCAATGGTAAGCAATTTAGCAATAGCATCACGTTGCGGGGTGACATAACGGCGAAGATAAACAGTTTCACGTCGAAGCACGGCAATGTTATTACGTAAATTTTCGTCACTGTTGTTCATCACTTGATCTTCAAGTGCCGTCAGTCTGTCATCTAATGTGTCGATGACTTCCATCTTATTGCTGGTTAAGTGATCACATAGGCATAAGATGAATGCCCCAATGGTTTTTGGACCAAAGCCGCCAACGATATGTGCAGAGACACGATCTAAAGCGCGAACAGGGCGATCAGATGTCGTGATAATCATATTCTTAGTGTAGTAACCACGAATGGAAACCATTTCTGCTGGTACGTCAGAATGTGTATTAGATTCGATATCGATCCCACGTAATGAAAGAAAGAAGCCTTCTTTTGTTTGATTTAGGCGTGGGCGAATACGGCGTGTAGTGAGTGCATCTTTTTCGATGTCAGGTAGAGCACTGCTTTGGATCCACGCAAGGGCATCTGGGTCGGTATAGTTGAGATGTAACCACAGCAAGCCATCATTACTACTCCATTGATTAATGTGTTCTAGCGTTAAAGGCTTTGATGCATTGGTGGCATCAAGTTGGTAACTATAGATAAAGCCGTTTTTCATAGATCACCTGTTCCTCTAACAATATACGTGTAAGCAATAACTATCTAATGGTTATTAGCTTAACTGATATAAGCTTCTGTTAGAAAAAAATTCTAATAATCTGCTTGTTTTTACAGGTTTTGTTTACTTTTTAGACTGAAATTGGTTACGGAACTGTCGAGGGGTAAAACGACTCCATGCTTTAAATCGGGTACTAAAGTTGGTGGGATTAGGGTAGCCACATAAATCACTGATATGCTGAATTGACCAGTTAGTAGTGGTTAATAAGCCAGCAGCATGCTCCATCCTGATCTGAGTTAAATGTGCGATTGGGCTTTGCTGGAAATATTGCTGACATAAACGATGAAAGTGCGGCTCTGAGCAAGGATATAGTTTCGCTAAGTCACTTACTTGCCATGGGTGATGAAGCTGACTTTTGGTTTGTTGAAAGACATGCTCTAAGCGAGTGAGGGCTTTAGGGGCATATGATGTAGAACGATTTTCTACCAATAAGCAAATTTGTTCCGTAATACTTCGGCATAATGCATCCCCTAAAGGATAACGAAAGCTTAAGGCATTATTTAAACAGGTGATAGTTTTAAACAGTAAATCACACGACTGTGAATCATTGTAATAAACATCATGAGGCAAGCTTTTATCCCAATGACTATTACTTTCAAGCATTACCCATGCAACATCCCATTCTAATGCTTCGTTATCTTCTGGATTGATAATAAAGCAGTTCTCTTGTGCTGGTGGAATGTAAATAACACTTCCAGCCTCTAATGACCATTCTTTCTCTGGGGTCTTTATTAATCCTTTTCCTTTGGTGGTATAGAGCAGCATATACATTTCTGGTTTACGTCGGTAAATACTGAACGCTTCTTTGCCGTAATTTATTCCACATTGGAGGATTTTGTGCCTTTCTAGCTCAATGGATTGGATCTGATCAATAATGATAGATTGGCATTTTGGCGAAATTGTAAAAGTATCAATGCTATCCATAACAAGCCTATTTAATAAAAGTTGATAGTTTGGCAAAGGTTTTTGATGGCTTAGAATAAACGCCTTTTGCCAAGGCTAGGTATGATCGCTCTCACAGTAAAACAAATACATAGGTGGCGATCATGCAACAATGGCGAAGCTCAGTAGATAAAACATTTTGGCAAAAAACATGGCGCTTAGCCTTGCCTGTATCGTTACAGTCAATGTTATTTGCAGTTCTTGGTTTAGTTGACGTTATTATGGTGTCACAACTGGGTGAGGCACAGGTAGCAGCGGTTGGTATTGGTAACCGAATTGTATTTTTCAATTTCCTATTGATTGTGGGTGTTAGCGGTGCTGTAGGCGTATTAGCTGCGCAATATTTTGGCGCAGGAAAGATGGAAGGGGTTAGACGTACCTTATTACAATCTTGGGTATGCGCTATTTTATTAACTTTACCTTTTGCTGTGGCATATCGTGTATTTCCAGAGCAGATTGTTTCACTGGTCAGTGATGATCCAAGTTTTGTGAAACACGCCCATGACTATTTATACATATCGGGCTGGACGATTATCTTTGTCGCCGTTGTTGTGCCACTGGAATCTGCATTACGTGCCATCGGTGAAGCTAAAATGCCAACCTATGTCGGATTGTTGGCTGTGGTTGTTAATGCGGTATTAAATGCATTACTTATCTTTGGGTTATACGGTTTTCCTGAAATGGGGCTAGCAGGTGCTGCATTAGGTACAACCATTTCTCGTGCTGCACAAACAGTGGTTTTGCTCGTGGTTACCTATATAAGTTATAAAAAGGTTCTCCCTACTGTTGAAGATATTGAGCCAGCACGAACACCTAAAGCGCGAAAACGTTATTTTACTGTAGCGTACGTAATGATTATTCATGATGGTGCGTGGGCAATGGGTGTGCTGGTGTATAGCATTATCTTTGCCAAATTAGGTGTGACTGAACTGGCAATTATTAGTTTGTTATCACCAATCGAAGGGGTGTTGATCTCTGCTTTCTTTGGTTTTTCAGTGGCAGCAGCAACCATTCTTGGTCATGAGTTAGGCGCGGAAAACTATCAACGGGCGTTTCATCAATCATGGTCATTTCTCGTTATCAGCGTTTCAATTGCGTTCATTATGGGTGTTTCGATTTGGTTCTCTAGTGGGCTGGTGGGTGAATGGTTAGCAAAAGCCAATACACCTAATTTGGAGCTGTCACTCAATGTGACGTTGGTTTTAGCATTAGGCATGTTTTTAAAAGTGTTTAATATGGTAGGCATTGGTGGTGTATTGCGTAGCGGTGGCGACATTAAATACAGCATATTTATTGATATATTTGGTCAATGGGGAATTGGCATTCCTTTAGCCGTACTCACGGGTATTGTTTTTGGCTTACCATTACATTGGGTACTGACCGCCATTTTGGCTGAAGAAGTGGTGAAAGCAGGGCTGACGACTTATCGTATTTATGGTCGTAAGTGGCTGAAGAACTTAGTCAATGAGGATGAAGAAGCAATAGCGGCTTAACATTTAATTACTCTGAAATTTGCTCCACACATTGAAGCCTCGAACTTGTTATTTATTGACTAAGTTTGGGGTTTTCACCTGTTTACTTACCATAATTAGCGTAATTTTATCCATTCTTTTCCATCTTGGGCTTAATGCTCATCATTACCCCCCAGTAATTGTCTTTTAAGCTGCTCTCACACCGTTTCAATTGTGATAGAATTAACAAAAATTTCGAATTGCCAAGTGATACTGAGCGAGCTTTCATCATGATACTCTCGGTATCCATTAGTCATTGAAAAGACAGGAATTACATTGAGTCAGTCGAATAATACTCAAGCAGACGTGTTGAATAACGAAAAAACATTAAAGTCTGCGATAAAAGATTGCATGATGCGCGATCAGTTTCGTCTACACAAACGTGTACAAGGCGCATCAAAAATTAAAAACGAAAAATCCAAACATGCGGTATTTGATGAGATTGCAGTAGATATTGCGAAATCAATGCAAACCGTTGAGCGTCGTCGTACCCAGCGTCCAAAAATTATTTACCCAGCACAGCTGCCTGTAAGCCAAAAGAAAGATGAAATTGCACAAGCGATTTTAAATAACCAAGTGGTAATTGTGGCGGGTGAAACAGGTTCTGGTAAAACGACCCAGTTACCTAAAATCTGTTTAGAGATCGGTCGTGGTACCCACGGCATGATTGGTCATACTCAGCCTCGTCGTCTTGCTGCACGCTCTGTTGCTTCTCGTATTGCAGAAGAAATGGAATGCGAAATGGGCTCGCACGTAGGTTACAAGGTACGATTTAACGATCAAGTCTCTGAGCATAGCCATGTGAAGTTGATGACAGACGGTATTCTGCTGGCTGAAATTCAACACGATCGCTACTTAAATCAGTACGACACCATCATTATCGATGAAGCCCACGAACGTAGCCTAAACATTGATTTTATTATGGGTTACTTGCGTGAGTTATTACCTAAGCGCCCTGATTTAAAAGTAATCATTACTTCGGCAACCATTGATCCTGAGCGTTTTTCAAAACATTTCAACAATGCACCCATTATTGAAGTGTCTGGTCGTACTTACCCAGTAGAAGTACGTTACCGCCCTGTGGTTGAAGATGGTGATGATACCGATCGTGACCAATTGGATGCGATTTTTGATGCGGTTGATGAACTGTGCGATGAAGGTGAAGGCGATATCCTGATCTTCATGAACGGTGAACGTGAAATTCGTGATACAGCAGATGCGTTAGAAAAACGTAAGCTGCGTAATACTGAAATTTTGCCACTGTACGCACGTTTGTCGGCAGGTGAGCAGAATAGGGTATTCCAATCGCACTCAGGTCGTCGCATTGTACTTTCTACTAACGTGGCTGAAACCTCACTTACTGTTCCGGGTATTAAGTACGTTATCGATCCAGGTACGGCACGTATCAGTCGTTATAGCTACCGTACCAAAGTACAGCGTCTTCCTATAGAGCCGATTTCACAAGCAAGTGCTAATCAGCGTATGGGGCGTTGTGGTCGTGTTCAAGAAGGTATCTGTATTCGTCTTTACTCTGAGGAAGATTTCTTATCGCGTCCAGAGTTTACCGATCCAGAAATTCTGCGTACTAACCTTGCATCTGTAATCCTACAAATGACCTCAATTGGTTTAGGTGATATCCAAGCCTTCCCATTTGTAGAAGCGCCAGATAATCGAAATATTCAAGACGGTATTCGCCTGCTTGAAGAGTTGGGTGCCATTAACCCGAAAGCGACGGATCCACGTAAGCGTCTATCGCCAATGGGTCGACAGCTAGCACGTTTACCGATTGATCCTCGTTTAGCACGTATGGTGTTAGAAGCACCTAAGCATGGTGCGTTACGTGAAGTGATGATCATTGCGGCAGGTTTGTCGATCCAAGATCCTCGTGAGCGACCATCTGATAAGCAACAACAATCGGATGAGAAGCACCGCCGTTTCAATGACAAAGATTCTGACTTTGTTGCGTTTGTAAACTTATGGGATTACATCCAAGAGCAGCAAAAAGAGCTGTCTAATAATCAGTTCCGCCGTTTGTGTAAGAAAGATTACCTTAACTACTTACGTATCCGCGAATGGCAAGACATCTACTTCCAAATCAACCAAGTGATTAAAGAGCTTGAGTTGAAACTCAACGGAAATGAAGCTGGTTACGACAGTATTCATATCTCGCTATTAAGCGGTTTGCTTTCTCATATTGGTATGAAAGACCAAGAGAAAAATGAATATCAAGGCGCGCGTAACGCTCGTTACAATATTTTCCCAGGCTCCGGTATTTTCAAGAAACAGCCGAAATGGGTTATGGCCGCTGAGTTGGTGGAAACTTCTCGTTTATGGGCACGTGTGGCAGCGAAAATTCAACCTGAGTGGGTTGAGCCATTAGCTGGTCACTTGATCAAACGTAGTTATAGCGAACCGCATTGGGAGAAAAAATCCGCTGCTGTTCATGCGTTTGAAAAAGTAACCCTATACGGAATTCCAGTCGTTGCTAAACGTAAAGTGAATTACGGCAGTATTGATCCAACTTTATCCCGTGAGATCTTTATCCGCTCTGCATTGGTAGAAGGGGATTGGGATACACGCCATAAGTTTTATCATCAAAACCGTAAACTATTACGTGAAGTTGAAGAGCTTGAGCATAAATCTCGTCGTCGTGACATTCTGATCGATGATGATGAGTTGTTTAACTTCTACGATCAGCGTATTGGCTTAAAAGCAACGTCAGGTCGCCACTTTGATACGTGGTGGAAGCAAGCATCGAAAGAAAACCCAGAGTTATTAAACTTTGAGCGTGAAATGCTATTCCGTGGTGATGCAAGCCATGTTACTGATTTGGATTATCCAAACTTCTGGCATCAAGGTAACTTGAAGCTGAAACTGAGCTACCAGTTTGAACCGGGTGAAGATAACGATGGTGTGACCGTACATGTACCATTGGCTATTTTGAACCAAGTTCAGCCTGATGGTTTTGATTGGCAGATCCCGGGTTTACGTCATGAGTTGATTGTTGCGTTGATCAAATCATTGCCAAAGCCGTTACGACGTAACTTTGTACCAGCACCAAACTACGCCGATGCGTTCTTAGCACGTGTTAAGCCAATGGAAGTGCCATTGCTAGATTCCTTAGAAAAAGAATTAAAGCGTATGAGTGGCGTGACAATTGTGCGTGAAGATTGGAACTTAGAGCAGATCCCTGATCACTTGAAAATCACATACCGTGCGGTTGATCACCGTAATCGTAAGTTACGTGAAAGCAAAGATATCTATGGTCTGAAAGATAACTTGAAAGAGAAGGTTCAAGAGACGTTATCGCAAGTTGCTGATGATGATATCGAGCAAGATGGTTTGAAAACATGGAGCTTTGGTGCGCTACCTGAGCGTTATCAACAGAAACGTGGTGGCTTTGAAGTTAAAGCGTATCCTGCGCTGGTGGATAACAAAGATTCAGTGGGTATCAAACTGTTTGAAACCGAAGAGCAGCAAAACAATGCGATGCAAGCGGGTCAACGTCGTTTGATTCTGCTTAACGTACCATCGCCAATTAAGTACCTTCATGCAAACCTGCCGAACAAATCGAAGCTAGGTTTGTATTTTAACCCTTATGGTCGAGTACTTGATCTGATTGATGATTGTATTGCTTGTGGTGTTGATAAGCTGATTGAAGAGAAAGGCGGATTAGCATGGCAGCCTGAGTCATTTGAAGCACTGAAAGAGTTTGTTCGTGCAGAGCTTGGCGACACGGTTGTAGATATTGCTAAACAAGTTGAAGCAATCTTAACAACGGCATTCAACATCAGTAAGCGCTTGAAAGGTCGTATTGATTTGAACATGGCGTTTGCGATGTCAGATATCAAAGCACAAATTGAAGGTTTGATCTTCAAAGGTTTTGCTACTGAATGTGGTTGGAAACGTCTGCCAGACATTCTGCGTTACATGCGTGCCATTGAGCGTCGAATGGAAAAACTGCCAATCGATCCAAATAAAGATCGTGTACATATCCTGAAGATTGAATCAGTAGTTAACGAGTACAAAGAGCTACTGAACAAAATCCCGAAAGGGCAGCCAGTACCTGATAAGGTAAAAGAGATCCGCTGGATGATTGAAGAGCTACGTGTGAGCTACTTTGCTCAGCAGTTGGGTACACCATATCCTGTGTCTGATAAACGTGTACGTAATGCGATTAGTGAGTGTTAATTAGCACGCATGAATAAATGAAAGCCGACAGTGTGAAAGCACTGTCGGCTTTTTTCTATGTAACTAATATTCTGCTAAAATATCTATTATTTCCATTAATTTGCCTTTCCTTAACGACGGTCGAATATTGTTAGATTTAGCTTCTAATTTTTGACGTAGTTGAATAATAGCTTTTTTCTCAAGTTCTTTATGTTCAATTGAATAAAAACTATGTGATAAATCCTGTAAATCTTTACAAAAGACTCTTGTATCCTCAACGCTCCAACTGTTAGTTATACCTAAAATTAATTTATCAATATCTAACCTTGAGATAAAAGACTTCTGAAATTGTGCTTTATGCAGATTATCTTTAAATGCAGATAAGTAAGATAGGTATATTTGTTGTTCTATAGAATCAAACTCATTTTTATTTTGAAAACGTTGTATAGACTCAAATGTGTTCTTAATAAAAATTAAAAACTCATCTGGTATTTTTGAAAAATCTTCTCTTAGTTCATATTCAAATATTTCTTTAGCATCTAAATTTATAAACAAAGGCTGTTCAAAAAAATCATTTTGGTAAATAACACTCTTGATATCATTTATTAATACAGTTAAATCATCGTCTATGTAGTGTGCGTTAGTATAAAAAATATAATTCTTTAAAGTATAACACCAAGTTCTGAAATTTTTTTCTGAAGTTTTAAGGATGAAGTTTCTTGCATCTGAAACAATATCTGACCATTCATTTTCATTGATATTCTTGATGTTTGAGCTATTAAATTTTTCTAAATTAGATGAAATTTTAGGGAAATTAATTGAACTTATCAGTTTATTACTTGAAGCTCTCATCTCAATACAAAATTCTATTAAAAGATCTGAAATGTAATAGTTGTTATGAAGATCAATACGGGACTTATCTTTTGGAAAAAGAATAGACTGTAATAATTTATCTCTATCACTTAGTATTAATTCTGCAGATTCTTCGTCATTTCTAAAAGAATAATACATCAAGTTATCATTATAGTGATTCAATTGATTTATAATTTCATCGTGACTAAAGCCGTGCTCAAAATGAGCACTACATATTTTTGTAATACTAGAGATTGCTATTTCAAGTGAGGGGTGCAAGTCAAAAGTATCTTTATTTTTATTGATTTCGTTTTTTATACATATATACCTTCCTATGATTCTAAAAATAACTCTAAGACTTTTAACGTTAATAGAATTAAACGCATCTTCAATTATTTTGTAATCATCAGCATCTAATATTTTAAAATGATTATATTTATCTTTTATTATATCGATAATATTTTTTAAATTATGTTCTAGATTAAAACTTTGAAAGAAGGTTTTTTCTAATAGCGGTAGTGACTCAGCATTACATTTTTCCTTATTTGCTATAACTAATATCCATACATTATTATGGTTTTCTGCTAAGTTTAAACATTCACCAAGTACATTTGATACTAATTCGTCAGTAGATGCTCTTTCTAAGTCATCGATAATTATGATGCAGTTTTCTATTGACTGTAATAACTTATGTTTCAGAGGTTTACTGAGTGTTGTCAAAACACTTTGTGTAATACCTTGATCTCCACATGATTTACCAATTAATCCTAATATATCTCTAATGTATGAGCTTTTATTCGTTGAATTACTTTTAAATAAAATAGTTGATAGTAAACGGTCATTAAAATCATCGACCGATTTAATACCATATAATGAAATGTAGTTATGGCACTTTTTATCGGAACTATAAAAAGGGTGGTTTTTATTTAATTCTTCTGTAAGGTGTTTTTTGACATAATAAGTTTTACCACTTCCCCAACTTCCATTTAATAGTGCAATTGATGGAAAATCATTTGTTTTAAAGTAATCAGTGACTTGTTGGGATAATTCATGAATATACATATACTCAATTCTCTCTAAACTAATTATTTAAATAATCTCATAATTAGCAATGTAAACAAGTAGTTAGTATTATATTTATTAGTGGGTTCATATCTTTTATAACGTTGGAAGTCATTATATGTAAGAGCCAACAAAAAAGGAGCTAATTAGCTCCTTTTTTTAATGTGGTTACAACGGGAATTAACGTTCCCAGTATGCTTCTTCTAAACAGTCTTCACGCTCTGGTAGGCCATGAGATAAACGAGGAGCATGTTGGATCAACACTTCGTAACTTACACGGTTTGAGTACTGACAAATTTGCGAGAAAGACGAGTACGATAAGAAGTTCGCAGTGTGTTTCGCAGAATTAGGTACATTAACCTTATGGAAACGGTTAGCCGACATATCGTGAAGTAGGGCAGAAAGTGCTGCATCACCTGCACCGTTAGTGTTTTTGATCTCAACTGGGCCACCAAGGTGTGGTGCAATATGAGAGTAAACACGGATTGGGTTTTCACACTCGCTTTTCGCCATCGGACGGCTGAATTCGTATTTGTTGAATTCTGGGATCTTACCAGGAAGTAAAGGCAGAGTAGATTCACGTTTAAGTTCATCTTCCGTGTAACCTGCCATGTATAAACCAGCAGGACCTGCGGTACAAAGCACCATATCAACCCAATCAAGTGCTTTATCAGCAGCCGTTAGTGGGTCTTTTTCACCTGTTAATGCTTCAGCTTCTTCTTCGTTCATCGCAACACAAGTTACGTGTTCTTTTAGAAACTCAATCCACTACTCGCGCTTATCTTCGATAACGTATTTAGTACCCATAGTCAGTACTACTGGCACATTGTACTTTTTCGCGTATTCGATAGCTTTAAGTGCAGCATCTTTCATTGGGTCTGTTGGCTTACCACGCACAAGGTAAGTTGATAACACCAATGCAGAGGCTTTTTTGAATGCAGATTCAGGAATACTTTCTGGACGAAGTTGGTTCATTTGACCTTCGTTAATAGCGAAAGTACGTTCACCATCTTCACTGATAAGTGTGTAGCAACGACCGATAGGGCCATTTACAGGTTGTAGGTAATCTAAATCCATACGGCTAGAAGTGTTACATAAATAGCGGTATGCGTATGAACCGATTTTTAGATCTTGGCTCATTACACCAAGAAGAATAGATTTGTCATCAGCTAATACAGAGTAGTTGTGCAATGTATTACCAATGGTATCGCCAGGGTATTCGTGGCTGATCAGTTTGCGATCTTTCAGTTCTTTATAAAGCAACTCGGCTTTATCTTCATCGAGAACAACTGATTGTCCCTTAGTGAGCGCATGTCTGGCTAAGAAGTCATCGTCAACGCGTGCTTCAATATCAACAATGGTTTGACCTACGCCAATTAGGTGTGATTTTGCTAATGGGTTGTCTTGTTGAATTTGTGCAACTAATGGATCACGGGCATTGACAGGAAAGTAATGTTTTGACTTACGTTGACCAGGAAATTTCATGTCTTGATGGCTATGGAATTAAGGGATTTTGATTCATTCTAACATAAAAACGAGACTGGAATCTCATTTCTTTGAAATATACTGATTATAAGTGTTCTTTTGCTGTTTTTTTGAACGAGTCAAATAAAGTTAAGGAAAAAGAGGTTAATAACTATGCTCTTAAGCAATTCGGCTAGCTTTTATAGTGAAATAAAAACAGTAGGATTTAATACAAGTCTAACCTAATTGATGGTTTATGAATCATAAAGTTATGAAAAAAGCCGCATTGGCGACTTTTTTCATAGTAATGGGATAAAAGCGAAATTAGATAGCTTAATTTAGACGCTTTAATTCTTCTTGTGATGTTGTACCACCAACAGGGCGATTCACTGAAATAGAGCGACCTTTCTTCATGCCTTTTTCGTAATCATCTGTTAGGGCTTTCATCGCTTCTTGAAGCTGCTTTTTAAAGGTTTCACGATCAAGGTTTTCAAACTGTTTATCAATATAGTTCGCCATGCGCTGATCATGATCATCGTCAGTAGTGAGCTCAGGTAGCTTTTCCAATGCGCCTTCAATCCAACCAGCTTAGAATGAATTAACACGGCGAGTCACTTCTTGCGTACTGGTTCCTGTACCTGCAAAGCTATTTCTAAATTGTCCCGTTTGTTGGTTCATTTCACGGTAAACAATATCGAAAGCGAAAGCTGCAAAAATAGCACGCTCAGCCATACCGATGAATTCGGCTTGTTTTAGGCCTTTATAGTTCGTCAGTACACATTCAACGCCGAAACGACGGTTAATACCGCGGATGATTTTTAGGATCTGCGCGCTAATATCCGCTGGTAACAAGGTTTTAGACTTTGTTTTACCCATTTTGATGAATTCAATATCGTCTTTCTCAAGACCATATTTGAGCATGAGGCGATGGGCCATACGAATAGCTTGTGCGGCTTCATTTACGTTTGCCGAGTTACCTAATTCAAGGCATTTTGCTATTTTTTTCAGTGCCTTTCGCTTTTGTTCAGACATTCAACATACTCGTGATTTAAAACAGGGCGCATATTTTAGCGCTTTCATCTTGATCACATCAAGATCAAGCGTTGATATTCAAATGATAAATAGCATTACTAACAAAGTATTTACTTTTAAACCAGTTATATATGCCCAAGTGATTTGGGTATAAAACAAAGTTTATAAAACTGAGGTGGAGAAAGTAAAACTAATCACAACGATGATGACGATGTGATCAGTTTTATGGTTTGAGACTCTGATATAAATTCAAGGCGAAGAAAACTACCTTGCGGCTGAGCGTTTGATTCTTCGCTGAATATTGTTGTTTTTAACGATGAAGTCGAATAATGGTGCAAATAGATTTGCAAATAAAATGGCAAGCATGATCCCTTCAGGATAAGCAGGGTTGAGCACTCGAATGAAGATGGTCATGACACCAATTAAAATACCGTATGCCCATTTACCTTTGTTGGTGAAAGCGGCAGAGACAGGATCGGTTGCCATAAAGAAAGTACCAAAGGCGACACCACCAATGACGAAGTGCCAGTAAAATGGCATCGAGAACATAGGGTTAGTGTTAGAGCCAATAGCGTTAAGCAGTAATGAGGTACCTGCTAAGCCAATAATAACGCCCAGCACGATTCGCCATGATGCTATTCGCATGAAGATCAACACCAAGCAGGTTAGCGCAATGAACAGTGTTGATACTTCACCCATAGAACCGGGAATATTACCGATAAAGGCATCGAACCAAGTAATGGGTTGTCCTGTCATATTATTGGTTAATGCACTTGCACCACCTTCATACCATTGGCTGAGCGGTGTTGCACCAGAATAACCATCAGCAGCGACCCAGACTGCACCACCAGACATTTGTGCGGGATAAGCAAAGTACAGAAATGCCCGTCCAGCTAAAGCAGGATTTAAGAAGTTTCTACCTGTACCACCAAAGATTTCTTTTGCGACCACAATACCAAAAGTGATACCAAGGGCTGCTTGCCAAAGTGGAATAGTAGGCGGAAGGATAAGCGCAAATAAGATTGAAGTAACAAAGAAACCTTCGTTTACCTCGTGTTTCCTTATAATGGCAAATAATACTTCCCAGAAGCCACCAACAATAAATACGGTTAAATAGACGGGTAGGAAGTAAGTTGCACCCACCAGCATGTCACCAATCCATGATGATTGTTTAACAGCATCTAATGAGCCCCAAACCCAACTTAAACGCCATGAACTTTCTATGGCTTGTTGCGCTGCAGCGGGGTCAAGTCCGTATAAAAGTGCATTACTAGATTGTTGTCCAATATTGTACATACCCCAGATCATGGCTGGAAAAACAGCGAGCCAGACCATGATCATAATACGTTTTAAATCAATACTGTCACGAATGTGTGTTACACCGTGGTTGACTTTGCCTGGTGTATAAAAGATGGTTTCTACCGCTTCAAATAAAGGGTAATAAGTTTGATAGCGTCCGCCGGGTTTAAAATTTGGCGCAACTTTATCGAGATAGTTTTTAAGGCTCATAACAAATCCTCCCTAATATTGTTACGAGAGAAAGGGTAAAAAGATCGTTTTTTAAGCGGCTTTAAATGCAGAAACTGCTAGATAATCATTATTTGTCTTTTTTGCTACGAATATTGGCATTCGGATTAGCAACTAGCCCTGACTTTAAAGTATAAATAGGCAAAGCTTCGCTGTTATCGATTGATCTTGTGATAACCAAAAACGAAACGAGTACAAATAATGAATACCTCTTATGTTTCTATTGATGTTCCATTTGAATTTCGCCACACCTGTTGGTTTTGTGGTGAGCCGTATTATGAAAGCCATGCATTTATGGCAAAACCTAATTACGACGATCAAGTTGAGCCAATTATGGTGCCTTGTTGCCAAGAATGTTTTTCGTTTGCTAATGATATTAAAGTTAGCAGCTTAGATATTCTCCGTGACAAAGTGAAAGAAAAGCTACATAAGAAGTATCAAAAGCATCTACAAATTGGCGTTAATTGGACGAAGGAAGAATTAGAAGATTCTGAATTTGAAGGTAAAGCGTTAGAAGGCTTTCGTGAAAGTGGCTGGAAGATGTTCGAAATAGCCAAAGAACGCGTTAACTACCGAGGATGGGCGGTCAGCATTGATGGCATTCCTGTTGAAGGACTAACCACCGCATTTCAGTTTGAATTTGATGGCATTGTTTATACCAGTTTAAACCATGCTGTAACGCAATTAGCCACCGCTTATGCAATCCCACAGCCTTATCTTGAGCAAGTGATTGAGTTAGTAGGGCGAGATAAGATGGCTTATGCTCTACGCTTTTGTAAGACGACTTACGGTTATTCACCAGCAGAGCGTGAAACAAGCTTGGCAAGTCTTCGTGCACTTTTAGCAGAAGAAAAAGCCAATCAATTAGCATCAACAATTAATAAGAAAAGAGCAAAGAAAATCGCTATTTCAGAGATTAAAGAGTTGATACTGCATCGCACAATGATTTCGCCTTATGCCATTCAGTGGGCGCTTGAGCACGGTGCAACTACATTACAATTGTTAGCTGAGCAAGAAGATGCGTTTTTTGAACACTTTAACCAAGAGTCTGAATTAACAGCATTTACTTATTTTAATGGTTTACAGATTTACCTTGAACAACGAGAAATTGACCCTGAATGGGTAGCACAATCTGATCCAAATAATCATTTATTCTAATGTTTGTAACTCCATTTCAATAAGTTTTAATGTAAAAGGTAAAGGCTGCTTATCGGCAATTAAAAAGCCAACTTGCTAAATATCTTCTGGGACAAGTGCTGATGCGTCGCTAAGTAGTCTGCCTCTAAACACGGCTTTAAAATCGTTGAGAAAAAAGATCTTGCTTTGCTGTTGTCCTTTAACCGTGACGAACTCGTGTTTGTAGTTAGTACGATAGCCGTCTTTCCACGTTGTAAACCGTAATTGATAAGTTCGACCATCACCGAGATAAGTTAATCTTACAGCATTGATGTTACTGGTAAGCGAGGTTAAAGCTCGATTAACAGAACTAAAGCCACCGTTATTAGCGAAAGAAAGCTCCCCCGTAAACAGGCTTAACTGACCATCATAAGTCAATTTTCCCGTTGAAATACCACCCATCACATTGTCGTTTACGGCAGTCCACTGTTTGTATTCGTTCGGATTGGTAAAATCCATCATCTTTAGTTCTGAACTCCATGCTTTACAAGAAATAATCGTGACGATAGTGATGATAATGGGTAATAAATTCATACTAACACCTATCTGACCATTTGCGTGTTATTGGCTATCAGTGATAAACAACGCTTAGTGAAATCAACATAGTTTGTGCGTTTCTCATATTCAACTTTTTAGTGAACCATGAAACATCAATGTGACCGTTACATCTCGATAATTAAGCCAGCAGGTGTAACCGTCATAGTCATGCCATGCATATATATCTTCCAATAAGTATTTGCTATTCAGTGGCTTACCGATTGAGCGAATATGATCAAATACTCGAAGAAATTCTTTAATCGTAAGTTGGTTATCCATTTATCACTCCAACAAAGTAGATATACAGTGAGTGTAGTTATCTTATTAAAAGGGTTACGATTTAATTATATGCATTGATCACCGAATGCATGATTAGCACTTAAATAACATGTGAGTAGGGATGTTAATGTGATAGGTTTTCATTTATCGCTATTTCTAACACAACGGCAGAGGTCATATGATTTACACAACAACGGAAATAATACCCGGGCGTGAAATAGAGTCCGTGTTGGGCGTGGTCACTGGAAGTGTTGTTCAGTCAAAGCATGTCGGTAGAGATATTATGGCAGGTTTAAAGAGCATCGTGGGCGGCGAATTGAAAGGGTATACAGAAATGTTAATGGAAGCTCGCGCGGTTGCGACAGAGCGCTTAATTGCAGAAGCCGATAAATTTGGTGCTGATGCTATTGTTGGCGTGAGATACACCACGAGCTCTGTTACTGATGCCGCATCAGAAATTATGGTTTTTGGTACAGCCGTTAAATTAAAGTAGCGTTCTCTTTTTTGATACAGCAATTCATTTGAATCTTACGTTTAGAATGTCTATGTCCTGTATACTAAGCATTAAAAAGCCCGTCACAAGTTTATATAGTAACTTATTGACGGGCTTAGTTTTATGTATCGCTAAAATCGATTATTGGTTGTGACGAGACCAAACCATAGTACGACCGTTTTTATCAAATGCTAACACTTCATAAGCATCTTTCTGATCGCTGTATTCCATACCAGGTGAGCCCATTGGCATACCACCAACAGCAAGACCGATCATACGCTCAGGCTTTTTCGCCAAAAAGCGCTTAATTTCAGCAGCAGGGATATGACCTTCAAAAGTGTAACCTTCAATTTGTGCTGTGTGACATGAAGCATATTCCGGACGTAGACCAAGCTTTATTTTGATCGGTGTTAGATCTTCTTCATACACCATATCTAGCTTAAAGCCGTTATCTTCCATGTGCTTTACCCATTCTTTACAGCAACCACAGTAAGGTGATTGGTAGTTAGTACCTTTGATTGGCGCAACTTCTTCTGCATGAGAGAAAGCACTAACAACTAATAGAGCTGAAGCAAAAAGACGTGACATTTTCATAACTAAAATCCTAGCAATCATACGAGCATGGTTAATCCATTGCCCGCAAAAATAAATTAAATACATAGTGCCAATACGGCGAGTTAATACGTGTTTAACTTATACGAGAGGGGGTTTTAGTCTTGATTCGTGATAGCGAACAGGTGAGGTAACTTTGTTACTAAATAACTCACGCTCAGGTGCGATGGCTGAAAATGAAAAGGGAGTCAGTAATGCTGCTTGTGTCTGTTTGGTTTTGCAATCGTCATCACCACAACATGAAGACGATGATTTAGCACTGTGATCGCTATCGCTTATCATTGTGCCGCAAGTAACCGTATTTTTAATAACGACTTGCGCTGACGCATTGTTACAGCAATCGTCAGATGATAATGCTGGTGAGTGCGACTCTGTCATTTGTAAGCAATGTGATAGGAAAGGTTGGCTATTTGTCATGGTGCGTGCAATCACAGCGTTAGTAAAAATACTGACTATTACGAATATCGTAAAGATTGAACGTACTAAAACTTTAACCATAAAAATAGTTAACACCCTATATATAACATTAGCTTATAACAATTTGCTGCCATATAAGTATATATAAACTTGGCTTATGCACAAATGGGATCATGTAACGAGTTGTGAAAATGCAGCAGAGCTTAACGTTATTCTGACATTTACTGCTAATGACTCAGCGTAAACTATTTTAAGTAGAGGAAATAACTCTGTTTTTAAAATAAAAATTATGCGCTATTAGGGTTAATTATGTTGTACACCGAAAAAGATCGCCAAATCCTGCATGACACATGGATGAGTTATAAAGCAAAAATGCGCATTACTCAGATTGAGATGGCTAAAAAGCTAGGTCTAACGCAATTAGAGTTTTCAGATATTCTGCGTGGCTCAACACCCATTGAGCAGCAGTTTGTGAATGAGTTTTGTGGAGTATTAGGGGTTGAGCCTATTTTGATCTTACCGTCACTACGTGAGCGTATGGCAACGGCTTCAGCAGAATGTACGTCGGTAAAGAATACATTTATCTTTGATGGTGAAATTACTAACGTGACGTATTCGGGTAATCAGCTTGTTGTTGAATACGAACACCGAAATGCCACAGCGCAGTAATATGTAAATTCCAGAACCTAGATAGAAAAGAGGGCTCTAAATGAGCCCTTTTTTTATCTGTTTATTTTTCGTGAGTACGGAGTATTAGTTTTCTGAATCTACTTTCCATTCAGGGATGAATAAATACAGTACAGCCGCCGATAGAATTGAGCCCATAACATCTGATGGGAAGTGCATACCAAGCCATAAACGGCTAATACCCACACCGACAGCCCATGTGATCAAGCCACCAGCCAAAATATAGTGTCGAGTACGTAGTAAGAAACCACCCCAAAATAGAATACAGATCGCTGCAAAGATAGTGTGACCTGATGGGAATGAATAGTTAGTTTCACCTTCCCAGTGACGAATACGCCATGTGCTGATGTACGCTGATGCTTTTTTAACAACGTTATCTTTTTCTACTTTATCTAATTGATAAAAATCTTGAGGTGAAGGGATTAGATTTAAACGTTGTAACTCGTAAGTGTATGGACGTGGAATTGCCGTTTCGTGCTTAAGGAACGTTTTAGCGCCAAAACTTAGTACCAATAAGATAGCAAATTGAATCCATAGTTTAATGATTTGCTTTTTTGGTAAACGGAAGAATACCGGCAGTAAGCAGAGTAGTGCGGTAGTAATCAGGAAGAAAGGTTTACCAGCTGTGTCTGTTAATAGCGTAAAAGATAGACCCGCAGCATCGCTGATTGGATCGCTGAGTAACGGCACAGGAAAAATAGAGATAGCGATAAATAAAGCTAAGGCAAAAAGCGCTAACGCTAAGTAATTAATAAGTTTTTGGGAGATAAAAGACATCATGATAAAGGTCTATGCGTGTTAAGGATGTAACGTTGACCTCAAATTTTACTGAAAGTGCCATACTTTTGTCACATTAAATTGGGTTTTATGCCTTTAGCACTTTAAAAAATAGCGGGAATAGGCATGGAAATCGATAATTTAGGTTCTATTTATTTGGCTTGTTGAGCTATCTAAATAGGCGAATTTATAAAACTGTGATAGCCATCACTCAGAATTGTGCTTTTAGAAGCAAACATTAAGAATCCTTAATCTTTTGCTTAATTCCAATTAAGAATCAAAGCGTATCCTTAAGTTATTAAAACAATTTACTTTAATTTTAACTTTTAACGTGGAGAAGAAGATGAGTATTCTCGGACATTTCCAAAAACTAGGGAACGCGATTATGTTTCCTATTGCAGTATTGCCGATTATCGGTATTTTGCTGCGTATTGGTCAACCGGATCTATTAAACATCCCATTTATTGCAGCTGGTGGTCAGGCGGTATTTACTAACCTTGCACTATTGTTTGCAATGGGTGTTGGTGCTGGGTTTTCGAAAGACAACTCGGCTGCAGCAGCAATCGCATCAGCTGTAGGTTACTTTATCCTTATGGCTGCACTTAAAACGCTAAACCCAGATGTAGACCCAGGTGTTGCTTGCGGTATCATTATTGGTGTGTGTGCAGGTCTTCTTTACAACCGCTTTAACGCAATCAAACTACCTGAGTTCCTTGGTTTCTTCGGTGGTAAGCGTTTCGTACCAATTGTAACTGGTCTTGTTGCACTTATTCTTGCGTACGCATTCAGCATTATTTGGCCTCCAATCCAAGACGGTATTAACCACCTTGGTCAATGGATCCTAACAAGTGGTATGCCAGGTGAGTTCGTATACGGTGTTGCTAACCGTCTACTTATTCCGTTAGGTCTTCACCATATCCTAAACAGCATGGTTTGGTTCGTATTCGGTAGCTACACAGCGGCTGACGGTCATGTTGTAACGGGTGAAATCTCTCGTTTCTTCGCGGGTGACCCAACAGCAGGACAAATCCTAAGTGGTTTCTTCCCTGTAGTAATGTTTGGTCTACCAAGTGCTGCACTTGCTTTCTACGTAACTGCGAAGAAAGAAAACAAGAAAGTAGTAGGTGGTATGCTATTAAGTGTTGCATTAACTGCATTCTTAACTGGTATCACAGAGCCAATCGAATTCATGTTCATGTTCCTAGCTCCTGCACTATACGTAGTACACGCTATCCTAATGGGTATCAGTATCGTAGTTGCTTCTCAGCTAGATATTCACATGGCATTTAGTTTCTCATCAGGCTTGATTGACTACATCTTGAACTACAACGCTCCTGCAGCGCATAACTCTTGGGAAATCATCCCAATGGGCTTAGTAGTTGGCGCAATTTACTTTGTTGTGTTCGTTGCTGTAATCAAAGCTTTCAACCTGAAGACTCCTGGTCGTGAAGATGCACCTGCAGAAAACTCAAACCCAGAAGACGATGCAGCAAGCAAAGCGGATTTAGCGAAGTCTTACTTAGAAGCGCTAGGTGGTAAAGATAACTTAACTGATATCTCTGCATGTATCACTCGTTTACGTTTAGGTATTGTTGACCGTTCAATCATCGACGATGCGAAACTAAAACAACTGGGTGCTAAAGGTGTCGTAAATGTAGGTTCTAATAACCTTCAAGTTATCCTTGGTCCACAAGCTGAAATTATTGCGAACCAAATGAAGTCGCTATAAGACAATCAGCTAACGAGTTAGCGATTCCATAATTTTCCCCCTATGGTCGCTACAAACGGTCTGCCTCTTGGTAGGCCGTTTTTTTATGCTTAAAGAAAATGAAAACAAAGTAACTCTACAAAGATAGGTGGATTCAAGTTATGCCTGTTTTATGGATATCGGAAAATAAGGCCGATTATGGTTATAATGCTTGAATTAAATAATAGATAAGACAAGCAATTAGGTTCTGAATGAAAGTACTCGTCATAGAAGATGATATTACGACTCGTGAGTTTATCGCACAGGGCTTACGCGAGCATGGCTTTGTCGTTGATGAAGCGGAAGACGGTCACCAAGGATTAATGATGGCAACAAGCTGTGATTATCAACTTATTATTCTTGATCGCATGTTACCTATGCTTGATGGTTTAAAAGTCCTTGCTGCATTGCGAGCGACTGAAAACCAAACACCGATCCTTATTTTAAGTGCAATGGACAGTGTTGAAGATCGTGTGGCTGGCTTAACTGCAGGTAGTGATGATTATTTAACAAAACCTTTTGCGTTAGCGGAGTTAGTGGCACGTGCTAAAATCTTGGTCAAACGCAATCAAGCATCAGCAACCATATCGTCAGAATATATTTATGACGATCTACGTTTAGACATTAAATCTCATCGCGTATGGCGTGGCTCTCGCATGTTGAATTTACAACAAAAGGAGTTTTTGTTGCTGCAATATTTAATGGAGCACGCTGAGAGTGTTGTTTCACGTATGAGCTTGTTTGAATCAGTGTGGAGCTACCACTTTGATCCTAAAACTAACGTGATTGATGTTCATATCGCTAATTTAAGAAAGAAACTCGAAGAAGGTGGAGAGCCAAGCCTTATCCATACGGTAAGAGGGGCGGGCTATGTCTTACGCCGGATCTGATAAGCTTTCTCGATCCAGTATTTTTAAAGTTCTGCTGTATTTTATCTGCTGTGTGTCTTTGATGTTTATCTTATTTATTAATCAGGTATTCGTTAGTTCAGAGAGCTTTTACCAGAATCAGCTAGAGCAAGATTTGAATAATGAAGTGTCGCTGTTTGAAAGAATGCTGGATAAAGGTGATTATCAGGCAGTGATAGAAGCAGTTGATGAGCATGATAAGTTAGATAATGCTTTTGAATACCGTATTACATCATCAATAAATACTGATACCAGTATTACCTATCCTGCAGTCTTTTCACAAACGCGGTTGAAATCTACTAAATTAGAGCGCGTTTTAGATTTTCCCGATAACAAACAACTTATTATCGGCATTAATCCAAAACTCATGCATGCTTATCGTGATTCAATGATCCCTGTGTTAGTCACAGGCATTGTTGTTCCGGTGATCTTAATGTTAGCGGGGGCATTGCTATTCGCGATTTCTATACTGAAAAAGCTTGAGCGTGTTAATCATGGTATGAACCGGGTTATTTTGGGTGAGAAAGGGGTAAAACTGCCCGTTAGTGCTAATGATGATGAATTTGATGTGCTGACGATCCATCTTAATTTTTTGATTGAACAAGTAGAGAAAAAAGAAGAATCATTAAAAGAGCTTTCTGTTGGTATGGCGCACGATTTACGAACGCCTATCGCACGTATGAAACTTCGGCTTGAAGATCTATTAACGAAAGATACAGCACCATTCACTAAAGATTTAGAAGCTTGCCACGATGATCTTGAAGTTTTATTGGGGATGTTCAACGGAATGCTTGAAATCGCTAATATTAATAGCGGCAAACATAAAATAGATAAGCAATGGGTGGATTTATCAACGGTGTGCCAAGATGTCGTTGAATTTCTATTACCAATCTCTGATGAAAAGCAGCAAGTATTATCATTTCGTGAAGATGAACCCTACAAACTACAAGGTGAGCCAAGCTTACTGTTTAGAGCTATCTATAACGTGGTAGAAAACGCGATTAAGTACACACCAGAACAAGGCAATATAGAAGTGGTCGTTGATCACTTTGGTGTCGTAGTAATTGATAATGGTTTAGGTGTATCAGACGAAGATAAAGGACGTATTAAAGAGCCAATGTATCGTGCTGATAAGAGTCGTACCCATCAGGGATTCGGTTTAGGTTTATCCTTGGTTGAAGCAGTAATGAAAAGCCACGGGGGCGATTTGGCTTTTAGTGATAATAATCCAGGTTTACGTACCCGTTTGTATTTCCCATTGAAACCGCAGCAGAATCGTCAGTCAGAAGTCGAGCTATGATTTAAGCCGTTAAAAAAAAGCCGAGGTTCGGCTTTTTTTGTGCCTAAGTTTATGAGTTAAATCGAAATATAAGTAGATAGGCTTGCTATTTTGCGTTTTGGTTCGTAGGTTGAAATGGAAGGGGGAATTTATGGAAATTTTAGGTAAGTGCCAATGTGGGCAAGTTTCTTATGTATTAACTAATAAGCCTTTAAAAGTTTTTGCTTGTCATTGTAAAGAATGTCAAAAGCTATCCACCAGTCCATTTAGTATAACTGCAGTGATCGCATCTGAAGATATTACCTTTCAAGGGGAGCTTAAACATTGGAGTCGTAAAGCGGAAAGTGGTAATACCAATACTGCTGTATTTTGTGCTGATTGTGGTAACCGTATTTATCATTTTAATCCTGATGATACATCTACAGTGAAATTGAAGCTTAAGCCTGTTGATTGTGCAGATGACATACTTTTTGAGCCACAAATACATGTTTGGGTGAGTGAGAAGGTGAGTTGGTATCAAATCCCTAGTCATGTTACTTGTTTCGAAAAACAACCTTATTAAATTAAGAGATAAGACTATGAAATTCACATTGTTATCAGATGATGAGATTTGGCAAGTGGCAACATTGATGATGGATAACCTAATGGATGCATCGACACGGCGAGATCACGTAGCGCATATACGAGATTTTACGCCACGATTAAAAGCAATAGTGACAAAGGATTATTTAGAAGATGTATGTGAACAGTATCAGGCTGAAAAAGGCTTTTTTACTGAACGAGTCCCATTAACTATTTTCAAAAGACCAGACTCAGCCATTGTGGTATGGAAACAATTTTTCAGTAAAGCTGAAGGAGAGTTTATGGCCGAAATGGTATTGATATACCAAAATGATCGCTTTCTTTGTGATCATGTTACGGTGCTTTAAACATCTGGCTGGGTATTAACCTTTAACTTATCTGGCATGAGCAGTGAATAATTGATTTACCTATATAATGTGAGCTCATTTCCTAACGTGTTGTATTCATGCCTAAACTTAATTTACATCGTCAAGAATATGTGACCTCTATGTTAGGTCAGCTTTCACCTTCAGAACTTCATCAACGTCTTGATCCTAATGATGAGCCTTTACAGAATAAGTTACCACGTAACCCTTATATCAGTGATCGTGTGATCCAACAGCGTTGGGAAGCTATAAATAATCCGAATGCTAAAACTATTATTTATGATGCTGAAACCCAGCAACAGCAGCAGTGTTACGAGAAGAATATTGAAAACTTTATTGGCACAGTAAAGCTACCTGTGGGCGTTGTTGGACCATTAAAAGTAAATGGTTTATTTGCTAGTGGTGAGTATCTTGTTCCTTTAGCAACCACTGAAGCAGCTCTAGTGGCTTCATATCATCGTGGTTCGTTATTGATCAGTGCTGCTGGTGGCGCTAGCGCGATTTTGCTAAATGAAGGGGTAACACGAGCACCAGGATTTGCATTTGAATCCTTAGTGCAAGCGAGTCAGTTTATTACTTGGGTAACCACACAATACGACACGTTTAAAACTATTGCAGAATCAACCACCCGTTATGGCAAGTTATCTGACATTAATTTAAGCATGGAAGGCAATCATGTGTATTTGGTGTTTGAGTATTTAACGGGTGATGCATCAGGTCAAAACATGGTGACCATTTCAACTAATGCGGTTTTTGAATACATTCTTGCCAATACACCGATCAAACCTGTTGAAGCTTTCTTAGACTGTAATTTATCCGGTGATAAAAAAGCAACTGCACAAACTTTACGTTCAGTGCGAGGTAAAAAGGTCACAGCTGAAGTCCACTTAAGCAGAGAGCTTGTAAAGAAATATCTACACACAACGCCTGAAAAAATGGTCAATTTTGGCAAAATGACCACGGTAGGCGGAGCGTTGAGTGGTACGATTGGGGTAAATGCACACTATGCAAATGCATTAGCTGCGTTTTATATTGCATGTGGTCAAGACGCGGCTTGTGTAGCAGAATCATCTGTTGGTATTACAAGAATGGAACTAAATCAACAAGATGGACTCTGTGTATCAGTAACATTGCCTAATTTAATGGTGGGAACCGTTGGCGGTGGTACTCATCTTCCAAGTCAAAAGGCTTGTTTAGAACTAATAGGCTTATATGGAAGTGGTCAGTCGCAAGCATTAGCGGAAGTGTGCGCGGCACTGTGTTTGGCAGGAGAGCTATCTATTATTGGTGCTTTCTGCTCAGGACATTTTGCCAAAGCTCATCACCGTTTAGCACGATAAGGTTGAACAGTTTGTTCATTGCATGGAGTAGAGAACACTGTGTTACAGAAAAAGATCGAGAAAATAAATTCGCAAAATAACTTCTTTTTTCTAACCGTGGCGTTAGTCAGCTTATTGATAAGTGCCTCATTAGAAAAAGTACTTCCACCAGGGATGATCCAATATGCGTTAGAGCTTTTTACCGTGATCACCTTTGTTGTTTGTTTGCTTAGTTTGCGTTTTGATAAGTCGTGGTTTCGATTTCTTGCCAGCCTTGGCGGTATTTGGGTGGTGGCAATGATTGCTCGGATTTTATTGGGCATGGAAGAAATTGAAATTATTATGCTTACGCTGATGTTAGTTTTTTTCTTTGGTACGTTTAAATCCATCATGCGTCAGATCTTGTTCACGGGCTCGATCAATACTAACAAGATCATTGGTTCAATGGCGTTGTTCTTATTGCTAGGTTTAATGTGGGCGATAGCCTATTTAATGTTACTCCATGTCTTTCCAGATTCTTTCCATGGTTTAAAACCTGGACCTTGGCATGAAAACTTCTCTGATGCGGCATATTTTAGTTTTGTCACCCTAACCACACTAGGTTATGGCGATATTTTACCTATGACGCCGCTGGCGAAAGTGTTTGCTTATTTAGAAGCCATTATTGGTGTCTTTTATATGGCAATCGTAGTGTCGAGTTTAGTGAGCTCTAGCGGCAGTAAACATTTAGGCCGTGATGAGTAAATAACTATCGTTTTTGAAAAGCGATAGTGATTGTTTTGATGGTTTCTGAGTATTTACAAACAATGAATCGTTTTTTCAAAAAAGTATATGAATACATTAACCCGTCGGTTAATCCTGATTTAGCGCCAGCTTTCGATGAGTGGCAAAAGCATATTCCTACCTTATGGTTATTAGGTAAAACAGGGGCGGGTAAATCAACAGTAATTCAAGCCATTGATTGTAGTAGTCAGGTTGAAATTGGTAATGGCTTTCAGCCTTGTACTCGTACCGCCTCACTTTACCAATATCCAGCAGACAATCCATTGGTGAGTTTTCTTGATACCCGTGGCTTAGCGGAAGCCAGCTATGATCCTGCCGAAGATATTGCAATCTGTAGTGGCAAGAGCCACGCACTGATTGTAGTGATGAAAGCCGAAGAGCCGGAACAATCATCAGTGTTAGATGCACTGAAAGCTATTAAACGATCAGGCAAAATCAAACATTTGTTGGTTGTTCACACTGCAGTAAATAGCCTTAGTGATGAGCAAGAACGCCAACGAGCGATCACTTATAACCATCAGCGTGTAATGGAAGTATGGGGTGTTAAAGAATCGACTTGGCAACAGGAAATCGTAGATGATGGCTTAAACCCTTATCATCCAATTATTGTCGACTTTATTCCTGATGAGCAGCAACTTATCGGTTTAGAACGCTTAAACACGGTACTTGCTGAAACCTTACCTATGTTGAGTCTGTTATCTAATAAACAGGCGCACAGTAACCGTGAAGAGCAAAACTTTGAGCGTCTACGTAAAGAAGTGCTTTGGTATGCAGGGGCAGCAGGCGCTAGTGACGCTATTCCTGCGATTGGTTTATTCACCGTACCAGCGATTCAAGGCAAGATGCTACATAGCCTTGCAAATCAATATGGTGTGGAATGGAATAAGAAAGATTATGCTGAATTTATCAGTATGTTAGGTTCTGGCTTCTTACTGCAATACATATCAAAACTCAGTGTGAATCAATTAGTGAAGTTTATTCCTGCTTATGGGCAAACCGTAGGTAGCGCTACTGCTGCGGCAATGAGCTTTTCATCTTCTTATGCCATAGGCCGCGCTGCTGCAATGTATTTGTATCATCGAAGCAAAGGGGAAACGGTATCAAAAGAGTTACTGAAAACGACTTACCAGCAAGCCTTT
Organism: Photobacterium leiognathi; assembly: GCF_030685535.1. Lineage (NCBI taxonomy): Bacteria > Pseudomonadati > Pseudomonadota > Gammaproteobacteria > Vibrionales > Vibrionaceae > Photobacterium > Photobacterium leiognathi. Next base: position 1,771,666 of record NZ_CP131601.1, on the reverse strand, counting down.
AAGTCAGTTAAGAAAGTGGCAGAGCAGCAAGTTAACCAGAATAAAGCTGATAAGAAAGGACAAGCATGAAACGAGTAAGTAAAAGTTATCAGTTAGCCAATCAATTATCTGACGGGTTTCTGCCTTTAATCGCAGTGGCAATCTTATTGCCTGTGGTCGTGTTGTCTGGCTTTGGTATTGTTGCCCTCATTAATAACGGACAATGGTTATTGTTCTTTGGCTTAATTACCATCTCATGTTTATTAGTGTTTGTTCCTTATTGGATCATTCGTCGTAAAAAAGTAGTCAGTCAGGCTGTGAATGACGATCTTGCACCATTAGATGTGGCAGGAAATCCACAGTGGGGTGAGTTTGAGAATCAAGTGTGGGATGAAATGTCCCATTTGATCCAGCAACAGCTGACGGAAGCACCTGAGTGGGAAGCCTTACAAGCACATTCTTATGTGCTGGTGGCTGAGGTAGCCGATCGTTTTAATCAAGGTCGTTCTTCGCAGCGTTTATCATTTACAGCGCCTGAGTTTTTACTCATGGTTGAAGAGGTAAGCCGACGTTATCGCCACTTCCTGCAAGAGCATGTGCCATTTGCAGAAAAAATAACCTTAAAAAGTTTAAAACAAGGCTACGAGCTTAAAGATAAAGTGGGCTACGCGAAATCGGCTTATGATATTTATCGTCTATTTCGCATTGCGACTCCTACAGGTTGGCTGGCAGAAGCCCGTGGTTTAGTACTTGGTAAACTATTTGATGATGTTAGTTTAGAAGTGCAAAACAAGTTAAAAACGACGTTATTACAAGAAGTTGCCTCAGTTGCCATTGATTTGTATAGCGGTCATTTCAAACTGGATGATGCGTCTGTTCCGCATAGCAAAATGTTCGATAAAGATCAGCAATCAGAGGCCATTGCTGTTGAGCCTCTACGTATTGCCGTTGTAGGGCAGATTAGCGCTGGTAAATCTTCGGTTGTTAATGGCTTATTAGGTGAGATGTCAGCTGAGATCAGCGCATTACCATCAACAGATAAAGCCACAACTTATAAGTGTGAAGTAGAAGGTACTGATGTCATTAATTTAATTGATTTACCGGGAATTGATGGCTCTGAAAGCGTTAATAAGATGCTGTTAAAACAGGTCACCCAAAGTGATGTGGTGCTGTGGGTATTGAAGGCTAATCAGTCTTCTCGCCAAGCTGATATCACGCTTAAGCAAATGGTGGATGATTTTTATGCACAAGCGAAACATCAAAACCGTAAAGCGCCTAAAATCATCATGTTGGTTAATCAGGTTGATAAGCTAAAACCTGTAGAAGAGTGGTTACCACCGTATGATTTAAGTGATATTCAAACAGCAAAAGGGAAAATCATTCTTGATGCTGTTGAATACAATAAATCATTAATGAAAACGGAGCGTGTAATACCGCTATCTGTTAGTCAGGATAGATTGAATTACAATCTCGATGTGCTGCAAGAGAATATCCAAGAGATGTACCAAGATGGTATTAATACTCAGCTAAACCGCCGCCGGGTTGAAGGTGATAGCATAGATTATGGTGAGCAAGCCAAGCGTTTATATCGCTTAGGTAAACTTGTTTTCGATGCTGCTGTGAGCTAAAAACAGTAATTTTCTAAATAATAAAAAGCCCTCTTTGCGTGGTAAGACACGTACTAAGAGGGCTTTTTGTCGTTTATATACTATCGAACGAGTAATTACTAAAATGGTAGTTTACGTAGCCCTTTTACGACTAGCAGAGATATAAAAAACGCACATGGTACAGCTAAGAGGCTTGATAAAATTGGGTTAACTCCAAGCATGAATACAATGTTAAAGAAGTAAATAACAACAAGTAGGTGACACAGATATACCCCTAATAAATCGTTACTAATCGTCGATGCTTTTAGTTTTTCACCAAAATCAGGCTTTCCTTGTAAAAATAGGAAAATACCAATTGCCCATAACGGTGTACCAAGTAAGAAATCATGATAAAACGCACCATTAGCAAAAAAGTAAAGGTAGTTTGCTTCAAGTAGAAACAGAGCAAACCCTGAAAATGCCAATATAATGCTTTGCTTAGAGTCTAATGTGAGCTTACGACGATGGATCTCATAACCTAGCGCAACTAACAAAGTACTAAAGAAAGGGCCATTTCGGGTAAAAATAGGCGCTTCCATATCGGTTACAGGTACGTAACTACCAGCAGCACAACCATAGACAAATAAAATCAATGCTATTGGTAATAAAATCGCCTCTACTTTAAACGCATGTAGCAAAGTAATAATGCCGACGGCACAAATCAAAGCGGGAATATACCAAAGGTGTACTAATCCACCTTCAAACAGGCTGTTCAGTGGGTTAGCTAATAAACTGCTCCAGTAATTGGTACGTTCTGCCCAATAGCCATCGTTTAATAATGTTGTGAAATTAAAAGGAATCAGAAGAAATATGATGCTCCAACTTAGCCACATCATTAACAATGGTCTGGTGTATTGCCAGAACACGTCTTCTTTTGAATCACTTTTGACTAGCTTAGGGTAGTAAAAATAACCAGCAATGATAAAGAACAAAGGAACGGCAAAACGACTTGCTTGGTTTAAAATCATGCCAATAACAGGCTCTCCGAAGATCAATGGACTCTTCATGAAAACTTGACTGTGCAAAGTAATAATTGCAAGTAACGCAATCAAACGTCCAGATTCAAAGCTAATAATACGCTTTTTAGTCATGGGAAATATCTCACTAAAACATTACCAGCAGAAGGTAAACGCTATAGTATATTTTGTAAATTATTGAAGAGTTTAAAATGGTGTTCAACGCTAGGAAAACTTCATATTTGTGAAATTGATCTCATAGCGATATTTATACCCAAGCGACTTCAATATGCCTGATTCAGAGCGAAGTCACTGAGTTGAATTCAAGGAAGGCAACGAAGCGGAATAGCGAGCTCTTTCCAAGTTGTATAATATAAAAAGTGGCGAAATTTAGGAGTAATATTTCGCCATTACAAGAGGATAAAGGGAGTGTTTAGATACCTAATTCATCTAGTAAATCTTGATCTACTTGATTGAAATTATTGTTGCTTTTTTGTTCATCTTTTTGCGAACGCGCTCGTTGCGCTGATTCAAAAATGCTGTCTGTATCTTCAGTATCTTGTTCAAACTCTTCTAACTGGATGAATTCGGTTTTATCCATTGCCAACTCTAAGTAGAAAATATTGTTTTTCTCAGTGCTGAAACTAACACGACGAGCTTGAGGGCGATCTAAATTGGTATCAACCGATAATAAGATCTGCTTGTTTAATGCCAACATCTTAGGCTGGTTTTGAGTAATAGAGACTTTGAGCTCACGACCAATCTTACCCGTGAAATCACCCACAACCTGATTCATTAGTTCACCAAGAATATTCGCGACTTCATCAGAGGTGTGGTGCAAGGCAAGTTCATCTTGTGGGATCCCCATACGAAGCATATATTCTTGATAAAGCTCCATTGCTGCTTGGCTAGTAAAGTTGGTTACCACTAAACCTGTAAAGCCACCATCAAATAATACAAAGCAGCCAATGTCTGGCTTAAGGCTGGTTTTATTGATTTTTTGCACCATCGTAGAATATGAAACTGTTGTTTCTGTTGCTTTAGACATCACTTCTGACAGTGATTGACACAATTTAAGTAGAATATCGTCAGTGGTGATAGTTTTTAACTTTCTCATTGTACATCCTGTTGTATCAAGAATATTGAAGGCAGCAGCTAAAACAGTTGCTTCAAATAAGGCGTAGAGATGCCGATAAAATGATAAATACGCAATTTTATCGGCAATAAGAGAGATAACTTTAGCCTTTGTTATTGAAAGATTTTCCAATAAAGAGAGGAGGTACTATCCCTGTAGAGATTAGCTAAAACGTTGTTGAAGGTAGGCGATGATATCGTTCGATTCATACATCCATTCAACACCGTCTTCTTTTTCGATACGTAAACAAGGCACCTTACGCTTGCCGCCTTGCTCGATCAGCTCCTGTTCCCATGGTGATACTTTTGCATCACGTGTTTCCAGTGGAAGGCTTAATCTTTTGGCTTCACGACGAACTTTTACGCAGAAAGGGCAAGCATCAAATTGATAAAGCTTTAACTTTTCAACGGCTTCGTTAACAGCTTGCTGTTGCTCTTGTGTACGTTTGATCCCACGAGGAGAGAAGATGAAGTTCAGACCTAAAATAATGCGGCCTAGGATCCAGCGAATAATCTTCATAGATGGCAAACCTTACTTATAAAAATAGTGATGAAGAATTGTAGTTATATTTCCCTATGGGACGTCAATAGAATACCGTGAAATTAACTTTATTTATAGTCATGGGATATATGATAGCCGCAAATTAACCATTATAAAAATAAGGTTAAATTGGGATTGAAGTTATCTCTACTCACGTAATCCTATGTAATATTTGGAAGCGAGGTCAAAAATCGGATCTATATCACTTATCAACTAAATTTCATAATTAATGGATAGATATTTACTGTTATATGTCTATGATATTTTTGATAACACTGATAAGGATCTTCAAACGTTACCATGTCTAAAAATATATTAATTTGTGACGATTCACCGCTTGTGCATAAATCAATGACACGTTTATTGAATGCAAGCTATGACGTTAATTTATTTTATGCAGAAAATGGTAACGAAGGTCTTGATAAAATAGCTAAAAATAATATTGATATTGTTTTTTTAGATTTAACTATGCCTGTTATGGATGGTTTTGAAGTTTTAAAGCGTTTACCTTCGCTTGGTTATAAACCGACGATTGTTATTATCTCTGCTGATGTGCAAAAAGAAGCAGCAAGACGCTGTTTAATGTTAGGTGCCGATCAATTTTTATCAAAGCCATTCGACAAGAATAAATTAACTCAACTACTATTAAATTTAAACGTCGCTCGAATAGAAAAAAGTATATGCGATACGCATAAAGGATTATCAGTTGATTATATTGCAAGCTTTAGAGAAATCGCCAATATTTCATTAGGGCGAGGGGCTGCAATAATATCGGACCATTTGGGTGAATTTATTAAGATGCCTTTGCCCTGTGTATCGACGATGGGCAGTAGTGATCTGGCTATGACTATTGCTGATATCCGAAGTGATCATCAATCCATAGCTATCGCGCAGCGTTTTGTCGGCGGTGGTATTCATGGCGAAGCTCTTGTTGATTTACGTGGTGAAGATATTGTTGAATTCGGCGAAAAGCTTGGTTTTAGTCAAACGAATGATGATAAAAATGAAGTTGTTATTGATATTGCCAATATCATGGTTTCTTCATTTTTAGTGGCATTATCTGAACAAATAAGTATTCCATTTTCTGTGCGACAACCGATTATTTTAGAAGAGTATATGAATTGGAATCATAAAGAATATCAGTCGGACGATTATTTTACAGTTGAATATACCTATCAAGCAGAGACTCTCGATGTTGAATGTGAAGTGCTATTTATGATGGATAGCCAATCAACAAAAATTATTCACCAGATTATGGAAACATTAAATTGAGTGATATTTCATTAGCTGATTTTCATTTAACAATGCAAGTGCTCGATCATTTAGATGCGGGTATTGTTATATTGGATAAAAATTATAATATATATGCGTGGAATACATTTATGCAGTCGTATAGTGGTATTTCAACAGAACAAATAATGGGGAAGTCCTTATTTGATGTAGTACCGCATTTACCTGAAAAATGGCTAAAGAATAAAATCGCTTCGACATTCAAACTACGTATGCGTTCTTTTTCTGCTTGGGAAGATCGCCCTTGGGTTTTCAAGTTTACTAATTTCAGCCCCATATCAGGTAGTTCTGATTACATGTTTCAGAACATGACGTTAACACCATTAAAGTCTCTAACAGGTGAGTACACCCATATTTGTTTAACGGTGACTGATGTAACGGATATTGCAAAGAGTAAGAACCATTTGCGAGAGTCAAATGCGCAATTAACTCATTTGAGCATTACCGACAGATTGACTCAATTGTATAACCGTGGTCATTGGGAAAATTGCTTAAGTGATGAATTTGATCGCTACCAACAGTTACACCAGCCAATGACGCTAGTGATGTTTGATATCGACCACTTTAAAAAGGTCAATGATACTTATGGGCACGTAGCAGGCGATGCCGTGATCAAAAATATCGCTAGTATTGTTCGTAGTGCTAAACGTCAAAGCGATATTGCAGGTCGTTATGGTGGCGAAGAATTTGGTGTGATATTGCCCGGTACAACGGCAGACATGACAAGCTACTTTACCGAGAGATTACGTAAGAAGGTTGAAAAATCGAGTATTGAAGTCGATGGAACAGCGATTAATGTCACTATTAGTCTAGGAATTTGCGAGTTACATTCTGGGATTACTAACTATGAATCTTGGTTAGAACAAACGGATTCAGCGCTGTACGAATCAAAGAAAAATGGTCGGAACCAAACAACAGTTATAACAGAAGAGGGTAATTTCTCACCTTCAGTATCAATACGCAGTAATGTAAAGCAACTTGTTAGAAATATTTGTTAATGAGAAAAATAATAGTAAAATATTTACTGTTTTTACATATTAACTAATGGAAAATACTGTGAAAAATCTTGTCGCGCATACGGAAGGCTATGAAGCTCTGATTGAATATCTAGCGTCAAATCTTACTCTATTTGAAGGTGCTTCAGCATCAGATCAAGGCGTAACGATAGAAGAAGTTGTGACTGATTTAATTGCTACTCAGTTAATGGCTGTATTTTCTCAAAATCCTGATATTGAACAAGATGTACGCTTTCAGTTAATGCAAGAAGCGGACTCTGTTATGGCAGATCTTCACCAAGTGCTAGAAGGTGTATGGTTACGAGAACCAACTAACGAGCAGATCAACTTTCTTGAAGATTTCATTAGTTTAGTCAAAAACTTATTCGATAGTGCGATCGCTAAACTATCTTAATTAGGCATAGTAAAAGGGATATTTTAGAAACAGATAAAGTATTCCTGCTTTATTTATGGTCAGTTTACTTTTTCATATTCCTTTTGGGTTTTATTTATCCTATTTAAGAATCTTTTATAGATAAAGTCATTGTAAATCATAGGGTTAATATTTTCCTTTTTGAAATAATTATTTAACAATTGCTTATTATCTTAACTCTCAATAGAGAGTATTAATAATAACAGTAGGGTAATTAGGTATTATACGTATTGCTGTTCTCTCTGAATATTATATAGAGGGTATATCAGTGAAGCAGAAGTATAGTGCTAAAAAATTATCGATTGTCTTAAGAATTCAACTTGTTTTAGCCATATTGGTAATGATTGGTGTTGTGTTATCGGTTTTCGGTAATAACGGCTTGAATAATCTGACACGAGAATTTGATGTGTTAAGTGATCAGGCTGTACCCGTTTCTCTTAAAAATACCACTATAGTGACCAGTGCATTAGAAGTTGAGCAAAGCTTAAGTGATATGCTGATGAGCAATGATGAGCAGTCACTGAATCAAACATTTCAACAATCACAAAGCATGCTCGATCAAGGGGCGAGTGCAGGTAAAGAGCTCAAGCAACTTGCCACTGAATATAATATCACCTGGTTAAATAGCTATGCTGATAAATACTTATCAGAAGTCGATGTAATTAATCAGCTTGCCTTTGATATTTACTCCATTCAAAAACAAATCATCCAAAATAACCTTAAATTAGCGTCTGAACGTGCGACGATGAATTACGCGGTGTCATCGGTTCGCTCTGAGATGAGCCGAGTTGGGATCTCACTTTACGCTGGTAATGACTATGCAATGAGTAATGTGACTAACTTTCTTAACCATGCCGTTGAACTTGGTGGCAACTTGATGTTGTTACTCACTGAACCGGATCTTATTAAAGCTAAAGCGATCGCCAAAGATCTTAAGCGAACCAATCTCGCTGGAATGAATTACGCATGGGATGAACTTGTTCGTACAAATGCGGCAATTGATGACTTTTCAAGCTTGACTGTGCCGTTTGAAATGGTGAAGAAGTTATTTGCTAAACAAGGTTTTATTGAGCGTTACTTGCATGTTCAGCAGCTGAACGAAGAGCAGGCAGTGAAGTATGCTGAGGTTAAACACCAAACAGGACAGATCATGGATTTACTGCTTGTGATCACCCAGCAGTCACATCAACTTATTGAAAAAGGTGAAAATGATTTCATGCATGCGAGTAATGATGCTCGCCATGTATTCCTTGTTTTTAGCATTATCGGGCTACTTATCTCTGTATTAGCTGGGATGTGGATCAGTCGTGTGGTTAAAAAGTCCATCGACCATATTAGTCAGGTGGTAAATAAGATCAGTGACGGTGATTTAACGGTAAAAGCCAATACTAACGGAGCAAGTGAGTTTGCACAGTTAGGACAAGTCTTAAATGACTTATGTGAGCATGATAGAGAGTCGCTGCAACAATTGATCACCAACAGTGATGAACTCACTCGAGCAGCTGAGTTAAGTATGCAAGCTTCATCAACATCACGTATCGCATTACAGAATCAAAGTGATGAGTTAAACGTTGTGACAACATCGATGACTCACCTAGAAGAATCTATTCGTGAGATATCGAAAAGTAGTTCAGATTCAGAAAAACAAGCTCAGAAAGCACAACAATTAGCGTTAAATGGGGTTGGGATCATCGAGTGTAGTACGCAAGGTTTATTGGCATTAGAAGAGCAGTTTGCGATTAATGAAAAACGCATGCAGCAACTTGATAACTACGTAAAAGAAATTACGGAAGTGGTAGAGCTAATTAGCTCGATTGCGAACAATACCAACTTACTTGCGTTAAATGCGGCTATCGAGGCGGCAAGAGCAGGTGAACAAGGGCGAGGTTTTGCCGTTGTCGCTGATGAAGTCAGACAATTAGCCAGTGAAACCAACCAACAAACCGAATCAATTCGTAATACTATTACAGCACTTCATAAAGCAGCAGATGATGTTAATGAGGCGATGTTAGTGAGTCGAAAAGAAATGATGTCATCGATTGAACGCAGTAGTGATGTTCAAAATGCGATTAACTTAATCAACAATACGATTTCAGATATTAACCAGCAAATGGTTACCATTGCAGTTGCAACTCAACAACAAGAACGTGCTTCTCAGGACGTTGCTCATAATTTAGAGCAAGTCGCTAATCGTGCTCAGCATAATAATCGTCAGCTAGATACTTTGGTCGATGAAGCAGAACGTGTGGCTGTTATTGCACAGCAGCAGCAGGGCATGTTGAGTCGATACCATTTAGTCGTAGAAAACTAAAGAACGTACTGTGTTGGAGATTATTTGAGCAACATAGACTCATAACGAGTAAGGTTAACGTTAATTTTTGTATGTTAGCAACGCTATTGGGTAGAATGCGATGGTTTTTTCTGTCTCAGGTTCATTCTTCATGCGTATACATGCCGTACATACATTATATGAGGAACGTTTAGCACGTTCTACTCGTCCTTTTCTTGCTCGTGGTTGTAAAGTTGAGCGTTGTCGCCAATGTATGCTGCGCACACATCTTTGCATTTGTGAACATCGCCCATTAGCGAAATCCAATGCGGCTTTCCTGCTTGTTATGTTTGATGATGAGATCTTAAAGCCAAGCAACACAGGGCGATTAATTGCTGATCTGTTTGAAGATACCTTTGCTTATATTTGGTCTCGCACTGAGCCAAATAAAGACATGCTAGCGTTATTGCAAGATCCACAATGGCAACCCTATGTAGTATTCCCAGCTGAATACGCAGAGCCTGAACGTGTTGCTGAGAAAGTAGAACTAGCAGAAGGAAAGCGTCCGTTATTTATTATGTTGGATGGAAGTTGGGCGGAAGCGAAAAAGATGTTCCGTAAGAGTCCATACTTAAATCAATTCCCTGTGTTGTCGATCAATCCAGAAAAACCCTCTCGCTATAAAGTGCGTGAAGCATCAAAAGAAAATCAGCTAGGCACTGCAGAAGTTGCAGCACGTATCATTGATTTGTTTGGTGAGCATGATAACGCAGAGATGTTAGATCTTTGGTTTGACGTTTTCCGTGAAAATTACATCACAGGCAAAATGAATCGTATGTTGCCTGATGAGTCTTCGCTAAAAGCTTTACAAACGTTCATGGCCGCTCATTAATATGTGACCTTGTCACGAAAATAACTTTCGTTATCTGTGTCTAAATTGCTATCGGTGTGTAATTTCGCTCAATTTTTTTCATTAAACGAGAGCTTTGCACATCGATAAAAGCCTAAATTTGTTCTTAGTCACAGATAGCTTGATGATAAGTGTGGATAATTTTCAAACCAATGAAAGTTTCGTACACTCAGCAAGTGTAGTTGAGCATTATTTGTGAGGATATAGGATGTACTACGGCTTTGATATAGGCGGTACCAAAATTGAATTTGGGGCATTTAATGAAAAGCTTGAGCGTGTAGCAACAGAGCGAGTACCAACGCCAGGGGATGATTACAATAAACTGATCGATACCTTGGTTACATTGATTAAACAGGCTGATGAAACATTTGGTTGTGAAGGTCTGGTTGGTATCGGTATCCCTGGCATTGAAGATGCACGTGATGGTGTGGTTTTAACATCTAACATTCCAGCTGCAAAAGGGCGTACGTTACGTGCAGACTTAGAAGCGAAGCTAGGCCGTAAAGTAGCACTTGATAACGATGCGAACTGTTTTGCGTTATCTGAAGCTTGGGATGATGAGCATAAAGATTCGCCATCAGTGTTAGGTTTGATCCTTGGTACTGGTGTAGGCGGCGGCATGGTGTTTGAAGGCAAAGTCTTTTCTGGTCTAAATCATGTTGGTGGTGAATTAGGTCACGCACGTCTGCCTCTAGATGCTTGGTTGTTCCTTGGTGAGAATGCACCGTTACTGGGCTGTGGCTGTGGTCAAAAAGGGTGTATTGATAATTACTTATCAGGCCGAGGTTTTGAATTACTTTACAACCACTACTATGGTGAAGAATTAAAAGCGATTGAAATTATCGGTAACTATCGTGAAGGTGAAGCTAAAGCTGTCGAGCACGTAGAGCGCTTTCTTGAACTACTGGCAATTTGCTTGGCAAACATCTTCACCTGCATTGATCCACATGTTGTCGTACTGGGTGGTGGTTTATCTAACTTTGATCTTATTTATGATGAGTTACCAAAGCGCATACCAAAATACCTACTATCAGTATCCGTTGCACCAAAAATAGTGAAAGCAAAATACGGTGATGCTGGTGGTGTACGTGGCGCTGCATTTTTAAATATTAAATAAGAAAATACATTAATGATTTATGAAAGCACTTCTGTAATAGAAGTGCTTTTTTTGTATTGTTAAAAAAATTGACAAGATATGTCATTGCAAATCTTTGCTTAAAAAAAATACTTACAGTTAGTTACATTTAATTTGCAAAGGGTATGTTTAAGTTATTTGTCTTTTGTATTTAGCATGATAGCATCGCCTTAATACATAACCTCTGTGAATGGCTAACTAACTTGTTTCGTTCTGATATATATAAGCCCTACTTAAATAGGGTTTTTTTGATGTGTGCTGTTTTTATCTTGGTATTTATCTCACTTTGTTACTACAATTTTTTATCCATAAATATTTTAGAAAGAAAACTGCAAACACTGATTCAAACGACTGTTGATGTGACTAAGCGCTTTCATGGTTTTTATATCAATGCTGATTCAAAACATTATGATGAGGGTGTTCACTTTGAGAAAATTGATAATGGTGAACTTGGTATCATTGTTAAAAATTCAGGCGATATTCATCAACTAAATAATGGCATGAGCCAACTTAAAAATGAAATAGAAGAAATTATTGGCTCCGATTTATTATGGACTGTTGCTGTTATTGAAAAAGCCAATGTAGCGGGTGAAGTTACTCACTTTCTTCCCTTAAGAGAGGCATATATTTCTTTGGATGAAAGTAGACACAGTCGAAATAGTTGGATCTCACGAACAATTGCTGGTGAAAGTATTGATAAGTCGTATCGTATTTTTAATGAAAATAATGTGAGATTGACGGAACCGTATTATGAAAAAGGTTCAAGTGAGTATATTAGGAGTATATTGTATCCTGTATACATTGATAAAGAAATTCAAGCTATCATTATAGTTGATTTTAAAAATGCATTAATAGAAACATGTATTAACAAATATAACAAAGAAAACCATACGACGTTAGAACTAACAGATGTTAATCACGTTTTCAGTTATAGATTTTCGTTACCTCATAGTATTACTAAGGAAAAGAATTATATAAGTTGGAATTTTAGTAATATTATCATTCAAGCATTATTATTTACAATAATAATTATTATCATTATTAATGTTGTTATAAGTTTTTATAGAAAAACATGGAAAGATTATTATTATGATAGTATGACTGGTTTTTACCGTCGAGATCACTATGAACCTAAGTTAAATAAAATGACCCACGCAAGTGTTATCATTTGCGATATTGATCATTTTAAAAGTATCAATGATACTTATGGTCACGATGTTGGTGATATGGTTATCCATGAAGTCACTAAACGTATTCGAAAATCAATACGTGATACTGATATTGCTATTCGGTGGGGTGGAGAAGAGTTTGTTATTATTTTACCTAAAATGAAATGTAACGATCTTATTCACAAGTCTGAGCATATAAGAAAAAGTGTTTCCTTCGGAAAAATTAATGAAATATCAGTTACGATTTCGCTAGGTTGTACACATCAGAATCCTGGTGAAAATATTATAAGTACGTTAAAGCGAGCCGATAAAGCTTTATATCAGTCAAAAAGTCTTGGCAGAAATAAGACGACTTTCTTATAGTGAAAAACAAATTGAATCGAAGAAAATTTTATAATGGTAATTATTCTATTATTAAGAGAACGAGTATTTTCTTTCTAGTAACATTTACTATTATTTTTTACTTTTTAACTATTTTTAATACAGCTAAAGTCAATGATGCATCTGAAGTTATTAAACAAAAAATTAATAACGTCTACGATATTGTACGACAGATAACACCGTTTTATCTTAATACTGATGTTATCCACATGAAATCAGGTATTCACCATATCGGTGATATTGCTGTTATGGTTAATGAAGAGCATGAAGTTAAATCAATTTCTACTGCTATGAATGAGGTCGAGAAAAAGGTAAAACAACTTGTAAAGGATGATTTCTGGGGATTGGCTGTTATTCAACGTACTGATACAACAGCTAATACAGCACATTTTAAGCCATTACGTGAAGTTCATATAGCATTAAACTCTCAAGGTTTACACGATGAGAATTGGATTGAACGCATTATGGAGTTTGAAAATATTCCATATCCGTACGCTGACTTTGGTACTTGCGATCTTAAGTTAACTGAAGAATACGTTGAGAGTTACTCTCATGAAAATATCCGTTCTGTTTTTCATCCATTTTATAATGAACGAAAGTTGATTGGTGTTGTACTGCTTGATCTGAAATATGATTTTATTAGTAACTGGATATCTGTTTATAACAAAGATAATCGTTCTAAAATAGAAATATCGCTGAGTAAACCGCGTTATGAATTCGTTATTCTTCCGGCATTAAAAAAGATTTTATTGCCATGTACGCCAGAAAGTGGTGTTTATTATGTAACGATTAACTGGTTATCGTTAAGTTTTGATGTTTTTGTTTACGCATTATTTCTTTCATTTTTCTATATGATTTTCGAAGTATCTAGACATTGTGTTATTACATTGATGGCAAAAGATAAAATGACAGGCCTGTTAAGGCGAGATGTTTTTGATAAGTTTTATAAAAATCTATGCCAGGAAAGCTCAATTATTGTTGTTGATATCGATAATTTTAAAAATATAAACGATAACCATGGTCATCTTATTGGTGATCTTGTTATAAAAAAAGTAAGTGAAATCATAAGAAAAAGTATCCGAAAAGATGATATATCAGTGCGTTGGGGCGGTGAAGAGTTTGTTATTGTCCTTGATTTTCATGATAAAAAAGAATTATCAAAAAAAGCAGAACTGATAAGAAATGCAGTGATGGAAGATTTAATTCATGGATTAAATGTTACTGTATCAGTTGGAATATCATCGGAATTGTCAATTTCTTTTGAGAAGCAATTTAAAAATGCTGATTTAGCCTTATATAAGGCTAAGAAATTAGGTAGAAATCGGGTTGTATTTTATGAAAATTAATAAAGAAAATAGAGTCCATTTCATCATATATTCTACTTTTTTTATATTGATGTATTTAATGCTTCTTAGTATAAATTTTTCTTTCTACAAAAGTTCAATTACTAAACAAGCTGTAATTCAAGTTGATAAATTAATTGACCATAGTAAGCAGTTTATTAATCGTATGGATTCAAACATTCTTGAAAGGCAGGGGAAAGAAAAACATCTGTTGCTTAAGCTTTTAGCAAGAGATGCTAATGTTAATATAAGTAGTATTGCCATTATTAAAAATGGTCAATATGTATACAATACTTTAATTGGACAAGTAGAAAATAAATATCATAATTCAGATAATTTAGGTCTTACAATTAAAGAAAGAAGTAACTTGACAGAAAGGCCAGTAATATCGTTTTTAGTTGATGTTGGTAACGATACTATAATTCAGGCTTATTTTAAAAAACTGGATCTTGAGCTAACAGATAAGTTAGGTCGAAGCTATGTACGCATTAATAATATTAACGTAGGACATGATAATAAGTTGATTGATGATGTTTCAGAGTTAAATTCATTTGAAATAAAATCATCAAAATACGACTTTTCTCTTATTATTGAGTGTAATATTCAAGTGGCTCTCGCTAACTATATGAATGATTCGATAATAGAGCTTGTGAGCACCTTTATTGTGTTACTTTCGATGTTTTATATTTTCTATAAGTATAACAATATCGATTACTATTTGTTGAGGAAAGCCATAAGTAATAATGATATTTGTCCATTTATTCAGCCAATTGTAGATAAAGATAAACAAGTGATCGGCGGTGAAGTGTTGGCAAGATGGATCAAGCGTAATGGCAAAATGGTATCACCGCTAGATTTTATTCCTAAGTTAGAAAAATATAACTTGATACCTTCGTTAACAATGCAATTGCTTAGCCAAGTTCTTAAAAGTGAATTGGTTAGAAAAAGTGAAAAACTTACTTTAAGTTTTAACTTAACGGAGAATTGTTTGCATAATGCACAGGTTCAAAACTTATGTATTGAGTTAGCAACTCATTGCCAGTTATTGCTTGAATTCACAGAATCGAGTGAGTTTGAAAATGTCACTAAAACCCTTGCAGCAATGCAATTATTGAGAAATCACGGGGTACAATTTGCACTTGACGATTATGGTACGGGTTATTCATCACTGTATTATTTGAATCTCTATGATTTTGATTCATTAAAAATTGATAAATCATTTGTTGATACAATTGAGTCAAGTGAATTAACTCTTCATATTATTGAAAGTATTGTGCTATTAGCAAGCAAGCTAAACATTAAGTTGATTGCAGAAGGTGTTGAGAATATTGAGCAAAAGGAAACGTTACAACGATTGGGTGTAAATAAATATCAAGGATTTCTTTTTTATAAACCCGAAAGTTTAGACAGCTTTTCTACGCGCATTTAATTTTAAGCTGGCAATATAGCTGTATATTGTCAGCTTAAATAATCAAAGTTATCGTACTTATATTATACATCAGTGTATTAATTGCTTTAAAAATTATAATTGCCACAAGTCATACACATATGATCTGCCTTTTGAAGGACTTAAATTTGAGGTTTATAGTTGTCATACTTTTTAGCTTTTTATTGTCAATTAAACTCTTCGTTGTTTCCGATTACCTTGAAGGTATTAATAAATTACGTAGTGCGACAAATGCTATTAAATATATATCGACTGAGTTTATTAAATCAGTCAACATGAAGCCTGAAAATTATAGTAATTATCTTGATTATTATAACGCTTTAACAGTTCATGCAAATGATATTATTAGTGTATCTATGGGTAGTAATTTATCTATTTTTACATTTGATGAAAAGTTAGCAATCAATAAAAATAATATCGCCGATAAGTCAATCCTTGATGAGATGATTTATGATCTTTATAGAGATGTCTTGTTTGATATTGATAGCAAAGGGATCACCATTGTTAAAAAAGTATCTTCAAGTATGCATCAAGGCTGTCAGTTATGTCATGTGGTAGTTAAAGACACTGAACTTGGCTATATTAAACTGTTTAATGCGTTTGATCTGAAAAAGTTTTTATTGTTTTTTTGTATATTATTTGTGTTTGTTATCTTTTTTTACTCATTTTATGAGCAAATAATTAGAACAAAAAAACGTGAGTCTAGCTTAGATGTATTAACTGGCTTACCAAACAGAAGTGCTTTTAAGTCATTAAAGCCATATCGCTCAAAACAAGTGTTTTGCTTTTTAGATATTGATCATTTTAAACGTATTAATGATACCTATGGTCATGATATTGGAGACAGAGCGATTAGAGCTTTTGCCCATTGTTTAAGTCAAAATATTAGAAAATCTGATATTGCTTTTCGTTGGGGTGGAGAGGAGTTTTTGCTCATACTGCGAGAAGGAATTAGTGAAGAAATAGATCCTTTTCTTATCTTAGAAAGTTTAAGACGTCGTATTCAAGCTATAGATATTATTGATATACCTAAGTTTACAGTATCAATAGGCTATTGTGACTATGATGATAATGTGGATGTTAAAGAGTTGATTAACAAAGCTGATTTAGCTTTATATGAATCTAAGCGAACTGGACGTAATAAGGTCACTCGCTACAAAGATTCAATTATCTTCGCCAACTCTTAACATTAGACTTTCGACAATACTGCTTAGCAGTAATGGTGACTTTGGCATTAACCATTACAGCTAAGCAGTTTAATCAATTGCATATTCATATTTTTAAACACAAATGCGGCTTTGTAGAGAGCCTGACAATAGTTTTTTTGTGATAGAATCCGCGTTCTACTCATACTGTAGTGCGTTTGTTATTGCTTCTAGGAAACTATTATGTCGTTCGAATCCTTAAACTTTCATCCCAATCTGCTAAATGCACTGGTTGAATTAGGTTACTCCTCACCAACTGATGTGCAAAAACAAGCGATTCCATTGGCGTTAAAAGGTGAGGATGTAATGGCAGGTGCCCAAACGGGTACCATTAAAACAGCTGCATTCTCTCTTCCTTTATTACAGCGTTTATTAACGTTGCCTGCTCAGTCTGAACAATCAGCAGAATCATCAACTGATAGTAAAGCGTCTGGGCATCCTATTCGTGCATTAATTCTTACGCCTACTCGTGAACTTGCGCAGCAAGTATTCGACAGTATGTCTGCTTATGCTAAACACACGGATTTAAAAGTCGCAGTGGCTTATGGCGGTACAAGCATGAATGTACAAGTTAAAGCGATTAATGCGGGGGCTGATATTCTTGTCGCTACACCTGGTCGTTTGCTTGATCATGTGTTCAATCGTTCTGTATCTCTGACAGAAGTTGAAACCTTTGTATTAGATGAAGCTGATCGTATGTTGGATATGGGCTTTATTGTTGATATTCAGCGAATTATGGAGCGCATGCCTGATGAACGTCAGACACTGTTTTTCTCTGCAACGTTTTCTAAACAGGTGAAGAAATTAGCATTTGATATCTTAACTGAACCTAAAATGGTTGAGGTCACTCCTGCTAATACTGCGGCAGAAACAGTAGAGCAAATGGTGTACCCGGTAGATAAACACCGTAAAGCAGAATTACTCGCTTACTTAATTGGCTCTCGTAATTGGCAGCAAGTATTAGTATTTACTAAGACCAAGCAGGGCTCAGATAAGCTCGCTAAAGATCTTGGACTGGACGGTATTAAAGCAGTTTCAATCAACGGTGATAAAAGCCAAGGTGCTCGCCAGCGTGCATTAGATGAGTTCAAATCAGGTAAAGTACGTGTGTTGGTTGCGACAGATGTTGCTGCGCGTGGTCTTGATATTGAACAGCTAGGGTATGTTGTTAACTTCGATATGCCTTATAAAGCTGAAGATTATGTTCATCGCATTGGTCGTACTGGTCGAGCTGGAATGACAGGTCATGCTATTACATTAATGAGCCTTGATGAAGAATGGGCATTGAAAGCGATTGAAGAGCTTTTAGATACACGTATACCACAGCAATGGTTGGAAGGTTATGAACCTGATCCAACGTTAATTGAAACCCAATCAGTGCACCGTGGAGCAGCTGCAGAGAAACGTCGAGCGAAAGCAAAAAGCAGAATACATCAGAATCGTGGTAAGCATGTTCGCCGCCGATAGTATGCGCTTGAACGATATTGATGATCTAGTGCTAACTTATTGTTCTAATAGTATTAATTATCTACGCGAATAATATAAGATAGCTTGTAAATTAGGAATTATCTTATTGTCAATATGGCTTGGCTTTGATAGTTTCGCTACTAACTTACATGCATATTCTTTGCTTTAATTTGTCTGAGGTTTTATGGCAGGTTTAACGAAGCCCGTTCGTTACACTGTACTGTTTCTTGTTGTTTTTACCTGTATTGCTTATACATGGTTTCTTCTTGGCGGGGCGAAACGTGAATACGTTGTCACTCCTGTAAATAGTACATACAGAATTATTGATGATACTGCGCAAAATGGTGCGACAGAATCAAAAATGGAAGTGAATAAAACAGGGGCGTTGCTTGAATGCAATATCGTCAAAAAATCGCAGTGGCCGTTTTGTGAGATTGCAATTTCATTAACGGATCATGTCGATAAGGGGATTGATCTCAGTGACTATGAAAGTGTAGGTATTGATATTGATTACGATAGCCCTGTTGAAGGTGAACGTATTCGTATTTATTTAAGAAATTATGACCCAGCTTACGCGAATTTAACGGATCCAATTTCCTTAAAATTTAACGCTATCGAGTACGCGCCTGGTGAAAATGAAGGACTGAAAACTTTTCCACTACGTTCATTCCAAGTTTTGTCATGGTGGATTGCTGACTACGAAGTACTGGTCGAGAAATCAAATCGCCAGTTCGATAACGTATCGATTATTGAAATTGCGACAGGTAGTTATGTCAAAGAAGCCTACTACGCAATTAAGCTAAAAAAATTAGTGTTTTATGGTGAATGGATAAGTGAAGAAACGTTAGTTAAATTACTGCTTTCATTGTGGGTTATTACTGCAATTACAGTGATTATTTCAGATCGTATTTATTTGCATAAACAAATCAAATTGACAGAAGAGCGTACACAACGTTTACGAGAAGCCAATCGCGCCTTGTATGAAAAGAGTTTGGTGTTTGAAGAATTAGCATTTACCGATCCTTTAACGCGTACACGTAATCGTCATGAGATTAACGATTGGTTGTCTGAAGTAACGGCACATTCTATCGATGGTGGTATTCCATTTTCGATGGTCTTTATTGATATCGACCATTTTAAGCAAGTGAACGATCTTCATAGTCACCGCTATGGTGACAACGTGCTAAGAAGGTTTGCAAGCTTGATTAATAAACGCGTACGTAAATCAGATGTTTTTGCACGTTGGGGAGGAGAGGAGTTTGTTATTTTTTGTCCTGCAACGCCATTAGGTGCAGCAGCCGAGTTCGCAGAGTCTATTCGAGATTGCATTGAGCAAGCTGAATGGGACCATGATATGAAGATAACATGTAGCATGGGGGTCGCAGAGCTTGAGAACGAAGAATACAACCATTTCATTGAGCGTGCAGATAAAGCGTTACTGAAAGCGAAAGAGCGTGGACGTAACCGAGTTGAAATTGCTTGGAATGAAAGCCAACTATAAGTTGATGTAACGGATCCTTGAGAAATAAAAAAGCCGTGTCATTTGAGTGACACGGCTTTTCTTTTTATGGGCAAATAAACCTAGATCATTAATTTACCTGTTGCGAGTAGGTAAATACCGAAAGCAGAAATCGCCACTAAAAACGCAACAAAGTAGATTTCTTTACCAACAAATACCGGTTTCTTTTGTTCCCGTTTAGCTTTAACGAAGAAGAATAAGCCAGGAAGGTACAAAATAGCAGATAACAGTAAGTGGTGTAGCCCTGAAGCGTAAAGCAGCCAGATACCATAAACAGTGGCAAACAGACCGACCCACATTAATGCCCCGCGATTCTTTGTTTTCAACGCAAGCTTTAAGGTATAAGCCGCAACAAGAAAGTAGGGGATTAAGATCATTTCAGACGCGATGATCAAAATACTGTTATAGGTACCACCAGCAAAAGTGACTGCGAACAATGAGATCTGAATACAGATAGTCGTTAGGTTTAACGCGGTTACCGCAGTACCTGCTTTATTCTGCTTTTTGTAGCTCTCAGGGAACACATTATTATTAGCAGCAAGGAATGGTGCTTCAGTGGCTAATACCGTCCAGCTAAGGAATGCGCCACACACTGAAATCAATAAACCACAGCCAATAAGTACCGCGCCCCAAGGGCCTAAGATATGCTCTAGCACTTTCGCCATTGACGGATTTTGCAATTTCGCTAACTCAGGCGTGCTGATCACACCCATAGAAAGCAAGGTTACAAAGATATAAATAACAAGAGCGGTTAACAGGCCAAGAATGGTTGCACGGCCAATATCTTTACGATCACGAGCACGAGAAGATACAACGACGGCACCTTCAACACCAATGAAGACCCATACAGTGATCAACATGGTGGATTTAACTTGATCAAGTAAGTCATGGGTAGGACCAAACTCGACACCAGTAAAATCAAAAATAAAGGTATGCCATTTAAAGGCAAGCAGAGTGAAGAATACGAACAAGAATAGTGGTACTAATTTAGCTATCGTGGTGACTAAATTAATTGTTGCAGCTGTTTTTACTCCTCGTTGAATAAGGAAGTAAACAAGCCACAAAATAATAGAAGCACCCGTTACTGATTGCCACGTATTACCTAAGCCAAATATCACGTCGTTTGGCTTATCAAAGAACATACCTAAGGTACTAAATACGATCACTAAGTATGAAACGTTAGCAAGCATGGCACTTAACCAGTAACCCCATGCTGAACAGAATCCTACGTAGTCACCAAAACCTGCTTGAGCATAACCAAATACACCACTGTTAATTTCAGGTTTTAAAATTGACAGGTATTGAAACGATAGGGCAAGAAAAATCATGCCGATACAGGTGATTATCCACCCAATCATTACCGCAGCTGGACTTGCTACCAGTGCCATATTTTGAGGAAGGCTAAACACTCCGGCACCAATCATTGAGCCGATTACGAGTGCAGTTAGCGCCCCTAATCCAAGCTTATTATCCATGTTGTAACCTAATCTTTAATTATTATATTTATAAGATTATATGGGGTTTTCTTATACCTAAAAACTATTATCTTGATAAAACCTAAAAGTTGTATATTTTTTGGGTATAAAAACAGCGGTTACAATCACTGTTTTAACTTGTTGTGGTTAAAAAATTACCTATTTAACGGTTTACTTACCACTATGTTTAATTATTAATGGACTGTTAGGTGCGTTGTTAGATTCTTATTTAGAACAAACGCCATTGCTTTGCCATTTTTTGCTGCAGAATTAACTAAAGGGGTGTCAAATTGTTCAATGTCACCTGCAACAATAACCGCACTGCAGTTTCCCATCTCAAGTGCTTTTACTAATAGATTATGTTTACTTTGATGCTCAGAAGCCTTGAGTAATAGCACCTTGTTAATATCAATGCCAGCATTCTTCAATAACGACTTATCAATTAATGCATCGTAACCCACAAACATAATCCAACGATTTTCATTATTTGCTTTCTTTAATAGACGTAAGAAATAAGCCAACTGGGTTTGTTGTTCAGCACTGTAACTAACTTCAATCGTTTGACCTACAGCTTCAGATAAAGCGGTTGAATGTGCTGTAAATGTAGATTTGTAAACTTGCGAAGCAGTAATAGATGGATGGTAGTTCATTAGTGCTTTCCTCGACCAGTGGTTATATATACATACTGTATGTGTATACAGTAGTTTTATTCGTTTACTGTTGCAAGCACTTTTTGTGTTTTTTTCTGTTCTTTTTTGTCTTGATTTTCAGGCTTATTGATATGTTGCTGTTGTTTATATCATTGATTTTTAAATAAATGATGAGGGTTTTTGACCTGTGAAAAATAAAGGGAGTAACTTTTGATAATGTAATAATAAAGCGTTGCTATTGAGAATGTTGAGCATTATCACACCTGTTATACAGGTGTTTATACAGGTGTTTATACAGGTAGTCTTACTGTATAGAATTTATGCACAAAATTTGTAAAACATAATGGATTTATAATTTCTGTGATGGCGAATGTGCTATTCTGATCGATAGTGATGAGTCACTTTTTTGCTGTGTGTTGCTTTCTTAAATGTAAGCTAGGAGAGTGAATATGGATAAAACGGATTTTCTTAATTATTTAAAGCACGAATATCAAGAATATTGCGTGATCCCAAGTATTGAATATCAAAAGAAGCGTGAGAAAAGAGAATTCATTAATGGCTTAATGAAAGGTTCTCGTTTTTTTGGTGTGAGCTTTGATGACTTAGAAGAAATAGTGCAAAGCCAATCATCATTATGCTTTGATAGCCTTGAAGAAATGTTAGAGATCCCAACCTACATTCGTATGCGCTAATTATTATTAGTTTAATGATGTAATAAAAGGGCACAAAAAAAGCGCCTAGGTAGCTAGACGCTTAAGTAGTCGTTTTCTTCAATTATACGCAGTAGGCTACAACGGCTTTTTCATAAGTAAACCCTGCTTCATTTTCAACCCAACAATCAATGCAGCTACCTTCAAGATCATCTGTTGAGTGGCAATCTTCGACAATGCCAAATTTTCCATTTGTTAAGGCAACAACAATATCCATATTATCCTCACTATTTATAAATACTTGCCTTGTTAAAATCTTTTTATCAATTTGTTATACATATAATCAATCAACGAATTCACTTATTTTGATATTGTTAGCAATATAACAGCGGCTTTTGAACTATTGTGTGATCTATCTTCAACGAAGGCTTTCGAAAATAGCAATCCCGCCACAGAGCAAACATAAGATAAGCGCCCCATAGCGAATTTTCTCTTTCGGTAATGACTGAGTGGTTTTCAAGGCTAACCAGTAACCTAGCCATGCGCTCGGAATCAAAGGTAGGGTAAGCCACAACTCTTTTACTGATAAAAAACCTACAGGTACTTGGGCTATTAGCGAAATAATAGAGCTGAACACAAAGAAAGCAGAAAGGTTACCTCGCAATTGATTTGCTTCTTGATGCTGTAACAATATCGCCATTGGTGGACCACCAATCGCAGAGCTGGTACCAAATAATCCTGAGAAAAATCCCGCAATCACCATTCGTCTCGGTGTGGGTTCAATACGGTAAGGCATAACACTCACGAATACAGCGAGCAGTACCAGTATGCCGATCCACAATGAAAGCGTATGTGCTGAAACATAAACTAATAAACATGCACCAGCAATTGAGCCAGGTATACGGCCAAAAATAGCCATTTTTAAGCCGCCAATTTCAATGTTGCTTCGATGTTTAAGTGCATTGAGCAATGAAATAAAGAGTGCGATAAGGCAAATAGGGGCAGGGACATATTCAGGCGCATACACGATAAGGATCGGGGCGGATACAATCGCTAGTCCAAAGCCAATAGCGGTTTGTACGTAAGAGCCAACAAAGATCGCAGCGATGGCAAGAAAAGTGGTAGGTTCTATATTCATTTTATCTATGGGGTGCCATAAAAGTAGAAGAATGTACTTGTCTGTACAAAGAATAATTCAAATTAATACTAATAATGCACAAAGTAAATCAGAACATGAACATCAGGTTAGGTGGCTGTGAAATATAAACTTTATGTTACAAAACAATCTTTTCGCAGTACTTATTACTGATAGAATACGCATCAGAAAAAACAGAGAAATAGGTTTATCAATCATGAACATCTGCAAAAAAAGCATCGTATCGCGTGTGATCACCATGGCAATGGGTACTGCAAGTTTAACGTTTTCTGCCATGAGTGTTGCCAGCACCAATATTGATAGTGCGATCAAGCATGCAGAACAACAACTGGGGGCAAAAGTCGGTGTTTCGGTTTTAAATGCTAACGGTGATTCACTGTACGGTTATAACAGCGAGCAACGTTTCCCATTAATGAGCACATTTAAAACGTTAGCTTGTGCGAAATTGCTCCATGATAATCAAATAACCAAAGGCATGATGGATAAGACCTATCCAGTTACCGCTGATGCTATTTTAGATTACGCGCCAGTATTTAAAGATAAGATTGGCACAGAGGTTTCACTGAAAGACGCCTGTTTTGCCACCATGACGACCAGTGATAACTCAGCGGCTAATTTTGTGCTAGCCCATATTGGTGGCGCGGAAGGGGTAACGAAATTTCTGATTGATAACAGTGACAACGTAACCAGATTGGATCGTATTGAGCCACTATTAAACGAGGCTACACCGGGAGACAAACGCGATACCACAACACCGTACGCTATGAATGAGACTATTACTAAGCTTGTTTTAGGTGATGCACTCAATCCTGCGTCTAAAGCGCAATTAACAGAGTGGATGAAAGCGAACAAAGTCTCTAATGGGTTATTCCGCTCCGTATTGCCACAAGGTTGGGAAATTGCTGACCGTTCAGGGGCGGGTGGTTATGGTTCTCGCGGGATCACTGCGGTGGTTTGGAATGAGCAAAAACAACCATTAGTGATCAGTGTTTACTTAACAGGCACCGAAGTGAGTATTCCTGAAAGGGATAAAGAAATCGCGAAAATTGGTAATGCTATTTTTGAGAGATATACTAGATAGGCTTCAATATCTAGGGGGAATTGTAATAACTTCTATTGATAGTTTGAGCTGGTTAGCACGTTTTTGCTGTTATTGTTGATAAAAGAAATAATAAAAATATGATGTAAGCACTTTTTAAGGCGCAATTCTGAAGGCACACATAATGAAAACAAAAGGGTTTACTCTGATTGAACTGGTTGTCATTATCGTCATTGTTGGCGTAATTAGTGCTTTTGTTGCGCCTAAATTTTTAGGATTAACAAGAGATGCTCGTATTGCTTTGCTAAAAGGTGTCAAATCTTCACTCATTACAGCAAGTGACTTTGTTCATACTCGTGCCACAGTATTAGGTGTTGAAAATGATCCTAATAAATCCCAAATCGATGCCGGTGATGTAAAAATCCAAGTGGTAATGGGATACCCAACAGGTTATTGGATGGGAAGTACCCGTTATTTATTATCACTGAACGATGTCAGGTATACCCAAGGTCGAAACACTAAATGCAACGCAGAGTGGTGTGGTTTAGGTAATCAGCGGACGATCCCAAGTGGGGATATTGCAAAACATCCTAGTGGTAGTGATGGTCCTAAAGTGGCAAAGATTTTTCCTCGTGGTTTTAGCTATAACGATCAATGTGGAGTGTATTTTGTTAACTATCACGATGGAAAACCGCCTGTTGTCGGTATAGAAGATAAATATTGCTAAGTTAAATTA
This sequence comes from Photobacterium leiognathi, assembly GCF_030685535.1. Classification (NCBI taxonomy): domain Bacteria; kingdom Pseudomonadati; phylum Pseudomonadota; class Gammaproteobacteria; order Vibrionales; family Vibrionaceae; genus Photobacterium; species Photobacterium leiognathi. Next base: position 1,746,141 of record NZ_CP131601.1, on the reverse strand, counting down.
TTATTATCTTATTGAAGAGCGTAAGTAACGGGTTTGTTTTATTTGATTGCTGTAATATGACTAATTAAAAGCACTTATTAATAGCGAAGAGGTGAACTTACACTCAGTTACATTTCATGCTCTATTATCATCTGATTTCTATTTCGTATTAACCAATCAATAAACGTTATTTTGCTATGATCCCTTACTTAATTCTTCAGTGGTGTATGCATGTATCGTTCAGTAATAACAAATAAGTGGCAAAAGCAAATTGTTATTTATTTGTTGGTATTTATATCTACATTAATAAGTCTATTTCTAACACGGTTCTTTTCAATAGAGCATGAATCATTTTCTATCATGTCTATTGCAAACGCTGTGATGGTGGTAGTTTTTATCTTTTTCAATTGGCGTGTTGTTTACGCCGTTAGTTTAAGTGTCCTTGCTTATTACTATTGCTTTATTGGTAAAGCGATCGATGTTGCTTTTGCGTCAGCCATATTTATAACCCTATTCCCATTTTTGTTTTCTCAATTGTTTATCTACTTGTATAAGCAATATGAAAATAAGAATTTTAGTGCTGTGATCGGCATTTACTTTGTGATTATCGGCTTATTACTGCCGCTATCCACCTATGTTACAGCCATGACGGTAAGCTTTTTTGCAGGCTCTGAGCCATTAGCAATGAACTTCATGGCTTACTCAATATTAGGTGGCATGCTCACTCAGTTATCGTTGACACCAACGGTGTTAGTGTTATTTCTGTTGGTATTTGCAAAGCTTGGCTATAAGTCGAAGTACCTTGAGTTTAGCGAAGAAATTCGACAATCAAAGAATAGCTCACCGAGTCATCTTATCTGGTTGTCGACTTTCATTGTTATTACCGTTATCGCTGTTTCGTTCCAAAACGCTTTAGTAATTCACTCTCTTTGCTTTGTATTACTGATTTTAATTATCTTTGGTTTTGGCCGCTTTGGCTTAGTCCAACCATTGTTAATGGCAACTATTGTTACCTTGGTGATGCTGACAGAAAGCCTAGATAGGGTAAATACATTAAGAACGCTGGATGAGCAGTTTTATGGCTTATTAGTGGTACTCGCTGTGATGATCACGCTTTGTTATGCCATTGCTGGGGCGGTGATTAAGAACTTTGAATTACTACGGCAACAAATTAAGTTAGAACGTATCGATCCTTATACTGATTTATTTAATGTAAAACAGTTGGAAGAAGATTTAAGCCAATATAAAAAAGCAGTGATTGTTTATCTTGATTTGCTTCCTACCATGTCTAAATTGGCAGATTTAGGTTATCAAGGAAAAGCACAATTAATCTTTCAGTTAAATAATTACCTAACGATTAAGAACAAAAATGTGTTTCGTTGCTACAGACCACCATTTTCGATTGGTATTCTTGGCTTTGCGATCTCTGATGAAAATATCGATACCAAATTGAATGTATTGGTGTCGCAACTTAAAAAGTTTCAGTTCTATTGGGGTGATACATCCGTTAGCTTAGTGTCGCCAACATTGCATTGTGTAAAGATCACTAAAGATGATGATATTTCGGCGATCGTATCGCAGTTATGTGGTCAACCAACAATGCTGAACACTAACATCAATTGGATAGAGCAAGAGTCTCAATTAGTACGTAAAGTAGATATGTTGGAGTACATTCAAAATGTATTTAAAAACAACCTGTTTGAGCTTAACTGCCAGCCGTATTTAAAACTCAATGACAATAAAGAGAGCGCTCATAGTTTTGAAGTGTTACTACGTATAAACCCTGCAGATGGTATGACGCAAGTTGTGACACCTGCGGAGTTTTTCCCGATGATCAACTTGTTTGAGCTGGAATCGGAGTTAGATTGCTGGGTTGTTACACATACTTTCAAACTGTTGAATGAGCATATTAGCGATTGGGACAAAATTGAGAAATGTGCGATTAACTTAACCGCTAAATCGTTATCATCACCAACGTTGGCGCAAGAGATCCTTAAGCTGGCTGATAAGTACGAGATCCCATTGAAACGGATCTGTTTTGAGATCACCGAATCATCGGCTTTACAATCAGAAGAGCAAGCGATTGATACGATCCAAGTGTTACGTCGTGCTGGTTGTAAGATAGCATTGGATGATTTTGGCACAGGCTATGCGAGTTTCTCGTATTTACGTCGATTACCATTAGATATCTTAAAAATTGATGGTGAATTTATTCGCGACTTACCTGTTAGTGAAACTGATCGTTTGATTGTGGAATCATTAAGTAATGTAGCAAAAGACATTGGGCTAGAAACGGTTGCTGAGTTTGTAGAAACCGATGAGCACATTAACTTAGTGAGATCGCATGATATTACTTATGCGCAAGGTTATGGTGTTGCCAAACCAAGACCGTTAAAAGCGTTTTTAATTGAAATCATGAACAAATAATCTTAAAAGCCATAGTGATTGCTATGGCTTTTTTGTATATATAAAAATAACTTAAACTGGATGTGTTCAGTTATTGATAATCGGTAAGGTGAGGCGTTTATGGATTTATTTGCAGAACAAGGCGAATGGATAACCATCAATAATGGTTTGATCTATTGGCATCCTCACTTTCTTAGTTTGCAACAAGCAGAGCATTATTATCAGCAACTAAATAACGAGTTAGATTGGCGACAAGAGCGCATCATGATGTTTGGTAAATCGGTACTTCAACCGAGATTACAAACCTGGTTAGGTGATGCTGCTTATACCTATTCAGGGCTAACCATGCATCCACAGCCTTTTACTACATCGCTAATGGCGTTAAAAGCCCAATGTGAACAGGTTGCTCAAACACCGTTTAACTCAGTGCTTGGTAATTTATATCGTGACGGTGAAGATTACATGGGGTGGCATCAAGATAACGAACCAGAGTTAGGTGATCAGCCTGTTATTGCCTCATTAAGCTTTGGTGCGACTCGACAATTCGTGTTTAAACATAAAACAACCAAAGAGAAAATAGCCTTTCAATTAACACCGGGCTCATTGCTTATTATGGCAGGGGATACACAGCTGTATTGGCAACATGCACTACCAAAAACTAAACGTGTTAATGAACCACGAATAAACCTGACTTTTCGTTTTATTAATCAGTAACTGCAGGTATGATCACGTTCGATTGAAATGGTTATAATCAAAACGCTCTAATTTGATAACTCACTCTAATTAATCAATTATTACAATCACTATCTCCACCTTCACAGGATAGGCTTATTGACAATAAAGGAGGGGGATATGTATATTTTCAATTTGAAAGCCTTGTTGCTTGATTTAAAGCACAATAATGTCACTGAGTAGGAATCAGCGTTGTATGTTGTTATTCCGGTTGTGATTATGGTGGGGTATTCGTTCTATTCACCACACCTTGATGGGTTAGAATCACTCGCTGATAACGTAATTTTTCTCATTAACTTTATTATTTTATTTCTCGTGAATGGTGGAAATAATGGGAAGAACTTTTTAATGTAAATACTTTTCGTTAAGTTGGGTTGTAGGTTGGCGAGTTGCAGTCTTTTATCTAATTCCATTTACGTTGGTATTTTTTGGTCTTATGTATTTTATTTTTCCTGATTCTTTAAAAAATGATACCTACGGCTTATTAGTATTTGGTATTGCTTTTGAAGTATTTTATCTGTTTTTTATGGTCAAGGCATTTAGAGCAACGTTACAAAAAGTAGTCATAGCTTATGACTAGTAAATAAGTTGATAAAAATTAGTTCTATTTTTAGCCTAATAGAGTTATACGAAATAGTCAGGTATTAATAATTTATTTTATGAGGTTAATTTATTTCTAGCATAACTTAAATTAAAGTAAAAGCTCTATAATTTCCCCCCTTTATCAATAATTATATAAATATAAACTGGCATTTTAAAATAAGATTTTTGTATGAAAAATACACAAAAGATTACTGTGTGAATTATGTTATTGCTTAAATTTAAAGCGTTTGATTCTGCATGATACTTATTAAAAGTGTTAGTGAAAATAATTAAGAAACTAATTTTAATCATTACATAAACCACCCCCTATAGCGATTAAATGCTTGTAATTGAACGCCTTTTTTTGCTTTGCTGCTGGGTGTTAAACAAATATTATAGTGTGATTATATGTCTTTTTTTATTTAAAACCTTGTATATCTCATGGTGATTTATTTGTGAAATATATGTTTACAATTTTAATCTTAAATATATCATCTGCAGCAATTCCTTAGCTAAGGAATGTGTTAAACGTATAATTATAAAGGTATGAATATGACAGAAGTTACTTTTCAAGGTGATAACATTCAATTATCAGGCACTTTCCCTAAGACTGGTACTCAGGCGCCAGATTTTACATTGTGTGGCTCTGATCTTTCTGATGTTAATTTATCATCACTTAAAGGGAAAAAGGTTGTTCTAAATATTTTTCCAAGTATTGATACTCCGGTTTGTGCGCTTGGCGTAAAAGCATTTAATGAAAAAGCAGCAGGCGTAAATAATACTGTAGTTCTATGTATATCTGCTGATTTACCTTTTGCTACAGGACGTTTCTGTGCGGCAGAAGGTATTGAAAATGTTCAGACGGCTTCCTTCTTCCGTAATGCTGAATTTACTAATGCATACGGTGTAAAAATTGTTGAGGGAGCATTACGTGAACTAGCTACTCGTGCTGTTGTTGTTATAAATGAAGAAGGAACAGTAATTTACTCTGAACTAGTTGCAGAAATTACTGAAGAACCAAACTACGATGCTGCTATCTCTGTTTTGGAAAAATAAAATGAAAAAGTTAACAATTCTAACGGCATTATTCTTGTCAGGTAATGTGTTTGCACAATTTACGACTACTGATGAAAATGCGAATTTCGGCCAAAAGCAAGTTGTAACACTAGAAAAAACTACAACATTTAATTTATCTGGTGAAGCTTTGAAAGTTGGCGATTATATGCCATCAATGCAATTGGTAACATCAGATCTTAAAGCATTTGATACTAGTGATGAAGCGCAAAAAGTAAAAATTTATAGTGTATTAACTTCAGTTGATACTCCTGTGTGTGTTCAGCAAGCTATTGACTTATCGAAATTTGTTGAAGAGCATAAAGCTGAGTTAAAAGGTATTGAATTCTTAGCTATTAGTGCAGATACTCCATTTGCTCAACAGCGCTTTCAAAAAGAAAATAACCTAAAAGGTATTACATACCTATCTGATTCATCAAAGCATCAGTTTGGTATGAAAACAGGCTCTCAAATTGAAGAGTTAGGTCTACTAACACGCAGTATCATTGTTACAGATAAAAATAACAAAGTTGTTTATACACAACGTGTTCCTGAGCTAACAACTATTCCTGATTTGGAATCGGCAGTAAAGGTTGCACAAGCCAACCAATAAGTTGCTAAAATGAAGGAGGCGTTTTAGCCTCCTTATACTTTTCGTAAATTATTAGTAATAAATCATCTAAATTGTTTAGTGACAATTATTAACGTACTAACTCTTTAAATAACTAGTGAAGAGTAAAATTGAGTAAATTATTTACTCAATGATTTTAATATTTAAATATTAACCCTCCCTTGAATTCAACAGTATGGATAAACGTTTATCTATATTTTTATATAATTACATTGTTTATTTTTAACTCAACTCTAGCTCTTTTTATTTAATTTTTACATTTACCTTTTCAATATAAATTGATTGAGATGATATCGATTTAGTTTTTCTATAATATTGTATAATAGATATATTTATTTACTCACTATTTTTAGTGAGGTTATTATATATAATCTAACATTATACAAAAAATTTACATTTGTTTTATTTTATTTGTTCAATTAAATCAGTGGCTTGTTTGTTATAATTTGGTTTTGTATCTATAATTTTTTATATTATCTTTACATGACTCAGATCTCGTCTTGATTATATGATGGAAAGTAAGGCGATCAGAATAATGGTCAGCTTATATTAGAAATCCTAGGCTAAATGATTTCGAAATGGCTTAAATATATTTTCCCTTATTATAAATGAGCCAGATAGATTTAACTGAGGTCAATAAAATAATGAATTATAGTAGTCCTTCATCAAAGCAGTCATTAGATTCAGAGGTGATTCGCTTTGCAGGCGACTCTGGCGATGGCATACAATTTACTGGAAATAGATTCTCAAGTAGTGTCAGTTTGTTTGGTAATTCGCTTGTAACGCTACCTGATTATCCCGCTGAGATTCGAGCACCTGCAGGCACTGTTTCTGGCGTTTCTTCTTTTCAATTACAATTCGCTGATCATGATGTTTATACACCTGGCGATCAGTGTGGTGTGTTAATTGCTATGAATGCCGCAGCACTTAAGAAAAATATTGCTGATTTAAAGGTTGGTGGTCTGCTCATTGTCGATAAAGCAGGGTTTAGAGACTCGCTAATTAAACTTGCAGGGTATGATGCCAATCCACTGATAGATGAGTCATTAAAGGCTTACCGTATAATTGCTGAAGACTTTACACAACTGACTCTTCATTCTCTTGAGGGGTTAGGACTTCCTGGAAAAGTTGCTCGTCGATGTAAAAACTGCTTTATGTTAGGTATTGCTTTATGGATATTTAGTCAAACGTTAGAAGAAGCTGAAAATTGGATTAAAGATCAATTTTCTGAACTGCCACAGATAATAAATGCAAATATTTCAGCGCTGAGAAGCGGTTATAACTATGCGGATACGACAGAAATCTTTGGCGAGAGTTGGCAGGTAGGAAAAGCTAATATTGAACCTGGACGATACCGTTCAGTGTCAGGGAATGAAGCATTGTCATTGGGTTTAATAACGGCATCCTTTGCTGCTGATAAACCGTTATTTTTAGGCTCTTATCCTATTACTCCAGCTTCTGATATTTTGCACCAGTTAGCGAAATATCAACAATTTGGTGTGACTACATTTCAGGCTGAAGATGAAATTGCAGCAGCAGGGGCAGCATTAGGTGCATCTTATACTGGTGCTTTAGGTGTTACCACGACATCAGGTCCGGGACTATGCCTAAAATCTGAAATGATCAATTTGGCCGTTATGACAGAGCTACCTCTGGTTGTTGTTGATGTTCAAAGAGGAGGACCATCAACGGGGCTTCCGACAAAGACAGAACAATCTGATCTCCTCTTCGCACTGTATGGGCGTAATGGTGATTCGCCTCTTCCTGTAATAGCAGCATCTTCACCTGGTGATTGTTATGTGATGACCATTGAGGCTTGTCGATTAGCAACTACTTTTATGACACCAGTCGTTCTCCTTACCGACGGCTATATTGCTAACGGTACTGAGTCATGGAAAGTACCATCAGAAAAAGAGATTCCTTGTTGGGATAAACCAGAAGTGAGTGTTGCAGGATCTTATTATCCATACTTACGCGATCATGACACTTTGGCTCGAGAATGGGTTGTACCGGGCACTGAAGGTAAGCAACATAGAATTGGTGGGTTAGAAAAGAAAAGTATTACGGGGGAAGTGTGTTATGAGCCCAATAACCACCAGAAAATGAGTAATGAAAGAGCATTAAAAATTAGCAATATTTCCCGCTTTATTCCAAACCAAGCTTTACTGGGTTCTGAATTAGACGAGTTATTGGTTATCTCTTGGGGAGGGACATTAGGATCAGTCAAAACAGCGGTGAATGAGCTTCGAGAACACGGCTACTCTGTTGCACACACTCACTTACAATACATTAATCCGCTACCTAGTAATTTCTCTGAATTATTGAACAATTTTAACCATATTTTAGTTGTCGAGTTAAATAACGGACAACTAAAACAATACGTTCAATCACAAGTTCCAATAACTATTGAAGGTTTCGCTAAAACTGATGGAACCCCCTTCAAAGTTGAGGAGTTAACCACAGCAATTAAAAAGACGTTAAAAGAGAGCGAAACTGGAGTTGAGCGTGTTGAATCGTAAAGATTATATTTCAGATCAAGAAGTAAAGTGGTGCCAAGGTTGTGGCGATTTTAATGTATTAAAAACCATGCAGTCAGTCTTAGCTAAAATGGGTAAAACGAAGCACAATACGGTATTTGTTTCCGGTATTGGATGCTCTTCTCGATTTCCATATTATATGGATACATATGGCTTCCATACTATTCACGGAAGGGCACCAACAATAGCGACTGGCATTAAAAGCGTGAATCCTGAACTCGATGTATGGGTTGTTACTGGTGACGGTGATGCATTGAGTATTGGAGGTAACCACTTTATTCATGCAATACGCCGTAATCAAGACATAAAGATCTTATTGTTTAATAACGAAATATATGGATTAACAAAAGGGCAATATTCACCAACCAGTTCACAAGGTTGTGTGAGTAAATCGACGCCAGAAGGAAGCATTGATTATCCACTGCGTCCTTTAACGATAGCTGCGGCAGCTAATGCCAGTTTTATTGCGAGAACTTCTGATAATGATCCCAAGCACATGGCTGCAATTTTTGAAGCAGCAGCTAACCATAAAGGATGTGCTGTTATCGAAATTCTCCAAAACTGCGTTATTTTCAATGATAAAGTGCACGAACCATATAATGGTCCAAAGCAGCGTAAAGAAAACTTATTATATTTAGAAGACAAACAGCCTATGTTTTATGGAACAGACATGGCACTTAAGTTATCAGGTCTAACACCGGAAGTTACGCATAGTTCAGACAAATCTGTATTGGTTCATGAAGTTAATACAAGTAACACATCACTTGCTTATATGTTGGCGAACTTAAGCTATCCTCAATGCCCTGTACCTGTTGGTGTATTTCATCAAACGCAGCGTGAAACTTATGATCAGTTGCTTGATAAGCAGCAATCAAAGGAAAAGCTTAAAAAATCACAATTAATGAGACTTCTTGAACAGAACAGTTATGTTTTATAGTTCTTATTAAAAAAAGCCGCATTTTGATGCGGCTTTTTACGAAAATAGGATCAACCTTACTTAGTAATCTATTTGTTCTAATAGCGGTAAGGATTATTCGTAACGCTTAGCTAAGATACGATCGATACGATTGTGCTCTAAGCTAAGCACATGGAACTCCCAACCTTGCCAGCGAATCGTATCATCGAGTTTAGGTAAATCATCGACTAACCATACCAACATACCACTAAGGGTGTGATAACCGCCATCTTCTTCATCGGGCAGTTTGTTTACTTCCAATAAGTCTTTAAACACCGTGATAGGCATCATGCCATCAAGGTTCCAACTACCGTCAGGGTTTTGCTCTGACCATACGTCTTTAGGATCTTCTGGGGTGAATTTACCCGCTAAAGCTTCAAGCACATCTTGTGAAGTAACAATACCTTGAATATCACCGTATTCATCGACCACAAACGCAAAGTAATGTCCTGAGCTTTGGAAGAGCTCTAACAGCTTTGTGCTTGTCCAGTTTTCAGGCACATATACTGGTGGTGTGACGTAATCTAAAATCGATTGTGGATTTTCTTCCGTATTGTTTTGAATAAACTGCAACAGTTGTTTGGCATTTAATGTTCCTTTTAAATCACTAAATCCGTTATTACCAACAGGTAAACAGTTGTGATTCGCTGCTAATAACTTTTGTTGGTAACTCTCAGGTACATGGTTGAGATCTAAATAGGTGATCTCATTACGAGGAGTCATCAGTGATGAGACTTTACGATCATCAAAGTTAAACACGTTACGCATCATGTTATGTTCATGCTGGTGGATAACACCTGATTGTGAACCCTCAGCAATCACAGCGCGAATATCGTCTTCCGTCAGTGCAGAGTTATCATCTTTGCCTCTACCCATAAGGCGTAATAGTAAATCGGTTGAGTTAGCTAATAACCAAACGAAAGGGCGAGAGATAAACGCAATAATTGCGATTGGGCGAGCGAAGAATACCGCAATGCCTTCTGCATTCACTTGGCCTAAACGTTTGGGAACAAGTTCACCAATCACAATAGAAACATAGGTTAGAACAATAACTGCAAGTGCAGATGCACTGAATGCGGCTGTTTTTGCTGGCACACCAAAGTCAATTAACCAGCTAGAAATAGGGCCTGCTAATGCCGCCTCACCAATAACACCGTTCATAATACCAATCACGGTGATCCCGATTTGCATCGTTGAAAGAAACTGGGTTGGGGATTCGCCCAGCTCGATGGCTTTTTGTGCAGAGATATTCCCTTCATCTGCTAAGCGTTGTAAACGGTTCTTCTTTGCAGTGACCAAAGCGATTTCAGACATGGCAAACAAACCATTAATAATGATCAAACAGATCAAAATAATGATACTCATTAAATTCTCCTAGGTACCTTGAGCATATCTATGAAGGTGGGAATAAGGACAGATACACTCGGTTTGTGAATAGCAGAGCGCTTATTCACTCTTGTTAGTGATTATATCTATAGTCTACCGATAAAAGTTAATGAAAAATGAACCTAAATCTAAGATTGGTAAGAATAGGTGATCGTTTTTGTTGACCAATACTAGGTAATTAAAGAATTTGTGAGGTGATTTGGGTATAAATATGTTGAGAAAGGGTAATTCGATTGAGATGGGACAAGACTGTGTAAGGTAGAAATTTGCCGTTAGTGAGTTGAACTTGTTGATTTCAGTACGGTCTACGTTGAAGTTTCTTGGTGACAGTGTATAAATAATACCGCAAAGCAGAATACATGAGGGTATGAGCGTGAAGAAAATCCAACTTGGTCTTGTTGCAGTGACAACAGCATTATTACTGACAGGTTGTGGCGAAGCGAAAATTACAGGCACACCACTTAAGAATGTGGACTCGATTGCCGTAACGTCAGCAGAAGATATTGATGTGTTCTGTCCAACAGGTATCTGTACCTTTGAATTGACTGCATCTAAACCAACCACTGCAACCATCACTATGCATTATGATTACACAAAACTTTTCACCAAAATTGAAGGTGTTGATGTGATTGGCGAAGGTGGTAAAAACGCAAAAGTGATTGATGACGATCAGTTTAAAGTTGATATTAGTGACGCGAACAAACCAGTAAAAATTCAAGTAATTGATTACTACCGTAATTAATACAAATGTGATTGAAATTAAGAAGCAGCATGAAGCGCTGCTTTTTATATCTCTGTTGTCAATTCGTTGCAGCTAAAACCGCTTAGGTTGATGTCATTAAGATGTTACGAGTAATTCGTATCACCGCTGTTATTTGCATAAATTGTCATGAATGCAAACATATTCAAACAAAGCGTTATTTTTCTCTTTTTTATGGTTTTCATTGAATTAATTGCAAACAAGATACTGTTTGCTTTTTAAGCAGGGTAAAAATGGTGTGGTTAATTAATGACCTCGTTAAAAATGCTGATAAATCATCATTATTATTCAAAAGAAATAAATAAAACGACGTACACTAAACATTCTTTCCCTTTGTTTATTAAGACTTTCTTTGTTTAATATTAGGCAACATTTTATTGTTTAGCTTAGGAACTTTTCTTTTATCTTCTATTAAGTGAGTAATCGCCATTATTGGATGTTTATACATCATTTTAGGGCCAGAATAACGCATAATTGTTTGTGATTTAACCTTTTGCTCCGGTTTGTAGCAGTGAATAGGGCAACGACGACAAGTTGGTTTTTCTACACCGTAAGGACAACGGTCTAGCCTTTGTTTTACGTAGCATTGGAAGGAATAACAACTTTCACATAAACCATCATTTTTTGTCGTATTTTGGTGATGGTTTGAGCAATAAATTTTAATCATTGCTGAAATCGTTAAATACTCACGGTTGAGTTTGCCAAAGAGTGTAAAGTCAGTGTTTATGGTCATTTTTAATAACCTAATTTTTATCAATCCACCTGGAGTATAATATTTTAAACCTATATATAAAATGCTATTTAAGTTTTTAACCTCAAATATGAAATTAAATCGTGTTTTTTATTATCAATAACGGCTTTTGTGTTACAAAGTTGAAAAAATATCTCAATATTTAACAGAAACCTAAGTAGATGGGTTGATTTACGTTAGCGAGAGCAGTAGTATCCACGCCTCGATTTTTATGGTGGTGTATATGAGCAGATTTGAGTGCCTTGAAAGAATTGTCGACGAATATCGTAAAAAAGTTCGTGACGCTGAGTTTAACCGTCAGAACGATAGCGAAGTAGCTAAAGTTCTTGTTTTACTAGTCGGTAACTCTATGTTCAGTCTGGCTGATGAATTTGCTGATTGGGTTAATCGTGGCGGTGATCGTAGCTACGGTGGTAAGTTCTTCGTTTCTAAGCAACTAATGACGTTGCTAGAGCCTGTAACTTTCCGTGGTGTAACTGTTCGTCGTGATTCGATTAAACTATTCAGAATTTCGTAAGCTGAATGGATTCAATCGGTATTCCATGACTCCAATGTAAAATTGGAAAACGGATTTTTGATCTTGATGAGAGTCGAGGTCGGCAGAAGGGGATGCAAATGCATCCCTTTCGCTTATCTGGAATTTATAACTTACTTAAACGTCTTTATCACAAGCCTTGATAAGCACAGACGTATCCATTCTTCCCAATCCTTGCTGTTGTAGCAGACCGTAACGTTTATCAACCGCTTCGGTTAATGGCATGGCTAACTCATGCTTCTTTGCTTCATCTAAACAGAAACCAAGATCTTTACGCATCCAATCAATGGCAAAGCCAAAATTAAATTTATCTTCAGCCATAGTGACTGCACGGTTTTCCATCTGCCATGAGCCCGCAGCGCCGTGTTTTAATACACTAACGACTTGTTCAATATCTAGGTTTGATTTTTGTGCCAGCATCAATGCTTCACTTAAGCCTTGTAGAACGCCAGCAATACAGATTTGATTGACCATTTTACAGCGTTGGCCTTGACCATGACCGCCCATCAATACTGCTTGTTTTGCATAGCTATTTAATACTGGTAATACGGCATCAAAGCTTGCTTGTTTGCCACCACACATAATGGTTAATGCGCCGTTTTCAGCACCCGCTTGACCACCAGAGACAGGTGCATCAATAAAGTGAATGCCTTTCTCGCTACAGGCATTTGCTAGCTCTTCAGCCAGCTCTGCTGATGTTGTCGTGTGATCAACAAGGGTAGCCCCCGCTTTCATACCAGCGAGTACGCCATCTTCACCGTACACAACACTACGCACATCATCATCGTTACCGACACACAGTGCGATAACATCACGCTCTAATGCCGCTTCTCGTGGGGTTTCACCATATTGACCTGAAAACTCAGATGCCCATTGCTGCGCTTTGGCAGTCGTGCGGTTGTAAACCTTGGTATCAAATCCTGCATTGAACAGGTGACGAGCCATTGGGTAACCCATTACGCCTAAACCGATAAAAGCGATACTCATTGTCATAGGAGTCTCCTAAGCAAAATAATTAAATTGAGATATGTCATTTAACGAATGGATAATAGGTAATACGTTAACCTGATAGCGAAACCACAACTATGCTCTCTAACTGTAGTAATTTGCATTTAACCGCAGTTACTAGCTAAGTGGTTCATTGCGTAGTGGTGGTACAAGCGCGTCTTTTATTCATCCGTGTTGATGCTTATGTACACTAGAGTTTAAATTGACATATGTCAATTTGTTTATTCCATGTATCATTTGTTGTGTATTTTAGTTAAAGTTAGCGAACTTTATGGTGGCGATATTAACTATAGGATGTGACAGTGAGTGACGCTAAATTTAAACAGATAGCTAAAACTATCGAAGCTCGAATTGATAGTGGTGAATATCCTGCAAAGTTTAAATTGCCGCCACATCGTGCGCTGGCATATGAATTAAGCACAACACCTGCGACAGTAGCGAAAGCCTATCAATTGCTGGTGGATAAAAAGCGTGTTGAATCCTTTGTCGGTAGGGGGACGTTTGTTTGTGTTCAAGCATCGTTAAGTGAAGTGATCCAACCTGCAGACGATGAGCAAGATTATAACTTCTCCATCCTACAGCCTTGTTTATTGCAAAACTTGTCACCATTACGTGATGCGATGATGCAAGCTACAGAGCAGCTAAATACTCAGTTAATGGGTTATACCGAGCATTCAGGCCATGAAAGTCACCGTTTAGCAGGTGTCGTATGGGCTAAACATTATGGTTTAATTGGCGGTAATAGTGATAACACCTTACTGACCAACGGTGCGCAACATGCGTTATCGTTATTAATTCATGCCCTAACAGAGCCTGGTGATACTATCGCTGTTGAATCGCTCACTTATCCGGGGATCATGGCAATTGCCAAATCAGCAGGGCGACACGTTGTAGGAGTGCAATTAGACGATGAAGGGATGTGTCCTGATGACCTACAACAGGTGATCCGCTTAAATCGTCCTAAGCTCGTTATTGTTGTACCGTCACATCAAAATCCAACGGGCATTACCATGCCACCAGCAAGACGTGATGAAATCGCTAACGTTATTGCAGCAAATAACATCTGGCTCATTGAAGATGATATTTATGGCTTTTTAAATCCGGAGCCTATTGCAGCGATCAGCAATCGTATTCCGCAATTAAGCTTTCATATTTCAGGCTTATCAAAAGCAATTAGCCCAGCAATGCGTTGTGGTTTTTTAAAAGTGCCTGATTCACATATCGCAGTATTACAAGCCTATATTCGTGCCAACATATGGCTGTCATCGCCACTGAACTATATTGCTGCAGCGCAATTAATTGAAAGTGGTGAAGCATTTCAACTTGCTGAAAGACAAAGACAAACTGCAATTAAACGTCAGCAAATGGCAAAAGAGCTGTTAGGTTATCAAGGTAGGGAAACAGGGTTTCAACTATGGTGTCCATTACCTGAGCATTGGCAGCAAGAACGCTTTGTGATGGAAGCGAAAAACAAAGGTTTGATTGTCAGTAGCGGCAGTTATTTTAAAGTGAATGGGGAAGATCCGCACCATATTCGCTTATCATTAATGGCGATTAGCTCAGAGCAACGGCTTCAACAAGGATTGATCATGTTGCGAGATCTGGCTAAATCAGAATTTGTTATGAATCCTCATTTTTAAGTCTTATACCCAAGTCACTTCAAGATGCAGTGTTCAGCGAGACGACCTTAGTTCTCAGGCGCGGCAACGATTCGTAGATATAGTGGTTCTACATTGAGAATCGTTAACAAAGTCTGAGAGCTAAGGACGCTCGCCCTCTGGGAGCGTGTCACTAAGCCGACTTCTTACGTCAGGCAACTTGGAAAGAGCTCGCTATTCCGCTTCGTTGCCTTCCTTTAATTCAACTCAGTGACCTCGCTCTGAATCAGGCATTTTGAAGTCACTTGGGTATATAATAACAGCATCAGATACCGTTAAGTATAACGTGTGTCTTTCTCATAATTATTTAATACAGAAAGTAGAGTCACAAAATGGATGCAGAATTTTGGCATAGCCGTTGGGCAGAAAACCGCATTGGTTTCCACCTACCTGACGTAAACCCATTACTGATCAAACATTGGTCAGCCGTTAAACCAAAACGTGATGAGCGTGTTCTTGTCCCTATGTGTGGTAAAACACAAGACTTAGTGTGGTTAGCAGAGCGTCATAACCAAGTGATTGGTATTGAGTTGAGCGATATTGCCGTTAAAGCTTTCTTTGCTGAAAACCTCTATACGCCGCTTGTTACTGGTGTCGGCAATCAACACCTTTATGAGTTTGATGAGATCTCGATTTACCAAGGTGATTACTTCACCGTAAATATCGAGCCTGTTGATGTGGTTTACGATCGCGCAGCATTAATTGCGATGCCAGAAGACATGCGACAAATGTACGTCGAAAAGCTATTGTCATTGGTTAAATCGGGCGGTCGTATTCTGCTGGTGACATTAGATTACCCACAAGATGAACTAGCAGGACCTCCATTCTCAGTACCTAAAGCGGAAGTTGAAGCTCTATTTGCTAATTGCAAAGTGACGCATCTTGAACGTGATGATGCTGATGAAACTCATCCTCGCCGCCAACGTGGTTTATCGCGCTTTGCAGAAGAAGTGTGGTTGATTGAAGTGTAATAACACCTAATCACATTTATCTAAACATAAAGAAAGGCATGTTGCTTTAAACTAACCTGTTGTTGAAGGTTAATTAGTGAGCCTACATGCCTTTTTCTTATAGAGAAACTGTTATCTGTCGCTAATGTTATTAGTTAAAACCGATCAGTTAACTGATTAGTTAAAAACGACTTTCACATCACCAGCAGCGTTAACTGCATCATTGACTGCGCTATCAATATCTTCACGACGAGTCAGCGCTACACCTAAACGACGACGACCATTGATCTCAGGCTTACCAAACAAGCGAATTTGCGTATTAGGGCGAGAAAGCGCTGGCAGTAAGTTATCAAAGCCGATATTGGTTGAAACACCTTCAGCCAGAATAACTGCAGATGCCGATGGACCATATTGTGTGATGTGCTGAATGGGTAAACCAAGGAATGCACGAACGTGAAGGGCAAACTCAGACAGCTCTTGCGAAATAAGCGTCACCATACCCGTGTCATGTGGGCGAGGGGAGACTTCACTAAACAGTACCGTATCGCCTTTAATAAATAGCTCGACACCAAATAAGCCGTAACCACCCAGAGCATTTACAACTTTCTCTGCTACATCTTGTGCCGCTTTTAATGCCGCTTCAGACATTTTCTGTGGCTGCCATGATTCGCGGTAATCACCATCTTCTTGGCGATGACCAATTGGCGCACAGAAGTGAACACCATCAACAGCACGAACAGTTAATAATGTGATTTCGTAATCAAACTCAACAAAGCCTTCGATGATCACACGACCCGCACCAGCACGACCGCCTTCTTGGGCGTATTGCCATGCTGAATCAATATCAGCTGCCGTTTTAATCACGCTTTGACCTTTACCTGATGAGCTCATGATTGGCTTCACCACACAAGGCATGCTAACACGGTTTACAGCAGCAACAAAGTCATCGTATTGATCAGCAAATTCATAAGGAGAGGTTGGAATAGAGAGGGTTTCAGCGGCTAAACAACGGATACCTTCACGGTTCATTGTAAGCTTAGTTGCATTAGCGGTAGGAACCACATTCACGCCTTGTTGCTCAAGCTCAACTAATGTGTCGGTTGCAATGGCTTCAATCTCAGGTACAACGTAGTCTGGTTTTTCTAACTCAATGATACGTTTTAGCGCATCACCATCTAGCATATCAATTACATGACTACGATGAGCAACTTGCATAGCAGGCGCGTTGGGATAGCGATCTGCTGCGATCACTTCAAGACCTAAACGTTGACATTCGATAGCTACTTCTTTGCCTAACTCACCAGAGCCTAAAAGCAGAACACGAGTAGCATTTGAACCATTAGCTGTACCTAACATTCTTATTCCTTACGATTTATGTTGGATAGTGTTGGTTGGGCGTGATAATACCTTGTTTTTACAATTAAGCTAACGTTTGCGTCAGAGTTTAACCTAAACTTGAAACATAAATAGTGTGAGTTATATGAAGCATATAATAAAAAACCGCCAACAATGTGGCGGTTTCATCAGTGATCTTAGATTGTACGACACATTATCAAATGTGTTACTTACGTTTTTCCCACTGAGTGATAAACGCAACAGAAGCAATAATAATCGCAGCGCCAAGCCATAAACGACCTGGTGGCACCCAACCAAACACAAGCCAACCACCTAAAACGTTTAATGGCAGTTTGGCATGATCAAAAGGTTGGACGAAAGATGCATCAGCCACCGCATAAGCTTTCGCAATCGCCCATTGTGCTAGGGCTGTTAATAAACCCGCTGCGATGATCAATGTCCATGTTGCGCCACCTGTTGGCATGTGAAAATCAGGCAGTGCTAGTAACACGTTAAAAGGCGTGATCAGAATAAGCAGGTACATCACAACTGTTGTTGGTGATTCGGTGCTGGATTGCTTTTTCACCATCAGAGAATAACCCGCCCAGAAAATTGCAGCGCCCACAGGGAGTAATGTGGCAATACTAAAGCTGTCTGACCAAGGTTCAAGAATGATCATTGCACCAATAAAGCCTGCAATGGTTGCACACCAACGTGCCGCACCGACTTTCTCTTTTAGTAAGAAACCTGAGCCAATGGTTGCAAACAGCGGGGACGTCATGAGCAATGCAATACCTTGCCAAATTGGCACAGGATAGGCGAGTGCCCAAAGCCATAATTGAATACCAATAACCGCAAGGAAGACACGGAAACAGTGTTGGAAAAAGTGTTGTGTTCTTAACGAGCGGCTGATCCCCATGGTTCTAAGCCATGGCAACATCGCAATCAAAGCAATAAAGTATTGAAATAGGGCAAAGGTGGTTGATGAGACACCAAGTTTAATGCTGAGGTACTGAGCAAGGCTGTTCACAATGGCAAATGCCAAACCTGCAGACAGCATCCAACTTGCACCTTGTACCGGATTATGTGTAGGACTATGAGAGTGGGACATGAAATTGGATTCTCTATAAAATCGTTGCGAGAATAATACGCTTTTGTTTTTAGATAGCCAATATTCCGCGTTCTACAGAGGCGTAGAGATAATAAAAAACCGCCTATTACAGCTAACACCTATCACTTAAGGTGTTTGGAACGAACTGGATAACGAGTTTTATTGATACGAACGGCTCTCTGCTTGGGCCGTTTTTTTCTTTCAGGTAATATGTAACGCTTTACTTGTTTTCTCATTGCTCTCAGTTTTTGAGGAATTGAACCTGGCGAAGCGATGGCACACCACATTAATTCATCTTGAATATCTCTTAACGCCATCATAAAACTTATCCGTAATGGTGAAACATTCGCTTCTGCCGCTATTCTACTTATTTCTAAGCGAACAAGATTATAAGCTATCAATATTCCCCATATTTCTTGCTCAATACCTTCTACTGATTGACTACGCAATAATATTTCATCTTCAAGCATGTCATGTTTTATTTCACCATAACTGTTTTCTATCTCCCAACGTTCGAAATAAACATCAAGCAAAGCTTGATAGCTATAATGCTCACCAACTAAGGAAGTAAGAAGCCCTTGGATATGATATTTTTGAGTTTTTTCTGGATAAAGCATTAATCGAGCTTGCCATTTTTCAGGAAGGCTTGGGTCTTTAGCTCTTGCATATTTGGATACATCCATTTCTACAATCAAATCTCGTCCTGCTTCATCAAGCTGCTTAATGACGGTATATCGCGTATTTGATTTAATTGGAGTCATCCAATGACTCGAATCATGCTGACGTTGCCAATTAATCATCAACTCGGCGCCAAGATAACATCGGTCAAAAATAGTTAAAGAATCTGGCGTTATTGAGGATATAAGCTGTTTAGCATAGTTCTCTTCACCAATATTGCTGGGACCAAATGCTACGTTGTGTATTAATCGACTACGAAGGGAGCATAAAGCACATAACCTGACGATAGGGTATTCTGTATGCTGTATCTTACCGTGTTTGACATACTGAAAGTGACTCGCTAATTCTGGAGTATCATGACTTCTAAATTGAGTTCCATCGACAGAGAAAAGGCGTAAGCCTTTCCATGTGTCTCCGCTATCTTCGGCTTTCGTCCAATATTTGGCAGTGAGTGAGAAAAGTGCTTTTAGAGGCTGTGCTGTCAATCGTTTTCGCGCCTGAGGGATAGCACTTGGTGCAATAGAATCACCTTGTGATCGCGATAATTGCAAATCAAGTTTATTCAAGACATCGGTTATCGATCTATTACGATATAGGCCAATTCCAACGATTAACCAAACAACCAATTCCGCAGGTAATTTTCGTCTGCGTATACTGGCCTTATTGGTTTCATCTAATGCTTGTTGAATCCACTCAAGAGGTAAGTCTCTTTGAAATAATGAGAGTGATTCTGGTGCTGCAAACGCATCTACATCAATGAGCCAATGTGACAACATAAAAAATACCCCCAGTTTTGCAAAACTGAGGGTATTTTTAACTATCTGAAAGATCGTGCAACCAATCAATTTCTTAAGTGATAGGTGTTAGCCTATTACAGCGGTTTATATAAAAAACAGAGGTATTTTATTACTTGCTCTTAATAAGCAACATAAGTCATTTGAATGTCTGGATTCAATGCTTCTAGCAGTGCTTGAGTACGAGCAAGTTGGCTGATTTGGCTTTCTGCACTTTCAACTAATGCTGCTTCAACTAATTCAGACAGTTTGTAACCTGACATATTCATGTTGATTAGCGCTACTTGTAGCGGTGGTAAGCTAGGGTTAAATGCCGCATTTTCAGCATACATACCAACAAATACACGACCGTCTTTAGCTTTAAGCGCAACACCACTGAAGTTCTTCGAGTAAGGTGCGTGTGAACGGTTTGCAGCATCACAAGCAGCAACAGCTAAATCAGATTGCTCAGCAATAGTAATACCGTTATCAATATCGCTTAGTAGTGCATCTTCAATACCAAGATCGGCAGGGCCGAATGATTCTGGCAGGTATTGTTGCAGTGTCATTGGTTGGCGTTCTGGTAGTTGAATCACTAACTCTTTAGCCGTGTTTAGTTCATTCATGAACTGACGACAGTGACCACAAGGGCTGTAGTTGATAGTCACATCTTTAATGCCAGTTTCACCTTTGATCCACGCATGGCTAATAGCCGATTGTTCCGCATGGATAGTACACGCCATACTTGCACTCGCAAATTCCATATTTGCACCAAAGTAAAGGCGACCAGAAGTACCACGGACAATAGCACCAACATAGAAATTAGAAATAGGAACAACAGCGTAAGCAGCAGCAACAGGAAGGAGTGCAAGGCGAAGATCAGAATCAGATAGATTAGTTTGAGCAAGTAAGTGTTCAAATTGCTCAGGACTGATAGTGGAATCGAAATTTTTATCTTCAATAATTGGTCGAAGAGCTGATGCAAGCTCGTTAGGTAATTGACCTAATGCATCCATAACTTTTGCGTGCATTGGGGTGTTACTCCGTATTGTTGATGGAGAAACATTCTATGTTAAATGTTAATATTCAAGTGTGATGCAGATCACATTAACTATCAACTCTATACACTAGTTACATTATCGAGAGCGAGCTCACACAAGTAAATGTAAATTTTCATGTAATAAATGGTTATCAAAACACTATGAGCTTAAAACTAATATGAATTAAGCAACATAAACGCTGTAAGCATAATATGTTGCTTAAATCCATTAACCAAAAAAGACATGCTGAAAAATAGGGAACATCAAAGGGGCAAGTAGGGTCGTCATAATGCCGCAAATCACCAATGCCAATGAACTAAATGCTCCTTCTTGGTAGTCTTGCTCTACTGCCTTTGCCGTACCTAATGCATGAGAAACCGTACCGATAGACAAACCTTTCGCTAGTGGGTGATGAATACGAAATAGCTTCATCACGGGATAACCTAATACCGCACCAAACAAACCCACAATGATCACCATTGCAGCTGTGATGGCAGGAATACCACCAATTTGTTGTGATGCCGCCATCGCAAGCGGAGTGGTGATAGATTTAGGCAAAATACTGGCAGCTAATTGAGCATCAGCACCCATTAAAAACGCAATGCCCGTACCAAAGGTCATTGAAAGCACACTACCGACAAAACAGGCGGTTAAAATGGTCTTCCATTTACGCTTAATCAAAGGCAATTGCTGATATAGCGGTAATGCTAGCGCAACAACTGCAGGGCCTAACATATAATTGATGATCTCATTGTCAGCAAAGTAGGTTTCATAAGGGACATTGAGCCAACGTAGCGCAGAGATCAGAAAAATTAACGAAATCAGTAACGGATTAAATAATGGATTACGGATCTTTATTGCCAAATAACGCATGCTGTAAAACACAACAAGGGTTGCCACTAACCAGATCATGACTCTTTTTCCTTATGGTGAAGAGCTAAGCCAATAACCACTAATACAATTAACGTACTGCCAAGAGTGCTTGCGAAAATGATAGCGGCATTATGTTCGATTAAACCTAAGTAATTCATTA
Source organism: Photobacterium leiognathi (assembly GCF_030685535.1). Taxonomy (NCBI): domain Bacteria; kingdom Pseudomonadati; phylum Pseudomonadota; class Gammaproteobacteria; order Vibrionales; family Vibrionaceae; genus Photobacterium; species Photobacterium leiognathi. The sequence continues at coordinate 1,724,248 of NZ_CP131601.1, read as the reverse complement.
GGCCGACACCGACAGGGACAAACAGCAACGCCATATGTTTGATAAGTAAATTACAGGTTTTCTCAACCCATTGTGTTTTACAAATGCCTGTTACTAAGCCAAAGAACAGTAGGAACAAACCAATAATACTGCCAGGAATAGGCAGATGAGTAAGATGCTGTATGCCTTGACCAAGTAAAAAGCAAAACATAACAATGGCAAAAGATCGTATGTAATCCATAGTGAAAAAAGTAATGCTAGAAAATTTAATTTATCATACAAATAAACGAGGTGTTTGTCACACAAAATAATGCAGCGTTTAGATAAATGATAAAAATATTTAGATTAGATAGCTTTAATTGTTTACGAATGCCACAACAATAGACCAATAATGGCGGCAAGCGATAGTAGAATAGACACTTTTAACCAAATAAAGTCAGTTACGATTGCTTTAAACCAAGCTGATTCATGAATCGGTTTGTTTGTTGCTGGTGTCTTACTAGGTGAAGATGGATTAAGCACAAAAGGTTGCTTACGTGATGTTTTGGTAGGAAGCGGTACACGAAAACCAAAATGAGGCACAACATGGATAGGGATCGCCATTTCACCGTTACATTGTAACTTTCCTGTTAGTGAAGCAAGCAGAAGATTAATGTCGTAATTGTGATCGCTAGTTTCTTCAAAGGCATCGAGCGAGGTAAAGGTTTTACGATATAAGGAATCGGCATTCAGCACTTCACCAGCGAATAGGCATAAGATCTCAAGCAAGCGTGATTCTTCGCGGGTAAGTAACGTTCGCGTATCATCACGCCAAAGGAGTAAATGTTTTTCAGGGAAAAAATCTAACTTCTCATAGCTATAACATTTCAATAAGGTTTGCGTTGCCATAGATAGCACACCTATCGTTACCACTTTGCGTAATCAGCACACCGCACAAACGATAACACTCATTATGGTTGAAAATGCCAATTTCGTAGGATTTTTATTGATCTTTGATGTTAAGTGTTAACGTGAATGGAATAATCAGCAAATAAATCACAGCCTTGCGTTCTCAAAAAAAAGAAGCCTATTGACTTGCTTTCATTGGAAAACACGTCAATAGGCTTCAATTGCAAACTAGGCTTAAGCTAAAGCAAGTAGGTAAGCGCGCTTACACCAGTTTAGAAACGTAATCGTACAGCGACTTTAAGATCTTCATCTTATTCTCGTCAGATTCATACTCATAAGCCACGGCTTCAAAGTTCTCCATGTACTTAGGCATGTTAGCTTCAAAGAAATCTTGGCAATGGTGCTTCCAACGTACTTGCTCTTCATAATTGAGTGTCATTGGGAAGTTGCGCGCACGGTAGCGGAATAACAGCGGTTTAATACGCTTATCATCGACATTAATTTCAAGCGAACCAAGTTGATCTGCTGGCGTTTCACGGATGATATCCATCGTAGAACGATCAGCGGTTGAGAAGAAACCGTCATACAGCATGGCATCAACATTATCATTTGCATCATATTCACGTTTAACGCTAAACATCTCGAGCACTTTTTCGCGGATCTCTGGATGCTGTTTAATAAGCGCTAAGTGCTTCAAGCATTGTTCACGATCAATACCTAAACGTGCTGCATCTTCTGCTTTTAATGTTTTAGCAGGCGCTAGCACTGGGCACTTATTCAAATGCACTTCTTTAATAGGAACAGGCAGCTCATCTGGCGCTAGATAAATACGCTTGGTGTATAAACGCTCACGTAGTTGGTCAGCATCAAGTTCAATTAATGGGGTAGGATCAAGCGCAAGGTTTACCGTGATCACTGCATTCTTATTATCAGGATGCCATGCCAGCGGCACAATCCAGCTTGTGTTACCGCAATCAGTACCAAACATGCCTGAGATATGCACCAATGGCGTTAGATTAACAATATCAACCAGATCTTGCAGCTTACGCTTATGGCGAAGATCAAATAGGTAATCAAACAACTTAGGTTGATTGGTTTTAACGATTTTTGCTAACTCAATGGTCGCATAAACGTCAGCCATCGCATCGTGAGCATTCGCGTGTTCGATACCGTTAGCAACAGAAAGCTTTTCAAGTTTAAAGCTCGGACGACCTTCATCATCAAAAGGCCAGTTCAAACCATCAGGACGCAGTGCATAACAAGTACGCATAATATCTAGCAAGTCCCAACGTGAATTACCGTTTTGCCACGCCCAACCGTACGGGTCGAAGAAGTTGCGGTATAAGGTATAACGCGTGACTTCATCATCAAAACGCACATTGTTATAACCAATCACACAAGTATTTGGCTTTGACAGTTCAGCGTGAATTGCTTCAATAAACTCATGCTCTGATAAGCCTTTTTCCATTGCCTCTTGCGGTGTAATGCCTGTGATTAAGCACGCTTCAGGTGACGGTAGGTAATCTGCTGGTGGCTTACAATAAATCACCAACGGCTCACCAATAATGTTCATGTCCATATCGGTACGGACACCTGCAAACTGACACGGACGATCATTGGCAGGGCTTGCACCAAAGGTCTCGTAGTCAATCCAATAAAGCGTTGCTTGGTTCTTATCGTTCATAAATCATCCATAGCCATTGGTGTTATTATTTTGCATGTTTTCTAAGCAATGGCTTGTTGTGAAAAACTGCTTATAAATTCAGCAATTTATCGAAAATTTAATGGCAAATACTCAAGCATGAAAACTTAAGCTTACATGGCTCTAAGTATCCCGTATTTATGAGGTAAGAGGCAAGGCGGGAGGGAAGATAAATTGAGTGAAACGATGTTAGATACAATCGCACAATGAAATTCTGATCATAGTATTTATGCATCTCATTACCTATACTGAAAAATTTTGTGAAATGGGTACGAGTTTTTATTGTTTCGTCTCTGTTTTGAAGTTTTGAGTATTAAATTACTTTTACATTCTTTTTAAGGTGAGTGAAATGTCGAGAAAATATTGGGGCTATCGAATTGATACAACGAAAATTAAATTTTTCCGTCAGGAGCTGGATGAAGGAAGATTAAGACAGGGATGGGGTTGGACAGAAGGGCAGAATTTAAGATTATTAACGAAAGATAGTGGCGCTCGCAGAAATCTCCCTATTTAAAATAAAGTAAAGAAAGGTGACATATTGATTGTTCCTCGATTGCCGACATGGAATGAAGTTGCAATTGTTGAAGCAACACAAGATTTTTCTCAAGGTTATGATTATTCCATACATCCAGATTTACAGGATTATGGGCATATTTTTCCTGCTCGTTTTATTAAAAGTTTTAATAGGAAAAATAACCATGTTTCTGGAGAGTTAAGAGCGAGTCTTAAGCAAGTAAATCGATTTTGGAATATGTCACATTGTAAAGACAATATTGAAGAGCTTATAAATAATAAAGAGGCATTGATTAATTCTATTGGCTTTTCTACACGATTTAACAATGTGCTCACTGACAATATCAGTAAATCGCTAGAACAAACGGATTTCTATAAAAACTTTTATCGACAAATGAATGAGCAATTTTCCAATGAAGAATGGGAATATGCGCTAGTAGAAGGTTTAAGAAAAATTTTACCGGAACCGATAATAGTTGAACGCACGGGTGGTATTACAGAGAAAGAACACGGTACAGATATTCTTATCACGTTACCCGGTTTATTAGGTAAGAGTTATGGCATTGCTATTCAAGTGAAAGATTATAAAGGGTTAATGAGTGGTAATGCGATAAAACAAATTCAAAAAGCAGAACACTGGAATAATGAAAATTTCACTATTATTGATAAATACGTGATAGTGACTCGTTGTTTAAAAGATGATCATCCAGAAGATTTACAACAAGTTGATGGCGTAACTATTATTTTTGCAGAGCAGTTAGAAGACCTATTAAAGGATATTGCAGTAGGATTTATTGGCTTAGGTAAAAATTAGCAATTACTCGCAATATAATGATACTGCTAATTAAAACAAGCTCCCAACTACAGTGTATTTGGGGGCTTGCGACAGGAATATAATTACAGGCAGCTTTCAAACCCTTCAAAGTTTGGTGCACCTAAATAAATGTCTTTATTACCGCGAGCATTAGCATGAGCTTTACGGAATGCTTCTGATTGTGTCCAGTCTTCGAACGCTTGGCGAGAATCCCATACTGAGTGCGATGCAAACAAGGTGTACTCATCGTTTGATGTACCTTGAAGCAAGTTAAATGATTGAAAACCCGGTACGGTATCTAGGTAGGTGTCGCGGTTCTTCCAGATATCGATAAATTCTTGTTCTGAGCCTAAACGGATTTTAAAACGGTTCATTGCAATATACATGATGACTTCCTTTACTAACTTCAGTTTTTATTCTTGTCTTGCCACTATTACAGTATTGGTGAATGCAAGCTAGCAGCAAAAATACAATATTTGTTTACGTTTTATCTTCCACTATAAAACATGAAACATAATGTACGCCCGTTGAATAAACCAAAAAGAAGCCATGATCCCCATGGTGTATAAAGGCACTTTTTGAAACAACTTATGATGAAATACAGGCACTTTTGCGCACAATTTCAATAGCACGATAAGAAACGATAAGAAGATCAACTGCCCGATCTCAACCCCAATATTAAAACAGGCGAGGGCTAACGGAATGCTGGTTTGGCTCAATCCTACTTCTTTTAATGCGCTGGCAAACCCCAACCCATGTAACAAACCAAAGGAAAACGAAATGAGCCACGGAAACTTTCGGCTTAATGTTGGATGTTGTTTATCATAAGGGCGAGTAAGCTCATAACACAAAAACAAAATACTCAGTGCAATTCCCGTTTCTACTGGGGGTTCTGGAATGTGTACCAGATTAAGCGCAGATAAACTTAACGTAATACTGTGGGCTAAAGTAAAACAGGTAATGGTACTTTAAGAAGGTTTTAAAATTGCGAGTAAATAACAATAATCCCGCCACAAACATTAGGTGATCAATCCCCGTTAATATATGGGTGATGCCTAAGGTGACAAATAGCTTTGTTGTTGTCCAAATCGAGATCTTATCGGTTAAATGAAGGCGGTTATGTCCTTTATACAGCGCAAGTGTACTGACTTGTCCGTCTTTTTGCGTTAACTGCGTAAGTAGCTGACCTGTTTTTAGCCCGTTAAATACAAGAGTCGGTGATGATGCATTCGCTTTAAGTTGCAGCAAATAATCTTGTTCATCCATTCCGAAACCATTGTCACTTCGTTTTGATGACAATAAACGTACCGTACCGCCACTAGGTAAAGTTGGTGTTATATGTGTATGTTCACCTGCAATCACCGGAAGCTTTAATGCCAATTTATATTGTTGATTATCCAACTGTGTGATCAAACCCACCGAGGGTTGATAAGGATGCGCCATTGCCAGAGGTGTCATTATTACCGAAAGCATGACGCCAACGACTGTGCCGACAATTAAGCGCCGTATAAAATAAGAGATGTGCTTATACATTGTTTAATAGTGTCTTTGTGTTAACGGTAAAGTCTGAACCTGCGGGTAATGCTATGTGATATTGCTTAATAACGGCGGCTATTTTGCTATTAACATCATCGCGGGCAAAATCATGTGCTAATTGTTGTTTGGCCTGCTTAAAACTCAGTACGCCTGCTTTCTGATAATCGAGTACCTTTATTGCTATCGCACCAAAAGGAGTATCAATCGGTGTTGACCATTGGTTGGGTGCTAGTGCTGCTAATGCGTCTACTGTTTTTGTACCCAGCTTTGCCAGTAATGCTTGCTTACTCACATCAGTTAAACATTGCTGAGAATCCATAGTCGAAATAGGGTGTTGAACTTCTTGCGGTGTTAAAAAGTGATAGCACAAAGAGTACATATCGGGATGTTTATAACGCGCTTGATGCGTTAAATAGTATTGGTGTAATAAGCTCGTATTAGTTGCGTTGATCTTGGCTAACTGCGACACGTAAGACAGGTAGCGCTGCATCAACATTTCATTTAAGTTCGGATCGCCTTTCTCCAAGCCTAATTTTAAAGCTTGCTGAGATAGCATTTGCTTTAACACCACATGGTTAATGTCTTTGTTTAATTCTTTTTTTGACGGTGGTGAGCCAAAGTAAAGCGTATCGTCTTTTCTTTGTTGAGTAACTTGTGACGGTGTCACTGAAATGGTGTTCACGGAAGCCGATGAATGGTATAGCGAATAGCAAATAAACAACAGAGTTCCAGCGATAAGGAAATGCGAGAAGGGATCTTTAATAACTCTTTTAAGCCAATAGTTGCCTTTTTTTAACATGTTACGAGATCTTTTTAGTTTCTAAAAATTCTCATAAAGCATACATAAGCTAACTGTATGAGTGTTGAATGTTTGTTGATAGAGACAGACCATAAACCCCTTAAGTTCATGGTCTGCTTTTTTCAATATTGCACTTGTAACTAGCTATATAAAGAGAAGGGGCTGCTTAATAACAGATATCATTTATTAAGAACGAGTGAGAAAGATACTGGTACCGTGTTTGAAATAGCAATGCCTCCAACAGTTTCAGCTAATTTAGTTAAGTGAGTTGCTGGAATCAAATAGTTGGAAGCAGAAATAATCACGGGTTTAGCACTTGAAATTGCAATGTTGTCGCCAACTTTAACAATGTTAACTAATGCCTTTACGTTATTTTTTGTTCCAAAGATCTCAACAGAAAAGGGGATGTTTTTTTGTAAAATAGCCTTGTCTGCTTTGAGAATATCTATATCCACTTTTCCTTTAACTTGTATTTGTGGAAAGGATTTTGAATCAAAGAAAAGTGTGTTTAAACGCTCATTTCGAATAGGAATACCTGTATTTAGCTCTCTTAATGGCAAGTTAAAAATGAAATCCCCATTTTTATCTATGTGTCCAGTAACTTTATTAATTACGGCAGGCTCTACAACATATTGTAATTTTATAGAAGCAAAGCTGACGGTTGATAGCGATTCATCAACATTAAATAAACTGGATGAGTAAGCTGATGAAGAAAAAGCAAACAATGATATTAAGAGACAGAGCGCTTTCATGTTTAATCCTTATTTAACATGTTTAAAGCGTATTTATCACACAAAAATTTAACATACTCCAATAAGAAAAAATTATATAAACAAGACATTTTTATTCGATAACAGAGCAGTAAAAGCAGAATATTTGTTGACTCAAGATTTATGAAAGCCTGTTCTCAGTGGCATGAATGTACTAATAACTAAGATTAATATCAATAGAGTAGGTGGCTGATAATAACAATGTTATCGTTATCAATTTGTTTAAGACGATCACTTGCTAGCCTTGCTTGCAAATATGGTGTTAGCAGAGTTATGGAGACACTCATGGTCAATTGGCCCTGTATATTAAAACTAGATGGTGATGACGAGCTGATTTATCTCGACTCAGAGCAGCAATTATTGAGCGAGTGTGAGGATCTGATCTTTAGTCAAGATGATTATGTGATTGATAGTCAGGGTTTTAGTTATTCAATTAGCATCAACAACACGAGTGCCGAGCTGATCAACAACAACACACAATTGACAGTGGAAGAAGTGACAGCACTCATTCAAGCCCATGAGTTTAGTTTTGCCGAAGTGTGTTTAATCAAGATCCAATTTGTATCAGTATCTGATGCTATTCATGCCCTTAAACCGAGCGATTAATCGTTGGGTGTCGCTATCAAGAGTAGGATAAATATAAAAATGGTTCAGTGCTCACCACACTGAACCATATCATTGATATTCAAAGCCTTATTACGTTACTTCAGGTTTGCTAGAATCGTTTCCGCTTTGCTTGCTTCAAATTGCTTTGGCTGTTCAACGTTTAGCTGAGTCACCACGCCATTATCAACAACCATTGCATAACGTTGAGAACGAATACCACCGAAGTTCTCGGTATCCATCTCAAGCCCTAACGCTTTAGTAAAGCTAGCATCACCATCGCCCAACATCATAATTTCAGATGCGTTTTGCGCCTCGCCCCAAGCCTGCATGACAAAGGCATCGTTAACAGCAACACACGCAATAATGTCGACCCCCGTTGCTTTAATCTCATCAGCTAGCACCACATAACCCGGTAAATGGGCTTCAGAGCAAGTAGGAGTAAATGCCCCTGGTACAGCAAACAGCACAACACGTTTGTTGGCAAAAAGCTCTGCGGTATCGTGTTTCACCATGCCGTCATGTGTGAGTTCACTTAGCACTGCGGCTGGTAATGTTTGGCCTTTCTCGATCATCGTTTACTTTCCTTGTTGTATTAGTTTGAAACAGTGTAGCGAGGAATTTATCTCACGGCTAATTTTGCTGGTGGAATAGGAGAGTTAAATGAGGATTGTGAGATACACGGATGATGTTTAATAAACTAGGCATGTTCGTTATTGATGAAGCAAATGCCATGAGTTCATAAAAGAATGAATTAAAGCTACCACTTTAAGGAAAGTCGGTGGCTTTTTGTGAAAGTCGTTTGCCCGTAACACTTTCAAGCTCGAAAGTGCCCCTTTATGAGTTAGATCAAACACTCATTCATATCGTATTAACGTGATTTTGGATTGGTTTTATTTGCTGTATATATCAATAGTTATAATGAAACGTGGTGATTTTATAGCTTTACCTCTGTTTTTAATAAGAAATATTTCTTGTTAAAAACAGAGGTAAAGCTATAACTAATTGATAGTTAAATAATTTAATATTTCAGTTTGTATTTAAGAAACCTGATTAAATACATTTCTTACTTTTAACATTTTCTTTCAAATCTGTAGGTGTAAGAAAGTGCTAGCAAGCTCATAATATGAACGATTATATTGAGTATAATATCTCTGTTATTGTTAATACTTTTACAAGTTTACGTAATGCGTAGAACAATTCATAACAAATAAATCAATGTTATATGCTCAGGACTTTTAATGACACTTTTAGCTAATACCCCAAAGCCACCTTATTATGCTGTTATTTTTACTTCAGTTCGCACTGCGGACGATAATGGCTATGGAGAAACTTCAAATAGGATGATTGAGCTTGCTGAACAGCAACCAGGGTATTTAGGTGCAGAATCAGCAAGAGAAGATGTAGGTATTACAGTTTCTTACTGGGCTGATTTGGAGTCTATTAAAAACTGGAAAGCTAATACTGAGCATCAAGAGGCTCAAAAAACCTATCGTAAATTATGGTATGAGTCATTTAAGGTTCGTATTTCAAAAGTAGAACGAGACTATGGTTTCTAACAAGGTTTTGATGAATGGACAAAAAACAGTTGGCTTTTGTTTACTATGTTCATTATTTTTGACGATTAAAGCGGTGTTACTCTTAATACCTACTAGCCTAAATAGAGCAAACTGCCTAAATAGTTTCTGTCCATGTTCGTTTGAGTCGTTCAGACTGAAACATTACTGCCCCTTTATGCGTTAGACCTTTTACTCATTCATATCGTATTAACGCGATTTTGGATTAGTTATATTGACTGCATATATAAACAGTTTAATGATCCGTGGTGATTTTATTGCGTGAGTTCTGTTTTTAATAAGAAATATTTTTTGTTAAAAACAGAGGTAAACTTATAACTAATTGATAGTTAAATGATTTAATGTTTCAGTTTGTATTTAATAAGACTGATTAAATCCATTTCTTACTTTCCACGTTCCCAATAAACACTTTGAAACAAATTAATACAATCAATCTCATTATCCTTATGAATTAAATTGATTATTATTGTATGGCTTTGTAGGCATTTCTTGGCGTGAAAGTAAGAGTGCCAATTAATATTCAGTTTTATTTTTCAATATTTGAGGTAACGATGAAAATAAGCGAAATACAAATATCAAATTGGCGTTCGATCAAAGATGTTAGTATTAACTTTCAAGACTTGATGATTCTCATTGGTCAAAATAATCACGGCAAGTCAAATGTTTTAAATGCAATCCTATTCTTTTTTGGTGAGATAAAGTTTCAAGATTTGGACTTCAATGATGGTTCAGATGAACTTTATGTGGAAGTGACTTTTGATGACTTGGTTGAAAGCGAATTATCTACTTTTGCGAAGTATGTAACGGCAGACAAAAAAATTAAAGTTAGAAGAACAGCAACTAAAGGTGGTTCATTAACCTATCAAGGTTACACTCAATCACCAGTCTTTGAGTGGTTAAAGGAAGAAAATGCTTCTTCATATACGACGCGCAGCGTTGCTGAAGGACTAGAGTTTTATGATTTACTCCCTCCAAGTGGAAGAATTACTAAAGCTAATATACAAGACGCTCAAGCACAGTACATAGAAGCAAATCAGGCTGATTTAGAGTTTAACTATGCATTAGAAACAACGAATTTTATGGGTGCTAAGAATGTAGCTAAAGGGATATTTGGTGATGTTTTCTATATACCTGCCGTAAAAGTTGCATCGGATGATTACTCCAACAATAGTAGTAGTCTCTTTAGCAAATTATACGGTAGGATTATTTCTGATATTTCAGCTAATAGTGCGGGGTGGGCTGAGGCTAAAGAAACTGTTGCTTCATTGTTTAGCTTATTAAACAAACAGGATCCCGAGGGTAACCCAAACACTCAGAGACCAATACAGTTAGGAGAATTTGAAGCCAAGTTAAATGAACAATTAACTAGTTGGGGATCTGAAGTTGAACTAGAAGTATTGCCACCAAACGTAGAAGATGTTTTCAAAACAAACACTCAAGTCTGGGTTAATGATGGTTGTAAAACGGATGTTTCCAGAAAGGGTAATGGTTTACAGAGAGCTTTGAGTTTTGCACTAATTAAGACTTTAGCCGATATCTTGAGGAATGAACAAGAGAATAGTGAAACAGCTGGGCGCTCTTCTTCACAGTCGATGTTCTTTGTTCTTGAAGAACCAGAACTCTACTTACATCCACAGGCTCAGAGAGCGCTGTTAGAATCATTAACGTTATTGTCTAATTCAACAGGAGTGCAAGTTGTTCTTTGTACACACTCTGCTTCGTTAATAGATTTAAGCAAATACGAATCGATTTGCATTATTCGTAAAGAAAGCGTGGAGGTTGGCACTAAGGCGTGCCAATGTGAAGAGGAGTTATTCATTGGTAATGGTAAAAAAGATTTTAATCTTAGTTATTGGATAAACCCTGATCGTAGTGAGTTGTTTTTTGCAAAGAAAGTCATACTTGCTGAAGGTGCAACTGAAAAGACGGTAATTCCATTTATTGCTCAAAGTTTAGGTTGTTTTAAACATGATTACTCGGTTATTGATTGCGGCTCCAAGAACAACATTCCAATGTACTGTAACTTATTAAATAAGTTTAAAATTCCGTATGTTGCTGTCTATGACATTGACCATCAGGCACATAAAGATGCTAATGCAAGAGCAACGTCAGATACAGCTTCTCAAGCAATAGAAGATGCAATTGATGTTACTTATGGTTCGTCAGTAACATTTGTAAATGACATTGAAGAGGAGCTAGGTATGCCTAGAGGTTTTGGTGGTAAGCCTTATGCTGCACTAGAGCATATATCAGCAGAAATATATTCACTTCCAGATCAAATTAGAAATAAGGTCCTTAATATATATGAATAAAAATATGTCAAATAGGAATGTACCTTGCACAGCTAATATTTGTCAGAAGTCTTAAACAAGTCCAAGTCACCTTATATAAGTAAATATCATGAATGATGATATCGAAAAGAAGGCGAGCGTTATTCTTATTTTTCCTAATATCGATCTACTTAATTAATTTTTGCTCAAATACTCTACGAGCTAATCATTTCCCATACAAAAATACCGACCCAAAAGGTCGGTATTTTTTATTGGTATCTATCTACTGACCAGCACAGTCTAGCGATAGTTTGCCATCATCACTGCGAGTTAGGGTGATAGTAGTGCTCGCTTTTGATGCACCTTTTGGTAGGTAAACCGCACATTTCTCAAAGCTTGGTACAACCGACTTACTGATAGTTTTTAAAGGCTCTTTTTGGGTAGTAACGTTTTCACCTGAATACACTGTGATGCTGTCTACTTGTGCCAGCATTTGCTCTGAATGTTTTGCAGCAGGTGCTGCGTTAGCGAAAACAGAAACCGAACCTAGTGCTAATAGCAGTAAAACTTTTTTCATTTTTATACCTCTAATGATTTGTCTGTCTGTGTTGCGATTCGGTTGCCACTATAACGATGTATTTTAAATAAAGAAATAAATAATTATTGAAAAACGATAATTATTTGTCGATTTATTTGTTTTCTTGTTGTGTTTCATTAATAATTATTTGATTATTAACGCCTTTATTTGATATCCGTTTTTTTACTGTTTTTATTGCTACAGGTGATGGTTAGCGGTTGTTTTGTATAAAAAACAACCATATCTGTGGTTTTGGCAGATGATTTATGCTCTGTCAGTGTATAAAGAGGGACTATAAATGGTTAGAACTCTAGTAATTTTGTTAAGTGTTTTATAAATTAGCGGATAGGGATGTGCTTTTATTTAATGCTTAACAGGGATCTGTTGTTGTTATGTCTACCTTTCTTGCTGGCTTTTCTCTTGGTCTGTCTTTAATTTTCGCTATCGGCTCTCAAAATGCGTTTGTACTAAAGCAAGGGCTGAAGAATCAATATGTCTTTATCATTTGCTTGGTGTGCGCGCTGTCGGATGCGATTTTTATTAGCTTCGGTGTTGCGGGCTTTGGGGTAATTGTGAATAAGTACCCTGAGGTTGAAACCATTGCGCGTTATGGCGGTGCGATATTCTTAACTGTTTATGGTTTGTTGAGTTTTAAATCTGCATTTACGAAGGATCATGCGCTGGTGGCAGGAGAGCAATCATCAGGCTCGTTAATCAAAGCGGTGCTGACGTGTTTAGCGTTTACGTGGCTCAATCCCCATGTGTATTTAGATACGGTAGTGCTACTTGGCTCTATTTCTACCCAATATCAACCCCATGAGTTTTACTTCGGCTTAGGGGCGGTAACAGCTTCGTTCGTGTTCTTCTTTTCACTTGGTTATGGGGCTCGTTTTCTTGCACCATTATTTAAACGCCCAAATGCGTGGAAGGTGTTGGAATTTGCAGTGGGGATCATCATGCTTTCTATTGCGTTGAGCTTAGTGATGATGGCGTAAGTTGTGAGGATGTTTTGCTGGCTTCATTATTGTTATTAATATGAAGCCATTGTTTTTTGTGAGTTTTGGTTTTAGTGAACCACAGATTTAGAAAACGCTTGAATGACAATGATCCCTGCGGCGATCAGTGCCAGCCCCATGAGTGCTGGTAGGTCGAGCTTTTGTTGATACACAAAATAAGAAAGTAGGGATACCAGAAAGATACCGCTTCCTGCCCATATCGCATAAGCAATACCAATGTTCATAGTTTTGACGACTTGTGATAAGCCATAAAAAGCAATCGCATAACCGATAACCACGGCAATACTTGGTACAAGGCGAGTGAAACCTTCTGATGCTTTCATCATTGTTGTGGCTACGGTTTCGGCGATGATAGAAATTAATAAAATCACATATACATTATTCATTTCTGTTACTCGTTTAGTGGCGAATAATCGCCGATTTAAGGTGTCGTAATGGTAATTTTTGCAAGAGGTTGCATTGATACCAAGGTACGGTGACTGGATGAACAATGGTCTGTAGCGTTCGGCTATAGTCCATTGTTAAACCTGGTGTCCAAGCCATCATGATGGCTCTGTGACGAATTTGCGCAGCAAGCCATAGCTCAGGTTTTATCATCAGCTTTATTAGCGTCAACATGCTTGGATTATTGTCATGCAATACGCTATCTAACGCTGCTTCTAGTGCGTATGCGGTATTGCTTGAACAGTTATTCGAGGTCAAATTGTAAATAGGCTTACTGCTATTTTGCTGCCAAAACTGCTCTAATGTATGTCGGTTATATTTGTTAAATTGGATCTGAATATTAGATTCACACCATTCAGCGACTTCTGATTGGTAATCTGGCAAATAACGTCCAGCGACATTATTTTCAGGGATCGCTTTTAAGGTGTTTATAAATTCAGAGGGCGAACGTTCGATCTCATCTTTTGGGTATAAGCTGATATACAGATCTTTACCTACCTCTACAGCGGCATGTCCTGTTGAAATAACCCCAGTGATATCGGTTGCAGCGATATAACGATTAATGATCGGTCTTGGAATATATGGGTTTTCTGCTGAGCCTTCTGGCGTCCATATATGTATTGTAAGTGGTAAATCATGATGAGTACGCTGTGAACCAGCAAGTATATTTAAGCTGTTTACGTTAGTGTTGTTATTTAATAGAGGATAAATAGCACTGTTATTTTTTGAAAAATAAACCCTGAACAGAAAATAGACACTTCTTACGCTCCCAGTGATCATAATAAAACCAAGAACGTATGAGATCACATGGTCATTATTCATAAGCAGGAAAAGGGAGTATCCAATCTGAACGAAGCCCCACAAAATAGCCTTTTTCCAATGACTAAAGCGCACAACAACAGCTGATGAAATATTAAAAACTCCCACAGCAAAGTAAACAAGCCCAAATGCTAGTGAGAGTAAGATATTACTCGATTTCACATTTATTAATGCCACAATGGCACCGCATAGAAAAATAGCACCTTTAACTAAGATAATGTTTCGTTGAAACCCAAATACTGTCGGGGTGATCATTAATGTCGTTATGCTTTCAAGTAAGATGAAATAGCAAAAACCATCAAAGATGACGCCGTCAATTCCATCAATAAAAATAGCCATACCGATACCCCCCCATATAAGGGAGAGTGGTAATAAATAAGGTAGTGTTCTTTTTACGAAACTAGAGCCTAGAAGAAGTAGTGCTATTTGTAACATTAAAAACCGTTTTACTTGTTAATACGATGATATAAGCGATGAAAATAATAAAGTTATATACGCTATTAATTATTGCTGTTTGATAATTTTGCCGAATGCTAACGTGCAGAAAATAGTGATTCAAGTTGTAGTTATGTTGTTTTATTTCTGTATTGCTTTGGTTCAGGTATGTAGCGTTTTGTTGCGATTTGCGAGGATTTATATTTAATTATTACAGTTAATATTTAAATAATCGTGAGTGATTGATTGGATTTATAAGACGCTCAGTACAATGGCTGCTGTTTAACGTTTTCATGTGTTGTTATGTAAAAATAATGGCGCTGAAAGTTTACTGTGTTGTTACTCTCAATACTTTGTGAAATCAGGTATTTGATGGAATGAGAAGGGCTTGAAATAGCGGTTGTTTAAGCTTTGAACAAGGCTAGGGAGCAAACGCAAAAAAATGGTATTTGTACTATTATAACACTTGCTATAAATCTCTATCTTGGTGTAATTTCTCTCAACTATTTTTTTTTGGAATTTTGATCATGCCAAAGGCTAGTGAAATTAAAAAATTTGCTGCTGTTGAAATTAACGGTAAAGTAGGTCTTGTTAAAGAAATCAGTAAGCTAACGCCTAGTGGTCGTGCTGGCGCAAGTCTTTACAGAATGCGTATTTACGATGTAGCAACAGGTACTAAGTCTGATGTTAGCTTCAAAGCTGACGAGAACGTTAACCTAGCTGATTTCCGTCGTACTAAAGCGTCTTTCTCTTACATCGATGGCGAAGAATACGTATTTATGGATGATGAAGATTACACTCCATACGTATTCAACAAAGAAGCAATCGCTGAAGAGCTTCTATTCATCACTGAAGATACTAAAGGTATCGAAGTTCTTACTGTTGATGGCGCGCCAGTTGCAATCGAACTTCCAGCGACAGTTGAACTAACTATCGTTGAAACAGATCCATCAATCAAAGGTGCTTCTGCAAGTGCTCGTACTAAGCCAGCAACACTAACAACTGGTCTAGTAGTTCAAGTTCCAGAATACATCGCGAACGGTGAAAAGATTAAAGTTAACACGGCTGAACAAAAGTTCATGAGCCGCGCTGACAAGTAATAGATTTCTTTTAATCTATTCTGCGTAAAACCAGCCTTTACATTGTGGTTACGAAAGTAGCGGCAAGTCGGCTGGTTTTTTAATGGATAAAATTTGAAAGGGAAGTGTGAGTATATGACGTATCACATTCGTAAAGCTGAGAAAGCTGATGTTACTGCTGCTTATTTATTAGAGCGTGAGTTGTTTGGTGAACATAGCTATCCTGATTTTTTCTTCAGACAAGCGTATGACTGTTGGTCAAATGGCTTTTTAGTTGCCGTAACGCAATCCCAAGAAGTCGTCGGTTATGTGCTGGCTAGCCCAAGCTTTACTGCTGCGAATGAGGATGTTCGTGAAGCGTGGATTTTAGGTGTTGCGGTTGATACTAAGATGCAAGGTCAGGGTGTTGGCAAGGCGCTGTTAAAAGAGGCTTTAGCACAGTTAGCGGATTACAATTGTATTTGGTTAACGGTTCATCCTGATAACAAAGCATTAAAGCTGTATGAGTCATTAGGATTTGTAGTGGTTGGGCAGGAAGATAACTATTTTGGTTGTGGCTCACCACGTTTGAAGATGCGTTTAAGCCGTTAATGTAGCCGTTCGCATTGGTATGATCTGATTTGCTGCCTGTTGTTAGTGATATGACAGGCAATAAAAAAGGGTACCTTTAGATACCCTTACTTCTTCAACTGTTCGTTGTAGAATTAGATAGATTCTACGTTAGCAGCTTGAGGACCTTTTTGGCCTTGCTCAACGTCGAAAGAAACCTTTTGACCTTCTTTCAGAGATTTGAAGCCTTCACCAGTGATAGCGCGGAAGTGTACGAATACGTCAGCACCGCCGTTATCTTGAGTGATGAAACCAAAACCTTTCTCATCGTTGAACCACTTAACGATACCAGTTGCTTTAGACATGCGATGTCTCCTGAAAATAATTTAAATGTGTTACTTATGTACAAAAGAATATTGAAGCGCTTCAGGACAACTGTGTACGTTAGAACAGTGTATCGAAGTTTTTCCTTTCACTTTGTTGCATAAATAGGCCTGCTCTGCAGGACGCTGATATTAAGCCATTTTCCCTTTTAAAGAGCAAGTAAGTTACTTGTCTATAAATAGATAATGTGAGCCGTATTACAAAAAAACAGCGAATAATCAATATGAAATCTGTTTTCTATAAATTTAACGGCTTTGCTTAACACTATAATTGCTTATCTGTTTATATTATCAATCTATATAAATGCGTTTTAACCTTGCACTTTTATTGAAAATTGAGGCTTTGGTAGAATTTTGTGGTAACAAAAGAGGCGATTGGGGAGGTTTTATAAGCAACAAAAAGGGCCTTTACGACCCTTTATTAAAATGATGTTGGTTCACGCTAAGCGTAATAAAGTATTTAATTATACTTTTTCAACATTTGCTGCTTGAAGTCCTTTTGGACCTTGCTCTGTTTCAAATGAAACTTTCTGACCTTCAGCAAGGGTCTTGAAGCCATCACCAGTAATCGCACGGAAGTGTACAAATACGTCAGCACCGCCGTTATCCTGAGTGATAAAACCAAAACCTTTCTCTTCGTTAAACCACTTAACGGTACCTGTTGTTTTTGACATGTTTTCTCCTGAATCAACTTTTACATCAAACATTGTGTTGCCAATATCGAGTTACGACGCTATTTGAGCTTGAACACTTCGATGAAGCTATCCTTCTTCAGATTGCATTGTTGTAAGCGAGTACTGGTCTAATTCAAGAGTAGGCGTTGCTATGCTAATTGCAAATATATTAAGGCTTTTTTTGTGGTTAATTTCACAGAAGATGCTGCTTTATTATTGTCGGTTACATATGTTGTTTAATTGTCATATTTATCAGTAAAAATAAGTCTGTTTATTGAAAAATATCAAGAAATAGGTGAGTGATTCGTGCGATATTTAAGCGAGAAACACGGGGAGGTGTTCATAGAATCATCATTGAGCATTTAATCATGAGTATTGCTTGAGTTTTCGAATGACTTTCTGATATAACGATTTCAGCAATAAACTGAGACTCGACGGTTATGTACTAGGAAGTGCATTATTCCTAATCCCTTGCATTAAATCAGTTTCACAAGGTTTTATTTTTCAGACTAAGGACAACAAATGAACAACATCCTTGAACTCGTTCGTCAAACACGTCGTAAAAACAAACTAAAACGCGAAATCCTAGACAACGATCGTAAAATCCGTGACAACCGTAAGCGTGTAGAATTGCTAGAAAACTTGATGGATTACATCAAAGCTGACATGAGCCACGACCAAATCGTTGAAATCGTTGAAAATATGAAAGGCGATTACGAAGATCGTGTTGATGATCACATCATCATCAGTGCTGAGCTTTCTAAAGAGCGCCGTGAAGTAAGCAAAGCGGTTAAAGAGCTTAAGAAAGCAGAAATCGTTGCACACAAACACTAATCATTGTTTATCTTTGATTAATAGAAAACCGAGCATGATGCTCGGTTTTTTTATGTCTGTTTTAACCAAATTGACCGTTTGTAGGGCGCGGTTAATTGTTATTGAGTGTAGGGCAGATAGCCTGTAAAACCGCAGATTTTCCAACCTTCAATGGTGCGTTTTAGGTAATACAAAGTTTGCCAAAGCAGTACTTCATTTTCGTTGTCGCGGCGTTTAATCGCACCGTTAAACTGCTTGCGTGCTAAGGCTCTGTCGCCATCAATGGTGATTTCATTAAGCGTGGTAGCACGATGTATCGCCTCCTCTAAACACTCAGCATATTCGGTTTGTTGTGAATGCAGAGCTTGTCGCAGCCATTCGTCTCGATAAAGTTCAAGTGATGGGAATGACAATGTCCAACGGCTTGGATCTGGATTTTTATTAGCGTTGATGGCAAAGAATTCAGACGTTACGAAGTCATTTTCTACTTTGGACCAGTCGGCATGACAATAAGCGTTGATATCACGACTTACTAGCATGTCCCATATTTCACAACGATCGGCGTCCTGTTCGTTGTACGGGTTCTGTTTCATTTACTGCTCCTTAAATAATGACGATTTTAATAATAGTTATTGATGGTATCTCTGTGTTTTTATTATCAAAGATAAGAAACAGAAGATTGAAAAGTCACGGATTTTAAAGATGAGAGATCAAGCAGTAAAAAAACGCTTTAAGGTTTCAGAAATGTTACCTTGATACCGTAATTAGAAAGGTGTTAAACGAGGCAAAAAATAGCCCGAAACGACTCCTGTCTCGGGCCTAGGGGAATGGCTCTCGTAAGAGCCTTGCGCTAACTGGTTAGTAAATGGAGTTTGATTACACTTTCAATGTTAGTTGAATAATGGTCTTTTTCCAGTTTGGCAGATAATTAAACTATCAATTAACGCAAGATCGACGATGATGAACGCTTTTTGTGTTAGATATCAAAAAGGTTGGTATCACGCACTAATTCACGTGGTAAACCGTTTTTAATTCGATTGCTAACCCATTTACCAATGCCGATTGGATAATCACGGTAAGTGACGATCACTTCACCTTTACCCGCTGGGATTTCAGGGCGAATATCACGTCCCATGAACCATTCTTTGGCTTGTTCAGCATTCAGTTCTATTGCGGTAGATTCGTTGCCAGAAGCCAGTGTCATTACCGCTTCATGCTGCCAGCGGTAACCTTTTTTGTGTTGCTCTGCCAGTTTGATACCGATACGTTGGAAGCGGATTTCACCAATTAAGCTTTGCAGTTCGGAAGGGAATAACCAGACTTCTTTGTCACGTAGCCACACATCATGCTGTGTTGGTAGTGTGATATCTAAATCTTGCTTTAGTTGCTTAGCAATGTCTTGCTGATCTTTATCTTTTAGCTGGCTAAATGGGAATTTACCCATGCGCTTTTTCACTTTATCCGTTTCTACTGGTGCCAGTTTACGAATACGTGCCACAAAGAAACCTTCGCTATCAAAGATCTGTGGGTATACGTGAAGGAAGCCATCTTCTGTTAATGACTTTTCTGCACCATTAAACAGATCGTTTAGCGGTTCAAATTGAACAGCATCACCAAACTTTTCTTTTAGGAAATGACAAACCTCTTGGTTTTCACTTTGGTTTAAGGTACAGGTTGAATACACCATAACGCCACCAATTTTAAGCGCTTGGAATGCACTAACAATCAGGTTGCGTTGAACTTCAGCGATCTCCTCAATAGAGGCTAGGCTCCAGTTTGCCATTGCATCGTCATCTTTACGGATAGCACCTTCACCAGAACATGGTGCATCTAATAAGATTGAATCAAACGCTTCTGGTGCCCATGTGCCAAATACACAACCATCAAAGTGGGTAAGTGCAGCATTGTAAACACCACAACGTTGCAGGTTTGAGTGCAGTACTTTAATACGGCTTGCAGCTAGCTCGTTTGCCACCAGCGCACCTTGGTTTTGCATGGCACAGGCAATTTGAGTGGTTTTAGAGCCCGGTGCAGATGCCATATCTAGCACGCAATCTAACGCATCGTTATCTTTTAATAATGCGGTAACTGGCATCATGGAGCTGGCTTCTTGAATGTAGAATAGACCTACCATGTGCTCTGCAGTATTGCCTAGCGATACACTGTCTTCATCTTCACGTTCGATCCAAAAGCCTGTATCACACCAAGGCACAGGGGTTAATGTCCAACCACGGTTTGCAACACGAGCAAGGAAATCCTCTACACTGATTTTTAGTGTGTTGACACGAATGCTGCGACGAAGAGGTGTTTTACAACATGCAATAAATTCATTGATGTCTAAATGCTCAGGCATGGTTTGCTTGATTAAATCGATGAATGCGTCTGGGATATAGATATTCGGATGCAAGGGAAGGATCTCTATTAACTAGCTAATGGCGCTGATTTTATAACAGATTGGTATGAATTGCAGTTTTTGCTAATACAAAGCGTAATAAACAGTTATTGCGGATTAAAAAAAGAGCACCGAAGTGCTCTTTTATAGGTTAGTGTTTTACCGATTACAGATGTAATGGTGTATCTGATCTTAACGCTCAGGTATGGCTGTTCGCCATGTTAACCATTTAGGGTTCACTTCTTTGTGTAATAGGAAGTGTTTCCCCGGTTTCGCTTTCGGTTCAAGTGGCTGTTGCTCAGGTGTAGCAAATGAGATACCACCACGAAGCAGGCTATCAAAAGTGCCAGCTTTTATATTAGCGCCTGTAATACCAATATCGACATTCACCCCTGACTTGTTCCAGAACACGGTATTCTTACGAACAAGGTGGCTGTATTGCTTTTCAAGCTGGGCTTTGATGATAACGCGATCGGCTAAATCACCAAGGGATACATTGACGACTTGTCCTACCTGAATATCACGATACAGCAGTGGGGTTCCTTCGCTGATTGAACCACGCTCTTCACTTTCAAGTACGATGGTCATTCGTGAATTAAACAATTCGGCAGAGCCCAGTTTGAACGTATCATAGAACTTACCTTTACCCGGTTGAACGGCGATGTATGAGCTTAATAGTGAATCTAGGTTTTCACTGCCACTTAAGCTGATCTTAGGTTTTACCACCCAGAAGTAGCTATCTGATTTAGCAATTTTCTTGGCATATTTCGGGTATAAGCGCGCTTGGATTCTTACGTTACCTTTGTGAAAATCAGGCTCGATATTGATGATTTGACCAATGGTAACGCCTTGGAATTTGATTTCTGTATTGTTTGATACAGAACGTGCATCGCTAGCGGTAAGTGTGATCAATTGTCCGAAGTGTTGTGCATCACTAAGGCTTGGGTAGAGCTTGTATTTTGAGCCAATACGGTTGCTAACTTGATCCATATTATCAAAGGCAATGCCGCCTTTAATTAAGGTTGAAAGAGGATCAGTCACCAATTTCACACCATTTAATCCAGCTTCTACTTCAATGCCTGAACGATTCCAGAATACGGTACGTGAAGTGATAAGGTGGCGGTATTTTTTCTCAATATTTAGCTTAATATTCACACCATCATCTTGTAGTGCAAAGTCGATAACTTCACCCACTTGAAGGTTACGGTATAGCACAGGGCTACCTTCAGATACTGGCGGTAACTTTTCAGCAAACAGGTTAATAGTGCTGTAGCCTTTGAGTTTTTCATCAGCAATATCTGCAAGGCTACGGTTTTTAAATAGGGTGTAGCTCTTGTTAATTTTACTGCTACCAACAGAAGTAAAGCTGATTGCGCTGCTGATCAATTGATCGGCTGGCGGAATAGAGACATCTACACCACGACTGGTGATACTCGCATCGATACCACCATCAACGAAGAAGCGGCTACTGCTACGAATTAAATTAGTGTACTCGGGCTGAACTAATACATCGAAACCAACACGATCACCTGATAGCTCAACATTGGTGATACGACCCACCGTTAAGCCTTTGTAGCGCAATTTAGTACCACGTTTAATACCGAAGCTTTGATCGGCATACAGCTTAAAGGTTGCAACACCCGGTTGTTGTTCTTCTAATGCATCACGTGTGATAGCGGTGAAATTACGGGTTGTTTCGCCTTTACCCGGGATCAAACGTAGGAAGTTACCACGAACAAGGTTGCCAATATTCTTTACGCCATTGAGTGAAACTTCAGCTTCTTCGAGCAATAAACGAGAACCACTGTTTAAGTATTCACGCATACTAGGTTCAATCGCAGCATGAGCAACAATCTTGTTTGTTTTATCGTCTAGGCTAACATCGGTAATTTTACCGATCTGCAAACCGCGATACATGATTGGTGAGCCTGAATCGCTGATATTGTTGTTATCAGGCAGTGCAATCGTTATGGCAATACCACGACCTGCGGTGTTGATATCAGGGTACAGCTTAAATAGGTGATTAGGCTCAATGGCTGTGCCTTTGTCTGGCGAATCAAACGCAATCGCACCTGCAATTAATGCTGATAGGCTTTCAAACTGCACATCAACGCCATTAAAGCCAATGTCGGCACGCATACCGCTGACATTCCAAAAACGGCTTTTATCGGTAACTAGATTGGCGTAACGCGGTTTGATTAGCGCATCGATCACCACTTCTTTTTTGTTATCGCTTAATGTGTAATTAAAAACTTCACCTACAGGGATCTTCTTATAGAAAATTTGCGAACCAATACTGATCGATCCAAGGTTAGGGGCTTTTAATTGCAGTTTTAAACCATCTTCTAATGGGGTATCTGCAGGTTGGTTTTCAAGCGCGGTAAATTTGGTTGCTTCAGGGCCATCACCCGGCAATAAGGCAATGTAGTTACCTGAAACCAAAGTATCTAAACCTGAAATACCGGTAATTGATGCTTTTGGCTTTACTAACCAAAAACGGGTGTTTTTACGTAAAATGTTAACCGCTTCTGGGTAAATATCTGCCGTGACATAAATGCTTTTTAAATCTTTCGATAAGCTCACATCACGCACAATACCTACTTCAAGACCTTGATAACGGATAGTAGTACGTCCTGCAACGAGACCTACCGCATCGTTAAAGTGAATTTGAATACGTTCGCCAGCTTCATTGACGGCTTTGAACAGTAACCAACCTGCTAGTATTAACGCGAGTAGCGGCAATAGCCATAGTGGTGATAGCCCCCGATCACGGCGAATATTCACCTTGTGGGGTTGTTCGTTATTTGGATCGTTGTTCATAGTTATCCCATATCAGGCGAGAATCTAAACTTTCTGCTGCTAACATTGTTAATACTACCACGACGGCAAAGGCGATGGCCCCAGGACCTGGCGTGAAATCAAGAACTTGACCACGGTCTATCAATGTAACCATGATCGCAATAACAAAAAGATCCATTACGGACCATTTCCCAATCCAGTGGACGGCACGAAAAACGCGCATTCTGAAAAGGTGGCGGGTATTTCGCTTAAATTGCACTGCTAATAAGATGTAAGCCAAGCTAATAATTTTGGCGATAGGCACAATAATACTGGCGATAAAGATGATGGCTGCGATGCCTGTCATGCCGGATTTTACCAGCTCAGCAACACCCGAGAAGATGGTGTCTTCAATACGTTTACCGTTATTCATGAAAATAGAAATAGGGTATAAGTTTGCAGGCAAAATGAAGATGCTGGCTGAGATCAAGTATGCCCATGTTTTTTGAATTGAATGGGGAATACGATCATGCAGCGCACTATTACAGCGTCGGCAATGAGTAAGGTGTTCTTGGGTTAGATGACAAGTTGTGCAAAGGGTATCTAAATCATCACTAATATGTTCATTTTCAGGTTGCCATGCATCCCAATATCGTCGAACACTGATACGAGTTAACAGCACTAAGAACAATATCTGCATGGTGATGAGGCAATATAAGCCTAATCCAACATTAATATCAGCCACTTCTTGGACTTTAAAACAAGCGATAGCAAGGCTAACTAAGAATACATCGAGCATGACCCATTGTTTTAAATGGTGCAGTATCCAGGTTGATAGTTTGAATAGATGAAACTTACGAAATTTCAGAGAAAATTGTGCGCTGAAGACTGCACCCATTACTAACAGTGGTGCAATAACACTACAAAACAGAATTAACGTTGCGACACCGGGAAAGGATGCGGAAAGTGTGATTGCCCCTGATGGGAGCGTTGCAGGGATCATCTGACCAAATAATCGAATGGTGATTAAAGGCAAAGTAACTGTTGGTATAAAAAGGATCAACCCGGCTGCTGCAATGGCAAGCTCGGCATTAAATATTGCTGTTCCCCCACGATATAAACGTGTTTGACAACGGGGACAGTAAGCACTTTGTCCGTGATGAGCTACTTCAGGAAGCACGAGTAAATTGCAACCTGGGCAGCGTCTGGCCGTCGACATAGTACGTTGTTTCCTTCGTAAAAAGAGCGGGATATAAAAACGCCCATGAAATATTAATTCACAAGTGTATAAAAACAGAGTGAATGATAGCTCATGAGCGTCAAGAAGGGGATACTATATTATTTTGTGCCGAGTCTTGCCACCGCTAGTTGTGGATCTCTTTGCTCTACATCATCATTAGGTGATTGAATTGAACCATAAAGTGTTTGATATAACCCATGTTGGCTAACTAATTCATTGTGCGTACCAGATTGGCTTACTAATCCATCTTCTAATACATAGATCAAATCAGCTTGTTTAACCGCTGAAAGACGGTGGGCAACAATCAATGTGGTTTTATCAGCTAAAAATTCATTCAAGGCTTTATGAAGTGCTGCTTCTGTTGACGTATCTAACGCTGATGTCGCTTCATCTAAAATCACAAAATCTGGGTTCGATAGGATCATTCGAGCAATGGCTAAACGTTGACGTTGACCGCCTGATAAACGAATACCTTGGCGACCAATCTCTGTTTCTAAGCCGTTTGTCAGGCGTTCTGTCATATCTGACAACTGTGCGATTTCTAGTGCATTCCACAATTGATAATCAGTGTAGTCACCACCTAAGGTTAAGTTATGACGTAACGTATCGTTAAATAGCACAGGGTGTTGCAGTACAACCGCCATTCGCTCACGTAACGATTCATAACTGACATCCTCAATGGTATGACCGTTAATATAAATATCACCAGACTGTTTTTGGTAAATACCAAGTAACAGTTGGATCAAGGTCGATTTACCACCACCAGATGCACCCACTAAAGCAACACGTTTACCTGCTGGAATATCAAGATTTAAACCGCGTAGCACTTCTTTATCGTCGTCATATGAAAAGTGAACATCTCTGATTTTAATATCAATCGCTTCATTGTGATTGAATGGGTATACCGTCGCGGTAGGACGTACTTCTTCTTCAAGAGATAACAAAGTATTTAAGCGCTGCATGGCAGCAGATGCGCTATACCAAGAAAATTGAATACCCAGTAGCTCTTGCACTGGACCAAGCATGAACCATAGGTAACTAAATACTGCCAACATTTCACCAATGGTTAAGTTACTAAATAACACCATTAACATCGCAGCAGCGCGGAAGACTTCAAAGCCAGCTAAGAATAATAGGAAAGAAATTCGACCAGCTGCCTCTGATTGCCAAGCAAACTTATCAGCGCTGTGGCGAATATCATTGGCTTGAGATTTTAACTGCCCAAGGAATTCCCGTTCACGATTGGATGCTCGAAGTTGATAAATTCCGTCTAATACTTCTACTAAACGTTGCTGAAACTTCTCATAAGATTGGTTTTCTTGGCGTTTTAAGTTTTTAACGCGATTGCCCATCAACTTAGAGGCATACACCACAATCGGATTGATGACTAAAATGAACAATCCTAACTTCCAATCAAGCCACAACAGCACTCCCGCAGTTCCTACCACGGTAAGCAAACCAATAATAAAACGGCTTAAGGTATCACCAACAAACTTATCAATGGTTTCCACATCAGTAACGAGGTGAGAAGTGATACCACCGCTGCCTTTTTCTTCATACTGACGCATGCTGATACGTCCTAACTTATCTAATAAGTGCTGACGAAGGTGAAAAGTGATGTCTTTAGATACTAATGTGAATTGTCGGCTTTGCAGAATATTCAACGCTTGGCTAACAGTGCGCATAAACACAACAAGAAACAGCACTAATAAAATGTAGCCTGTCGCAGTTTGCCATTCTGTTGGAATAAGGTGATTTAAAAATTCGATGCCTTCAGCTGGCTTATGCAGAAGCACTTCATCAACCATTAAAGGCATTAATAAAGGGATAGGAACACTAATAAGCGTTGCAATAATAGCGATGATATTTGCTGTGATCAGTCGAGGACGATGTTTTTTGGCTTGCATAAAAAGCCAAGACCAATTAATCATAGTTGGGAGGGAATGCTTCACAATGATAATGATTCCTATTATTAGTAAGTTATTTCATTTTAACGATTATGTAAGGCGTATGCTATGGAAAATACACGTTCTTTTTATGACCGACTCACTTGTCAGGCTGTGGCATTGATTGAAGGTGAAACAGATTTAATTGCTAATATGTCTAATATTAGTGCGTTATTGAACATGGAGTTAGAACAAATAAACTGGGTTGGCTTCTATTTATTGAAGGATAATGAACTGGTACTTGGTCCGTTCCAAGGTAAACCTGCTTGTGTTCGAATTCCGGTTGGAAAGGGCGTATGTGGAACTGCGGTAAAAGACGACAAAGTTCAACGTGTTGATGATGTCCATGCCTTTCCTGGGCACATTGCATGTGACGCTGTTAGTCAGTCAGAAATCGTTATCCCATTAAATGTTAGAGGAAAATGCATTGGTGTGTTGGATATTGATAGCCCATATTTGTCAAGATTTGACCAAAATGATGAACAAGGTCTAGTTTCTTTAGTTGAAGCGCTACAAAAAGTACTCTAATTTCATGCTTTCGGTGGTTTTTCCTTTATAGGTAATTATAATAGCCACACTATTTCTTTTTGAACAAAGCACAACAAGCGAGCAAATCTCGTTTATGTCAGGAAAGTCCATGGAAAACTCTGAAAAGTTAACGAACAGTAAAGAAGTTATTGCATATATTGCTGAGCGTTTCCCAAAATGTTTTACTATTGAAGGTGAAGCTAAACCACTTAAGATCGGTATTTTTCAAGATCTTGCTGAGCGCTTAAGTGAAGATCCAAAGGTAAGCAAAACTCAATTACGTACAGCATTACGTCAATACACATCTTCCTGGCGTTACCTTCACGGCGTTAAAGCTGGTGTAAGCCGTGTTGATTTAGACGGTAATGAGTGTGACGTACTTGAACAAGAGCACGTTGATCACGCACTTAAAGCTCTTGAAGAAAGTAAAGCAAAAGTACGTACTCGTCGTAAAGAGCAAGCGATGGCTAAAGCTGCTAAAGAAGGCGAAGCTAAAAAAACTCGTACAAAATCAGCTAAACCAAAGAACATTAAGCAAAAAACAGCTAAAGTTAATAAGAAGCCAGTAGAGACTACACGTGTACTAAACGCTGACGAAGTGATTGTTGGTAAAGACGTACAAGTGAATATGGGCTCTGGTAACATGCCTGCAACTATTGTTGAAATTAACAAGGACGATGTGCGTGTTCGCTTAACTAACGGTTTAGTTATGGCTGTTAAAGCGGAGCACCTGCGTTCATAAAAGGAGAATGCGCGACGCATGAATTGTCGATTACGTTTCTCACTGATAGCTGCTGGCATGATGCTAGCAGCTTCAGCACAAGCCTCTGAGGCTAAGTATTCATTAAGTGATTTGCCGCAACTTGCACCTGAAAAGCAACATGCAACGGCGAGTAAAAGGGTAGCATCACGCTTAACCCGTTCACACTACAAGCACTTTTCACTTGATGATAAATTCTCTGGTCAGGTATTCGATCGCTATATCGAAATGCTCGACTACAACAAAAGCTTTCTAACAGCTTCAGATGTGAAGCAATTTGAACGTTGGCGTAATCAGCTTGATGATCAGTTGCAATCTGGTGATACATCAGGTGCTTTTGATATTTTTAATAAAGTACTTCAACGTCGTTTTGAACGTTATCAATTTGCCCTTTCGCAATTAAATAACGAAATCAAATTCGATAAAGATGAAGACTTTGTTATTGACCGCTCTAAACTTGAGTGACTAAAAGATCAAGCTGAATTAAATGAAATTTGGCGTAAACGTGTTAAATACGATGCGTTAAATCTTAAGCTAGCGGGCAAAAACTGGAAAGAAATCCAAGAGACGTTAGGCAAGCGTTATAACAACGCAGTAAAACGCTTGACTCAAACTCATAGCGAAGATGTATTTCAGTTATACATGAATGCTTTCTCGCGTGAAGTTGATCCTCATACGAGTTATTTATCTCCACGTAATGCAGAGCAATTCCAATCAGAAATGAACCTTTCTTTGGAAGGGATTGGTGCTGTGCTGCAAGTGAAAGATGATTATACGACGATTCAATCCCTTGTTGCTGGTGGCCCAGCGGCTGGTTCTAAGAAATTAGCAGCAGGTGATCGCATCATTGGTGTTGGTCAAGAAGGCGAAAAGATTGTTGATATTATTGGCTGGCGTCTAGATGATGTTGTCCAATTAATCAAAGGTCCTAAAGGGTCGAAAGTAATCCTTGATATTCTTCCTGAAGGTAAGAATAGTAAGAGTTACACTGTCACAATTGTACGTGACAAAATTCGCCTTGAAGATCGTGCTGTTAAGTCTGAAGTGAAGACTGTTGAAGGCAAGAAAATTGGTGTTATCGAAGTACCAAGTTTCTATGTTGGTCTATCTGAAGATACTAAGAAAGAATTAGTAAAACTTAACAAAGATAAAGTCGACGGTATCGTAATTGACCTGCGTAACAATGGCGGTGGTGCGTTAACAGAAGCAACAGCGTTAAGTGGTTTGTTTATTTCGAGCGGCCCGATTGTCCAAGTTCGTGATAGTTACGGTAGAGTAAAAGTAAACAGTGATTCAGATGATCAGGTTTTCTTTGATGGTCCGTTAACTGTGCTTATTAATCGCTATAGTGCATCAGCATCAGAAATCTTTGCTGCAGCAATGCAAGACTATGGTCGTGCCGTTGTACTTGGTGAACAATCATTTGGTAAGGGTACTGTGCAACAACACCGTTCACTAAACCATTTGTATGATTTGTTTGATAAGCCGCTTGGTCATGTTCAGTACACGATTCAAAAGTTCTACCGTATTAATGGTGGTAGTACGCAGAATCTAGGTGTTGTACCTGATATCTCTTTCCCTACGGCGGTTGATCCATCGGAAACGGGTGAGAGTGTTGAAGACAATGCATTACCTTGGGATAGCATTAAGCCAGCTAAATACCAACAACTTCATAGTTATTCGTCAATTCTTCCTAAATTAAATGAAGAACACTTGACACGAATTAAGAAGGATATGGAATTTGGTTTTATTGAGTCAGATATCCAAACCTATAAAAAGGAAAAAGATATCAATACTATTTCGTTAAATGAAAAGGCTCGTATTGCTGAGCAAGATAAAGAAGATGCTGAACGTTTAGCTCGATTAAACCAACGTCAGAGGTCATTAGGTGAAAAGCCATTTACTGATTTAGACGCTGTGCCAAAAGACTACGAAGCGCCAGATGCGTATCTAGATGAAGCGGTCGATATTACTGTAGATTTAACTAAAATTAAGTCGTAGTAATAAAGTAATATTGCAAAGCAACACGCTGATTATAAAGCGCTCTTCGGAGCGCTTTTTTCTTACCTCTCAGTTACAGAAACAATCTCACCTCTAAGACATGTTGCACATTGGAATGTGATCTTTCACATATTTTTCATCGCGAAACAGCTTTCCCAACTAGCTTTAAAGTACAAGCACTTTGTTCTGGTAACAGGGGAAGCCTATGAAAAAGCTATTCTTTATTGTTGTATTATTCGCGCTTAGTACATTTAGCCGTCCAACGATTGCTGATGACATAACAGAATTTGATTACCCATTTTTACTTGGTAATTGGTATTGGTTTAGTAGCACAGAAGCTGGTGTAGAAAGTGAAGGTGAAAATTACCGCGCAATGCATGTTCAATTTAAATCAGATTATCAGTTTGCTATGCGTCTATTGCGTATTGATGGAAAAATAGAGCAGTTGGCTGGAGAGTATAATATTGATGAAACCAACATTACCTTCATGACAGAAAATGAAGAAGATCAAATGCATACTTATATGCTGAGTTATAACCAATTCGTTTTAGATGGAGCTAGGTTTACTAAACTCGCACCTGAGAATTTGCCTGGTAACTGGAAAACATCTGCAATCTCAGGCGTAGATGTCGATCAGAGTATTTCAGAGTTATCGCTAACGCTTCGCCCTGACTTTTTATTTTCGGCTGAAGTGTCGAATGACAAAGGCAAATCAAAAGAGCATCGAGGCATTTACTATATTGAAGACAATCAGTTAGTTCTGCTTTATGAAGATGGTCAGCATGATTCAGAATTTGAATTAACTAGTAATGATACATTAATGTTAACCAACACCCATTTTGGTATGGAAGCGATTCTACAACGAGAATAATCGAAAACAGTAAATGATTAGGGTAAGTTACGACAGAAAATATTGGATAGCGATTCTATTGCAGCTAAAGCTGAATACCAAAAAGAAAGGCGAACACCATTTATGAGTTGTTCGCCTTTTTTATGTCTAAATAAGATCGTTATTGATTTGCGAGATTGAACGCAGATCGTAACTGATCTAAATAATCCTCATCACGACAGATACTTTTACCTGGTTCGTCCGAGATTTTTGCAACAGGTCGACCTTCACATTCAGTCAGCTTTAAAACAACATTTAGTGTTTTAACATTGGGTAGGTCGCACGTTAATTGTGTACCAATACCAAAACTCACATTGATTTGATGGTTGAAGTGTTTGAAGATTGCAAGTGCTTTATCAAGCGTTAAGCTATCTGAGAACACCAATGATTTTGTTTTAGGATCAATACCCAATGACTTGTAATGGGCGATAGCTTTTTCACCCCAAGAAATTGGATCACCACTATCGTGACGAAGACCAACAAAACGCTCTGATAAACGCTTATCGAAATCACGAAGGAATGCATCCATATTGATGCAGTCGGTAAGGGCAATACCTAAATCATTTGGGTACTCTTGCAACCAACGATTTAATGCAAGTTGCTGAGAATCGGCAAGTTCACCAGCTAATTGTTGGTGAGCTTGGAACCATTCATGCGCTTGAGTACCTACTGGTGTTAAGTTACGTGTAAATGCAAGGTAGTAGTTAGATGTACCTTTAAACTCAGGCATGTTGTCTTTTAGATAATCAACAACTTCATGATGAACGGCTTTAGAAAAACGACGTCGTGTACCGAAATCCACCAGCGCAAATTCACTTAAATCGGTATCTTCCGCATTACGGTAAAAACGTTCAATTTTCTGTTTTAATTGTTCGATCGCATCTGCTGGTGTTGCATCAGGATATAGATGCGCACAACGGATTTCGCAAATAATGGCAAGAAGCGGCACTTCCCATAAGATCACATCAAGCCATTTACCACGAATAGTAATAGCAAGTTGTTCGCCAGAATCATCAATAGTTACATCGTCTGCATTTAGCTGAAAGTGGCGTAAGTACTCAAGATAATCAGCACTGAAAAAAGACAATGTAGAGAGGTAGTTGATCTCATCTTCAGTAAAAGAAAGTGCTGCGATTTTTGCGATTTGATCTTTGATCTCTTGAGAGTATGGGCGTAGATCTTCTTCGCTTCGGCAGTGGAATTCAGCCACAGCTTCAACGTCTGGGTATTGATGGAAAATAGCCTGCTGCATATGCAGTTTATAAGCATCGGTATCAAGCAGGGAGTCGATAACCCTAATGTTGTGTCTGTTATTAATCATATCTGGTAGTAGATACTTATTAGAAGTGATAATAAATCTATGAGGATAATGTTAATTCATTAATATTCAATGAGTTAAAATGAGGATGATTAATGAAAATCATAGTTTATTAAAGCCTTAAGTTAATTGGGATTGTGAACTAAGATGTGATGTTCGTCAAGTATAACCATTCTCATTGCGGCTCAGACGAAGTGCTAACTTTGCTTTTTAAATC
The DNA here is from genome assembly GCF_030685535.1 of Photobacterium leiognathi. NCBI lineage: Bacteria > Pseudomonadati > Pseudomonadota > Gammaproteobacteria > Vibrionales > Vibrionaceae > Photobacterium > Photobacterium leiognathi. The sequence continues at coordinate 1,691,939 of NZ_CP131601.1, read as the reverse complement.
TATGGCTTATGCATAAATTGTCACAATGAATCACAGGGTATTTGTATGAGTAATCAAGAGTCAGATTTTCTTTCTTTTTATGAGTGCGATTCATGCTTTATCTAATACACTGTAAATAAAGAGATATATTTACTAAGTCAGAGAAGTCTCTAATTTTGTAGCATTAATTTTGATTATTAAATCGCCAAAGTAACACGTGGACGTACATTTACTATTGTCTATTATTTGTACCAAAAATAGGTGTCCGTTGAGTAAAACCTGATTATTCATCGTAATAAAAACAATGTTACAGATTTTGATGTAATAGTGAGTATTAAAAATTACTGCTTTTTATTTAAACAAAAATCTCGTTTCCAGCTTAATTTGCTTTATTTTTAATCGGTTAATTGCGAAAACTAAGTATTTGCCGGATCGAGATAAAAACTATCGTATATAGTTGATACTAATTCTTGTTTGAACGTTATAGTGTCAAACAAACTGATTATTTGGTCGTTCTATAAACGCAACGTTAGGTAGAACCATTAACCAAGGAAAATAAGAATGACAGAGCAGACGTCTACACAGCCTACCGCAAAATACCGTTCTGATTACCGTAAGCCTGATTACACCATTACGGATATCGATTTAACGTTTGATCTTAATGACACCAAAACCCAAGTAACGGCACAAAGTAAAGTGGTTCGTATGGGTGATAACGCTGATGCGAAATTAGTGTTAGACGGTGATGAATTAGAATTGGTCAGTGTTACTGTTAATGGAGAAGCATGGTCAGCGTATGCGAAAGAAGATGGACATTTAGTGTTATCAGATCTTCCGGCTGAATTTGATTTAACTATCGTAACCATGATTAACCCTGAAGCTAACACGGCTTTAGAAGGTTTATATAAGTCGGGTGGTGGTTTCTGTACCCAATGTGAAGCGGAAGGTTTCCGTCGTATTACTTACTACCTTGATCGTCCAGATGTGCTTGCGCGTTTTACCACTAAGATCATTGCAGATAAAGCAGCATTTCCTTTCTTATTAAGCAATGGTAACCGTATTGCCGAAGGTGATTTAGATAATGGTCGCCACTGGGTTCAATGGCAAGACCCATTCCCAAAACCATCTTACCTTTTCGCGCTAGTAGCTTGTGACTTTGACGTTTTACGTGATAACTACACAACCATGAGTGGTCGTAACGTAGAATTAGAAATCTTCGTTGATAAAGGCAACCTTGATCGCGCAGATTACGCTATGACTTCATTGAAAAATTCAATGAAGTGGGATGAAGAGCGTTTTGGTCTTGAATACGATTTAGATATCTACATGATTGTGGCCGTTGATTTCTTCAACATGGGCGCAATGGAAAACAAAGGTCTGAATGTCTTTAACTCTAAGTTTGTATTAGCCAATCCAAAAACAGCAACAGATAGTGATTATCAAGGTATTGAAGCGGTTATCGGTCACGAATACTTCCATAACTGGACCTGTAACCGTGTGACTTGTCGTGATTGGTTCCAGTTAAGCCTAAAAGAAGGTTTAACGGTATTCCGTGATCAAGAGTTCTCATCAGATCTTGGCTCTCGTCCTGTAAATCGTATTGCTAATGTACGTATTGTGCGTGGTCCTCAGTTTGCAGAAGATCGTGGTCCAATGTCGCACCCAATTCGTCCTGAAAAAGTGATTGAGATGAATAACTTCTACACATTAACTGTGTATGAAAAGGGTAGCGAAGTGATCCGCATGATGCACACCTTATTAGGTGAAGCGAATTTCCAAGCAGGTATGAAGTTGTACTTTGAATGTCATGATGGCACTGCAGCAACTTGTGACGATTTTGTTCAAGCCATGGAAAATGCATCAGGTATTGATTTATCTCGTTTCCGTCGTTGGTATAGCCAAGCGGGTACGCCTGTTGTAGCAGTAGAAACTGCTTATGATGCAGATAACAAGAGTTACAGCGTCACTGTTAAACAGCAAACACCACCAACAGCAGGACAGGAAGAGAAACTACCGCTGCACATTCCATTTGATATCGAGCTTTACGATAGCAAAGGTGAGGTAATTGCACTGCAATCTAACGGTAAGCCTGTTCACAACGTATTAGATGTTAAAGAAGAAGAGCAAACTTTCGTATTTGAAAATGTTGCTGAACAACCTGTGATTTCCATGCTTCGTGAATTCTCAGCGCCAGTGATCTTAGAATATGACTACTCAGATCAAGAATTGATCTTCTTGATGATCCACGCACGTAACGAGTTTGCGCGTTGGGATGCTGGTCAAATGCTACTAGCGAAATACATTCGGAAAAACGTTGCTGTGGTTCAGGCAGGTAATGCTGTAGAACTACCAGAAGCCGTTGTAGATGCATTCCGTGGTGCATTACTTGATGAAAATCTAGATCCTGCGTTTATTGCCGAAATGCTAACTCTGCCAAGCGAAAATGAAATTGCTGGCTGGTATAAGCAAGTAGATGTAGATGCGATTAATGCGGTTGTTGGTGCGTTAACTCAAATCTTAGCAACTGATATGGAAGATGAGTTACTGGCGATTTACCGTAGCTTAGCGCAAGGCGAATACAGTTTAGATCATGCTGCAATGGCAAAACGTGCGTTACGTAATAAGTGCTTGTCTTACCTAGCACATACAGCAACAGGCAATGACTTGGTTACTGCGCAATATGCTGCTGCAGATAATATGACTGATACCATGGCAGCGATGTCTGCAGCTAACAATGCGCAATTGCCTTGTCGTGAAGCACAAATGGCTGATTTTAGCGATAAGTGGACGCATGATGGCCTAGTGATGGATAAATGGTTCATGTTACAAGGTACAAATCCTGCTGAAAACGCATTGGAAAATGTACGTAACACCATGAATCATCCTGCATTTAGCTTGAAGAATCCGAATCGTACTCGTAGTTTAGTAGCAAGTTTCTGTGCTAATAACCCAGCACGTTTCCATGCGAAAGATGGTTCAGGTTATGCGTTCTTAACTGAAATTCTAACGGCGTTAAATACCAGTAACCCACAAGTGGCTTCACGTTTGATTGAACCGTTCTTAAAGTATCGCCAATACGATGAAGCACGTCAGCAATTAATGCGTAGCGAGCTTGAGAAGTTATCGGTATTAGATAACTTAGCGAAAGATCTGTTTGAGAAAGTGCAAAAAGCGCTTGAGCAATAATCTGTGATTAGCTAAAACATAAAGCCAAGTATTCAATATCTTTGATGCTTGGCTTTTCTTTTAATAATAAATGGATATGTACAGTAGGGAACATGCGTAGTTTTATTTTTCGTGTAAATATTACTTATCAAACTTTTCTTCAGCATTATTCAGGCGCTGCCAGCAGTGTGGTTGTGATGACAGAAAACGGTTTAAAACTTCAACTCCCAGCAGTAAGACTACGACCATTCCTGACCCAAATGGGGGTTAAAGGGCGTTTTCAAGTAGCTGTCGATGAGAATAATAAGCTTACGACGTTAACTAAACTTTCTGATTAATCTGTACTTTTAGCTGTATTAGCTCTCACTCATTTCCCAATCTTTTTTAATCAAGATATATCATTAGCAAAATGCAGTGATGTATTTTTTTCGAAACACTTCCAAGAAAATCCTTATCTATACTTATATAAGATAATAATAAATAGGGGTTTTTCATTATGAATGCACCTGAAAATGTTGTTCCTGTTTTACTTGATAAAGTTTATGGATTGATCAAAACAAAAGTAGACAGTGCGCAACAACCTTTAGTGGATGTCTTTGCTAAACGCCTTTTAAATCAACTTGCTGAAGATGATTTACTACAACGTAATGAATCTGATCTCTATGGTGCTGTACTGAGTTTATGGCATCATCTTGTTAAAAATAAGCCAGATAAAATATCAGTTCGTGTTTATAACCCAACATTAAGTCGTCATGGTTGGAAGTCGACTCATACTGTGGTTGAAATCGTCATGCCAGATAAGCCATTTCTGGTTGACTCTGTTCGTATGACATTAAATCGCCTTGATATTACTAGTCACTTGATGCTCAATGGGCCTTACCATTTCGAGCGAGATAATAAAAACAATATAATTAAAGCTTGTGGCGATAACGGCGAGCTACAGACTCTTTTCCATATTGAAGTGGATCGCTTAACCAAGAAAGAAGAAATGGCCTCGCTACGTGATGAGCTAGAGGCGGTATTGAAAGACATTGAATTAGTAGTCGCTGATTGGCAATCAATGCAAAACAAGATGTATCAAATCATCAAAGAGCTGAGAGTCGCCCAATTACCAGTAGAAGAACAATATTGTGAAGAAGCGATCGAATTTTTAGAGTGGGTAGCGGATCATAACTTTACCTTCATGGGCTATCACTGTTATGACTTGAAACCGATTCAAGGGGATTATCAATTAACCCCGACCAAAGAACTAGGCTTAGGGTTACTAAAGAAGCTTCGTCATGCTCGTCCGTTAAATTTATCAAGCTTACCTGAGTCTGCTCGTATTGAAGCGCAAAAGCCTGATTTATTGATCCTTACCAAAAGTAACGCCAAATCTCGCATTCATCGTCCTGCTTATATTGATTACGTTGGTATCAAACGTTTTGACCGTAAGGGGAATGTGATTGGCGAACATCGTTTTATCGGTTTATATGCCTCAACTGCTTATCATCAAACGGCAATGCACATACCCTTGATTCGCAATCGCGTAAAACGGATCTTAGCAGCAAGTAGTTATCCAGAGGGTTCTCACTCATGGAAAGCATTAAATAATGTATTAGAAACCTATCCAAGAGATGAGCTAATTCAAGCCAAAGAAGAAGAGATGCTTGATGTCGGGATGGGGGTTGTACGGATGCAGGATCGGGACTTACTCAGATTGTTTGTAAGGCGGGATCCTTTTGGGCGTTTTTTTTCATGTATGGTGTATGTTGCCAAAGAGCGGTATGACACTGAATTAAGACGGAAGATCCAAACAGTATTAAAAGATTATTTAGGATCGAGCCAAACCGTTGAGTTCACCACTTTCTTTTCAGTCAGCCCGCTTGCAAGAACCCACTATATTGTTCGTGTACCAAATAATAACTTTGATATTGATGTGAAATCCATCGAGCATAACTTAGGTGTTGCAGTAGCTTCATGGGAAGATCGCATCACTCAGTCGCTCGTGGCTAATTTCGGTGAAAGCAAAGGGATCCCCATTGCTAAAAACTATTCCAAAGCATTCCCTCGTTCGTATAAAGAGCAAATGTTACCTGGATCTGCGGTGGCTGATGTACTTCAGCTCGAAAGGCTAGATGAAAATAATAAGCTAGGTATGTTGTTTTATCGGCCTCAAGAAGAGTCTGCAGATTCTACCGCGGTGAAGCTAAAACTGTTTCATCGAAATGAGCCTATTCATCTATCTGATGTTATGCCCATGCTTGAGAATTTAGGCCTGCGAGTTATAGGTGAGTCGCCATATCAAGTGATCACAGCAGATGGCGTGGTGAATTGGATCTTAGATTTTGCCATGTTGCACCATGTAGCAAATGACTTTGATTTATCAGAAGCCAGAGATAGATTCCAAGATGCATTTTCTGATATTTGGCACGGAGAGTTAGAGAGTGATGGCTTTAACCGATTGGTACTTCGCTCTGGCTTATCAGGGCGAGAAATTACCATTTTACGTAGTTATGCCCGTTATATGCGGCAAGTCGGCTTTCCATTTAGCCAGCAATACATAGAAGATACATTGAATAACCATTGCGAACTTGCTTGTAATCTGGTGTCTTTGTTTAAACTTCGTTTTGATCCAAGCTTTAAATATAGTGAGAAAGCAGAGCAAAGTTTGATCAAACTGATCATCGAAAGCTTGGAAGATGTAGAAAGCCTTGATGATGATAGGATCATTCGTCGCTATATGGATCTGATATTAGCAACGTTACGGACCAATTTTTACCAAAAAACAGAACAAGGTAAGCCTAAACCTTGGTTATCTCTGAAATTAAACCCAACCGCAATACCTGAAATTCCTGCTCCTGTACCTAATTACGAGATTTTTGTTTATTCACCTAACTTTGAAGGCGTCCATTTACGCGGTGGAAAGGTCGCACGTGGTGGCCTTCGTTGGTCTGATAGGCAAGAAGATTACCGTACCGAGATATTAGGCTTGGTTAAAGCGCAGCAAGTAAAAAATACCGTTATTGTGCCTGTTGGGGCTAAAGGCGGTTTTATTTGTAAGCGTCAGCCGCAATTAACAACACGAGAAGAGATCTTAACGGAAGGTAAAGCTTGTTATAAACGCTTTATTTGCGGCTTATTAGATGTAACCGATAACGTCATTGATGGTCATTGTCAGCCACCAGCCAATGTTGTTTGCCATGATGAAGACGATCCTTATTTGGTTGTTGCTGCGGATAAAGGAACGGCAACGTTTTCAGATATCGCGAATTCATTAGCGGCTGATTATGACTTTTGGTTGGGTGATGCCTTTGCTTCTGGTGGCTCTAACGGCTATGACCATAAGAAAATGGGCATTACCGCTAAAGGTGCATGGGAGTCAGTTAAACGTCACTTCAGGGAAATAGGTGTTGATTGCCAAACCACGGATTTTAGCTGCATTGGTATAGGTGATATGGCAGGTGATGTGTTTGGTAACGGTATGTTGTTATCTAAGCACATTCGCTTAGTGGCCGCTTTTAACCATCAACATATTTTTATCGATCCGGATCCAGATGTAACGGTTAGTTGGCAAGAGAGAAAGCGCTTATTTGAATTACCACGATCCAGTTGGGACGATTATGATCGAAAATTGTTTTCAGAAGGTGGTGCGATCTTCTCTCGTAAAAGCAAAGCGATCAAACTTGTTCCAGCAGTACAAACCTTGCTACAAACGCGAAAACAAAGTTGTACACCCAATGAGTTAATTCACTTAATTTTACAAATGGATGTAGATTTATTGTGGAATGGCGGTATTGGCACTTATATCAAATCAAGTAAAGAAACTCATACCGATGTTGGTGATCGTGCTAATGATGCTTTACGTGTTGATGGTGAACAACTCAGAGCCAAAATTGTCGGAGAAGGCGGTAATCTTGGCTTTACACAACTAGGTCGGGTTGAGTTTGCTAAGGCTGGTGGACGTGTAAATACCGACTTTATTGATAATGTGGGTGGCGTGGACTGCTCAGATAATGAAGTAAACATTAAGATCTTACTTAATAGTTTAGTTTCAGCTGATGAAATGACATTTAAGCAACGCAATACAATCTTAGAAAATATGGAAGATGAAGTCAGTGAGATTGTCCTCGATGATGCTTATCGGCAAAGTGAATCCATATCGGTGACTGAGCAACAACAAGTTCAATTACTCAAGGAGCAGACCCGTTTTATCCACCAATTAGAGCGTCATGGTAAGTTAGATCGCAGTTTGGAATATTTACCTGATGATGAAGCATTAGCAGAGCGAGAAAAATCTGGCATAGGGCTTACGCGGCCTGAAATAGCAGTGCTGGTGGCTTACGGAAAGATGGTATTAAAAGAAAAGCTTGTAAATCATGATATCGCGAGCGATCCATATCATTCCCGATTATTGCCTGCTTATTTCCCCCGATTTTTGCAAGATAACTATCGTATGCAGATGGAACAACATCCTTTGCGCCGAGAACTGATTGCGACCTCATTAGCGAACCAAATGTCAAATGAGATGGGGTGTAACTTTGTCACTCGTTTACAAGAAGAAACGGGGGCAACCATTAATGACATCTCCGCTTCTTATTCAATAGGACGAGAGATCTTTAATTTTGACGAACTGTTTAGTGATATTCGGGATTTGGATAATAAAGTCTCTGCACAAATCCAATATGAAATGCTTTATCGTTCAAGACGCATGTTGCGACGAGTAACACGATGGTTTCTACGTAATAGGGAGCACAAGCTAGGAATAGAGCAACAAATAGTCTTCTATCAACCCTTTGTTGAACAACTTCGCCATCATCTAGATAGTTACCTTGTAACGCAAGAAGTCATTGAACATGAGCAACAAGCCAAAGAGATGATAGATCAAGGCGTACCTGATCAGCTTGCCAAAAACATTGCACGGTTAACAAGTTTGTATTCAGCAATGGATATAGCACAAATAGCTAAAACGATGGAAGTGGATACATCACATATTGCCCGTGTCTACTTTGTACTAGGGGCAAAGCTGTCTTTACATTGGTTCTTAAAGCAAATTCAAAATCAAAGTGTAGAGAATAACTGGCAAGCGTTAGCGAGAGCATCGTTTAGAGAAGATTTGGACTGGCAACAACGTCAACTTACCACGGCTGTTCTGATGACAAGTAAAGCAGAGCCAGAGGAGAGCATTGCCTTATGGATGGAGCAACATAAGAAAGCAATTCATCGATGGGATAGTGTATTAGCGGAATTTAAGGTAGGGAATGCCCATGAATTTGCTAAATTTTCAGTCGCTTTACGAGAACTAACGATTCTTAATCTAAATTCACGACCGACTAGTTAATAAAGCAGGCAAAATATCGCTACGTTGTAACAAATATAAGTGACAGTGTAGCGATATGGTGTCGAGACTAAGAGTAGCCACGTCGCAAAAGTAAGGTAAAGGACTAACTTTGAGTGACATTGTCACTTATCGCGTATTTACAAGCAGGTCTTTTCAAACAAAAAGAAAACGTTTGCATTAAAGTGTAATTTTTTATGAAATCACCAATCTATAACTTATTGTTAAACAAAGGTTTAATTTCTAAGTTACTGAATTATTGACAATAATCAAAAAAATAACGATTGATGTTAGAGGAGGAAATGTGAATAATACCATCCCGTTTATTCGGGACTTATATTGGAGTTACAATGCTATATCGTATCGCACGTTCTGCTATTTTTCAGTTGGATGCTGAAAAGGCACACGACCTCGCTATCGAGAACTTTTCTCGTTTCACTGGAACTCCATTAGATCTTTTCTATCGTCAACACCTTCCTGAACGTCCTGTTGAAGTCATGGGACTGACTTTTAAAAACCCTGTTGGTCTAGCTGCTGGCCTTGATAAAAATGGCGAATGTATTGATGCATTTGGTGCTATGGGTTTTGGTTTTGTGGAAGTAGGGACAGTAACCCCACGTCCTCAACCTGGTAATGATAAACCGCGTCTTTTCCGTTTGATCCCAGCTGAAGGCATCATCAACCGCTTTGGTTTTAATAACCTTGGTGTTGATAACTTAGTTGAGAATGTAAAGAAAGCAAAATACGACGGCATTATCGGCATTAACATTGGTAAGAATAAAGACACACCAATTGAAAAGGGTGCTGAAGATTACCTTATTTGCATGGATAAAGTGTATCAATATGCAGGATACATTGCGGTAAACATTTCATCACCAAATACTCCGGGGCTTCGCAGCCTACAGTATGGTGAAGCATTAGATGATCTGTTATCTCAACTTAAAGAGAAACAAGCAGAGCTTGCAGAGAAACATGGCAAATATGTACCACTCGCACTTAAGATCGCGCCAGATCTTGATGATCATGAAATTCTACAAGTATGTGATTCTTTGATCCGCAATAAAATTGATGGCGTTATCGGTACTAACACCACATTAGATCGCTCTCTGGTTCAAGGAATGGAGCATTGCGATGAAGTGGGTGGCCTAAGTGGTCGCCCTTTGCAAAACAAAAGTACTGAAGTTATCCGAAAAATGGCAGAAGCACTAAAAGGTGAGATCCCAATCATTGGTGTTGGTGGTATCGACTCGGCAATTTCTGCTCGTGAGAAGATGATGGCAGGGGCAAGCCTTGTTCAAGTTTACTCTGGTTTCATTTACCACGGTCCTCGTTTAGTAAAAGACATTGTGAACGGTCTTTAATACGAATTGACTGACAGATTATAAATTTTAAAATTTGTCTGACATTTGAAAACCCAACTTAGTAGATACTAGGTTGGGTTTTTAATTATGTACTCAATATAAGCTGTGTATTAAATATACAAATGATGTATACATAAATACTCAGTTATTTTCCCCTTTTTATTTTAGGTAGTACGAGTAAAATCAGATTAAATTTTCTCCATATGGTCACAGATATAAAATAAACCACTATCTTTTAGGAGTCGGAACGTGTTAAAGCCAGATAATTCATGGAAATGGTATTTTGATACTGATATGAATTCCCTAATGCTTGAATTAGGGAATGATATGCTTTTTCGTGTAGCACTACTGACTAAGCTACTGACACCAGAAGCAAAAGTGAGTGATATTTTTAATGTCGACGATATTGAAGCTTATCAAAATTTCCAAGAGCAGTTTGCTCAATTACCTATCTCTGAAGCACGTAAGTGTGAATTAGCACTTAATGCAACAGCAGCAAGACGTTTCCATAAGCCTATTATGCCTAAAAGCTGGTATTTTGCGCCTCAACAAGGTGTTGAACCAGAGCAGGGTGAAGTAGTGAGTTTAATGACAGCATCATGCACTGCACATTATGTTGTGATCGAAAATAATGGTACCGCTAGTCTATGCATGCTTGCTGACGTGGCTACTGTTGATTTGGATGGTGCTAAAACAATGCAGTTCTGCGATACGATTAAAGTAATGAATGACCGAATGGCTCCCTGTTTTGTAGAAAGTGAGCAGCATTATGCCCTTGTTGGCTAAAGAGTAACGTTAAAGCTTATTTGAGTAAATTCTTATCATGCAATTCAGAAAATTCCCCTGATAAGTTAGTAGGTTATCTAGCATTATTTATTCTTTCCTATAGCGGCTAGACTAAGCTCGCTCATCTCTTTTCTAACGATTTAATTTATCGAAACGTCTATTTCGGTATTGCTCGCTAACACATAACCACCTTACTTACATATCTCTGATGTACCATCAAGCATCATGCCTCTTACTCGCTTTTCCTGATGAATTGAAAATTTCAGACTCAATAATTCTATTTTCCTAATGCTTATACCTATTGGCAGAGTAGGAGCTATTAATTGGGGCTAGATACAAATAATGTCTAATGTTTCAGATTAGTGCTAAATAAATCGCGATATAGTTAAATACATTTGTTTAAAAAACAGCCTAAAAACTGCTATCAATATCAAAGTTCTCTTATTAAAAGTGACTATTTCCATTGCGAATAAAGGCAAATTACCGCAACAAATAGGCATTAATTTTTCTGTTACATTGCGTTTCATTTATCTTTATTTCCTCATTTATCACATTTCTCCACTATGAAAATAATAGGAATAAACAGCAGAAATATATCGTGATAACGATGGAATAAATTATTCCTCCATGTGGTTTAACGTAAGGAATAGTGCTAACTGATAGTTTACAAATAACGGATAAATACCTATTAGTTATTGATTTTTAGTGGGTAATTATTACTGTTGATGCTGGTGGATGATGGGGTTGTCGTTATTCTATCGCTGGTCTTATCGAATAATGAGTAAGAAGAAACTGTAATGGGATGGCATGAAAGAATCACTAGGTTTTATGTTCATTAGTAATTGTTGTTATAGATGCTTGTCATTAGCTAATGGCAAGGTGTTTGTCGTTTAAAGTGATAACATCCAGAACTCTATGATTGAAGACTAAAAAAATTTTCGTAAATGAGCAATTTGAGAGCGGTTTTGACGAGGCATTTTTTGTGATTTCGGTTATAATTCCACGCAATATTAGTGTGAAAAGAACTCCATGAATCAATATCTAGCTATTACTTCCCGCGGCCTTGAAAACTTGCTGGCGGATGAATTAGAACAATTAGGTGCACAGAATATTCAAGTTGTGCATGCTGGTGTCCGCTTCAAAGCAGAGCAAGCAACAGCCTACCGTTGTTGTCTATGGACACGTATCTCATCACGTATCATTCAAGTACTGAGTGAATTTAACGTTCGTGATGATATGGATCTGTACTTAGGTGCAACTGCTATCAATTGGATGAACTATTTTGATAGCAATACTCGCATCGTGGTTGACTTTAACGGTACTAACCGTGAAATCCGCAACAGCCAATACGGCGCAATGAAAATCAAAGATGCGATTGTAGACCGCTTTACCAAAGCTGATTTACGCCGTCCAAATATCGATCGTGAGCGTCCAGATCTTCGTGTTCACATGCGTCTATCCGGCGAGAAAGGTATTCTTGGTCTTGATATGGCGGGCAGTGGTTTACACCAACGAGGCTATCGTAGTGAAGCAGGTAAAGCACCATTACGTGAAACCCACGCTGCGGCTCTTGTGATTAAGAGCGGTTGGTCACCAGAGCAACCTTTACTCGATCCTATGTGTGGTTCAGGTACGTTGCTCATTGAAGCGGCAATGATGGCAGCTGAAATTGCACCGGGTCTTAAGCGTAAGCGTTGGGGTTTTGAGTCAATTAAAGACTTCGATAAAGATGCTTGGATGGAAATTCATGCAGAAGCAACGGTGAAATCTCGCCGTGGTCCTGCAAAAGTAACGACTAAGTTCTTTGGTCGTGAAATGGATCGTCGTGTACTTGCGGTTGCTCGTGATAATGCAGGTCGCGCTGGTGTTAAAGAGCTAATCGATTTTGAATACGGCGATGCCACTCAACTTGTTCGCCCTGAAGGTTTTGAAACAGGCGTTATCCTTTGTAACCCGCCATACGGTGAGCGTTTAGGTACAACACCTGAGTTAATCTCGCTTTATAAAGAGTTTGGTAACCGCTTGAAATTGGCGTTTGCTGGCTCTGTGGCTGCGATTTATTCAAGTTCAAATGAATTACTAAGCTGTATGCGTATGCGTGCAGACAAACAATTTAAGCTTCGTAACGGTGCGTTAGATTGTGTGCTTAAGACGTACTTAATCACAGCAGGTAGTGTTCAGAAAGAAGAAGGCCAAGCAGAAGGCGTTATCGTTCAAGAAGAGGTAGCACCAGATTTTGCTAACCGTTTGAAGAAGAACATTGCCAAGTTAGGTAAATGGGCTAAGCGTGAAGGTATCGAATGTTACCGTATTTATGATGCTGACATTCCTAACTACAACGCAGCGATTGATAAGTACAAAGATTACATCATCATCCAAGAGTATGCGGCACCTAAGTCTGTTTCTGAAGAGTTAGCTCGTCGTCGTATCATGGATATTCTACGTGCAACGATTGAAGTAACAGGCGTTGAGAGTAACAAGGTTATTCTTAAAGTGCGTGAGCGTCAGAAAGGTAAGAGCCAATACCAGAAACTATCAAGTGCAGAACGTCACATGGTTGTTGAGGAATACGGTGTTGAGCTTAAAGTTAATCTATATGATTACCTAGATACGGGTCTATTCCTTGATCACCGTATTACTCGTCGTATGTTAGGTAAGATGGCACCGGGTAAAGATTTCTTGAACCTATTCTCATACACAGGCTCGGCAAGTGTGCATGTGGCTGTTGGTGGTGCTAAGACAACAACAACGGTGGATATGTCAAATACCTACCTTCGTTGGGCACAAGAGAATATGGAACTGAACAACCAAGTAGGTTCTCAGCATGAGTTTATTCAAGCTGACTGTCTACAGTGGTTACAAGAGGTTGATGATACATTTGATCTTATCTTCATTGACCCACCAACGTTCTCTAACTCTAAGCGTATGAAGCAGTCGTTTGATATTCAGCGTGATCACATCATGTTGATGGAAAACCTAAAACGTATGCTACGTCCTGAAGGTCAAATTGTTTTCTCAAATAACAAACGTCACTTCAAGATGGATTTAGATAAACTGAATGAGCTTGGCTTACACGCGAAGAACATTTCAGATAAAACATTGCCAATGGATTTTGCTAAGAACAAGCAAATTCACAACTGTTGGATCATCACTCACAAGGAAGGCTAGTGTTAATCACACTTTATAGCACGGAAGGCTGCCACCTTTGCGAGCAGGCATACAGCTTGCTCGTAGAGGTAGGGGTTCAAGACAACATAGAAGTTGTTGATATCGCATTCGATGATGCACTGTTCTCTCGTTACGGTGTAACCATACCTGTACTCTCCATTCAACACCATGAACACAATGTTTCTGAATTAGGCTGGCCCTTCGATAAAGAAACATTACAAACATGGTTAACAACTAATAAGCTTGGTTAATTACGATGGCACTTATAAAAATTAGTAACGCTCAACTGGCTTACGGCGATCATGCATTACTAGATAAAGCTGAATTTCTTCTGCAACCTCATGAGCGTGTTTGTCTTGTGGGTCGTAATGGCGCGGGTAAGTCCACGTTAATGAAAGTGATTGCTGGCGACATTCTTTTAGATGACGGTAGCATTCAGCGTCAAAATGAGCTGGTGGTTTCTCGTTTAGAGCAAGATCCGCCACGTAATGCCGAAGGCACCGTTTTTGATTACGTTGCAGAAGGCTTAGCGGAAGTGGGTACAGTACTTCGTGAGTACCACCACCAATTAGAATTGGTTACTGCAGAACCTACTGAAGCTAACATTAATAAACTGGCTCGTATTCAAGAGAAAGTTGATCATAATAATGGTTGGTTAATTGATACTCGCATTGCATCAGTACTTGAAAGCCTAAAGTTAGATGCAAGCACACTGCTAACAGACTTATCTGGTGGTTGGCAGCGTAAAGCCGCATTAGCGCGCGCACTGGTGTGTGATCCTGATATTTTGCTGCTAGATGAGCCAACCAACCACTTAGACGTAACAACGATTGAATGGTTAGAAGGTTTCTTAAAAGACTTCCGTGGTTCTATCGTATTTATCTCCCATGACCGTGCATTTATCCGCTCAATGGCGACGCGCATTGTAGACTTAGATCGTGGTCAACTTGTTTCTTTCCCTGGTGACTATGAAGGTTACTTAGAAGCGAAAGAAGAGTTATTACGTGTAGAAGCAGAGCAAAACGCATTATTTGACAAAAAACTTGCACAAGAAGAAGTGTGGATCCGTCAAGGTATTAAGGCTCGTCGTACACGTAATGAAGGCCGTGTTCGTGCTCTGAAAGCATTACGTAATGAACGTGCAGAACGTCGTGACGTAGTGGGTAAAGCGGACATGCAACTTCAAGATGCAAACCGCTCAGGTAAGATTGTCTTTGAAGCGAATAATATCGGTTATAGCTATGGTGATAAGCAAATCGTTAAAGACTTTAGCTTTAATGTTATGCGTGGTGATCGTATTGCGTTAATTGGTCCAAATGGCTGTGGTAAGAGTACCTTGATTAAACTGATGCTTGATAAGTTACAAGCAACAGAAGGTAACTTACATTGTGGTACAAAGCTTGAAGTCGCTTACTTTGACCAATACCGTGAAGTGCTTGATCCTGAGAAGACCGTAATGGATAACCTTGCTGATGGTAAGCAAGAAGTGACCATTAATGGTAAAACACGTCATGCGCTAGGTTACTTGCAAGATTTCTTATTCCACCCACGTCGTGCGCGTACACCAGTAAAAGCCCTGTCTGGTGGTGAAAAGAACCGACTATTGTTGGCTAAATTGTTCCTAAAACCAAATAATTTATTGGTTCTCGATGAACCAACCAACGATTTGGATATCGAAACATTGGAACTTTTAGAAGATATTCTTGCCAACTATCAAGGAACATTACTTCTAGTAAGTCACGATCGTCAATTCGTTGATAATACTGTGACCACAAGCTGGATTTTTGAGGGTGAGGGCGTTGTTAACGAATACGTTGGCGGTTACCATGATGCCCAATCTCAACGTGCAAACTCTTATGCAAATCGTGCAAAAGAGCAAGCAGCAGAAATCGAACAAGCTAAAAAGAAAGAAGAAGAACAGAAACAGCGTCAGACTCAACGTCAACGTTCAACGAAAAAGCTATCTTACAAGCTTCAGGTTGAATTAGACGGTTTGCCGCAAAAGATCGAAAACTTGGAAAATGAAATTGCCGAGCTTCAGGAAAAAATTAATGACCCTGATTTCTTCGCGAACCCAAGCAATGATACTCAAGCGGTTTTGACTCACTTAGCTGAGATTGAAACAGAGTTTGAAGTTGCTTTTGAACGTTGGGAAGAGCTAGAGGCAATGCAAAAGGAATCCTAATGCCACATAAGATGTTAAAACTATCAACGCTTGCTATTTTGGTTGCAGGTGCATCTCAAGCGAGTGCCGCTGTTTATGATATTCAACAAGTAAATGAGAATAGCACACTTGTTAATCAGCCTTATCCTGTTCAATCTGATCGTGCTTTGACGTATGTAAGTACTGGTATTGAATCTTCAGGTTCAGATGCAAGCTGTTTTACTACTGATTGTACTAATAATACGTATAAGGTTACAGGTCAGGCTCTTCGTGGTTCACAAGGAAAGCCTCTTGAGGAGACAGTAGCTTATAATGCTAATGAACAACATGTTAACGATGAAAGTTCATTATGGAGTTACTGTAGTTATAACCTAGGCTATGAATCGTGTGAAGATTGGGCGAAACGTGAATTCTTTGGTGTTGGTTATACTAAGAATGATGAGTTTAATGCGCCAGGTCTGGGTGGTTTGCAAAAGAAATCTGCTGCATGGGTTAAAGGGTATTCATCAAACTCTCAAGGTTTAGTTGATGGTACGCCTGTAACGACATTTGCTTCTAATCCCGACAAATATCAAGGTACCCAAAAAGACAATCTTGGTAGCTTTAATGGTTCAGCAGAAGAAAGTATTGATAGTTCAGTAAACGGTGTTATTGGTGACTTCGTTTACGGTATTACATCTTCTGCATTATTTAAGAATAGTCATGGTAATCCTCGAGCATTTGATAAGCGCGGTTTTGTGAATGTTGGTGGAAATGACGTTTCACTTGCTCCTGTTGCAAAAGATGCAAGTCCGCTTGTATCTAATATGGGACAAACGCAAGCTAATGCCGGTATTTTATTCAATGATCAACTATTAGTTGTTGGCTCATCATCGTATTCTCCAAGTTTTTATGGGAAAGATGGTAATGGCAACCTACGTCAAGATGAAGATAAGCTACCTAATGTAGAAGATATTTTAAATACTGGCACTCCAACATTAGATTTCAACCGTTTTAAAACATGTGCGACAGATAGCTCAACTAATTTATATGCAAATTGGGAATGTCAGTTTAGTACATTTGCTAATGAAGCTGCTTTTTGGTTAGTAGATGAAAATGGTGATATTAAGTCAGGCTCTATTTCAGCTGGTTCAGGCGATCAGCGTGATGGTTTAGCTGTTATTGATAGAGATAATGAAGATTTATCGTTCCAAGCATCTGCAAAATCTGTTGCGTTAGTTGATGGTTTACCGCTTGCTGCTGGTTATTCAACAAGTAATGTTCGTGATGATTTTTATGCGATGCAAGCTGCTTACTTCAAAGCTGATAATGCTGATTTAACTTCTTGGACACGTACATTTGTTCCTGGACTGTCAATTAAACCAGGCGATGATCGTGACTTTACTTACACAATTGCCAATGCTGTAAATAATCAGTCCATGATTGTGGGTGATGCAAAAGGTAATGGTGAGAAGCCTTTACGTGCTTATGTGTACAAAATCGGTGATTCAAGCGCACAATTCCTTGATAATTTAGTACCAAGCTTATTCTTTAAAGATTCAAATAGTCATGCATCAGCCGTGAACAACCATGATCAAGTCGTAGGTTGGGTGGATACAACTAATGGTACAAAAGTAGAGCGTAAACATCGTGCGTTTACTTATACTGCAGGTGCTGCTCAAGGTGAAGCTCTAGCTTCTAAAAATGCATGGTTACTTGATGATTTAGTTAATGATGGCAAACAAGACTCAAATGCAAATAAATACCGCATTATCAATGCTACAGGCATTAATGATGCAGGTGTGATTTCAGCGACGGCACTTTACTGTGAAAAGGGTTATGATAATACTAGTCAAAACTCTTACTGTAATGGTGGTGAAGCTAGTGCAGAAAAGTATGTATCAGTTAAGCTAACTCCAATCAACGGAGCCAAGGCGTCAGATATTATTAAGCGAGCAGAGCAAGAAGATGAACCAGTGAAACGCTCTGGTGGTTCACTTGGAATCTTAGCTTTGACAGCGCTTGGCTTTATTGGTTTCCGTCGCAGAAAGTAATTTTTTAAAGAAATTACATTATTCATACAAGCTCACATTTTGTGGGCTTTTTTCGTTTTTATATTTGAAAAATTGTTCGTAATCACCCATTTTTATAAGTGGAGACATAAAAACTCCATCATTATGTAATAGTAATGAAAAGTAATATACAGATAAGGATGAGGACCGAACTATGAAGAGACAAAAGCGGGATCGTTTAGAACGTGCGCAGGCTCGAGGTTATCAAGCCGGATTAAATGGTCGTTCTACAGATGCATGTCCGTACCAAGGTACAGACGCCCGTACTAACTGGCTAGGTGGTTGGCGAGACGCAAGAGAAGACTTGCAACAAGGTCTCTATAAATAATACCTCCCTCATGGTTAAACCCTATTCTGCAGCCCCTTAGGAGAAGGGGCTTTTTAATGTCAAAAAGATAGCATTGCAGAGAGAGTGGTTTTATTTATCCCTAAGAGAAAGCTATCAAAATAACAGTGAAAACTAATTTATCTCTATATTGATAGCAATCTTATTTTGCTGGTGGATAAAAAAGCCCTGATACATTGCTGCAGCAGGGCTTAATAATTTATTGATGAAAAGCGATTAGAAGTTGTCAGTATCTTTGAAAAGACCCACTTTAAGATCTTTTGCTACATAGATTTCTTTACCATCTACCAGCACACGACCATCTGCAACACCCATAATTAGCTTACGATTAATAACACGTTTAAGTTGGATCTCGTAAGTCACTTTCTTTGCTGTTGGTAGAATTTGACCAGTGAATTTTACTTCGCCTACACCAAGTGCACGGCCTTTGCCTTCGCCACCAGACCAACCTAAGAAGAAACCAACTAACTGCCACATTGCATCAAGACCAAGACAACCTGGCATTACTGGGTCACCTTTGAAGTGACAGTTAAAGAACCATAGGTCAGGGTTGATATCTAATTCAGCAACGATAAAACCTTTACCGTGCTCACCATCTTTATCCGTGATATTTACAATACGGTCGATCATTAACATGTTATCTGATGGTAATGATGGGAAATCTGGACCGTAAAGTTCGCTATTGCCACATGCGACGAGTTCTTCGTGTGTATAAGAATGCTGGCGTGTCATTAGAATAAATAACTCCTTGAAAAGTATGGGAGCAATTTAGCGTACACGTGTAAGCTTAACAACTCGGATCAGTTCTGGACAAACCAGTTTGCGATACAGATCCGAATTTTGTTCAAAATACCCACTTCATTAGATAAATCACCGTGGTGGAAGTAGTCAATACGTTCCTCAATTAAAGAAAGGATTGTCTCATCTTCTTCATTTTCACTACGGAATGGTTTATCTGTAAGAAGAGGAATTGCTTCATCTACATTCTCAACAGCCCAAATATGGAATTGCTTAGCTTTGATCGCTTCGATAACCTCATCATTTAAGCAAAGGTTACTTAGGTTCGTCTTCGGTAAGATCACACCTTGGTTACCAGTTAGGCCGCGATGCACACAAACCTTATAGAAACCTTCAACTTTCTCATTAATACCACCAACAGCCTGTACACGACCAAACTGATCGACAGCACCTGTTACAGCAATTTGTTGGTTAATTGGCTGAGAAGACAGTGCAGACATTAATGCACATAGCTCAGCTAATGACGCACTGTCACCATCAACTTCTGAGTAAGATTGTTCAAATACAATTGAAGCCGAGTAGGGTAAGGCCTGATCTAAGTCGAGTGCTGTCGCAACAAATGCTTGCATGATCATCATACCTTTAGCGTGAATATTACCGCCTAGTTCAACTTTACGTTCAACGTCGGAAATATCGCCGTCACCAAAGTGAACAACACAAGAGATACGAGCTGGCTCACCGTAAGCTGTTGGGTGTCCAGGCATTTCAACCACAGTTAAGCCGTTAACCTGACCAATTTCTTTACCATCACTAGCGATAAGAACCTGACCGTGGTGAATGTCTGCAATGGCACGCTCTGGTAAATAAGATTCACGGTATTCTTTAGCACGTAAAGAGGCTTTGATGTTAGCTGCTGTGATCACTTTACCGTCTGATTCAAGGCTTGCTTCTGATAGCAGGTTTAGATGCCATAGTAAACATAACGGTAAACGTGTTTGGTCTTCGGCATAACGAGCACTCGGCATTCAATAAAGCTGTGACAGCGTCACTATCTGCAAACTGTGGTAATTGATGGTGATCGATAATAGCTTTTACATAGCCAAGGTAATCTTCAAGGCTTGCATCGTTAAGTAATAAATCTTGTTCAAACTCACCGTACATTGCAAAGCCTGTACTTAGATCTGGCTCTGCACTGTCTAGCTCTGCCATTAAGTAACGATCGCCGATAATTACTAATTTAACATTGAGTTTTTCAGCTGGCGGTAGGTTAATTACTACTTTTTTATTTGACGCTTCCCATTCTAATACGCCATCAGTAAGGGTTCTTTTTAGGCGAGGCCATAAAGATGGATTACTTAACAGCGCCGTAATAGAAAGAATCAGGTAACCATTATGAGCTTGATGCAATAAGCCATGCTTAACACTTGGTTTTGCTAATGTGTTTTGCTCTAGTGGTGGGTAAACCGCACCAAACAATTTTTCGGCAGTAACATTTTCACCCGCAATGATTATCGGCTGCTCTTTTTCACTCGTTTGTGAGCAAGTTGTATTATTATTACTATTGAATTGGTATTTTTTTATGAGTTCAATAATATAGTCACGGTACAAGGTATTATCAGGCGCCGTAATACGTAGAATGCGAGGCTGTAAATTGAGCGCGCTGAAGCGACGTACGGCATCTGATAGTCGAGGTTGAAGAGTACCGATGGAAGCAGGTTCAAGATTGCTATAATGATCTAGAGTCGTCTGGTACTGAGTGTAATCAGGAAACATTGTACGCCAAGATTCTTCATGCATAAATTTAGGTTTCTATTGTTACTGTGAAAAGGTAAGCAGTATAAAACAATCAAAGACCTCATAATAGAGACTTATGACCTATATTTATGTTTCATAAAAACAACCAGTTAATGTTAGATCATGGATTGTTATTTGGGAACTCTAGGGTTACACTGTCACGTGGTTTCGTTGAATGATGAGAATGAATTAATCTTATGAAATATCAGCAGCTTGAAAATCTTGAAGCCTATTGGAAATGGGCTTATTTAGTAAAGAAGCATAAGGAAGGTGAAGCGATCACCTGTTTTGTTGATCGTAGTGAAGCAGAATCTGCTGTTGATGCGTTATTTAATATTGAACATGAACCAACCAAAGTGATTGATTGGATCAATGCCAATATGTCTCTTGAACTGGAGAATAAGCTTAAACAAGCCATTCGAGCAAAACGTAAACGTCACTTTAATGCAGAACAAGTACATACTCGTAAAAAGTCCATCGATCTTGATTATCGTGTTTGGGAAAAGTTAGCTGAAAAATCGCAAGAGTTAGGTTCAACTCTATCTGATACAATTGAATATCTGATAAGTGAGAGCAATAGAAGCGAGCAAGCAAGTAAGCAAGTCAGTGATATTAAGAATAATTTAACAGAACTGCTCAACATCGACCCTTTTAATGAATAATTTTTGTTGTGTGGTTGCTGTTCTTTATGAAGCCATCTTCTAAGGAGTAGGTAATGGAGTATGTATTAGTCTTAGCTGTTGTTGTTATTTTTATTGTCTTTAAAGATCGTCCAATAATGGTGTTAAAGTTTGAAAATGGTGAGTTAACCAAGACGAAAGGTGATGTACCAACAGGCTTTCAAACATCATGTAAAGAGATCGCTCATAAGACGCCATTTAGTGGGCAGATTAAAGTCTATAAAAATCGATTTACGACTAAAATTGATTTTTCGAAAGATATTCCAGGTAAGATCAAGCAACGAATTCGTAATGTATTTCCTCATAGCTCGCAGCCAAGCAAAAAGGGCAAACGGGCTTAAGTTTAGCCTCTCAATGGGCGAGTTTACACTCGCCCATCTAGTATAAGATATTTCATTTTGATCACTCCTCATGCATTTAGATTAACCCAAGGTACTGATTTAAAAGAGAGCATACTTCAGTATATTCAAAAGAATCAGATACAAGCTGGCTCATTACTTTCGTGTGTTGGTTGCTTGAAAAAAGCTGTTATACGTTTAGCTGATGAGTCTAAAACTATTGAGCTAGCAGGACCACTAGAAATTTTAACGTTATCAGGGACATTAACACCATCACATGTTCACCTTCATATATCGGTTGCCGATGTGAAAGGTAAGGTAATTGGCGGGCATTTAGTGGAGGGGAGTATTGTGTCTTATACTGCTGAAATTTGTTTAGCTTCTTTTTCTAATCTCGTATTTAGTCGTGCATTTGACACCGAAACACAATTTGAAGAGTTAACAATAAAATTAGTTGAATAGAGATTAATAATCACAAGTTAAGCCATATCAAGTTTAACTTGTGATAGATACTATTTTAATGCGTTAAGTAACTCATCTTTGCTTTTTATATACGCAGCAAACTTTTCCTTTAGTTCTTTTAATTCGGATTCTGCCTTTATACGTTTTTCTCGTTCATCATCTAACTTTTGACCTAAATCTACAGCTAAATAGCCGCCTTTAATCAATGCTTTTGTTGTTACATTACTTTCAGTTAATGATTTTAGTGACTCGATCATGTAGTAGTGTTGATCGATGTCTCGAATAGTTATTGCCATGAAAAACTCCTTTAACTTACTATAATATAACACTTTTTGAATTTATTCGCACACCCTAATGCACTATAACTTTATGTTTTTAATAAATTTAAACCGTAAATACTGACTTAAATGTTTAACGAACTTTGTTACCTAAAAGAAGGCTATTTAGATTAATGGCATGTCCATCTTCTAATTCTAAAATACCACGATCATCTGAGATAAAAACTGCTTCATTCGTTCTAAGTGAATCAATAAAAAAGTTCCTAAACGTAAAATCAACTTCTCGGCTTTTATTCATGCGTTTAACACCAAAAGTGTAGTAATGGTTTTGAAAACGAAGAAAAATACCGCTAAATAACGAAGAAGAAATAATCTTATCTTCTTTATTCTTCCTTACTAAGTTCATTTTTATACGGCCATTATTGAAATTAATCTTTAAAATTTCAGAGCCGAAAGTAGGGTATTTATCAATAAAAACATACGAAGATTGCGTATTAACTGCAGTAAACGTGGCTTGAATAAAGATAAAGCACACTGCTAGAAATGCACCAAGTAATGCTTTTTTAATCATGGCATTGCTCCTGGTTTACTTGTGAGGTTACATCAATAAAGTGCTCATTTAATACACCAATTAATTTATAACGCTCGCATAAACCACCAACAGGAAATGCATACCATTGACCAATATCACCTGTTTTATGTTCAGTTATAGCTGTCATCACCGGATTGGGTAACGCCACACCATTATAATGGACAGAAATACCATCTACATTGGTAGTATCAACAAAGAAAAGGTATTGATAACAAGCAAATAGAGTAACTAAAAAGAAAAAGCTGACCACAAGAAAATCAGTAATACTGAATGACTCAAATCGTTTAAACAATGAGTTAGACTGTTTAGGCGATTTTGTATTTATCTGTTTTTCGATAATACATTCAGGATGTTCTCGCATTTCTAGGCTTTCAGCTATCTGATGTGCTTCAATATGCTTGCTGATATCGTCTTCTTTACAGGAAGGTTGAAAATAACCATCATCAGCTAGGGCTGCCTCTTTAATAGAGTAGCCAAGCTTAGGCTCAGTTTGGATAATCTTATGCTCACCAATTTTACTAAAAGCTGTACGTAAGTTCTTAATTGCTACCGTTAATGAGTTATTGGTAACAACTTTACCTTGCCAACACTCTTTGAGCAATGTCTCTCTATGGATGGTTTGGTTTGCTGAATTTGCTAATAAAGCAAAAATATGAGTCTCTGAGCGTGATACTTTTAAAACAGCATTATCACTAACACGAGTGATCGTTCTGCGAGAAAAATCAATCTCAAAACGACCAAACCGTTCGACTCCGTTGTTTACTTCATCGTTCATATTTTACTTATCAATAGGAGAGTTGTTAAAGGGGATAACGACTCATAAAGAGCACTCATTTTATACAAAAATAGCATTAATTTCTATGTACATATAATTTTGTGGCTGTTAACTAGCTATGTATTAATGCTTTTGCCTATTTTGTGCGCATTATTTATACGGGTGATTTATAAAATACCAGATTGGTGACGCTGTAACTATTTTATTTAAATAAATAAAAAGATGCCGATATCCGATATGACCAATATAAAAATAAACGTCACAGGTGTAGACCTAAAGCGCCTCGAAGATATTGAAATTTTAATAAAGGGCAAAAGAGGCAATCGAAGAAATGCCTACTAAAGAAGAGTAAGCAAAGTTTCAGAAGAAGATAAGCTTAAAGAGCGGACTTCATGCAATAATAGATTGATAACTTGGGGAATTTAAAGTTTATACGCTTCGGATTAAAATCCGTTGTAGAATAAGTGGCAAATTGGTCGTGGTTCATAGATAGATGCTAACCAGAGACATTGAAAGTATAAGCAAATCTTTAATTGATTCGTTTAGAGCGAATGAAGGCACTTGAAAGCAACAAATCAATTTTAGAGAACGCACAATGACAATTTAAAGCGCGCCAACATTTTTCTTTCGATAACAACAACGGCAAGTTCAAGTGCAAACAAAACTAACATTTTAAAATATTACAGTCGAGAACGTTGAAGATATACAACGCAGCACCAACGATACATTCAAAATCGGCATGTGGTTTTTATCAAAAGTTATCGAAGGACATCAGTTTGAAATTTATGGGCCATTCGAGTCAGCCGACGCAACAATGAGGTTTGCACATGAGCATCATGGAATTACAAGTTACCGAGGTGCGCCTGAATTTGATGATGGCATGAACGAGCTGCTTGAAGCACTTAAAACTCAGTAACCAACAGATTTACCAAGCCAAATCGTCATCATTTCAATATTATATTTAAGTACGCATTATGTATATTATGTTAAATATAGTATCTAGTTATAGATATGGCAATACGTAATACCTCTATGTGTACCAACCACCGCTACTCTTTCGCATCTATAAGTAAGCTATTTAACAGTATTGGTTATTTACCATAAAATAGGTAATTAACATCAATTTTAAATACTGCTGCAAATTGTCAGTTTGCCTTGTACTTAAACCTTGCTGTTAATTACCAGTGATTCGATCACATCGAATCACTGGGTTGTTATGGTTGATTGTTTTTCTTTAAGTTCCTGGTATCTTTCCAGTAACTGATCGAGCTCATTTGAACAGATTGGTTTTGCCAAAAATCCATCCATACCGATCTCATGGTAGATTTTCTGGTCACTTTGCATAGCATTTGCGGTTAAAGCGACAATTGGAATGCTAATTTCTTTCTTTCTAAGCTGTTTGGTTGCCTCTAAGCCATCTAAAACTGGCATTGAAATATCCATTAGCACTAAATCAAACTTATTGTGACCCTGTAACAGTACATTTATAGCCTCTTTGCCGTTATTAGTTATCGCAACTTTATGTCCGCGACGTTCAAGCATTAACTTAGCTACTAACTGATTAGTATTACTATCTTCAGCAAGTAAAATGTTTAGCGAGCAATTTGACTTATGTTTTGACTGTGTATCACTTTCACAGCTTGTGAGTGACGGATAAACAATTGGGATCGAGATTTTAAAGCAGCTGCCAGTTCCAAGTTCACTTTCTAGTGAGATCTTGCCTTTCATTTTTTCAATTAAGTATTGGCTAATTGCCAAGCCTAATCCTGTTCCGCCATATCGGCGTGTGATACTGCCATCCGCTTGATGAAATGGATTAAAGATATTTTCCTGTGCATCTTTTGCAATTCCAATACCAGTATCAATAACCGCTATCTCAATTGTTTCTTCGATTTTTCTCGCTACGATGCGTACTGATCCGACACTGGTAAACTTCACAGCATTACCAATCAGATTAAATAAGACCTGTGCGATTCTATTCTTGTCGCCATAAATTTGCTTTGGTATAGAATCATCAATTTCACACTGTAACTGCACATTCTTTTTTGTTGCCTGTGGTGACAATTGATCTGCGACTAACTTGATACTTTCAACTATATTGATGTCACTGTTAAAAAGTCTAAAGCTCCCCGATTCAATTCGTGATAAATCCAAAATGTCGTTAATAATGGTCAATAGTAAATGCGCTGATTGATCCATCTGCGATAGCCATAATTTCTGCTTACTGTCTAAGCCAGATAATGACAATGATTCCATTAAACCAAGTACCGCATTTAACGGTGTTCTGATCTCATGGCTCATCATCGCAATGAATTGTGATTTGGCTTTGTTTGCACTTTCTGCTTGCTTACGTGCTTCTTGTAGATCAAACAATCTTTTCTTACGGCTAGTAATATTTTTCGCCGTGCCGCGATATCCTTGAAGTTTTCCATACTTGTCAAAATAAGGCGTACCACTAAAGTTAAACCATTGTTCACTATTGGTTTTTTTTATATTCCATTCTAAGTCTTCAAATACCACTTGCTCTGCTAATTTAAGCTCAAGTTTCTTTTGAAATTGTGGATAGTCTTGAAAAAACTCAATGAAGTTATCACATGTGATTGGGTAATTTGCGATATGGGGTTCTGATATATAAGTGAAATTAAAATTGATATCAATTTCCCAAAACCAGTCACCTGCTGTTTTTGCAAAATCTTTGAAACGTTGTTGACTGAAAGTTAGCTGTTGTGTTCTTGCTGCAACGAGTGATTGTAGTCTTTCGCGATAATCAATATCGATAATAGCGCGAGCCAATAATGGTCGAAATCTATTCAGTACTCGACGGCAACGTGGTGTGAATTGACTTTTATCATGACTCATTAAAATCATGACGGCATCACTTGAGCTAACTTTAACCCCTGTTAGAAGTGCTGATTGATATTCATCTAATATAACTTTGGGTTGATCTCGAAACTCAATCACATCTTTCGGAGAGTATAAGGCAATACATTCACCGTTGATGGCTCGTTTAAAAGTGGTTTCTATTTGCCAAGAACTTGTACCAAATCGATTATCTGTGCTGACTAGGACATCAAGCATAGATTGATCATCTTCACGGGTTAAAACTAACGCTTGAGCAAACCCAATAAATTTCCGAAGAACTTCTAATAAGCTATTGAATACCTGACGTTTATCGTTTGCGCCAGCCATTGCTGAAATGCCTTCTAAGATCGCTTCATTTTCATCTTGAAGTTGGCTTTCACGCTCTTGGCTACGGAGCAAATCAATAACCGTTTCCTGTAGCTTTTCTGATTCTGAACTTATCATTATCGGCTACCTATCCTTCATGAAATACTGCAGCAGAAATCATTAGATTACCGTGCCCATTTTCACCACTAATAAACTGCCCTTGTTCACCAAAAGTAAATGGCGACACATAAGGCTTATTTTGCATTGCAATATTTACACCAATAGCAACATCATCCATACGATTTTGAATTTTAAGCATACAACCAGCACAAAAAATGGTGATACCACCTATTGGGTTCAGCTTTGTTCCATTGGTTGCTTTGACTACACGGCTTGCTCTAGAGATCAGACGCTCATCAGTACCGTCCATAAAATATAAACGTTCGCCTTGTTTTACTTCAGCAAACATTTCAATTCCTTTACGCTCAGTTATATGTGCCGGATGTGCCAATTTGAAATAAGGTAAATCAAAATATTCGCCAGCAAAACGTCCTAAAGGATTTAAACTACTTTCACTGATAATATTGCTGTTAACATCAAAAGGTAATCCCATCCATTTCAGGTAGACTTCGGACGCTGGCTTGTTATCAAGTTCGATCACTTCCCTATTTTCAACCTTTGTCGCAATCGCGGATAAACCCGTGCTGGCATATCCCGAATGAAAAGATAAGCTTACTTCACAGCTTGGATAGAAAACAGCAATGCCAATTCCTTCATTTGCTCGCTGTTCATGATTGAAGATTTGCCACTTACCAACAATGAAATCATCTGCAGCTGAACCACCAATAATGGGAACTGTACTACCGAGTTCTTTTTCAATTCCTTGAATAACTTGCTCTTCATAACCCGGTGTTGCATGTAACAATATTAAAGATGGGAGTTCACCAATACGGCCGCTATTATGAATGGCTTTTAATGTGGCTTGCCTTGCCATTTCATAGGGAGAGTCAAAATTAGAAATGATCGCTGTGCCATAAGCACCATGAAAATCATTAATTGCCCATAGTGCCAAACCTGTACCACTGAAATACCCTTCGTTGGTCATTAAACCTTGGCAAGTGGTACAACCTAGAATCGGTGTATTTGGATAGGCTTTTTCAAGCTCTGACTGAAGAACATCAATGTCATATTTTTCGGAGTAATAAATAAGTAATAACGAAGGCGTTGCAATCTTCACCTTCAGCTTTGCAATCGCTTCATTGATCGCATCAAAAGATGAAATTTGTATTGAGTAGCTTGTAGTTATATCCATATCAATAGGCTCTCATCCTTGAATTAAATCTTACTTTCGTGATTGATATTATCAGTAATTAGCACTCTTTAAGCGATAATCTTACTTACATCTTATTAGATTAGCTTAACTTGTCGTATCATGTTGCAAATAATTGTAACTTAAGGATTGTGAACGTGCATTCAAGCTCAAATAAAGTTGTCATTGTCATATGAGCGGTGCTAATGGCATCGGCAAAGGGATTTGTAAGTATTTGACGCAAAAAAACATGACAGTTATTGCGTTAGATATTAATGAGCAAGCAGGATTTGATCTCGTTAACGAAGAGCCGCGCATTCGTTTTCGTTTGGCAGATGTAACCAAAATTTCTGATATTAAAAGTACGTTAGATTGGATTACAACCCAGTTCGGCAAGCTTGATGGCTTAGTTAATAATGCAGCTATCGCTAATCCATATAACACGCCGTTACAGCAATTACCTTTAGACGAATGGCATCGAATTTTAAATGTTAACTTAACATCCCCTTTAGTCATGAGTCAGCAATGCTTACCTTTACTTACTGAAAGTAAAGGACATATTATCAATATGAGCTCAACAAGATACCTTCAATCGGAAGCAAATACCGAAGCTTACGCAGCGAGTAAAGGCGGCATTGTTTCACTTACTCATGCTTTATCTGTCAGTTTATCCCCTGACATTAAAGTAAATTGTATTTCACCAGGTTGGATTCATACCGATAACAGTGAATTGAGAGAAATTGACCATCAACAGCACTTATCTGGACGAGTTGGTAATGTTGACGATATTGCAGAAATGGTTGCTTTTCTATTGAATAGCCAAGGCTTTATCACCGGGCAAAATTTCGTTATCGATGGTGGGATGACGAAGAAAATGATTTATTCAGAATAAAAAAATAGCACTGATTCAGTGCTATTTCCTGGTTATTTCTTAACAACGAATTGCGCTTTTATTGGCTGGTCGTTGATCTTAATATCAACGCCCCATGTCATTTCGTTATGAGTACATGCTGGAACAGTAAACTCACCAATCCAAGTGTTATCACCTTGTTTGGTAAACACAACAGGTACTGTTCCCATGTTCATACTCACGCCTGAAACCACACCAACAGGTTTAACATCAATGTTGGAAACTTGTAATTTAATTGGCGTTTGTGCTGATAGTTCTTTAGTTAATAAGCTCAGTTCTACAGTCTTATTTGACGATTTGTATTGGCAATTTTGCGTATCTAACATGCATGTTTTTGCATTATCTTCAACCTTTACTTCTTGCTCTGGCGAGTTGTATGTCACTGTTCTCCAAATAAAAGCTGAAACAAGTACTGTCATCAGCACCAATATTTGAGTTAAGCGTCCTCGGGTCAGTTTTTCTGCTGCCATTATAGAATTTATTCCTGTGTTACAGAGTTCAAAGTTTTCACATAAATGTTACTTAAGCGTAAAGGTTATGTGGCTATTCGCCTGTCAAAACTTTGTTAACTCAAGTATTATGTGCAATGAAAATGCCACTTTTACATAAAAATAGCAATTTGAATCTTATTTTGATCTTCTCTTAATAAGCATTCTTATAAGCTTTGGGTGGTATTGCGACAACTTATTGTTCGCACAGGGAAAGTAGTGTAGTTAGCATTATATAGTGGAAGCATGCAATATGAGCCAAGTTAAGCAGCTTGAACAAAACTATAACTATACAGTCGTTCGTCAATTTACTATTAGCAAGTTTAGTTATAGGCGCAACAGACCTATCCTATAGATATAATTTTGCTTATAGAGCACAGATGTGTTCAAAAACGTCTGGCCTTCGACAATTATTAGCTCTCGCGTCAACATTACCCACATTTTGGATTTACAATTTTTATGATCATTATATCTGCTTAATAGATATACTTCCTTTTGCTTACTACACTTATCAGACAATAACAATATAGCGGGAAAGTTTAAAATAACTCGCAGAGTCTTACCGGCCCACAAGTAGCAGCTCAATGTCTAAAAAGTTTAGTCACGATATTGCCCTGAAAACCGTTGGTATAATTAAATATCTTACAATGTGGCGGAATACTTTGGTGCGTTAGAAGAATTATTACCTGTTAATCCAAATAAAACTAATTTACCTTTGATAACTTAAGTACATTAATAACGTTAGAAGTGGACGTTCGCGAAGTTTACATCGCTAATGTTTGGAATATTTGTTATATAAATAACGATGAATACTAATTTAAAAAGTATCTAAATTTCGTACACCAGAATTATTAAATGGCGCTTGGTTTGTTTAATTGAACTTTTTAAAGGTGATTGGATGTTGCAAGGATGCGTAAACGTACCAACATCTTCCCCGATTTCGTTATTCGGGCAGAGTAAGGAATGACAAAAGAAAACTATGCAAATCATTACTGCTACCATTGTGGTGAGCTAGTTCCAAGTGGTAGCACATTCTCAGTAGAAATTTTAGGTCAAGCACGTCCTATGTGCTGTCCTGGCTGCGAAGCCGTTGCTACAACCATTGTTCAAAGTGGTCTCACCTCATATTATGAATACCGGACTGAGCCAGCTGAGAAAGCTGATTTAGTGCCTGAACAACTTCAATCATTATCGCTTTATGATCATGCTGATATTCAACAAGATTTTGTTCGCACCACTGATAAAAACCACAATGAAGTTTCCCTATCTGTCGAAGGTGTTTCTTGCGCCGCTTGTGCGTGGTTAATAGAAAAGCAACTGGTACGCGAAGCAGGTGTCATTTCTATTCGTGTGAACACAACGACACACCGTGCACTACTGGTGTGGGATCCAGAGCAAGTACAACTTAGCCATTTACTGTCTGTTATTCATAAAATTGGCTATAAAGCCTCGCCTTTTGAGGCCGATGCCCAAGAGCAGCAATACCACAACACCATGAAGCAATATCTATATAAATTAGGTATTGCGGGCATTGCTACCATGCAAGTCATGATGCTGGCAATTGCTTTGTATTTTGAGGTGTTCGGTGATTTAGATCATGAGTTTCGTAACTACTTACGTTGGGTAAGCTTAATTTTTGCGACCCCTGTATTGCTCTACTCTGCACTGCCTTTCTACATCAATGCTTGGCGAAATTTAAAAGCTTTTACACTTGGTATGGATGTTCCTGTTTCCATCGCATTACTGTTTGCTTACGCTGCGAGTTTATATGCAACCGTTATGGAAAAAGGTGAAGTTTTCTTTGAGTCCATTTCTATGTTCACTTTCTTCTTATTGCTTGGGCGCTTTTTGGAAATGCGTGCTCGTCGTCAAGCCGCAGCAGCTAGTGCGAATTTGTTAAAGCTGGTTCCAAGCATGGCAACCCTTTCAAATGGAGAGCAAATTGCAGCGAAAACCTTAAAAATAGGTGACGTTGTCACGGTGTTGCCTGGTGAGCATTTCCCCGCTGATGGTGAAATTCAAAAAGGACTCACCACTGTTAACGAATCAATGTTAACCTATGAATCTGTACCTGTTGAACGTGCTAAGGGCGATACTGTCTATGCTGGCACCATTAACGGTGATGGCAATATCACAATGATAGTCACGGTTAACCGTAATGACTCTTTGATTTCAAATATTGTTCGTCTTCAAGATGAAGCTCAGTTATCAAAGCCAAAGGTTGCGGAGCTTGCAGATAACGTTGCTCGTTACTTTGTTGCTGCAATCCTGATCATTGCAGCTGTAACGTGGTATTACTGGCATCAACACCAACCAGAAGATGCGCTATGGATCACCCTTGCTGTATTAGTCGCAACCTGCCCTTGTGCACTTTCTCTAGCAACACCAACAGTGATTACCTGTTCAACCTCAACGCTTGGGAAACTTGGTATTTTGCTGCGCCGTGGTCATGTTCTTGAAACCTTATGTAAGGTTAATCGCCTAGTACTTGATAAAACCGGAACATTGACGGAAGGCAATGTAAGATTAATAGAAACCAAACTGTTTAGTGATATGTCGGAACAACAAGCATTGATGTATGCAGCAGAGCTTGAGCGTTTCGCTAATCACCCTATCGCTCAAGCATTTAGCGCTTATCGTTGTAGTGAAGTTTTGTTCGATAATGTAGAAAATGTCATTGGTTGTGGTTTGAAAACCGATCGCGATGGTAATGAGTGGCGTATTGGTAAATACGACTTTGCACTATCATCTGAAAAAGACGTAATTCATAGTGATAATAAACACTATTCCGTGTGGTTATCTTGTAACGATAAACCTATTGCTGCTTTCAAATTAGATGATCCTATTCGTCAAGAAAGCTTAGAATTGGTAGAGCAATGCCAACAGCAAGGTATTCAAGTCACAATGTTAACAGGTGATAATTCTGTTCATGCTGAGACGGTAGCAAATCGGCTCCATATTAATGAGGTTGTCGCTAATCAAAGTCCGCAAGGAAAGCTGAATTATCTAAGCAGTTTGCCATCGTCAGATGTGGTGTTAATGGTTGGTGATGGTGTCAATGATGCCCCTGTTCTTGCTGGCGCTCACCTTTCTGTTGCTATGGGTGGTGGTACAGATATAGCGAAATCTTCAGCAGATATGGTACTACTTGGTGATAAATTAGAGCGTATTCTTGAAGCAAGAAAATTGGCTATTAAAACCCGTAAAATTATCCGTGAAAACCTATCATGGGCATTAGGCTATAACCTGATTATTCTCCCATTAGCGGTTTCAGGCCTTGTAGCACCATATATCGCAGTGGTTGGCATGTCAGCAAGCTCGATTATTGTTGTGTCAAATTCTTTAAGGTTATTAAAATAAATGGAAAGTCTTTACATATTAATTCCCATTGCCATTATTTTTGTTTGTATAGCCGTTGGTATCTTTTTATGGGCAGTAAAAAGTGAGCAGTTCGATGATTTAGAGCGTCGTGGCTACGATATTTTATTTGATGACGATGATTCTAAACACAAAGACGCAGTTTCCAATACTGATCAAATCGCAAGTAAATCGTCAAAGGATCAAAACAACGATCATGCCTAGTTTAGATTTTTATGCTGCATTTCTTATTGGGCTAATGGGCGCAGGTCATTGTGTTGGGATGTGTGGTGGTGTTGCTGCCGCAATTACTATCGGTATGCCTAACAACACACATCAAAAAAGACGTTGGATTTACTTATTAAATTACAATATCGGTCGACTTGTGTCCTATACCATTGCTGGCGGATTAATTGGTGCCGCTTTAGCGGGTATATCAACTCTTAATGGAACATCTAACCCTCTGGTATATATGCGACTTTTCGCCGCTTTAATGATGATTTTTTTGGGGTTATATATTTACCAATGGTGGGCTGGATTAAGTCAAATTGAACGTGCAGGCCAAAAAATTTGGCGTCATATATCACCTATTGCAACTTCACTGCTTCCGCTTAAATCGCTTGTCAAAGCATTACCCTTTGGCTTTCTCTGGGGTTGGTTACCTTGCGGCTTAGTGTATTCGACATTAACGTGGGCGGCTGTTTCTGGAAGTGCTCTAAATGGTGCTGCTGTGATGTTTGCTTTTGGCTTAGGCACATTACCTGCGATGCTTGCAGTAGGAGGCTTTGCAGATAAACTAAAGAACTGGCTCAAGAACCGCATTTTTAGGCGTATAAGTGCCCTATTATTAATAATTTATGGGTTTCAAACTGGTTACATTGCAATCAATCAAATATTGTAGTCTCTTTATTACTCGTAATAATGCTTCATAATATGTTAAAATATTGACCTACATCAAATTGGTTAGACAGGCATATGATTTCAGACAAGCTTACAACAAAACGTATCCAATCAGGCGGTTGTGCTATTCACTGCCAAGATTGCAGTATTAGTCAGTTATGCATTCCTTTCACTCTGAATGAGTCTGAGTTAGACCAGCTGGATCAAATCATTGAACGTAAAAAGCCGATCCAAAAAGGTCAAGAATTATTTAAAGCAGGTGATGAGTTAAAATCACTATATGCTATCCGTTCAGGTACGATCAAAAGTTACACCATTACAGAACAAGGTGATGAACAAATCACTGCATTCCACTTAGCTGGTGATCTTGTAGGTTTTGATGCTATCAATGAAATGCAACACCCTAGTTTTGC
The DNA here is from genome assembly GCF_030685535.1 of Photobacterium leiognathi. Classification (NCBI taxonomy): domain Bacteria; kingdom Pseudomonadati; phylum Pseudomonadota; class Gammaproteobacteria; order Vibrionales; family Vibrionaceae; genus Photobacterium; species Photobacterium leiognathi. The sequence goes on along the minus strand of NZ_CP131601.1, from coordinate 1,657,400 downwards.
TCAATCATTAGAAACATCCATGGTTTGTGAAATTCCATTTGAAATCTTAGATGACTTGTCAGGTAAGATGCCAAAGCTTCGTCAACAGATCATGCGTTTAATGAGTAATGAGATCAAAGGCGACCAAGAGATGATCTTATTGCTTTCTAAAAAGAATGCTGAAGAGCGTCTAGCCGCTTTCTTATACAATTTATCATTACGCTTCTCGCAGCGTGGTTTCTCCCCTCGTGAGTTCCGTTTAACCATGACGCGCGGTGATATTGGTAATTACCTAGGTTTGACAGTTGAAACGATCAGTCGCCTACTTGGTCGTTTCCAAAAATCAGAAATGCTAAGTGTTAAAGGTAAATACATCACTATTATTGACCATGATGAGTTAGCCCGTCTTGCTGGTGTAGCGAAAAATAATAGCTTGTCACAACAGTAATCTACGTTACTTTTCACTCATTTTATAAAGCATCGTTCTATACGATGCTTTTTTATTGCCTCGAAATCCTGCCATTTCGTTTATTAATTTGCTCAACGTATCAAACTTCGCAAAATTTTGGCTAATATGATTCCCATAACTTCCTATACTAGGTTACAGTGTTTATAAGGATTTATTTTAATCTCTTGATATCAAAGCATATAGTATTTGCTATCTATCATTAGTGTTTATGTTGAATCACTTTCAAGAGGCTGCCTACACATTTGTGTAAAGGAGGCATTATGCAAAAGTATAAAAATATCTTAGTTGTTGCTGACCCAGAAAAAGAACAACAACCTTCGATCTCACGTGCCGTTCATATCGCTAAGATGACTAAAGACGTAAAAATCGTTGTTTTCTTGGCGATTTATGATTTCTCTTACGAGATGACATCCATGCTTTCGTCTGATGAACGTGACGCAATGCGTCGTGGCGTTGTAATGCAACGAGAAGAATGGTTGAAAGAAATCATTGCCCCACACCTTGAGCAAGGTATTGATATCGAAATCAAAGTGGTATGGCATAATCGTCCGTATGAAGCAATTATTGCTGATGTTTATAGCCAAGAAATCGATCTACTTGTTAAAGCAACACATGAACATGATCGTTTAGGATCTGTTATTTTTACACCTACAGATTGGCACTTATTGCGCAAATGCCCTATTCCTGTATTACTAGTTAAGGGGAATAACTGGCCTGAACATGGCAAGGTATTAAGTTGTGTGAATATTTCTACCGATGATGATACGCATGACGGCTTAAACGATAAGATCGTAAAAGAGTCTTTAGCTTTTGCCTCTATTGCGAATGCTGAGGTTAACTTGGTCAATGCCTACCCTGCAACACCAGTTAATATTACGATTGAATTACCTGAATTTGATCCTGCTAGTTACACCGATGCAGTCCGTGCACTGGCATCACTTAACGACAATGAAAGCATTACGCCAAAAGTATGGCATTAGTGAAGAGCAAACTCATGTATTAGAAGGTTTGCCGGAAGATATCATTCCACAAGTGGCGGAAGATATTAAAGCTGAATTGGTGATCTTAGGTACAACAGGTAGAACGGGGTTATCTGCGGTGTTTATCGGTAATACAGCAGAGAACACTATTGATAGTTTGAACTGTGACCTATTAGCGTTGAAACCTGATGGATATGTTAGCCCGCTTTCTCCGAATTTAGATTAAACAAAAGGCCTCGATTGAGGCCTTTTTTCTTTCTGCTATTTTTTAGCGTCTTCCTGCATGGTTAGCCATTTCGCAAACTTGGTCGCATACCACTCATTTGCTTTTTCTTCGCAATATGCATGACTTAATTTTCGTCTTTTCCATTCAGCAGCAATGGCTACTCGAGTTTGATTTGATGCACGTTCATTAAGATAGACTCCGCACAATTGTTCATTACTCATGTTTTGTGCATAGCCATTGACATCTCCCCCTACTAAGCCTAGCTGTTGAGCCTGTTTAGAACTACAGCCAACCACTAGAGTAAAGCTGAATGCGATGAAAAATATCCGAAACATATAAGTCACTTTTGTTTAATAGTTTTTTATATCTTAGCAGCTAAAGAAATTAAAAAATATTGATAGGTAAATGTTACTACATTTTAGTTGTCTTATTTTTAATACTCACGAATAAACACTATTAACTAAAATGTTTTTAATGTTCTTTGCTGGTAATAATTATGAATATTTTTCTCTGCAAACGACGCTATATTTATCTATTAACATTATTTTTCTCTGTAACATCCTTTTCTATTGGTATTAATGACAGTAAATACATAGAACTAGGAGGTAGCCTAGATCCTAGCGTTATGAAAAATGTCAGTACCGTATTGGAACAAAATGCTAGTGATGAAAAATTTAATTCAGTTGGCCTAGTCGTCGCTAACGGTTATTGCTCTGGCACATGGTTAGGTAGTGATAATACACACAGCTACATTCTAACTGCCGCTCATTGCTTGGCTGGCGCTCAAGGAACTGAATTTACAGGGCAATATGTAAGTTTTAAAAAACAGGATGGTACTGTACTCGCTGCAGGTATTTCTACTAACTATTTCAGAAACTTTACTGGATGTTCGAATGATATTGCTGTTGCTAAAATACCTAAATTAGCCGACCCAACTGATGACGAAGGTGAGATTATTAAGCAGCCGTTGCTTGATAACAAATTAAATAAAAATTCATTACTTCAGCCAACAATACTCACTGGTTTCGGTTATTTCGGCACAAAAACTCTTGGGCAGCTAGATTATAACGCTAAGCGTAAAGGTGATGGTCATATTCGATATTATGACCACCACTGTTTAGTTAATAGAGCAATTGAAAACACCGATTCTTGGGCTTTTGCAAGCTCAGGTGATAGTGGTTCAGCTATCTGGCAACAACGAAATGAACATCAAGTTGCAGTAGGTGTTACTTCATGGTGGTACGGTTGGTATCATGGTTATTCTGGTCATGTTCCTATTGCTCGCCATATAGATTGGCTTAAAAGTGTCGTACCTGTAGTCAAAACAATTGATGATATTTCACCAGAAATACCGATTGAAGAGACACAATGGCTGTTAACTGAAGAATTACCAATTGAAACAACTCCTCTAGAACAAGATGTACGAGGATCAGTTTACTACATAAGTACTAAAAACATTGTTGATGGTCCTTCAAGATATATTTGGCGATATCCTAGAGGGGTGACTAGGTTTGCCACAACCTTAGTTGAACAAAACAGTAATGTTGAACACAAAGTTTGGTTAAGAGGTCAAAGGAAGACTCATTGTGGCTGGGGTAAAATAAATAACAGTGCTTGGTGTTACCCTTCTCCAAATCTTGACCAATTGAAAATGGAATTTTTACAGTCAGATAATGTTGGTTTACCTATAGGTAACTTCCAGGGTAGTTTCAGCCTGATAGTTAAAAGCTTATATGACCCTAGTTATGTTAACGAAGTTCAAGTCAATACAAACATAACAATAACCACTCAGATAGAGTCTGCCAGAGTTATAACGCAAGATATTTCTTATATTGGTCCTCGATACGAAGAAACCATTTACGGTACAGTTTTTTATTTGTCAGAGAACAGTAACAGTCGTAATCGTCCAGTATGGCGTAGAAATAATCGCGGGTATACCGAATTGGAAGTCGATGTTACAAATTCAGAAACAGGTGATGTGAAAACTGTTATTTTGCGTGGTGAGCGAAATCTAGGATGTGGCTGGACTATCATGAATAACGCAGCTTATTGTAGATACCAACGCCCTATCTATGGGGAGTTGAGACTCAGTTTCGTTCCAGACGACAATCCCAACTTACCTATTGGTCAATATAGTGGTTCTTTATCAGTCACTGCGAAAGGTTTACATAAACGAAGTTTCAGAAAAGATCTAAACTTTAACGTAGAACTTAATATTATTGAGTAGCATAGATATGAAAAAAATAGCCCAATGCACAGGGATAATATTCATCGTTGGGTTGTTCTATGTTTATTTATTTCAACCTAATAAAGACGTATATATATCACCTTCTTTTAACAAGGTTGAGTCTAATATGAATACAACATCATTAGACATAACATCAGGAGAAGTTGCTGAAATTCCATATAATTTTAAACAAATGATACGTGATGAAACGCCAAGTAATAATTTCGATATTTATGTGGCAGAAGATAATATAGAAGGTAACCCTCAACTCCATGGTATTTATCAGCCTTTACCTAAAACAAGTTTAGTAAATATAAATCTACGGACAGGTGAAGAGTTATGGCACTATCGCCCCAATTTACTAAACGATGTAATAAAAGTGCAAGGAGTAACGGTTTTGCCTAAAGAAAGCATTGTTGAATTTAATGAATTTTTACTCACAGATCTCAAAATTGGTGATAGCTTATTTTTAACTCTGCCTAGTGGCTTAGAGCAACAAATTGTTATAGCCAAAATTGATATTATTACAGACAAGGTAACGGCTTGGGATCTTCAAAATACACAACAACAGCATATAGGGAAAATTACTAAAATAGATTATTTAACAGAAGGTTCGTTCATTACTGATAATAACGAAGAGTATCATTTAAGAACTGTAAATCTTAAAGGATGGATAACGACAAAAAATCATTTGATTAGTAATAACAATGAGGCAGTGAAGAATAACAGTAATGCGTTTTTGCATCTCATAGAGTAAACGGGCTAATTAGCCCGTCTATTTTATCTACGTTTAAATGTTAGTAACGTCAATGAACATCGACTCATCTATATTTGTTGAAGAAACTGTCGCTTCGTTAAAGGCATATTCAGCCTTCTCACCTTCACGATCTAATGGCAAGTTAACAAAATCAAACAGGTTCTTATCTGCTAGCTGGCTTGGGCTGATGTTCTGGATTGATTTGAAGATTGCATCAACACGCCCCGGCGTTTTCTTATCCCAATCAATCAACATTGCTTTAATGCTTTGACGCTGAAGATTTTCTTGTGAACCACATAGGTTACAAGGAATGATCGGGAATTCTTTGTGCTCTGCGTATTTGATCAGATCTTTTTCACGACAGTACGCTAACGGGCGAATAACCACGTTACGACCATCATCAGAGCGTAGCTTTGGTGGCATTGCCTTTAAACGAGAACCATGGAACATGTTTAGGAACAATGTTTCTACGATGTCATCTAGGTGGTGACCTAATGCAATTTTTGTTGCACCAATTTTCTCTGCAAATGAGTACAGTGTGCCACGACGTAAACGAGAACAAAGACCACAGGTTGTTTTACCCTCTTCGATCTTCTCTTTCACTACTGAATAAGTATCTTTATCTACGATGTAGTAAGGAATGTTAAGGCTAGCAAAGTACTCTGGAAGAATATGCTCAGGGAAACCAGGTTGCTTCTGATCAAGGTTTACAGCCACAACATCAAACTTAATTGGTGCTGCTTTTTGTAGATTTAGCAAAATATCCAGCATCGCAAATGAATCTTTACCGCCACTGATACATGCCATAACAACATCATTTTCTTCAATCATGTTGTAGTCAATAATAGCGTTGCCGACATTACGACGTAGACGTTTTTGCAGCTTATTAAATTCAAGTACTTCTTTACGATTATCTGTCTGATTCATTACTACTTCTCTCACCATCGGTAACACCGACAGTAGAATTGCTGGATAAGAATTTATAGGGCGTGAATTATACGGATTTTCGACCAAACAGGAAATAGTTAACTACGGTTAAAACAATAACCAGAAAATAGATACAAAAAAGCTCGGCCTAAACCGAGCTCATTTTGAAAAGTGTTGTGCGATTAGCTAAATAAACCCGCAAAGAACTTCTTCACATGATCAACTAAGCGGCTAAAGATACTACCTTCTTCCACTGCATCCAGTGCAACAAGTGGTTGAGACCCCACTTCTTTACCATCAACCAAGTAAAGTACCTTACCCACTTCTTCGCCTTTAGCGATTGGGGCATCTAACTCACCATTAAGCTCCACACTTGCTGTAAGTTTTTTAGTATCATTGCGTGACAGCGTAACGTAGCTTGACTTATCAACACCTAACTCTACGTTCTCTTTATTACCGAACCATACACGCTCAGAAATGATCTTGTCGCCAGCTTTATGAGGAACAACTGTCTCAAAGAAACGGAAACCATAGTTTAACAGTGCCTTACTTTCACTTTCGCGGATCTTAGTACTCTTGGTACCCATCACTACTGCGATTAAACGCATGTCGCCTTCAGTAGCAGAGCTCGTTAAGCTGTAGCCTGCGCCACTGGTGTAACCAGTTTTCATACCATCGACATTCATGCTCTTGTCATGTAGTAAACCGTTACGGTTACGTTGGGTAATGTTGTTATAAGTGAATGATTTTTCGCTGTACAACGGGTAAATATTAGGTAAATCACGGATTAACGCTTGGCCTAATAACGCAATGTCGTATGGCGTGGTGTAAAGATCACCATGATCCAAACCATGTGGGTTAGCAAAGTGAGATGAATTCATCCCTAACTTCTTCGCCCATGAGTTCATTAAGCCAACGAACGCTTGCTCAGAACCTGCAACGTGTTCAGCAATAGCAACACTTGCATCGTTACCTGATTGAATAATCAAACCACGGAATAGATCCATCAGTGGCACTTCGCTACCCACTTCAATAAACATCTTTGAAGAATCAGGGAAATTACGCGCCCAAGCATTACGACTGATCACCACAACATCGTCTTTACTGATGTTGCCTTGTTTCATTTCTTGACCAGCAACGTAGCTCGTCATTAGCTTCGTTAAACTAGCTGGATTTAATTTTTCGTTAGCGTTCTTTTCAACTAATACCTGTCCAGTATTGTAATCCATTAAAACATAACCTTTCGCACTCAGTGTAGGTGCGTCAGGAATGACAGATGGTGCTGCTAGTGCTGAAAACGACACAGTACAAAGCGCAGTAACACCAACGAGAGAGAAAAGCGGCGAGGTCTTTTTCATTTGAGGCAAAGTCCCTTAAAAATACGATAAAACAATCTAGATAACTATTCGCAATAAAATACGATGACAGCTTAAACCAAATAGGTATATAGATTGATGTCCATTATAACGTTATGAATGTGAAATACTTGCTTTTGTAACACAGTCTTACGATTTCGTTTTAGTCTTCACATTTATAACTTTAATCGTGCTAAATATAAATGTTTAATCTTGCATCTATCACGTTTTTTGTCGCTTGCTCACGTTGTTATGATTTTTTGAACATGGAAATGAAGCTTTATTTTTTTAACGTGCTATCCAATAGTAAGCACATAAGGTAAATTTATTTTTTCATTTGAAATATCAGGACAAATAATGAGCTATTACAAAAAACTAGAACAGCATGCTCGTAAGTTATCTCGCTTAGATCACTTAAGCGCCATTTGTGGTTGGGATCAAGCTGCTATGATGCCAAGTGGCGGTGCTGAAGCACGTTCAGAAGCTATGGCAGAATTAGCCGTTATTTCTCATGAACTTTCTACTGCCCCTTACCTAGAAGAATGGTTTGCAAGTGCAGAGAAAGAAAACCTAACTGATGAACAACGTGTTAGCCTTGCTGCTTTAAAGCGCCAATGGATGATGCATAACATTTTGCTTGCAGAGCTGGTGGAGCAAAAATCATTACTAGGCTCGCAATGTGAACATGCTTGGCGTACTCAACGCCCTGCAAATGATTGGGAAGGATTTAAAAAGAACCTTGAACCTGTTGTTGAATTAGCTCGTCAAGAAGCTGCAATTCGTTCCAAAGCAACAGGGCTTAGCCTTTATGATGCCCTACTTGATCTTTACGAACCGGGTATGACAACCGAAGTGCTAGATCGTATTTTTGCTGATGTAAAAACGTGGCTACCTCAGTTAATCCAAGATGTTCAAAATAAACAACAAGCAGAAAGTATAGAGCCATTAACAAGCACTTTCCCCATTGAGCAACAAAAAGCATTAAGCCTTAATGTGATGAAGTTACTTAACTTCGATTTTGATCATGGCCGATTAGATATCAGTACTCACCCATTCTGTGGCGGTGTACCGACTGATGTACGTATCACTACACGTTATGATGAAGCGGATTTTACTTCAGCACTAATGGGCGTGATCCATGAAACAGGCCATGCACGTTATGAACAAGGTCTACCAAAACAATGGCGTGATCTTCCTGTTGGTCAAGCACGTTCGATGGGGATACATGAAAGCCAATCGCTATTTTTTGAAATGCAGCTATCGCGTAATGTGGATTTCGCTCAGCAACTAGCACCATTGGCACAACAGACTTTTGGTCGTGGATCAGATACAGCTTTAACAGCAGAAAATATCAATGCAATTAATACTCGTGTTAAGCCAGGTTACATTCGTGTCGATGCTGATGAAGTCACTTACCCTGCTCATGTGATTTTACGTTATGAAATTGAACGTGATCTTATTGAACGTAAAATTGAAGTTACAGATATTCCAGTGATTTGGGATGAGAAAATGCAAGCCTACTTAGGTATTGATACCAAAGGCAACTTCAAAGATGGCTGTATGCAAGATATTCACTGGACTGATGGTAGTTTTGGTTACTTCCCTTCATACACATTAGGTGCAATGTATGCCGCACAATTTATGGCTGCGATGAAGCAAACTGTAGATGTGAAATCTGCTATTACATCAGGTGATTTATCCCCTGTATTTGCATGGCTTGAAGCTAATGTTTGGTCTAAAGGATGCACGCTTTCAACTGATGAGCTAGTCAAACAAGCGACAGGTGAAACGTTAAATCCTAAATACTTCCAAGCGCATTTAAATAGTCGTTATTTATAGTACGATAACAAAAAAGAGCAGGCGTTAATGCCTGCTCTCCTTCTTTTTAGTACAGTTAATAAAATTACTTATTCCACTGCTTAAAGATATTGTCAGCTAGTGTTTTATTCTCTGTAGCAAAGTATGGAATTTGAATGTTTTTTGACGTTCCGTAATTAAAAATCAAAAATTCGTCATCTAAATCAGATGCTGCGGTTTTTGACATAATGATATCTGAACCATCAGCCGCACCTTCAATAACTAGATTACCATCGCTATCAATTTTCCAAGAAAATTTACTCTCTTCTCCACCTTCTAAAATAGTCACTTCATTACCTTCAGATGAGTATTTCAATGTTACAAAATCTGGATCAGGAGTACCTGTCGTTGAATCATCCCAAAAGTGATAGAGTGTTTTTCCTGAAAAATCACTTTCAGTAAGAGCTACATATTCATTTAACTTCTCGGTACTGTCTTTTTCAATAAATAAAGACAATTCGTTTTGAGTTGTTTTTATTAACATCCAATCAGAGCTGAAATGCACAATATAATCTAATGAATCATTAGCAACCTGGAAGCTATCATCATTATATTTGATAGTATGTGATTCTTCTTTACCGTTATTTACAACTGAAACTTCAGTATCATTAAAAGTCACATCAGTAAAAACGCCTTCTTCTTTAAACTGTAACTCATTGGTATGAATAACAGTAAATGTTTCTGAAGTGAGGCGATCTTTTAATGTATCGATAACTTCAAACTTATCTAGATCTTCAGCGTTATTGATATACTCATTAATGTCTTCTAACGTGGTTTTTGCAATATCTACAAGCTTCTCACTATCCGTTTTATTTATAATTGACTTTGTTAAAGTTCTAGCAAGAGCATGTATCTTTTTAGCATCACTTTCTGTTTCTTCTGAATTTTTTTTCGCAACGTAATCGCTTGATAGTACTTCAAGAGGTAAATTTAATTCAGTAGCTAACTCTTCAAGAGTTTTATCCGTATTGTATGCCGTTGTTGAGAATGGTGAGATAACCTCAACACCCGCGTCGGCAACAAAAGTAAAGTCTTTTTTAATTGCACCTTCATTATCAGTGTCTGATGTTCGACCCGCAACAGCTTTGATAATTACAGGATATTGAGTGTCAGCTTCATCAAGAGAAAACTGACCTTCTTCACCTGTTACTTGATCAAGCTTTTCATCTTCGTCAGCAATTTTATTTTTATTACGGTCAACATAAATATCAGCATTAACTAAATAACCATCAATCGCTTTATATTCTTTTGTTGTAACGTCATTTTCCGTTGTTACAGTTTGAGTTGGCGATGCTTCTTCACTACTACTACCACCGCCACAAGCCGTTAATGTTAATGCTGCTGCCATAGCCAAATATACTTTAGTCTTTGTCATTACTTTATCCTATTTGAAATTATTATTAATCCATTCCTGACGTTGCATTTAATAGATCGACAGCATGTTAGGTGTTTGATTTTCTATGTTCAAATATCGAGAGACTATAGGTAGCTAGGTGATAACTCTTAATATTCCATATATAATAGAATTAAAATTAAATGTTATGATCCGATATTATTAAAAATTAAACTTATAAGTAAAAATAACCATTGATAATTGAAACATAATATCCTTTCTATATGCTCTAATTTCGACACGCTTCACAACAGTATTAAGATTAATATTTATTTAATACATATACATACTAAATGCAGGTTTAAAAAACTTATCAGCCATAGTCTCTTTCCATTTAAGGGTTATGGCTTTTTCATTTCAATTCATTATGTTATTCGTGATCTAATTTAGTTTAACCGACGTATTCCTCTTGTGTCTGTTTACTGGAGGCGTTAACAAATCATGGATAATGATAATATTGAATTTACCAAACACGATATTGAAGACATGGAAAAACGTTATCGTGTGCAACTCATGAACTGCTTATCAGGCTTTAAAAGTGCCAATTTGATTGGAACGGTTGATAATGATGGTAATGAAAATTTAGCGATCGTCAGTTCCGTCATTCATCTTGGTTCATCCCCTGCGTTGCTGGGCTTTATCATGCGTCCTGCAAAAGTCGAGAGACATACTTACACTAATATCCAGCAAACTGAAGAATTTACAATTAATGCTGTTTGTGAAGAGTTTTACCAACAAGCACATCAAACCTCAGCTCGTTACCCACAAAACATTTCCGAATTTAATGAAGTTGGCCTTACGCCATTTTACGATAGTAGTTGTAGAGCCCCATTTGTTTTGGAAAGTCCGATAAAAATTGGGTTACGGCTATTAGAAGTGATTGATATAAAGTCTAACGATACACACATGGTCGTTGGTGAAGTACAGAAATTATACTTACCACAATCATCAATAAAGGCGGACGGCCATATAAATATTGAAGGGTTAGATTTAATGACCATATCAGGGCTTGATAACTATCATGTTACGCAAAGTTTAGGACGTTTGAGTTATGCGAAACCCGACAAATCCATTGTGCCGTTAAATATGGATGGCAAAGCATTCTTTATAGAAAATTAAAATAAGCCTCAATGTTTTATTACATTGAGGCTAGCATTCTATTACAACACGCTATTTTTAATAACTGTCATTACACCCTGTTCGTTATTACTTGGCGCTTCAAAACGTGCGAGTTTCTTGATTTCTGGATGGGCATTTGCCATGGCGTAGCTATGGTAGGTTTCACGTAGCATTTCGATATCATTGAAGAAATCACCAAAACTCATGCTTTGTTCAAACGTGAAATCAAACACTTGTTGAAGATGCTTTATCGCTGCGCCTTTTGAAGCATTCTTATCCATTAAATCAAGCCAAATCTTCGCACTTACGACCACTTGATGTGTGTCACCAAACTGCGGTGATAGCACTGGATAAACATGCTCTTCTGTACCATTGAAATTTAAAACCGCGACTTTAATAAACTCATCATCAACAGCCAGTAAATCCTCAACTAACTTAAGATTATGGTAATACTTACGAATTTCATCTAAGGCTTGTTCGCTGGTGGCTTCGGTGTGGGCAGCATTCTTACCACATAACACAATGTCACAGCCCTGCACTTGCTTAACAGCTTTAAGAATATCGTGAATTTCATTGGTTGGAATAGTTGAACTATACAACTCTTTTCCTTGATGCATTACCAATGTGCCGTTCTCAGCAATAAAGATCATCTCATCTTTAATTGGAGCAAATGTATTTACAAGGCTTTGATATTGACGCCCTGATGCTGCTGCAAACAGCACATTCTTTTGCTGTAGTTGGTTGAATACATCATAAAAATCCGATGGTAATTGCTTTTTTTCACAAAGCAGCGTGCCATCCATGTCTGTTGCAATAAATTTAATTGAAGCTGTCATATAACCTTTACCACTGAGTGTTTATCACACTATTTTACCTGTTAGAGCAGAATCATTGTAAATGAATAGAAATAATTACTCATTAATCCGGCGGTTCTTATAGTAATACTCTTTATCGTGTTCAGTAATCGGTCTTAAGACTCGGCAAGGGTTACCGACTGCAACCACATTGGCAGGAATATCTTTGGTAACAATACTACCCGCACCAATCACCGTATTCTCACCTATTGTCACGCCCGGTAAAACCACCACATGCGCACCTAACCAGACATTATTTCCAATCGTCACTGGAATATTAAATTGGGCCACATCGCGACGAAGATCAGGGTCGATAGGATGACCTGCTGTTGCAATAGTGACATTAGGTCCGATCATGACACTGTCACCAATATAGATATGGGTATCATCAACCAAGGTAAGATTAAAATTAGCGTAAACGTTATTACCTATATGAGTATTGATTCCCCAATTGGCACGTAGCGGTGGCTCGATGTAGCAATTCTCCCCCACAGTGGCAAACAAATCTTTCATGATAGATTGGCGTTTATCATATTCAGAAGGTCGAGTTTGATTAAAGTCATACAGCACTTCCAAACATTCTACTTGTGCATTTGCTAACGCTTCATCGGTACAAAAGTAAACTTTTTGACTATGAACTTGTTCGAGGATGTCCATCGTTGTCCTTATTAAGACATTAATAATGGCGCTAGATTAATACTGACAATTTGGGTTGGGAAGACTGCTGTAATGAGATTCAAAAGCCCATCACAATTACATTTACTGTGGATGAAACGTGAGAATCTAATCCCATTATTTATATTAATAATTAGTTACATTCAGCATCAATATTATACTTAGATCACGGTTTATCATCGGCAATTTCTATATTGTACGAACATAATTAACTATAAAACCAAAGGGATAAAGTATGGCGTACCAAGCTAAAGATCTAAATTACCGTGGCGAGAACTGTGGTGTTCACAATTGGATCACCGATGGTGGTCAATCATTCTATTGGCACCCAGATTGGCTACATATCGCTGAAGACGAAACTGGCTTATACGGCAAACATGAAATTGAAGTTGAACAAGGTGGTGAGGTCACTAAAGGCCATGCTGTTCATACTATCCTTAAGAAGTTGAATGAGTTGCTGAAAGGCTCTGATCACGCATAATAAAAATCCCCTAACACATTTAAATGCTAGGGGATTTTTTCATTCCATCAAGATTGACTTAACTGTATTTTTCAGCGGTTTTCTCAACCAGTTTTACAATCACTTCTACTGCTTTTTCCATCCCTTCAACCGTAATAAACTCATGAATACCGTGGAAATTATAGCCGCCAGTGAAGATATTCGGGCAAGGTAAGCCTTTGAAAGATAGTCGAGCACCATCTGTACCGCCACGAATAGGCTTAATTTCAGGCTTCACGTCGCAATCAATCATGGCATCTTTTGCCAATTCAATAATGTGTGGATATGGCTCCACCATTTCACGCATATTGAAGTAAGAGTCTGTTAGAACAAGCTCAACACGCCCTTTTTCTAACTGCGCATTTAGCTCAGTCACTTTTTGCTGCATGAATGCTTTTCGTTGCTCTTGGCCTTCACGGCTAAAGTCACGAATGATGTAACCTAACTCTGTTTTTGCAACCGATGGTTTCATTGATTTCAAATGGTAGAAACCTTCATAACCTTCTGTTGCTTCAGGTGTTTCATCACTTGGCATCATTAACTGGAACTGAGCTGCGATATTCATGGCGTTAACCATCTTACCTTTAGCTGTACCAGGATGAACATTAGTGCCGTAGCAAATCACATCTGCAGATGTAGCGTTAAAGTTCTCAAACTCTAACTCGCCAACAGGACCACCATCGATGGTGTACGCCCATTGTGCATTGAATTTTTCTACATCAAACAAATCAGCACCACGACCAATCTCTTCATCAGGCGTGAAACCAATACAAATATCACCGTGTTTAATTTCAGGATGAGCGACAAGGTAGGCAATCGCTGTCATGATTTCAGCAACGCCTGCTTTGTTGTCTGCGCCCAGTAGCGTTGTACCATCAGTAGTAATGATGTTGTGACCGTGTAACGTATTAAGGTCTGGATATTGAATTGGTGATAAAACCTCATCACCAATACCTAATGCAATGTCACCACCTTGGTAGTTTTCTACAATTTGCGGTTTAACATTTAAGCCTAATGCGTCAGGCGCTGTATCCATGTGCGCAATAAAGCCAATAGCAGGAATATCAGCAGATGTGTTTGCAGGAAGACGCGCCATTAAGTAGCAGTGTTCATCAAGGGAAATATCTGATAAACCAAGCGCTTCCATTTCTGATTTTAGCTGTTGTGCAAGGTTAAACTGCCCTGCCGTACTCGGACATGCTGCAACACTGCCATTAGATTGAGTATCGATTTGCACATATCGGAAAAAACGTTCAAGTAACTTATCCATCATTAACCTTACATTACTCAATTACGGAAATTCGTAGATTTAAATATGAGTCAATTATGACGGATAAGCTGATGAGTAACTTTGCGATGTATCAGTTTTAAGTTACATATCGATAATTTATGATTTGGTTAGGATCCAAGGAGAAATTTTCTCTATCTCTTTACTTAGATTGATAGATTCATTCTCTGCCAAGTCATTAAGATGAACACGTGCAACACCAGAATTAAAGTTGAGTTTTTTACCTGTTTTTAAAGCAAGAGTTTTATTAAACGTGCGATCTTTTAATGTAATCACTACCCCTTCAGCTTTAGGCATAAACCATTGACTAAACATGCCACCCAAATCTGCCATCATGGTGTTCATCTGAGGAACAATCGCTTCAATATATGCTTGTTCTAACACTTTCGACTGATAGTTTTCAGCTAAAATCTGCATTGAAACGTCACAGGTAATACCATCATCAATAACAAAGGTAACATCAGGGTTGGCTTGTCTTAAATTGGAATCTAGCGGAATAGACAATGCATAATCGGCAGGAATCGTTAACTCTTCATAATGTTCATCTTTACGCATTGATGCTTTATGAACGTGACAGGTTTGTCCTGCTCTATCAACAAGGTATAGACGGATCTTTACATCGTCATGCCCTTCTTTAAGGTTATTCTTTAGCTTTCTATATAGCGCGCTGTAACGCATGTTAACGTCTTGTGCTTGCACGTTTACACTACTTAAAAGCGATAAGCAGCTAACTGCGAGAATAAGTCCTTTTTTTAACATCTTTTTTTATTTCCTATAAAAGCATTAAAGCTATCTTATTGCGAGATTTCTTAGTTACGGTGTGTTATTTATTATTGAGAATATAAAGTTATAGTGCATTAGATTTGTAAATAGTCATATTTAAGGCAATAAAAAAGCTCCTTTAACAGGAGCTTTTAAAATCATTATTTACGCATTGAACACGTCTTTATCAACTGGCGGTTGATTATCCGACGGTGGCTGCTGATCATCGCCATCACTCTTAGCGACAGATGTTACTTGTAGTGTTACACCAAACATATTGCGATAGATAATCCCCTTTACATTAAAGAAGAAAGGTAATGTCCAAATCAGACCAATACCCGCTGTTGCAATAGAGATAAAGAACATCAGCATTATTACAATGTAAATGGCTGTCATTGGAAGCACTTTACGAATGGTCGCCATAAAAGAATACTGGATGGCTTTTAGCGGTGATACTCGCTTTTCACACACTAATAGAATTGCCATGCTTAATGCCATTGTTAAGAACAGCCCTACCAACGGGAATAAGCTACTACCTAAACCTTGAATTGATGAAAGCAATAACATGGTAATAAGAGACACAAGGGTAAAAGAGAAACCTTTTACAATTTGGCTCGCTTTACTCGGCAGACCGACAGCATGATTAAGTGCCATAAGGCTTACACCTGCATACAAAGGTGCAATTAAAACATCTGACCAAAAGTTAGCCATAAAGCCCGCTTTTAAGATCTCAGCAGTAAAACCCTGCCCTGTTACGAATGCATCAAAGAATACACTTGGGCTACCAAGTTGTACTTCTAAACCTAAAAGCAACAGCGCAACTTGAGCAAGAAACAAGCAAATTACCGCAGGTAAAAAACTGAAGATATTTTTTGCGGTTATTTTCCACGCTTCATGTAAAACAGTGACAGGCTGTAAATCAACCTCGCCTTTTAATGCTTTTTCAATTGACCCACCAATGTGGAAACTACGGTTAACTGGCTCTTTCATACTCATATCAATTCTTGATGTAATGGCGGCATTGTACGTTACTGGCGATAAGACAAAAACATTTCAAACGTAAAAAATCGTTTTGGATGTTTAATTTGTGTGTTTTTCATGCTGATTCATTCAAAAAGCTGATAAAGAAATCGTCTTTTTCATAAAATCGGTTTTAATCATACTAAGATGTAATAATGGTTATTATCCGAGAGGAAGTATTTTTGAATTTTTATATTACCTACATGTCGGTAAAAGAGTATTAATCATTTATATAAAATGGGTGAAGTACTATAAGGGTTTTCACAAGTTTGTGATGGGAAATATTACACTTTCTCATAAATTTCAGTGAAAAAACGCTTTAAATTGAAAGACTACAGGTCTATCATGCGCCCTTTATTTTTAAGCCAAAATGTTGGGATTTAACAAAACAATCCCAGGGTGGAGATAACGTAGAATTGAACGCTGAAAAAACATCTCAGAAACCTGTCATTCAGCTGAAGGGTCTTAGCAAAAGCTTCGACGGTAAGCAGATCATTTCAGGTTTGGACCTAAACGTAAATGATGGTGAGTTCTTGACCATCTTAGGTCCATCAGGCTGTGGTAAAACCACAGTACTTCGTCTAATTGCTGGCTTTGAAACTGCTGATAATGGGCAGATTACAATTGACGGCAAAGATGTTACTGACATTCCAGCTGAACAACGCCTAGTAAATACGGTGTTTCAGAGTTATGCACTGTTCCCACATATGACAGTGTTTGAGAACGTCGCGTTTGGTTTACGCATGCAGAAAGTTCCCGCGAGTGAAATTGAGCCGCGTGTAATGGAAGCGTTGCGTATGGTGCAACTTGATAAGTTTGCCCCTCGTAAACCTCATCAATTGTCTGGTGGTCAGCAACAACGTGTTGCGATTGCTCGTGCAGTTGTAAACAAACCAAAAGTTCTTTTACTTGATGAATCACTGTCTGCACTTGATTACAAATTACGTAAGCAAATGCAGTTAGAGTTAAAGCAACTACAACGTAAGCTGGGTATCACTTTCATTTTCGTTACTCACGATCAGGAAGAAGCGTTATCTATGTCTGACCGTATCATTGTTATGCGCGATGGTAATGTAGAACAAGATGGCTCTCCTCGTGAAATTTACGAAGAACCAACTAACCTATTCGTTGCTCGCTTTATCGGTGAAATTAACGTCTTCGATGCTACTGTTAAAGAGCGTTTAGATGCTAAACGTATCATGGCTGATGTTGAAAGTCGTCACTCATTGATTCACTGTGATCTAGACGTAAATGTGGGTGATAAGGTTAAAGTTCTTCTTCGACCTGAAGATATCCGCATTGAAGAGATCCACAACGGTGACGAAGCAACGGGCATTGTCGGTTACGTTCGTGAGCGTACTTATAAAGGTATGACTTTAGATTCTGTTGTGCAGTTAGAGTCTGGTAAATCAGTGATGGTTAGTGAATTCTTCAATGAAGACGATCCTGATGTAGACCACTCTCTTGATCAAAAAGTAGCCATTACTTGGGTTGAAAGTTGGGAAGTGGTACTCGCTGATGAGCAAGAAATTTAATTTACAGAATTTCATTATCGCGCTAGTCGTAAGTTGGTTACTACTTTTTGTATTCGTACCCAACTTAATGATTATCGGAACCAGTTTCCTAACGCGTGACGATGCTAATTTGATCAAAATGGTCTTTACGTTAGATAACTACACAAGACTGTTTGATCCATTGTACGCAAAAGTACTTTGGCACTCTTTTTACATGGCAATCACAGCAACCATTCTGTGTTTATTGATTGGTTACCCTTTTGCTTATGCCATTGCAAAAATGCCAGAGAAATGGCGTCCATTTATGCTGTTTTTGGTTATTGTACCGTTTTGGACTAACTCTCTAATTCGTACTTACGGCCTAAAACTGATGTTAGGTACTCGTGGTATTTTAAATAACACATTAATGTACCTTGATATTATCGATAAGCCACTGCGAATCATGTACACCGAGTACGCAGTAATGATCGGTTTAGTGTATATCTTGCTACCTTTTATGGTGCTACCACTCTACTCCGCTATCGAGAAGCTTGATAATAACTACATCGAAGCAGCACGTGATTTAGGTGCGAGTAAGGTACAAACCTTTATTCGTGTGATTTTCCCATTAACCATGCCGGGCGTTATCGCTGGCTGTTTATTGGTACTGTTACCAGCACTGGGTATGTTCTACGTTTCTGACCTTCTTGGCGGTGCGAAGAACCTATTAATTGGTAACGTAATTAAGAGTCAGGTTCTAAACGCGCGCGATTGGTCATTTGGTTCTGCAACAAGTATTGCCCTCACCTTGGCAATGGCAATTATGCTATACGCCTACTACCGTGCAGGTAAGTTACTGAACAAGAAAGTGGAGCTTGAATAATGGGACGCTTGTTTAAATTTAGTTTTATGTCGGTGGTATATGCGTTTCTATATACCCCAATCATTATTCTGATTGTTAACTCATTCAATGCCAGCAAGTTTGGTATGAAGTGGGAAGGCTTTACTACTAAGTGGTATGAGCAACTGGTTAACAACGACAGTTTAATGCAAGCGGCTGGACACTCGATCACTATCGCTGTGTTCTCAGCAACGGCTGCTGCCCTAATTGGTAGCTTAACGGCGGTTGCCCTGTTCCGTTATAACTTTAAAGGTAAGAAGTTCGTATCTGGTATGCTGTTTCTCGTTATGATGTCACCAGACATCGTAATGGCAATCTCGCTACTTGCACTGTTCTTACTATTGGGTGCTAACTTAGGTTTCTTAACGCTACTCCTATCACACATCACATTCTGTCTACCGTTTGTTGTTGTTACAGTTTACAGCCGTTTAAAAGGCTTTGATGTGAAAATGCTAGAAGCAGCACGTGACCTTGGTGCAAGTGAGTGGGTTATCTTAAAACAGATCATCCTACCGTTAGCGAAGCCTGCTGTTGCAGCGGGTTGGCTACTAAGCTTCACCCTATCGCTAGATGACGTAATTGTGAGTTCGTTTGTAACGGGCCCAACTTACGAAATCCTACCATTGAAGATTTACTCAATGGTACGTGTAGGTATTTCACCAGAAGTGAATGCCCTAGCAACAATCATGCTGTGTGTTTCTCTTGTGCTTGTTATTTGTTCGCAATTACTGGCACGAGACAAAGTAAAGTAAACATCCGCATTCAAAATACAAAAATGGCTAACTGGAAACAGTTAGCCATTTTTTTGTTTAAAATTCACCTGATTACCACAACCACGCCGTTACAAATTGACACACTTTTTTAGTATCCAAAAAGGTTAACTTGCTCTAAATTTCGCCCACTTTTAAATGCACCTTACTACGAAGACAAACGAATGAAAAAATGGTCATCTCTTGTTATCGGTACCGCTCTACTTTCTGCAACGGCAAGCATTAACGCTTTCGCTGCTGAAGACGAGAAAGACAAACAGTTAGTATTTATGAACTGGGGTCCTTATATCTCTACAGAGCTTCGTGAGCAATTCACGAAAGAGACAGGTATTAAAGTGATCTACTCGACTTACGAGTCGAATGAAACCATGTATGCAAAACTTCGTGCTCATCCAGAAGGTTATGATCTGGTTGTGCCATCAACATACTTTGTTGCGAAAATGCGTAACGAAGGCATGTTACAAAAGATTGATAAGTCTAAGCTGTCTAACTTCACAGAGCTAGACAAGAACTACCTAGACAAGCCATTTGATCCAAATAACGATTACTCTCTTCCACACGTAATCGCGATGACAGGCCTTGCTGTTAACACAGACATGTACGACCCAGAAGATTTCGATAGCTGGGCAGATCTATGGAACCCTGAGCTGAAAGGTCAACTAATGCTAATGGACGACACTCGTGAAGTGTTCCACATTGCATTACGTAAGTTAGGTTACTCTGGTAACACAACTAACCCGAAAGAAATTGACGAAGCAAAAGCAGAGCTTGAGAAACTCATGCCAAACGTATTGGTATTTAACTCAGACAACCCTGCTGCGCCTTATCTTGCAGGTGAAGTGGGTCTAGGTATGCTTTGGAACGGCTCTGCAGCAGCGGCACAAAAAGAAGGCTTACCAATTAAGCTAATTTGGCTAAAAGAAGGCGGTATCTTCTGGGTAGATAGCCTAGCTATTACTAAGAACGCGAAAAACGTAGAAGCGGCACACAAGATGATCGACTTCCTACTACGTCCAGATATCGCTGCACAAATTTCAGAGCAAACGGGTTACTTAACCGCGGTTGAGAAATCAAACGCGAAGTACAAAGACAACCCTACACTATTCCCACCACAAGAAGATCTTGATCGTGGTGAGTGGCAAGACTCTGTTGGTGATATGAATGTTCGCTACGAGAATTACTTCCTTGAATTAAAAGCGGATCAATAAGAAAAACAAAAAGCTGCCAATGGCAGCTTTTTTTATATTCGGTATTTATTAACAAAAGTCGTAATTTGTAGTTAATTTTAGATTTTTACTTATCACACTTGTTATTAATCAATACGATAGCGCAATTTTACAGCTCTTTTTCTGTATTTTTGTGATATGGGCTGCGAATTTTCTCTGCTATAATCATTCTGTTTTACGGTTAACATCAGTTTTTGCTTTTACGACAATAACGTAACGCATAAACAAAGCAATTAGGAGAGGCGGTCAAAGCCGCTAGAGAACACTCTCGATATCCTGTTTAGTTAGGAGCTAACACAATGAAAAAATGGTCTTTATTAATGGCTGGTGCTGCATGCGCAATGTCAATGTTTTCAAACGTTGCAACTGCTGCAGACAACAACGCGAAATCTAATGAACTGTACTTCTACAACTGGTCTGAGTATATCCCTGCAGATGTACTAGAAGAGTTTACAAAAGAAACAGGCATTAAAGTTATCTACTCGACTTACGAGTCGAATGAAACTATGTACGCCAAGCTAAAGACCTACGATAAAGGTTACGACCTTATCGTTCCTTCTACTTACTACGTATCAAAGATGCGTAAAGAAGGTATGATTCAGAAAATCGACAAGTCGAAAATCCCTAACTTCGCTGGTATCGATCCTAACTTCTTAAACAAACCTTTCGATCCAAACAACGATTACTCTGTTCCTTACATCTGGGGCGCAACAGGTATCGGTGTTAACACTGATATGATCGACAAATCTAAAATCACTAGCTGGGCAGATCTATGGGACCCTAAGTGGCAAGGTCAGCTAATGATGATGGACGATGCACGTGAAGTATTCCACGTTGCACTACGTAAGCTTGGCTACTCTGGTAACACTGAAGATCCTAAGCAAATCAAAGCAGCATACGAAGAGCTAAAGAAACTAATGCCAAACGTATTAGTATTTAACTCAGACTACCCTGCTAACCCGTACATGGCTGGTGAAACATCACTAGGTATGCTTTGGAATGGTTCTGCTTACATGGCACGTAAAGATGGCGCTCCAATCGACATCGTATGGTCAAAAGAAGGCGCAATCTTCTGGATGGATAACATCTCTATTCCTAAGAATGCGAAGAACATTGATAATGCATACAAGATGATCAACTTCTTACTTCGTCCAGACATCGCTGCTAAGATCGCACTACAAATTGGTTACCCAACACTAGTTGCTGCTGCTAAGAAACTACTTCCAGCAGACTTTGTGAACGATCCAAGCATCTACCCACCACAATCTGTAATGGATGCAGGTGAATGGCAGAACAGCGTTGGTCCTATGACTGAAGTTTACGAAGAATACTTCCAAAAACTAAAAGCTGGCGAATAATAGCCAATCATAGTTAAATACAAAAAACCGAGCCAAGTGCTCGGTTTTTTATTTGAGTCAAATAGTTACCTATAACCTAATAAAAATCACATAACCATTCAATAATTGTGACAATTTACTCATACAGTTTTGATTCAGAATTTCTATATAAGCTATAACAATCATTTTAGATGTAAGTTATAAGGTTATGATGTCAGCTAAATTCAAAGTACTTCTTCCTATTTTATTTGCTTCAACCCTTTCTGCTTGTAGTGCCCCTATGACCCCTGTTGATAAAGAACTTGTTGTCGATATGAACGGCGTAGACAACATTCAATATCAAAAAGATTACAATTACTGCAATCATTTTGCTGATAGCGTTCAAACACCTGAAATGACGTCAGCAACTCAAAAAAGAGATGTACTAATCGGCACTCTAGCAGGTGCAACATCATTCGGTGCAGGCGCTTATGATTCAGATAATTACGATACGATAAAGCATCCAGGAGCAGTGACTGCATTAGGTGCTGTAGTTGGTGCTGCTGGCGGGTACGTAGCGGGCTCTAATCAAGCAGCAAAAGATGAGAAACACAAAAAAGCACTCGTAATTCGACAATGCTTATTACAAAAAGGTTATCACGTTTACGATATATCCTAATTAATCGAGAAAGATGCTCACCTTTCCGTACTAACATTAAAAATGCCTCCAGAACAGGAGGCTTTTCTTATTGTGCTGATAATATTTCTTCTACATACGCTGGAACCAACTCTGAAGCCTTACCATAACGTTTTTCTTCAAATTCATTTTCAACGTTACTAGGTTCAAGATTTAATTCAATGGTATGAGCGCCCTGTAAGGCGGCTTCATGAACAAAACCAGCCGCTGGATAGACATTGCCTGATGTGCCAATAGAAATGAACAAATCCGCCTGTACAATCGCATCGTGGATTCTATCCATACCGATTGGCATTTCGCCGAACCAGACAATATCAGGTCGCATAGGCGCTGGAATTTGACAACAATGGCAATGATCACTGGTATTTAAATCCCCATGCCACTCAACTGTTTGCCCTGACTCACAGCAGCGGGCTTTTAATAACTCACCATGCATGTGAATGACATTTTTACTCCCTGCTCGCTCATGTAAATTATCAATGTTCTGAGTAACAATTGTCACGTTACCATCTAATTCTTGCTCAAGCTTAGCAAGTGCAATATGAGCAGCATTTGGGGCTACAGAGCCATTCTCAATCTGAGCTCGACGAGCATTATAAAAACGTTGAACGAGCTCAGGATCTCGTAAATAGCCTTCTGGTGTTGCAACATCTTCAACACGATGTTCTTCCCATAAGCCATCAGCGGCACGGAAAGTTCGAATGCCCGATTCAGCCGAGATACCTGCACCCGTAAGTACAACGATATTTTTGTAGGGGAAAAGCATATGAACATCCTTTATTTCGGTATTTATAATGCATTTATAGCACTGAAATACATAGATTTTAACCCTAACAATCTAGGTTCTTAATTATGCGTGATTTCACCCTACAAAACCGTGTAAATAAACTTTTCAGTATCACAGTTAGGTCAGCAACCTGAATCAATAATTGTAACAATAGGCTCATCACCAGTGTTATTTTCTTTGTAACTTAAATAACAATTGGTCGCTTTGATTTTTTCAACACTATCAGACTCATCTTTCGGCACTTTTTTCATAAATGTCATGACATAAGTCCGATACCCTGGTTGATTTGATATCGAGGTATCTTGATTAGCAGCCCAATTCTCTTTCAGATCAACAATTGTCTTACCAATACCAGCATAATTACCTTTCGGGTAACCATTCCAGATAGCTATCCCCTCTATCTTTTTACTGCCAGTAATATCATTTTCGTCGCCTTGCATTACAGCTTTACCATAGATAATTCGTGATATTTCAGTCATAGATCCTTTCAGCTCATGTAGCTTGGCGCGATACGTATCTGAAGAAATATTGAGGAATTTGGGAGCCGCAGTAACAGCAAGGATGCCAAGAATGACAATAACAATAACAATAACAACTTCAATCAGGGTGAATCCTGCTTTATTCCTCATCAATTGATCCTTTTCAATGTTTTAATATTGATATTATTAGCAGTAGTATTTTACTTTATTGTACAAAAGCTTAACAGGATAAATGAATAGCGGTAAGTAACAAAGAAACATTAAGCTCGAATTTTAGGTATAAAAAAAACCGACACGAATGTCGGTTTTAAAAATCACTAACTATGATTATGTATTAGACGAAGGTTTACTCTTCACTTCATGCTGTTGTGCTTCTCGGTAACTCGGTTGGTTTTCAGGAAGATCTTTTACTTCTTCAAACCATTCACTGTGGTGTTCACGTGCCCAAGTCTCATCAACTTCACCTGTCACCATGCCATCAAGACCCGCTTCCATACCGAATAGACCGATGTAGATGTGGAAAATGAAACCACAGATCAGGATAAGTGCAGAGATCATGTGTACTAGGTTAGATAGTTCCATATGACGACGTGTTTGGTCGAAAATAGGGAAATCCAGTACAAAGCCACTGATCACGATGAATACACCAAAGAACGCCAATAGCCAGAATAGTGCTTTTTCACCACCGTTAGAGAAACCGGCTTTAGGATGTGAGCCTTTGTGCTTACCCACCATGCCGCCCATTTTCTTGAACCAATCAATATCCACTTTATTGAAGATACTCTTACGCCACCATTTAACAACAACAGCAAGAAGAATGATTGCGAACAATGGACCCATGTAGTTATGGTACTGCTTAGCAATGTAGATGATCCAGCCCCACACTTCTGTAGGTACGATAGGCTTAATAAAATGTTTACCGTAAACAAGAGTTAAACCGCTAAAACCTAACGTTAGGAATGTGAATGCTAAACTCCAGTGTAGAGCACGATCCATACGGCTCCAACGCTGAATTTTACGACCTGTTTTTGGCTTACTTAATTTAAGAGGACCAACAACAAAGTACGCAAATGTAACCATTAATAGGCTACCGAAAATAGCCATTGCACCAAGTGGTGACATCCATTTTTCTTTTAGGATATACCATGTTTGACCCGGTACACTGATCAATACATCGTGTTCAGGCCAACCTGATGTTGTATACCCTTTTTGACCATCCTTGACCGCGCGCCAATAATCCGCACCAGCAAAACCTATGACTTCTTTCTTAACCACAGATTCGCCTAGTTGTTCGTTATTCGCTGTTGCTTCAGCTGCCATTACTTGCACAGAGAAAGCCATCATTAATGCGGTAACGAAGACTGTTAACCAGCGTTGAATTCGCTTAGTCATTAAAGCTCCTGCCTGCCCCAATGGAGCAGATATGTTGTTACTACGAGATCTAAAATTGGGCTCAAACCATGCTTGAGCCCAAGAGTAGACGATTAAGCTTTACGTACTTTTGCTGCGTCGTACGCTAGATCCTCAGTACTTGCCCAACCTGCATCTTTTGCACCACGAGCAGCAACACGCTTACTGAAGATTTCAGAAATCTTCTCAGCATCACCTGCAAGTAGTGATTTGGTAGAACACATAGATGCACACATAGGTAACTTACCTTCTGCGATACGGTTTGCACCGTAAAGTACGCGCTCTTTTTCTGAACCTGGTTCAGTGTTAGGACCGCCAGAACAGTAAGTACATTTGTCCATTTTGCCACGCTCTGCAAACGCTTCCTGTTTAGGGAACTGAGGCGCACCAAACGGACAAGCAAACAGACAGTAACCACAACCGATACATAGATCTTTGTTGTGTTGAACAATGCCGTCTTCTGTGTGGCTGAAACAGTCAGCAGGACAAACCGCCATACAAGGCGCATCGCTACAGTGCATACAAGCAACTGAGATCGATGTTTCACCTGGTAGACCATCGTTTAAAGTAACAACGCGACGACGTTGAATACCCCAGCCAACAGCTTCTGAGTTTGCGTTTTTACAAGCTGTCACACAGCCGTTACACTCGATGCAACGTTTTGTGTCACATAGAAATTTTAGACGTGCCATGGGTCAGCTCCTTAAGCCTTAGTAATGTTACAAAGAGTTGTTTTAGTTTCTTGCATTTGGGTCACTGGATCGTAACCGTACGTTGTCGCAGTGTTTGCTGCTTCGCCAGAAACGTATGGAGCGCAACCTTCTGGGTAGTGACTACGTAGGCTTTCACCTTCGAATTCACCACCGAAGTGGAATGGCAAGAATGCTAAGCCTTCGCGAACACGTGGAGTTACCATCGCTTTCACTTTAATACGGCCTTTTTCTGCACCTTCAACCCAAACCATCTCGCCATCTTTAATGCCGCGATCGTTCGCATCTTTCAGGTTAATTTCTACAAACATTTCTTGTTGTAGCTCTGCAAGCCATGGGTTTGAACGTGTTTCTTCACCACCACCCTCGTACTCAACCAGACGACCAGACGTTAGAATAATTGGGTATTCTTTCGATACGTCTTTCTCTTGGATTGAACGGTATAGAGTTGGTAGACGGAACAAGTGCGCCTTATCATCCCAAGTTTGGTACTCAGGAAGTAGATCACGACGTGGCGTGTATAGTGGCTCACGGTGAACAGGTACAGCATCTGGGAAAGTCCAAACCACAGTACGTGCTTTTGCGTTACCGTAAGGGATACAACCGTGCTTAATAGCCACACGTTGGATACCACCAGACAGGTCAGTTTTCCAGTTCTTACCTTCAGCAGCCACTTTCTCTTCTGCTGTTAGATCGTCCCACCAACCAAGTTGCTTAAGCATCTTAGAAGTGAACTCTGGGTAACCGTCTTCTAGCTCACAACCTAGTGAGTAGCTATCGTCAGCCAATAGGCTTACACCGTTGTGTTCAACACCAAAACGTGCACGGAAGTTACCACCACCCTGTGCCACAGTCTTAGATGTATCGTAAAGAATGTGTGTACCTGGGTGCTTCATCTCAGGTGTACCCCAACATGGTCAAGGTAGACCGTAAGTTTCACCGTTCGCTGGGCCACCAATCGCTTCAAGAGAAGTACGGTTGAATGTATGCCAGTTTTGTTGGTGCTCTTTTAGACGCTCAGGGCTTTGACCTGTGTAACCAATCGTCCACATACCTTTGTTGAATTCACGTGTAATGTCTTCAATGTGTGGACGGTTGTTTTCAACTTTAATGTTCTTAAATAGTTGATCAGCAAAACCAAGACGCTTAGATAGCAAGTACATGATTTCGTGGTCAGGTTTTGCTTCAAATAGCGGCTCGATAACTTGATCACGCCATTGAATAGAACGGTTAGTTGCAGTTACAGAACCGTATGTTTCAAACTGCGTAGTTGCTGGGAATAGGTATACATTGTCTGTACGACCATTCATTACAGCAGCAACACCTGGGTATGGGTCAACGATAACCATCATATCCAGTTTTTCCATTGCAGTTTTCATTTCAGGACCACGAGTCTGTGAGTTTACAGCGTGACCCCAGTAGAACATTGCACGGATATTATCGCGCTGTTCAATCTTGTCTTTGTTTTCTAAAACACCGTCGATCCAACGAGATACAGGAATACCTGCACTGTTCATTGGCTTCTTACCGTTGTAAGTGTTTTGGTCGAAACGACCTTGTAGCCATGAGTAGTCTACATCCCACACTTGCGCCCAGTGTTTCCAAGCACCTTCAGATAGACCGTAGTAGCCTGGTAGGTTGTCAGAAAGTACGCCAAAGTCAGTTGCACCCTGTACGTTATCGTGACCACGGAAGATGTTTGCACCGCCGCCTGATTTACCCATGTTGCCAAGCGCAAGTTCAAGGATACAGTAAGCACGTGTGTTGTTGTTACCAGTGGTATGCTGAGTACCACCCATACACCAAACTACACAGCCTGGACGGTTTTCAGATAGCATTTTAGCTGTTTGGTAAACCTGCTCTTCAGGCACACCAGTAACGCGCTCAACTTCTTTTGGATTCCACTTCGCAACTTCTGAGCGAACTTCGTCCATACCGTAAACACGTTGACGGATGAATTCTTTATCTTCCCAACCGTTTTGGAAGATGTGGTATAGCACACCCCAAACGAAAGCAACGTCAGTACCTGGACGTAGAGAAACGTAGTGATCAGCTTTTGCAGCAGTACGTGTACGACGCGGGTCAACAACAACGATCTTACAGCTGTTCGTTTCTTTCGCGATCAGGATGTGCTGCATTGCTACTGGGTGAGCTTCTGCTGGGTTTGAACCAATGAACAGCATCGACTTACAGTTGTGCATGTCGTTCAATGAGTTAGTCATTGCACCGTAACCCCAAGTGTTCGCTACACCTGCCACTGTTGTTGAGTGACAAATACGCGCTTGGTGGTCAACGTTGTTAGAGCCCCACATTGAAACCATTTTACGGAACATGTAAGCCTGTTCGTTGTTGTGCTTTGCAGAACCTAGGAAGTAAACAGAATCTGGGCCTGACTCTTCACGGATCTTAAGCACTTGCTGGCTAACTTCATCTAAAGCTTGTTCCCAGCTCAGCTTCTTCCACTTGCCGTTAACAAGTTTCATTGGGTATTTAACGCGACGTGCACCGTGACCATGTTCACGAAGTGCTGCGCCTTTCGCACAGTGTCCACCAGCATTGAAAGGGTGATCGAAAGCGGGTTCCTGGTGAGTCCATACACCGTCTTGCGTTTCTGCGTAAATACCACAACCCACTGAACAGTGTGAACAAATAGTACGTTTAACCACTTTAGGTGCGTCATACACATCTTCAGAAGCAGCTTGCGCTTTCTTCATCATACCTGGTGCAAACATGCTTGCACCTGCAACGCCACCAGCAGCAGCTAAAGATGTATTACGAATAAAAGAACGACGAGAAATACCTAGTTGGTTTTCTTCTTTGCTCACTTTATCGGAACGTTTAGTAAGTTTCATTTAGAGCCCCGTCTTACAAAGTGTTGTAGTAATCACGAATGTGTTGCGTCTCGTGATAACCTTTAGTTGTTTTTGTTTTTTTCTCTTCTGACTTGTCAGCAGCTTGTACCGCTGTTGTCGTACCCGCAGCAACAGCACCAGCAGCCACAGTTAAGCCAATGTTTTTTAACAACTGGCGACGGCTTTCATTGGTTTTTTGCTCACTCATAAAGTTTGCTCCTTTATCATTAACTTATAACCGTTAACGATGGGT
Source organism: Photobacterium leiognathi (assembly GCF_030685535.1). NCBI lineage: Bacteria > Pseudomonadati > Pseudomonadota > Gammaproteobacteria > Vibrionales > Vibrionaceae > Photobacterium > Photobacterium leiognathi. Next base: position 1,628,119 of record NZ_CP131601.1, on the reverse strand, counting down.
TTTTGCCTTAATTTTATTGCCTTAAATCGAAACCGTTGCAGGCAACGTATAGGGTTATTTCGATTCTAAAAAGCGTGTTTTCTCAACAGTTAAAAACTGCAGAGCAAGCTCGCCAACCGCAGTGTAGAAAACTGCACTGTTAGCTGCTTTAACATCGGTACAGAACTTTTCACACCACTCTGCAAGGTGGCGATTAAAGAACGTTTTTTGAAGGTGGGCATCGCCGCCTTCAACTAGCATTGCCATCACTTCAAGCAAAGCCGCAATATGATCTTCCGGTTCTTTAACTGACTCATCTCGTTCAAATCCTAATTGCTTAAGATCACGACGCAGATAAGCCAGAGGCATTTCCATTAATGACCCTGTTAAATACCATGAGCCAAAAGGCACAACTTCACCGCGACCAATACCAATGAATACATCTTGATATTCTTCTTCAACCGCAAGTGGCGTGCTTTTCTCTGCTGCAAGTTTTAGTAAAGGCCAAGCAGCAGCCATAGTAGATTGTTGAGGGTTGTTTGCCGTATCAACATCAATATCAGCTAAAAAAGTCAGCACATTCTGATCAGGAGCCTGACGGAATAAATGTGCAAGCATGTTATAGATTTCAATACGTAGTACTGCGTCTTCATTCAATGACGTTTGAGCTGGATTCATAGCCACAGTTTCCATCTTTGTTCCTTACACTCGAGCCTGACTTGCTGGATCTTTTTCCATTTGTTCGAAAATATCGCGTACACGACAATCTTCACACATAGAAATTCGACGAATTGCATCGCCTTGGAAGTGAGAATGCCCTTGAAGCTTTTCAGTTAACATTTTCACCATAGAGGCAGGCGCAAATGCTTTACCACAGCTAATACAACAAGCCGCTGGTTCTTCATGAACAAGTTTGGCTTCTTTACGTGCTTGCCAATCCCAATTAAAGCGAGGTTCTAATGAAATCACTTTTTCAGGACATGCCTTTTCACACATACCACATTGAACACAGTCTTCTTCAATAAATAGAAGACCAGGACGATCGCCAATAGCATGTAATGCACGTGTTGGACAAACAGCCACACAACTCATACATAACGTACAATCTTTCGTCTCACAGGAAACAGAACCATAAGGCGCTTTTTCTACAACAGAAGATTGTTCTGGTTTTGTACTCGCTTCGGTGTAAAGCATTTCAAGTGAAGTAAATAGTTTTTCACGTTTAGAGCCAGTTAAAGCCTCTGAAACAGGAGCCACTAATGCTTCTTGATAAGGAACGTAAGTTTCAACATCGCTAAAATCGAACAGACAAATACGATCCGCGTCATAACCCATTTCAGTTAAGAAACGTTGAGCCATTGCAAGCTCATTAGATAAAACGCGATCAATCGTTGCAGGAATATATTTAGTGTTCGTCGCTAGAAGAACTTGATGCGCACCATAAACCAATGCACTAAACCAAGTATCCACACCCACTGTTGCTAATTCTTCTAATGCAATTGCAATAACAGAAGAAGGTAAAGTCGCTAGTGCTTGAGTTACCGCGTTCTCATCACGATTGCCATAAAAAAGAAGTGTTGGTTTTTCACCGCCCTCTTGCTTATAACGCGTGATAACACGATGAACAAAGTTTTGTGTATTTTGAGGATCAGGTAATGCATATGTGATCGCTTCTGTTGGACAAGCTGTAGCACACGTGCCAACACCCTGACAAAGATAAGGATCAATCGCAATTTCTACCCCATTACTGCTTAGTGCGCCTGCAGGACAAGCATCTAAACAACGATCACAACCTTCAACACCACGAGATGAGTGTGCACATAGATCTGGGTTTAAACGAAAGTATTTAGGTTTATCAAAGGTACCCATCATAGCTGGTAAATCTTCCACCAGCTGAGCCAGTTTATCTTTACGGCTACCTACTGCGTAATAACCCGGAGCAGGAATTTCTAACGACATAATGCCGTTTTCAGTCATATCTAGGATCAAGTCAAAACAATCGCGACCAATAGCCACTTTTGCTAGGTTTGCTTTTGTTAATTGACCTGCAACCTGACATGTCACCTCAAAGGCACCAAGGTAACCTTTTGCTGATACATCTTGGCTAAAGTAAAGATTTGATAATCCTGCTTTCGCTTCAGTTGCATCTGTCGCCAATAAGGTAACACTGTGCAGTTCTGAAAATTGTTCAGCAAGTGCAGTAATGTTTTCCTGAGCACCCACGATCAACAAATCCCCACGGCTCTCATAAGTAACCGTAGGTGGAATTAAATTTGTTAGCTCCACAGTGCCATTAATCGCCGCTGCTTTTGCTTTACCGTTTGTATCAGAAAATGCTTCTAGTGTACTTTTTAACATTCTTATTCCTGTTTGCCCGTCACCGCTAGTCAGTGCCGATTGAAGAAGCTACGTGGTTACGTCTTAATGCCTAACAGTCATAAAATATAACTAACGTTTTCTTCTCGCCCTTATAGAGCAATAACCGATCCAACTTTTCACGGAATAAAATGACCTAAAAGGAACTAAAGTCGGAGATGGATAATTCAACCCACCCGCATTAGGACATTTTGACGCAGTAGAAAAGACCCAATGCGCCAAAATGTCCCAACGATTAATAAGGTTTTAGTTCCCTTTTTGTCTCACACAATAAAATTAACTGTCTTGCGTAGAATTTTTTTCAGACGAAACCGCTGTAGGGAGCGTTGCTTCATCATCTGCTTCTTTAACAAACGTTGTTGATTGGCGAGTATCTGGAGACGCTAACGATTCAGAGCCCGTTAACGTTGGAGAGGATGGAGACAATTCATGATTCTCTAATGCCTTATCCGCTATCTCAGATGTATTCGTCGTGACATCACTATCTAAGTTTTCAACAATATCAGTTACTTTTTCTAGCGCTTTATTTGCCCAACCACGCATTTGTGCTGCAATAGCAGGGTCAAGTGTTTGGATGCTTGTGTAATCTTCAGTGCAATCATCCATGTCACTGATATAATTAAATTCTTCAGAATGAAATAGCTTTCTTAAGGCAGCTTTTTTCACCGATTTTTCAACCGAACCTTTCATAAAAGAAGCCACACCAGAGTCATAAGTCACGGCATCTGCATCATCATGCGTTAATACAGTATCTTCTATTGTCTCTTGTGGTTGAACGAGTTCAGTTTGCTCAATGGTATTTTCATCTTGAAGACTTGCAGTTTGAAGAGCATCACTAGCTTCAACAACCGCTGAATCATCATGCGTTATTGTCGTAGTTAGTTCTTCACTAACTGTTTCATTTTCTTCTTTTTTTGTTAGCTTTCGATTAGACCAACGTTGAAAAAAATTAGTTGCCACTTGAACGCCCTTTTTGTTTCTTGCCTTTTCCGCCACCGCGACGTTTACATTCTTCTAATTCGCCATGACGTCCTAGGTAGGCTTCCATCCATACTTGGATAGGTAATGGAATTTGAATATGTAATACAACATAATCGCCATCCATGTAACGTGCTGCAACACCTTGAGCTACGGTCATTAATACCGGTTTTAGTTGTTCATCTTCTTCCGCACAAACAAAGAATAAATGCGGATCTTGTGCGTTTAAGTTAAAGCGATATTCCATACGTTCATCACGGAAAAGTTCTAAAGGCATCATGTAATAGCCTTCACCCATTTCCGCAAGTTCAACCTCTGGACGGTCTTTTTCGTTTAAGCAAAGATCTTCAATAGACCAAGCTAATGTTGTCCAACGACCGACTTTCCTCTCTTCGGCTTGAAGTCGAAAATAAATAGGCCAAACATTTTCGTCTTTATGTAACTCTTGTTTTGCTTGTTCTGGCACAATTACCCCTTACATCTTGCTTTTACCGTACGCATTTACCGCGATACATTGAGAATACTTGCCCCAATAAGGCAAGATTCAGACCAATTAGGCATAACATATCAAAATATCGTCAATACAACCTTGATCAGCCACCAGCAATCGATGTTTATACAAATATGGAACAATATTTGCTTTAACGAGCGTGAGACAAACTTATTTGCCTTAATACAGACAATCAAACGCTCCCTATTGAGCTTAGTATCATTGTGTGTCATTTGACGGACTTATTTGAAATCTCGATACGTTCTTTGTAACCAGTGGATACCCTAATGAGCCAACTACCTAAAATCATAAAAACAAAATCCGCCGTTAAGCAGACGATGTCTGTGGAAATCATGGATGAATACGGTGATCTTCAGACTAAAGAAATTGCGTGCGAACACCCGCTGACAGTGTATTTAAACTGGATTGAAATCGTGACCTTAATGACATTAGGTGAACGCCCTTCCGCGCTTGTGCTCGGCTATCTTAAGAACCAAGGCTTTATCGAAGATATTGATGCCATTGAATCGCTGATCATTGACTGGGATACCAACTCTGCCGCCGTGATCACCCGTGAAAATACTGATGGCTTAGATAAAAAGTTGGAAAAGAAAACCGTTACCTCTGGCTGTGGTCAAGGCACCATGTACGGTAACGTAATGAAGAAGCTAGAAAACGTTACACTGCCACAAGTAAAAGTGAAGCAATCTATGCTGTACGGTTTGCTTGAAGCGTTAACCCATCATAACGAAACCTATAAAGCCGCTGGTGCAGTTCACGGCTGTGCGATTTGTCGCGGTACAGAAATCCTTTCTTTTGTGGAAGATGTGGGTCGTCACAATGCCGTTGATACCCTAGCTGGTGAAATGTGGCTTAAAGGCGAAACTGGTGAAGATAAAATCTTCTATACCACAGGTCGTTTAACCTCTGAGATGGTGATTAAAGTAGCGCAAATGGGCATTCCTGTGCTGCTATCGCGATCTGGTGCGACACAAATGGGTTACGAGTTAGCACAAAAGCTTGGCATTACCATGATTGCTCGCGCTAAAGGCCACCGTTTCCAAGTGTATAACGGCGGTCAGAACCTCATTCTTGATGTGAAGGGTGCTGATGCTTCGCAAGAACAAGCAAATGAAACATCTCAATCATCTTCTAATAAAGAGCAAAACTAAATGGCAGACTTTCCAGAATTCATGAACGCGAAGTTAGTCGCGGAATATTTAGATCTTAATGAAAAGAAAGTTTATGCCCTTGCCAATGATGGTTTGCTTCCTGCTACCAAAGTCACAGGCAAATGGTTATTCCCTAAAGCCATGCTTGATAAATGGCTATTAGAATCTTGCCATAATGGTGTACTAACCGATCGCTTATTAATTGCAGGCTCAGACGACCCACTATTACAAATGGTGGTGGGTAAAATGGCAAACCAATTAGGCAGTACCGCCCTTGTTGGTTATACCTCAACAGGCACACGCCAAGGCTTAGCCATGTTAAGCAAAGGTCATGTTGATATGTGTGCTATCCACTGGGGTAACGCAGAAGAAGCAAGCCTTCGACACCCTGCACTATTACAACAATACCAAGGTCATAAAAACTGGGTATTGGTGCATGCTTTTGAACGCCAACAAGGTTTAGTGGTGAGCAAAGATTTAGCTGAAGCAGTCAATTCAAAATCGATTCAATTACCTGAATTACTTTCTTCACGCTGGCGCTGGGCATTACGTCAAGAAGGTGCTGGCAGTATGCGTGCATTAGAAGAATGGTTACACGGTCACGCTTATAACCTTTCTATGCTTAATCAATCAGATGTTTGTAATAGCGAACGTGAACTTGCCTCTTCTGTCGCTCGTGGTAAGGCTGATGTGGGTTGCGCCAGTGAAAGTACCGCTGGTGAATTTGGCTTAGGCTTCATTCCACTATGTACTGAAGCATTTGAATTGGTGATCCCAAAGAACATTTACTTTAGAACGCTACAACAACAATTGCTGCAAGCTATCTCTGATGAAGACATTCAAGCTCATGGTCATGACTTAGGTGGCTATAACTTTGCGCGAACAGGTAAACAAGTCTGGAGTGCTAACTAAGTCACCAGCACACCAAAATACATAAATACAATAAAGCCCAGATAATTGTTAATGATTAGCTGGGCTTTTCTTTGTCTGCTAACTAATTTCTTTGTCACTAGTATGAACGTAGTAATAACCCAAGAATAGAAGCGTCTGTATCTTCAAAATACAAGGTTACCGATTTTGTTTCATTTTGTGTAAAACGGCCTTCTTGCTTAATACGTACAGGCTCTACATACGTGCTATTACTTAAATACGCTTTAATTTGCTGTGGCTTCAGTACGATACCGCCACCGGAATGGTTGGTCACAATCGCCTGAATAACACGTTTGCCACTTTGACTGGTATAGATGTCATATGAGACAACCTCAAAATAACTACGTGCAGGTTTGTCGCTATTATCTTTCGGCGTGGGCACATACCCAGTTCCATTTACTGTTCTTTCATAGTGCAATGTATTCTGTGCTTGTTCTAAGCTTTGCTTGATATCATTAAGCTCATCATTAGGAGCTTTATCGTGAAAGTTTAATGCATGTGATGAGAACGACACTAAAGATGCGATGGCTAATAAAGCTGGGCGAATTGACATGTTTACTCTGCTTTTTGACTATAAAACAAGCATACTAACCAAGTCTGCTAAATTATTAAATATATAATGTTAAATTTTAACATTTAGATATTCACTAAGAGTAAATTTCTTTAGTCAACCATCCACCCGACAAATAAAATCAGGAGGCAATGCAGCTAGGTTGTTAGTAGCCATTTTTATCAATATCTATTAAGTTACTCGATATGCCTGACTTACAAATCAAAGCCTCTTTGCAATCAAACTGGTATTTTATTTAGTTTTAACCCTACCGACAAAGCTATCATTTAAATAGTGACCATAAAATAAAACATAACAATGCAATCATTCATTTTGGTTTAAATATGCAATTCCTCATCAAAGATCTCAAGTTCGCTATACTTTCTTAAGAACGATATCTAACGTTATCGCCATCAATATTTTATTGAATATTGTTTCATTAACTATTCAGTTCAAGTGGCGAATTAAAAACCAAATAATTGCTTTATTTACATAAACATGACTTGCTTAAAAGCCACCGTTAAGCAGACAATACGTAAACTAACAATACTGTTATTATTACCCTTAAGCATTACCAAGGAGCCGTTGTGCGTAACGCTTTCATTCTGTTTTTTACCCTTGCTAGTATTAGCTTTTCTTCCGTCGCTAGCATCAATACCAGTAAGCTGGATCCTAACAAGTTACAAACAGCATCAGTGAGTAATTATGTAATTGACTTGAATACAGGCAAAACGCTGTACAAGAAGAACGCTAATGTAAAAATGCCGATTGCGTCGTTAACTAAACTGATGACTGCAATGGTTACGCTAGATGCAAAATTGCCTTTAAACGAAAAACTGACTTTCACCCCTACTGATAAAAAACGTATGTACAACACTTACACACGTATCCGTATGGGTTCTACATTAAGTCGTGGTGAAACCATCCACATTGCGCTAATGTCTTCTGAAAACCTTGCCGCTGCTACCCTAGCAGGTAACTACCCTGGTGGTTATAAAGCATTTATCAAAGCAATGAACCGTAAAGCGAAATCTCTAGGTATGACGAATACGCATTTCGTTGACAGTTCAGGTCTTGACCCACACAACCGTTCTACTGCTTCTGACGTTGCTAAAATGGTACGTGCTGCTTACAAATACCCTGAAATTCGTAAGTACAGTACAACGCCAGTACATACAGCTTACTTTGGTAAGCCTAACTACAAACTGGGTTACACCAACACTAACGCACTAGCACGTGGTAAAAAGTGGACTGTCAATGTAACTAAAACAGGTTTCCTTGATGAAGCTGGTCGCTGTCTAGGTATGGTAACGACAATTGATGGTAAGAAAATCCTGATGGTGATGCTTGATTCGCAAGGTAAGCTAACACCGATTGGTGATGCAGGCCGTATTAAGCAATGGCTACAGACAGGTAAAAGCAAGCCTATCACTGCTGATGCAAAATACTACCAACAGAAAAAACTGAAAGAATTAACGCAATAATCTTTATTGTTAGTTATGAAAGCGAAAAAGCCAGCATCTTATTGCTGGCTTTTTTGTCTCTAAAATCGGTATCTAGCCTCGTAATAGCTCAAATAACCTAAGCAAATGTCTTGTCAGTTTTAACGCACGTTTTATTCAACATAACCTAAGCAAAGCCCTTCAATTTTGATCTTGAGCTCACTTTATTGTTAAAAGTAGTTATAGCTTCTTATTTTATAACAATAAAACGCCAATATTTTTCCATATCGACTATGCTTAAAATACAGTTAATGATAAGGAGCGCCTATGCAGCATCAAGAAATGATCAACCCTACCCATTTAGGCTTAATTACCCGCATATCTCTCACCGCAACAGCCTTCCTAATTGTAGGCTTATCTATTATGTAATTTTTTCTTTATGTACAAACAATAAAAAAGCCCCTTGGTATTTTCACTTATATCAGAGAAATACCAAGGGGCTTTTAACATGATGAACTAAGACAAACTTACGACATAACCATCAATTCCAAATCATGATTAGCTGGAATTTTCTGTCTCAAGTAGACGGTAAATGTTGTGCCTTTCCCCACTTCAGAATCCACTTCAATTTCACCGCCAATATCTTCAATCAAACTTTGACTAACTGATAACCCAAGTCCAGTTCCAGAGCGACGAGTGGTAAAGAACGGATCAAAGATACGCTCTAGGTTTTCTTTGGGAATACCACAACCATGATCGACAATTTTAACTATTGCGCCTAATACTTGGTTTGAATCATCAATCCAATCCTGCGTTTTGATACTTAAGCGCCCTTGGTCGTCCATCGCATGAATACCATTCATTTGTAGATTGACGAGCACTTGCAACAGTTGGTGACGATTAACCTCTACACTGCATTTCGCTTGCAGATCGACATCAAATTCCACATCCATTTTTTTCGTACCCGAGCGAACCAAAGTTAGGCTCTCTTCGACGATCTGATTTAAGTGATGCCATGTCACTTCATTCTGTACACCACCTTGGCGACTGTATTGTAGCAAGCTTCGTGTGATATTACGAATACGATCGATCTGAGCATGAATCGCATCTAATTCTTCTTGTACCTGAACCGTATTATCGCCAAGTTCAAATTGGATCAACTCGACATTACCCAAAATAACCCCTAATGGATTATTAATTTCATGGGCAATACCTGCAGTGAGTTCACCAAGTGCGGCAAGTTTTTCACTAACCACCAGCTTAGAGCGGGCTTGGTTCAATAGCTTAATATGCTTTTCAAGCTCTTCTGTTTTCTGATGTAAGCTATGGGTACGTTGCTCTACTTTCTCTTCAAGCTCTAATGCTGCTTGTTTGATCGCTTGGTTTCGCTGCTCAAGCTGATCCAACATGGTATCGAACTGATTGCCAAGAATTTGCAGTTCGTGATCAGGATACACATCTAATTTACCAACTCGACGATCCAGTCCCATTTGGACGGATTTCGCAACGTGGTAAATTTTTTCAATAGGTAGAAACAGATCACGAGATCCTCGGTATACCAAAATCCCTGATATAAGCAGAACCAAAACAATACCAACACCTAACTCAATAATATTGGTTAAGAAGGTTTTGATCAGTAATCATTGCAAATAGCCAGCATAAAGCATTCCGATCACGTCGCCCTTGTTATCACGCAAAGGCTCGTAAGCAGAGACATACCAACTATCGTAAACATAAGCACGATCGACCCATGTTTTACCAAACTTGAGTACTTCATTACTCACTTCATCAGAAACACGAGTACCAATAGCACGCCCAGCTCGGTTTTTACTATCAAGCGGCACGTTAGTACTGATACGAATATCATTCATGAAAATAGTCACAGTGCCGATACTGCCATCAGGCAAGGTATTCGCTGCAAATACTAAGTCACGAATACGATCCACCAGCGACGTACTGTTATTCAGCAGAATACCGCCATCAAGGATCCACTGGAGTTGTCCTTCTTCATTAAAAATCGGGATCAAACTACGGCTAACTAAACCTTTACGTTCAATTTTATGCTCTTTAAGCAGTGGAACTTGAGCGCGAGCAGGCAAATCTGGGTTTAAGGCGCTGAGCTCTCTGCTATCTAATACTTGGAAGAAAGTTTGCTCTTTTCCTTCCATTAATAAATGGCGTTCATGTTTTGAAAACTCACCCAGAGCAGAAGCTGGATGGAGCACAATAAAGTCCAACTTATATTGCTTGTTTTCAGTACGTACCCAACTGCTTAGTGTTGACTCATCAAAACGTAAGCGATACTGAAAATCATAAGAAGATGCCATTGAATGCAATTCCATGCGTTGCTCTTTCTGCAATAGCTCCATACTGTGATGAGCTACCGCTAAGTCAGCACGAACATTCATCAAGGCGTTTTGCCAAGTATAAGTAACCGTCCAATAAAAGGTTAAGCCGATCAAGGCAAACAACGTAATAACGATAGGAACGGATGTCAGCACCAACAGACGATAACGCACCATGGTACGAAATCGACGCAGCCATAATAAGATAAAGGCTTTAGGATGAATTAAGGCTTTGGTTATTCGCATGATGCCGACTCTTCAGCCCATTCTTTGTATTTACGCTCTAATGTTTTACGTGCCACACCTAGCTGACGCGCTGCCGCTGACTTATTGCCTTCATGGGAGTCAACCACCTGCATGATATGAGCTTTCTCAACATCTTTAAGTGTCCAATCAGTCGGGTAACAATATTGTTCTTGTCCATCTTCATGACACTGACACGGACGTTTATCATCACCATTTCCAGAAACACTGGTTTGGTTCGAAGTATCTTCAGCAGAAAGCACTGGTGCATCACCATTTAATTCTTGCCAATATTCAGCAGGCGATTTACCAAGCAGAATACAGCGTTCCATCATATTACGTAATTCACGAATATTACCCGGCCACTGGTACGCTTGCATGGCAAGAATATCTTCATGAGTCCAATTGATCGGCTTCATGCCTAAATCTTTAGAAAGCTGTTGCGTAAAGTGATGCGCTAAAGCTGGAATATCTTCTACACGTTCACGTAATGCAGGCAGTTCAATGGTTAATACGTTAAGACGGTAATACAGATCTTGGCGGAAACGCCCTTCTTCCACTTCTTTTTTAAGGTTTCGGTTTGTTGCCGCTACAATACGAACATCAACCTGTACTTCACGTTCAGCACCAACCGGACGAATAGCTTTTTGCTCTAATGCACGTAACAGTGATGACTGCATAGACAATGGCATTTCACCAATTTCATCTAAAAACAGTGTGCCGTTATTCGCAACACGGAATAAACCATCACGACCTTTCTTCGCCCCAGTAAACGCACCAGATACGTGACCAAATAATTCACTTTCCAACAAATCAGGGGCAATCGCACCACAGTTAAGAGGAACAAAAGGACCTGTACGTTTACTCAGTTGGTGAAGTGCACGTGCCACCAGCTCTTTACCCGTGCCTGATTCACCTTCCACTAATACCGCAGCAACAGAAGGTGCAACTTGGGCTATCATCTTTTTCATTCGCTGGGTACTTTCAGCATCGCCGATGATATCGACAGGATAGCTACGCTCAACATCGCGTTGCAAAGCAAAGTTTTGGCGCTCTACTAAACGACGCTCAATACAACGACTCACCGATTGCATCATTTGCTCAAGATTGAACGGTTTTAAAATAAAATCAGAGGCACCCGCACGAAGTGCTTGAATCGCCATTTCTAAATCCGCATAACCTGTCATAAAGATCACATCACTACGGCGTGTGGTAGGATCAAATGCTTCATGCCAATCAATGCCTGAACGCCCCGGCAAATTAATATCAACGATCAATAAATCAAAATGACAGCGTTTACGAATTTCTTCCGCTTCTTCAATACTGCCTGCAGTATCTACTTGGGCGAATTTTTTACTTAAGGCTTTTTTTAAGATGGCACGCATACCCGGTTCATCATCAACAACCAATACAGAAACAGCTGTCCACGGCGCATTTAATTCAAGATCAGACATATAGAGACATTATTACCCATGATAAAGATGCGACATTTTGTCTCACCCTAGACAATAAAGTCAAAGTAGATTTCGGCATGTTTGTTGACACTAAACCAAGAATTAAAAATAGCACTTTATAATCAAGATATTAGGCCAGGCAGAAATAGATAATACAAAGATTAATCAAACTGGCATTTTATTTGCTTACAAGCGCATAAGCGTTTTAGGGAACAATATATCCCGCCTGTTTCTTTTTTTACTTACATTTTGGGTCTAACACTTTATGAACTTTTTGAAAACAAGTTTGGTTATCCTAGGTCTTGCAACAGCGAGCCTATGTCATGCAGCAGATAACAACGACAACAAAACTATTCGCCTAGCAACAACAACAAGTACTTACCATTCAGGTCTACTTGATTACCTTCTACCAGCATTTAAAAAAGACACTGGTTACACTGTTGAAGTGTTAGCTGCCGTTACAGGTAAAGCATTACGTATGGGCGAAAATGGTGATGTGGATTTGGTGATGACTCACGCACCTAAAGCAGAAGCAAAATTCGTTGATGGCGGCTTTGGTGTCCTTCCTCGTAAATTAATGCACAACGATTTTGTACTTGTTGGTCCGAAAAGCGATCCTGCAAAAATCAAAGGCGACAAAGATGTTGCTGATGCATTAGTAAAAATTGCTGAAACCGATTCAGTATTCGTTTCTCGTGGTGATGACTCTGGCACCAATAAAAAAGAGCTGAACCTTTGGGCTCAAACTAAAATGGAACCAAACTTCGGTGGCTACAAAGCAGTAGGTCAAGGTATGGGTCCTACGCTAAACATGGCGTCTGAGCTACAAGCTTACACACTGACTGACCGTGGTACATGGCTTGCTTATGAAAACAAACTAAGCCTAGAAATCATGGTTCAAGGTGACAAGCGTCTATTTAACCCTTACCAAGTTATTTTGGTTAACCCAAGCCGTTACCCAAATATTAACTACCAAGGTGCGAAAACATTCAGCGATTGGTTAGTGAACTCTAAAGCACAAACTATGATCAATGATTACCAGCGTCACGGTCAGCAGCTATTCGTTGCTGATGCAATCACACAGTAATTCATTCCGTTAATTCGGCTTTGTAGTTATTTACGCCGAACACTATCCTGCTTAGTTATAGCTTCTGTTATAATTAACCAAGGATGTGTTCGGCGTAACCAGTTAAATAATAGATAAAAATCACAATGAATATTTGGCAGACAACGCAACAAGCAGTTCAACTTCTCTTTAGTGGTGATAGTGCGCTATGGGGCATTGTGGGTGTCTCTTTTTCTGTCTCTCTTTTAGCTATTGCGATTGTATTGATCCCCTCTTTACTGATTGCCTTCACTCTTGCCTACGGGAAATTCCCAGGCCGTTGGCTTACACTTTCTTTTATCAATACACTGCAATCTGTACCCACTGTTGTGATTGGCTTATTGCTTTATATGTTGCTATCTCGCTCTGGTCCATTAGGCGATTGGCAAATGTTGTTTACTCAACGAGCCATGGTGTTAGGACAGATCTTAATTTGTTTACCTATTTTAATTTCGATGATGCATGCTGCGTTTCAAAACAGCGATCGTCGAGCATGGGAAACCGCGATATCTTTAGGTGCGAGTTATCCACGCGCATTAATGAGCCTAATGTGGGAAAGCCAGTTTCCTTTACTAGCCGCAATTGTCGCTTCATTCAGCCGCATTATTACAGAGGTAGGTTGTTCGATGATGGTCGGTGGCAACATTTTAAATTCAACACGAAATATTCCGACAGCCATTGCATTGGAAAGCTCTAAAGGTGCGTTTGCACAAGGTGTCGCCTTGGGAATGGTCTTATTAATTCTCGCTCTCGGTCTAAACTTTATTTTATCAATCTCTCGTGGCAAAGCCCACTTGCGTACCAACTAAGCTGGGGCATTGATATGACGCATATTTCAATCGAAGCGACGGATCTTTCAGTTCGTTTTAAACATCGCTTACTTTTTCATATTCCTCAGTTAAAACTTGAGCCACAGGATGCGATCTATTTAACCTGTGATAATGGTGTAGGCAAAACTACCCTGCTTAAAGTGCTTGCAGGGCTACAAAAACCGACAACAGGTAAACTGAATACTCAACAACATTGGTTGAATCGTTTGTTTGGTGGCTGTTACCAAAACGGTATTATCTACATGCACCAAACACCATATATGTTTGATGGCACAGTGTTTGATAATGTTTGTTATGGCTTAAAATACATCGTTCGTGATCGCCAACAACGCCGAAATGAAGCCATTAATGCCCTAAGAATGGTAGGATTGGAAACCCTTGCTGATGAACATGTTTCTGTTTTATCTGGCGGTGAACGCCAACGTGTTGCGATGGCACGTGCATGGGTATTGAAGCCAAGCGTACTCTTGATGGACGAATCCAGCGCTAGCATGGATAAAGAATCCATCAGTCGCCAAGTCGTACTGGCAAAAGATTTATTAGAACGAGGCTCAAGCCTTGTGATCACTAGCCACCAGCATAATGAACTAACCGCATTATGCCGTCGCCAGTGGACAATTAATGACACAAAATTAATTGAGCGTGCAGATTTGCAGCTTGTTAAACAAGATAAGGATAGCAAGAATAACTATGCCTACGCCTGAACAAACCCATTGGGTCATCTTAGCGGGTGGTCAAGCCAGCCGCATGGGTGGCAATGATAAAGGGTTAATAGAGCTGGCTAATAAGCCATTAATTCAACATGTTATCGAAACGCTTAAGCCACAAACCTCACATATCACCATTAACGCTAATCGTAACCAAGAACGTTACGCCCAATTTGGTAACGTGTTTGGTGATAAGATTAAAGACTATCCCGGTCCATTAGGCGGTATGCATGCTGCCTTATCTACCATTGATAATGATTGGATTGGTTTCGTCCCTTGTGACTGCCCACAACTGCCCCATGATTTAGTTAAGCGTATGGCAAATGCCTGTAATGAGAATACTGACATTGCCGTTGCCCACAATGGCGAACATATTCAGCCTGTTGTGACGTTAATGCATCGTCGCATCTTACCTAAGCTTGAAGCCTTTCTTGCCAATGGCGATCGTAAAATCATCTTACTCTATCGCCAATGCAACATGATAACGGTTGATTTTAGTGATCAGCCTAATGCCTTCGTTAACCTTAATACCCCTGAAGAACTCTCTCAATTTGGAGTGCTACATGAGTCAAATTAACGCTTCTTTACCTTTATTAGGCTTTGCCGCTTTCAGTGGTACCGGAAAAACCACGTTACTTGAAGCCATGCTACCTAAGTTAGTAGAGCGTGGATTGCGTGTAGCCGTGGTTAAACACGCCCACCATAATTTTGATATCGACCAAGAAGGCAAAGACAGCTACCGCTTACGTAAAGCAGGTGCTAGCCAAATGCTGATTTCTTCACGTTACCGCCGTGCATTAGTAACTGAAACGCCGGAAGAAGAAGCACAACTTCCCTATTTACTTAGCCAATTAGATCAAACCCAATTAGATCTAATTTTGGTGGAAGGTTTTAAAAAGCTCGATTTCCCTAAAATTGAACTACACCGAGAAGAAGTCGGTAAGCCTTGGTTACATCCAGAAGACACTAATATTATTGCCATTGCCGCAAATATCCCTGCAGATAGTGCTTTGCCACAAATGGATATCAACAATCTTGACCAAATTACAGATTTCGTTATTGATTACGCTAACAACAGTGCAAATCCTGAAGCACAAACATTGAGCTGTAGCGATATTAATCCAGCTGGCATGTTATCGGTTGCCCAAGGTCGTGAAAAAATTCTTGAGCAGATCAAACCATTAAACAACAGCGAGTCCGTTAGCCTTCACCAAGCATTAGGACAAATTGTCGCACAAGACATTTTATCGCCAGTGAACGTGCCACAACATACCAATTCAGCAATGGACGGATATGCGATTCGTGGCGATGATCTCGATCGTGAAAGCTACCATGTTGTAGGTCAAGTGTTGGCGGGCCGTAGCTACGACAACACCCTACAAGCTGGTGAAGCCGTACGCATTATGACAGGTGCCCCTGTACCACAAGGTGCTGATACTGTAATTATGCGTGAGCAAGCAAATCAAGAAAGTGACACGGTCACGTTTAACCTTGCAATGGGTAAAATCAAAGCAGGTCAAAACGTGCGTCAAGCAGGTGAAGATTTAGCATTAGGTCAAGTTGCCGTTGCTGCGGGTACAACAATCACAGCACCAGAACTTGGCATGGTTGCCTCGCTGGGCATTGATAAAATTACCATCAATAAACCTATTCGCGTTGCGATTTTCTCTACTGATGATGAAGTACAACAACCCGGTGAGCAACAAAAGCCTAACTGTATTTATGATTCAAACCGCTACACATTGTACGCGCTACTGACCAAACTAGGTTGTGACGTAGTTGATCTTGGCATTATTGATGATAACGAAACGTCACTAAAAAACACATTATTACAAGCGAGTACTCAAGCTGACTTGATCTTATCATCAGGTGGCGTATCAGTCGGTGATGCGGATTACATCAAAACCGTTCTCGATAAGTTAGGTCAAATTAACTTCTGGCGTATTAATATGCGTCCAGGTCGACCACTTGCCTTTGGTACTATTGGTGATGTGCCTTTCTTTGGCTTACCGGGTAATCCTGTTGCTGTAATGGTAGCTTTTTTACAATTCGTCGAGCCTGCCATTCGTAAACAACAAGGAATTGTGGATTGGCAACCAAAGACCCATCAAGCAATTGCCACTGAGAAGCTACGCTCTCGCCCAGGACGTACTGAATATACTCGTGGTATTTCAAGCTTTGATGCCAATGGTCGATTAGTGGTGAAAAGCACAGGATCGCAAGGTTCAGGTATTCTCCGTTCAATGAGTGAAGCAAACTGCTTAATTGAAATATTACCAGAGCAGGAAAATGCAGAGATTGGAGATAAAGTAACAATTATCCCACTTGATGTACGCGTATAGATAAAACAAATACTGAGAAATAAATAAGCCAAGCTAAATCTCTTAGCTTGGCTTTTTTTGTTTTTGTAGCTTCCATGCTACTTTTTTTGTTCCAGTCTTCTACACGTTTAGAAGTCATTTAAATCTTTCATTATATTAAAACATGTAACAAAAGATTTCTTTATTCTTTGAGGGCATGATGATACAGAATAATTAATCGATCTACACGCCAAAAATCGATTTTTTAGGAAGATAATTAAAAAAATTAATTTATAGAATAATTAATAAGCAATCTAAATCTAACGTTGAATATTCATCAAAATATTCAAATCTATCTTCATTTTTCGCTCAAACATATAAATGTGATCCTGGTCTAATAAAAAAGTCTGACCAGTTATTTTATGAATAACATCACTTGCATTAACACATAATTTAATATCAATTCATTTTCATCTGGCTAGACCATTTAAATGAAATTTATGTTGTAGAATAGTGGCAGTTTCTATTTCAGGTATTCATACGTAACATGTTTTTAGATACATATTATTCAGATATAAATGGCGAATTTTCTTTTACTCGTGAACAAGCGAGTAATTTTGCAAAACGTATCGCAGGCGATTTCAATCCTATTCACGACGAAGATAACAAGCGTTTTTGCGTACCTGGTGATCTACTTTTCTCTGTACTACTAGCAAACGTCGGCATTAGCCAAAAAATGCGCGTGTCATTTGCTGGTATGATCAACGAGACAACTCAACTAAGCATCGCAACCAACTCAGAATCAGAACTATCCATGGTTGATGAAAAAGGTAAGGACTATTTACACTTATCTCGCTCAGGTGACACGACTCATGATCAAGATCTTATTGCACAAATCACCAAGAGTTACGTTCAGTTTTCAGGCATGAACTTCCCTCATATCATGGTGCCTTTGATGAAATCAAAAGACATTATGATTAACCCTACTCGCCCATTAGTTGTGTACGAAAGTATGGAACTTGAATTTTCTCGCCTTGATCTAAAATGCCCTCACGTAGAGCTGACAGGCTCAGACATTGATGTTGATGGTAAGCGTGGCAGCGTAACATTAAAGTTCTGCTTCAAAGAAAATGGCGAAGTGGTTGGAACAGGTCGCAAACGCATGGTAATGAGTGGTTTGAAGCCATACTGCCAAGAAGGTATTGATGATTTAGTTTATCGCTTCAACGCAAAAAAAGAGCAGTACAATAAACTTTATGCTGAATTGGTGTAAGAGGAACGCTTACTACAGAGACAAAAAAGCCGAGGATGAAATATCGTCGGCTTTTTGTCTTTAACTTTAACGTTTTTCAGAACGAGAAACATTACTCGTATCCGGTGAGCTCCATGAAGCCTTTACCTGTATGGCTACCTTTGACTCTTATCGGCCCTTCCCAATAAGGAAATATGAATGGCAACCATTGATCACGACGTACAACTTGTGTCTCAAGTTTAATGAATTGCGATGGAATATCGATTTCCCATACCAACGGAAATTGCTTTCCTTGTACACCATAGTACTTAACCGGGTTCATTCTGATCTGGTTATTATCTAACTGAACGACTTTGCCATTAGGCCAAGAGCGTGAACCGAAGAAATACGGCTCGTTATCTTTTTCACGCAACTGAGATACCATCAGAGCACTGCCATCGTCCAAATGAATAGAGAACCAATCCCAGCCTTGTTGTTGTTTACTCAACATGCTGCTGCTCCATTCACGATCGAACCAACCTTGACCTTTGACACGGTAAGTTTTTCCGTCCAACTCAACTATGCCTTTCACATCCAAGAAAGGAGCACTGTAATAGTAAGAAGCGATATCAAGTAATGGGTGTTTTTTACTATATCCATCCTCTCCCTGTAGAATAATTGAACCGCCCTGTGAAATATCAAGGATCGCTTCCATCTCATTATCGGCAAACTCTAATCGCCCAGGGAAAGGAGAATTCCCTTGCGCCCGCCATGCCCAATTATCTAACCATGCACGAAATGGACTCAAAATCACCCCTGCTTGACCAATACCACCACGGGCAAAACGCTCAGCACGCCAAATCTTATTTTTGGTGGTGATCACCGCATGTGCCATATACATCTGTGGAGTTTTCCAGCCTTTACTCTCTTCATCCCCTGTTGCCATACGAAATAACGTCCACTGTAACGCCATTTGTGTGCCATCATCGGCTTCAAGGTTAGTTGTGAAATACCACCACTCCGCACGGTAATCGGGGTGAGCCCCAAAATCTTTCGGAAACGCTAACTTCTCGCCTTTTACTACAGGCTCAAAAACATAATCTGTTGATTGTGTTAACGACTCGACCGATTTACTTTTTTGCTTTGGCTGGTCACAACCATTTAATACGATGAGCACAGCTAAAAACGCTACAATATGTGTTAACCACATCTGTTTGCTTGTCATTAGAATGACTCCCTTAAAGACAAGATGGCAGAGCGACGGACTAAACGCCAAACAGGCCATGCACCCGCTACTAGCAAGGCTAACAATGCTGTACCGAGTGTTGTTAAATAATCCACTGGGAAATATTGCACTGGCATTGTCCAACCAAATGAATACTTAAGAACAACATCAATCAATAATTGCGCGAGGATCAACCCCAGCGGTAAAGCAATAAGCGCTGTCATAATCCCTATCATTAATAATTGCCCACCACCGAGTAATGCCAGTTCACGCCCTGTCATTCCCATACAACGCAATAGCGAGAATTGGCGCTGACGAGAAATCTCACAAACTACGGTTGCAAAGAACAAACCACATACCGCAATAAACAACGTTAAATGTCCAAGTGTCGAAGTGACAACAAAAGTACGATCAAACACGCCCATGGCTTCTTTCATTAAGGCGGCATTATTACGAATACGTTCAGGTTGCAAACGGAAACGCGCACCTAAATCTGCTAACAATTGATCTGGATTTGCATTTTTCTCTAGATGAATGGCTAACCCTACTTGTCCTGAATGCGGCCAGAAACGTTGCCACTTAGATTGTGAGATCAATACTTGACCATAAGGGTTACCGTAGTCATAATAAATCCCAACAATTTTCCACTTCTTATTCATTGGCGCAGGTAGATCAATCACATCACCCACATCCCAACGATGTTTCAGTGCCATTGATTCACTAACCATAACAGAGCGACTTGTATGCAATGTTTTCCAATAGTCGTAAGCAGTTTCTTTCACCGATAACGCATGTTTTTCACCGTCAGTATTACCGATACTCATCACCTGAATCGTACCCGCCTCAGACGGTGTTTCTTTCTGCCAACTCCACCATACTTGCTCTACTTCAGGCTGCTCTTGTAGCCATTTTGAAATACGTGGTGCCATATTCATGGATGGACGAATGTAAATATCTGCCGCTAATCGCTGCTCAAGCCAACTTTCGGTGGTATTTCTAAAGCTACCTACCATGGTTTCCATACCGATATTGGAAGCCAATGCCAGCATAAATGCCATTGCCGCAACCCCTCGGTAACTTAGGCTTGCAGCGGCATCATTAAAGAACCAACGCAGCTGAGCAGAGCGACAAACTTTGCCAAGCCCAAGGAAAAGCTTCCAAAGTAGGAACGGCATAAATAAGCCTGATGCAATCAAAATAAATGCAATTAATGCAAACCCTGCTAATTGACCGTGTGGTAGTTGATAAATAGCAAATGCCACAAGGATGAAGACCCCTGAGAACAAGGCTTGCCAAGCAAACTCACGACCACTAAAACGGATCAGTGATAAATGTGCAGATAAACGCGCAGGTTGAGTTCTGACTAAACGGATCATTGGTCATGTGCAAGCAAAAGCACAACCAAATACCGCAATCGCTAAGCTTGCTAGTCCCCATGACCAATGCCATTGAATATGTAAGCTTACGTTCGCGCTATATAAATCATTAAGTGACGCGGCAACACCTGGCAACAATTGATGAGCCAATAATAAACCCAGTAAGTTACCGCCAATTAATCCCAATACAATCCATGCCGATAACTCAAACATCAAGGCTTTGGCGATTTGGCTGCTGGTAACACCTAGCTGGCGTAATATCCCCACTAATGGCTGACGCTGAGCGAATGACAGTGACATGGCTTGATAGAAAATAAACAGCCCCACCACAAACGACAGCATACCCATTGCAAACAAGTTCAAGTGGAATGCATTAGTTAACGGCTCTAATTTCGCACTTTGCTTACGCTCTAACGTTAAACCTGGTGGTAAAATATGGGTGAGTTTACTTAAATCTTTACGGCTCATTTCACCACAGACAACCGCAGTGAAGCCTGAACTTGGATTCAATTCACGTAATAAGGCAATATCTGCAATCATACGCGGCTCATTCATGCGTTCATCATGACTTATTTCGATAGGCCCTATCTTCTTACCCGAATCTAAGGTGATCATACTGCCATCACTCAAACCAATATAATTAGCGAGTTGTTCACCAATCATGATTGGGTATGGTGGGCGCATCAATTCCAGTAACTTCACTTTACCGTCATCAAGCGCATGACTATCACTTACCCCCATGAGTGCAACAGGATCAATACCTAGTAATTGAAAGTCACGATGTTGATCGGTAACAATGCGATATTCTTCAAGTGGCGAACATGTTTTTAACCCTGCTCGACGCATTTGAATATAAAAACCCTGAGGGACTTTCATCCCAACTTGTGCATGGCGAATCCGATATGGGAATGGATTAGAAAAGAGTTGTTCGCCTTCACGATAGCTTTCTTTGGCTTGCTGGTTAACAGCCATAACACCAACCAGCAATGCGATGCCTAGTGTTAAACCTAGCCATACCAGAATGATTTGAAACGGGTGACGACGGTAATGCCCCCAAAGCGAATTAACTACGGGGCGCAACATGTAACTGCCCCCCTTGCAAACGCACCTGTCCCTGCATATGTGATGCAACTTTATTACTGTGCGTTACCACCAGCAATGTACAGTGTAATTTCTTAGTTAATGAGATCAATAAACGAATCACTGCTTCTGCGTTACGTTCGTCAAGGCTACCTGTTGGCTCGTCTGCCAATAAAATTTTCGGCTCCATATAAATGGCACGCGCAATGGCAGCACGTTGTTGCTGTCCACCGGAAATTTCTTCAGGATAACGATCAAGCAGTGACATTAAATTTAGCGCCGAGATCAACTGACGCCACAATTTATCATCGGCAGGTAATCCCTTCAGCTGACGACAAAAACGAATATTATCTGCCACCGTCAGGGTTGGTAATAAGTTGTATTGCTGAAATACTAGCCCAATATTATCTCGACGAAACGCAGTACGTTCACGCTCTGAAATAGAATGGATAGGTGTTTTACCTAGCCAAATCTCTCCTTGTTCTGGAATATCTAATCCCGCAATCAGGTTTAAAAGTGTACTTTTTCCAGATCCACTTTCCCCCATTAACGCAATTTGATCACCTGGTTCGAGCTCTAAATTCGTCCCTTGCAGCACGGAATGAAACTCGGAACCATCACGGTATCCTTTACTGAGTTCCGCCAGTCGTAACATCTATATCACCAACACTCTAGTTTCTATTAATCGCTCAAAATTTAAGTGATTAATCAAAATAACTTTAATAAATACTTCATGTATTTACGAGGGCAAAATTTACATCAAATAGCACTGTCAATAAAGTGATTTAGGTTTTGAGAGACATAATTTATAAATTTCTGTCCATCTATATCAAAATAACAACAATGGTGTTTTTCCCCTCATATTAAAGCCTAGAATAGTATGTTGATAAATAATATCTATGATAACCATCAATTCTAGTTATCTTAAGCCACTAAATTATTAATCCATCGACGAGAATAAACCCGAAAAGAAGAAGCAAACCATTTAACAAGCTCTTCTAAGCCTAATAATGCATACACCCATTCGATAGGCCAATGTAAAACAAATGCGCAAAATGCCGTGACTGGAATACCAATAACCCATTGCGCAATAATATCTTGGTAAAAGCAAAATTTAATATCGCCTCCTGCACGCAATACCCCAACAATCATCACTATAGGAATACTTTTCAGCACTAGCACAATGGCAAAAATATCAAAGAAATGATCGGTTAAATTACGTACGTCTGGCGTTAGACCCGAAAATAAACTTAACAGTGGTTGCTTAATGACAAACATCAGCAACACTGTTGCTAGCGCACAAACCAAATTGACTAAAGTAAATGCCCACGCCTTTAAATAAGCTTCATCGTTTTTATTAGCACCAAGTAAATTACCAATGAACACTGCTGACGCACTCGATATACCAATCAACATTGCTAAGGATAAAGATTCAATTGGCGTGATCACCGATATTGCCGCTAAACCATTAACACCTAATTGCCCAATAATGGCGTGATACACAAAAATACCACCCGCCCACGCTAAATGGTTAAAAGTAATCGGCAACGATAATTTAAGAAAACGAAAAATATCTTTCTGGTTACAAACGCTCTTAATAGTCGAAAAATTGAATGCTAATAAATGATTACGTCCATATAAATAAGAGCCTAATAATACTAACTCAATTGCACCACTTAATAAGGTTGCCCATGCCGCCCCTTTGATCCCCATTTCTGGGAATCCAAATTTACCAAAAATCAAAATCCAGTTAAGGAACATATTGGCAACAATACCAATACCACTAAATAAGGTACTGACCCCTGGCTGGTGCATAGCTCGCAAGCCAACAGCCATGCTGATAACAAAAGCCGCCCCAAGCAAGTTAAACGCTATGATTTGTAGATAATCAGAACCTAATGCAATAACGTCTAGTGATTGAGTTGCAAACCTCATAATGGCTTCAGGTATAAATAAGAACAAAGCCGCAGTCAAAGAAGCAAAGCCACCACTGATCATTACCGTTAACGCTGTTGCTTCACGCAAACCTTGCTTGTTATTCGCGCCCCAATACTGAGCTGCTAACATAGCGCCACCTGTAGATACACCAAATAGCATAACAAGCGCGACGAAAAACGCTTTACCAGCAATGCCAGCTGCTGCTACTTCAACATTACCCAACTGCCCTAACATCATGATATCAACAAGGCTTCGGCTCGAAAACAGCATTGACTGCAACGCAATTGGGAGCGCAATCCAAAAGAGAGAACGGAAAAAACCACGGTTAAACTGTTGGAGAACTAGAGTCGGCATTATCATTATCCCTAATGTAAACGATCGGAAGCCAAGTAGCTTCTATCTAAAAATTTACGAATACATAACCTTCACAATGATGCATTATGAGTAAGAACAACTAAAATCGAAACGCTGGCGGAGAGTAAAGCGAACGTACAATCACGCACGCGCGAGGCTATACTAATCTTATAAATTTTTCGACGCCATTCATATTTTTTTGTTGTTCGTTACAATTAACAAAAATATAGTTATTTATAATTAGGTATACCCAAGTACCACCATAAGGAAGTGGAGTGATGAAGTAATGTGTAAAACAATTCTTGTTGTTGGTGCGTCAGGTTACGTGGGTAGCCACCTTGTTCCTGAACTACTCAATCAAGGTCATCGTGTTAAAGCAACGGGACGTAATTTACAGCTATTGCGTAAGCGTGGTTGGAACGATCTCGAACACCTTGAGCTTATTCATTTAGATCTCAGCGATAACAGCGACCTCACCGATTTACTCCATGATGTCGATATTGTCTATTTCCTCGTTCATGGCATGAACCATGGACATGATTTTATTGATTTTGAACTCGAATGTGCCCGTCACTTTTCTCAATACCTCGAAAAGAGCCATGTTGAACAAGTGATTTATCTAGGTGCATTACAATCAGAAGATGCTGCTTCTACTCACCTTATTGCCCGTAAAGAAACAGGTAATATTCTCCGTAGCAGTGGTAAAACCGTCATTGAATTACGTGCAGGTATTATCATCGGCCCGGGCTCTGCTGCCTTTGAGGTAATGCGCGATTTTGTTAGTCACTTACCAGTGATGCTAACCCCGAAATGGGTGACATCGCGCAACTCACCGATAGCGCTTAGAAACCTGTTGTTCTATTTAACAGAGCTGATCAAAAAGCCTACTCACGAAAGCATGATTTTCGATGTGGCAGGTCCTGAACAGCTGACCTACCGTGAACAAATGGTGAGGCTTGGTAAACTGATCAATAAAAAGATCCGTGTTATTCCACTGAAGTTTTTAAGCCCTGCATTAGCAGCCTATTGGTTACGCTTTATTACCTCTGTACCAACCAATATTGCCCGAGCGTTAATTAACGGCCTGCAATATGATTTACCCGCAGATGGAAGCAAGCTGCAAGCCTATATTCCTCAAGTGCTGATAAGTTATGACGATGCGGTCGCCGAAGCGTTAGAAATGAATGATGAGATCATTGATAGTGAAATATGGGGATTCGATCCTGATGCGCTATCTCGTTGGCAACCCGACTATGGCTACTACCCTAAGCAGGCAGGATACACCTTAAAAACCGATGCTAGCTGCGAAGATCTATGGCGACAAGTTCAGCTTGTCGGTGGTGATGAAGGCTACTTTTTTGCCAATGGCTTATGGCGATTACGGGAATGGATGGATGCCATGATTGGCGGCAATGCATTAGAGCGTTATCGTCGTGATCCTAGTCATCTAGAACTCGGTGATCGTATTGATTCATGGAAAGTGATCAGTTTAGAAGAGAACCACTTCTTATCATTACTCTTTGGTATGAAAGCTCCGGGGTTGGGTCGTTTAGAGTTTACCATTAATGATCATGGTGAATACCGCACTATCGATATTCGCGCATGGTGGCACCCAAAAGGCTTTAAAGGGTTATTATACTGGTTTGCCATGATGCCAGCGCACTTGTTTATCTTCCGAGGTATGACATACCAATTAGTAAAACGCTGCAAAGCTAAGGCAAAAGACGGACAAATCGATACTGTTTAAACAGGTATATTTGGCACTAACAAAATAAAAAACGCCCAATTGAATCACTCTCAATTGGGCGTTTTACTATTCTTTTACATGTATGGCTGCTAGTTATACGTTTCGTTACACTGTCACATATTTTTTAGCACATGTCATTTTCAATGCCGCTATTGGTCCGCTAATCAAAGTAAAACCAATCAAGATAGACACTGGGACAGCTGTAATCACAATAAAGGATTGCAGGGCATTTAAACCACCATCACCTGCTAATAACAATACCGCAGCTACAACGCCCATGGTGATCGCCCAGAACAAACGATGCTTGCTGTCAGGCTCATTATCACCTGATACCACCATTGCAATAGAGTACGCCATTGAATCCCCTGTTGTTACAACAAAGGTGGTGGTTAACACTAGAAATGCAGGTAATAAGATACTGCTAAATGGTAAATTAGACAGTGTTGCTAATAGTACGGCAGGTAATCCAGCATCATTTAACGGTCCTGAAATTACACCCGGATTTTGCAGCTCAAGGTAAATCCCGCTACCACCTAATACAGTAAACCAGAAATTTGTCGCAATCGGTGCACCAATCGCTACCGCTAACACTAGCCCACGAATACTTCGGCCTTCTGAAATACGTGCAATGAAGATCGCCATCATAGGAGCAAAACCAATAAACCAGCCCCAGAAGAACCATGTCCACCACACATTCCAAGATGGTTTGTCTGTCGTTAGGCTTAACTCACCAAAATGCTGTAGGTATCCACCAAAGGCGCTACCGAACTCATTTAAAATAAATTGTGTTGGACCTAAAAACAGCATTGCTAACAATAGACCAAAAGCACCAATAACATTAATACGTGATAGCCACTGCAAGCCTTTATCCATACCAGATGCTGCTGAAATAGAATAAACAGCAACCACAACAGCTAGAATAACCAATTGAGATTGCACATTGTTTTCTAAGCCAGTAAGTAGCTCTAAGCTATAACCTAGTTGCGATGCTAAAAAGCCAATTGGACCAATGGTACCTGCTGCAACAGCAATAATAGAACACGCATCAATGACACTGCCCATCCAGTGATTTTCAAGCTTATTACCAAAAATAGGAAACAGCAAAGCACGTGGACGTAACTTTACGCCGTGTTCATGGTGTGCGTACATCAACACAATTGTCGCCAATGTGCCTAATACCGCCCATGCTAAAAAGCCCCAATGTAAAAAGGCTTGATCCAGTGCTGGAGCTACAGCTTGCAGCGTTGAACCACTCACATCTGAAAATGCAGGTGGTGGCGTAATAAAGTGGTAAATTGGCTCAGCAGCAGACCAAAATACCCCACCACCAGCTAATAAGGTACACATGATCATGGCTAACCATCGGAACGTACCGATTGTCGGCTTAGATTCCGCACCCATGACCTTTTTACCCAGTGGACTAAATGCCAAAACTAAAGCAAAAATGAAATTAACCAGCATCAACCACTGCCAGCTTTGACCAAATGTATTGGCGGCAGATTCGAAACTTGTTTGAATAAATGCTGTAAAACTGGACATATCGAACAGTGCAGCAAAAATGAATAAAGAAATGAAACCAATCGTTAGAATTGGAACAAGTTTAGCTTCAACATTGCTCGAAACTTCACTTGAAGAAGTAGCGTCACCATTAGCTATTTGGCATACGTTAGTTGGCATAAATATCTCACTTTGTGTGTGAGGGACGAGAGATTAACAGCCCAACAACACAAAAGCCAGATAAAAAACCTTTAATATTCAAAGCAAAAATAGCATAAACCACTTTAAAATTCGTTTTTAAGTGGCATTTCATGATGTTACAAATTCGTGTGATAAATAAACTTATCTGCCATTCTATGGGGTTGGTAGCGATGCTGATGTCAAAATAACAGCCGATTAGCCAATCAACAAAAATAGTTACTACTCTAATTAATTTAAGTCATCACAAGCTAAGTTAATGCTAATAACTATTCAATATCATTGTTCGTTAATGGAGAGTTAACACGAGGATCACGGCTGCATTTTTCACTAATCAATGATCAAATCATGAAAAGTTAACGTGTTCTTTTTACCGATGTGTAAGATCTGTTGTTTAGGCACTAACAGCCATTGCTCATTTTGCTCCAATGGCTCAGATGCTAACGTGATACTTTCAGTTGTTTGCTTTATATAAATCGTTGGCGCTGCATTATCTGTACTGTAGCGCACCACCCAAAAGCTATTACCATCGGAAATACAAATGGATGCCTGAAGTGGTTGAGTGACTTCTTTTTCCTGCATTGCCTGTTCGATTTCATACATAGTCTGATTTATCGCAGCAATAGGATCGTTTTGTAAGCCATTTTTAATCATCAACAGAAAGATGATTTCACTGTCTGTCGTCCCTACTCGCTTGTTATACAAACTTTCAGATAACAAGCGCTCTAATGTAAAACGAACCTTATCAAAGCCACCAATCTGCCCGTTATGTAGAAACATCCATTGTTGATAGATAAAAGGATGACAGTTTGCTCGTGATACTTCAGCGCCAGTAGAGAAACGTACATGCGCCATAAAACGATGAGAACAAATATGATGAGTTAAAGAGCGAAGATTATCGTCAGCCCACGCAGGTATAATCTCATGATAACGCCCCGGCATTTCACGTTCGGCATACCAGCCCAGTCCAAAACCGTCACCATTGACATAGTTAACCGCTTTACGCTCTTCTAATGTTTGGTGGATCAAAGAATGTTCTGGTTGATAAATCAGTTCATCTAAATAAATTGCGTTACCGTGATATGCAAGCCAACGAGACATCTAATTACCTATTTACGATTGAAAAAATAGAATAAACGCCGATAACTAATAGAAATCAATAACGAATAAGATAGTAGGCATATATCTAAATAAATCAGTCGTGTATACGCTGTTTAATGTACTGCTTAGGTGGTCGACCTAGTGTCTTTTTAAAGAAGGTAATAAATGCACTAACAGATTCATAACCCAGATCTTCCGATACACGTTGTACTGCCTCACCAGAAGATAATTTTTGTAATGCTAAAACAATGTGCAACTGCCCGCGCCAATTACCAAATGTTAAACCTAATTCTTGTTTAACTAATCGTGCGAGAGTTCTTTCACTCATTGCATATTTACTTCCCCATTCACCAACCGTACTTCTATCACTTGGATTCTCAATTAACGCTAAAGCAATTTTATGTAAGCGAGGCTCTTCAGGAATAGGAAAATCAAAATGCTCAGATGGCATTGTTGTTAATTCATCTATCAGCACCTCAACTAATCGAGCGGTACTCCCTTCTGATTTATAAGATTGATCTAACTCTGTTAATCGAACAATCAATTCACGTAGCAAGGGAGAGACAGACAACGTACAGGCCTTTAAAGGCATACCGACTACATCTTGATCTACAAATAAATTACAGAGATCAGCATCTTCTGAAATGCTTAAGCTGTGAGGGACTTGGCTAGGGATCCAAACAGCACAGTTTGCTGGCACCATCCAAATCGCATCGGCAATTTTACAGCGCACATAGCCATTTAGCGGTAATACCAATTGACCTTTATGATGATGATGAAATGGGATTTCTTCATCAATATCAGCCCCTGACAAGCTCATCGCCACGACTTTTTGCGGATACAGATCAGAATCGAATGCTGGGAGATTTTTACTGAATTTCATAAGCTGTCCGTTTTTAGTTATATACTGTCAATATAACTTAATACAGAAAATATTGGGAGGGATATTATGTCACTAAAAATTTAAGGAGAGACCTATGTCACATAAGAATAATAAAACAGTACCTAAAGTTGCACGACCAGCTCTTGTCATCTTAGGTATTCTACTTATCGCAAGTAACCTTCGTGCACCACTTACAGGTTTAGGACCAATTCTAGACTTCATCTCACACGATCTGGGTTTAAGCGCAACTCAAGCTGGTATGTTAACCACTTTGCCATTATTGGCTTTTGCCCTATTTTCGCTGGTATCGTCAGGACTTGCTCGTAAGATTGGCTTAGAGCCATCGTTAATGATAGCGCTTGTCCTTGTTGGTGCAGGTGTCCTTATTCGCTCTGGCGGCTCTACCCTTATGCTATTTTTGGGTACATGTATTATTGGTGTTGGTATCGCTATTGGTAACGTGTTACTACCAAGTTTATTGAAAAGAGACTTCCCAAAGCAGGTAACAACATTAACAGCAGTCTATGTGCTAATCATGGGTATTGGTTCTACGTTAAGCTCTAGTACTGCTATCCCAATGATGAAACTTGCAGGTTCAATGGGCTTCAATGCAATCCCACACTGGGCATTTGCTTTAGCAACCGTACTGATCTTCCCTGTTATTTCAATCATTGTATGGTTACCACAATTAGCAGGTCATACACGCCCTTCTGCTGATACCGCTGATATTGATAGTCACAGCTACCTATGGCGCTCAGCAGCTGCATGGCAAGTTACTATCTTCTTGGGTTTGAACTCTTTCATTATGTATATCTTTATCAGCTGGTTACCAAGCATCCTCATTGATAACGGTTATACAGAGAACCAAGCAGGTTACCTACACGGTGTGTTACAGCTTTCAACAGCAGTTCCTGCGCTAGTGCTTATTCCGCTAATGGCAAAAATGAAAGACAAACGTGCAATGAGCTTTGCCATGGCTATTCTGGCTTTCATCGGTATTCTTGGTCTACTTATGATGCCCGAGCACGCATTAATCTGGGTAATTTGCTTTGGCTTTAGCTGTGGTGGTGGTTTTATTCTTGGCTTGTCATTTGTAGGTATCCGTACTCATGATGCGCACCAAGCAGCAGCACTATCAGGTATGGCGCAATGCATGGGGTACTTACTTGCAGCAACTGGCCCTATTATTTTTGGCTCACTGCATGAATCAACACACAGCTGGGAAGTACCACTATATATGACATTAGCAGTGTGTGTGGTTTGGGGATTTTTAGCGCTGTTTGCTGGTCGTTCACACGTTATTGTTCGCACACAAAGTGGCAAAGATATTGTTATTGATGCACCTGTTCATGAAACACTACAAGATGAATTAAAACGCTTGAAGAAAGAATTAGCACTGATGACAGAAGAACGTAATGAACTAAAAAAAGCATTTAACGCTAAATTATAATGCTCTCTCATTTGGCAAGGATGCCATTCTGCTTAAATATTGGCTAGATGCCGATATTTTTATTTATCATTTCATTTACAGCCCCTCACTTATGCAACAACAGCTTGTAATAACAAAGATTGCTGCTCAATTTTGATCGTTTTACTTTACGTTTTATTTCCGTGGACAATCGATAATGAAACACGCGTCTTTATTTGCTTATACAGCCCTATTTTCACCACTTGCACTCGCTCAGTCAGATAACATACAACCACAACAAAATATGGTTTACACCCTTGCTATAACCATTATTTTCTTAATCGCTGTTGCTTGTTACCACGTCACTAAAAAGAAAGTGCGCCAACATAAGCCACAGGCTCCATCCTTTCTTCATCATCTCATTGGTTTTGTAATTGGATTTGTTTGTTTCTATGTTCTTTTCTATTTTCTTGGTATGTGCTTGTAAATTTCTTGTAGTGAAATCAGCGAAATGGCGCCGTATTTAAAATTGGTTTTACCGCTTAATGCACTCTGTACAATCGGCATTAAGCGGTAAGCTCTGTTTAGCTTTCAGACAGTTATATACCCAAGTACATTTAGACACTAAGCTGACAATTTACTCAATCACCATTTGTATGCTTACTATGTAATTTCCTTTCTCCCTTGGCACCATTACTAAGGATACTGTATGAAGAAAATAACAATTGCTGGTTTTGCCCTTGCTGCCTTCTTACTCGCAGGGTGTAACAACGCAGACGATCACGACATTAACGGCTCATTGACGCAAGTGGGTGTTGCCAATGACTTCTACCTCAACAATGCTCCTGCCGCGAGTATCATACTATCTAAAGACAAAAGTCATTTCCTGACGCTTTCTATTAACAGTAATAGTCTCCATACGCTGCTCACCAAAAAAGAAGCGATGAACTACAATCAAAACAATCCCAATATTGATGCGTCATTAAATTGGAATGGGCATTTTATTATTGATAAAAACAAGCCATCAGGTCTGGTGTTGCGATTAGAAAGCCTCAATAAAGAAAATAACACAGCAAAGATCCACTACACCGCGACGCTGGTTAGCCCAAAAGCAGATACCAATAAAACTATCCAGTTAAGTGATTCTTTCACCCTGTCTGACAGTAACTGGCAGAAGATCGATAAACTCTACCAACAACAGCAAAAGCTGAAGGCGAAACAAGATAGCCAAAACAAAGAAACATCTAATTAGGCTATGAATTTCCATCCGATATGGGATATTAATGGACATCGTCGCTTTAACACGTATGATCGGCGGCAATCTATTGAACTCCCATATTGGAATAGCATTTTGATCAGAGAAAATGTCTTTACCTCATACGAAAATTGGACCAAACCTTTCGTATCTGAAGTTGCTGAAATCATTAACCTACTGAAAGATCATGGCTACGATGCAAATAAACTTGCGCTAGTTACTGGTTTACAAGAGAAGAATGTAAGTAGCTGGACTGCTAAATATAAAAAAGAGCCTTTTAACGTCTCTACTATTCCATACCCATGCTGGTGTTTCCTTGCGGCGTTAGTTGGTCGACAAAACATTGCCATGAGTGGCGAAGTGATCAAAGTTGAAGATATTCGTCGTGTATTGCGCCTATTCAAACCAACTGCATTTGGTGCTCGTAATACTTTTGTGTGCCCAACTAGCGAACAATTCGCGAAGCTGATCGATAGCGGTTTATTTGAAGAGATGACAGCACAAAACATTTGTGAGCTTTTCAATTGGAACCCAAGCCAATTTATTGAAAGCCTACAAACAGGCAAATTGCCTTTCTTAAACTGGTGTTTGATCGTCATGATGTTAGGTATCAATATTCAAAAAATGGTACTAAAAGATCTAGAAGCGCCACTAGAGTACGTAGCAGAATAATCTGAGAGACATATCCTCCTCACTTATTTAAAGAAAACGACGAGAAAGCTAATCACGTTACTCGTCGTTTTTATTATCCCATTTTCATCATTATCAACTGTATCAATCCCATACCCACCAAGTTTACATCTAGTTACAAATTAAATATTCGAAATTTATCCGCCTGACAGTGATAATAGTTTTTTATCAAATTGTTAAGGATAAGTGGAAAATGGACAGTAAACTTTCTAAACCCACAATAGCCCTTCATTGGATCACTGGTGTACTTTTTATTGGTGTGATTATTTTAGGGTTATACGTAGAAGGTCTGCCTAGATCGCCTGAAAGATTTGAGCTTCTTGGTATACATAAATCTTTGGGTGTCATCGTTCTTGCTGTCGCACTGATTCGTATTGCTTGGCGATTTAAAGAAGGGGCGCTCCCTGCTGCGCCTGAACAAAGTAGAGCACTACAAATTTTTGCTAAAAGCATACAACACCTACTGCTACTCGCTACCCTACTAATGCCTATTTCAGGCATCATGATGAGTGTCGGTGGCGGTAGAGCGTTGGAAGTATTCGGCGTTGAAATTCTGGCTGCTAGAGAGAAAGTTGAGTGGTTAGGCTCATTAGGACATACCATTCATGGCATTGCCGCTAACATTATCATCGTCCTTATTGTGCTTCATGTTCTTGGCGCTTTAAAACACCAACTAATCAACAAAGACAATACGCTGGTACGTATGTTTGGCCGTTAAATAACAAGATAGTCGAGCTAGCCAAAACGCATTAGGGTTCTATACATAAGGGCTAAGTTGTAATAGAAAGCAACTTAGCCCTTTGCTATTTCTCGATTAAGCAGTATTTCATTTCGCTATAGCTCTTAATAGTATGAGAGAAACCCACACCACTATCGTAATGCTCCTTCTCCAATCTGACATTAATATGTTACTAAGAATTTAATGAATTACGTAACCAGTGAACATTGATCGCACAAGTGTTCGTAACTCTGCAGGTATGCTTTAAAGTTATTGAACTGTTTCAATGCACCTTTAAACTACGAGGTTAAATTCACTATGAATTTTGTAGCACATATATAGATCACACCTAACATGGACTAAAGGTGCAGGATGCCAGATTTAGATATGAGAACAGTCAGCTTTCTAGTCTCATTTTTATCATTCATATTTGGGGTTGGCCTGCTGTTCTTTCACTTTGAGCAAAAAAACTTCAAAGGCATCAATCTTGTTGCTATTTCACAGATATGCATGTCCATTGGTATCGGGTTGATTTTCCTGCTTGGAAAGATCCCTATGTGGGTATCTGCACTCCTCTCTAATATGATTTTATGTGGCGGATTTACACTTTGTCTGTATGGTATTTGCCAATATCGAGATGCCTGCTCTCGACTATGTAAAATATCACTTTTAGGGCTTATCCCTTTATTTCTAGCCCTGCTCTATTTTTACTTTATAGAAAACTCCCTCAATACGAGAGCTGCCACCGCAAGTTTACATTTAGGCATCACCCAGCTTTTTGCTTGTATCGTGATAGTAAAAGGCAAAGCATTTGATAATCCTCTTCCTCAATACACTCTTGCTCTCGCTTTTGGTCTGGTTTCTCTCACCATGTTTATCAGAGCCTTACTATTAATTCAGGCGGATGAATTAAATCAATACATACAAGCAGGTTGGGTACACCAAATCCCTTATTTGTCCTCGATGTTTCTGATTATGGCGACGTCATTTAGCTTAGTTTGGCTTGTTAACGGACGTTTAACACGATCAGTTGAAGCACTTTCGATACGAGATAACCTCACGTCTTTATATAACCGTCGAGGAATGGATAAACTGACCAATCAAATAACAACGGACAAATCAAAACAACCACTGCCACTCGTTGTGATGATGTGTGATATCGACCACTTTAAATCAATCAATGATCAATTCGGACATCTGGTTGGCGATCAAGTCATTGTTAATGTGTCTGAACAAATCCAAGCGTGTGTCAGAGTCAATGATGTAGCTATTCGCTATGGTGGTGAAGAATTTCTGATCTTGTTGCCAAATACGCCCCTTGCCAATGCACACATTGTCGCAGAGCGTATCCGTAATGCTGTTTATAACATCCCACTTCATCATCAAAATATGTCGCCCATTTCGATTAGTATTGGCGTTTCTCAGCAACACAAAGGTGATAATTTAGATAGTTTAATTAGAGAAGCAGACAAGGCGCTATACCAAGCAAAAAAAAATGGTAGAAACTGCGTAGTCATTGCGCCTTGTGAGTGTGAGGAAATAAGATTAAAACACGCCTAGTAAACGATTTGAAACTCCTGTGCAGCACAACTTTGGCAATAATTATCAGAGTGCATCCACCCTTTTAAAAGATTTCTTTCACACTTAGTGCAAAATCCGAAGTACTTTGTTGTATTGAGCAGTAATGCTATTTCTTCATCTAGCTTTACCAAATCAACAGAAGTTTCTAAAGTTTTGACGGTTACCCACTTAGATACAGGAGTGTGTGGACCATTCCATTTAATTTGGAGTACTTGCAAAACTAATTTATTATTCCCTCTTTTTACTCGAATAAATTCTTTATACTCATTATTCATTTTTTCCTCTTGCATTCCATGCCCCACCCTTAAACACTATCTAAAAGATATTGAACACATATAGCTATCACAATGTAATCGAAATCACTGCACTATATTAATTACAAATAAAGAAGTAACAGGACTACTTCTTTAGTATAAAATAACCTTAATTAAAGTATTGATTTAGGTATGTATACTCTCTCACATAGTGTGATTGAAACGAATGAATAATCATATAGTTATCGTTTAGACCAACGAAGTATCCCTCTTAGCACAATAATAAGCACAACCATATTAAGCGCAAAACCAATACTAACGAGTAAAATAGTCAGCGGATTACACACATAGATACTGGCATAACTGCTGCAAATCGCACCCACTTCAATGGTGAAGAATGACCATGGCAATGCTAACCAAAGAAAGATAACATGGTTTTCATAAAGGAAATGATTAAGCTCGGCGCTGATAAATAATGACAAGAACCAGATCATGCCGTAAACAAGAGGGATTAGCAGTCCAATACAAAATATTCGCTTTTTATTCATCATTCTTCCCTCCTTTTACCTTAATAATAGTCAGTTTAGTCTCATCGCTACCATTATAGTATTTTGAAGTAGCAGGCTTGTTCTGAGCGCATCCATTGAGATTAAGTTACATCAGGTATAGTTATTAGCATTATTAACTAGATAAGCGGGAATTTGTATTTCTCTTATTTCATTGGGTTATTATCCTTTATATTTATTTTTCATTAATAATCAAAATCACAAATAACAATCATTCTTATCAAAGTTTAATTATGGTGCGATAATTACTTAATATCAGAATTGAAACTTCATTCCTCAAATATAACAGATTAATTTTTCCTTAATATCGTGGTTAATTATTGTTAATTGTTTTTTACCTCAGCAATGTTAATTTAATAAGTAATAAATCACTACTAATTACTCATATTCAAATGAGTGTTAAATCATAATAAATCAAATATTTACTCGTTTTAGGCTTTGATAGACACAAGTTTAACGCTAACGGGTGAATAGCATTTATGTATTAAGGACGACTTATGTCTGCAAAGCAAATTGTAAGAAATTCAGCATGTCTTAATACCAAAAGTATTGGCCCTAAACCTAAAATGCTTCCCGTTTATAAAGACTACCTGCCGCCTTGTAATCAACACTGCCCTACAGGTAATGATATTCAAGGCTTTCTCGCATTAGTGCGTGATTTAGAATTCAAAAAAGCATGGCAAAAGTTAGTGATAAATCAACCTATGCCCGCCATTCATGGTCGTGTTTGTTATCACCCATGTGAAATTAGCTGTAACCGCGCACATACGGACTCTCCGGTTTCGATTCAACAAGTTGAACGTATGCTAGGTGATTTAGCCATTGATCAAAAATGGGCTTATCCAACAGTTAATGAAGAAACCAATCGTAAAATTTTGATCATCGGTGCAGGCCCAGCAGGTTTAGCCGCTGCCTATCATCTTCGTTTAGCGGGTCACCAAGTCGAAATCCGTGATGCTAATCCCCATGCAGGCGGCATGATGAATTACGGGATACCAGCTTATCGTCTACCTCGTAATATCTTGCAGCAAGAAGTTGAAAAAATTACCGATATGGGCGTGAAGCTTACGCTTAATCATAAGGTTACCGATATTGTTGCAGAAAAAGAGCAAGGTGAATTTGATGCCGTATTCCTTGCTATTGGCGCACAAATTGGTCGTCATTTAAAGATTCCAATGGAAGATTGTGGTCCCATTATGGAAGCCACTGAATATTTAAACCTAGTCGGTAATGATCAAGGCCCTAAGCTTGGTAAACGTATTGTAGTACTGGGTGGTGGTAATACTGCAATGGATACCGCACGTGTCGCTAAACGTTTAGGCGCTGAGGAAGTCATGGTGATCTTCTTTTCTGATCGCAACCACATGACAGCCCATGAATTTGAAGCAGATGAAGCAGAAGCTGAAGGTGTGAAGATTCACTGGATGCGAAATCTTACCTCGATTCATGGCACTGAATTTACCATGGAAATTATGGCGTTAGATGAAAATGGTGACGCAAAACCCACAGGTGAAGTTGAGACTCTTCAAGCTGATGCCATGGTTTTTGCTATCGGGCAAGACATTGAAAGACAACTTCTTTCAGGCGTTGAGAATGTCGAATTAACACCTGATGGCTGCATCAAGGTTAACGATCATATGATGACAGGCCATGAAGGTATTTTCGTCGGCGGTGACATGATCTCTTCATCTCGTTCAGTCACTACCTCCACAGGACACGGTAAAAAAGCAGCACGTAATATTGATGCATGGTTACGTGGTGGTGTTTACCTCACTGAAGAAAAACACCAAGTTGTCACTCACGATATGCTGCAACTTTGGTACGAAATTGATTCCAACCGTAATCCCATTAACGAAGTCGCTGTTGCTGAACGTGTTAAAGACTTTACCGAAGTAGTACAAGGGCTAACCATGGACCAAGCCGTCTATGAAGCGACACGTTGTTACAGCTGTGGTAACTGTTTTGAATGTGATGGCTGCTACGGCGCATGTCCTGAGCAAGGTGCCATTATCAAGCTTGGTAAAGGTAACCGCTACAAATTTGACTACGAGAAATGTACAGGTTGCCAAGCCTGCGTAAACCAATGTCCTTGTCATGCTATTGCAATGTCACCTGTATCTGACATTCCTTTCACACTAAAAAAATAATAAGGGGAACTTCTATGACGCATCAATATAAAACAATGGATGGCTGTAGCGCAGTTTCTCATATTGCTTATCGTGTAAACGAAGTCGCTGCGATTTACCCAATTACCCCCTCTTCACCAATGGCAGAATTAGCTGATCAATTTGCTGCAGAAAAACAACGTAATATTTGGGGCGATGTGCCAAACATTATCGAAATGCAGTCTGAAGCAGGTGCCGCAGGTGCTACCCATGGCTCGCTCCAAACTGGCGCATTAACAACGACGTTTACCGCTTCTCAAGGTTTATTGTTAATGATCCCCAACATGTACAAAATCGCTGGTGAATTAACATCAACGGTGTTTCATGTTGCAGCTCGTTCATTAGCCACAGGGGCGCTATCTATCTTTGGCGATCACCAAGATGTGATGGCTTGTAACCAAACAGGCTTTGCGATGTTAGCATCCAGCTCGGTACAACAAGCTCATGATAACGCCCTTATTGCTCAAGTCGCGACACTGGCTTCTCGTGTGCCTTTTATTCATTTCTTCGATGGTTTTAGAACCTCTCATGAAGTAAATAAAATTGATGTCATGAGTGATGACATCATCCGTGAAATGATCAATAACGACGATGTGATTGCTCACCGTAAAAGAGGGTTAGCGCCTGAACGTGCTTTTATTCGTGGTACTGCGCAAAACCCAGATATTTACTTCCAAGGTCGTGAAGCAGTTAACCCGTACTACCAAGCTGTACCAAACATTGTTAATGATGCAATGGTTAAATTTGCCCAATTAACAGGTCGTGAATATCAGCCATTTAGTTACTATGGTGATCCTGAAGCAACGTCCGTTATGGTGATTATGGGTTCAGGTGCACAAACAGCACGTTTAACCGTTGATGAGCTTAATAAAAATGGGAAAAGTGTCGGTTTAATCGAAGTTCATTTATACCGTCCATTTGCTGTTGATTACTTCACTAACGTCTTACCTGAAAGTTGTCATCACTTAATTGTCATGGATCGTTGTAAAACACCGGGTGCAGTTGCAGAGCCTTTATACACTGACGTCATGAGTGCTTTAGTAGAACAGTGCTCTGTTGGTAAACGTATCTGCTTGCCTAAAATGACGGGTGGTCGTTACGGTTTATCATCTAAACAGTTTACTCCTGCAATGGTTAAAGCGGCGTTTGATAACGCTATCGCCGAGAAACCCATTAGCCA
This sequence comes from Photobacterium leiognathi, assembly GCF_030685535.1. Taxonomy (NCBI): domain Bacteria; kingdom Pseudomonadati; phylum Pseudomonadota; class Gammaproteobacteria; order Vibrionales; family Vibrionaceae; genus Photobacterium; species Photobacterium leiognathi. Next base: position 1,588,771 of record NZ_CP131601.1, on the reverse strand, counting down.
ATTTACGGTGGGTATTAATGATGATGTGAGTTTCACCAGCTTAGCCATCGATAACAATTACACCTTAGAGCCAGATAACACGGTTCGTGCGGTAATTTACGGTTGGGGCTCGGATGGTAGTGTCGGTGCAAGTAAAAGTACTATTAAAATCATCGGTGCAAAAGACAATAAATTCGTTCAAGGTTATTACGACTACGATTCTAAAAAAGCAGGTTCTCGTACTGTCTCCCACCTTCGTTTCGGTAATGCTCCTATTGAAGCTCCTTGGATGATTGAACAAGCTTCATTCGTAGGGATTAATCAGTTCAACTTCTTAACTAAATTTGATTGTCTCGTTAATTCAGAAAAAGGGGCAACCATATTACTCAACTCCCCTTATGATGCCGAGCATGTTTGGGATCACCTACCACTAACCGTGCAGCAACAAATCATCGATAAAGAATTATCACTTTACGTGCTTGATGCAATGAAAGTGGCGGCAGAGACTAATATGGGTCGTCGTATTAACACTATCATGCAAACAGGTTTCTTCATGTTAGCCAACGTGTTCGAACAACAAGAAGCCATTGAACAAATCAAACACTCCATCGAAGTAGCGTATTCTCGTAAAGGTCAAGCGGTTGTAGAAATGAACTGGAATGCGGTCGATCACGCCGTTTCTGCAACCCAGAAAGTAACCATTCCAGCAACAGCTACATCTAACGTTGAGGTGAAATCGACCATTGGTGATGATCAACCGCAGTTCTTACAGAAAGTCACCAAAGAAGTGATGGCAATGCGTGGGGATTTGATCCCAGTATCAGAAATTCCATGTGATGGTACCTTCCCATCAGGGACTACACGCTTTGATAAACACCGCCAAGCCGTGAACGTACCAAGCTGGGATCCTGAGCTTTGTATTCAATGTGGTAACTGTTCGTTTATTTGTCCACACGCCACTATTCGTTCAAAAATCTACAATAAAGATGAATTGGCAGCAGCACCAGAAAACTTCAAATACACAGATGTCAGTGCGCGAGGTTTCCCAGATACCGCTTATACCATTCAAGTGTATGCAGAAGATTGTATGGGTTGCACCTTATGTGTCGATGCTTGTCCTGCTCACAGTGCAACAGATTCAAGCCGTAAAGCATTACAAATGGTGCCAGCGGCTGAACAATGGGATGAGCAAGCACCGAATGTTGAATTCTTTGAATCACTACCTCAACTGCCGATTAATCAAGTGGATTATTCAACCGTTAAGGGCGTGCAATTCTTGCCACCACACTTCCAATTCCCAGCCTCTTGCGCAGGTTGTGGGGAAACTGCTGTTCTAAAAGTGATTAGTCAGCTATTTGGCGAGCGTTTAATGATTGCCAATGCCACAGGTTGTTCTTCAATCTACGGCGGTAACATGCCAACGACACCATGGACACAAGGTAAAAACGGTTATGGCCCAGCATGGTCTAACTCATTGTTTGAAGATAATGCTGAATTTGGTTTAGGTTATCGTATTTCCGTTGACCATCAAAAAGACATGGCTTCACGCTTAATCAAGGAGTTAGAACCTGAAATAGGTAATGAGTTAGTACAAGCTGTATTAACTGCCGAACAATCAACAGAACAAGCTTGTTTAGAGCAACGTGAACGTGTTGAAGCTATTCGTGAAAAACTGATCGGTCATCCAAAATCAGCCGAATTAGATTCAGTGATTGATACTCTAGTTGAACGTTCAATCTGGATCGTTGGTGGTGACGGCTGGGCATACGATATTGGTAGCGGTGGTCTTGACCATGCTTTAGGTTCATCTCGTAATATTAATGTATTAGTAATGGATACCGAGGTGTACTCAAATACAGGTGGTCAAGCATCGAAAGCAACACCACTTGCTGCAACCGCAAAATTCGCTGCTGGTGGTAAACCAACCTTCCGTAAAGAACTCGGTTTACAAGCAATCTCATACGGTAATGTCTACGTGGCGCAAATTTGCTTAAATGCAAACCCACAGCAAGCATTGCAAGCGTTACGAGAAGCAGAAGCTTATGACGGTCCATCATTGATCTTGTCATACAGCCCTTGTATTGCTCACGGTTTTGATATGACACAAGCGCGTCAACAAGCGAAAAAAGCGGTGTACTCTGGTCACTGGCCTCTTTACCGTTACAACCCAATGCTTAAAGAGCAAGGTGAGAATCCATTTACGTTAGATTCACTTCGTCCAACCATAAGCAAAGCTGAATTTATGCAACAAGAAAGCCGTTTTAACCAACTGTTCAAAACTAATCCTGAGCATGCTGTTGAACTCTTTGACAGAGCCCAAGCAGTAGCATTGAAAAAATGGTCTGTGTTTGAAGAAATGGCAGAAACTGATGCCGCTTGGTTTGAGCCTGAATTAAGCTCTGTAGTACCAGCCAAAAACAACTAAACACTTAAGCTAAAATGAAAAAAGTAAGCCCCAAGCGGTTATTCAACACTTGGGGCTTACTTTTATAAAACGGGTTAGACAAACAGCGTTAAAACATTCGAATGCTTAACACTCCGATGTCGCGACTTTGACTTCACTAATGTCTGGAGCACCGACAAACTGCTTTGCCGCAATGTACTCAACATAACATTTTCTAAAATTCGTGTTTCCCTTTGTAGGCTGTTGTCCACGAAAAAAGATATGAAATCCACTGTAGTTATTCGGTAATAAAATGAATTTCGAATTGGTTTTGTATTTATCATCATTAGAAAACAATTCAACATCCATATTCACTAGCGCTTTAAATTCTTTAAGAAACCTCTCACGTGGCAATACACGAAACAACGGATAACCATCGTTTTTGTTAATCAAAATTTTCACACCATTAATAGTTAAGAAATGCTGCACATTACCTTCGTGATCTTCTGTTGTAATGTTTGCATTCACCATTTCTTGCTTGGCATGGAATAAATCGAATGCACTTTGTATAGCCGCCCTGCTGGATTTCATCACGGCGACGCGAGCATCAGACGGTAACTCCATTGTCTTTAACGATGCAACAACACCTATGATGCCAAGAATGACGATAACGACAACCAGCTCTATAAGTGTAAATCCTTTATTTTTATTCATTTGTCGCATCCGATTATTCCCAAAAATGTGCATGAACTTAACTAAAAATTCACAATAAGAATTAATTAACCGAAAGATAATCCATAACAACAATATTCTGCAAGTTTTTATTCTTTACATTCCTCTTTCATAGCAATAACAACCGCATTAGAATACCGCGCACATTCACTGGGAGAATAAGATGCGCAACCAACACCGCACGGCTCAACAGCTGCCCTTATTTACGCTTATAACGCTATACACCATTATCTTTCTTGGCTCTGCCGGATTTTTTATTACGATCCCTGCCTATGTCAGCTTATTTTTAACTGATCATTCATTGGAATTTGCCAAGAGTATGCCGATCGAACAACGCCGCATGTTGTTTGGTACGGTAATGTCTGCCGCCCCATTTATTTCGATGTTCTTTACCCCTTTTATTGCGCGTTTTGCCGATAAGTTCAGCCGTAAGACCGTGATTGCCATTTGTTTGGTGATCGTAGCTATCGGTTTCGCCTTACCGATTTATGCGATTGTGGTGAGTTCAGTGATCATTTTATTTGTCGGTAACATGATCAACAGCTTAGGCTCAGCTAGTCAGCCGATTGCACAAGCGATTTTGGCGGATAACAGTGAAGGGAAAAACAAAGCAACATTGATGAGTTTAGTCGCAGTGGTAATGACGGCGGCCATGTCTTTTGGTCCAGCGCTGGGCAGTAAACTGTCTGCAAGCTATGGTGCTCAAGCGCCATTCTATGCTTGTTTGCTAATTGCTATCGTTAGCTTAGCGTTGCTGTTTATTATTCGTTTACCTATTCAAAATACGGTAAAGGAAGAGAACCCGTTCTCATTTGCGAAACCATTAAAGCGTAGCCAAAAAGGATTATTAAACTGTCTGTTTATTGTGTTTATCTGCCAGTTTAGCTGGAGCCTCTATTTCCAAAACATTGCGTTTATCTTCCCACAGAAATGGAATATTGCAGTAGAAAGTGAGTTCTACCAATACTTTATGATGGGTATTGGTATCGTGATGATTTTCTCTTTGCTATTACTCCCTCGCCTAATATTGAAACGTTTCTCTGTGTCCTCTGCACTTCGAGTAACAACAGCGCTTTCGGCAATTGGTATGTTGCTGCTAGCCATAACGCCAACACCAACCAGCCATGTATTGGCGATGATCTTTACTGCAACCATGGTGGCACTGTGTTTTCCTCTTTACATCACAGCGCTTTCAGACAGAGCAAGTGACATCGACCAAGGTTGGGCAATGGCGCTTTCAAGTGCAATGGTTGGCTTAGCGTGGACATTAACCGGATATTTGACTGCTATGATGGTGAATGTACACCTATTACTACCAACAGGTATCGCGGTTATTGGCTACCTAGCAGCAATGGTAATGGTACCTACTCAAAATACGACTATATAGAAGAAAACACCATCAGAATTGGAAGCAGCATGACAAACAGCAAAACATCATTAGAACACCTACTTAAAGCCCATGACTTTCACCCTGTCGTTCCAAAAGAATTACAATTTGGTACAGGGTATATTGTTGATTTAACACCAAGTAGTGATTTATGGAGTATGGTTACTGCAGAGCATAGCTTTGCTGATGAAATAGTAAACCGTGCTGTTGCAGCTAATGCTACGGTGGTGATTGGTCGTTATGCTGAACATCGTTTGATCTACCAAGATAAAGCTAACTTTACCGATTCCCCTGATCGTACGGTTCATATGACTATTGATTTAGGTTTACCTGAAGGTACACCTGTTTATGCCCCACTTGATGGTGAAGTCTTTGGCCTTGCTAATCACACCGCAGACGGTGACTATGGTCCAACTGTGATCCTAAAACATAAGTTAGAAGATCATATTTTTTATACTCTGTATGGGCATTGTGCCACTGAGTATTTATCAACCCTCACCGTTGGACAAAAAATCACAGCAGGTCAGCAATTTACAGCAATAGGCAAAACGGAAGAAAATGGTGGTTGGGCGCCCCATCTGCATTTTCAAATCATCAAAGACATGGGTGATTACAATAATGATTATCCTGGTGTGATTGACCCTAAGCATTTGGATTTTTACCAAGATAACTGCCCAAACCCTAATTTGATCCTAAAGCGTAGCGATTTAGATTAATCTGCATACATAAAAGCGCCTATTAGCCTTTAAGCCAATAGGCGCTTTTTATTTACGCTTTTGCCAACACGACAGAATTATCATTCCACCAGCGTTGTACTGAGATATTCACTAACGACATGGTGATAAGTACGCATGCCATTACCCACTCAACACTTGCTAAATGGCTAACAATAAAGGTTAACGTAAAGATCCCAACCATTTGTAATGAGCCAAACAGCGCACCCGTTTGTCCTTTATGCTTAGGGAATAAATACAATGCACTGACCGCTACGACTGAGGTGGTTAAACCCGCACCAAAACAGTAGATTCCCATACCGATAATAATTGTCGCCATGCTGTGAAATACCGCATTCGATAATATCGTTAGCGCCCCAAGCAACATAATACAACTTGCTGCTTTAATGATTCGCCCTTCTGTGGCGGTATATTTTAGAAAACGAATATAAACAATACGCGCACACAAACTACAACCAATGAGCAACAATGAAGACATACCAAAATATTGCACAGGTAAATGGTATTGCTTATTCGCAATAAACGCGCCCATTAAATAAAACACCAGCGCTCCACCGTTAGCCATCACCATCATGATTAAATAGCGTAAAAACTGCGGATTTGTAGCAATCATGGTGTAATCACGAGCAACAACCCTTGGTTTTGTCGCATGAATATTTTTTTCTAAGTGGGTTTCTTTTAAAGCTAAAGCAATAACCACAAATAGCAGTACTGCTAACCCCAACATAAACCAGAAGCTACTATGCCAGCCAAAATGACTTTCTAAATAGCCACCAATTGCAGGTGTTGTCGCTGGCAAGCACATAAATAAAATACTAAACCATGACATCACATCCACTAACTGCTCTTTCGTCAATGAGTCTTGCATTATGGTTCGGCATAATAAAAACAACGCCCCAACACCAATACCTTGTACGGCACGCCCAATAATCAAACCTGATAGTTGATCTGCGTGTAAACAAAGCGCTGAGCCGATAATAAATATCACCGCACCTAAGATCGCAATAGGACGACGTCCAAAGCGTTCAGCGACAGCACCACACACTAATTGGCTTAAACCTAACGCAATGAAGAACGCGCTCACCGTTTGTTGTACTGCTGTCGAGGACACATTCAATGCTTCAGACATCACAGGTAAGCTAGGTGCATACATATCAGAAGCAAAGAAATAGCTACACGCCATTAATAAACTGATAGAAAGTAAACGTAGTAAAGACATGACAACAATCTCCTTAATTGATGTCATTATCTTAAACAGATGTGTTTAGTCTTGTTGTTGAACTAGCGACAACGAGTTGTGATTTTTCGCCAACTTCTGGCGAGCTTTGTCTTGTTTGAAACGATTAAAGGCATGGGAAAAGGCAGATAAGCTGTTGTAACCTAAATCTAATGCAATATCTGTATGTGCGACACCTGCACGACTCAACTGCCATGCTTTTGCCATAACCAACTGCTGTCTTATTTCACGAAATGGCTGATCAAATGTACTGATAAATAAACGATTAAGAGTACGAGAAGATGCGCCACAGTGCTCAGAAAAACGGTCTAAAGACAGTTTAATATCAGGTTCAATAGTCAGTGCTTCAATAATGGGCAGCAAGCGTTTATCAATATCATGATTACTTTGATAAGCATCGCTCTGGAAATTTTGTTTTTTGAGTTGATCAATAAATACCGCTAAATAATGGTGTTGAACATCACTGTTGCGATCAGCACCTTGCTCACTGCCAATATCTTGCGACTCAATTTCTGCCATCACTTGTACCATTAAGCGATTGGTCGAGATAATCGCCATCTCATTGTAGAAATGAGGAATAACATCTGGTGAAGCATGAATAATACTTAAGCTGGTATCTTTCAACACTTTCAAATGATGACGGTGATTAAGAGGCACCCAAATAAGTTGCCCACTAACAGCCAGTATGCTTTTATCCTCTGTTCTAGCAATACCGCAACCTTGGTGGATATAAAAAAGTTGAACAAAATCCTCGTGAGAATGCGGTGCTTTTTCTTCTGTTGGTGCATAACGTTTTATCGAATGAAATAACCGCATTGCTTTCCTTTGAGAGTAAACCAATAAATTCAACCAGTATTATGGCTTAGCTGACTTCATACTGTCTAACCAACCGTAAACAGCTTCCAAGGTTTCAGATGACGGCATACGATTATTACGAGCTTGAATTTGATCAACAGTGTAAATCTCACTACGACGACCATTAGCAAAGTAATGCCGCTTTAAACCAATGGTTACACGCTCTGGCATGAACATTTTGTACACCAGATATTCGCCTTTAATGATCCTATTGTGGTAAATCGAGACACAATGATTTTGCTCGATACCCTCTTGCTCAAGCTCTTGATAATCACAAATCGGCACAATGTTATTATTACCAGGAAATGGGATCATATAAGGCTTATTACTATTCACATCAGGAACAAAATTGATCGTATGCTGCGCCACTACCCAGCGATCATGCAGTGCTCTTAATTCTTCATAAGAGGTCACGGCATGAATACGCTTTATTGAATCGACATCTAACACTCGATAACCAAGTTGGAAAACATCGGACAAAATCTGATTGATTTGAAAACGCTCGCGCTGAGTGGTTTGCGCTAAATGGCGTCCAAGCGGTGTGCCTGTTAGCGTTGGCCATTGCAGGTAAATCTGCAAGGTTAAGTTAGTAATGGTTTTGTAATGACGGAACAATTGAAACGACATTACATCGGGATCCAGCAAGCGATGAATGATCAAAACGATCGAACGAGTCGAGAAATCACTATCAATCCGATCAAGGAAGCGAAGCGCAGCACGACTTGATGCCAAACCTAAGTGTTGTAATATTTTGCGTTGACCCAATTCACACAGTGCCAACACTTCATCTTGATCTAACGGGTATTGTTCACACACCAAATACAATAACGTTGGGCGTTGAAGTAATAACTCACGGGCTTTTTCGCTCATTGCAGCGATCTTAAGCATATATACCCCAAGATCAGCATAACCTCTTGCCTGTTTCACTAATCCTTTAGGAATACTAGCAATCCACGCTTTCCCGCCCTCTAACGATTCAATGTGTTCAATGTAGAACGAACAACTCCCCTCTAATGGTTCACGATGCCCATCAGGGTAAGATCGATACATGGCAAGGTTGTCATGCCAATCATAGAATTCGAGTTCAAATGGGAAGAAAGTCAGGGCTTCATCGAATGATAAAACTAACGGCGTTGAGTGGTGACACTCTTCGCGCTCAGCACAACAAGCAAGCATAAATATCCATATAAATCTGTTAGCCTTGAGTGATTGTTATCGTTATTTACTCAATAAATTTTGATATAAAAAACAATAACAATTGATAAATCTATCATGCCTTAGCGAAGTGAAGATTCAACTGGAAAACTGCAAGGATGAGAAGCTAGTACGAAAAATCTATTAAACAATATGCGGATAATTTTACTGTGTGAACACGGTTATTCTTTCGCAAAAACCACGTTAAATATGCTTTAAAATCAGCCAATAACCTTCTTTCATTTCCACGCTACTCTTTATTTTCACGGATAAAATGTGCAGGTGTATAACCCGTTTTCTCACGAAAGAAGCTAATAAAGGCACTATCACTAGAAAATGCCAAGTGGTGAGCAACTGTCGAAACACGCCACCTTTTAGACAATAATTCAATTGCAGCCAGTAAACGCCATTGCTGACGCCAATTTTGATATGGCATCCCTACTTCTTTATTAAAGATACGAGTGATCGTTTTCGCGCTTGCGCCAACTTGTAGGCTCAGTTCAGCTAATGTTGGAGCAATAAACTCCTCATCATCAATACCTGCAAGCCATGAGGCTAAACGTGGATCTGCTGGAATAGGTAAATTCAAATGACTATCTTGCGCAAGGTTTAACTCTTCAATTAATAAATTTACTGAGTTAACTTGCTCATTATTTGGCTTATCAAGCTCCCAAAAAGACATACGCTCCATTAATGCAGACATTAACGGGTTGATATCAAATATCTTCAGCTCACGCGGTAACTGCGACTGTAAACTTTGATCAAAATATAAAGAACGATACTGGGTAGCATTGCTCGTTTGTGCTTTGTGTTCAATGCCTGCGGGTATCCAAGCTGCACGCATCGGCGGTAAAACACACTTCACACCATCTAAACTGATCACCATACAGCCATGATGAGAAAATAATAACTGATCTTTATTATGTGTATGGTAACCCGAGTCATGCTCTGCTAAATCAGCAGCAAGCCCAATAACTAATCCGTCGTAATCGTCAGCACAAAATTGATCTTCCATTTTAATATAAGCCATCGCATGAGCCTTTTTTTGCCAACATGTCCTAAAAGTGATGTTTGTTGTTCTTATATTAATATCACACCAAATGGCGACAAATATATACTTATCCTCATTGAAATAACAGTCTCGCACTTCACAAAATAGCGATGACATTAATACTTATCATTCTCTGATTCACACAGTTTACTAGTCTTTCGAAGATGGATGATAAAGCGTCAAAGAGGAAGTCATGAATAAAAAAACAATATCAACATTATTATCGATTTCGCTGTTAATGTTTCCACAGCTTATAGAGACGATGTATAGCCCAGCGCTAACATCAATTAAGAATCATTTTTCAGTAACAACATCAGAAGCAGCACAAGCTTTATCACTCTTCTTTATGGTTTTTGCGGTAGGCGTTGTTTTCTGGGGCACCATGTGTGACGTCATTGGACGTCGTTTATCAACACTTCTAGGCATAGCTATTTGTATTGCTTCGGCGACATTTTGTTATTACGCGCCAACATTCCAAGGCTTACTTTATGGTTTTGGTGCGTGTGCCTTTGGTGCTGCTGTTGGCTCTGTATGTACTCAAACTATTTTACGTGACAGCTTTGAAGGTGCGAGTTTAACAAGAATTTTCTCAATTGCTTCAACAAGTATTGGTCTAAGCCCTGTGATTGGTATGTTACTGGGTAGCTGGTTGACAGCTCACGGTGGCTACACTTGGGTATTTGCAGCGATGATGATCATGTTATCACTACTGTTACTTTGGGGTGGCTTTGCATTACCAGAGACAAAACCAAACCACATCAAACGTGATAGCTTGTTTTTAGTGGCAAATAAAATGCTTCGTGACAGCCATATTTGGTATATCGCTTTAATGGTAGGACTGGCAAACATTGCCCTATTCTCTTACTACAGCATCGCACCATTTATGTTTGAGCACCTAGGTGCTAGCGTTAAGTTTTTTGGTAATACGAGCTTTGTGTTAGCTGCTGGTTCAATTTTAGGTTCGCTACTCAATATTCGTTTGATACGCAGACATATTCGCGGTGATATCATCGTAATGTTATCGACATTAATGATGCTGACATCAGGTTTAGGTGTTTACTTATTGCAAGAAACGGTTTGGTTCTTTATTCCAATGGCATTGGTATCACTGTCTTTTGGTCTAGCGTTACCTAACTTGTTTAGTACTGCTTTAATCAATTACCGAAACCACTTAGGCACAGCTGGTGCATTACTTGGCTTGTTCTATTACTTAATCATTGGTTTTGGTCTAGAACATGCTGCTCATGTTGGCAATCTAGCATTAACATTACTCGTTTGTGGTGGTTGTTCATTTGTGCTGGTAATGGTGAAAATTCTAGTTACAAAAAGCAATAAACAAACCAGTGATAACGTAACTGCGAGTTAACTCGGTAATAACTCATTAAGCCCGATGATAAATCGCAACTAATAAAAAAGCCGCATAAGATGCTCTATCTATAAAGCGTCTCATGCGGCTTTTTTTACTGTTTAGAGTAGTAAAATTAATTCGCCACTGTTGGTAGTTCTGGCAATTGTGAACCTGCGTTATCAGGATAAATCACAAACTCACCATGGAACTTCACTTTTGATTTGTAATCAGTAATTTTGTAAAGCAATACACCTTGCTGATAAGCCAAATCAATAAACTGCTGAGTATTACCACGCATATAAAATGATAGCGGCTTCACCAGTACGCCTTGCTCATCAATTGATTGCTTGTATTGTGCAGCACACACAACGAGTGATGCTTGACCATCAGTATGGTGTGACACTTTACGGTTCACTTCATATTCGTTAGTGATCAACCAATCTGCTTGCTCTAATACGCGGTAAAAGCTTTCGATTAATTCAGCATTAATTATGGTTGATTTACCGTTCGTGTCATTTAATGCACTTAGAGTGTTTTTAATACGCTCAAATTGCACTTTAAGTTGTGCATTTTTACCCATGGTGCGAGATTGCTTCTGCCACTCTAGTAAGGTTTTAGACACACAATGATCAAAGCGCTGTTGCTTGATCATTTTCGTTACCCATGCACTTAAAAACACAGTTTCACTCACAGGGTTTTTCTGTGTTTTACCCGCGTCTTGTGCGGCAACCAATGTTGATAACCCTTCCGTTACCACATTAAGAATTTCGTTATAGAAAGAAGTCATAAATACATTAAACAATAAAATAAACAGAGCTTACGATGTGCTTACGCATCTTTCGCTAAGCACCAATAAAATCCAGCAGATAGAACCGCACACACCGCCATTGTTCCAGCCATTGGCCATGCTGTGCTATCTGGCATTAAGGCGACAATACTACCGACAAGTGAGCCAATACCAAAGCGGAATGTGCCACCTAATGAAGATGCTGTACCTGCCATTTGTGGGTAACGCGCCAATAAACACGCCATCGAGTTACTACCAATAATAGATAACGTACCTACAAACAACATAACAGGTAACACCGTGCCCCATAAACCAAAGTTAAACCATTGACCAACAAGCAGCATAACACCTGCAAACAATTGGATAGACAGCCCCAATCGTAGCATCCAGTGCGTGCCCTTCTTTCTTACCAAGCGACCATTTAGCGTTGTCATAATGATCAAGACAACAATGTTCAAACCAAAATAGAAACCAAAGTTCGCCACACTGACACCGTAAATATCAATATAAACAAACGAACCTGCGGTTAAGAAAGTAAACATACCCGCAAAAGAAAAACCGCTACAGAAAATAAGACCTAATACAATCGGATTCGCTAACAGTTTGGCGTAGTTACGAATAATCGACATAAAATGAAACGGAATACGATTTTCTTTCGGTAAGGTTTCTTTGATCTTAAAGATAATCGAAAGCAGTACGATCACAGCAAAAATAGCCAAGAACCAAAACACTGAGCGCCAGCCAAACCACACCGATAAATGACCGCCAATCATAGGCGCTAATAGCGGTGCAACTGTCATTACTAAAGTGACAAATGACATGGTACGAGAGAATTCTTCACGCTCGAACATATCACGTACTAATGCACTGATGATCACCGCAGCGGCAGCACCTGCAAAACCCTGCAACACACGGATAAAGGTTAATTCGGTAATATTGGTACTTAATGCACCAAGCACAGTCAGGATGAAAAAAGCGACAGTGCCGAGCAATAGCATAGGTCGACGACCATAACTATCAGCTAATGGGCCGTGAACTAACTGCCCTAATGCAAAACCTGTGGTATAAGCGGTTAATGTAACCTGTACTAAACTGGGAGAAACGAGAAAATCTTTCGCAATGCTTGGCATCGTAAGCAGATACATATCAATAGCCAGTGGCGTTAATGCTGCAATCGCACCGAGGATCAGGATGAGTTGCAGACTCAGACGTGAGCTGTTTGGCGGGTTCATAGCACCTCTTATTATAAGTATATTAGTAAGATATTCGAGGAAAAGCCTGTATTTTACGATAAAAGACTTAAGCAGAACCTTTCTAATATGGAAAAGTGCTATTTCCTTTCTGGCATTATATTTGCTAAGTGAATACTTAGTATTTGACAGATAAAATAAAAGGCATAAACAAATCAACTAATAAGCTGTTCTATGCCTTTTATTACAACACATAATTTATAAAATTACATTAAGAATCGTTTATTTCAGAAAAGAAGCAATCTCTTCTTCCGTTAACGGACGGTATTCACCAGGCTCTAACTCTTCATCAAGTTCAACAGCACCGACACGCTCACGGTGTAAGCCAACAACTTTATTCCCCATTGCGGCAAACATACGCTTCACTTGGTGGTATTTACCTTCTGTGATCGTCAGTAACGCTTCATTCTCACCAAGAATTTCTAGCTTCGCAGGGCGAGTTAGCTCTTTCTCGCTTCGAAGTTGTACGCCATCAGCGAATTGCTGAATATAATCTTCAGTGATTGGATCTGCCGTTTCAACATAGTAGGTTTTTTCACACACATGACGTGGTGACGTAATACGGTGTGACCATTGACCGTCATCAGTTACTAATACAAGACCTGTTGTATCACCATCTAAACGACCAGCAACATGCATTTTCTCTGGGCTAATTTCATCAAACAGCACAAAGATCGTTGGATTGAAATCATCAACGTGTGAACACACAAAACCTTGTGGCTTATTTAGCATGTAGTAACGAGGACCTTGCAACGATAACGAACGACCGTTGAATTCTACATCGCAATCATCTGAAACTTGAACAGAGCCGTTACGGACAACTTCACCATTCACTTCAACCATACGATCTTTAAGAATTTTACCGGCTTCTTTACGTGTGATACCTAACGTAGTACCTAAGAATTTATCAAGCCTCATTAACTGGCTCCGCTACTTGCTACAAAAGGTCGGTATTATAAGACCAAATAACAAAGATGCATTAAAAACTTATCGCCATCATCAATGAGATAAACGTCTCGTAGCCCTAGTTTTGCTTTGATTCGTAATGCACCTTCATGCTGTTAGCCAACAATGTAATGCTATTATCTTGCTCTTTTCTGACTGTTACCTTATCTGAGGTTATCACCACGAATTGATTTTTCTCATTGGTGAAAGGAAAAGTCACCGCAACATCGCCTTGATAAATCGTTTCGTGTTCCTCGCTTTGAATATGGGCACTGGCGATTTTAACTTCTGTACCACGACAAATATGCATCACCACATTACCGCTATAGGTTTTATAACCCTTATAAAGTTGTTCATTTTTTGAAGAAATTGTTAATGGATTAAGCGTACCTGCGAATATACTCATGCTAATGAATAAGCAGGAACATAATAGTGCTAACTTCTTTTTCATCTTCTGAATTCTCTATCATTGTCCTACTATTTTGTTAACAACTTCCTTAACCTTTACTTAACTGTATGCCAGATAAACGCGTCAAATAGTGATTATTTCCTCTCATGGATACTATGTTTCTAAACTTTATATGCCACATCCTTGTTACGTCTTTGTTTCCAAAATAGAATATATGGCGCTCAGCTAAACGATTGCTATAAATATAAAGATACAGTTGGAGAATAATGTCAATGAAACTGGAAGCGGTAGATTACACGGCAGAAAACGCGAAACAGCTATTTGTTGAATCGCTACGCAATACTGGCTTTGGGGTATTAAAAAACCACCCTATTCAACAAAAATTAGTTCAAAGTATCTATGACAATTGGTACCAATTTTTAAATAGTGAAGAGAAAACAGATTTTCTATTTAATGTAGAAACCCAAGATGGCTTATTCCCTACTGAAGTGTCAGAAACCGCAAAAGGACACACTAAGAAAGACATTAAAGAATACTTTCACTACTACCCTTGGGGTCAATGTCCATCAGCACTAAAACAAGAAGTTCAGCAGTATTACCAAGAAGCTAATGAACTGGCGACAGAGCTACTATCATGGGTTGAAGAATACTCACCTAATGACATTTCCGACAAATATTCCCAACCGCTGTCGAGCATGATTGATGGTAGTGAAAAAACCTTGTTACGTGTATTACACTATCCGCCACTAAAAGGTGATGAAGAACTAGGTGCAATTCGTGCAGGTGCCCACGAAGATATTAATCTATTAACTATTCTACCAGCGGCTAACGAACCAGGGCTGCAAGTGCTAGCAAAAGATGGCAGTTGGATCGATGTACCCTGTGATTTTGGTAACCTGATCATCAACATTGGTGACATGCTACAAGAGGCTTCTAGCGGTTATTTCCCTTCAACCACTCACCGAGTGATCAACCCTGAAGGTGCAGATAAAACCAAATCACGCATTTCATTACCGCTGTTTTTGCACCCAAAACCAGAAGTCGTGCTGTCTGAAAAATACACGGCAGATAGCTATTTAATGGAACGTCTACGTGAACTTGGCGTAATCTAATTTTACAGCAACCGCTTCTACCATCAAACTCGGCATTAAACCGAAATGTTCATTGCCGAGTTTTCTAACTAATCATTCTGTAATTAGGCTCAAAAATCTGAACATTTTTTCGTGGCTCTTGTCTCAAAATGAGTTAGTTGAATCCGATTTGTTATGCAAACAATCTATTATTGGCTTATAGAGTAATAGCTTACCAATTTAATCTTGATTACGTTTACATTCAGACTTTCAGATCTATAGTTCATTGATAACCAAATTGGTTGCCGTAGATCTTACTTAGGGACTCCGTATGAAAATCTCGTTAACAACACCAGTGCTTTCTTCACTTGATACTTTCCTAAAACTGATTGACGAACTATTCGCTTACGAGGCTTTACCACAAAAAGTAGAGCAAACCTCTGCGGCAGTAAAACAACTGCTTGCATCACCAGAGCTAGGTCATGCTTGGTTCATTGAAGTCGAAGAAAATGGTCAAACCCAAATCGCAGGACATTTGATTGTTAGTTACGCTTTTAGCCTAGAGCATGGCGGAAAGGTCGGCTTAATTGACCAATTCTATTTAAAACCAGAATGGCGACAAAAAGGCATAGGTTCAGCCCTATTCCCTCAAGTAGAACAAAACGTGATTAATGATGGGATCAAAGCCCTATCGCTTGAGGTAAACATCGGAAATGCTGGCGCTCGTACCTTCTATGAGCGTCAAGGTTTTGTACCTCGTCGACAATTCTGCATGATGACAAAAACATTAGTTCAAAGCACCGTACCGCTACACGTTGCGTCATAAATATCGCTAACGTCCGTATTTAAAGCCTTGCATTGTCATTATACATTGCAAGGCTTTTTTGATTGTTAAGCGTATGAATCTATTGACAACTTAGCTAGAATCATCACCATAAAACCTGCTTTTCATTTTTCAAAACCAAGGAATGTTATGAGCCTTATTATCACGATTGCGGTTATTGTGCTGCTTGCCTTTATCTATATCTCACTACGCAATGGATTAATTGGTAAGAAAAACCAAGTTGCCAACGCAGAATCCAGCATTGATGTGATGCTGAAAAAACGCTTTGATTTACTGCCAAACCTTATTGAAACCGCTAAAGCGTACATGCAGCATGAAAAAACAGTATTAACTGAACTCACCGAGCTACGCTCTCAAGCTAATAGCGCCACCAGCACTGATGAAAAAGCTGCGCTAGATAAACAAATGAGTACCGCCCTTTCCCATTTCCGTGTCGCGGTTGAAGCATACCCAGAGCTAAAAGCAAACGAGAATATTGATACCGTATTACGTTCAATGAATGAAGTAGAAGCACAATTATCAGCTTCTCGTCGTAGTTTTAATGCCGCAGTTACTGACTTCAACAATGCCGTAGAAATGTTTCCATCTAGCATTATTGCTAACAGCATGAACCTAAAGACCTTACCTTTGTTTGAGATCCCAGAGGTAGAACGCCAAAACATTGATGCCGCAGCATTGTTTAACAACAAGTAATTATCACTAGGTCTTATTATGGAAGATCGTATTTCTGCCCTATACGAACAAGGCTTAAGAGAACAACTCTCAAGCCTTGAATCTACCCGTCAACATGTCATCAAACAGCTATGGATTGCCTTAGCAACAGGTGCAATAACCGCTGCTATTTCGATCCCGCTTGCGCTGCATTACAACAGCTTGCCATTGGGTATTATCGCTACCTTTGTTATCTCGCTTTTTATGCTAGTACGTTTTTCTAAACAGAAAAAACAATACAGCGTGACTTATAAAGAAAAGGTCATCACTTCTCTACTGGCTAACATCAATGACAGTTTTCAATATCAACCGCTCTCAGCAATCTCTGAGCATGACTATAAAGCGAGCCAACTATTTCCAACTCATTATGACAGCTACCAAGGCGAGGATTTCGTAGAAGGTAAAATAGGCAAAACCACGCTGCGTTTTTCAGAGCTCAATACTCAAGTTAAAAAACAGCGCCTAAACCAAAAAGAAGATCGTGAGGAATGGGAAACCATTTTTAACGGTATTTTCTTTGTAGCTGACGCCAATAAGAGCTTCATCAGCAAAACACTAATTGTGCCAGCTAAAAATGCGTTTTTATCAGCGATTAGCGATTCAGTCACACAGTTATTTAACCGTAAATCAGATCGTATAAAACTCGAAGATCCTCGCTTTGAACAACACTTCTCGGTTTATAGTAGTGATCAAATTGAAGCTCGTTACCTGCTAACCCCTGCGATGATGGAAAGGTTGGTAGATTTTGTCGCCAAAGCGAAAAGCAAAGTCTCACTGTCGTTTATTGATAACAATATTTACATTGCCATCAGCAACAGTAAAAACTATTTCGAGCCTGCCCTATTTACTCAATCTGACAGTTTCGAATCGGTGCAAGACATTGCCCACGATCTACAGTTCGTTATCGATATTGTAAATGACTTAGATCTCAACACCCGTATTTGGACCAAACACTAGTTATCTCTCATTCCTTGATTTACGATGGCAACAGTGCGTATTAAAACAGCTATGTTGTTATCGTAAATCAATAAGAAGACTATACATGAACGATCTCATTACCTACATTTTAGCTTTTAACACAAATGACTCTTTCATTATCGACAGGAAAATACAGCAACACACTTACCTTGAAGATGATGTAGAGATCCATCATACAGAAGAGCGTGCAACCTTTAGTAATGGTGCCGTTATGTTAAAAACCACTGAGTTTGATGAAACGCTAGGTATACTTGACGATAGTGTATGCCCTGAGTGTTGGATCAATTACGAAATTATTACCCAACCACAAGGAGAAGTAATTGCACCGAAAAAGAAAATTTTCACCAGCCGATGCCAAGAGTCTTTTTGGCTCAAACTACAAAAAACACGTACCAAGCTAAACTGACAAATTTATTCACTTAATACTTTTGAATAACCATTGTACCTGCAATAAGATCATGTAACAGCCTCTTACATGGATGGAACTTTAACAGTAAGCCATTAATAGCAAATAATAGAATCGGTGGAATAATAAAGGTCATCATCCCTAAATATGAATAGAATATTTGTCGAATTACTACAGTGATCATTGATGCTTTAAAACCATTTTTCATCACTATTTGCGTTCCGACAAAACGCATACCAAGTGTCTGACCTTCTCTAAAAAAAGACCAATTAACAATAAGAAATAAAACCGTATTTAGAATACTCAAGAGCACTCGGTTATATTCCATACCCATCATATGACCAAAGGAGTATATTTCTTGATAACGTATTAAATTATAAAGATAAAGTAGGATGATAGAAATGACGCTAAAAACCAGAAGATCGATTAATCCGGATAAAAAGCGTTGAATAGAACTTGCCACAGCATAACAATCGCTTTGATCGGTAAATGTAGTATTACTCTTCACTTTGCTGACCTGAAATTTTTTCGAAGTGTAAAATACTCTTAATAAAAAAACGTCAACCCGTGTCACAATACTGTTACTTATAATGTAAAGGCATAACTATAGATAGCTATGCCTTTCATAGTTAATAATACTAATCTACCCTTTCAAACTTAAATGTTCCGATATGTTGTTTGGTTTGATACTGCACGCCATCTTGGAAATCGGTATCCACTCTCAATGTGGTTAATAGATAAATAAGAAAAGCTTCAGATCTAGTACCTTCAATAAACATGAGTAGAGGTTAAACACTAGATATAAATTTTAGCTAGATTATAAAAGTAAGAAGTCTTATCTAGATGATCTATCCAGATAAGACTCTTTGATAGCTATATTTCAGCCATTACTTCTGCTGGCTTAACGTAATGTTCTTATAATGAATTAGCGCATTACTCTTCGAACTCTTAAAGGCATCGTTCACATCTTGAATGTAATAAGCCGGCAATGATTCTTCATTCGCCACTGCTTTACCTTCATCAGGACCTAAACACAGCATAGTTGTTGCCCACGCATCGCCTTCAACAGGGTTAGTGCCAAACACAGAAGCCGATACTAAATTGTGAGTAATTGGCGCACCAGTTCGAGGATCTAAAATGTGTGAATAGTCTTTTTTACCATCTTTGAAATTATGATGGTAAGTACCTGACGTATTTAGCGATACACCATTCTCATCATTGATTGTCACGATCTGATACGGGCGAATACCGTCTTTCAGCGCTATAGGCTGTTCAATTGCCACGCGCCATTTTTCACCCATTGGCTTATGACCTTTGATCTTCATATCGCCACCGAACTCAACCAAGTAGTTCTCGACACCATCAGATTCTAGAATTTGGCTTAAACGGCTAATCGCATAGCCCTCACCCATTGACGATAAATCAAGTTGAAGTTGAGGAATGGTTTTGCGAATACGTAAATGCTCAGGATCGATTTCAATTTTGTCGATCCCCATATCATCACGGATCTTGGTAATTTGGGCAGCCGTTGGCACATTCAACGTTTCACCTTGGAAACCCCAAAGTTTATATAACGGCTGAACAGTCGGATCGTAACAACCGTGACTGGCTTTATTAATCGACTGAGCTAAAGACACCATATAGATGAAATCTTTCGACGCTGGTTGCCACTCAGTAGACGTGCTTTTGTTGAATTTCGAAATATACGAATCATTACGATAAGTCGAATACTCTTTATCAATTGCCGCTAACGCTGTATCAAATTGTGCTTTTACTTTTGAAGGCGATACTTCGTCTTTAGACCAGTAGCTCACGTGGTAAGTCGTACCTTCAGCATAACCTGCAATTTTTTCTAACTTTGGTGGTTGACTACAGCCCGACAACATCATGATTGCGGATATCGTTAATGCCGTACAGCTCCGCTTTAGAACAACATTCGACGTTTTCTCGAACATACAAAAACCTTATTGATTCGCAAATGTAACCAAAGTTTACCAACAGTTACTAAGTACTACTAGATAGAGGCAAAACACTGCAGTTAGCGACACGTTCTCACCATCAATGAAAGGCTTTGCCAAACCACTGGTTAAATGTACACTAGTCAGGTTTTTAGCTAAGCCAGTACCGTTTTATGTATACTCTTCGTCCTTACCAACAAGATAGCGTGAATGCCACCCTTCATTACTTTCGTAAGCACAATACCCCAGCGGTACTCACCTTACCGACAGGTGCAGGTAAAAGCCTTGTAGTAGCAGAGCTTGCCCGCATTGCTCGTGGTCGTGTATTGGTGTTAACCCACGTTAAAGAGCTGGTGGAGCAAAACCACGCCAAATACGAAAGTTATGGCTTAAAAGCAGCGATTTTCTCAGCTGGATTAGGACGAAAAGAAACCGATCAACAGGTAGTCTTTGCCTCGGTACAATCAATGGCAAACAGCTTAGATAAATTCAAAGAACAGTTTTCACTGCTGGTTATTGATGAATGTCACCGTGTTCCCGACGATGAAAACAGCGCGTATCGCAAGGTCATCAAGCACGTTCAAGAAGTAAACCCCAACATTAAGATCCTTGGCTTAACAGCTACCCCTTATCGTTTAGGTATGGGATGGATTTACAAGTACCATACTCGTGGTCAAGTACGTACCGAGCAAGATCGCTTCTTCCGTGACTGTATTTTTGAGCTGCCGATCCGCTATTTATTAGATGAAGGTTTTTTAACCGAGCCTAAAATGATGGATATGGCCGTACTTGGCTATGACTTTTCATCGCTCACGCCCTCTTCTACAGGACATTATAAAGAAGCCGATCTAAATAGTATCATCAGTAAATCGGAACGTGCGACACCGATGATCATTGAACAAGTCATCGACTACGCCAAAGATCGTAAAGGCGTGATGATCTTCGCTTCCACTGTCAATCATGCCCAAGAGATTATGGGGTATCTGGCTGGCGAAAATGCCGCTTTAGTGATTGGTGATACCAGTATTGAAGAGCGTGATCGCATAATCAACGATTTTAAAGATCAGAAAATCAAATACCTTGTTAACGTATCGGTATTAACCACTGGCTTTGATGCGCCCCATGTGGATTTAATTGCCATTTTGCGCCCAACAGAATCTATTAGCCTATACCAACAGATTGTAGGCCGAGGGTTACGCCTATCCGAAGGCAAAGAAGATTGTTTAGTGCTTGAATATGCTGGCAACTGTTACGACTTATACCAACCTGAAGTTGGCGATCCTAAACCTAATAGTGAAAGTGAAGTTGTCATGGTGCCATGCCCTGCTTGCGGCTTTAAAAACAGCTTTTGGGGCAAACTTGATCCCGCAGGCTTTTTAGTTGAGCATTATGGTCGTCGTTGCCAAGGCTATTTTGAAGACGATGAAACAGGCGAACGTGAAGAATGTGGTTATCGTTTCCGTGCTAAATACTGTGAAGAGTGTGGCGCTGATAATGATATTGCCGCCAGACGTTGCCACCAGTGTGACGCCGTCATGGTTGATCCTGATAAAAAGCTTCGTGATGCGTTGAAGCTAAAAGATGCCATGATTATGAAATGTACCGACATGCGTTTAGAGCCGGGTAAAAACAAGTTTGATAAACCGCAGCTTAAAGTGGTGTATATCGGTGATGAAGGTAATGAAATAAATGAAGTGTGGACGCTTTCCAATAAAACCCAGAAACAAGAGTTTCTAAAGCGTTTTATTAATCCCCATTTAGTGGATCGTCACCGCCCGTTTACTGATACAGCCCCAACCAAGGTTGCCAATAACGAGCACCGTTTACGTCCACCAGAAATTGTGATCGCTCGTAAAAGTGGTCGTTTCTGGGCAATTAGAGATAAGTTGTTCGACTTGGGTCAGTATCAAAGGGATTAAACAATTTTAAGAAACACTATTTAACTTTACTGTGCAGAATGGTGACATTTAACATCAATAGCCTAGCCTAAATTTAACATAACAATATAAGCACTGAAGCGGTAAGCAGTTTAGAACAATAAAACTAAACTGACACCGCTTAGTAATGTTTAAAGTTCGAAATTGTACTAATTTATTGCTAGATGATTAATTTTTGTATCGTCAAATGTTCAATCCTTTTTATAATAACATTAACAGATATGTTAAAAGCTTAGGCTCAACACTAAAAGTACCAATATAAACCAATAACTTAACATACAGTGTGGATGCTAGACACTTATACACTAGCAAGCGCTTTGTTCATTATGAATAATTGAATGCTATCCAGTTATCCTTAAACACACTGAAGTGATAGTAATTAAGATTAAGCTGTTTTATTATTCTTTTTTGAATTCATTGTCGTCATAAACCGATGTTTAACCGTTTTTATATGCTGCAATGCATCAGCTTTAATCTTCTTATTAAGCTTTACACTTTTACTTATTGTTTGCTTCCTAGCCATACTCTTTACGCCATTTTTACAAGTCTTTAACGTCAATTTTTTGTCACTAGGAAAACGGTATCATACTTGATGCGTCTAATAAAACTTTATATTTGTTACAAATTTTATGTAACTTTAAACAATCACTTTTAATAACAATAACTTAAAAACTTACACAGAGATATATTTCAAATATCCATGTGAAAAATGAGCATATAGCGAAATACAACATTAATTAGTCAATAAATTTACTTCCAATCATCCCACTAAAGCATGAATTACTACGCAAACTCTAATAATAAACGTATATTTATTTTTCTTTATAAATTAACCATTTATATACATTAGTCACACACTTTTTAACCACTTGCTCTTATAGTGCTTACGCAATTTGATGCTCATTTAAAAGTGCTTTTTACTATCGGAGAAGGCTATGACTGCACTCACTATCACAATAAGGCAATGGCTCTTAAATCGTAACAGTCTCATTATCATCGCAGACATTCTATTGTTTGTTACCCTACTTAACATCCTACCTTTTGAGGAAAATGTCAATCTCGGGCTCAGTATTCTGAGCTTTATCGCTGTACTTTGGCTAACTGAAGCATTACACGTCAGCGTAACCGCCATTCTTGTTCCATTACTCGCGATATTTTTTGGTATTTTTAAAACACCGCAAGCATTAGCGAATTTCTCCAACCCTATTATTTTTCTATTTTTAGGTGGATTTGCACTCGCAGCAGCACTGCACAAACAACAATTAGATCAAGTGATTGCAGATAAAGTTCTAGTTGCAGCTAAAGGGAAAATGTCTGTCGCAGTGTTAATGTTATTTGGTGTTACTGCTGGCCTTTCCATGTGGATCAGTAATACCGCAACAACAGCAATGATGTTGCCATTAGTGCTTGGCGTATTAAGTAAAGTAAACAATAAAACAGGACACAGTACTTATGTCTTTACCCTATTGGGTATTGCTTACTGTGCTAGTATCGGCGGTATTGCAACGATTGTAGGTAGTCCACCCAATGCAATTGCAGCAGCAGAAGCAGGACTTAACTTTACCGAATGGATGGCATTTGGCGTACCAGTTAGCTTACTACTGTTACCTCTTACTGTTGGGTTATTATATGTATTATTAAAGCCCAACCTAAACCATCAATTTGAAATCGATCATACCCCTATTACATGGACAAACGGTAAGCTGCTCACTCTCGCTATTTTTTTATTCACCGTCACATGTTGGATTTTCAGTAAACCGATCAATGCTTATTTAGGTGGCTTTGCAAAATTTGACAGCGTTGTTGCACTAAGTGCGATCGTTTTACTCTGTGCCTCACGTGTTGTTGAATGGAAAGATATTCAAAAATCAACCGATTGGGGTGTACTTATCTTATTTGGTGGGGGTATTTGTTTAAGTAACGTATTAAAAGCAACAGGTACCAGTGTTTTTCTCGCTCAGGAACTGAGTGGATTTCTCAACCAAGCAGGATTATTACTAACTATCTTTGTAATAGCGATCTTTGTGGTTTTCTTAACTGAGTTTGCGAGTAACACGGCAAGTGCTGCGCTACTCATTCCTGTTTTTGCAACCGTTGCAGAAGCGCTAGGGGTATCGCCTGTGATTTTATCGGCATTAATTGCAATCGCAGCATCTTGTGCATTTATGCTACCCGTTGCGACACCACCCAATGCGATTGTATTTAGTACGGGTCACATAAAACAACAAGAAATGATGAGAATTGGTATTTACCTAAATATTCTTTGTATTGTGTTTTTAACGCTGTTTACTTGGATATTCTGGTAATTAATCGCAGGCAAAGAAGGTGTAATAACGCACCTTCTTTGTAAAAATTTTACTCAAGAGTGATGAGTAATCTTTCTCCGTTGTCGTTTTGCTTTTCTATCTTACACTTCCCTTTTCTTTCAATTAATTTGACCTGTTCAGGCTCCAATGCAAATGGTAATAACAGAACAAGACCTTGAATATCTTCATTGCGTGATAAAAATAATAAACGAATAATATTTTGAGTATCACTTGCACTGCTTGAAAGTACTTTTAAGGCTTCTTTATGTAACTTTTCAGCAGGACTTATTGGTGATGAAATATTCGATTTAATATTCATCTCAAAAGATGGTACGAGACTTTGAATAAAGTCGATAAATGTCCATTTCTGATGGCATAGAAGAGAAAGAAAATGTGTGTAATCAAATATGATAAGTTCTTGCTCTGATGTATTAAGTACTGTTTCCATAACTATCCTTAGGTAGGAACGTAACATTAATCATTATCTTTTATCGGTAAGACTATACGTCCACTTCGCTAAGCCACTAAATGAAGCCAATTGCATTTGTGAGCAATATCACATCATTTTTTCGTTTTAACATTACAAAAAACAGATAAAAAACAATTATTTAACACCAATGGAACCAACCGTTATCATGCTAAATTTCTATTATGCATAACCATTACGCTTTTATTCTTGTTAGGAACTAACTGTAATATTAATAGTCAAAAATATTCCTTAAACATTTTTTAGTAATTAATCCCATTAATTCATAATTTCACTCATTTTTACATTTCCTATTTACTTCACCATTATTAAAAACATCGTATTTATATCTGATTGCTTTAAACAGTAATAATTTAAAAAAACGACTGGAAACTTTGGTTTTAGAAGACTAGAATTGCCCCGTTTTGGGGAGTAGTCACAATTGTTCGTCTGTCGTCATCTCGAAGCCAACGCTTCCGGCAGCCGTGAATGGATTTGCATCATTATTCAATGCACCATTTTGACGAGACCAATGCCATTATTGCTTACACAGTAAGTGAAAATAGACTCAAGCATCGTGCTTGAGTTTTTTAATGCGCGTGAGGTTTATTGTGAAACACCCTTTTACCATGCCTTCCGTGTTTTAATCCCTATGCGATAACCTTTGTTGTAAAGCTGTATCATCCTCTTGCTATTGGTGTATCGATCATATTCATAAAGCGCCAATACAGTTTGCGTTGTACTGCAAAGGTTATTACCCAAGGTCGATTTTTAGGAGAAATTCTATGAGCCTTTTTAGTTACGAAGGGTTCGCTGTTTTAACAGTGTTAATGTTTGCATTAGATCTATACCAAACCCGTGGCGGCAAAGTATCTATAAAGAAAGCAGCAATTTGGAGTGTATTTTGGGTTTTACTCGCCTTCTTATTTGCTGTGTTTATTTACTTCAACTGGCAATTAATGGCACCAGATAGCACCTACAGTAATACCAAAGCGGCAACTGCTTTTGTGACTGGCTATCTATTAGAAAAATCATTAAGTGTTGATAACTTATTCGTGTTCGCGCTGATCTTTGGTCAATTTATGGTACCAGAGCGTCTACGCCCACGTGTACTAATGCTTGGTGTTGTTGGTGCGCTATTGCTTCGTGGCGGTATGATTGCTGTGGGTGCACAGCTACTTGAAGACTTCCACTGGGTGATGTACATCTTCGCTGCTTTCCTTTTATACACTGGTTTCAAGCTATGGAAAGAAGATGAAGAAGAGCAAGAAGACTTCTCTGATGCACTACCTGTGCGTATTGTTAAACGTTTCTTCAAAGTAACGGACGATTACCACGACCATAAGATGTTTGTTAAAGGCGATAAAGGCTGGTTAGCAACACCACTATTGGTTGTCGTAGCAGTTATTGCATTAACAGATGTGATGTTTGCATTGGATTCTATCCCAGCGATATTTGCAGTAACACGTGAGCCGTTCCTAGTATTTACAGCTAACGTATTTGCCCTACTTGGTTTACGTTCACTGTACTTTGTTCTAGAAGGCATGCTAACACGCTTCTGTTACCTACGTGTCGCACTAGCATTTATCCTAAGCTTCATTGGCTTGAAAATGCTATTGGTGGGCACAGCATGGGCGATCCCAACAACGGTTTCACTATGTGTGATTGTACTGACTATCTCAATCGCAATCGGTGCGTCATTATGGAAAACGCGTAATGATGATGAACCAAGTGCTGATCATCAAAACTAATGATTAACAAAAAACGCCACAGCTAATCTGTGGCGTTTTTGTATCTATAAACTGGATTCTGAATTAAGCCAATGAAGCGACAATCTCAGTTAACTCTACCGGGTTAGCAACAATAAAATCAGGCTTAATATAAACAAGCTGCTGATGATCCGCTTCTTTTTGCGTATCAACCCAAATACTCTTAATGCCGGCATTGTTTGCACTCGCAATGTCAGCAGCTAATGAATCGCCCATATGGATTGCTTCATGAGGTTTACATCCAACTAAACCTAACGCCTTCTCAAAAATACTCAATGCAGGCTTTTCTTCGGGCTCTTCCCCACCCACAATAATATGATCAACATATTGCTGCATTTCTGTTGTCGCAAGCTTTGGGTGCTGAGAGAACACAGGACCATTAGTGATCACCACCAGCTTATAGGCTTTACGTAGTGCCACCAGCGCGTCTTTCATACCAGGAAAGAAATCAAACCCTGACATTCTTGACTGATCAAAACACGCTTGAATTGCAACGGCTGAGTCAAAAGGTAAATCGATACCCTGCTCTTTAAATAATACGATGATCAAGTTCTGACGGAAGTACAGCTCGTCATTGAGTAGAGGTACTAACTCAGGTAATTCATCATTTAGTTTTTTATATACCCCTGCAACGTAACGTTCTAAGAAAAGATCAGCATCTAACTGAGGGTATAAATCCGCAACGTATAACTTCAATTGTCCGACAGCATGTTTATCTGCCAAAGAAGTGGCACATAAGGTTTCATCCATATCAAGAAAAATAGCTTTTAACACATTCACCTTCTTTGTTATCGATTACAGGCAGATCAATAGTACCTAGCAAAACTTATGATAAATAGTTTAAACGTAAAATAAATTACGCGGATTGACGAATATCACTGATTTTGTATACAAAAAAGCCAGCAATCTAGTGCTGGCTTCTTACTACTTCAACAAATTAATGTTTAAAGTCTTTCATTGTGATGAATTTGTTTTTAATTGGTTTTGGGCTTGGTGAATCATAGCCGTAAATATCTTCGCGCATTTGCACCATACCATCATGATCAACCCAAGCTGTTAGATATACAAAATCTACATCAATGCGCTTAGATAAGCTGATCGTCTTTTGTTTTTCTGCATCTAGCATTTTCTTAAACGTTGGGATATTGCCACGGTTTTGGTAGTCAATCACATAGTTTGCTAAGTCATAAGCACGCTCAACACGCACACAGCCAGAGCTTAAATCACGCTTAGTTTTACTAAATAGACCACGAGCTGGCGTGTCATGTAGAAAAATAGCGTAATCGTTAGGCATTAAGAACTTAACACGACCTAATGAGTTGTGTGGACCAGGGCCTTGCTGGAACTCATGTGGGAACGTTTTTGGATTAACCGCTGACCAATTAATGCTAGTTGGATTAATCACTGTGCGATCACGCCAGCTATTTAAGATCTGCATATTATGCTGCTTTAAATAACCAATATTACGTTTAACCTTAGGGATCACATCGTGCTGTTTGATCGTAATTGGCACGTTCCAGTAAGGGTTCACCACCATCGTTGTGATTGAAGATGAGAATAAGTTTGTTGGACGAGTGTCACGACCAACAATCACTTTAGACTCAAATACAACATTGCCTTTATCGTACACTTCTAGCTTGTAGTTAGGAATGTTTACCCAAATATGTGGACGACCTTCTGCATGTTTGTTTAACGACGCCACACGTAATGTGTTTAAAGCTAATCGACGAGCGATCTCGTTATATGGCATCACTAACTGCTGAACAGTCGCAGGACCAACAATACCATCACTTGATAAACCGTGACGCTTTTGGAATGTCTTTAAACTTTCAAAAACAGCACCCGTATTAGTGATTTTTGCTTGATGAGATAAATGATCATAGTGCGCTTGATCCATATCACCTAGCGTATAAAGCACTTTTACTAACTCATGACCGTGAGGCAGAGTGTCACCTTTACGGTAAACGCGAGTAAAGTCAGATGCTTTTAACGTATGTGCAGGTAAATTCTGGTATTTAGCTACCGCATCCATCGTCGGTTTGAACGCAATGTAACCTGGGCGAAGTGTTTCAAGCTTTGCTAATGTCATCGGGTAAGCATCTACGCCTGACGCGTAATCTGTCATTACCTTACTCATTCGCACCTGCTTTGATAGGAACAATACGTTACGATGTGTAGCAATGTAATTTTGGAATGCACGGTACACATAGTACGTATCTGTCGCTAACAGATCGTAAGCTTGATCATTATGTTCGTTTTCTAGCCTCTCCATTTCTGAAATACGCTGCGCAAGACCTGGCAACATTTTTGTATCAGCAACGGCTTTTAGCTGTAATTCGAATTCATCTCGTAGGGCTTTATCGTGCCAAATTGGGTAAAACTTATTCTCGGCATAAGCTTGTTCAATTTG
The DNA here is from genome assembly GCF_030685535.1 of Photobacterium leiognathi. NCBI lineage: Bacteria > Pseudomonadati > Pseudomonadota > Gammaproteobacteria > Vibrionales > Vibrionaceae > Photobacterium > Photobacterium leiognathi. Next base: position 1,559,625 of record NZ_CP131601.1, on the reverse strand, counting down.
AGGTTTAAAGCACACCTTACTGACCGCATCAGCACATAAGGTTCTAGTACTTAATACACTTTGGTTATTCAAAGAAGACCAATCAACGGTACCAGTACTAACAGGCGCTTCTCTGTCGCTTACAGGTGGAATAGCTACTGACTCTTCAGGTCCAGTGATTTGAACATAGCTATGTGGTGCTACAGGTGTTGTCGATTCAACCGCAAATGCACTACCAGGAAGAATCAAAGAGAAAGCAAGAAGCTTGCTGAAACGTTGGGTGCCAACACGCTGAGGATTAAACATCTTCAAAGCGATCCTTATCTAATAAAAGAAGACAGATATCCGTATTTAAATAACCAAACGCACATTAATTGAAGTAACGCTCATACATACGGTACACAAACGATATCGTCTTTAGTAAAGCCGATAACTGCATATTTAGACAAATTTTCAATCACGATACAATTCAAATAACGCAACTTTAAATATTAATTATCCCATATCAAGATTTTTTATGTTGGATAAGCTCAAATCATAAAAAATAAAACATTGATTTTTAAAGATAAAAAAAGAGTATTAAAAATGGTGTTCATAAAAACACCATTTATCTTAAATATTTAATACTGCGAGTTATGCTACATTTTAACGCGATTAAATTACAATATTGCTCAAAAAACAAACTTACTTGTTGTTTTCGCGGTAGAATTCCCACTCTTCAACTACTTTGCCATCAGCTAGGTGGCAGTAGCCCACATCACCTTTCTCTTCTTTTTTAATCTCAAGTTTACCGCCCTGCTCTTCACAGTAAACAGAGGCAGGATTCGCCATACCAATCGCTTCTTTTTTTGGTTGCTCAGGCTGCTTTGGTTCTTCTTTATTACAGCCTGCTAGCGCTGCTGTCATGCCAACAACTGATAATAAAAGTGCCCACTTTTTCATACTGATTATCCTTCTACTTCTGTTTTCCTTTTTGGAAAAGCTATATTAATTCTTTTTCACTTCTGGAAATAACATATCTCGTCTAAAGTGCCGCAATAAAATAACAAGTACGGTTACGAGCAATGTCATCACAATCAAAAATAAAACAGATTATTACTTCACCTACATTAAGCCCTAAGCAAAAAACGTTGTTTCTCTCTTTAGAAGCTGAGGCAATTGTAGACTATATGTCTGTAAGTGACGAAATTTTACTTGCTAAAAATGAAGGTGTTATCTGCGACATCTTTGAAGGTAATGCGCCTTTCAAACCTCGTTACGTGCTACCGGACTATGCAAAATACCTCCAGCAAGGTTCTGCTTATTTAGAGCTGGAGCCTGCAAAAGATCTGGACGACGCGTTAAATGCACTGACGATTATTTATCATCATGTTCCGTCAGTGACTAACCATCCTGTATATATCGGTCAGCTTGATGATTTATTGTTACCATTTGTTAACAATGAAGATGAAGCGAGCATTTATAAGAAATTAAGAAACTTCTGGATCATGCTAGATCGCACTTTGCCAGATGCCTTTATGCACGCCAATATTGGCCCTAATGACAATATTATCTGCCGTACAATTTTAAAAATTGATGCTGAGCTTAAGCAAGTCGCACCGAATTTGACCTTCATGTATGACGCAGAGATCACGCCAGCATCATTGCTTGAGCAAGCTTGTAAAAACATTTGTGAATGCAGCAAGCCACACATTGCAAATTATCCGATGTTTAAATACACCTTTGGTGAGCAAGGTTTTGGCATTGTAAGTTGCTATAACTCACTTCCACTTGCTGGTGGTGCGAATACATTAGTACGCTTGAATTTAAAAGAAGCAGCGAAAAAAGCATTGGATGCAGATGATTTCTTAACGCAAGTGCTGCCTCACTACTGCCAGTTAACCTTTGGTCTTATTGACGCTCGTTCAGCGTTCTTACATGAAGAATCGAATTTCTTTAATAGCTTCTTAGTACAAGAAGGTTTAATTGAAGAAGCACGCTTTGCACCAATGTTCGGTATTTATGGCATGGCTGAAGCCGTTAATCTGCTTTTAGAAAAGTCAGGTTCAACAGAGCAATATGGTCACAGTGATGTGGCAAACAACTTAGCATTAGCTATTACTGAATTACTAAGTGACATTGTCACTAACACCCCAGTGAAATACGGTTATAAACAACGTGCATTACTGCATTCACAAGGTGGTATTAGCTGCGACCAAGACGTGACTCCTGGTATTCGTATTCCTTATGGCAATGAGCCCGATCCAGTCACTCACGTGAAAGCTCTAGCTGCACACCATAAATACTACCTATCAGGGATCAGTGACATTCTAACAATTGATGAAACAGTAAAACAAAACCCACAAGCCATGGTTGCATTATGCCAAGGTGCATTAAGTATGGGCTTTAGAGAGTTTACTGCCAACGTGCATTCTAATGATTTAGTACGTGTGACAGGCTATATGATCAAGCTTTCAGATGTCGCTAAGTTTAAACAACAAGGCTCGCGCACCAATACCACATGGTTAGGTTCGGAAGCGAGTGAGCAAACCGCTATTTTACAACGTTTGCCAAGGGTATTAAGCCACGAGCAAATGCCAAAATTTGAACAACTAGTAGGTAATAAGTAAGAGTTTAAATAATGATTTCAGCCTCTATCAGTAAAATTCTAAATTTTTCATGCGTAGATGGACCTGGCAACCGAATGGTTATCTTTTTTCAAGGATGTAATTACAACTGTAAAAACTGTCATAACCCCCAAACCATTGGGGTATGTAATCATTGTACAGCCTGTGTAGAGCACTGCCCTACACAGGCTCTTCAAACAGAATACATTGATAACAAACCGAAAGTGATTTGGAATAAAGCAGCGTGTACAGAGTGCGACAAATGCATTGAGGTGTGCCCTAAACAAGCAAGCCCAAAAACGGAATCTATTTCAGTTTCGCAATTAATTGAAAAGATCCAAGAAAATCGGCTTTTTATTAATGGTATTACCGTATCAGGTGGTGAAGCGTCATTACACTTACCCTTTATTATCGCGCTCTTTAGATTGGTTAAAACAACCGCTTCATTGAAGCATTTAACCTGCATGATCGACAGTAATGGTAGTTTAGGTACAACAGGCTGGAAACACTTATTACCTTATTTAGATGGGGCGATGATTGATCTCAAAGCATGGCATGATGAAACCCATCATTGGTTAACGAACAGAAGTAACCACCGTGTATTTGAAACTATGAATTTCCTACATTCTCACAATAAGTTACATGAGATAAGGTTACTTCATATTCCAGATAAAACGGATTTCATCGAGCATATAGAACAAGTGTCCCGTTTCTTACGTCCGTTTTCAGACAGCGTAACGATAAAGCTTAATGCCTTTAGACACCATGGTGTGACAGGTGAAGCGCTTAATTGGGATGAATGTAGCAAGGAAGAAATTGATCATTTCCACAATGAGTTAGCGCAACGTGGGGTACAAAATATCGTGCTACCTGCGATGTATTAATCACAGTCTAATTCAATAATCATAACTGTTGCTGTCGTTACTCAATACTACAGCAACAGTTACTTTTTAAGCCTGCTCTACGTTAGCGTCTTCTTTCACACCACAAAAATCAAGGATCTGCTGGTGCAACCAACGCACGGCAGGATCGTTCATACTTGGTTGATGCCAAACAAGGCTATAAGCCACTTTGCCATAGTTAAACGGTAACGGTTTCTGTACCAGCGCTTTAGATTGCAATGCGGTATTCGCCCAACGGTGTGAACAAGTAAACAATAAATCACTGTTATGGCACATAGTCGCTGCACCACCAAAATCAGCGACATTCACTACGACTTTACGTTTTCTATGTTGTTGGGCTAATTGCATTTCAAAAAATGGCACACTTAAATCGCTGTCCAAAATCCCGATATGACCGCAATTTAAATAATCTTCTAGTGTCAGCATTTTATCCACCAGCGGGTGATCGTGTGCCATTAAGCAAATCATTTCATCAGTAAACAGGGTTTGCCATACCAAATTATTTTGCATTAACGGCGGCTGGCTTAAATCATGAGGAAGAATCACAAAATCAAGCATCCCTTTGGTTAAGCCATCAAAACCAATACTGTCTTTAGACCAAATATCTAATCGTACATTAGGTGCTTGCTTTAATACATGGGAATGCAAACCGCTGGCAATCAGTTCAAAGGTACTTTCACGCATCGCCAGTGAAAAACCACCCTCATAGTTTTCAGGTTGAAATGATTCTTTGGTCATGATCTGATTCATATCGCTGATCATTTGATGCACTGTTGGCCCTAACCGACGCGCCAACGGTGTTGAGATCAACTTATTACCATGACGATAAAATAACTCATCATTTAAGTTATCACGCAGCTGACTCAGTGTTTTACTTACCGAAGATGGGCTAACACAAAGTCGTTCAGCACACGCCGTCACACTTAAGGTATCTAGCATCACATGCAAAGTGATCAAATGTTTCATGCTAATACGGGAAAGCTTAATTAAATCCATGTGCGACCTTTATCAAACAAGTCAAGAATATGACAGCAGCCTCAGTATGAGATAAAAAAAATGCCAGTCAATCATCGACCAGCATTTTTGCTAAATTACTAATAAAGTTGTCTATTTTTGCTTTAAAATTCAGCAACTCAATCATTTCAAATCAGTAATTAACGAATTCCATTTAAAAACTCAGCACGAGTTGCAGAGTTCTTCTTAAAAATACCCCCCAGCGCCGTCGTTGTTGTCACACTGGTTGCATCCATTACACCACGCGCTTTGACACAGTAATGTGTTGCATCAATGGTGACAGCAACGTCATCACTTTCAAGTAGCGTTTGCAATGCTACAAGCACTTGTTGTGTCAAACGCTCTTGTACTTGTGGACGCTGCGCAAAGAAGCGAACAATACGGTTAATTTTAGATAGACCGATGATCTTACCACGAGGAATATAAGCAACGGTTGCTTTACCATCAATAGTCACTAAGTGGTGTTCACAAGTACTGGTTAATGTAATGTCTTTAACACGCACCATCTCATCACAGTTCATTTTATTTTCAATGACAGTGATTTTTGGGAAGTTCGTGTAATCCAAGCCAGAAAACACTTCATCAACGTACATTTTTGCAATACGGTGCGGGGTTTCAACCAAGCTATCATCAGTCAGATCAAGCGCGAGTAACGATAAGACCTCACGCATGTGGTATTCAATCTTTTCTTTTTTCTCTTCGCGGCTAACATCTTGTTCAACCATTGGGGTTTCAAGACCACGGGCTGCTAATGCATCACGAACTAGTACTGCAGATTCACTTAATGCTGTCATTCTTTTCCTCCAACTGGCACAGGCTGAAATGCAATAAAACAAGCCTGTTTTCGCTTGCCAGCGCTAAAAACATACGAAGAATACCCCCAAATGGAAATAATTACACCTCCCATTTAATAGGGATTAGTCCAATTGGTCTAATTTTGGCATAATCAATCTCTTACAGCCCTTGTTAAGAAAGGGTAATATAATGAAAGATACTATTTTCTCTGGGCTCTGAAGTATTATTAATATTTCTATCTATGACTATTGATAGTAATCCAGAGCCACTATGATTCAACTATAAAAAGATGGATACCACTATGGGATGCTGCGACGTACCAGGCCTTATGCCCGTTGAAACTGCAATTAATAACATTCTTGAGCAAGTTTCACCTTTAACCAAAACGTCAACGGTTGCATTAGCAGATGCGATGGGATTAGTGCTAGCACAAGATATTCTTTCACCAATTAATGTGCCGCCTTTCGCTAACTCTGCAATGGATGGTTATGCCCTACGTGCTGAAGATTTAACAAGCACAGATACGCTAGTATTAGCAGGAAAATCTTTTGCTGGTATTCCATTTGAAGGTGAATGCCAAGCGGGTCAATGTATTCGTATTATGACGGGTGCTGAAATGCCTGCAGGTACTGATACCGTGATCATGCAAGAAGAAACGACTGTTGATGGCGATAACATCACGTTTAATATCAAACCCAAAGCGAACGATAACGTACGCCCTATTGGTGATGATGTCAGCCTTGGTGAAACAGTGCTAGTAACAGGTACTCGTTTAACTGCTCGTGAAATGCCGCTGTTAGCATCATTAGGTATTGCACAGGTTGAAGCATTTCACCGACCAAAAGTGGCTTTCTTCTCAACAGGTGATGAACTACGCCCGGCTGGTGAAACATTAGAAGCAGGTCAAATCTACGACAGCAACCGTTACGGTATTCGTGCTTTACTGGAAAAATTCGGTTGTGAAGTACTTGATCTTGGTATTATTCCTGATTGCCCTGAAAAACTGCGTGACGCTTTCCTTAAAGGTTCAACAGAAGCGGATGTATTAATCACCTCAGGTGGCGTAAGTGTGGGTGAAGCGGATTACACCAAAGATATTTTAGATCAAGAAGGTCAAATCGGTTTCTGGAAGATTGCGATGAAACCGGGTAAGCCTTTTGCATTTGGCAAAATCAACAACGCATGGTTCTGTGGCCTACCGGGTAACCCAGTATCTGCAATGCTCACGCTATATCAATTAGTACAGCCTATGCTGGCAAAACTTGCTGGTAACAGCCAATACCAACCACCTGTACGTGTAAAAGCGAAAGCTACTACCCTATTTAAAAAACGTCCGGGTCGTACTGATTTCCAACGTGGTATTTACAGCATTAATGCTGAAGGTCAATTTGAAGTGGCAACTACAGGTAATCAAGGCTCGGGTGCGTTTAGTTCCATGCACCTAGCAAACTGTTTTGTGGTATTAGAACAAGAGCGTGGTCGTGTACAAGCAGGTGAAGATGTGACTATCGAAATCTTCAACCACACTCTGTACTAAGAAACGGTATTTCAGATGACAACAGATAACATTAATAACGTTGAACTGACTGATGATGAAATGCTGCGTTATAACCGCCAGATTATTTTGCGTCAGTTTGATTTTGACGGACAAGAAGCGTTAAAAGCCTCGTCGATGTTGGTACTTGGTGCAGGCGGCTTAGGTTGCGCTTCAACCCAATATCTAGCAGCCGCTGGCGTAGGTAAATTAACCTTAATTGATGATGACAAAGTTGAGGTTTCAAACCTTCAACGCCAAGTGCTTCATCACGATGCTACCGTTGGCATGTTAAAGGTCAATTCAGCCCAGGCGGCATTATGCCGTATCAACCCTTATATTTCGGTTGATACCATTGCTAAACGCTTATCTGACGAAGAACTACTGCCACTGATTGAAAACCACAACATCGTTTTAGACTGTAGCGATAACGTTGATACCCGAAATCAACTTAACCGCCTATGTTTTAAAACCAAAACACCGCTGATCTCTGGTGCAGCAATCCGCATGGAAGGTCAAATCAGTGTGTATGCTTACCAAGATAACGAGCCTTGTTATCAGTGTTTAAGCGCCCTATTTGGTCAACAAACCTTAAGCTGTGTTGAAGCAGGCATTATGTCACCAGTAGTTGGCATTGTGGGTGCTGTACAAGCGATGGAAGCTATTAAAGTTGTTGCCAACATGGGTACACCACTAACAGGCAAACTATTAATGTTAGATGCGTTATCAATGAGCTGGCGTGAAATGAAGCTAATGACGCAACCAAGTTGTTCTGTTTGCGCTAACTGATCTTTTCCGCTGTATATACGGCTCAATAGTGTATACAGCGGTCATTCTTTTTATTCGTCACCACTTACCTATCCTCTACTCTTCATCCCCCCAACCGATCAGTTTCACACAACTCACTCCCAAATTTATATCTCATGCATTTTTTTGCTAAAACACGTTAATACAAAATAAAAATCAAGGGATGAACATGTTTAGTAAAAAGATCATAGCAGCGACCTTGCTTGCGCTGTCATTTAATGTTTCAGCAACCACGAGTGACATTCCAGCCTCGAAAAAGCTACTGATTGATAAACTACTCGCACAAACAGGACAATCGGCCGTTGCCGTTGGTAAACAATATTCAGATCTGTTTACTCAACAAATGACGACGATCTTAAAGCAGTCTAAACCCGACATTAATCCCAAAGCTTTTGATATTGTGGAAGAAGAAATCAGCAACATCATGGATGAAGAGTTTGTAATTAACGACAGCTTCAAAACCATGATGTACCCAATCTACAATAAGCATTTCACAGAAGATGAACTGCGAAAAATGATTGAAATTAACAATACAGAATTTGGCAAAAAGTTAATTCGAGTAATGCCACTTATCAACCAAGAAGGCATGTTAGTTGGACAAGAGTTTGGTAAAAAACTGGGACCTAAAATTCAACAACGTATAACAAAGCGATTTAAAGAAGAAGGTATTAAGTAAACGCATCCATACCATGTTAGAGCTGTTATTTGGTAAAGAAACGGTTTCGCAAGCTCAAACAAAAATAAAGACTGGCGAAATCTAAATAGCAAAAAGCCGACTGTCACTAAGTGCTCAGTCGGCTTTCTTTTTTATGTTCAGCGAAGCGTTATTACATTAACAAGATGATGCTTACGATCGCTGCGCTCATTAGGTTTGCTAGTACACCAGCAGCAACAGCACGGATACCATATTTCGCAATGAATGGACGACGCTCAGGAATTAGGCTGCCCATACCACCAATTAGAATTGCTAGTGTTGTGATGTTGGCAAAACCACACAGTGCAAAAGTAACAACAGCTAATGAATGTGGTGATAACGCATCTTTTACTTTCATCATGTCAATGAAAGCCACAAATTCGTTCATTACGACTTTCTGACCAATTAACGAGCCCGCCGTTACCGCCTCACTCATTGGAATACCCAGTAATAATGCAACAGGTGCAAACAAGTAACCAATTAGCATTTGGAATGTTAAGCCTTGAATACCAAAGAACTCACCGATATCACCTAACAAACCATTAAACAGTGCAATCACACTAATGAATGCAATCAAGGTTGCACCGATTGTCACAGCCATACGAAGACCAGACATTGCACCATCTGCTAACGCTTCTACTACGTTGGTTGCTTTAGGGATTTCAACACTAGTGATTTCGTCAGCAGAAAGCTTTTTCTCACTTGGTGGCATAATGATTTTCGACATCAATAAACCTGCAGGTGCTGACATAAATGCTGCTGCAATCAGGTAATTCAAGTCTACACCTACTGCTGCGTAACCGACCATAGTAGAGCCTGCAACCGAGGCTAAGCCACATGTCATCACAGCAAACAGTTGAGAATCATCCATTGATTTTAGGTACGGTTTGATCACAAGTGGCACTTCTGACATACCAACAAAGATGTTCGCCCCTGCAGACAATGATTCTGCACGACCTGTACCTAGGATACGTTGCAAGCCTCCACCGAACACATTGACCACTTTTTGCATAATACCTACGTGATACAGCATAGAAATCAGTGCAGAGAAGAAGATGATAATACCCAGAACGTTAACAGCGAATACAAAGCCGATACTGCCTGTTGCTAAGCCACCGAATAAAAATGATAAGCCATCTTTACCGTAATCAGTTACATAAGTAACACCGTTACTTACTGCTTGTAGTGCTGACTTACCAGCAGGAATGTAAAGCACGATCAACGCAAATAACACTTGTAGTGCAAATGCAATGCTAACCATTTTTACAGGGATACGCTTTTTATCTGTTGAAATAAGAAACGCGATAAGAAGTAGAACAAATATACCTAATAGAGCAATCATTGAATGAAATTTTGTTGTTACCCAAAAGAGGGTTGCATTGTATTTACATTAAAAATCCAATCAATATCACCTTGTAGCACATTTGTTATCGCTACATCTTATAATCCAAGTAGTTTGAGCTGAAAACAAAACACCTTTATTAAATATCAATAAGATAGAGATAAACTTCTTTTTATTATTTCTATATAAAAATAATAATTTGCTTTAAAGCAATAAAATCGCAAAGATCCGGATATTAAACGAGCACGCAAGCGCTGCTATTTTCAGCAAATTAAAATACGTATTTGCAAAACAATCTATAAGTTACGGCGTTTTCACCTATTCCCTTACCGTATCACCTCTTTATTGCTGATAGGAAAAAGTAAACAGGCTTAAAAACTTGTTTGATTTAGGCTGCTTGTAACTACTGCTCTGTCATTACTATCTTCCATCTCATTTATGTTAGAGTTACGGCAAATATTAAAATAAAAGAAACAACCCAATGAAACGTATTGTCTTATTCAGCCAAAAAAGCTGCTCAAACTGTAAAGATGCTCAACAATATATGGCAAGCAAAGGCTATAGCTATCGCCTAGTTGATATCAGCTCACCAAAAGGAAGAAAGGAATTTAACAGTACAGGCGCACGCTCTGTGCCTGTTTTACGTGTTGGTGATCAGGTATTAATTGGCTGGAACATGACTAAGTTTGAAAAAGCATTAAAATCAAAAGACTAATCTGCTATTTCCCCTCTTGGTTTACCCTTTCTCTATTTGTTTAGATATAAAAAAACCGACAGCATGTGTCGGTTTTTCTTTAACTCAAGATTAACGAGCTAATATTAATCGTTGTCGTTTAAGCGGATACCTTCACGCTCAATCACGATCAAACCTTTCTTGTACAAGCCACCAATCGTTTTCTTAAAGGTCGCTTTACTCGTACGGAATACTTGGAAAATCTCGTCTGGGCTAGACTTGTCACTTACAGGAATGAAGCCACCTTTGCGCTCTAGCGACGTTAAAATCTTGTCTGCTAGATCGTCAACACGCTCTTTACCCTTCTTCTGAAGTGATAAATTGATTTTGCCATCTGGACGAATTTCTTTAATGTAAGCTTTTAGCTCTTTACCGATAAATAGCTTACCGAAAGATTCAGTTTTGAATAATAAGCCCCAGTGCTTACCGTTAACCACTGCCTTGTAACCAAGATCGGTGATTTCAGCGATGATCACTTTAACTTCTTCGCCAACTTTGTAAGTCGCTGGTGTTTTGTCTAAGAAACGGTTGAACTTGGTTGTACCCACGATACGACCCGATGCTTTATCAGTGTAAACGTGAATAACCACTTCTTGGCCTTCTTCTAAACGACGACGCTGTTCACTAAATGGAATAAGCAAATCTTTGCTTAAACCCCAATCCACGAACGCACCAATGTTAGTGACACCAACAACACGTAGTTTGGCGAAATCACCTACTTTTGCGTAAGGTTCATCTGTTGTTGCAATGATTTCATCGTTTGAATCAAAGTAGATAAATACGTTTAGCTTGTCGCCTAACTCAGTACCTGCTGGAACAGAGTTCTTTGGTAATAGGATATTACCGAAGTCTTCACCACCATCAAGAAATACGCCAAAGTCTACTAGCTTGACGACTTCTAGTGTGTTGTATTGTCCAATTCTAATCATGTATCAGGTACTCTCTGCATAGGCAACAACACGTACAAGGTGTTGCTGGTTCAATATCTTTATCAATCAATTTACTAGCTATGACAATTAATTAGCTATATCTCACTAACCAATCAGCTATAATGCACATGTTGTGCTTAGATGGCTGCATTATACGTGATGTTGATTCACAACGCCTGACCTATCTGCATTTATTTGACGATTTTTCATGCTATCAACGCTAACTTACATCGTTAGCAGTAATATTTACTGCGCACATATTCTAAAATTAATAAAAACACGCTTTTATAACTAGTAACTGCAAGATCCTGTGGAGGACATCGCTAAAGTGATCACTGTCGATAAAAAAGATGGGCATAAGCTTAAAATATCCCATGTTATTCAAGAAACAACCAATCGGCAGCTCGATATGTATATCTTCATCCCCGGTGAACTCGGTTTAAACGCCAATATCATCTCTGAAGAAGAGTTCTATCATAGTGCCATTCAAGGAAAGCGTACTTATTTCAGTGATATAAACCACCTGCCACTGGTTCATAGCCGACTCGCTAGCCGTGGTAAACTCTCCATTGAACAGTACCGTTTAAGCTTAAGTTTATATGCTTATCAGTATGCATTGGCGTTAGAAAAAGCAACCAATGACTTATTAAACCAAAGTGGCGATACTACTTTTGAAGATGTTGAAGAATCTGCCAATATTTCCGTTCGTATTTTAAAACGTTTACGCCGAAATATCCCAACAGATAAAAAACTTCTGAAGTACTACGAAAACATTGATAACTACCTATCTTGGTTCACAGAACAACGCATGTTACAGCTTGTGGCTCACCTACCTCGTGGTAACGACTACAACGCAATCAAAGCGATGTTATTAGAGATCTGTGAATCAGAATCTCAGCATCGTACTAAGCATAACTATAACTCGGCAAAAGCGATGGAAGATCCCACTCGTATGTCGAACAAAATGCGTTTATTGCGTCGTTTGATTGAATACCCTGTCACCATGAGCGAAAAGACCATTGAGTTGGGTAAGAGTACCCGAAAAGTCGTAACGGGTGCGGCTGCAGGTATCGTGATGATTTTCGTGACATTAATGCTGATCAAAGCTCGCGGTATGCTGGGTGACATTACCGCATCCTTTATCCTAGTGTTATCACTGATCTACGCTGCTCGTGAAGTGTTTAAAGACGACTTAAAAAGTATGTTGTGGCGTTGGTTGCGTAAAGGTAAAGCCCGTTGGCGTAAACAGTTCTTTGATGCTAACACCAGCCATTTAATTGGTCGTCAGCTTGAATGGCTTGAATACATTAGTTACGACAGCTTACCGACAGATATTCGTAAAACCCGTAAGCACAAGGTGTCTCATCGTGAAGAAACCATTCTTCATTACAAGAGCACAACCCGTATGTCGCCAACCAAGTTTTTAAGTGGTTATGAGCAAACCCGTGAATCGATCATTTTAGATTTACGTAACGTCGCAGCATTAATGGAAAAAGGCTCACAACGTTTATATCAATTAAATGATGGTCAAGTGACAAAAGAGTCGGTTGAAAAGCGCCATCTATTTAACCTCATCACTAAAGAAACTGATGAAGATAAAACGGTACGTATTCAACGTTGGAAGATCATTATGAGCCGTTCAAAAATCGTTGATATTGAGCCTATTCTGCCACAAGAAAAAAAATCATCGTCAGAGAAGAAAGTGGCTGTTGATAATCAGCCAGCTAAAACCGCATAGCAAAAAGCTCACCGTTATCTTATTGTAACGGTGAGCTTTTTATTTTACTTATGTAACTGATTTTACGATGGTTAAACTAACTTACCTATTCAACTAAATTAAGCAGCACGAACAGAAACAGGTAATTCAGCTCCTTTTTTAGTTAAACCAAACTGCCATACATTCAAATCACGACAACGGAATGCCCCAGCGCAAGACAATAAATAGTAACGCCACATACGATAGAAACGCTCACCATATTTATCCGCTAACTTCGGCCAAGCCGCCTCAAAATTCTCATTCCACGCCACTAACGTTTTATCGTAATCAGGGCCAATATTTTGTACATCTTCAATGTTGAAATAATCTTCTGCTGATGCACCAATTTGCGCCATTGATGGGATCACACCGTTAGGGAAAATGTACTTATCAATCCACGGATCGGTAGCAGATTTTGATTTTGGGCTACCAATAGTATGAAGTAAGAAAATACCGTCATCGGCTAAGAAACTGTAAGCAGCTTTAAAATAATCTTCATAGTTTTCAGGGCCTACATGCTCCATCATACCGATTGATACCACACGATCATAAGGCTGTTCCGGATGATATAAACGGTAGTCTTGAAGAATAAAGTTAACTAGTAAGCCTTTTTCATCAGCACGAGCTTGACCTAATGCTGCTTGCTCTTTTGATAGTGTTAAACCATCACAAATTACACCGTATTTTTCAGCAGCAAACATCATGAAACTGCCCCAGCCACAACCGATATCTAATAATCGCATACCCGGTTGCAAGCCCATTTTACGGCAGACTAAATCTAACTTAGCTTCTTGTGCTGATTTAAGATCATCGCTGTCTTTCCAGTAAGCACAGGTATATGTCATTCGAGGATCAAGCATAGCTTCAAACAAATCATTACCTAAGTCGTAGTGGAAAGGCACATCTTTCGTAACACGCTCAACACTTTGTGGGTTAAACAGATGCTTAAGCTTTGATGCCCCTGCTTTCAAACCCAGCTGAATTTTAGTGGTGGTTGCCAGCTTATCTTCAATACCAGCATGTAAAACACGGGAGATCATTTCATCAATCGCATCACAATCCCACAAACCGTCCATGTAGCTTTCACCAAAGCCTAATGAGCCATCTTTTAATACCCGATCGAAAACAGCTTCATTGTGAATTTGGATATCCCATGGTCGATCACCATTAATTTTCACATCAGCAATATCTAAAATGTTTTGGAAAATTTGGTCGTTTTTCATTTCTAATACCTTGAAAATATTTGTATGACAAATTGCCTTTTTAGATTTTTATTAACAAGATAGAATTTTAAAAAATAATTTTTAGTTAATAGTATCAATAACTAATAGATTAAATATTACTGAATTAAATAGTTACGTTTATTGATTATGATGTTGATGATAATTCTTTTCAATTAACGCTCATCCACGTATATTTAGCTCAATTCTTTCTCATGATTTCCTCATTATTGTGTCAATCCCCCAAAGCATAAAGGAGCATGCAATGCGTCAACCAATGACGTCGTTACTCATCATTGATCCGCAATATGACTTCTATGATGTTCCAGTTAACGAACAATTCACCTTAGATTCAGAACACCAAGAAAAAACTATCGCCCCTGCTCTGCCCGTTCCTAGCGCATGGAACGATGCTCAAAGACTGGCAAGCTTTATTGAAAAGCAGCAGCAACACATCCATTCGATTGTGGTAACACTAGATAGTCATAACGAATACGACATTGCTCATGCAGTTTATTGGCAAAATAAATCAGGTGAACACCCAGCCCCTTTTACCTTAATTAGCCACCAAGACATTGTTAATGGTATATGGCTACCAACAAAGCCAGAACTACTTGAACATGTACTTGCTTACACCCAGTCACTGGAGCAAGCAGGCAAATATAGCCTTATTATTTGGCCGACACACTGTGTTATGGGCACTGCTGGGCACAATATTGTTGCACCTATTCAGGCAGCGATTCAGCGTTGGGAACAACAGACAAATAAGCAACATATCAGTATTTCAAAAGGTGAAAACCCACATACTGAACACTATGGCGGCTGTGAAGCAGAATACCCACTAGCTGATGATAAAAATACCCAATTTGATCCTCAGCTTGTTGAATTAGTTAAACAAAACGATCAAGTATTTATTTCAGGACAAGCACTATCACACTGTGTTGCTAGCACTGTTGAGCAAATGGTAGAAAAGCTCTCAAGTGAAGAGATTAAAAAGCTGACAATTTTAATTGATACCACCAGCCCTGTGGCAGGATTCGAGCAACAAGCAGAGGGATTTATCGACAAAATGTCACAAATAGGTGTAAATATTTTAACTTCATCGAACTTATAGGGTTATTATTGGTCTGGTAAATGTATGAGTTATAAATTATTTAAGATGCGAAATGAAAAAATTACTGTGTTTATCTCTGATGATTGGTTGTGTTTCTCCTGCATTTGCAGCTAAACATTATAATGATGAAATCTATGTCTGCACCCTCTCTCCATTTACCGACACTTTTGCAGATGCAGCAAGAACCGAAGATGCAGCACGTTATAAGGTTTCACAACGCTGCTTAAAATCGCAAAGTGATATGTTTTGTCGTGCACAAGAAGCTAATTGTTTTACGACTTCACTATCAGCCAATAATGAAAGCAACAATCATAAATCAGTAACACTATTTAGTAGGAAGAATCAGAGAGGTCAATCGATTAATATCAGTCGTGATATGCCAAACTTTTTCGATACTGATTTTAACGACAAAATGGTGTCATTTAAGATCCCATCAGGCTGGAAAGTTCGCTTTTACGAAGATATTAACTATCAAGGAAAATCTTATACCTATAAAGGTGGAAAAGATAATGCCGATGGTTTTGAGCATGCAATTAGCTCGATGAAAATTTTAAAGAAGTAACTAATCCAAACTAAGCCCCATCACTATCTCAAGTTATGGGGCTTTTCTTATTCACATAATTGACGAAACACGTCCGGATATTTAAAAACATTCACCGTACCGTTTACATTAACGAAAACCCATTCACTGCCTTTGCTTAATGGGATATACCATTTTGTGTCATTATTGTTAACCACCAACGATGGTAGTGTTTTTATCTTCACAATAAAAGGCTCATCTTCTTGGTACATTGCTTTTAACGGCACCAATTCTCTTCGTTCTATTTGTCGATAGAATTGAGCAATTGTCTTATCAACATCTTTAAAATCACAACCACTATTATCTTTATGATGATACGTAACTTTACCAATACGCTCTGACTGATAAATCACGTCGGATTTCACATTACAGCCGTATGTCAGCATCAATAAAAATAATAATGGTGCGCTTGCAGAAAACACTTTCAACATCAGCGCACCTACATTTCGTTATTCAACAACGATGTTATCAATCAATATTGCACTATCATAAATTTCATCGCCCTTATCGACTGCCTCAATTTTTAAATTAACGCGTTTATTGGCAAGGGCTGAGATATCTAGCTGTTCTTTGATCCACTGCGTGTTATAAACACCGCCTTTATCAAATGTCACATCTGATTCAACCAGCGCATCTTTATTCTCACACAATTTATTTACACTGGTTTCAAACCTTGAACAGTTATCAGTACCCGACTCACACAAGGTTAAGGTGAATGAGTCGTCATAACCCGTATTACAATACTCTAAGAACTCTTCAGAATAGAACTTCCAATCAAAGTTCAAGGTTGTAACGTTCTTATCAATACATGCTGATTGTTCAATACTGCCAAGCTCGGTGGTGTAACCTAAGCCTGTTGATACAACACCGACAAATTTACCATCTAATGGAGTTGTGCCACCAAGGTTAGTAATAATGCGACCATCGCCCTTTTTCGCCCAAGCATTTAATTGACCTTGTTCAAAACTCAGGTTTTCAAATGAACCCGTTGCCAGTTTTAGATCTTTTGCGCCGCGCATACGCAGAAATGCTTCATCGTCACTGTTATCACTCTTACCGTGTTTATTCACTGCTGTATCAAAGGCTTGTATAAGGGTTGAATCATTATCAAGCATGTCTTTAATAATGGCGTTGGTAGTATTTTTGGCATAGCTTGATAACACGTAATCATCATAACCAATCACAGCACCCGCGCCTTTTGATAAAAAGACATTGGCTAATGAGTTGTTATAAACAGAGCGACAAGCAGAAAGCACCACTAAGCTCTTAGGCATAGTCGTCAGATAATGTTCAAAGAACGAAGGAAGAATAATTAACGAACCACCAGCACCAATTGCTAAACGTTTCATGTAAAGATCGCTTTCATAACCTTCTAGGTTATAAGTACCATCTTCATTTTTAGGTAAAACAATCCCGGTATATAAACCAGATACCGATAAATACCCTTTTAGAAAATCACTTGGACCCCATTTTTCATCCCAGATTTTGAATAATCCGTTAAAGTAATTATTACCGTGAGTAGAAAAGTGAATATAACCAAAGGTACTGAAATCTTTAAAGCTATCTAACGATACACCGACCGTTTCATTGTTCACAAACTCACTGTCTGGGGATAATTTACAAGACTGGCTGTCTTTAATGGTTTTCCAAACGCCGTAGTAATCATCCGTATTAAAGAAGTTACTAAACTCAGATACATCAGGATTATTAATATATGGGCTGATGATCACCGCTTTTGAACTTTGAATACGATTTGGTTCAGATACAGAGGAATAAGCCGATGGCTGATTGTTGATCACATCATCATAATAACGGGTTTCGAATGACGCTTTCACCACAGGCGCTGGAGCGACAACACCACTACGACTTGCTGATTTTGAATCTTCAACCAATGGATTATGTAGACCTAAAATACCGTCTTCATTTACCCACCAAATGCCACCTTCATAGGTATAACCCGCAGCACCCACATCTTTATGAACATTAAGTTGTTCAACCACCTTTTTTGCAGATGCATGAATATCTTTACCTTGCGCAAGTTGTGCATCTAGCCAGCTTTCAACACTATCTGCAATATCGACTGATTTCGTTACCTGCTCTGAGGTATATTTCTCTGATACCCAAATACAAGCAGGTTCAGATGTATATTTATTATCCTCGCTATCAGACACGTGTGCTTGATAACAGAACTTACCTTCCTTGGTTGGATTAAAAGTAAAAGAGCCAGCATAAATACCATCATCATCGATACCGTCAGCACTTTCATCTAAACTGACCCCAGCACCGAGCAAGGTGATCTGAGGATCTTTATCATTTGAGGTACCAATCTGAGCATAAACCGTTGCGACACCTTCATTTAACACAAAAGAGCTTTGGCTTAATGTTAACGGCGTAGTGAAGTCCATTGCAGGGTGATAATTAATTGTTGATACAATCTCAACCTGTGCTTCATCTGCAGTTAATGCCATTACCGTGATTTCGTTTTTACCTTTAACTAAATCAATGGTTGCTGACCACATCTCATCAATTTCAGCATTGGTAGATAAACTGGTCGCCCCGTTTGTTACTAAGATCTGTTTAATTTCATGATCAGATACAACATTACCAGTCAGCGTAACAGTTTTTTGATTAGTAACTTTCTTTATATCCCCTAAGCCAACAAAAGCGAGAGATAAGGATTTTTCGGCAGGTTTAGCATAAACACTAATTGAATCTGATGCAGTTTCACCATCGTTATCGGTTACCGTCACAGTGAAATTAAATACTTCATCATTTTTAATATCAGGAACAGTGAAAATCGCACTACTGTTCACTTTTTTTAGTTCAACGGCCGTGTTATCACTTGGTGATTGCTGCCAAGCAACATCGACAATGTCGCCATTAGGATCAAGATGGTAAGACGAAATAACCACACTCTTATTTGCATAAGTATATATATCATCAGCGGCTTTAGCTTGAGGTGCTGATTCATCACCATCGCCACCACCACAGCCAAACAAAGCTAATGAGGTACTCAATAAAAGCATGTTCCTTGTGCTATTCATCATGATCCCTTTCAATATTCAATCAGTATAAATGAGTGAAGAATCATATTAGTTAGCAACATACTATTCTATTGAGCGATAACATCACTCGATACAGTTCATGCTTAACAATGTAAGTAATGCAAGTACTTAACTATAATAGTTGAGCCACTCTATAATATTCCGTAAACCCATCAGATATAATTGCTATGAAATCCCTAGATCAGCTTGTCTTTAACAATACCTATAGCCAACTTCCAAGTTTATTTGGCACTTCTGTAACCCCACAACCGTTAACAAATCCCTATTTGATCAGTATTAACCCTAATGTCGCCAAACAGTTAGAACTCGATGTTAATAGCCTTAATAATAGCGATTTTATTAATATCTTTAGTGGTAATGACACGCTCGCAGGGTTTGATCCGATTGCAATGAAATACACGGGGCATCAATTCGGACAATACAATCCAGATTTAGGTGATGGTCGAGGTTTATTATTAGGTGAGGTACAAACCAGCCAAGGTAAAAAGTGGGATCTACATTTAAAAGGTTCTGGGCTAACCCCTTATTCACGCATGGGTGATGGTCGTGCGGTGATCCGTTCAAGTATTCGAGAGTATTTAGCCAGTGCGGCTATGGCAGGTTTAGGCATTCCTACTACTTATGCCCTTGCCGTGATTGGCAGTGACACTCCAGTTTATCGAGAAAAACAGGAGTTCGGCGCAACACTTATTCGGGTAGCAGAAAGCCATTTACGTTTCGGCCACTTTGAATATCTGTTTTATACCCAGCAACATGAACAACTTACATTACTTGCCGATTATGTGATTCAACATCACTTCCCAGAATTACAACAAGCTGAAAAGCCGTATGCTGCGATGTTTGAGCAAATCTGTAGTAACACCGCAGAGATGATTGCTCATTGGCAAGCGGTTGGCTTTGCGCATGGGGTTATGAATACCGACAACATGTCTATTTTAGGCTTAACCTTTGATTACGGGCCTTATGGGTTCTTAGACGACTATAACCCCAGCTTTATTTGTAACCATTCAGATTATTCAGGACGTTACGCTTTTAACCAACAGCCATCAATTGGGTTATGGAACTTATCCGCATTAGGCTATGCCCTAGCACCTATTATTGATAAAGCCGATATAGAGCATGCGTTGGAAATTTATCAGCATCAATTACAAATTAGCTATAGCAAGTTAATGCGTAATAAATTGGGGCTGTTTGATAGCCACGAGCAAGATACTGAACTGTTCCAACAGTTATTTGATTTACTGAAACAAAACGGCATGGATTACACCCTATTCTTCCGCACCCTTTCAGCAATTGCGCAAGAAGAATTACCTACCTCCGCAGTGCGCTTTTCAAACCTCACCACAAATACAACTGCCGTCGATAAATGGCTACAAGCTTATAAAAAGCGAATTGAAAATATCGATGATCAACAACGATTGGCATTAATGCTTAAAAGTAACCCTAAATACATTCTTCGCAATTATTTAGCTCAACTCGCTATTGATAGCGCAGAGCAAGGTGATTTCACATTAGTAGAGAACCTATTAACAATTTTACATGATCCATTTGATGAGCATCCTGAGTTTGAGGATCTTGCTGATCTGTCACCGAAATGGGGCAAAGAACTAGAAATTAGTTGTTCGTCTTAACATTTAGCAATAACAAACAAAAATGCCCTGACTTCTCAATCAGGGCATTATTTTTAGCTTTTAATATTATAAATAGTAGCTTTTTACAGGTTTCATTTGCTCATCAAACTCATAAACCAGTGGTGAACCAGTTGGAATTTCTACATCAACAATATCTTCATCAGCAATATTGTCTAAATATTTAATTAACGCTCGGAGGCTATTCCCGTGAGCTGCAATTAAAATATCGCTGCCTGATTCAATATTTGGAACAACAGTACCATTCCAAAAAGGAAGCACACGGTCATAGGTATCTTTTAATGATTCACCATGAGGTATCTGTGAATGATCAATACCTTCATAACGTCTGTCATTACCTGGATAATATTTACTATCATCACTTACTTGCGGTGGTTCAACATCATAGCTACGACGCCATACATGTACTTGCTCATCACCAAATTCTTGTGCGGTTTCAGCTTTATTTAGCCCCTGTAAATTACCGTAGTGACGTTCATTAAGATGCCAATCATGTTGGACAGGGATCCATAAGGAATCAAGCTGTTCTAGCGCTAGGTTTGATGTTTTAATGGCGCGATCAAGCATAGAGGTATAGCAAGCATCAAACTGGAAATCTTGTTCTTTTAATTTAACACCAGCATTTCGTGCTTCAGCCTCACCTTGCTCAGAAAGTGGCACATTCGCCCAACCTGTAAAGCGGTTTTCTTTATTCCAAACACTTTGTCCATGGCGAAGTAAAACAACACGAGTATTTTTCATAGTAGCCCCCTATAACTCATATTCAGAGTTAGCAAGATATTTAGTATGTGCGATGAGTTTGCGGACCTTTCAAAGAATGCCAATGTCTGTAAGGTTAATGCTCAGGAAACTCAAGGCGTTGACTATGTTTATGACTATAATAAAAAGTTTTTATATGTAATCATTAAAAACAGTCATTAAATAGCTCGTTGCAGGCTAAATGTTTATACATATACACCTAATAAAAAACGCTTCCCTTGGGCTCAAGGAAAGCGTTCAATCTCGCTGGATCGATGAAGATCATCTATTACCCGATACGGCTAAATCCATTGGCAAGATCTTCAATTAAATCATCACAATCTTCTAAACCAATGTGAACACGAATAAGCGTGCCGTCAAAATCGACTTTACCAGCAGGACGAATACGATTTAGCTCTTCAGGTTGGTTTGCCAAGATCAATGACTCATAACCGCCCCATGAATACGCCATGCTGAAATATTCAAAATGATCGAGGAAATTTGCTATTTCTTCTGATGATAAACGTTTATTTAAGACAAATGAGAACAAGCCACAACTACCAGCAAAATCACGAACAAAGAATTCATGTCCTTTACAGCTTGGTAGTGCTGGGTGATTAACTTGTGCCACTTCTGGGCGTTCTGCTAACCATTGGGCGATTTTAATACTACTTTCATGATGCTGTTTTAAGCGAACCCCCATAGTACGCAAACCACGAGCTGCCACATACGCAGTATCCGCATCCACCATTTGCCCCATTAAATATGAACGTTCACGTAGTTGATCCCAGCAGCGTTCATTACTTACCGCCGTACCAATCATTGCATCTGAATGACCTACAATGTATTTCGTACCTGCTTGAACAGAAATATCAACACCGTGATCGAGCGCTTTAAATAACACGCCAGCAGCCCATGTGTTATCCATAATGATCACCGCATCAGGATTCACCGCACGTACCGCTTTTACAATCGCAGGAATGTCTTGCACTTCCATCGTTATAGAGCTTGGTGATTCAAGAAAAACCACTTTTGTATTAGGCTGCACAAGATCGGCAATTCTCTCACCAATCAGAGGATCGTAATAAGTAGTGCTGACACCTAACCCTTTTAGTACCACATTACAGAACTCTTGGGTTGGCTCGTAAGCTGCACCTGTCATCAAAACATGATCGCCCGATGCAACAAAGGCTAAAATACTGTTAGATACTGCCGCCGCACCACATGGGTATAAATAACAACCAGCACCGCCTTCTAGCTCAACCATTGCATCTTGAAGCGCGAAGTGAGTTAACGTGCCACGACGACCATAAAACAATTCCCCTTTCGCACGGTTCTTAATAGCATGTTTTTTATCTGCAAGCGTATCGAAAACCAATGATGATGCACGTTGAATAACACTGTTCACCGCACCGTGAGTATATTTTTTCTTTCGTCCTGCACTCACCAATGCGGTATCAATTTTCTTACTAGACATAACTACGTGATCCCTTTACTCGTTTATCTAATCTGACTCTTGTATAACATGAATAACCACAACAAACTAGATGATTATCATAGTCTTGAGTTACCACTAAGCACGAAATAAAGAGAATTTTTTCACAAAGAAACAACTTAAATCGACCAAACCACTTTCTTTAATTCATCTATTTGCTGAAGAACAGCAATAGCTTGATGAGCATCTTTCTTTGGCGTTTTTCGGGTAGATTTTAAAAAGGCATGTAAGATCACAAGATCATTATCGTGCTTAATAAAAAGCACTCTTGCTGATTCTTTTCCGCTATCAACACGCAGTTTAAAAATCGCCCCTTTGTATTTCCAAATTCTGGCATTAAGCATCTTCAAATGTTTACAGTGATATACATCGCCGTGAGTTTGATATGAGGTGAATTTATTAAAAATAGCCAAGCGTAACTTGTCAGAAATACTATCTAAAAAGTCATAAAGAGGCGTGGTCAATGAAGTTTGTTCAACAATATAGATATTCATAGGCATACAGCTTTTTTCTTTAATAATACGAGAGCAACTATACCCAGTTTTGTTGAATAGAGGGTTTAATATTTCTTCCAGTAATAACAATATTATTCACAATCTTAAGTAAGCCTTAAGTTACAAAGTCGATGATATGGCTATTCGCTAATTCAGAAGAGCCAGCAATGCGTCAAATTTTTCAAATTAAGATGACCACTTTCATCTTGGTGATGTCAGTCTACTTCACCCTATGCTTTAACTACCCAATCTTGGCTAAAATTTTCGATTTAAGCCATTCAGTATCTAATGTGTTATTCCCTTACACCGCACCGATAGTGTTGATGGCAGCTTTCATCATTATCTTTACTCTGCTGTGCTGGCCTTATCTGTTTAAGTTAATGGTAATTTTCTTAACCATTACCTCATCTATGGCGTTATATGCAGAAGTGAACTACCACACTCTGTTTAACAATGCGGTAATTGAAAGCATTTTTGAAACCAATTCAGATGAAGCATTTTCTTACCTCAATACCACTTCCATCATGTATGTGATTTTCTTTGGTATCGTGCCAAGTATTTGGATTGCCATGGTCAAAATCACCAAGCGTGAATCCTTTATTAAAGCCATTGTTGCACGTATCGCGTTACTAGGTATCGCTTGTACAGCCATTTTACTGGTCGGTTTAACCACATTTAAAACCTATGCAGCAGTTGGTCGAAATAACCATTTCTTAAACCGTATGATCATTCCCGGTCATGTGTATGCTGGTGGTAAATATCTATATAAAAAGTTTATCTACAAGCCACTACCGTTTAAACAACAAGGGTTAGATGCCAAACTAAAACCAACAGAAAATCATAAACCGACGTTGTTTGTAATGCTGTTAGGTGAAACAGCACGTACCTATAACTACGCTTATAACGGTTATAAGCGTGACACTAATCCATACACAAAAAATGAAGGGATAATATCGTTTAGAAACGTTGAATCTTGTGGTACTTACACTGCGCTTTCAGTGCCTTGTATGTTCTCGAATTTAACGCGAGCACATTACAATCAAGATCGTGCTTACTCACAAGATAATGCGGTTGATATTATCCACCGTGCGGGTGCTGAAGTGCTATGGCTTGATAACGATGGCGGCTCAAAAGGTGTTGCCGATCGGGTCAATTATGAAGCGACAGATCCATCACAGCATAACCAGTTCTGTAATGGCACTAGCTGCTACGACGGTGTGATGTTAGATAAAGCCCAAGCCTTCATAAACAAAGACGATAAGAATAAGCTATTAGTACTGCATTTAATTGGCAGCCATGGTCCAACGTATTTCAAACGCTACCCTGCTTCATTCGACAAGTTTAAACCGTCTTGTAATCGTAGTGACATTGAAAACTGTAGCGATCAAGAAATTAAAAACGTGTACGACAACACCATTCTGTACACCGACTACGTAACAGAGCAAATGATCAAAATGCTGAAAGCCAAAGAAGATAAATATAACGTTGCCTTGTTATATATGTCAGATCACGGTGAATCACTAGGCGAGAACGGTTTCTACCTTCATGGAGCCCCTTTCTCAATCGCACCTAAAGAGCAAAAACACGTACCTTGGTTATTATGGTTACCTAACCAATACGCTCAAGCAAAAGGGATCAACAAAGCGTGTTTAGAGAAGAAAGAAAATCAAGCAGGGCTATCACAGGATAACCTATTCCCTAGCCTACTCAGCTTGTACGGTGTGAAATCAAAAGTGATCAATCCTAAGTTGGACATCACGACAAGCTGTCAAGTTGCAGCATAAACACCTGAATTAACAATCGAAATTAATGTATACTTATAATCTCTTATAGGTATACATTTTTTTGAGCTCTCCATGAAGATATTAATTATCGAAGATTCATCGGCATTACGTCGCAGCTTAGCAGTAGGTTTTAATAATCTAGGCTTTACTACCGATGAAGCTGAAAATGGTGATGAAGGGCTCAGCCTAGCGTTAAATAATGATTACGACATTATTATTTTAGATCTGATGTTACCGGGCGTTGATGGTATGACGATCTTAAATAAACTTCGTCAAACAGGCATTGAAACTCGCATTATCATCCTTTCCGCCAAAACACATAGCCAAAATCGCATTGATGGCTTACTGCAAGGTGCTGACGACTACGTTACCAAGCCCTTTTCCTTTGATGAACTCCATGCTCGTGTACTGGCTATTTCTCGTCGCTGCCAAGCAATCAATGTTACCAATACCATTGAAATTGATGGTTTTATCTTAGATCCGAGCAAGAAAACCCTTTTCTACGGTAGCCATGATTTAGAGCTTACCCCTAATGAGTTCAAGATTGTCGATTACTTATTTACTCATCGAGGTCAAATCCTCACCACTAGCATGATCAGCGATAATATTGCGAATAACTTTGATTATATTGCGAAGAATACTATCGAAGTGCATATCTCCACCATGCGCAAAAAAGCGAAAAAAATTGATGCTGTACTGCCGATTAAAAACAAACGTGGTTTTGGTTACTACATCGAGAATTAAACATGACGCAAGTCCGTTCAATTAAAAAGAACCTTATTAACGCCATCAGTGCGGTATTTGGCTTCTTTATTATTATTGTATTTACCTTTGTCGATGTCAGTGTCGATAATTGGGTACAAGAGCAATTTGAATTAGAGATCCAAGAGCAAGCAGGACAATTTAAAACCATCACCAATATACAAGCCTTTGCTGATGCCATTAGTAGTGATAAAGATTATGCTTATTACCAGATCTGGAAAAATGATGACGTTATTTATCGCTCCGCTTCCCTTAGCGATTATCCCAATATCAATTTGCTACATAAGAAGTTACCGCTAAATAGCTATCAAATTGTCGATATAACGTTACCTAACCGAGAAGTCGGCAAGGCGTTCTTATATTCATATTTAGCAAAACCCAAAGATCAAAAGCCAACCCCTATTTATTTAACCATTTATGCATCCACGACAGGGCTTAATAAGGTAACGGGCATTCTTGATATTTTGCTGATTGGTAGTTTCTTACTCTCAATGATCATTATGCGAGTTGTCGCAAGAGCCATTGTTAATAAAGGGCTCAATCCACTCGTTAACTTAAACGATCAAATAAAGCTGTTTAACTATCAAAAACAACAACGTCAAAACCATAGCTTTACGTTTGAAGAAAATACTCCCTCTTATATTGAAGTAGATTTGATCCGCAACGAGCTAAATAACTTTCTCGAAACTAACCGCAAAATGGTCGATAACGAAAAACGGATCACCTCTGATATCGCCCATGAAATTAAAACGCCTATTGCTGAAATCATCACCCTTACCGAAGTGCATCAACGCTTTCCTGATGATGAACGTTTAGCCAAAACCTTTACCTCGGACATTCTCCAAATATCGAACCGAATGAAAGTCATTGTAGAAAACCTATTATTGCTACAACGCACTTCTCATTCGCTTTCTATTTATAAAGAGCCGATTGAAATCACAACCTTATTAAGTAGTGTGATTCACGATTTAAACTTTAAATATGACGATATTAAACAACGTGTAGTTTTAAATAACACACTTCAGCAGCCTATTATTGCTGATGAGTTTTGTTTAAAAACCATTATCACCAACTTATTAGATAACGCACTGTTTTACAGTGTGCCAAGTTCAGCCATTAATATTGCGATTAATGATGATGCTAAAAATGTGGTGTTCGCTATCACTAACACATCTCCTATTAATTACTCTGAGACGGAAGTTAATAAACTGGTGCAACCACTATTTCAACATGATGATTCTCGCTCCAATAACGATCGCTATGGTTTAGGATTATCTATCGTTGATAACATCTGCAAAATCAACGAATACGAGCTATCAATTAGCCAGTTAGCAAATGGAGAGTTTCAAGTGTTGGTACGAGTTCCAAAAAAGAATTGTCGCGAATAAAACCAGCACCGAGCTGAAAACAAAAAAGCAGCAATGAAGATTATTCATTACTGCTTTTTATATTCATCAGAATATGGGCTTTTGGCTGCCAGCTCTCAGGCAAATTAAAATCACATACAGATTTATAAAAATTTATCTCGCTCATCTATGCATTCATCTGAAGTCATTTCAAACTCACGACAGATCCAAGGGCGATTTTCATAAATTGTGCACATTAAGCTGTCTCTATCTAATGCTGCGCACCAGCCATCACTCAGTCGATTCATAGTTTCGCCACCATACTGATCACGCTTGATAAATTTTTCTGGTACGCCAGTGTCAGAAATAATCATCACTTCAAGACGACAACAACATGCCTGACAGTTTGAGCATGATACTTTTGGGGAGACAGTGGTAATAGGAATGTTCATAAGTAGCTACAGTTTGTGTCAATTGCACATAATACCGTAATTTACGTATGAACGACCCTTATTTCTGAGATAACTTATTTTTAAGCTATGTTGCACTTACCTAGCAAAGGATATGTTTAAAAGTATGGCTTTGCCATGTAGTCAGCTGACCCCATGATATTCGGGATATTTACCGCTTGGGCTTGTCCAACACTTCGGATAGGTATCGGCTACGCGACACATATCCTTATTTTTTATGTGGATTTATTACGCACCTAAAAGAGGTAAGTTTTTACGCTGCTGATAGGTTAAAGCCAACTCTAAACAGGACTTAATCACTCTTTCTGGTATCGGTTCCGATAAGGACAGAACTATTGCTCTATTTCCCTGAAACACCAGTTCTTCACCATACAATTCCCGGAATGTATCGACGAGCTTGGTTTGGCAATTAAAGAAAAGGTAATAGTTGTTAGGAGACTTGAGTTTCCAGTCCATTCTTAGTGGACTGCCTGTTTTTACATTGTAGCTTGGTTCACCCCATTTTAGAGTTTCTTCGACTTCACCAAGTTCCAACTCAGATGCTATTTGAAAGACTAGATTTCGTAGCTCTGCTAACCTTACACGAGCATTTTCTGGGTATTCATCGAAGCGATCTTTGACTACCTTGTTCATTGGAATCTCCTATTCACATAACGCCCTCTTGAATAGTTTGTTGAACGAAGCCGCTGCGCAGCAGAGTAAAAAACATAACCTCAACTACGGTAAATACACCTCTCAAAAGGAGCATTTATCACAAATAAATCACAGCAACTCCGTTCAGATTATCGTTATGAACAACACCTTACCCATCTCACCTTGCAAGGTAAACGTTCCGCTACGATTGATGCTTATAGTCGTGTACTACGTCGCATTACTCATCAACTGGATAAATTGCCTGACACCTTAACTAACGACGATCTGAAACGGTATTTTACAGAACGGATCAAAAGACATTCATGGAAATACCGTGAAAATTGATCGCAATGGCTTACAGTTTTTCTTTAGTATGTGCTTCAGCGTGATTGGAGATGGATATTGCAGCATGTATTACCGAAAGGATTTCGACGAGTACGTGATTATGGTTTGCTACGAGGCCATTAAAAGAAGTAGCTCCAAGCTATCCAATTTATGTTCATGTTAGCCGGGCAACTAACGGTGCCCTCACCGAATAAAACGGTACGTATAAAAGCCCAAACCTTTTGCCCCTGCTGCCAACATGTCATGCAATTAACGGGAATATTTCGACCCAAATAACCGACGTTCAATAATAACGATAATGGCTTTCACGCTGCAGAACTAACGAGGATTTTATTATAAATCAGAGTGTTAAAGTTATTGGTTCACACCAAGGATAACGCTCGACTGCATTTTGTTATCCCCCTTCATGCTATTTCCAATATTTCCTTATATAAGGCGGCTTGGGCTTGTCCAACACTTCGGATAGGTGTCGGCTTCGCGACACATATCCTTATTTGTTATATTTCAGTTTCTTCTGAACGAATAGCCAGCTTTCCAAAATGGTCAACAGCAAAACTAAACAATACCTTAATCATGAAAAACACACTAACCATTAGAAACCAAAGTGGAAGTGACAAGTAAATTAATAAAAAGATGCCATAGCACATTAAATTAGCAGCAACAAATGATTGAATTGACTGCCCCTTTAGAGCATTGACTATAAATGCTGACACGATAGTGTAGCACCAAATAATTATTGCACTACCAATCGGCTCAGAAAGCAACCATGCAATAGCTAAAATATGAACATGAATTGCGATAAATATAAGGCGATTTTTAGGTCGCTGAGAGTAAAATTCATTAGTTCCATAGCTAAAATTAGCAATGCAGCCAGCCAACACATCACCGATTAATAGAAAAGCTATGATTGATTTCCAATTATCTAGGCTTATATCTGCAACTGAATATATAATCGAACTTCCAAGTAAGGCAAATAAAATCGTACAGCAAACCTCTAAAATTGATTGTTTTTCACCAAATACTTCGAAAAGAAATTCTGGGGTTTTAAAATACCTCATTGTCTGTGTACCACTTCCTTATATGCACCGAACTTTGATTTGAAATATAACAGTATATTAATAAGCATTCTTACTTTTACGCTTTATTAATACTGTAAATATTCAATATTTTACTAAATAAAAGCACTACGTTTCATAGTTTTAGTCGCAAAAAATCACATCCAATCGATATGTTTTCTTTGGTAAAAGTAAGAATGGTATTTCGTTCGTCGGATTAAATACACAAATAACAAAATTGGCTATTTAATATCAATACGTTAAAAACACCTGTTGAGATACTTAAGAAAATTTTCTGATTAAAAACGAAGCTTAATCGGCAAAAATTACGCTTTTCATTATAACTGGATAAATACACAGTCAACTTCATTGCCAGCAAACAAAAGCATTTCGCCTAAATTGAAAAGGAATAACGGAAGCACTTAAAGAAAAGAAATAGAGATAAGAAAAATGGAGACAAAACAGCGTTCATCTCCATATTTAGGAATTATTGTGGCTTGTGATTCTTAGCTAAAAACGCATCTAATTTATTAGCAAAATTTTGGCGATCCGCTTGGCTAAGTGGTGCAGGACCACCTGTTTGTACCCCACTGCTGCGCATGGTTTCCATGAAGTCACGCATTTGTAAACGCTGCTTAATGGTGTCTTTGGTGTACATTTCGCCACGAGGGTTTAAAGCATGTGCACCTTTGGTGATCACTTCATCAGCCAGTGGAATATCGGCAGTAATGATTAAATCCCCTGCTTCGGCTTGCTGCACGATGTAGTTATCTGCCACATCAAAGCCTTGCTCTACTTGTGTCGAGCGAATAAACGGTGATGGTGGTACTCGGATATATTGGTTTGCCACCAGCGTGACGTTTACTTTGGTTCTGTCTGCGGCACGAAATAGGATTTCTTTTACCACGTTAGGGCAAGCATCAGCATCAACCCAAATTTTCATCGTATTTCCTTATTGCTATTAGCCTAATTTATTACTGGCTGTTTAGCTCGGCATTGTCTGTAAAAAAGCCGCCCTATCTGAAGGCGGCTTTTCATTATCTTTTAAGCGTTAGCTCGTTGAATCAACGACCTTAGCCCACTAGACCTTTCTTCGCAATGTACTCGTCGTAAGTACCACGGAAATCTTCAACACCGTCTTTGGTGATTTCGATAATACGTGTTGCAATCGAAGATACAAACTGACGGTCGTGAGATACGAACATCAATGTACCCTTGAAGTTTTCTAGTGCAAGGTTAAGTGATTCGATAGATTCCATATCCATGTGGTTAGTTGGCTCATCCATTAGTAGGATGTTAGGACGTTGCATGATTAGTTTACCAAACAGCATACGACCTTGCTCACCACCAGAAATCACTTTTACAGACTTCTTAATGTCGTTTTGAGAGAACAACATACGACCTAAGATACCGCGAACTACTTGCTCGTCGTCACCTTCTTTTTTCCACTGACCCATCCAGTCTAGTAGTGTCATGTCTTCTTCGAAATCAGCGCTGTGATCCTGCGCGTAGAAACCAATGTTATTGTTTTCAGACCACTTAACCATACCCGCCATCGGCTCCATTGCACCTGCAAGGGTGTTTAGGAATGTTGATTTACCGATACCGTTCTCACCGATGATCGCAATGCGCTCACCCACTTCAACAAGCAGGTTAACACCGTTGATTAGGATGTTTTCACCGTAACCTTGTTTCAGACCTTCCACTTCAAGTGCGTTACGGAACAGTTCTTTTTCCTGATCGAAACGAATGAATGGAGATTGACGGCTAGATGCTTTCACTTCTTCTAGCTGGATCTTATCAAGTTGCTTCTGACGAGACGTCGCTTGTTTTGCTTTTGATGCGTTTGCAGAGAAGCGGCTTACGAACGTTTGTAGTTCAGCCATTTGTGCTTTCTTCTTCGCATTGTCTGCAAGTAGACGCTCACGCGCAGCTTCTGCCGCCATCATGTATTCGTCGTAGTTACCTGGGAATAGACGAAGCTCACCGTAGTCTAAATCAGCCATGTGAGTACATACGCTGTTTAGGAAGTGGCGGTCGTGAGAGATGATGATCATTGTACAGTTGCGCTCAAGTAGAACTTGCTCAAGCCATGCAATAGTATGAATGTCCAAGTTGTTCGTCGGTTCGTCAAGTAGCATGATGTCTGGATCAGCGAACAGTACCTGTGCAAGAAGAACACGTACTTTAAGACCCGGTGCAACAGCGCTCATTAGACCGAAGTGTTGCTCTTCAGGAATACCAAGACCTAGTAGTAATTCACCTGCACGTGCTTCTGCTGAGTAGCCGTCCATTTCTGCAAATTCTACTTCTAGATCAGCAACACGCATGCCGTCTTCTTCAGACATTTCTGGCATAGCGTAGATGCGGTCACGCTCTTCTTTTACTTTCCACAGTTCTTTGTGACCCATAATAACGGTATCGACAACTGTGTACTCTTCAAATGCGAACTGATCCTGACCTAGTTTCGCCATGCGCTCGTTAGGATCTGTTGAAACAGTACCTGCAGACTGTTCTAATTCGCCACCCAGAATTTTCATGAATGTCGACTTACCACAGCCATTCGCGCCGATAAGACCGTAACGGTTACCTTCACCGAATTTAACTGAGATGTTTTCAAACAATGGCTTGTCGCCAAATTGCATTGTGATGTTAGCTGTTGAAATCAATGTACTGTTCCAATTTTGATGTATATATCAAGCATTAAAAAAGCCGCTTACTACAAGCGACTTTTCTCTAAATTGGCGCGGAGTATATCAGATTCCGTGACTTACATCACCTCTAATTACTAACTAAATTGTAACCAGTTTCAGGTTAACAAATTGCTTCCGTTAGGTTCAAAAAATCAGAGTGTGGATTAATGCAATTTGATTTCAAATATTTGTATGATTATTAACTCAAGCCGAAGCGTATAGTCAATGGCATCACATTGATGAATAAATAAAGAGTAATTATGGATATGCATTCTTTCGGCAATTGGCTTCCAAAAAGCAAAGCACATGTAAATGCTTGGATTCAGCATTTGAAAGCACACGCCACTCAAAATCCAACTGATCTTGTTAAACCTGTACAAGATTTTAAAGATCTGGTTGATAACGATGAAACACTCAAAGAGCTTGCAGAGCGAATGTTTAGCTACGCTGGCAACCAAAAAGAGTTCACCCCATTAGGCACACCTGAAGTGCTATCGTTTGATGAATTTATTGTGCTGCTAAACGCGATCATGACTCAAGCACCTGAATGTACTGAGTACACTGATCCGCAAACCGGTGAACTTAACCCATGCGGTTTAATTGGTTTTCCGATTAATGCCCTACTCGATTGGCCAATGGCGACTCCTGCTTGTTATACCTTCTTTTCTAATGCGTTAGTTAACCAACAAATTAAGAAGATCCTCACTTACTGGTCAACATTCTTGGAAAGCCAAGATTCTCGTTATGTCCTAGTTACCGATGATTTAAACCGTACGCCTAAAGTATTGGGCTGGTTAAATCCTACTGCGCAACGTGAAATGGTGGGGGTCGCTTGCCAAGCAACCTCCGATCCTGCATTAAAAGCATTGCCGTTTGAGCACTTTTTCCAATGTGATCCTAGTGATAAGTATTATGGCTTTAAATCTTGGGATGACTTTTTCACTCGTGAATTCGTAAAAGGTGTTCGTCCCATTGCTGAAGGCGACAATATTGTTGCCAATGCGTGTGAATCTGCCCCACTTCAGGTGGTTGAAAATGTAGCAGAAAGCGCAGAATTCTGGCTGAAAGGTCAACCTTATTCACTACAAAATATGATGGACTTTGATCCACTCGCGAAGCAATTTGTTGGTGGTACAGTCTATCAAGCATTCTTAAGTGCATTGAGCTACCACCGCTGGAATAGCCCAGTTAGCGGTACAGTGAAAAAAGCCTACATTGTGAATGGCTCTTACTACTTGGGTAACCAGTACCAAGGCTTTGGTAATCCTGATGGTGCCGATGACAGTG
This sequence comes from Photobacterium leiognathi, assembly GCF_030685535.1. Lineage (NCBI taxonomy): Bacteria > Pseudomonadati > Pseudomonadota > Gammaproteobacteria > Vibrionales > Vibrionaceae > Photobacterium > Photobacterium leiognathi. The sequence goes on along the minus strand of NZ_CP131601.1, from coordinate 1,525,804 downwards.
CACCAAACAACTCACAGCCATTTTTAACTGCTGTGGCAACACGTGCGATTATCTTTATTGAATCTGATAATCCTAACATTGGTTTAATGTGCTTTATCGCTGTGGGTATGGCTGAAGTATCATCGTGCGAAATCACGGTCAAAGAAGGTCAACATCTCAATAAAGGTGATGAATTAGGTATGTTCCACTTTGGTGGTTCAACTCACTGTCTTGTATTTGGCCCTGATGTGAAATTGGCCTTTGATTTCCACAACACTGAACCTGGCTTAGATGCAACCAATATTCCGGTTTGTTCTCGTATAGCAACCGTATTAACTAACGATTAATTTAAACAGTCATTTGTTTTAAGCGTTGCTAATAAATACAAAAACGCCTTATTACTGATTTTATTATCAAAGTAATAAGGCGTTTTCTTTATTTAAACAGATCTAATATTTTATACGTCGATTATCGACGTGGTGGACGGCTACCACTACGTTGATTACCACCACGGCTATTACTGCGACCTCGAGATGCACGCTCTTTATATGCTGATGCCGCTTTTGCTTGAGAAGCTAGAATAGAATCAACGGTTAATTCCATTGGTTCACGTGGCACAATACCATCAGCAAAAGTACGCATACGAGGCGGAATTTCACGTTCTGCTGCTGTTGGTCGCGGCATGCGTTTGAAACGAGAAAGGTAGAATGCCTCTAATTTCTCTCTCGCCCACTGTGTTTTTTTCAGGTATTTCACACTGCTGGCAATCGATGGTTTGGTATTGAAGCAGTTAAAGCGCATTGCCGTGTCTAAGATCTCCCAACCATAGTGTTCAACAAGCTCAGTTAGCATTTTCTCTAGGCTTAAACCATGAAGTGGGTTGTTCTGTAATAGTCGTTGCTCTAGGGTTAATTCTTTTTCTTTCTTAGCAGGTTGAGCATTCTGTTGTTGTTCTTGCATTAGTATTCCTAACGGAGATTTACATGTATCTCATTAGTATAAAGGCTTTAATGCTAGAGGTATAAACAAATTAAAGGATGGAGGTACTGAAAGGTTCTTGCGTAGGGTTGCTTTTATGCTAAAAGGTAACGCGTATTTGATGCTCAATGTAAGCTGCACACATTGCGCATGCAGCTTATTTTCTAATTATTTGACTGAAATAATTCTTCGATTATTCCCAATCAAGGATCACTTTACCTGATTGACCAGAGCGCATCACATCAAAGCCCTGTTGGAAGTCATCGATCTTGTAGTGGTGAGTGATAATTGGTGTGAGATCTAAACCTGATTGGATCAGTGTTGCCATCTTGTACCAAGTTTCAAACATTTCACGACCGTAGATACCCTTGATGATCAAACCTTTGAAGATCACTTGGTTCCAATCAATTGCCATGTCTGATGGTGGAATACCTAACAGTGCAATTTTACCACCGTGGTTCATGCTTGATAGCATGCTGTTGAAGGCTGCCGGATTACCCGACATTTCCATACCAACATCAAAGCCTTCTTTCATACCAAGCTCTGCCATTACATCGGTAAGGTTTTCTTTTGAAACGTTAACCGCACGAGTCACGCCCATTTCACGAGCAAGATCTAAGCGGTATTCGTTTACATCTGTGATCACTACGTGACGCGCACCCACGTGTTTTGCTACAGCCGCAGCCATGATGCCGATTGGACCAGCACCTGTGATCAATACATCTTCACCCACTAAATCGAATGAAAGCGCTGTGTGCACTGCATTACCAAATGGGTCGAAAATAGACGCTACGTCATCTGAAATATCATCAGGAATTTTGAATGCATTAAACGCAGGGATCACAAGGTATTCCGCAAATGCACCTTCACGGTTTACACCAACACCGATAGTGTTACGACATAAGTGAGTACGGCCACCACGACAGTTACGACAGTGACCACAGGTAATATGACCTTCACCAGAAACGCGATCGCCGACGTTAAAGCCTCGCACTTCCTGACCCATATCAACCACTTCACCTACGTACTCATGACCAACAACCATAGGTACAGGGATTGTTTTTTGTGACCATTCGTCCCAGTTGTAGATATGAACGTCAGTACCACAAATCGCGGTTTTCTTAATACGAATAAGCAGATCGTTATGCCCCATTTCAGGCTTGTCTACTTCAGTCATCCAGATGCCTTGTTCAGGCTTTAATTTAGAAAGAGCTTTAATTTTCATTATGTAATTCGCTTATTTCTTTGGATATAACATGCTTTTCAGCGTCCTAACTACCACTGCAACTTGTTATTTTTGTGTTCACCCATGCAGTGGTAGCGATATAACCTTGTCTGTTTTTAATGAGAAAGACTGTAAATCTAGTTAATTAGATGATGCCCATCTCTTTACCAACTTCGATAAATGCATCGATGGCTTTATCAAGTTGCTCTGGAGAATGTGCCGCAGACATTTGAGTACGAATACGTGCTTGACCTTTTGGTACAACAGGGAAAGAGAAGCCAATCACGTAAATACCTTTAGCAAGCGCGCGTTCAGCAAATTCTGCTGCAACTTTTGCATCACCTAGCATGATTGGAATGATCGCATGATCAGCACCAGCCATTGTAAAGCCAGCTTCTGTCATACGCTTACGGAAGTGTGCAGAGTTTTCCCATAGGCGATCACGAAGCTCACCGCTTTCTGCTAGTAGATCGATAACACGATTCGATGCTGACACAATTGCAGGTGCGACTGAGTTAGAGAACAAGTACGGACGAGAGCGTTGACGTAACCAGTCAATCACCTCTTTTTTACCAGCCGTGTAACCGCCTGATGCACCACCCATTGCTTTACCTAGCGTACCTGTGATGATGTCGATACGATCCATCACATTATGGTATTCGTGCGTACCACGACCATTTGCGCCCATAAAGCCCACTGCGTGAGAATCATCCACCATGACCAATGCGCCGTATTTTTCCGCCAAATCACAAATTGCAGGTAGGTTTGCAACTACACCGTCCATTGAGAACACACCATCAGTTACGATAAGCGTATTACGCGCACCAGCTTCTTTCGCTGCAATTAATTGTTGCTCAAGTTCGCTCATGTTGTTGTTGGCATAACGGAAACGCATCGCTTTACATAGTCGAACGCCATCAATGATTGAAGCATGGTTTAGTGCATCTGAAATGATTGCATCTTCTGCATCAAGAATGGTTTCAAACAAACCTGCGTTAGCATCGAAACACGATGTGTAAAGGATCGTGTCTTCCATACCAAGAAAATCAGATAACTTACGCTCTAGCTCTTTGTGCGCATCTTGCGTACCACAAATAAAACGTACCGATGCCATACCAAAACCGTGTTCATCCATGCCATCTTTAGCAGCTTGGATAAGATCAGGATGGTTCGCTAAACCAAGGTAGTTATTGGCACAAAAGTTTAAGACTTCTTCACCCGATTGGATTGATACTGATGCTTGTTGCGCAGACGTGATCACACGCTCAGATTTGTACAATCCTTCTTTTTTCACATCTTCAAGTTGCTGTTGGATTTGGGTATAGAATGCAGAAGTCATGATGTCCCTCACAGTATTATTATTCTGAATATGTTGGTAGATTACGCGCTTAAATCCAACATTATCGTCACATGATAAAAACATGCATCATAGCGACAATCATCGAACATAAATCGTATCTACGCCAAGTTTCCGATCTTTTTTATGCTTAATTCGCAATAAATCCAATACAGATAACTACAAGCTAATATTGCCATTCTAATCCATGCCAAAAACAACTATTATCCCCCGCGGTGGAAAATGATTATTGACCTGTAGGCACAAATAAATGGATACACATAAGCTCATCGCACTAATGCCAGACTTGGCGACTTTTATCGTGATCGTCGATGAAGGTAGTTATACTGCGGCTTCGCGCAAATTAGGTGTCACCCCATCGGCACTCAGTAAGCAGATCGCAAGGCTAGAGAAAACACTCTCAGTTAAGCTGCTGGAACGTACCACGCGCAAATTAGTGATCAGTGAGTCAGGCAATCGTATCTATAAGCAATGCACCCAAATGATCGATGCCGCGAAAGAAGCGATAGAGATATCAAGTTCAGAACACACCATTCCATCCGGTACGGTGACCATTGCAGCACCAAAAGCCTTTATGAGTATCGTGCTTCAACCTTTGGTTAAACCTTTCTTAACACAATATCCAGAAGTGAATTTAAAACTAAAAGCGTGTGATGGAGATATCGACATCATAGCTGATGGTATTGATGTCGTGTTCCGTTTAACCGAACGCCCATCTGAAGGTTTAGTATTAAAGAAAATCGGTAAAGCTAATTTAACCTTGTGTGCCAGCCCTGAATATATCGCTAAGCGTGGTATGCCTACTCACCCTCGTGAATTAAAGCAACATGACTGTTTGTATTTAGGTGAAACCAATACGGATCATATTTGGGATTTTGATAAAGATGGAGAGCAAATCACCGTGGCTGTGACAGGTCGTTATGCTGTTAACCACTCGCAAATGCGTTTAAAAGGCGTGAAAGATAATTTAGGCATTGGGCTGTTTCCTGACTTTGTGATCAAACATGACTTGATTGCAGAAAATGTCGTGCAAGTTCTGCCAGATTGGACAATTCGCGGCAATTACCACGGAGATATAGCACTTCAATATGCGCAAACCAAATTTATGCCCGCTCGAATTCGTGCTGTGATCGACTTTTTTACCCTAAATTTGACACTTTAATTTCACCACCAATTGCGTTATTTGCTCAATCTCTCCTTTTCAACGTTAGAATCGGGTTTTGAAGAACTTATGATCGCTTAATTTTGTAAAATGGCTGATACTCTATATTCAGTAAGTAACTATAAATAAAAGCATTTTTATGCACACAATAGGTGAAAATGCATATATACATCAAGGACAGAGCAAATGAATGCTAAAGTTATCGAAAGTCACGATGAATTGATGTACTGGATTAATTTAGTAGAAAAAGAGTACGGACGCTCAATCTTAATTAATACCTCGATTCACTTTATTTCAGGAACATACGAAGACGGTACAACAGGTCACGCTATTGAAATTACCAATGCCCGAGAAGAATTGATTGCTCGCTCACCTGTAAGTGTCGAGTTGATGAATTTTGCTAACAAAATGCAGTCAATCGTTGCAAATCAAGGCGTACAAAGTTTAAAAGGCAATACAACTCAATTACATTAATGATAAGTTCACATTACCCTTTCTTATGATCGCTCAAAAGCCACTAACTAAGTGGCTTAATTATATGGTCCGCCTCATCCTAAGCCGTTAGGCTTAGGGTAGGCTTTCAAAGAGGTGAACCATATGTCTACTATCCACATCTTAGGTATCGATTTAGGTAAACACTGCTTTCATGCTGTCGCACACAATTACGCAGGTAAAGAGGTGCTACGTAAGAAATATAATCGAAGCCAACTTCTAAAGTTTCTCGCAAATTTAGAAACCACCACTATCGCATTTGAAGCATGTGGTGGTGCACATTGGTTAGCCCGTAAATGTGCTGATTTTGGGCATCAAGTTCAACTCATTCCTCCTCAGTATGTAAAACCTTATGTGAAAGGCAATAAAAATGACTTCATTGATGCTGCAGCTATCGCTGAAGCAGCAAGTCGACCTTCCATGCGCTTTGTTGCTGTTAAATCAGAAGAAGCACAAGTCATTGCTGTCATTCATCGTATCCGTGATGGTTTTATTAAGGAGCGAACAGCCTGTATGTCTCGTATCGGAGCGATATTGTTAGAGTTTGGACTGAGCTTGCCTACAGGACATGCGAAAATGAAGATGCTTTTTCAGTGGATAGCAGACCAAAAATATCAAACTCTTCCACAAAGTCTTATGTACGAATTAAGCTTAATTCACGCACATTATTTGTATCTTAATGAGCAGATAAAAATACAAGATACGAAGTTGAAACAGCTAGCTGAGCAACATGAATTGGCTAAGTTATTAAAAACTGTGCCTGGCATCGGTGATTTAACAGCAACCCTGTGTGTGGCAGATGTTAGTGCCGCCAGTAACTTTTCAAATGGAAGGAATATGGCTGCTTGGTTAGGGTTAGTGCCTCGACAATACTCTACGGGAGGTAAAACAAAGTTACTTGGGGTGAGTAAACGAGGAAATAAACATCTCCGGACATTATTCATTCATGGCGCAAGAGCTGTATTATCAAGGTTAGAGACAACGGGTAAAGTCTTCGGACAATGGCTGGTAGATTTAAGAGCCAGTAAGCCATTCAATGTGGTTGTTGTCGCATTGGCTAACAAATTAGCAAGAATAGCTTGGGCGGTGTTATACCACCGCCAAGCGTTTAAGACTGCATCGCAGTCATAACCGAGTTTGCAACGACAATGCAAGTGATGACATTAACGGTAAATCGGCCAGATTAATAACCTGATAATAAAAACAGCAATAAATGCTTTTCGCTTTTTTAAGGATAATCTGGCGCGGATATCATCGTGGAGCTAGGACATTAATATGCCTAATTTTGACTCCGAATACATTAGCGCAACTCCGTTATTACTAATATTGTAGTTGCAATAACGGGGCGGACCATACATTTTATTAAATGTAAAGCATGATTCAAACACTAATAAATAGAGATTACGATCTTTCAATATGAAAAGTGCGTATTAAGTGATTTATAACGAGGTTTCTTTCCCACACAATGAGTAAGAATAACAACAAAAGGCTCAGTATCCTTTTAAATCTTAACACCTACATAAAACCTTATAAGTGGCGTGTCATTGCTGCTTTAGCTTCACTTCTCACCACAGCAAGTCTTACACTTTCAATTGGTTACGGGGTTCGGATTTTGATTGATCAGGGTTTTGCCCAACAATCACTGGCCGACCTTGGCCATGCCATTCAATTTATTATTGGCGTGACTATCTGTATTGCAGTTGGCACATATTTCCGTTTTTATCTCGTCTCTTCCGTTGGTGAGAGAGTGAGCGCAGATATCCGCCTTGCCGTATTTAACCATGTGATCTCACTACACCCTAGTTACTTTGAAACCAACAGTAGTGGCGATATTATGTCGCGACTAACGACTGATACCACTTTATTACAAAATATAATTGGCTCCTCATTTTCAATGTACATGCGCAGTGCATTATTATGTTTCGGCGCCATAATCATGTTATTTGCAACCAACTTCAAACTGACATTTATCGTTCTTGCTTCTGTTCCTTTTATATTGATACCTATTTTATTTTTCGGACGACGAGTACGCGCATTATCAAGAAAAAGCCAAGATACTATGGCTGATATTGGTAGCTATGCTGGAGAAGCCATTGAGCATATTAAAACAGTACAAAGCTTTAGTGCTGAGCAATATGAAAAGCAAGCTTTTGCGGATGAAGTAGAAAAAGCCTATGAGGTGGGCCGACAACGTGTAAAACAACGCGCTATTTTAATATCTGGTGTCATTGCCATCGTTTTTAGCGCAATTGCAGGCATGCTATATGTTGGTGGCAGTGATGTGATAAAGGGTGAAATGTCAGCTGGTGATTTAGGGGCTTTCGTTTTTTATGCCATTATGGCTGCATCTTCAATGGCAAATATCTCAGAAGTACTTGGTGAGTTACAAAGAGCAGCAGGCGCGACGGAAAGACTTATAGAAATCCTTCAAGTAAAAAGTGATATTTGTTCGCCAGATTATCACGAATCAATTGACTGTTCTCACCCATCAGACATTCGTTTTAACAATGTGAGCTTTCACTACCCTTCTCGCTTAAATCATCCCGCTATCAATCAATTAAACTTAGTTGCTGAACAAGGAAAAGTTTTAGCTCTTGTAGGACCGTCAGGTGCTGGTAAAACAACGCTTTTTGAATTACTTCAACGTTTTTACGATCCACAACAAGGCCAAGTTTTAGTTGGTAATAAAGATATTCGCCAATTTGCTCCACATGAACTTCGTCAACACATGGCACTCGTTCCGCAGCAACCTGCATTATTCAGTAATGATGTGTTCCATAACATTCGTTACGGCAACCCAGATGCAACAGATGAAGCAGTGATTGATGCCGCCAAAAAAGCCCATGCCCATGAGTTTATTGAAAAACTACCTGATGGTTATCATAGTTTCTTAGGCGAGCGAGGCGTGCGTTTATCTGGTGGTCAGAAACAAAGAATTGCGATTGCACGGGCTATCCTTAAAAACCCTAAAATTCTTTTACTTGATGAAGCAACCAGTGCGCTAGATAGTGAGAGCGAACACTGTGTACAGCAAGCACTTGAAGAACTGATGAAAGATCGCACTACATTAATCATTGCTCACCGACTATCAACAATACAGCACGCAGATAAAATCGTTGTATTAGAGGATGGAGAACTTATTGATGAAGGCGATCATGAATCATTACTTAAAAGCTGCGAACTTTACCAGCGCTTAGTTCATCTTCAGTTCAAGCAATTAGAATAAGACTATCTTGATTAGTCAATATTCACTCGTAATAACTTAAATAGCCGACACTCCGTCGGCTGTTTTTTTACAGCAATTTAAGACACTTTTTGGTTATTCATCTGTGCATTGGCTTTACTTTTAAAATTAAACCAATCACTTCGTTAAAATCTATTTGATTATGAAACAGTAAGATCTAAAGTATGGCTACAGCCTTGTAATATGTATGGAATTTGTGATGGAAAAATATATTGGACTAATGTCAGGTACTAGCATGGATGGCGTAGATGCCGTTCTGGTTGAAATGAATGATCACAATATTAAGCTATTAGGCAATCATGACTACCCAATGCCAAGTGATTTAAAACAAGCATTACTGGATGTTTGTATCGGTCAAAGCACAAACCTTCAACAAATTGGCGAGCTTGATCATCGCTTGGGTCAACTCTTTGCCGATGCTGTTAATGCCTTACTAGAAAAAACACAAACATCGGCTAGTGCCATTAAGGCCGTCGCCAGTCACGGACAAACAGTATTTCATGCGCCTGATTCACCCTATCCTTTTACTATGCAATTAGGCGATCCCAATATCATTGCCGCTAAAACGGGAATAACTACGGTTGCTGATTTTCGTCGTAAAGACATGGCATTTGGCGGTCAAGGCGCGCCTTTAGTACCTGCATTCCACCAGCAATTATTTAGCGACAAACACATTAATCGTGTGATTTTAAATATTGGCGGTATTTCCAATATCACCGTACTGACACCAAATAAACCTGTGATTGGTTTTGATACTGGTGCTGGCAACATGTTAATGGATGCGTGGATCAACCAACATCTTCAACAAAGCTATGATAAAAATGCACAATGGGCATTATCAGGAAAGGTTAATTCAGAGCTATTAACTCGCCTACTACAAGAGCCTTATCTAGCCCTAACTCCCCCAAAAAGCACTGGACGTGAATTGTTTAACTTACCGTGGTTAGAGCAGCATTTAACTGGCTTGATTATTGAGCCACAAGATGTACAAGCAACATTAGCTGAATTCACTGCTATAACTATTGCTAATGATGTCAGTAAAACAGCCCAAGACACGCCTGATAACATGCCAAACGAGTTATTAGTTTGTGGTGGCGGAGCCCATAACCCACTATTAATGCAACGTTTAGCCGCATTGCTACCAGATTGGACAGTCACGACCACCAGCGAACGTGGTGTGGATAGCGATAATATGGAAGCAATGGCTTTTGCATGGCTGGGCTATCGTACATTACATGGCTTATCTGGCAATTTACCTGAAGTTACTGGTGCTTCTCGTTTAACGACCTTAGGTGCCATTTACCCTGCACAGTGATTTCTTACGATGGCTTAAAATAGTGAATAAACAGTTTGTTATACTCACTATTATCGTCATGATAAAAGACAATTTAACTGTGCTTAAACAGTGAATATGCTCAATTAGAGAACAATCTAATATATGAATACAATGAAAAATAATGCGTTAGATTCCGATCTTATTTGCGCAAAAGAATTTAACCAAGTCGCCCTGATTTCCTGCTCAACCCAATATGATGAGCAAACTGTCGATAATGTGGTAAAGACCTTTATCGATCACGGCTACATGGTCACCACCAAATACTTAAATCAAGTGATTTCAGACTTAGGTTACGTCAATACCGATCAAGAGCGTGCCAATAATCTGATCACCGCCCTGCTTGATCCAACTATTGATGTATTGTGGTTTTTCCGAGGCGGCGGCGGTGCATTAAACCTATTGCCATATTTACACGCTTATAAAACGCAGCTTGGTGAAATCAAACCCAAGACCATTGTCGGTTTTAGCGATGTTACTGCCATTCACAGCTTTATTAATAATGAGCTAGGCTGGCAGTCGGTTCATGCAATTAATGCGTCAACCAATAAAGCGACCAACGGCGGTAACGAACAACCGATTCCAGATCTAAAAGCACTCATGCATGAAGGTGTTAGCTATAACACGGTATTACCGCTTAACGAGTTAGCGAAAACAACCGCAGTTTCAGGACAGCTGATTGGTGGCAATCACACCTTAGTTGGCGCTACCTTTGGCACGAAATATCAGCCAGACTTTGCCAATAAAGTGTTATTGCTTGAAGACATAGGTGTGACTTACCGTCAGTTAGATCGCTACTTACAACAACTCTTGTTCTTAAAAGACTTTGATGTGAATGCGATTGTGTTTGGTCAGTACTACCAAATGGATCAAAACGATCAAGATCGCTTAGTGTACAAAAAGGTTTTAGAGATCTTTGCTGGGCAGTTTGATAAGCCTGTTTATTACTTCCCGTTTATCGGGCACGGTAAGCATAACCAGCCAGTTATTTTGGGTCGCCAAGTATCGTTACAACGTCACGACAATAACGAACATGGTATACCATCGGATTATTGTACGTTGCAGCAATAAACAAAAAGGATAGAGATTTTAAATCCCTATCCTTTTTAATTAGTTGTTATGGATTACCGTATACCTCGGGGAAGTTGTGAGGTGGGTTTTGCATAATAGTGGTTATTACATTTTTGGATGGGAATTCTGTTGTGTTGTATTTTGTGTGTAATCCAATAAGTGTTCCAAGATTGTAGTAACGATTATTGTTTTTTAAAAAGAATCTATCCGTGGTTCCATTTTTATCTGTTTTAATGGTAGTTGTTTGTGTTCCATTAACTGTTTTTGCTAAGTAATCATTACGGCCACCGCCTAAAATTACCGCTAATTCACTGAAAATCATATCTCTATTAGCGAAACAACTACTGGTTACATTTGTCAGGTCGTTATGGGTTGTGTAATCAATGTTTAGGTATACTTTACCATCAATAGTTTGAGGGGTGGTGTTGAAGTATGTTTGAGGGAATTCAGGTTTCCAGCCATTGGATTGTTTTATATCAACTCCATTTTCATCCACGCCAACTCCATTAACATATTTTAATTGATTGTTATAAGCGTCAGGTTGATTGTCGAACCGTGATGCAATCGCACATTTTTTAAGAGGGCGTACTTTTATATTTTTATCATCATCGTAATAGAGTTCCTCATGGTCAAATGTTTGCCAGTTCCAAGCGCTATCGAATTTAATAATGATGCCGCGATCAATATTTTCGTTTGGTGTGTTTTTGATAGACTCCAAATCAAACACTTTTTTGCCGATTGTTTTTTCCATAAGTTCGATGGCGTATTGTATTCTTTTTGTACCAGTAGGATCAGTGCCATCTATCTTAAGAGGAATAGGGTTATCGAGATCCCAACGGTATGTGATAAAAGTGTTATCCAGTGGCACATTTGGAGGGGTAATTACGTTCCCATTATTATCGTAATACGCAATAAAGTCAGGGTTATTCTGCGCTATTTTTCTAGAGAAAGTATGCCCTGTGTCAGTGAAGTAATTTTGAATAAGGCCAATGTCTTTAGTGTCTTTGAGGTAATTATCTTCTAGTGAGTGCTTATTTGTGTAATACGGGATCGTGTAATCATTGCCGTTTAAATCAGCGCAATTGATTAGGTCATTAAGTCGGCACTCTGTTGTGGTGTAGGGTTCTAGATCACTGATCAGTGTTGGGTGAGTGCTGTGTTCACCAATTTTGTTAGTTTTCGTGAGATCTACTTCTGGTACGTAGTATAGGTTAGTGAGAGCGTCTGCTGGTGTACCAACGTACACGTATGTCGGTAAAGTGTATTCACCGCTGTTTGGTAGTGGTGTTGGATCTTCTGGTATATATCCTGCTGGTGGCGTGTATGGGTCTTCTGGATCAGGCGTTGGCTCTGGATTAGGCTCTGGTGTTACAGTGTTTGTATCATCAGCTGGCTTCTCAACTGAATCAGTATCACTTTCAGAACTATCTTCAGTAATTGGTGATGTTACTTCATCTGGTGTGCTTGGCGTGACTATTGGAGTATTATCTTTGGGTTGGCTTTCATCATCACCACCTCCCCCGCCACCACAACCAACAGTCAGTGTTGATAACGTTAATAACATAGCCACTGTGATTTTATTTTTATAAAACATTCCTTTGCCTTTTTAGCGTATTAAAATAAATCCGCATATTTCAAAATATGCGTTACGCTAAAACAAGGTATGAACAAAAACTATATAGTCAGAATGCGACAGACTCTACTTTAAAATAATTATTAAAAAACTTATTTCATTATTACTATTTATTGCTTCTATCTATGTCACTATTTTATCTGTCCATATCTGTAATAAAGAAGCAATATTAACTTAGATATAAAAAAAACGGTGAATGTCTTAACTCGATATGGATAAGACTTTCACCGTTTTTGATAACTTGTTTAAATGAATTACTTAGCTGCTTTCTCTTGCATCTTTAAGTATTTCTTCACTTTTTTCATTGCCATTTGACGCTTAAGTGGCGATAGGTAATCAATGAATAGAATACCTTTTAGGTGATCGATTTCATGCTGTAGTGCAATCGCAAGGAAATCATCACGCTCAAAGTGAATGTCATTACCATCGCGATCCAGTGCAGTCAGTTCGATTTTCTCGAAACGCTCTACGTCTGCGTAGTAATCAGGTACTGATAGACAGCCTTCTTGACCAACCACTGGGTTCTCACCACGAACGATCTTAGGGTTAACGAATACCTGTGGCTCATTACGCTCTTCAGATAAGTCGATAACAATAATAGATTCTTTGCGGCCTACTTGAGGAGCAGCTAAACCAATACCATTACCCGTTTCGTACATGGTTTGTAGCATGTCGTCGATAAGCGTTTGGATGTGTTCAGCTTTTACGTCTGTTACTTCTTCAGCTTGAACGCGTAGCTTTGGATTTGGTTCGGTTAAAATTTCTAAAACTGCCATTTTCTCTCTACTTACTCGATGGAGTTGAATACCTTGCAGGGACGTAACTTATCAGATAGCCGCTCACTCTCAAAGTGATAATTAGCCTTGTTGCTCTATGTTCAATAGTTTATAGAACGGAGAAAAGAGAGAATAATCGTTTGTTTCAATTGGTATGATAGGTAAAAGTGAATAAATTTCGTGCTATTAATTTATATATTTGCTGCTAAATCATCACCATTCTCATGATTAAAAGCCCGTTGCAGACTTTTATATAAAATAACTTTTTCAATGGGTTTTGTCAGAAAGTCATCCATTCCAGATTTAAAACAACGTTGTTTTTCTTCCTCTAACACATTCGCTGTTAACGCAATAATAACGGGACGATGAATGGACTGCATTTTTCTTATTAATTCTGTTGCTTCCAGCCCTCCCATATTGGGCATCTGACAATCCATTAAGATAATATCAGCGGTATTTTCTATCATATACTCAACGGCTTGTACGCCATCGTTTACAACCACTATATTTTTAAGTCCAAATGCTGTTAGAAAAGCCTTAATTAATTGCTGATTTACCATGCTATCTTCAGCAACTAAAATCTTGCGATCTTCGTACATGGATAAATTCGTATTTTGAATACTCTCATCGCTATTTTCACTGTGTTTCTCATCGAACTGTTTCAATGGAATATCGAACCAAAAGGTCGTCCCTTGCCCGATACAACTTTCGACCTTGAGCTCTGCAGACATCAGCTTACACAAGCTGTTCGAGATTGATAAACCCAGCCCAGTCCCACCAAATTGACGAGAGATAGAACCATCTGCCTGGCGGTAAGAATCAAAAATAAAGGCGAGCTTTTCTCCTGCAATGCCAATACCTGTATCAATCACTTTAAACCTTATCCATTGAATATGTTTATCATTATATTTTCTTAATTCTTCACAATATTGTAATGGTGAAGATAAACGCTCAACACTCAATGTAACAGAGCCTGTATGAGTAAACTTAACCGCATTACCGACTAAATTAATGAGTATTTGACGTAAGCGCCCTTCATCTGCAATAAAACTAGACGCAATGTCGTCTCCGATTTCTGTTGAAACATGGATCTTCTTTATTTTGGCTTGATGAATAAATGGCGTAATACAACTATGAACAAAAGGATTGAAAGCAAAAGGCGTTAAGTGTAATTCAACATTACCTGATTCTAATTTCGAATAATCCAATATTTCATTAATAATCGCTAATAATGAATACGCTGATTCCTTGATATACCCAATCTGACGACGAGATTCTTTATCCATTTTTCTCTCTTCTAAGCATTGGACAAAGCCAAGTACACCGTTCATTGGGGTACGGATTTCATGACTCATATTCGCCATAAACTCTGATTTTATTTTAATTGCTTCACTTAAGTCATCTGCTTGCTCACGTAACTTTCGATTTAATCCTTGCAATTTGCTTTCAGTATTATGGATGCACTCGTCGGCTTTTTTTAATTCTGATGCTAATAAGGATACTTCGCCTTCTGCATCTCCAACATCTGAAATGTTAACGCCGCCTGAGCCTATTTTTGGTAATTGACCAATTAAAAACGTTAACGGCCTTGTTACCTTGCGGTACATATAAATCAGAATAAAGCATATAAAGAATAAAAATGGCAGAATAAAAACAAAAATATGAATTAAAATTGTAGTAATAATTTCTGAAGAGCTGTAATAAACCACATAATTAAATATATCATCACCATTAAATGATACTGGGTAAGTGAGCTTATAGTTACCTTTATAAATAGATAAACCTGGGGTTTGTTTTAATGGCTGATAATTTTCACCATCACCGTTTTCATAAAAATGCAGCAACTCCCCATCTAAATCGTACAAGGACAGAGAAAGTATCTCTTTATGACCTTCTAAATAGCGATTAAGTTCAATGGCCGTTTCAGTGTCTTGGTAAATGGCAGTATCAACCAGTAATGGTGAAATGGTATTCATCATCACTTTAATATCTTTCACAACACGCTGTGTATTATTATAATAACTAATATAAAGCGCTGATATCATGACACAAAGTAGAACTGTACTCATGACCAGCGCAATTTTACTAAATAAGCTTGTTTTGTGATACAAATGATGAATATCATGCTCGTGCGTAATCTTTGTATTTAATTGATCACTCTTTTCTTTTGCAATAGAGTTATCGTTCACATTTTCCTTCATCATTTTACCCTCAAGGTAAATCTATTTTTCGATGGGTAATCCTTTTTCAGACCAATCAATCCAAGAACCATCATAATGCGCTACATTAAAGCCAGCTTGTTTTAATAAGTAATAAGATAATGTCGATGCCGTACCTTTATTGCAGTAAGTAATATTTTTCTTTGATTTGTCTAAGTGTGCTAATACTTCATCAAGTTCAGCTTGTATTTTAAGAAATTTATTACCATTTTCATCAATAGTAAAAAACTCACTTAAATCAATATATTTTGCTTTAGGTATGCGACCATATTTACTGGTCATTGATTTCTTACCTAAATATTCATCATAAGTGCGGCTGTCATATAGATTATATTTCGGGTTATGAACCGCTACTTTTGCAACCGTAGTACTTGCATAAATACTTGGATTAAGCACAGGCACATAATCGGAAGCAGGTAATGAATGTGCTACTTGAGAAACGTCGTTCTTCTCTTTCCAGCCATCAAGACCGCCATTTAAAATCGCTAAATCTTTAATACCGTAGAGCTCTAATACCCAGAGTAGTCGCGACGCAAACATGAGTTCACCTTGATCATACACAATCACTTTAGCGTCTTTCGTTACTCCTTTCTCTCTCAACAATGGGGCTATGTTGACTTTATTTTTAACGTAATATGCGCGATCTTGAACTACATAAGTATCATCGACAGGAAAACTGATCGCATTAGGGATATGTCCTTGATCATATTCTTCTTTAGATCGGCTATCAAAAATCACTATCGGCTGCTTCGTTTTTATTTGCTCTTTCAGCCAATTAGGGTCGACGACATAACTTTGTTGTGCCAAGGCACTCATACTGGTAAAGAGACCCACGATAACAAACACAAAAACTGATAAATTTTTCAATATGTTTTGCCATTTAGTCATTCTGCTTTCCTTATTTCACCTGTATACGCGCACCAACAATAAGAACACTTTTGACCAACACATTTCATATCCAGCAAGAAACTAGCCAAAATAAAAAATATTAATTCGCCTGATTTCCCATCATTTTTAGCTTTCTGTACATTTAGCAATTTCTCTTTCTGCATTTTGCAAAGCAAATTGGTATCCAATACCTAAATATTTAGACAGCACTTCAGCAAGAATCATATTTATATCAATATGATAATTTGCGTTTCTATTCCCATCATTAGTATAGGATGATTATCGATAGATATTTTATTTATGCTGATTTAGAATATTGTTTTATTCGTTATTCCTACCATGTGTAAAAAGCCAGACCGAACAACGGCAATGCTCGACATCATTAGCCAAGTCAAACAACAATTTCCCCTTTATGATGAAAGTACTTTTGTCTGTGGCCCTGACAACAAATGTGTCGGTTGCCCAAAGAAATTATTAGAGTTAGTTGATACGGATTTAACCTATTGGGAATCTGCCATTGCCCGTGGTGTTACTCCGCAATTTGATGAGATCCGACGCTTTGGCAAACTGTGTAATAATGTGCGTCGAGCTTTAGTACGAAACAATATCATCAGCCAATAGCGCTATCGTTTTAGTAAACTCGCACTACATACAGCCTATTGTTAAGCGTGATATACTCCGCGATATTTTCTGCGTTAATGTCATTGCATTAACTGTTTAATGATTTATTTGAGACTCTACATGCCATTCTCTAAGCTTGGATTAAGCGATTCTATCGTTAAAGCCGTAACCGAAATGGGTTACACCTCTCCGACACCTATTCAAGAAAAAGCCATTCCAGTTGCTCTAACAGGTAAAAACCTGATGGCTGCTGCGCAAACAGGTACAGGTAAAACAGCGAGTTTCGTATTACCAATCTTACAAATGCTAAATGATGGCATTAAGGTTCGCCCTAAGCGTGTGCGTGCATTAATTCTTGCCCCTACTCGTGAACTGGCTGTACAAGTAGAAGACAACATTAAGCAATACAGCAAACACTTAAACCTTAAATCAATGGCGATGTACGGTGGTGTGGATTACGAACCACAAAAACGTCGTTTAATTGAAGGTGTCGATATTTTAGTGGCAACACCGGGTCGTCTGTTAGATATGTACACCCAACGTGCGATTCACTTTGATGCGATTGAAATTTTAGTGCTTGATGAAGCCGACCGTATGCTTGATATGGGCTTTATTGAAGACATTAATAAGATCGTTGAGCGCTTACCGGTTGAACGCCAAAACATGCTGTTCTCAGCAACTTTATCTGATCAGGTGCGCTTCCTAGCAAAAACTGCAGTACGTAATCCGATTGAAATCTCAGTCGCTAAAGACGCCTCTGCCGATCCTAAAATTGATCAATGGTTAGTGACCGTTGATAAAGACATGAAATCGTCATTACTTAGTCACCTAATTCAAGAACAACAATGGGATCAAGCGTTGATCTTCATTGAAACCAAACATGGTGCGGCTAAATTAGTAACACAGCTAGAAAAGCGCGGTATTAAAGCAGAATCTTTCCACAGTGGTCGTAGCCAAGGCGTACGTTCACAGCTATTAGAAGATTTTAAAAACGGCAAACTGCAATACTTAATTGCAACTGGCGTAGCATCACGTGGTATCGATATTGAGCAATTAACGCGTGTGGTTAACTACGATTTACCGTTCCCACCAGAAGAATATGTTCACCGTATTGGTCGTACAGGTCGTGCTGGCGCATCAGGTGAAGCGATTTCATTTGTATCAAAAGATAACTTCAAAAACCTATGTATGATTGAGAGCCTATTAGGCCACTTAATTGTTCGTAAAGAAATTGAAGGCTTTAAACCTAAAAAAGAAGTGCCAGTTTCAATTTTGAACTATAAACCAAAGTTCAAGAAACCAGCGAAACCTCGCGATGATGCAGAAGGTGAAAATAACGAGCGTAAACCACGTCGTGACAATCGTAGCCGTAACAATGCATCTCGTGGTGATAAGCCTAAATCAGCCAAGCCTAAACGCCGTAAGCCTATTACAGATCGTGAAACAGGTTTACCTCGTGCACCACGTAAGCCTAAGCCACAACAATAATAATGGCTTTCTAAACCTATAAAAAACGCCAGTATGCTTTTACTATCTGCATACTGGCGTTTTTGTTTATGCTTGAGTCAGTAAAAGATTAAGCTTTCGCTGATACAAGTGATGAATTGTTTTCTGCTTCTGGACGTTTCAGGATTGCATAAGAAATACCTGTAACTAATGTACCTGCAATAATAGCGACTAAGTAAAGTAACGCTGGTGTAATTGCATTAGGAATAAGCAGAACAAATAAACCGCCGTGTGGTGCCATTAGTTTTGCACCGAATAGCATAGATAATGCACCTGTTAACGCACCACCTAACATACAGCATGGGATCACACGCATTGGATCGCGTGCCGCAAACGGAATCGCACCTTCAGAGATAAAACATAAGCCTAGTACAAACGATGCTTTACCTGCTTCATTTTCACTTGCAGCGAACTTACGTTTTGCAAGAAAAGTGGCTAGACCCATACCCATAGCTGGCACCATACCCGCCGCCATTACTGCAGCCATTGGCGCATAAGTATGAGATGCTAATAAGCCAACACCAAATGTATATGCTGCTTTATTAACAGGACCACCTAGGTCGAAACACATCATACAGCCAAGAATGATACCCAATAAAACCGCATTCGCAGATCCCATGGTATTAAGGAAATGGGTTAACCCTTCCATAGCCGCAGATACTGGACCACCGACAACATAAATCATTACCAAGCCAGTAATTAAGCTAGCAACGAATGGAATGATTAGGATAGGTTTTAAGGCATCCATTGATTGCGGTAATTTCACTTTTTCCACTAGGAATTTCGCACTGTAACCTGCTAAGAAACCTGCAACGATACCACCTAAAAAGCCAGCCCCTGTTGAACTTGCTAACATACCGCCAATTAAACCAGGCGCTAGACCAGGGCGATCTGCAATGGAGAAAGCAATAAAACCAGCCAGAACAGGCACCATTAATGCAAAGGCAGAATCACCACCAATTTTCATTAATGCTGCTGCTAGTGTTCCCTGCTCTTTAAATGCTTCGATACCGAAAACAAATGACAACGCAATTGATAAGCCACCAGCAACCACTAATGGCAGCATGTAGGAAACGCCTGTCATTAGGTGTTTGTACACACCTGCTTTCTCTTCTTTCTTCTCTGTGGTTTCTTTTACACTATGTTGATAAGGCGCTGCTTGAGCAAAAGCGTTATCAATTTCCTGTGCTGTTTTCTTAAGCGCCAAGCCCGTACTGGTTTTATAAAGAGGCTTTCCATTAAAGCGTGATAAATCCACATCAATGTCAGCGGCAATAATCACCAAATCAGCAGCTTCAATTTCTTCTGCGGTTAATTGGTTTTTAGCCCCAACAGAGCCACGAGTTTCAACTTTAACATCGTACTCCTGACGTTTAGCTTCCGTTTCTAATGCTTCAGCAGCCATAAAGGTATGTGCAACACCTGTTGGGCACGCTGTAATTGCCACAATCTTTTTCTTGCTTGAATTAGGTGTTGTTACAACACTTTCAGCAACCAATTCCTGCGATTGATTAACCGCCTCTTGTAGCCATGCTGTTGGGTTTTCCATGCATGCTGAAACATCACTGCGGTAGACTTTCTTACCCACAAAACGCTGCTCATCAACCTCTGCATTGGCAGCAATCACAATGTAGTCTGATTGCTCAATTTGTTGCTCAGTTAATAACTGTGTTGGCTTTAATGTGGTGTGACATTCAATATTAGCTTGCCATTTTAGCTCTGCTGCGGCTTTTTCTAATAATCCAGCGGCAATCAATGTTGTTGCAATGCCACTTGGACATGCGGTAACGATACTAATCTTCATCTGTTCAATCCCTACACTGTCGACGTTATTGTTGCGCTCTTATGAAAGTTGAACGCTATCTTCTATGTTTTTTACAGCTGCTAAATCATCTACACCAACACCTACTTGGGTAACAGCGTAGGCAGAAAGCGCAGTAGCAAAACTTAAGGTTTTTGCTTTATTCCAACCGTTTAGATGTCCCCAACACATTCCAGCAACTAATGTATCGCCCGCACCAACTGTGCTCATTACGGTCATTTTGGGTGGTTTAGCACGCAGCCAACCTTCACTATCTCGCCACATCACACCGTTAGCACCCAATGACACAACAACATTATCGATATGTTTATTAGATAATTGCTCCGCAACTTCGATGATGTCGCTTTCAGATACTAATTCACGTTTCGCCCACTCAGCTAGCTCTTCATCATTTGGTTTAACCAGCCAAGGTTTAGCTTCGAGTCCGACTTCAAACGCCGCTTTACTGCTGTCAAACAATACTTGCTTACCAAGCTGTTGCAGTTTTTCGATCCATAACGCACATTGCTGTGGTGAAATACCGCGCGGTAGGCTGCCTGCAAGTACAAAGACATCGTGACTCTCAGCTAGCTCAAATAAGGTTGCTTCGAACTGCGCAATATCATCATGCGTTACGCTAACACCCGGGAAGTTGATATCACTTACACGTCCGTCTTGTTCAACTAACTTAACGTTAATTCTTGTCGCACCCGCCACGCGAACAAACTTATCGGTAACGCCAATTTGTTCAAATAGCTGACAAAAGCCTTCTTGATTATCTGCACCAAGTAACCCTGTCACTGTTACCTCTGCGCCTAATTCAGCCAGTACCTTAGCAACGTTGACGCCTTTTCCCGCCGGATGAAGCGAGCCTTGGTCAACCACATTCACAGTACCTGCTGTGAGTGTTGATAAATGACCAATCAGATCTAAAGCAGGATTTAATGTCACGGTGACAACTTTAACTGCAGGATTATTCATTGTATTTTTCATCATTCTGTAAGCCTTACAGTTTCTCACCTAAGCCATCAGCAATAGCTTGACCAATTGCTGCTAGTGCCTCTTCTGCATCACTACCACTTGCGGTAAATTGCAGCTCATTCCCGCATTTCACACCAAGCCCAATCACTTTCATTAAGCTTTTAGCATTCACTGATTTACCTTGATTCGATAAGTTTAATACTTGAATATCAGCATCAAATTGCTTGGTGGTATTCACTAACATTGCCCCAGGACGTGCGTGTAAACCGTGTGGGTTTTTAATCGCGAAAACAGCGGTATTACCATCCAGTAGTACTTGGGTTAGTGCGTTACACATTTGCTCGGGACTTGAAGCAAGAAATGCCTCAACTTTATTGTTAAAGATCAGCGACGTAAGAAGCTCGATATTTGCAACATAACTGCTATTTGCAGCAGCGATAACAATCAAACCTTTTACTGACTGAGATTGATATTCAAACGCTTGTGCAGGCGTAACAACCGCAATAGCGGTGCGTTCAACCTGTTGATCACTGCTTATTAGCCATAGGCCCTGACCTAGGTAACTTGGGTCTTTACTAATAACGTCTGCTACCATCTGCTTGTCAGCAAAACCTTGCTGCTTTATTAAACCCGCGGCAACAGCACTTAACTGCAATACATCGTTTACCGGAAAATCTTTTAAGATTAACTGACTATTACATTCTGCTTCTGATTGCTCAGCACCCATTAAAATGGCAATTACCTGATCTGCGCTATCACAATGTTTTAGCTTCTCTTCAATACCATCAGCAGAGAGTACTTTGGTTAATTGCTTTAGAATCGATAGGTGTTCATCAGATTTAGCGGCGATACCGATCGCAAGATAAACGGTTTGACCATTACCCCAATCGACACCTTGTGGGTATTGATGAACTTTTACCCCTGTTTTATTCACCAATTCGCGGGTATCTGTTGTGCCATGAGGGATCGCAATACCATTGCCTAGGTAAGTCGAATTTTGCGATTCACGGGTTAGCATCCCGTTCACATAGCCAGTACGTACTAGCCCTTCAGCCTCTAGATCTGCAGCAAGTGCTTTAATTGCATCTTGTTTATTGTTTGCCGATTTCCGCAAAGCAATATCATGTTGAGTTAATGACAGCATCTTTTTCTCCGAGCTTATCGAATCTTTGCTTAATTATTTTACTGACTAGTCGCTGAAAGCTGAATCGTTTCAGCAACTAGTCAAATTAAAAGTTTCAGTACAATCATTCAGCTACATTTGCTTTACACTCTACTGAAACCTTTCAGCTTGCATACTGAATCGTTTCAGCTAATATTGCAATTGATCCTAGCGAGGTAATCACTGGATCTATGATGAAGCGCACAAATTGGCTTCAAATCGCAATTAATGAATATAGGTTAACGCTATAAATGGGTACTTTGTGGCGTAGTGCACCAAATTTCAGTGCTTAAATAGAATGATTAACTAATGACATTAAATGAAATCGCAAAACTTGCTGGCGTCTCAAGAACCACAGCAAGCTACATTATCAATGGTAAGGCAGAGCAATATCGTATTAGCGAAAAAACACAGCAAAAAGTGCTTGCTGTCGTTAATGCCCACAACTATCGCCCTAACCACGCCGCCTCTTCTCTTCGCGCTAGCAGTAGCCAATCTTTAGGCTTGATCATTCCAGATCTTGAAAACAGCAGTTATGCCAAAATTGCTAAATTATTAGAACTCAATGCCCGTAAAGCGGGTTACCAAGTGATTATTTCCTGTACTGATGACGATCCTGATACAGAAGTGAATGTGGCAACGATCTTACTCAGTCGCAAACTTGATGCACTGATCGTGGCAAGCTCACTGCCAGCAGACAATGATTTCTACCGACAAGTACAAGCTAAAGGTACACCTGTTATTGCGATTGACCGTGCTTTAGATGATGAATATTTCGCCTCGGTGATCAGCGAGGATCTTGAAGGGGCTTATGCGCTTACGAAAGCCCTACTCTCTCAGCCTATTTCATCTATTGGTTTAATTGGCGCGGTGCCTGATCTTGGGGTATCCAAAGAGCGCGAACAAGGTTTTCATTCTGCATTAACGAATAGTAATAAAGATAACCAAGTGCAGATCAGTTATGGCGAACAATTTAGCCAGCAACATGGAGCGCAAATAGCTGAACAATGGATTCAAGACGGTGTTTTCCCACAGGCCGTACTTGCTACTTCTTACACACTTTTTGAAGGGATTCTGGATTGCTTACTCAAGCACCCAGAGATAATGGCAAAAACTTATTTAGCCACCTTTGGTGATAATCGATTGTTAGACTTTCTACCTAATAAGATTCAATCATTACCGCAACAGTTTGATCTTATCGCTGATTGTGCGCTACAGCTCGCTTTATCAGCAATTAAGGGAGATTATCAACAAGGCGTCGAAGTGATCCCAAGAAAGCTGATCTGCCGATAAACTTTCAAAGGCGTGCCATCACATATCTGACGAATTCCTTAATATTTCGATACCTATAGCCAATAAACTGGTGGATGAAGTGTGATTTAAGTCGCATAATTACGTCACGTTATCATCCACTTATACGGCACGTTATGTATTCACGGTTAAAGCTTTTACTGCTTACCCACGCGCAGTTTGCACACGCTCTTCGTGTCACACTTGCGATTGCTTTTAGCCTTGTATTTTACACTTTCGTACCCGTTCCCCATTCAATGTGGGGACCTGTTACTGTCGCCGTGGTGCTAATGCAACCTTACGCTGGCGTTATCAAACAAAAAGGTTTCCAGCGTGTTGGCGGTACACTACTCGGCGCAATATTAGGTTTAGTGACGGTATTTTTCCCTCAAAATTTGGCGGATTTTGTACCCGTATGGATGCTAACTTGGTGCTTTTTACTGTCATTAAAATCTCACGGTAAAAACACTTACATCTTTTTCTTAGCAGTAATGACGCTGATCATCGTGGCCTATCAAGGCAACAGCGAGCAAGAAGTCTCTGTTGCAATGTGGCGAGTCACCAATATTATTATTGGTAGCTTAATCGCAATGGCATTTTCCATGCTGTTTCCTATTCGCGCCCAATACCAGTGGGATCAACTGTTTAATAACAACCTGCATGATTTACGTCAGCTATACCAAGCCCATGCTTCTGCTCATATTCCTAGCATTAAAATTTTGTCGCGTATTAAGTCGCAGGTAAATGAACGTCAAATTCAAATGGTGAGCTTGTTGCCCAATGTGCAAAAAGAAAATAAGAAATCTGCAGGTCACTATAAAGCCATCGTAACCATTCAAAGTTCAATGATAAGTTTGATTGAACAGTTAATAGAAACCCATTGGAGTTCTGATATTGGTCGTCGGCAACTATTAGCGCAAACTGGGCTTAAAGCTTACCAACAGCAAATCGTACAAATTTTAAATCAACTTGCCGATCACAATCATACAGCGCTCGATCTGCCAGATGTTCATCAACTGAAAGAAATGGCGTTACAAATTCCACAACCCAAAGACTCGATTTTATTAGGGCCTTATGGTTATCTATGGTTAACCAGACAGTTAGTCTATCGTTTAGATGAATTGATTGTTCAGCTACAACTTATCCAAAACACCAAACATAAAGCTATATCACCTTTGTAATTGAAGCATTATATCGTTAATGTATTGGTTACTGATTTATAAACATGACAGCCATCTCGGGAGAATCTGCAATGACTCAAAAAACAAAAACAATGGAAGTACCTGTAGCCATCGCCGATAGAGTACAAGCTTTAATTGATGGCTATGAAGCCAAAGCAAAGTTTGATGCTGAATTAAGAGAGAAAGTGAATAACTTCCTTGCAATGGATGGGCTAAGTTGTGAAATGGCAGTATATAGCCTGCCACAAAAAGAGCTGCTTGATACGTTACGCTATGTTTACGAACTATCAGGCACTAATAGCAAGTTTGTGAAAAGCATTATCACTCTACACCGTGATAACCCGAAAAAAGTATTATCCGATGCACAACGTGCTTCAGCGAAAAGCATGCTGTTTAACCTTATAAATGATCCATCTGTGGTTTCTGCAATGAAAGAGCAAGGCTAATTAGTCGCTTAAAACACCAATAAAAAACGGCATGATGTATTCAGTTAAATGAACCACATCATGCCGTTTTTGTATCAAATTATTTTTTAAATCAAGCTCTAGCTGATCACTTGGCTCACGCCTTGATCTTGTAGCCAAGCACGTAAACGTGGAGCATCTTCAATAAAACGACTGTAAACCAAACAAGGTTTATGTGAGCTTTCCACAGCATTTAATAGCATTTTCACCAACTGCAATAATGCGTCGTTTTGCGCATCTGGCATGTAATGTAATGATGTATTATCAATATCTAAACCTAATGTAAATTGCGCTAACTGCTCAATATCAATAACAAAACCATCGAAATATTGTAAGAAGGTTTCAGCAAGTAATGCATTAGCAGGAACGCTACACATCATAGAGACTTTAAGCCCATCCGCACCACGACATAACCCCTGCTCTGCCAGTAAATCAATCACGGTTGCAGCTTCACTAAAGGTACGAACAAACGGTACAACCAATTCGATATTTTTCGCATCTAATCGAGCACGTTTAATCGCTTCACACTCTAATTCAAAGGATTTACGAAAATCAGCATGACCTAAACGCGAAGCGCCACGAAGCCCCATCACTGGGTTGATTTCTTCCGCTTCAACTTCTGCCCCTAGCAGGTGACTACGCGCATACGAATCATCACTGGTTAAACGCACTTTTAATGGCGCATCGCCTTGTTTTGCAGCGGCTTCAATTAATAGCTGGCTAAGTTTGGCGACGAATAACTCAGCTAACGGTGTTTGATCGTCTGAAGCGTCAATTGCCTCCAGAAAAGCGAGTTTCGCTTGTGGCGATAATGATTCTGGCTTTGTGACAGCACAAGGGTGAATCCCCATGTTATGCGCAATCAGATCGTCGAGTGATACCAAGCCAATCTCCCCGCTTTCTAGTCCAGTCAGCTGCACTGATGACGTTAACAGCGCTGTTAACGTTAATTCATTTTCAGTTGTCATAAAGCACCAATACTTCCTTGTTAATGAGAAAAGCGCTTAACATTGCTCATACAATTTGAGCTGTTAAACACGATTACTGTTTATCGACCTTACTTTGTGTTGAATTGAGAGGCAAGAAATAAAGCATAACTCATTCATATCCATCACAGTTTTCATCTCATCGTATTCTTGATGAGAAAATCATCAGCGGTTGTAAAATCTTGTTACGATCGCAACTAAAAGCTACGCTATATCACAAGTTTGGTTTATTAAAATCGATTTTTGGGCTATCTTACCGAGGTTATTACAGATATACCCAAGGTAGGCAAACATATTATGCCAATGAAAACAGATGAACTTCGCACCGTGAGTTTGGGCTTGATGCCAACTCCAGCTGAAATTGAAGCTACATCACCAATGACAGATGAAATTGCTGCGCATGTTGATCATGCTCGTAAACAAATCGAAGCAATTTTAATGGGCAAAGATTCCCGTTTGCTTGTCATTGTTGGTCCATGTTCTATTCATGATACCGATGCAGCTGTTGATTACGCGAAGCGCCTTGTTGCTGTACAAGAAACATATAAAGACCAATTGCTAATTGTGATGCGTACCTATTTCGAAAAGCCACGAACCGTAGTTGGCTGGAAAGGTTTAGTATCCGACCCTCATTTAGATGGCAGTTTAGATTTAGCCGCTGGTTTGAAAAAAGCACGTAAGCTGCTTGTTGATATTAATGCATTAGGTTTACCAACAGCGACTGAGTTTCTCGATATGATCACAGGTCAATACTTGGCTGATCTTATAAGTTGGGGCGCAATTGGTGCTCGTACAACAGAATCTCAGATCCACCGCGAAATGGCATCAGCATTGTCCTGTCCTGTTGGCTTCAAAAATGGCACTGACGGCAATACTAAAATTGCAATTGACGCTATCCGCGCGACCCGTGCTTCTCACCTTTTCTGCTCACCAGCGAAAAATGGCTAAATGACCATTTACCGTACTTCAGGTAACCCTTATGGTCATATCATTTTACGTGGTGGCAAAATGCCTAATTACCATGCTGACGATATTGCGAATGCGTGTGATGCACTGGCAGAGTTTGATTTACCAACCCGTTTAGTTGTCGATTTCAGTCATGGTAACTGTCAAAAACAACATAAACGTCAATTAGATGTTGCTGCCGATATTTGTGAACAAATTAAAAATGGCAGCCAATCTATTGCGGGTATCATGGCGGAAAGCTTTATAGAAGAAGGCAACCAAGCAGTTATCGAAAACAAGCTTGATCAATTGGTGTACGGTAAATCCATTACTGACCCATGCATTGACTGGAACGATACTGTGAAAATGCTGGATATGTTAGCGGATGCAGTGAAAACGGCACAGAGCTAAAATATCAATTAAAACAATTTGATGTTTTGATATACCGGACATTAGGAGAAGCAAATCATCTTCTCCTATTTTAATAAACGGTATACTATACGTGTTATATGTAGATGGGAATCACTCCCCTAGACTTAAGATAAGAGGCCATAAACATGCCATCTTTTGATATTGTTTCAGAAGTAGATTCAGTAGAAATCAAAAATGCGGTAGACAACTCAAAGCGTGAACTAGATACGCGTTTCGACTTCCGTAATGTTGAATCAAGCATTGAATTAAACAAAGAAATCGTAAAAATCACATCTGAGTCTGAATTCCAAGTAGACCAAATCGTTGCAATTTTACGTAATAACCTAGCTAAACGTGGTGTTGATGCGAACGCACTTGAGCGTAAAGCAGTGACTTTCTCTGGCAAAACTGCATCTCAAAACATCGAATTCAAGCAAGGTGTTGAAGGTACAAACGCTAAGAAATTAGTGAAAGCAATTAAAGATGCGAAATTGAAAGTTCAAGTTTCTATCCAAGGTGACAAACTACGTGTTACTGGTAAGAAGCGTGACGATCTACAAGCAACAATGGCGCTTGTACGTGAACAAGAACTAGGTCAACCATTCCAGTTCGACAATTTCCGCGATTAATCTTTTTATATTGCGTAAAAAAGGAAGGCCAAGTGCCTTCCTTTTTTTTAAACTTTTTTTGCGTGCATTAAAATAATATTGTAAAAAATATACTTGAGGTGTATTATTCAAAATATAGTTTAAAATGCTTTTTAGTTATAAAAATTGCATATTTCAACTAATATATACACTTTTATTACATAAAAATCCCACCTTTATCACTGCATAATAATGTTATTAATATAACGTTAACGCACTTGTATGCTTTGTAAGCAAACGCATTTTTTTTCTCTGCAAAAATTGTTGAACCACGAATTTTTCCCCTATAATGCGCGCTCTTCCATAGGGGCACTATTTACAAGGTTATTATAAGAGAGACTCACAGCAGAGATTGATACAACTTGCTTGATGTCAGCACGGAAACACTGATCGACGACGGACCTGTCACCCAATACATATTTCATTAAATATCGTATTTCACCATCAATACGCACGTTCCCACTTCTATTACTGAAGCTTTATCTGTTGCTCTTCGCGTATGCGACCAAGGACGAAAGAATAACTCAGCCCTTTGAAAGTTAAACATTATACTTATAAAGGAGATGTCCATTATGGGCACCGCACAAAAATCAACAGCGACGACTTCAGCACAAAGCACAAAGTTAGGGTGGAAAAAAAGTGACACATTATGGATGCTTGGCCTATACGGTACAGCCGTAGGTGCAGGTACATTATTCCTACCAATTAATGCGGGTGTTGGCGGCTTAATTCCATTACTAGTAATGGCAGTGCTAGCATTCCCAATGACGTTCTTTGCTCACCGCGCAATGACACGTTTTGTACTATCAAGCTCTAACCCGGGTGCAGATATTACTGAAGTTGTTGAAGAGCACTTTGGTAAAGGCATGGGTAAAGTGATCACATTACTTTATTTCTTTGCTATCTACCCTATTCTGTTGGTTTACAGTGTTGCTTTAACAAACACAGTTGAAAGCTTCATGCTAAATCAACTAGGTATTGAGCCACCAGCACGCGCTATTCTTGCATTGGTTCTGATCCTTGGTTTAATGGCTATTGTTCGTTTAGGTGAGCAGCTAATTGTCAAAGCAATGAGTATCTTAGTATTCCCATTCGTAGCAGTACTACTGATGCTTGCACTGTACCTAATCCCTTACTGGAATGACGCTATTTTCCACAATGTGATCCCAGCAGATGGCGGCATGAACGCTGTAATGCTGGCGGTATGGCTAATTTTACTCGTAATGGTTTTCTCATTTAACCATTCCCCTGTTATCTCATCATTTGCTGTAGCAACACAAAAAGAGCATGGCGAAAACGCAGAGCGTCAAAGTTCACGCATCCTTGCTCGTGCTCACATCATGATGGTATTAACAGTAATGTTCTTCGTATTCAGCTGTGTATTCAGTCTATCACCTGAAAACCTAGCAGAAGCAAAAGCGAACAACGTATCGATCCTAACTTACCTAGCGAACCACTTCGATACACCTGTTATTGCTTACGTAGCACCAATTGTTGCTATTATCGCTATTACTAAGTCTTTCCTTGGTCACTACTTAGGTGCAAGTGAAGGTCTAAATGGTCTAGTGATCAAAGTTGCACGTGATAAGAACAAAGAGATTTCAAACAAGGCACTTAACCGCTTTACTGCAATCTTCATGCTAGTAACAACTTGGGCGGTAGCAACACTAAACCCAAGTATCCTAGGTATGATTGAAAGCCTTGGTGGTCCGATTATTGCGATGTTGCTATTTATCATGCCAATGTACGCAATCAAAAAAGTTCCAGCAATGAAGAAATACTCTGGCGCAATCAGCAACGTTTTCGTAACAGTGATTGGTCTGATTTCTATCTCTGCAATCTTCTACTCACTGTTTATGTAATTAATAAACAATGAGTTAAAAGGCTAGCCATGTGCTAGCCTTTTTTGTTTTTTCCCACTTATACACTCTGCTTCTTGTAAAAAATTTGCTACATTAATCTTAAGTCATTCATAAATAAGTTACTAAGATAATGGAAAGCCAATGAATCATCAGCCTGCAGATATCCAGCTTGAGCATGAGAATCCATTGATTTGGCCGATTTTATCTTTGCTGCAGCACCAACCTAAAGGCTGGATGATCCACACATTAAGCCAAACATTACGTGATAAAAAGATGCTCGATACCCTCGATGAAGATAGCAACAAAGATCTTTTTAAACGTAATTTCCTGTTAATGAATGCCCTCTATCAATTGCAAATTTTGCTATTTCCAAAACAATGGCTACAAGTTGAAGCTATGGATATTCAACTGCTTAATATTGTTTATCAAAGCCATCATTTGGAAAAAGCCGATCCTCTACGCGAATATTATTTAGATTGGCATAATTACCATGCAGATGAAGACGCGATTGAATCGTTATTGCGTTCTTTTTGGAAGCGATATCAACAACATATAAATAATGAAACAGAGAGTATTCACAGCCTATCTATTGATGATGATTTTGCCTTATTTGAGTTGCCAAACACGGCCTCATTACCAGAAGTACGTAAACAATGGCGTCGCTTAGCCTTAAAATGGCACCCTGATCGTGAAAATGGCAATAGTGAGAAGTTTAAGCAACTCTATAACGCAAATCAGCGCTTAATCAATCATTTGAAAAATACTAGCCAATCGTATTAGTGATTCTCGCTATATTTCGCACATAGCTATCACAAAATCCTGACACTATAATAACCAAGCTAACCTACATTGCTCCGCGAATTCTTATTTTGGCTGCGAGACAATGAAACAATACCTCTTAATCCCGCTTACTGGCATTTTGTGTCATACCGCTTTAGCTGCAACAGATACGACAACAACAGAAGAAGATAAATCACCGTTTGATGGTTCAGCAAAGCTAGGCTTTATCTATTCCAAAACAACTAAAACCTCTATGTCACTCAACTCCGCGACAGAGTTGCGCTATAAGAAAAATAATTGGTCAAATAAGTTAGCCCTAAGTTCGTACTATACCGACAGTACCGAAGAAGAAGATGGTGTAAATAAATACCAAATTAATCTTAATAATGAATTTGCCATGGGGCCGCATTCTTTTACGTATTTAAGCAATACCTATAACCATGATCAGTTTGGTACCTATCGTAGTGAATACATTGTTTCAACGGGTTTAGGTTACAAATTTTACGACACGAAAACCACTAAATTAGTGGTCGGTGGTGGTCCCGGTTACCGCTGGAGCAAGCGTCAAAGTACCGATCCTGATTACCCAAATCAAAGAGAAAAAAATCTTATTGCTAATGCATTCGTGCGCGGTAAAAAAGTATTCACCCCAACATTCTCTGCTGGGTTCGATGGTAACGTGGATTACGGTAGTTCAAATACGACGTATGACATTAAAGCGTATATTAAGAACCGTTTAATCGATAATGTGGCGCTAATGATTGATACGCAATATATCTACAATACTGAAGTGGCGAGTGATAAGAGTAATGATGAAATCTACAGTACTGTGAGCATTACTTACGATTTCTAATTAAAACTTAAACAAAGAATCAATAAAAAAGCCGAAGATAATCAATATCTTCGGCTTTAATTTTCAATTTAAAACACTACTTATATAAAGAAGGTTCCCCTTCCGGACGTGTTTTAAAGCGACGATGCAACCACATATATTGCGATGGTGCAGCTAAGATCGAACGCTCAACCGCTTTATTAACATAAGCCGCTGCGGCATCTGAATCTTTATGTGGAAACTCTTCCAATGGTGGGAAAATTTTCAAGGTATATTGCCCACTATCACTATTACGGATCATCGCAAAAGGCAATGGCACTGCACCTGTGCTATCTACTAGAAGGCTAGTACCTGTTGTTGTACAGGCTTTCTCTACAGCAAATAATGGCGCAAATGTTGAATTTCGACCGCGACCATAATCATGATCCGGTGCATACCAAAGCATTTCACCTTGCTTTAAATCACGGAACATACCCTTAAGATCTTTACGATCACGCATGTGCTTGTTTGAACGAATACGGCCTTTAAACTGGAAATAATCAAAACATGGGTTGTTATTCGGACGATATACACCCACTCCAGGTGTTTGCATACCAAATGCACGTGCACCTAATTCAAGGTTCATCGAGTGGACTGCAATTAACAGAATACCTTTCCCCTGCTCTTGCAACTTAGTGACATGCTCAATACCTTCAACGGTAACATGACGTTCAACACGAAGGTTAGGCCAAAACCATGCCATGCCAGTTTCAAACAAGGCTAGCCCTGTATTGTCTATATTCTGTTTAATTATTGCTTGGCGCTCTGGCTCTTCCATATTAGGAAAACACAACTCAAGATTTCGCTCTACGGTTTGACGACGACTTTTCATAAAATGCATCGCTAAACGACCAACACCTTGGCCTAAGCGAAACTGAATAAAATATGGCAGCCAGCTAATTAAATACATTACGCCCATTAGCAATAAAACAGGCCAGTATTTAGGGTGTAAAAATTCTTTTTTAAATGTTGGCGCTGTGAATTTTTTCATAGCAAAAATAATCCCGTTACATTTTAAGACTACTTAGGGTGTCGTTAATTCTAATAATATTGATAGGATTTCTAAGCAGTTAGTAACAGTATTTTATGTTGAGTATCGTATATGTTGCAAGTCTAACCGTGACAACGATCTATGCTATACAGCTTTTATTAAGCTTTACTTATCAGGTCAAAAGTCTCGAAAAAAGCAAGAAAAAGCCCGTGCAACGACGGGCTAAGTTAAACATAAATAAATTGTATGATTTACAGCTTTTGTTTTAACTGTTTTGATACAAACACGCTTGTCCTTCAGGGCGCGTTTTAAAGCGGCGATGTAGCCACATGTATTGGCTTGGTGCTGCCATAATAGATTCTTCAACAATTTTATTGATGAACACCGCTGCCGCATCAGGATCATTTTTAGGGAATCCTTCCACAGGCTTACGCAATGTTAAGGTGTAATGCCCTTTGTCATCTCGCACCATAGTAAAAGGAACAATAGCACAATCAGTATTGTCCACCAGCAAACTGGTGCCTGTTGTAGTACAAGCTTGCTCTACTGCAAATAAAGGTGCAAAGGTTGAACGGCGACGACCATAATCATGATCTGGTGCATACCATACACGCTCACCTGTACGCAGTGCATGCAGCATAGCTTTTACGTCTTTACGATCAATCAAAGTACGGTTAGAGCGAGAACGTCCTAAGTACTGAAAGTAATCAAAACAAGGGTTATTGTTAGGGCGATAAACGCCCATGCCTGACATTTTGATACCAAACGCACGTGCGCCTAACTCTAGATTCATAGAGTGAACGGCAACCATTAACGCCCCTTTGCCTTCTTTGGCTAGCGTTTCCATGTGCTCAAGACCCACAATGGTAACGTGACGATTTACACGTGCATCGGACCAAAACCATGCCATACCCGTTTCAAACAGAGCCATACCTGTATTGTCGATATTTTCTTTGATCAAAACTTGTTTGTCTTCCTCTGACATTGCAGGAAAACAAAGCTCTAGATTGCGCTCGATCGTACGGCGGCGTTTTTTCATTAATTTGATCGCTAAACGACCAATATTTTTACCTAACACGACTTGCCAAGAATATGGAAGACAGCTTAATAGATACATTAAGCCAATCAATAATAGTGTTCCCCAATAACGAGGATGCAGAAGAGATAATGTGAACGTCGGTTTATTTCGTTGAGTCATGTATAGCGCCTAAGTGCCTGCTATTATCTCTTGGTGATGACAATAGAATGCATAATAATTAACAGTAGACATGATAAGTGTTTTACCCGTTATTCCCTAACTAAATAATGTTAATTTTCTCCCTTTCTTAGTTTTTTTAGATATTAGTCTTAGATCTTGTAGATTAAGTTTTAATTCAATATTAAAAACGTGATTTTTATGACCCATTTTTAATTAATAAATTCTATAATTATTATTCAGTTAAATTACAATTAATTACATTCTTAAACGAAAATAGTATATTTTAAAAATACTCTGATTATTTCTAATAAAATCGTAATAAATAGGGAGCGATATGGACATCAGCAAAACCAAATCCAGCTTTTATCGACGTCTTTACATGGCATATTTAATCGACAATGGCATCGATAACGTACCAGCTATTATCAAACATTCTGGTATGCCCCGACGTACAGCACAGGACACGATTAAAAGTCTCAACGAGCTCGATATTATTTGTAAGTTCAAACAAACTAGAGGTGAGCGAAATCATTCAGGTCACTATCATATTGAGCGATGGGGAGCCATTGATAAACAATGGGTTAACAAAAATATAGATAAAATAAAAGAAGTACTGAATTATCCATAACTGGTTACACATTAACACTATAACATTGTGCTTTTTCCCGTATAATTTTTTCATTCACCTTAAATAGACAGGTAACGCATTGGAACTGCTTCAACTAGATGACTTTTTAGGTAAACCGCTTCGTTTAGAAGGTTCACTTGCTGGCTGGCAACAGTTGTTCTGGGACAACACGCTAGTCTCACAAAAAGATGCCTCAGCATCAGACAACAACGACTTTCACCACCAATTTGAGCTACAAAATGGTGAAAGCATTATCGAGTGTAAATTAACCTGTAATCTTTCATGGCAGCCGTTCTTAATTAGTTATCAAGCTCTGGTAAACAATCAAGTGATTGCCCAAGGTGAGCGCAACGAAAAAGACATTGAACGCCAAACACCCCACACCCCTATTGAGCCAGAAAAACGCTTTAGCTTAATTGG
Organism: Photobacterium leiognathi; assembly: GCF_030685535.1. Taxonomy (NCBI): domain Bacteria; kingdom Pseudomonadati; phylum Pseudomonadota; class Gammaproteobacteria; order Vibrionales; family Vibrionaceae; genus Photobacterium; species Photobacterium leiognathi. The sequence goes on along the minus strand of NZ_CP131601.1, from coordinate 1,490,702 downwards.
TTTAGTTTCCCTTGGCATGAAAGCCTTAAAAAGTGCCAAATTAATTAAAGTGGTATTAGCATCCGCCAGTCTTGCCGCTTATTCATGGCTATTCTCGTTTCAATTTGCGTTAGCCTTGATCGCTTGTTTAATGTTCCATGAATATGGTCACGTACGTGCAATGAAATACTTTGGTATGAAAACCAAAGGCATTTACTTAATTCCATTTCTAGGCGGTTTAGCGTTAAGTGATGAGAAAATAAATACGCGTTGGCAAGATGTGGTGATTTCTATCATGGGACCACTGTTTGGTTTGATCATGTCGCTGATTTGTATGGTGGCATATTGGATCACGGGCGAGATGTTCTTTGCCGGACTTGCAGTATTCAACGCCCTATTAAACCTGTTCAACTTACTGCCAATTCTGCCCCTTGATGGTGGTCATGTACTTAAAAGCATTAGCTTTTCTATGAACAGCAAGCTAGGTATTGTACTGTGTGCTTGCGCTGCTATTGGTGGTGTAGTATTAAGCTACTCGCTTGGCTTAACCTTATTTGGTTTCTTACTGATCATGGGCTGTATTGAGATCATCTTTGAATGGAAACAACGTCATCATAGCCACTTATTACCCCTTGATCGTTATGGTCAGATCTTCTCTTTCGTCTGGTACGTCGGCTTAGTGGCATCCTTAATGGGAATTATTTGGTACTTCGCTGGTACTGGCGACACGCTACTGAGCTTGCCGTTACAAATTCTAGGTACTTAAAAACTCGTTATCTAAAATATAAAAAACGCCACACAACAAAAAAGGGACGCTTATCGTCCCTTTTCTTTTAACTGATAACACAGTGAGCGTTATTTCTTCCCTTTTTCCATCATCGCTTTTAGATCAGCAAATGGATTAAAGGTTGCAGCTTGATGGTCATCTTCGCCAGCGCGGATCAAGCTGCTTTGACCATTTTCAGCTTCAGTGTATTTCTCATGCTCATGATCGTGACAGAACAAGCAAAGTAGTTCCCAGTTACTGCCATCTTCAGGGTTATTGGTATGGTCATGATCAACGTGATGAACAGTCAGTTCACGTAGATTTGAGTAAACAAACTCACGAGAACAACGACCACATACCCATGGGTAAATTTTCAATGCTTTTTCACGGTAACCCGCTTCTTTACGCGCATAAGCGGCACTAGTGCCGTAGTAATCAGATGACATATCTTGACCTATTTCCTAACATAACAACCGAATATTGAGTTATGTCTTAATACTAATTTTATCGTATTGAACCACCACAGAACTCCCCTTATCAAGCACTAATTTTAAGATTAATGACATCGTCAACGGATTTTCAACCATACCTTTTTAATACAGAGAGTTAGCTTGAAAACGCTAGCAACAGTCCCCATTTCACTCAGCAAGATGATCATGGATGTGTCAAATGGATAGCCTACACTGCTATTTAACTTAATATTTTGCTTGCAAATTAGGCTAAGAGACCATTTGTTCTCGTATTTAAGCAAAAAAACACGCCGTTACTGGCACCTTTTGAATACGTCTATGATAATATTCGACTAATTATTTAAAGCTGATTCACACTTATTATTTAAACGAATCGCCCTTTAACCGCTAAGAGTAAACAAATATGGCTTTTGATTTTTCTAAGATGCACGTTGATTTGTCGGCTGTGCCAACTACTATCGACATGGGTCACGCATGGTTAGGCGCTCTAGTTCTAATTCTATTGGTTATGTACCTAACGAAAAAAGGTAAACCAGTCGAAGTTGAAAAGATTATCGAAAAAGAAATCGAAGTAGAGAAAATCGTCGAAGTTGAAAAACCTGTCGAAAAGATCGTTGAGAAGATTGTCGAGAAACCAATTGAGAAAATTGTCGAAGTTGAAAAGGTTGTAGAGAAGATTGTTGAGGTTGAAGTTGAACCTAAGCTGAAAACATCTACACCTGAAGCTGCCCTTCAGTTGCTTTCTCTGTTACAACAAGAAGCACGTTTTATCGACTTCATGCAAGAAGATCTTAAAGGCTATGCTGATGCCGATATCGGTGCAGCAGCTCGTGTTATTCACGAAGGCGGTCAAAAGGTATTAAACGAATACTTCAGCTTTGCGCCAGTACGCACTGAAGAAGAAGAAACACGTATCACCCTACCACAAGACTTCAACGCATCTGAAGTACGCCTAACAGGTAATGTGGTTGGTGAAGCACCATTTAACGGTACTTTGATCCACCGTGGTTGGAAAGTAACAGAAGTTAAATTGCCTAAATTGGCAGAAGGCCACGATGCACATATCATCGCAGCCGCTGAGGTAGAATTATAATGCAAGACACACAACAACACCGTTACAGCGTTGGTATCGACTTAGGTACAACACACTGCGTGCTATCTTATGTTGATCTACAAGATGAGAACGCTGATGTGACGGTAATGCCAATTCCACAGCTAACCAACCCAGGTAGCGTGGAAGAGAAAAGCCAACTTCCTTCATTCATGTACCAAGCACATGAGTCAGAACTTGCTGAAGGTGATACTGCACTTCCTTGGAATGCAAAGCCAAACGCAATTGTTGGTGCAATGGCACGTTCACTAGGTAGTAAAACACCTATTCGTCTTATCTCTAGTGCAAAAAGCTGGCTATGTCACGGTGGTGTAAACCGTCGTGATGCATTCTTACCATTAAATAGCCCAGAAGAAGTGGTAAAAGTATCACCACTAGAAGCGACACAACAATATCTTGAGCACATGGCAGATGCTTGGAACTTCCAACATCCTGAAACGCCAATCTTCGATCAAGATGTGACAATCACAGTACCAGCATCATTCGATCCTGCAGCTCGTGATCTAACAGCTGAAGCGGCACGCAATGTTGGCTTTAAGCACCTAACTTTGCTTGAAGAACCACAAGCAGCGGTATACAGCTGGATCAAAAACAATGATGAAAGCTGGCGTGACCAAGTGTCTGTTGGCGACATCATCCTAGTTGTTGATATCGGTGGTGGTACAACGGATTTATCGTTAGTTGCGGTGACTGAAGAAGACGGTAACCTAACTCTAAACCGTGTGGCTGTTGGCGATCACATCCTATTGGGTGGTGACAACATGGACTTAGCTCTAGCTTATCGTTTAAAGATGAAGCTAGCGCAAGAAGGTAAACAGCTACAACCTTGGCAGGTACTAGCAATTACCCACGCATGTCGTGACGCTAAAGAAGCACTATTGAACGATGCAGAGCTGCAAGCAATGCCAATCGTAGTGCCAAGCCGTGGCTCTAAACTACTTGGTGGTACGCTTCAAACTGAACTGACCCAAGAAGAAGTACAACAAACCCTTGTTGAAGGTTTCTTCCCACAAACATCAGTTGAAGAACACCCAGTACAAACGGCTCGTGGTGCATTAACGCAAATGGGCTTACCTTACGCACAAGATGCAGCAGTATCTCGTCACGTAGCAAGCTTCCTAAGCCGCCAAAGCCAAGCAGTTGAAGAGCTGTTTGAGCAATTTGAACAAATGCACGAAGGCTTTATCCGCCCTACCGCTATTCTGTTTAACGGTGGTGTACTAAAGTCTAACCTGCTTTCTGATCGTCTACTTGGCATCATCAATAGCTGGTTAACAACAGGTGGTTCAGAGCCGATGAAATTACTTCAAGGTTTAGATCTTGATTTAGCCGTTGCAAGCGGTGCGTCTTACTATGGTTCTGTTCGCCAAGGTAAGGGTGTTCGTATCCGTGGTGGTATCGCAAGCAGCTACTACGTGGGTATCGAAAGTGCTATGCCAGCCATTCCAGGTATGGAGCCACCACTAGAAGCACTATGTGTTGCACCGTTCGGTATGGAAGAAGGCTCTCACGCTGACGTTCCTAGCCAAGAGTTCGGTTTGATCATCGGTCAGCCAGTGCAATTTAAGTTCTTTGGCTCAACAGTACGTCGTGAAGATATTGCGGGTACTCACCTTGATTGGTGGCAGCCAGAAGAGATGGAAGAGCTACCATCAATTCAAGTAACGCTTCCTGTTTCGGAAGGTCGCACGATTGGTGAAGTAGTTCCAGTTAAGCTAGCTTCACGTGTTACTGAATTAGGTACACTTTGCCTAGAAGCGATTTCGACTGATAACGGTCAGAAATGGCAAGTAGAATTCGACGTTCGCGAAAGCTAATATCGAACTAACGGCGCATCTTTTGATGCGCCGTTTATCTATCAATCACACCGTGGGTTTATCAGTTAAAACAACGCAAAATAATCTACCTTCCCGTAGGACTTTCACTTATTCCCACGTATTAATATTTCTTTACTTAGTGGAGTCGTCATGCCTTCATCCTCCCCTCGCTATTTAGTCGGTATCGACTTAGGGACAACACACACCGTCGTCGCTTACGCTGAAATTACAGACGATCTTGAAAATAGCCCTATGCACATTTTCAACATTGATCAATTAATTGCACCGGGCGAAGTAGCACGTAAACCGCTATTACCTTCTTTCCGTTATCACCCTGCACAAGGGGAAATGGATCCAACCCAATTAGTATTGCCTTGGAATACTGAGCCTGTTAAAGGTGAAATTGATACGGTGATCATTGGTGAATTAGCCCGTGAATTAGGCGCTAAAGTTGAAGGTCGCCAAGTCGTTAGTGCGAAAAGCTGGCTTTCTCATCCCCATGTTGATCGCAATGAAGCTATTTTGCCTTGGTCTTCAACTGCCTCGAAATCAGATGTAAAGAAAGTCTCCCCTGTTATCGCTAGTGCTAGTTATTTAAACCACGTACGTCAATCATGGGATTACCACCACAAAGATGCCAAGCTTGCCGATCAAGAAGTGGTGATCACAGTGCCAGCATCATTCGATGAAGCGGCTCGCGCACTCACATTACAAGCGGCAGAACTTGCAGGCTTGAAGAAAGTCTTGCTCCTCGAAGAGCCACAAGCGGTTTGTTACGACTGGTACGCACAGAACAAAGATAACGCTGATGAATTATTAAAAGACATTCCACTATTAATGGTGTGCGATGTCGGTGGCGGTACAACTGATTTGAGCTTAATTAAGGTTGGTAGTAAAGATAACAAACTAACACTAGATCGTATCGGTGTTGGTGATCACCTCATGCTAGGTGGTGATAACCTTGATTTATCGTTAGCGCATGTTGCTGAGCAACGTTTAAATGGCGAATCGAAAAAACTCAGCCAAGCAGCGTTATCAAAACTTATTCAGCAAACCCGCAAAGTGAAAGAAAGCTTGTTATCAGGCAACGCGCCAGATACTGCGAAAGTGACCATGTTAGGTAGTGGTTCTCGTTTAATTGGCGGTGCGAAAAGTATTGAATTAAACCGTGAAGAAGTACATAACATAGCTTTAGATGGCTTCTTCCCTATGACGGATTACAGCGAACAACCAAGCCAACGCCAAGCAGCGATGGTGGAATTTGGTCTACCATATGCTGCTGATCCTGCTATCAGTAAGCACATTGCCCAATTTATTGATCTTCACGATCATGTTTGTCGTGATGCGTTCAAGGAAAATGGCATTGAAATCAATGACGAAAAGCCTGCGATTCCTGTTGCTGTATTGCTAAATGGTGGTGTCTTTAACAGCCCACTATTAACTGAACGTACATTAAATCTACTGTCTTCATGGCGTGAAGATAACCACATCACTGAACTTAAAAACCTCCACCCAGATCTCGCTGTTGCCTTTGGTGCTGTTGCTTATGCCAAAGCACGTCATGGTGCACAACTGAAAATCGGTGGTGGTTCAGCTCGCTCTTTCTTCCTAGTGATTGGTCAAAACAAAGATGTAAAACAAGGCATTTGTTTACTACTAAAAGGCATTGAAGAAAGTACTGAGGTTAACTTAACTCATCGTAAATTTGCTTTAACCTTGGGTGAACCAGTACGTTTTAATCTTGTTTCTACCACTGATGAAAAATACTCAGAAGTCGGTGAACTAGTTGAAATTCTTGGTGATGGCTTTGTTACCCTACCGCCATTTATTGCCACCCTTGATAGTGAACGTGATCGCAGTGAATTAGCGGCAAACCAAAAAGATCGTGAAGAAGTGACACTGGCTTGTCAGCTAACAGAAGTTGGTACGCTTCAGATCGAAGCTGTCAGTATTGCTCATCCGAAAAAACGCTGGAAAGTAGAGTTTGCGATCCGAAAAGATCTCGCAAAAATAAACCGTGGTGATAACGACAGTACCCTTGCTGAAAGCGAACTTCCACCTCGTATGAATGATGCAATTGATGCCATTAAGAAAGTTTACGGTGGCAGCAAGAACAGCGACAACAGTAAGGCTGCGAAAACCTTACGCAACGATCTTGATAAAATGCTCGGTAAACGCGATAACTGGGAAACCCCATGTTTGCGTGAACTCGCAAATGCATTGCTAGAAAGTAAAAAGCGTCGTCGTCGTTCAGATCTCCACGAACGTAACTGGTTAAAACTCACAGGCTTTACTATGCGCCCTGGCTTTGGCTACCCTGCCGATGATTTTCGCATGAATGAAATATGGGCACTGTACCAGCAAGGTATTCAGTTTGAATCGAATACCCAAACATGGTGTGACTGGTGGACCTTCTGGCGTCGTGTTGCTGGCGGCTTAACCCAAGAGCAACAATTAGTTATCTATAAAGATATTGCTAAGTACATTACGCCAGGTGCAAGTCGAAACGCAAAGCTAAATAAAGAGCTTCAAGAGCGCAGCTATGAGGACATGGTACGTTTAGCTGCATCACTCGAGCACTTACCATTCGATAAAAAACTACAGTTAATTGAGTGGCTCTTTGGTCGTTTACAAAAAGCGCAATACGCACAAGCGCATTGGTGGGCAATTGGCCGTATTGCAACACGTACACCTTTCTACGGTTCTACCCACAACCTGTTATCAGCTGAACACGTTTCTTACTGTTTACCTGAGTTAATGGAATATGACTGGCGAAAAGAGCCTTACATTGCGTTTGCTGCTGTAATGATGACACGTAAAACTGGCGATCGTAATTTAGATATTAATGATGAATTACGTCAGGAAGTCATTGATAAATTAAAAGCAAGTCGAGCACCTGAAAGTTGGGTTGAGATGGTTGCTGAAATTAAAATATTAACTGAAGACGAAACTAAGCGTGTATTTGGTGATGCTTTACCTAACGGTTTAAGATTAATAGGTTAATTATCAATAAATAAAAAAGAGTGAGTGTAATACTCACTCTTTTATTTATGGAAATTAACATTCCACAAATAACATCATACAAAATAAAATAGTTATCTATATTTGAGTAGCTTAACAATTCCAAAGAAAACAGGAACCAATATCTATTTTTTATAGCTAAAGATTATTCTATTAATCTTCTGTTAAGGTTTCTATTGCTATTGTCTTGTTAACAGCATTAGTTTGCTTGTCTTTATAACAAGTAAATATGATTGAGAGAGTTATTTTATTCTCTCATCAATAAAACATTTAAATAATAGAGAGTAGAAGTTGTTATGAATAATTCTCAATACCAGATCATCGCACAACGTATTTTTAAATCAGAAAATCAACGAGTTGCAGTAGCTGCAGTTGTTTTTGATGGCCTATCAAGCTACGAAGCTGAAAAGCGTTTCGAGCTTCCAAAAGGCACATTATCTCGTAACGTGCGTAAATATAAGAACGAAGTAAAATACATTGAATCTGTATCAGCAGCATAACCTTATTGTTAGCACAGCTAATCCACTTCATGCATATTGTGCATAGATAAAAAAACAATATAGGCTTAGCTTGGGTGAACAGTATAAAAAAGGAGAGTATTAACTCTCCTTTTTTTATATTTCCAATTAATCAACCTTTACCTGAACGATATCTTACTATTAATACGAAAAATCCTACAGTTACAATAAATAGTCCGATTAAAGTAGGAACTCCAATATTAAGCAAAGTCAGCCACGGTGTTTTACTCAATAAGATATTAATTGACAGATTATTGACTTGACTTATCCAATCACCAATTACTGTTGAATTAAAAACAAAAGATCCCATTATTTTAATTAAAATAATAATTACAAAAATCGTAATTAATGGATGATCATTAAATTGTGAAATAAACAAAATAATACAAGCAACAGGCAATAGCGCTAGACTCATTGCAGCCATTGTTGAAATAAACTCACCATAATGCAGCACAATCGCCATGCCATTGACAGAATATTCCGTTAAAAGGCTTTGTGGCACAAACCACTCACCAACAATCCATACTGTAAGATCGGAAAACAACAGTAAAAATGATGAGATCACAGGAATGACAACTAAAGCAAACACCAGCTTCATGCCAATTGCTTTGTTATCTGTTACTGGCATTGAATGCCAAAAAGCAAGGCTGCCTTCTTTTCTCTCTTTCGCTAACGTTCTTGCCGTATAGGTAAAAAAGCTAATCAGTGTCACTAGCCCAGCGATAAGAAAGTTGATTAATCCAATAACACCAGCAAATGTCTCGCTCCCAGTTAACGTTGGCGTCCAACTTTCTAATCCTGAAGATTGAATATTGAACGAGAAATTTCCGGTATTACTGATAATCAAGCTTATATTGATAATAGCGAAAATCGCTAAAAACAGTGGTAAACGAGTAACAATTTTATGCTCTAGCAATTCTTTAGCAAGAAGCGTTCTTATCTGGCTCATAACGCCTCCTGTTGTTGCTTTGCAATAAAGATGTCAGCAAGGCTTGGCTTCGTTACTGTTCCTAACATACTCAATTCAGCTTCAGAGATATTTTCAAATAACAAACGATGTTGACCTAATCCTTGCTTACAACTGATTGGCTTCAAACGCATTGCTTGGTCGAGTTGTTGATTATCAACGGATAGCACATTATAACGCTGAGACAGATCATCCAAACGACCTTGTAATACTGCACGTCCCTGCTTAAGTACCAATACATCTGTCAGCATATGAGCAATTTCATCTACTTCATGACTGGCAATAATTAGCGAACGTTCGCCATCATGAAACCATTCCATTAAATAACTGTAAAATGTTTCACGATACATAAGATCGAGCCCCAATGTTGGCTCATCCAAAATTAAAACATTAACGTCAGTCGCCATGACTAAAGCAAGATGAAGCTGTACTTTCATGCCTTTAGAAAGCGCTGCAATTTTTGATTTCAGCTGAATATTAGTTTGTGCAAAATAGCGATCCATCTTATTTTGATCATAACGAGGATGAACACCTTGCACATATTTCATCACTTGTTTCACTGTCATCCATTCAGGTAAAACAGCCACATCTGAAATATAGCCAAGACGCTCAACAATTTTAGCTCTATCTTGTTGTGGTGATAAACCGAAAATACTTAACTCACCTTTATATGAGTGCATCCCTAACATGGACTTGATCAGCGTTGACTTACCTGCTCCATTATGTCCCAGTAAACCCATAACTTGGCCTGATTTGAGCTCAAATGAGACATCAGTTAATGCTGTATTCTCTTGATATGATTTACTGATATGTTGAGCAGAGATGAATGTGATCTCTACATTATTATTTTTCACGAACGCTTCCTTTAGCAATATCGGCTTCTCTATTATTTTGTTTACTCATCAAAGAGTAACGACAAAAACTATATACCCAAGTTACTTCAAGTTACAGGATTCAGAACATTGTCACAACAGCGAGTTCAAGGAAAGCAACTAAGCGTAATAGTTGTCTATTTCCAAGTTGCGTGACACAGAAATCGGCACTGTGACATGTTCCCAAAGGGTGAGTTATCTTGGCTTGTATGCGTTGTCGATAATTTTTGATTTAGAACCACTAAATCTTTAAATCATCTCCTAGCCAACAAACCAAGGTATTCTCGATGAATCTAGTAACTTAAAGTGGCTTGGGTATACACTATCCGCAATAAAAACAGTTTTTAAGGTATTTATTACTTTTAATATTTATAGAATAGAATTGTCGAAATAAAAAAGAGCAATAAAATGCCCTGTCATTTCTATTTTTCAATCAAACGATTAGCTGTTATAGGAGAGAAATAGTGCTTGATTGATACAAGCTCTGGATAAGCAAATAGATATGACAACAAATACAATGCGTTATCTATTCAAAATGGAACATGATTATTCAGATAGTTAATCAAGTTAATCGAATTTAACGTCACTGACACACAACTATATTTCCACAGTAATATTTAAACTCAGAACTAGCGTATACAGAGCTTAATTAGATATGACTCTGTATACGTCAGTATTATGAAGTAATAATAGCAACCTATTATGAATGCAAAATAAAATTTAATATTAAGCCATAGAATACAAACCATGTTGAATATTCTCTGGGATTAATCATCAATATGTTTTAACCAATAAATTGCTTTATATAATCTATTCTACATCGTCTTCGTCTAATAGATCGTATGGAGATACGCCATCTTTTTCCATCATAGCTAGGATTTCGATCATGCGAGTGTGGCGAGATTCTTGTTTGAATTCATGCAGAACAGCAATAAGGTTATTTATTTTTTGAAGCGGGATTCTTTTAATTACAGCTTTTTGACGACCTGGGACTTCATCAGCAAAATCAATTAATATTTGTCTGTAGTCAACACGTGCTTCTTTAACAACACCCGTCTCTTCCACACTTTTTAACATTGCACTCAGCGCTTTTTCTGCTGCTGCGAAACTATCCATTAATTACCTCGAGGACACAAAACTAGTTACGGTATGGGACCGTATCATCTATTCGTAACATCACTAATGAACATAGTTGCTTCCATTAGTTTCTACATTTTTAGTCTTAATGAAATTAACGCCCCCAAAGGATGCTGGGGTCGATAACTGCAAAAAACAATTAGTTAATCACCAAGAAAGTCTGATTCTATAATTATAATTGAATTTTACAACTTCGTATAACAGGGAGTATTACTTTGTAGATAGTACTCTCTGTTGTCAGTATTGTGAATACATAATTATGTAAATTTTTCTTTAATAAACACAGTTAACGTACATTTCAGGAAGAGTTTACAAAAAAAATACTCTTAATAATGCCTCATGAGTCATATTTATAACCCTAATCACAGTTTCAATTAATCACTATCATAATGTTTCAATTATGGTTTACTCACCTATTATCAGCGACTTAATCAGGCACTTTTCACCGCTACTAACTAAAGCGGCTATTAAATTTTATTTAGGAATAGACTATAGTTAGCGCCATATCATCCTTGTTATAGGTATAACTGTGCGTAATTATCAACAAACACTAGCGGCACTGTGCTTAGGTACACTTTTCTCTTTATCTAGTTTTAGCTCTTATGCTTCTATTGCTACCTCTGGTGGTTTTACTGCATCACAGAGTTGCGAAGCCTTCCAATCTTTTCGCAAACAAACCAATCCAGACGACACTAAACTGGTCGTTGGCAAACAATATCAAGTAAAAGCGCTTAACGAGCGTGATTACCGTTGGGTACATATTCTTGTGCCAGGTGCTCAGCCAGCGATGCGTTGGGTAAATAAAGACTGTGGTACGGTTAACCTTAACCAAACGATTTCTGAACCAACAAAAAAGCAAGATAATCGTTACAGTAACTCTCGTAAAAGTTGTAGCACTGTCGGTGACTTCGATTCCTATGTATTAGCACTTACCTGGCAGCCGGGTTTTTGTGAGCATTTTAGTTACAAAGGAACTAAGCCTGAATGTAACGCTATTAATGATGGTAAGTTAAAAATCACCAACCTAACGCTGCACGGCTTATAGCTAAACAAAGCGAGTTGCGGCACTTCTTATGGTTACTGTGATCGTTACGCGCGTTTGGATTTATCACGTAGTACGATTAAAGAAATTGCACCTTGGATGCCTAATTTTTACTACCAAACAAAATTTGGTGAATATGAGTGGAAAAAACACGGTACTTGTCAGACACGTAATGCTGATGATTATTTCCTAACTGCGACAAAATTAGTTGAAAAGGTTGATGCCTCACCGATCGGTCAATTTATTAAAGACAATATTGGTCGCAACGTTTCAGTTTCTAGCTTTAAAAAGCAATTAACCTCGAAATTTGGTAGTGATGCGGTTGATCGTATTAGTTTAGCCTGTACTCAAGGTAAGTATTTAAATGAAGTACGCCTTAACCTAGGCAAAGACATCGATCTAAGTAAACCAATTGTAGATCTATTAAAAGCAGGTCCAAAAGGTCGTCCTTTCTATGGTAACTGCCATAAGAAAATATATATCGAAGATTCCGGTAAATAATACGCGTAGATATATGTAACCGTAATTAAAAGGGATAAGTCATACTTATCCCTTTTTTATATCAGTATATATTAAAAAAACGCCATTCATAAAAGTGTGTGTTTTATTCACGCATACTTTAAAAGAATACGTTTTCTCCGTTTACAATTAGAATCCTCTCTCCTTTTAAAAGAATAATAACCCATCATATATGTTAAATTTACGTTAAGATTCTTATATTATGATAATGCACAGTGTTTATTTGATACTTAACACTCATGACAAAACAAAAAACATAAACCATTGAATAAAAACAATAAAATATAAAACCCACACTCAAAATGTAACGTGTTACATGGAATTGATTCTTTTTTTGTGATATAAGTCCGCTTGGAATTTTAGTGATTCGTGCTACCTTGCATCGCCTTTAGAGCAATTAAGTCGGTTAGATGTTAGATGGTTGTGATATGTTCATTAAAGAATATTCATTCAAATATTAATTATAAAAAATATCATCATACAAACCGATAGCTTGGGATTTTCACTAAGAATGAATACCCCTATTCACTTGATTATTGATGATTAAGTTTTATTGACAGGAAAAATTATGAATTCTACGAATGAAAATTTGCTCACAACTATCAATGATAGTTTGTTAGCAGTCATAGGTTCAATTAATGGCGTACTATGGGGACACGTTCTGGTTTACTTACTCGTCGGTGTAGGTATTTATTTCTCACTACGTTTAGGTTTTATCCAAATTCGTCAATTCCGTCATGCTATTGATGTATTAAAAAGTGGTCGTGATTTAGAAAACGGCATCAGCTCATATCAAGTATTCTGTACTTCAATGGCTGCACGTGTGGGTACAGGTAACATGGCGGGTATCGCTGTTGCATTAAGTGTTGGTGGCCCTGGTGCAATCTTCTGGATGTGGGTTATTGCATTATTCGGTATGGCAACAGCCTTCATTGAATCAACCCTTGCGCAAGTTTACAAAGTAAAAGATGTTGATGGTCAATACCGCGGCGGCCCTGCATATTACATGGAAAAAGGCTTAGGCAAGCGCTGGATGGGTACCCTATTCTCAGTTTGTTTAATCATTGCTTTCGGTTTCGTTTTCAATGCTGTCCAAGCAAATACAATTACGGATGCACTACACCACTCTTTCGGATTTAATGAAACAACGCAAGGTATCGTTATCGTTATCTGCTCTGCGTTTTTCATTATGGGTGGACTAAAACGCGTTGCTTCAGCTTCTGCGAAAATTGTTCCAATCATGGCTGTTGGCTACTTAGCAATTGCTATCGTGATTGTACTTATGAACATTACTGAGTTACCTGCCGTGCTTTCTCTGATTGTGAAAAGCGCGTTTGGTTGGCAAGAAGCAGCAGCAGGTGGTGTAGCATTTACCATTTCTCAAGCAATGCAAACTGGTATTGCTCGTGGTTTGTTCTCAAACGAAGCGGGTATGGGCTCTGCTGCTAACATCGCAGCAAGTGCGACACCAAATCCTAACCACCCTGCATCACAAGGTTTTGTACAAATGCTAGGTGTATTTGTTGACACTATCGTTATCTGTACAGCATCTGCTGCAATGATCATGCTTTCTGGTGTGATGGATATGCCAGATGCAGGTAAAGGTATTAGCTTGCTACAAACCGCTCTATCACACGAGCTAGGTGGATGGACAACATACTTCATTGCAGCAGCTATCTTGTTATTCTGTTTCTCATCAATCATTGCAAACTACTCGTATGCAGAGACAAACATCATGTTCCTGAATGGTAACACCAAGAAAGGTCTTATGATTTTCCGTCTATGTGTACTAGCAATGGTAATGTTTGGTTCAGTTGCTTCTCTACCAGTTGTATGGAACCTTGCTGATGCGTCAATGGGACTAATGGCTTTCGTTAATATCGTTGCGTTAATTTTCTTATCTAAGTTGGCAATTCGTGTAATCAAAGATTATGAGCACCAACTTAAGCAAGGTAAGACGCCAGAATTTGATCGCTCCAAGTTCCCTGAGCTTGAAGATATTGAAGGTGCATGGCACCCGGAAACCATTGCTAAGGCGCGCCGTAAGAACGGTAATAGTTTCGCTAACTAACCTTAGTTAATGCTAAAAAGCCAGTATGGGTTTCCCCTACTGGCTTTTTTTATATCAAAAATCATTGTTTTAATTGGGTAACGATGACGGATGTGATGTCATTCGCCAGCGGCGACATATTCGAAGGAAACACTGCAATTACCTCTCCTTTCTTATTCACCAGATACTTTTGGAAATTCCAGCCAACAGGTTTACCTGATTGAATTGCTAATGTTTTGTAGATGGGATTAGCATCACTGCCCAATACTTTCGATTTTTCCATCATCGGAAAAGTAACACCGTAGTTGCTATAACACACTTTGGCTATTTGCTTTTCTGTCCCTCTATCTTGCATAAAGTCATTTGAAGGAAACCCTACGACCATCAAGCCTTGATCTTTATATTCTTGGTACAGCGTTTCAAGCTGCTTAAATTGCGGCGTGAATCCACATTGGCTTGCGGTATTCACAAACAGTACTACTTTGTTATTGAGTTGCTGACAAAAATCATAGCTTTCAGTACTGTCGAGCTTCTTCATAGAGTATTGATAAATACTGGGGCAAGTGTTTGCTTTAGCTACTAATGGGATAGCTAATACTAAAAACATAAAATGGAAAAAAATTAAGTGGCGAAAATAGGGTGCAAGCGAAAAAGAGGCTGACATAACATTTCCCGTATCTTTAGAAGTGTATTTATAAATAGATTACTGCCAATACGAAAAAGGGCTAAAGAAAGTTCATTTCTTTAGCCGCTATTGGTGGGAGTTAAACATTACATATAACCGTTTTGAAATTTCCAGGCATCACTCATCTTCTCAATAACACAGACAGGAAGAGGACGATGCGCTTTAGCGGGTTGTGTTGCTATATTTCGATAGCCACACCTTTTTAATCGTAAATCAAAGGCACGATCGATTTGCATACCAGCACGGGCAAGATCCCAACGGAAAACCCTTAGTGCCAAATATTCATGTTGTTCTAATTCACCTCCATAAGGGTATTTCAGTACTTTATCGTATGCAGTTTTCGCTAAATCGAAGTTCACTTTAATCATAAGTTCCTCCTTAGCATCAGCCAGTTAACGTAAAATTATCGGCTATAACCAAGCTAAAACGTTACAGTGTCGCAAGCAAGCTTTTTCGCAATACAAACGACAATAAAGTGCAACTTCAAATCAATAATGTGAACTAAATCTATTATATTTGGCTTTTCAACCATAAAAATGATTAAGAAAACCGCAAATGACAGCGTAATTAACTACGGCTATTTGTTTTCTTTAAGAAAGGCTTTAATCCACCATTAAGCTGAATTACTATGCCTCATCGAATAACGCTAGGAATTGAAAAATGCAACAAATCAAAATCACCGCTAACCCACAGATTGCCGCCATTTTTAAAACATGGTCAACCGAATGGGCGACCGAAGTTCAAGACGGCAAGAAAGACGCTGCTAATAAATTCCATACGGTTTACAACATTGCAGCTGAGTTATTCGCAAAAGGCGGAGAAATTGAGATTTCTTTCATTTCAGCGCTGTTTAATGACTGTAAGCAGAAAACTGAAATGGCAGAGCAAATGGTCAATAAGATCAAGCTAAGCCTGAAAGATGATCCTGAGCGTGCAGAAAAATACATCAAAAAAGTCAATACAGCAGCGCAAGATGCGGCTTTCACCATGAATTATCTTGGTCAACTACTGCTACAATCAGCTTAATTCTTTTTATACAGCTCATTATTTGGGCTGTATAACCCTTCATTGTTTATACCCTCGTAACTTCAAGATGCTATGTTCAGCGAGACGACCTTAGTTCTCAGGCGCGGCAACGATTCGAAGATATAGTGGTTCTACATTGAGAATCGCTAACAAAGTCTGAGAGCTAAGGACGCTCGCCCTTTGGGAGCGTGTCACTGAGCCGACTTCCTGCGTCAAACAACTTGGAAAGAGCCCGCTATTCCGCTTCGTTGTCTTCCTTGAATTCAACTCAGTGACCTCGCTCTGAATCAGGCATCTAGAAGTCACTTGGGTATATATCTTTACCTAATCTTCGTTAAGAAATAATAAATTCTATTTATCATATAAATCTACTTGTCAGTTGTGATTTATAGGCATACATTACGCAACACTAATATACCCACAGCAAATACATTACCCGCTATTCTTAGTTGTATCTGCTTTGCTCGCGTTCTTGCTATCAATAATGAAAAAGTATTCTCTTCGCTTAATTTGGTCTCGCTGGTTTTCTAACGCGGCAGATATCCCCGACTCTATTCGCATCACGATCCCGATGGTGATGTCACTTGGGCTGTTTTACTTTTTCGGATTCACTGCTGCGGGCATTTCAGGACTGATCACCGCATGGTTATTAGGCGTACAAGGGCGTGATCTGCCTTATTTAAAACGCTTACAAATTCTTTCTTTATCAACCATCTTCACTGCAGGATCTACCTATTTAGCCTATAGCGTGTATGACAATATATGGCTAAGCTCATTGACGTTGTGCTCGATTGCGATTGTCTATGGTTTAATGTCGAATCAACGACCGCACATTCGCTTGTTTGGCTATAACTTCGGCTTTACCTATATTATGTCGATCCACTTTGCCAGTGCCGACAACCCCTTTCTGATCATTCTATTTGCGAACTTATTTGCTGCACTTAGCGTTATGTTCACATCTTTGATGCTATAGTCATTCTTCAAAGGCCGTATATTGCAATGCCATATTCAGTCAGTCACTACGTCTCTGGCTGATTGGCTAGATACGTTACGTTTAACGGATGATGAATCGGCACTGGAAGATAAAAGACAGCATTTTTACCAGTGTGCCCATAAAGTCGCTTATTACAGTAACTCCATCACTTCAGCAAAGCGTACTGAGCAAATACGTATGGAGTTACAACGCTCCTTGGAAGTGGCTGAATATATTATTAGCCTTGAACGTATCTTAAGTTTCCGTTTGCAAGAAACAACGCGAGAGCGATTATTTTCGTGGATTGAACAAGCGGCTTTCGAATTGAAACATCAACAACAAATTACTGCGGTTTTTGATGTTAATGAACATAAGAACAACCAATATATTGTTGATTTATTAGAGCAACTAAAGCGTTGTTATAACTTCTCTAACTTTTCGCCACTGGATTACAGTAAAAACATTTACTTATTTACCTCAGATACCAAATCGTTTTTACGTAATTTCAAACGTGCATTAAATATAAAATCAAAAGAATGGCGTCATGGTGGAAAAATTGCACTAACCTTAGCAATCACGCAATTTTTAACCATTTTCTATAAGATCCCACAAGGCTACTGGATTTCGTTAACCGCCTTTATTGTGTTACTTACCTCTTCAATGGGTGTGACTAACCACCGTATGTGGCATCGCTTTTATGGTACTGCGCTAGGCGGTTTATATAGCTTTGTATGCTTATATTTAGCGCCCCATCAGCACCTGATCATACTCACCAGTATTTCAGTGTTTTTCGCCTTTACGACTTATCATAAAGAACGCTACGACATTCATGTATTCTGGTTAACATCGATGATTGTGTTTGCCATTAGCTTATTGTCACCCGACAACACGCTAATCACCTTCTATCGTATTATTGATACCCTCTTTGGTGTCACGATTGCGTTTTCTATCAACTATTTCATTGCCCCTAGCTGGACAATGCGATGGCTTGATCAATACATTACACGCATGATGCGCTCTCAGATCTTGTATGTGACAGTGCTAGATAAACCACTCTTTGAACAAAAGCTTAATCTTTATAAGGTGCAAGATAATTACTACACCCTAAAAAATGAAATCTTTAACTTGTTAAAAGAGCCGAATTTAAGCCCTAGAACATCGCAAGACTGGCGCAGTTTACTGATCATCTTACGCCGTTTAAATGACTCTCTATTATTGGCAACAAAGTTAGGGATATATTCAAAAGAAGATAGTCAATTTAGTCAAAAGTGGATTAAGCAACTGTCTTGGATTGTGAAACACTTTCCACAACGTTATGAACAATTAGCTAAGCCTGATATAGATCATGATTTTGAGCATCCTACAGATATGCTTTGTTCATTAATTGAAAACGATATAAGACAGTTAGAAGATTGGATATTCCACCAGCAAGCCTATGTGCTGAAATAGCAATAAGAGCGATGTGTTTACTCTATACTCTAAAGTAAACACATCGCCCTTTTGTTTTTCCTATCGTTAATCGTCACTAGCATTACTTATCGCTAATCGTGCTGGCTTCCACTGTGCGAACTCGCTTCGTTGCCACATCGACCGATAAATAATAAAGCTGGCTGGCGTCATCATTAAATTTCTCATAACTAAATAAATAACAGCTTTGACAATCAAATATAGGCTGGGAGTAATCTAGTTCTAAATTAGTACCATCTTTTTGGTAATAGTCGCTATCAATAGCAAGTCCTACCGCTTCAAAGGCATGATCTTTGTCATCATATATCGGCGCTTTGCTCATATCTTGGTTATATTGCGTTTTATTATGCTTAATGATGTGCATTTGATCATTAGTAGTGAGAATAATATTTTTCCAGCCGTCTGTTGTATCGTTACCGAGTAAGACTGGACGTTGAATATTTTTCCACTTGGCGATAACTTTATCTTTATCATCAAATAGATATGCATTGCACTGTTGTTTATCGCAATATTTATCTATTTGCATCAAAATGAAGATTTCTTGTTTTCCATTGTTATCAAGATCAGCCAGCCCTGATAAATAAGCAGGTTCATTTTCTGTGTTTTGAGGAAGCGTTTCACCTTTAGCAAGAATATATTCGGTGACTAATTGATCTAGCGTTGCTTGCTTAGGTTTGATTTTTTCTTCATAAAGCGCAAAAACAACCAGAGCGATAACAGTCAGTACAATAGACAAAAATACAATTTGGCGTTTATCCATCATTCATCCTTATCTATAACTGTGTTACCACTCTTAGTGTAATCGCTATTTTGTATCCTTGCTTTTACGGTTGGCTAATAGCTACCGAGTATTTAACCATTTAAAGACTTTTTCTCGTCAATACGTTTACGATGCCAAATAGAATAATGGCGAAGTCCTGCCGGACCATGAGCAATAAAGACAGAAAGGATGATCACCGCAATATAAATATGTGCTTGTTGTGCAGGTAACCAAACAATCGACAGCAACATCAATAACTTCACAAACGTAAGCACGCCTTTAAGTTGGATAAGCCAAAGCTTTGAACGATAAATTTCCAATGACATCATAGTGATACCGCTCATCATGGCTAAGATCCACCAGTTGATCCACAATGACTTCTCTACCGCAAAAATAAACCCCGCACTCGATGCGGCAACACCTAAAATATGTAAGGCTCGGATTGTGGTTTTCGCCAAACGCTGACACCAAAAACGCGTTTCAGAAATAGTGTAAGGCTGGCCTTTATTCGGATGAGGTTGGTGATGCGCACGCGGAGAGTGTGATTTTTTATTGGTCATAATCATTGGAATTAAGCTAAACGGTGCGCAAGGATAACTGATATTGAGATAACACTAAATATTTGCCGGACGAAATGCTGTAATTTCCCCATCAGCGACTAAGTAACAATCCATTCCTGCCGCCTTAGCTGCTTGGCAACCTAACTCGGTATCTTCAAATACCACGCAATCTTTGGCTGCAACCCCTAACTTTTCTGCGGCTTGTAAAAACGTTTCTGGGAATGGTTTATGTTGTGTCACTTCATTGGCAGTCACAATTTCATCTAGCAATGGCATTAAGCCTGCTGCAGTTAAGATCTCTAATGCGTGTCGACGTTGACAACCTGTACCAATAGCCGATGGCATACCCAATGCTTTTGCTTGTTTTAAAATCTCAAAGGTTCCAGTAATGACTTCACCTTTTTGTTTAATATCATCAAAGTTGCGCAATTTAGATTCTGCTAAATACACAGGATCCTTATCAAGCTGGTATTTCTCAATCAAGGCTTTAGCGGTATTGAGCGTTGGCGAACCACCCATGGTATAAAACCAATCACGATCAACAGGAATACCGTGGGCTTCACATGTCGTCTGCCAAGCATCAATATGTGCTGGCATTGAATCTATCAGCGTGCCATCCATATCAAAGATAACCGCTTTATATCGCTTTAAATCCATCTTACTGACTCCCTCTTTTCTTAGTATTATGCTGCGTTACGATGTTACTTTTTGACACTATAGCCATTAAGGAACAAGTCTACACAACTTTCAATATAAGCTTCATTTTCTTGACTGCTCATATCACAAGGTTGACCTAATTGAGCTAAAAAGACGATACGACCATGTAGCATTAATAATAATTGCATTGCAGCATCTTTCGCTGAAATAGAAAATGCAATTTCACCTTGCGCTTGTTTCGCCGTTAAATACTCAGCCAGCATAGCTATGGTGGTTTGAGGGCCTGCGGAAACATACACTTTCGCTAGATCAGGATGCGTCTCTAACTGACGGATCGCTGTTCTATACGTCACAATCGCCTCTTCTGAAAGTAAAATTTCTTGAAAACGTTTCGCAAACCCACACAGTACCGTACGTGTATCACGATCATCATTGAGCAAGATATGTTCGCACTGGCTTTCCATGCATTTAGCACGAATACAGGTATCAAACAGCTCATCTTTGGTTTTGAAATGGGCATATACCGTCTGCTTTGACACATTTGCTTCTACCGCAATGCTATCCATCGTTATGGCGTAACCATACTGGATAAACAACTTAGTGGCGGCATCTAAAATTTGTTGCCTCTTCATCTGACTTCTTGGTGTTAACACTCGATCACCTACAAGTATTTTATTGCTAATTTTTTATGAATAAACCAAAATCAAACTAGACAGTCCAGTTTACTTAGTATACTTTTTAATCATATGGACTACAGAGTCTAGTTTAATATTAGGATAGCTAGCAATGCAATGGATAACCAAACCATCTTTAGCGTTATATGTGATCTTTAGCACGACCCTTGTCACTGGGTGTGACTCTTCAGAAAAAAATGAAAATTCTGAAATTCCGCAGATACTTAGCGTCAATACACATCAACTCAAGCAGCAAGATAATTTTGCGATTGAGCGTGAATATGTTGGCTTTGTTCAAGCAGGACAACAAGCTAACTTAGGCTTTGAACTTAATGGCAAGATTGACACTATTTATGTAGATGTGGGCGATACCGTTAAAAAAGGCGATCCACTATTAACCCTCGATACCCAATTGCTAGCCACTGAAGCTGATCAATTACGTGCACAGCAAGCACAAATATCAGCACAGTTAGAATTAGTAAATACCAACCTCAAACGTCAGAAATCACTTAAAGCGAAAGGCTTTAGTGCTGCTTCAGAAATTGACAACCTCACTAGCCAACGTAAAGAGCTAAAAGCTAGCATTCGCCAACTTTCCGCAACCCTTGCAGCCAACCAATTGCGATTAGTGAAATCAACCATTGTTGCCCCCTACAATGGTGTAATCAGTGCCCGTCATATTTCATATGGGGATGTCGTTAACGCAGGTTCCCCTACCGTAACTTTATTAGCTAACAACAATAAAGAAGTTCATATCGGGATCCCGATAGATAAAGTCTCTGGCGTCTTGGCACAAAAACAATGGACTGTGCGCGTTGGTAAACATGCTTATCCTGTCAAATTATTAAATCCAGGCGCAACCGTTGGTTTAAATAACCGTGCTATTAATTTCCGTTTTTCACTTCCTGCTGATGCCAAGGTGATCAATGGCGAACTTGCCTACCTTAATTACGATGATACCCAATCACAATCTGGCTTTTGGGTACCGTTATCAGCATTAACTGATGGTATTCGTGGCACATGGAATATCTTTGCTGTTACTGAAAATGGTGCTGGCCCTGAAGTGGAACGTCGCTCGGTACAATTACTGTATGCCGCTAACGATAAAGCCTTTATTAAAGGTGCGGTTCAAAATGGTGAGCAAATCATTGCTAATGGGTTACACCGCTTAGTGCCAGGGCAAATCGTCACCATAAAGCCACAAATCGCCCCAAAGCAAAAAACGGCAACAAACCCGACAAATTCTAACGATAACGGGGTATAAATATGAAACGTATACTTTCTAATACCCGTTTATTAGCGTTAGCGGTGGCATTGCTGATCGTCAGTGGTTTATCAGCGCTATCAACTCTGCCTCGCGCTGAAGATCCGATCATTAACAATCGAAATGCTTCCATTATTACCCATTACCCAGGTGCAACAGCAGAGCGCGTTGAAGCACTCGTCACAGAAAAGATTGAGAATAAACTTCGAGAACTCGATGACATTAATAACATTACTTCTGTCTCTCGTCCCGGTGTATCACTGGTAAGTCTTGAGCTAAAAGATAACGTAACGGATTCTGAGCCAGTTTGGTCTGATGTCAGAGATAAGCTATCTGATGTCACCCCGCAATTACCCAAAGGCACCTCTGTTCCTGATCTCGACAGCGATCATTCCTATGCTTTTACGGTGATCACCGCACTAACTTGGCAAGGTAATTCAGCAACCGATTTGTTAACGCTCCGACGTTACGCTATCGAGTTGGCAAACCGTCTACGTACATTAAATGGTACTGAATTTGTAGATGAATACGGGCTACCAGAAGAAGAAATAGTAGTTAAAATTGATCCTGTTGCGGTCAGTGCGCTAGGTGGCTCAGCTATTTCTATTTCCTCAGCTATTCAAGGCGCAGACGCTAAAAATGCCGCTGGTGAGTTAGTTAACGGACAAAACCGTTTTAGCCTCGAAATTGCAGACTCTCTCGATTCATTAGATCGTATTCGACAAGTCCCCATTACTATTGATAATAATGGTCATCTTGTTCGTTTAGAAAATATTGCCACCATCAGCAGACAGCAAACCAATCCTGCTGCTGAAATAGCCGTTATTGATGGAAAGCCTGCGGTGATTGTGGCAGCACGCATGCAGCCTCATTTACGTGTCGATCAATGGACTGAGCGTGTTAATCAATTTCTGACTCAATTTGAACACGAACTACCGAGTAATATTAAACTCAATCATATCTTTGAACAGCAAGGCTACACCCAAACACGTTTATCCGATCTAGCATCTAACCTATTACTTGGCTTTGCACTGATATTAGCTGTTTTATTTATTACCTTGGGGATACGTTCAGCGGTTATTGTCGCACTGTCTCTGCCATTAACCTGTTTGTTTACTTTAACCTTAATGCACTTTACTGGCTTACCAATGAACCAAATGTCAGTGACGGGTTTAATCGTGGCACTGGGGATCATGGTGGATAATGCCATTGTCATGGTTGATACCATTCAGCATTATCGTCAAAAAGGGATGAAGCGTTTAGAATCGGCATTAAAAGCCATTCATCATCTTTGGATCCCACTATTAGGCTCAACACTAACAACCGTACTTGCCTTTGCGCCTATTTTCCTCATGCCCGGCCCTGCTGGTGAATTTGTTGGCGCCATTGCACTCACCGTTTCTTTCTCACTGATCGGCTCATACATTATCGCCCATACCTTAGTCGCTGGGTTTGCTGCTCGTTGGTTACCACAACAAAGTAACAATCATGCTTGGTATCAAACTGGATTAACCCTACCGTGGTTAGCAAAGCAATTTGGTCATACGGTACAATTTGCCATTAAGCGTCCACTACTCACAGTAGGGTTAATGTCGATTCTGCCATTTGTCGGGATGTGGAGTGCTTCTCAGCTTACCGAGCAATTTTTCCCACCTTCTGATCGTGACATGTTTGAAATTCAGGTGTTTTTACCACCTCAAGCGAGCATTGATGCGACAAAACAAACAACACAAAAGATTGATAAGATCTTGGCTGAACACGCAGATATCGAGCAAGTGAATTGGCTGATTGGTACTAACTTTCCATCGTTTTACTACAACATGCTTGCAAGTCAGCAAGGCACACCTAACTTTGCTCAAGCTATGATCAAAGCGGTGGACTTTAAAGTAGCCAATAAATTAATCCCTAAACTACAGCAACAGTTGGATCAAACTATTCCAGAAGCACAGATCTTAGTGCGAAAATTAGAACAAGGGCCTCCATTTAATGCCCCTCTTGAAGTACGTCTATATGGTAATAATCTAGATAGGCTAAAGACTATTGGAGAAGATATTCGCTTACTGATGGCAAGCACACCTAATGTTACCCATACCCGAGAAACACTGCTTTCTGGCTTACCTAAAGTTCGTGTTGATGTAAACGAGCAAGCCAGTCAATTAAGTGGGCTACAACTCACGGATATTGCTAATTTACTGCAAGCTTCGCTGATTGGTATTACTAACGGCAACATCATTGAAGGCGCGGAAGCCATTCCAATCCGAGTCCGTGTCGATAACCAGGCTCGTGAGAATATGACTCACTTAGCAAACCTGCATATTCCCGTAATGAATGGCAACAATAGCGAGCAATTTTCAGGAGTTCCGATTTCATCATTGGCATCGCTGTCACTAACACCAACTCGTGGCGCTATTCCCCACCGAAACGGGCAGCGGATCAATGTTATCGAAGGTTATTTAAAAGCAGGCGTTTTACCACAAACTGCATTAAATCAATTTCAAGCAAAACTGGATCAATATACCAAAACCTTACCTGCTGGTTATTCAGTCGAAATTGGTGGTGAATCTGCTGAGCGTAATAAATCAGTCGGTAACTTGATTGCTAACTTATCTATGGTGTTTACCTTAATGATCATGGTCGTGGTGATTTCATTTAATTCATTTAGATTAAGTTTGATCATCTTTACTGTGGGCTTTATGGCATCAGGGTTAGGCTTGCTATCCGTCTGGTTATTTAACTATCCTTTCGGCTTTACCGTGATCATCGGACTGCTTGGTTTGATCGGCTTGGCTATTAACGCCGCCATTGTGATCTTATCTGAATTAAAAGCCGATCCTAATGCACTTAGCGGTGATCAAACAGCGATTCACACTGCGGTAATGAGTTGTACACGACATATTACCTCGACCACAATAACCACTGTCGGCGGTTTTATTCCACTGATGTTAGAAGGCGGTGGTTTTTGGCCTCCGTTTGCTGTCACTATTGCAGGCGGTACAGTATTAACTACCCTGCTTTCTTTCTACTTTGTACCTGCAGCTTTTACTTTGCTCATGAAGCGTAAAGCAATTGCTACCACACAATTAAAAACGGCGTAAACAAAAGCCCAATGGTGTTTACCTTTTATTGGTACACCATTGGGCTTAAATTTTTGTTAAGTGCTCTATGAATTGTGTGCTCATAAACACTCATTCTTTTTAAATCACACAACGAGTTTTTAGCGCTTGCTGCATCTGCTCAAAGTTCACATTAGAGAAGTATTCACGGTTAACTTTAATACTTTGACTATTCAGCCAATGATCTTTTTGAGAGCCTATTCCATAACCAATATGATAAACAGCAAAGTTATGATAATGCTTAATAAAAGCTAAATTAGGCGGCAAATGCGCACGTTGTTGCGTTAAATTAGCGTAATAATAAAATCGTTTATCACAACTCGACACTATGTATGAACCCGCCTTATTTCGTATTGCGATGTAGGGTTTATTTGCTGTTAATCTAGGTAATTCCCATTGATTAATACTGTTGGTTAATTCAATATTAATCACCTCTATCGCTGTTTTTTCTTTTGCAGGTTTAGCTACTTTAACTTGTTTTCGTTCTATCAACTTTGGCTGTGGTTGCTCTACTGTATTGACTAAAACATCATTGGTATTACTTTCATCAACTAATGGTGTTGATTGAGCATTAAATAGTGTAATTACTAAAACAGCCAGTAATATATTTAAAAGAATTGAGGAATAAACGATGCCATATTTAAATCGAGGTAATTTCTCAGATCTATTTATCTCAGCCGGAGAAATATCATGAACTAGCGTTTTGGCTGCTTCATTTTTAAGTTGTTCAGTTAGATTTTTATTTTCATTCTTCTCTTTATTTAATGATTTTCTTAAATCTAAGATTTGTTGCTCTAAGTCGATACTCTTTGTGCGTTGACTTTCCAACTCTTGCTTTAACTTCTGAGCATATTTTTTCGTTAATACCAGCTTTTCACTGACAACAGATTCACATATTTTATTACCGTTACCCTGTAATATTTCATTGTAAGCTAATGTGACCAGTTGCATTAATGCTCCCGAACCTAATTTGTCAGGATGCAAACGATGAGATAATAATTTATAGCGCTTTTTGATCTCGCTAGGAGTCGTATGCTCAGTTGTACCAAGCAAATCGTGAAATGTTGTCATTGCTAACTTTATTTACTTTGTAAGTAAAATAACTCTGCAATGAAGATACTATTTAGGCAACCACTAAGCGCCGAAAGTGGTGCCTGCATTCACTTTTTTTGACGACTCGCACGAAATTCACCCGGTGAACAACCTATATGTTTTTTAAACACGCGTGAAAAATAGGATACATCTTTAAAACCTGCGGATAACGCTACTGCTGAGATTTTCTCCTGATCTGAGCTTAGTAAACCACAAGCTAAATCTAAACGCTTTTTAATGATGTACTGTTTAAGCGTTACACCCATAATATTATGAAAAAGACGAGAAAAATAAGTTGAAGAGAATTGACAAGCACTAGCCAGTTCTTCTTCACGCAGCGGTGCACTTATGTCTTTATCGATAATGGTTAACGCAGGCAAAATTGACAGCTCTCTCTGAGAAATGTCTTCAGCATTGATCATATTATCATCATGAGTATGAAGACGTGTTAAGCAAGCATCAACCTTCTGCCTTGTTGCATTACTAGACAATATGTCTTCAGCACCTGCACGTAACGCAGATACAGCTAACTCCGCATCAAGATCATGATAAACAATGACAACTTTAACTTCAGGAAAACGCTGTTTAATCGTGCGCAATAATTTAAAACCATTAGATTGAGAGTCTTGTATTTCGATGAATATCAACTCAAAACCTGTCATCGTTAATAATATTTCAAATGGAGATACATCAACCAGATTATGGTATTGCAACAGAATATCTTTGGTACTGGTATGTTTTTCTCTATGACAACAATTTACCCAAATCACATCATCACCTGTATGGTTACTATCTTAATAGGTTTCTTTGATGATCATCCTTTATCAAAAAACATTATAGCCTTATCATTACGTCAAATATTACTATCTGACACTTATTAATATGGCTAATAATGGTTATAAACACTAATTTTTCCAGTGATAATGAAATGTCTTATTAATTAGTAATAAGACTTAGTTTTTATTCTACCTCGACAATATTGCTTATATTTACCAGAAAATAACTAATATTGATTAATTTTAAATCGATTGGGTTATTAGTAATTTTAATTCCATAACAATTCAATCTAAAAGCAATTAAAATAATTTGTAGCAAAAAAAAAACAAGTACCATATTTATAATACAAAATTTTACATATTATTTGTTTATCACTGTTATCTTTGTGATCATGATCATAATGTATAACAATTAATATAACTCATAAAAACGATTCAACGATATTATACCCGTTTGATATTAAATTATGTTACGCGATTAGGGATTTATCAATGCGTCATATCTCTCTCGGTAGTTACTTGTCGATTTTTACAACTGCCACCATCAGCTGTTTATTTACATCTCAAGTTTTCGCTCAGCAGCAAAATAATCATTCACATATGGTTGCAGCCTATTATCCAGATTGGAAGGTTTACACTCCCAAAACACCTTATAGTGCCAATATGCTACCTGTGGATAATCTTTCTCATATCATTTATGCCTTTCTTGCTGTCTGTGGTCCTGTTGATTCCTCCCCTGCAAATATCAAAAAGATCATGAAAACCCAATGTGCTAATAAGCCTATTGGTACCGCCATCATTCTCGATAATTATGCTGCACTACAAATGAAGTTAAGTGGCAAGACCTCTAGTAAAGTTGGATACCGAGGAAACTTCGGGCAACTCAAAGCCCTATCAGATGAGAACCCAAACCTTTCGATTCTACCGAGTTTTGGTGGCTGGACGTTATCTGAACCTTTTCATACAGTGGCATTAAATGATGAATACCGTCAGACTTTCGTCAAAAGTGCCGCTGCACTGATTAATAAATACAACTTTTTCGATGGAATCCAAATTGACTGGGAATATCCTGGCGGCCATGGTTTATCTGGTTTAGGTAACGATAATATTGATAATGAGCGTTTAGCCTACACCAAATTAATCAGTGAATTACGTCAGCAATTGGATCAACTTGGTAAAGAGAACCAACGTAGTTATCAACTATCAGCTGCAGTCAATGGTGGTCCAAAAACATTACCAGGTATTGATTGGAAGCAAGTTTCACAAGATCTCGACCAAATTTATCTGATGAGTTTTGATTTTCTCGGTAATTGGGGAAATACAGTCGGTCACCATAGTAATCTATATAGCACGTCATCGACTCCAAATAACGCTTCAGTCGATAACCAAGTAAAAGCCCTACTAGCAAAAGGGGTTGATAGTAAAAAAATCATTATTGGTAGCCCTTTTTACGGTCGTGGCTGGCAAGGAGTGAACAGCGTATCTAATGCCAAATTGGAAGGTTTAAATAGTAAAGGAGGCATTGATAAAGGATCTGATATTGATGATCCCGGTTATTTCAATTACTCCGACATTATGAAGTACCTAGTGAATAACAAGCGTATGGGTTATCGATACTTCTATGATGAAAAAGCGGAAGCTGCAGTGCTCTATAGCAAGAAGAAACAAGAATACATTAGTTATGAAGACAAGCGCTCATTACAAGCAAAGATCGATTATGTAAAAGAACATGATCTTGGTGGTATTTTTGGCTGGGAAGCAACGTCCGATAACAATCATGAACTCATCAAACAATTGAGCACTTCTTTTAAAAACTAATCCAGCAACTCCTTCCCCATAACGATAAGCTTACTTATTCCTTTTAAGTAAGCTTATTTTTTATCCACTAACCTATTTGCATTATCAGCACCAGCCTATTTTTTTCACTTTTAGAGCAATTTTTACTGTTTGCTTAATTTTTTTGCTGACAATCACATTTCATTGCCCTAACATTGCATCCCGAAATATGAGTTCCGATGAAGACAGCAGGAGAGCGGCAAGAGAAATTACCATGAAGGTATATCTTACGCCCGCCGAAGAAGTAAGCGTCATTATGATTTGAGCCCTCAAATCTTATTGCCGTAAATCTTTCAGGCACCGTGTCGTAAATTTTACGATAGGTATGGACTGTTGTTGGAGGAGCCTCTGGAGAGACTCGTTAAATCGAGCGCCGAAGGAGCAAACCAAGTATTGGTGAAACTCTCAGGCAAAAGGACAGAGGAGATAAGAGCAACACCAGATACCCGTCTGTGACCAACATTTCTGTTGTTCTATATCTCTTCCTTTGATGTTTAAAGGAGGAATAATGAATCCACTACATGACACAATTTTTAATTTTCTAAAAGTTTTTGACAGCCTTGTTTGGGGCCCACCACTACTTATCCTTTTGGTTGGTACTGGTTTATACCTAACTGTACGCCTTGGTTTTATCCAAATCCGTTACCTTCCGCTCGCGTTACGCTACGTGTTTGGTGGTAAAAAAGATGCTGATAGCAACGGTAGCGGCGATGTATCCAGTTTTGCAGCATTATGTACTGCCCTTTCTGCAACCATAGGTACAGGTAATATCGTCGGTGTTGCAACCGCGATTAAATTAGGTGGCCCAGGTGCTTTATTTTGGATGTGGCTTGCTGCTCTTTTAGGTATGGCAACGAAATATGCCGAGTGTCTATTAGCGGTTAAATATCGTGAAACAGATAGCAATGGTCAAATCATTGGTGGCCCTATGTACTACATCGAAAAAGGTGTAGGTAGTAAGTGGCTAGCGAAATTATTTGCCCTATTTGCAGTTGGTGTTGCGTGTTTTGGTATCGGTACTTTCCCACAAGCCAATGCTATTGTTGATGCAGCGCACCTTTCATTCAATGTACCTAAAGAAATTACTGTTGTTATTTTAACTGTACTAGTTGCAACCGTAACACTGGGCGGTATTAAGTCGATTTCAAGTGTAGCAAGTACTGTTGTTCCGCTAATGGCTGGTTTCTACATCATTGCTTGTGTCAGTGTATTAGCAAGTAACTATGATGCAATCCCACAAGCCGTTAACCTTGTAATTGAATCGGCATTTACAGGCCATGCTGCTACTGGTGGTTTCGTTGGTGCGGGTATCATGCTCGCTATTCAATCAGGTATTGCCCGTGGTGTATTCTCAAATGAATCTGGCTTAGGTAGTGCACCTATTGCTGCCGCTGCTGCACAAACTGACTCTTGTGTTCGTCAAGGTTTGATCTCAATGACGGGTACTTTCTTTGATACTGTGATCATTTGTACCATGACAGGTCTAACTTTAATTGTGACCGGTGCTTGGTCTTCTGATTTTGCTGGTGCAGCAATGACGACCCATGCTTTTGCGGAAGGTCTACATTCTAGCTACTACGGCCCATTAATGGTGTCTATTGGCTTAATGTTCTTTGCCTTTACCACTATTTTAGGTTGGAACTACTACGGTGAACGTTGTATTACTTACCTATTTGGTGTGAAAGCGATTCTACCATACAAGATTTTCTTCTTGGTTCTGATCGCTGGCGGTGCATTCATGCAGTTAGACATGATCTGGGTAATTGCAGACATCGTAAACGGTCTAATGGCTATTCCAAACTTGATTGGTTTAGTGGTACTACGCCACGTTGTTATCGCTGAAACCCAAGCTTTTTTCAGCCAGTTAAAACAAGAAAAAGAAAATAGCCAACCCGTCTCAGCGTTATAATGAACAAACTAAAGCCTCACATTGTGGGGCTTTTTTCTACCTTATTTCTCCCGTAGCTTTGTTTAATTACTTTCCCATAATTACAACAATAAATTTCATCTATTTTGACATACCCTACGTATTCCTGTTGTAATCTGTTTAGATTTAATAAATAACTCTATCTATTGTTCATCTATATTTTAGATAACGCATGGATGACTTATTAACTATCCCCTACTTTAATAGTTAATAAGTTCAATGAGTTAAAAAACTCATGTGCTTAGAAAAGGACATTGAAATGAAAAATCAATCTTCGCGTCGACGCTTTTTGAAGTTAACTGTAGGTGGTATTGTTGGTTTAACCGTGGGTAATAAATTACTGGTTAAACCTGCACAAGCTGCAGATCTACCTCACTTATCTGTCGATGATGCACAGGCGAAAGCCTTAAAATACGTGAACGAGTCGAGCTTTAGTGATAAGAACTGTAACAACTGTATGCTCATTGAAGGTGATGCAAGCGCAGAGTGGCGCCCATGTAAAATCTTCCCGGGTAAATTAGTTAACGGTAAAGGTTGGTGTTCCGCTTACGCGCCAAAGCCTGCATAATGACAGAATCGAATATAACAAAGGCCTCTTCAAGACTGTCTCTTGATCACAAGTCATTGTGTTCAAGAGACTTAGCTAGTTCATATCCTTCAAGGATGGTTTGTAACCTAAACCATCCTTGCCATAATGTCTTTACAGAAGCGCGACCCGTCCGCTTGGTATCTTTCCAACCACCTAACCGTGCAATACTTTTGTAAGCCCACGATATATTTGGTGCTTCTTTGGGCAGCTTTTTCTTCTCCAATTTTAACCACATAAGCTTCCACGCTTTACCTTTTAACACCCGTTCACAACAGCTACTAGATAACTCTTTAGATTCGTTCATAAATCTTAACTGGAGTAAACGAGTAGCAATAAATGCCAAAATAACACTGAGCCTTTCTAAGTTATCTTTACTTTGCATTCTCAGTTGTTCAACTTGCGTGCCTTCACTTTTCCAAACCTTGTGAAAATCTTCTATCAGCCAACGACGCTCATAATAACTGACGATGTTAAGTGCTTCCTCTTTGTTCGTTACAGGCTCTGATGTCAGTAAATGCCATGCGAGCTTGTCGTCACTCTCACCTTGCTCTATACATCCAACATAGTAGAGAGAGATATTATCGAACTCTTTTTTATTGGCGGGAGACTTAAGTGTCACGGGAGCATATTTGATGTCTAGATGAGCCGTGCGGGACTTACGACCGCCTTTTTGCGGTATTTTTAGCTCTTTGTTTCCTGCTGATAACAACTTGGAAGCGTAGTCATAAAGACGATTATCATGCTCCTCGATACAGCGACTTTGCATTGAGCGAACGATAAATCGTTGTTGTTGCTCGTGCTTGTAAGTGAGGTACTCGAATAAATCGGCTTCTCTATCACATACAGAAATAACCTCTGACATTTTCTCGCCTAGTCGCTCTGCAACATGGCGAGATGCTTGTTCCCATTTATAACTTTCTTTTTCTTTGTATGGTCGAGTTGCGTGCTGGTGTCTTTGACCACGTTTTTCAATATCTCGGGTCCAGCGTTGTTGTTCGATTAAACCAACTACAGTGTGAGTTTCGGGAGCAAAAAGCAATGTTGAATGAACGAACATTGCTCGGTGTCGATTACCTTGATTGGAATGCCCGAGTGTATCTTGTATGCTGTGATGTGAGTAACTTAGAGAAGTGGTATCTTCCAATGCAAGCAGTGTTTGTTGCTCTAAAGCTTCTTGTGCTGTGACATAGAATCCAGCTTCTGCAATATCTTCTGCTTTGATTTGGTCATTACGAATAAAGCGATAAGCCCCTTCCATATCGGCTGGGGAGATGATGAGTTTTGAGATAGGGATACCAGGTTGTTCAGCCAGAGAGGTAGC
Source organism: Photobacterium leiognathi (assembly GCF_030685535.1). NCBI lineage: Bacteria > Pseudomonadati > Pseudomonadota > Gammaproteobacteria > Vibrionales > Vibrionaceae > Photobacterium > Photobacterium leiognathi. Next base: position 1,457,713 of record NZ_CP131601.1, on the reverse strand, counting down.
TAGAGCAACGAGTCTTTGAGTGCGTCTTGGGTCATTAAGATCGGCTTGACCGAATTGTTTTTGAGCCCAAAGAGTTGGTTCTATATAGGTCATCATAATCATCCTTATCATTGCTTAGATGATCAGATCATGAAACATAAAATTAGTTCAAAAAAATCCCCAAGCATTGGCTTAGGGATTTGTGTATAAGAGACAGTCTTCAAGAGGCCTTTTTCTTTACTTAGTTTATACGTTAGCGATAACAACGCTCAGCCCAACGTGCTAAACCAGCCGTTACTGAACCAAAGTAATTACCACTCACAATCGGGATATTCGGTAACTGCTGCTCAATACACTGACGTAAAATAGGTGAACGTGCTGTCCCTCCCGTCATAAACACCACATCAGGCGTTATTCCACCTTGCGCTAATGCTTCAATCACTAACTCACGCATTTTATCGGTTGGAGTTTCAATTGCTTCTGCAAATTGCTTAGCCGTAATATCAACAGCAAACAAATCCTTCATGATCGCCATATCAACACGGTATTTATCTTGCTCCGACAGTGCTATTTTCGCCTCTTCTGCACGACGAACAATCTGATAACCCAAAGTTTCATGATAAACATGAATCAAGCGATTTAGCTTATCGGGATCAGCCGCATCATAACGAAGCTTTTCTAATGCACGTAAGTTGGCATCAGAATAAAACTCAGTTTGTGCAGCAACGTTGTTAATCGCAATAGGATTCCAGAATTGATTAAATGGCATATCAATACCACGTACCGTTTTACTACCTAGGCCAAACTCTGGCATCAACTGCTTAAATGCTAAATGAATATCTAAATCGTTACCGCCGACTCGCTGACCGCTGTGTGCTAATAATGAACGTGTTCTATCATGCTCATTCACCCATTTCGGTCCCATTTCAAGCAATGAACAGTCTGTTGTACCACCACCGATATCAACCACCAATACGGTTTTGTTTCCAGTCAGTGTCGATTCAAACTCTAGCCCTGCGGCAACAGGTTCAAATTGGAAGGAAACATCTTTAAAGCCAGCGCGTTTCGCCGCTTGTGTCAGAATTTTTTCAGCTTGAATATTAGCAGACTCACCGCCAGTACCTTGGAAGTTAACCGGACGACCAATGACCGTTTGCGTAATATCATCTTGTAGGTTCTGCTCAGCATTTTGTTTGATATTTACCATCATGGCGCAAACAAGATCTTCAAAGAAGCTAATTTGAGCGTCACGTAATCCATTCGCACCAAGGAAGGATTTTGGAGATTTAACGTAATACACTTCTTCTGGATCAGAAAGATAGGTATTTAATGCTGCTTCACCAAACTGTAAATCGCCACGAACAACCTCAATATCTTCTTCACGGTTCACTGCCATAGCACGACGTAGCACTTGCTCACCAACACTTTCAGTAGGCTTTATTCCCATAAAACGATAGAGATATTCAGATACCGCTTCACGTGTCGGGGCACACAATGTCGATGGAATATAATGATTATTTTTCTCTAGCGGTAACAGTTCTGGGTTACCATTTACCATTCTTGCAACAGAACAATTCGCTGTCCCATAATCAAATCCAATAAACATTAGAAACACTCAAAGCAATAAGAAAAGCCGACCATCATACCCCAACCCAAAAGCCAATTCACGGTCTTATTCTCTTTAAAATATCAACCTTAATGACCGCATGTATCTGATTAAATTTGAACAAAAAGCGTGTCTTTTTGTAACTTTACGATGCAATGTCTAGAATTTATCGCCATAATGTTGTGACTTTTATCTTTCTAAAGAAGCAGACAATGAAACGTATTTACCAATCTTTCTTCGTTGTGCTACTCGCAGCACTGACGCTAACCGCATGTACTGACTCTAAGACACCACAAGAAGGTGACAAATACTCAGTGATCCCAACCCCAATGCCAAATCTGCCAGCAGTAACAGAGATCTTCTCTCTGTCTTGTGGTCACTGTCGTAATATGGAAAGTATGCTTCCTGAAATTAAGAAGCTAACGAATACTAAAGACGTTAATCAAGTGCACGTTATCTTCAATGAAAGTGCACAAAAAGCGGCATTTATTTTCTACGCTGCAATGGTACAAACTGACAACAAGCCAAGTCATAAACTGAAAGAAGCGCTATTCGCTTTTGTTCAAGATTCACCAAAAGACATGACTAACGAACAGCGTCAGGCAGCACTTACTAAAATCTTCCACGACAATGGTTTGAAAAGCCCTTACGAGCTAACGAAAGAGCAACAAGCTGAAGTGTTTAAGATGTTCCAACAATCAGAAGCGATTGTCCGTGATGCTGCACTACAATCTGTACCTGCTTTCTTGATCAATGGTAAGTACCTAGTGAACACAAGTGCTCACGATAGCCTACAAGACATGGCAAATACGATTACATACCTTAAAGACAAGAAGTAAATTCATGCTCATTTAAAATACCTGCCACACTGGTAGGTATTTTTTTATTGATATAAATCCCACTTTTATTCCCTCCCTCTGAAATACCTGCAACAGCCCTATTATTAATTGAACAAATCTCAAAGATACATCTATCAGTAATAATTTTTTTCTATCATTACATAAACTTATGTATGCATACTATGAACGGAGAATTTCGTATGCATCACTGTGATTAATAATGGATAAGGCAAATGCAATTATGATCAAAACACTTAAGCACAAATTATTACTATTAAGCTTGTTACCTATGCTTGCGATTCTTAGTATCGCTATGGGTGTGGTCATCTATTTAGAGAACCAATCTTTAACAGAAAATGTCGCGCATTATAAGCAAGAGCTAATCTCAGAAAGACAGCAAGAATTAAAAGATGCAGTCGTCATCACTAAACATGCAATCGAGAATATTCTGGCTAAAGGTGGTGATGAAACGGCTATTCTTGAAGATGTACGTCAGCTTATTTCCCCTATCCGTTTTGCAGAAAATGATGCTTGTTACTTTTTTATCTATACCATGAACGGCGTCAACGTTGCTCACCCATTAAAACCTGAAATTCAGGGAGCGAATCAAATTGGTGCGACGGATGCCAATGGCGTGGCATACATCAAAGTATTAATTGATGCGGCTAAAAACAACGGTCAATTCGTTAAATACAGTTTTCCTAAAAAAGCCAACCAACCAGCCCAACCTAAAGAAAGTTATGCTATCTCTTTAAACGATGGCAAATGGTTCATCGGTACTGGTTTATACATCGATGATATTGATGCAAGTGTGGCGCAATACACAGCTCAAATTCACTCAAACATGCAAGATCGCATTAACTCCGTATTGCTTATTTCACTGATCTTAACTGTGATTTCAGCAACCATCATCTTGTATGTTGCTAGCCGGATTATTAAACCTGTCGAACGTATGGTTGATACTCTTAACGATATTGCAGATGGTGAAGGTGATCTGACTAAGCGCCTAGTTGTTGAAGGTAATGATGAAATCGCTGCACTGGGTAATGCCTTTAACCGTTTTGCTAACAAGCTTCAAAGCATTATTTCTCAAGTATCAGAAACCACTAACAGCCTGACTACAGCAGCCCATAATGTACATAAACAAACCAATACCTTAACTGCTAAATTAAATGAACATAACTGCGAGACAGAGCAAGTCGTCGCCGCCATTGAGCAAATGAGCCTCGCAGCGAATGAAATCGCAGAAAATACGAACGATGTGGCTTCTGGTACCGAGCGCATGAGCGATGTGTCGTTGGTAGCTCAACAACAAGTAGATACTTCGCTAGTCTCTATTAACACACTTGTTGATGAAGTGACTCAAGCTTCTGGTTATATCGATGCACTCAATCAGCAATCTCACAATATCAACAATGTGCTTAAAGTTATTGGTGATATTGCAGAGCAGACCAACCTACTCGCACTAAACGCAGCGATTGAAGCGGCACGAGCTGGAGAGCAAGGTCGAGGCTTTGCCGTGGTTGCCGATGAAGTTCGTGGGCTTGCAAGTCGTACTCAAAGCAGCACATTAGAAATCAATGAAATGCTTGATCAGCTACATAACTTAGTAACGCAAGCAGTACAAGCAATGGATAAGAGCCAAGCGTCATGTAATGAAGCGGTAAGCTCTACCAACCAAATCTCACATAACCTGCTTTCTGTGACAGAAGCTGTGACTGAAATTAACGGTAAAATCAATCAGATTGCAGCAGCATCAACAGAGCAAAATGCAGTAACTGGGGAAATTAGCGGTAACATGGGATCAATTCAAAATATCGTGACTGAGCTTATTCAAGAAAGTAAGAACTCAGAGCATATTGTGAGTCAACTTGATGATGCTGGTAATCAGCTACAACAATTAGTGGGGCAATTTAAGACTAAATAATCCCCTACACTGATAGCAACAATCAATACCAAGGCACTGTCTGCACTCATGCACACAGTGCTTTTTTCTTTATTATTCAGTTAATAGCTAGCCTTACTTAAAGCAACCGCTTATTTCATACTGTTTGATTTATCATTTTTAGCGTGACTTTCATCACACAATTTGTATGATTTAAAAAAATATAACGTCTCTTATGTATGAAAAATTATTCCCATTTCGCCATCAAATACTTTCGCCAACTTTTGGTTTTCAGAGTCTTTGTAGCACTTAGTATTATTATTAGCGTCATTCAAATATTTAACCTGCCTTATGGCTCATGGGCACTGATTACTGCAGTTACCATTATGGGAAGCATCCCTTTTCTTGGTGGCGTGCTATCAAAAGCCAGTCAGCGCATTAGTGGGACAATATTAGGTGCAATCATTGGCTTATCATTATTCTTGCTACCCGCCTCATATAATTGGCTTCACCATGTTATTTTAATTGCAGCCGTCGTGACGGCGATTTTCTTTACTCAGGGAAAATACTCTTATGCTTCGCTTGTGGTTGCTATCACTATCGTTGTGGTTGCAGGTGGCGGGCCTGAAGATCTCCATGCCGCTGTATGGCGTACTATCAATGTTTTCTGGGCTGCGGTTGTCGCTATCTGTTGTAGCTTATTTATTTTTCCGGCGCGTGCAACGGATCATTATCTCGATTACACCCATAACTTTATTAAACTTTGTTGTGATTACTACCATAAACATAACCAACAAATTGCGACGGGAAACTACAAGCCGATTGATATTAGCCCGTTATCAACCATTCTTGATAAGCAAACAGCACTTCAACCTCACACTAAAAATGAAAATGTGGCGAGTAAACAGTTACTAACGGAAATCATGCTAACGGAAGAGCAGATTTTTACCATGCTAGGTTCAATGCTACATACCAAATGGGACACCCAGCTTGGTCAAGCAAAAATCAGTGATATGCCAGGATTGATGGAAGCAAAAGAACAGCTGGCAAACCGATTTGAAAAGCTTGCTAAGCAAATGGAAAAACAGGTTATTTTGCCAGTTAAGCGTGATGAGATAAAAATGTTATCGATACTGCCACCACCTGAAATGCATGAACAAAGCGATGCCAGTGATATCAGTTACTACGGTTATCTTTGGCTTAACCGTGAAGTTGCACGCCAGTTTTCACTGCTAACGCACTTACTTCACGAATACTATTCTCACGTAAGATATTAATAAAAAAGGGCATGGATCACTTCATGCCCTTTTCTCAAATATACCCAAGTGACTTGGATATAATTATATACGCTCTAATAGCACCATAGCTTCAACGTGATCTGTATGCGGGAACATATCGAACCACTGGAACTTCATTACTTTATATCCCGTTAAACGTGTGAGATCTTTTTCCAACGTCTGTGGGTTACAACTTGAGTAGATAATATGTTTAGGTGCAAAGGTATTTAGCTGCTGACAAAGTGCTTCACCAATACCACGTCGTGGTGGGTTCACTAACACTAATTCAGGTGCCGCTTCATTTGATTGAGTAAAGCTGGTTGAATCCAATGCTGCAAAATCAAGGTTATTAACCCCCATCATTTCCGCAGAACGTTTGGCACTGGCTATCGCTTCAGGTTCGATTTCAATCCCTGTTACCTGCTCGACTTCTTCAGCGCAGTGCAAGGCAAAACCACCTACACCACAGAACAAGTCCCACATTGATGCAGGTTTTACTTCACTAACCCAGTTTTTCGCTGTGGCATATAAACGTTCAGCAACTTTTGGGTTAGTTTGGAAAAAGCTTTTTGGTCTAACAACCAGTGGTACGTGATTAAACTGCTCTAGCAAATAGTGAGCATCTGTTAAGAAGATTTCTTCCTCACCTTCAAGCCTTGCCATATGAACAGGTTGAATGTTCACTGAAACCACTTTTATCGCCGGAAATGCCGCTAATAAATCAGCAAGGTTATTCTCAATACGCTCTATTGCCGTATGACTACGCATGACAAAACGCAGCATAAATTCACCCGTATTTTCACTACGAGTAAGCAGAACGAATTTCAGCTCACCTTTTTTCTTTACAAGATTATAAGGCGGAATACCTGCACGACGGATCCATTGCTCGATATAAAGCAATAAGTCTTGCATATCAGCAGGATATAACGCACAGCGGCATAAGCTAACAGGCTTAATGGTTTTATCTAATGCAGATTGTGTCTGAATTCCTAAACAAGGTTCATGTGCCGCACCCAACACTACCATCTTTGCCTTATTTCGATAGCCTGTTTCAGCACTTTCAACAGGTGCTAACCATTGCTGAGGATGATGTTCAGAAAATAATGAACGCAAAGCGTCATCTTTTTGTTTAATTTGCTGAGCATAAGACGTCGAGGCAAGTGGGCATGAAGGACATACCCCTTGAAGTGAGAATGAACACTGCATAATTCACACAACTACAAAAAAAAGAGCAGTCTAACGCGCAAAACAAAAATAACCATCTGATTTATTTATGGTTATGAGAAATATAATTTATCGATAATTTATATTTAGATTAAAGCTCATTTTGTTTTGTCATTAACTTAATCAATAAACAGTAAATTAGGTATACCTTGATGCTCAACTTGTATAATTCGCGTAGCAAAAACTGACTCTAAGCAAGAAATAGACATAACAGTTTTCGGATCACCAAAACCAATGCAACGCCCTTTATCCAGCAGTACCACTTTATCAGCTTCACGAAGAGTACGATTTAAATCATGATTCGCCATAATGACCGCAATACCTTGGGCAGCAATCCCTCGAATCAAGCGGTACATTGCCGCTTCTTGACCAATATCGAGCGACGCGGCTGGCTCATCGAGTAATAAAAACTTGGCGTCGGGGTTTAAAGATGGTAAAACCTGTAAACATGCTGATGCTAATCGGACACGCTGCCATTCTCCACCTGACAATTGCTGAATACTGCGAGTTAATTTGTCACTTATTGCCAAACAATCACAAACGTCATCAATGGCTTGCTGCTTTAGTGTTTCACTTATCTCACCAAGTGCAGTAAATGCTAATGAGAGATATTGAAAAACCGGAATAGCAAAATTAGGTTTATCTTGCTGCGACATGTAACTACGTATACGCGCTAACGATGCAAGATCATAATCAGCAAGATCAACCCCTTCCAATATCACATTGCCAACAGCAGTAAATAAACCCGAAATTAAACCTATTGCAGTACTTTTGCCACTACCGTTAGGACCAATAAGATGAACGATTTCACCTTTCTGTACTGAGAATGACAAAGGCTGTAATCGAGCATCGACTGTAATATTTTTAACGTTCAACATAGATAACAGCACTCATTAATTCAGTTGAGAACGCATCAGCATCCAAATAAACACAGGTGCTCCCAGTGACGTCGTCACAACCCCTACTGGCAGATCTGCTGAGGGTAATAAAATCCGAGATAAGGTATCAGCAAACACCAATAGTAAACCGCCCGCGATGGCAGATAGTGGCAATAAATAACGATTTTCTGTGCCTAGCATTAATCGGATCAAATGAGGAACAACTAAGCCGATAAAACCAATAACCCCAGCCAACGCCACAGCGCTTCCCACAAGCAGTGACACCATTAAAATCAACTTCCAACGTAAGCTTGCGACATTCAGTCCTAGTTGACGGGCATGTAACTCACCTAACATTAAAATATCGAGCTTCTTACCCTGACAACACAGCACAATTAACACAGGTACTATAAAAAGCAATAGTGATAATTGCTGCCAGCTAACACCGCCTAAACTCCCCATTAGCCAATACATTAACTGGCGCATACTTAAATCATCACTGAAGTAAAATGCCCAAGTGATCACCGCACTAGAAAGAATACCGAGAGCCACACCAATTAACAGCAAACGTGTCATCGAAACACTTCTACGCCTTGATAACCCCACTAATATCAACGTAAATACCAACGCCCCTACCATAGCAGCGATCATTGCCAACATAGGTGATGGGGTAAAAGGTAAGAAAAATAATACGCAGACTAGTGCTAAACTCGCGCCACCAGAGATCCCAAGCACGCCAGGCTCCGCAAGTGGATTGCCAAGTAACACTTGCAGTACAGCACCTGAGCTTGCCAAAGCAGCACCGACCGCAAAAGCAGCAAGTAAACGAGGCAAACGTAGTTGAAATAGTAGTTGTTGTTCTAATGCACCATCGGGAGCCCATGGTTTAATCCATAGCTCTCCGACAGATAATGAGTAAAAACAAACAACAACAAGAGATAGCGACAGGAGCCAAAAACTCATTCGCCAGCGAGAACGTTGGCGAATCAATAATGCATTAAGTGACATGAGATCGATCTTCGGATTGGCGCAAAAACTTAACCTTACTGCCTCAAGAAAAAGAACAAAAGCAGAAAATCATAATTAATAATCGTTTTATTACTTAGCCACACAAACGGATCTGTTCCTCAAAAATAATGTGTGCTTTTTTTACCATTAGTGCTGCACGTTGACCTAACGCAACATTCGCATTAGGAAAAACTACCGCTTCCCCTTTCTCATCGGCAATAAATGCTTCCCCACTATCACTACCTAAATAAACCCCTTCATCAAAGAAAGTAAAATTAGGCAAATCATCAGGAAAAGAGAAATTGAAATCATCAGATTGCTTCAACAGAGTACGACTAACACGGTAAACCTCGACATCATTATTCCATGTAATAGGCAAGGAGTTTTCAGTCACTAGCTTCATCATCGCTCGGCTAAAATGCGCCAATAGCGCTAAATTGTTATTGCCAAAATCAGCAACTTTACCCAGTTCAATCGTCAAGGCTTGTGCGCCATGATATTCCGCACTAAACCAACTAAAAGTAGAAGAAGGATCGTTTGCCAATAACACCGCTTCTATTTTTGCATGTTGAATAAAACTAAACAGGCTATTACTACGGGAATGTTTGTGGCTATAGGGGCTAATTGCAAATGTATAGTGTTCTGAAGGACGTATGGCACAATGCAAATCAAGGTGCCACCTTTCTGGCTGAACCGCTGTAGAGACGCCATAGAAGCTATTCACGGCCTCTTGAAGTTGGTTTGCAACTTTACAATCAATATTTCTTTCTGAGTTTCGGACTTTAAACAACCGATTCATGTTTTCTTCAATGAAACGTGTTTTGTGATTGATAGCCTCAGGATGAGCAATAATCAATAGTAACCGATGTACAGGTTCAATATAGCTAAGCAAAATACCTTCTGCTAATTGCTGGATCAATTCAATCGGTGCCGTTTCATTACCATGAACACCTGATGATAAGACAATGTCTTTAGCCGTACTGATCTGCTCATTGGGGGTGATTTGTAAAACTCCCCGTTGTAAAAGCTGGCAATGAATACCCGATTCTAGTACCCAGTCTGCTGGCACAAAAGGAAGTGATAAATCACACGTTGCAGATAAAAACCTACCTCTTTTCACTTCATCAACAAACGTCATATTACCTCCATGTAGACTAACGTTAATCCTAACGAGAATATCCTTCGTTATCATTCAGTATATCTATAAAAACATTGAAACATAAATAAAACAAAACGATAACCAAAGAGAACGCCAGTTATTTCACAAATAGCAGGCAATAAAAAACCCAAATGAATAAATCCACTTGGGTTTCAATTAAACTAAGCGTGCAAACTAGCTTATTTAGGTACTTCTAACGTTTCTACACGTGCTTTTAGCTTCTGACCTGGACGGAAAGTCACTACACGTCGTGCAGAAATTGGAATATCTTCGCCAGTTTTTGGGTTACGCCCTGGTCTTTCGTTTTTGTCTCGTAAGTCAAAATTACCAAAACCAGACAGTTTTACTTGTTCGCCATTTTCTAAAGCCTTCCTGATTTCTTCAAAGAAGACTTCCACCGTATCCTTGGCGTCCCGTTTGCTTAATCCAACATTCTCAAACAGGTTCTCAGCCAAATCGGCTTTTGTGAGCGCCATAGATAACTCCCTCAAGACTATGTTGAATGGATAGTAACAATGCAGGCATCATTCCGGCTTGTTACTGTGAATAAGGTTATGTTGATACGGTTCGTACACACCTATCGTTGGTGTTTATAGAGATTAACATCTCCAGTTCCTTATCAACTAGAGTCAAGTCTAAGCCAACTTGCTGATTTCCGCCAACTTTTTTACGCAAACTTCACGTTAATTTCTATTATTTTTATTGAAAAATAATATCACTCTTGTGCAATTAGTTGTGCTTAATTGCTGTTCTATAAAATACAATTACCAATAAAAACAAATAGTTACAAATTCAACATACATTAAAAAGGTGGCAAAAATAAAAATTCATCTATTTATCATAGTGTTATTATTTTTGGGAGAAAGATCAAAAAAAAAGCAGCCAACATAGGCTGCTTTTAAAAAACAAAGAGTTAAAAACGTCAAAATTTACTTAACTAACGCGATTAACCTTCATCATTTTTGATTAGTCACGAAGAGATGCGCCGAACTTTTCAGCAAGTGCAGCAACAATCGCTTCTACTGCTGAAGCAATGTCAGCTTCTTCTAGCGTACGCTCAGCAGATTGAAGAGTCAGTGCAATTGCAAGGCTCTTGTTACCTTCTTCAACACCTTTACCTGTGTAAACGTCGAATAGGTTAACATCTGTTAGTAGCTCGCCACCGTTTGCACGACATGCTTCAACTACATCACCAGCAGCAACATCTTCGCTTACTACAACGGCGATATCACGACGGTTTGCAGGGAACTTAGAAACCACTACCGCTTCAGGAAGCATACGAGTGTTGATTGCTGCCCACTCGATTTCAAATACGATAGTACGGCCATTTAAGCCAAACTTACGCTCAAGCTCTGGGTGTACAGTACCGATGAAACCAACTTCTTTGCCATCAACAACGATTGCTGCTGATTGACCAGGGTGAAGTGCTGGGTGCTTAGCCGCTTTAAAGCTAAACGCAGCTTCGTTCGCTGTTAGCTCAAGGATTGCTTCTAAATCACCTTTAAGATCGAAGAAATCAACAGTGTTAGTTGCAATATCCCAGTGCTCATCGCTACGGTTACCTGCAATAACACCAGCAAGCATCATTTCTTGACGCATACCGTTTTCTGCAGATTCTTCAGGGATGAAACGTAGACCAGCTTCAAATAGACGAACACGTGGCTGTTGACGCTTCTGGTTGAACACTACTGTATTTAGTAGGCCAGTCCATAGGCTTAGGCGCATTGCTGACATTTCCGCAGAAATTGGGAAAGGTAGGATCAATGGCTCAATTTCAGGCACGATTAGTTTTTGTTGTTCTGGCTCAACGAAGCTGTAAGTAATTGCTTCTTGGTAACCACGATCAACAAGCAGATCACGTACACGCTTAAGCGGAAGGTTCGCTTCTTTGTGTAGGTTCATGCTTAGTGCAGCAACTGGTGATTGATTAGGGATGTTGTTGTAACCGTAAATACGGCCCACTTCTTCCACTAAGTCTTCTTCAATTGCCATGTCAAAACGCCATGCAGGAGCAACAGCTTTCCAACCTGCATCTGTTGTTTCAACGTCACAACCTAGACGCGTTAGGATTTCAACTACTTCTTCAGAAGCAATTGAGTGACCTAGTAGACGATCTAGTTTAGTGCGACGAAGTTCAATCGTTGCTGCTTTTGGTAAATCAGCTTCTGATTCAACTTCAACGATTGGCGCAACTTCACCACCACAGATTTCAATGATAAGTGCTGTTGCACGTTCCATTGCTTTAGTTTGTAGTGTCGCGTCAACACCACGCTCAAAGCGGTGTGAAGAATCAGTGTGTAGACCGTAGCTACGAGCGCGACCACGGATTGCATCTGGTGCGAAGAATGCACACTCAAGTAGTACGTCTTTCGTCTCAGTGTTAACACCAGAGAACTCACCACCGAAGATACCAGCAATCGCTAGTGCTTGCTTGTTATCTGCAATCACTAACGTGTTGTCGTTTAGTTCAGCTTCGTTACCGTCAAGAAGAGTTAGTTTCTCGCCTTGCTCAGCCATGCGAACAACGATACCGCCATCGATCTTAGCAAGATCGAATGCGTGCATTGGTTGACCCATTTCTAGCAATACGTAGTTAGTGATATCTACGATTGGATCGATTGAACGAGTACCACAACGACGTAGCTTCTCTTGCATCCATAATGGTGTTTCAGCTTGAACGTTTACATTACGAATAATACGACCAAGGTAACGTGGACATGCTGCAGGCGCTTTAACATCGATAGCGATAGTATCAGCTGCTGTTGGCGCAACGATCTCAAATTGAGGCTCTGTCACTTCAGCACGGTTTAGAACACCTACTTCACGAGCAAGACCAGCAATGCTTAGACAGTCAGCACGGTTAGCAGTTAGGTCAACGTCGATAGTAACATCGTCAAGACCTAGGAATTCACGGAAGTCAGTACCTAGAACGGCATCTTCTGCAAGTTCCATGATGCCGTCAGACTCAACATCGATACCAAGTTCAGTGAATGAACAAAGCATACCGTGAGAAGGTTGACCACGTAGTTTTGCTTTCTTGATTTTAAAATCACCAGGAAGCACAGCACCAACCGTTGCCACAGCAACCTTGATACCTTGACGACAGTTAGATGCACCACAAACGATGTCTAGTAGCTCTTCAGCACCTACATCTACTTTTGTTACGCGTAGTTTGTCAGCGTCTGGGTGTTGTGCACACTCAACCACTTGACCTACTTTAACGCCAGTAAATTCACCAGCAACTGCTTCAACGCCGTCAACTTCCAAACCAGCCATTGTGATCTGGTGAGCTAGCTCTTCGCTGTTTACTGCAGGATTAACCCACTCGCGTAGCCAAGATTCAGAGAATTTCATAGATTTCTAGCCCCTAGTGCTTACTTAAACTGTTTTAGGAAACGTAAGTCGTTCTCGAAGAACGCACGTAAATCGTTAACGCCGTAACGAAGCATAGTTAGACGCTCAACGCCCATACCAAATGCAAAGCCTGAGTACTTCTCAGGATCGATGTTAACTGAACGTAGAACATTAGGGTGTACCATGCCACAGCCTAGTACTTCTAACCACTTACCGTTCTTACCTTTAACGTCAACTTCAGCTGAAGGCTCAGTGAATGGGAAGAAAGAAGGACGGAAACGCACTTCAACTTCTTCTTCAAAGAAATTACATAGGAAATCGTGAAGAATACCTTTTAGTTGCGCAAAGTTTACATTTTCGTCAACTAACATACCTTCCACTTGGTGGAACATTGGTGTGTGAGTTTGATCGTAGTCATTACGGTATACACGGCCAGGTGCAATGAAACGGAATGGTGGTTGACCATTTTCCATTGTACGGATCTGAACACCAGATGTGTGCGTACGTAGCATTAGATCTGGGTTGAAGAAGAACGTATCGTGGTCAGTACGTGCAGGGTGATCTTCAGCAATGTTTAGCGCATCGAAGTTGTGGAAAGCATCTTCAATTTCAGGGCCAGCTTCAGTTGTAAAACCAAGCTCACCAAAGAAACTTTCAATACGCTCAATTGTGCGTGTTACTGGGTGTAAGCCACCATTTTCAATACGACGACCTGGAAGAGAAACATCGATAGTCTCAGCCGCAAGCTTAGCTTCAAGCTCTGCACGTTGTAGGCCATCTTTACGCTCTACAAGTAGTGTTTGCACTGCTTGCTTCGCTTTGTTGATCTCTTGACCAGCAGTACGACGTTCTTCTGGTGGTAATTTACCTAGGGCTTGAAGTTGAAGAGTTAGGTGACCCTTCTTACCTAGGAATTGAACTCGGACTTCGTCCAGAGCGACTAATGAATCAGCCTGCTCAATAGCTGCCGTTGCGTTGGCAATAATCTCGTCTAGATGTTGCATCGTATCCTCATCCACCCACAGGTGGCGTCCTTAAGGGAGATATAAAATCGCGTAACAATACATACTAAAGAAAGCGGCGTCTAAATCCAAATTGAATCGCAATAAAACCGTAAGTTTGGACGAAAAAAAAACGCCTTTATCAGTTGCACAGCAAAAAATGGTGATTTCAATCAATTAGGTCGCAAATTAAGTAAGAATTGAAGGCTGGATCTGGATTCCTATTTCTCATTTTTTCATCTATCTAAAAACCTCCCCTAGCAGTAATTTTATTACATATTTTTGGAGGTTTTACTCATGGACACAAAAGATTTTACCGGACTTCTATCTATTCTAAAATTCGCATTACTACTCTGTGGCGCACTGATCATCATGGGAAATATGGGCATGTTTTCAAGTATGCCGATCATGATGAAAAACCCACTAACAAGTCAGATGCACGTCGATTACATTCATATCCTTTATTACCTTGCTTTTAACGGTCTATTTGTTGGTTTTTTCATCTGTTTATGGATCAGTTTCCAACACACTAAAACCAAAACGCGTTCTTACTTACAGCATCATTAAGCGTTTTGATATTCCTTACTCACAGATAAAAAGCGATAGCCTATAACTCTATCGCTTTAATTATTCCTTTCATTGATAATTGTGAAATTAATTGTCAAAGCTGTTTTAAAATTACATTTTTCAGTGTAAATTATGATCAAAGTCAAAGTTAGGAAGTCTCTGATGAAAAATAAAGAATTCGCTGCTCTATTAAAAATTTCAACTTTTGCAATGATCCTTTGTACTGCGCTACTTGCACTGGGTAATTACGGCCTAGCACATGCAATGCCTATCAGCTCTGCATCTGGTTTCAATATTATTAACCTAGTGTTCTTCATCGGTCTTAATGCTCTTCTTGTTCCATTCCTTGCATTTCTTGTTAAGACACGTACACGAGCAAGTAAACAACGCCGTGTAATGGCATAAGGTTTATTCCTATCCTTTAAAAACCAGCACCTCTAGATGCTGGTTTTTTTATATCCAGATAAAAATAAAATACACTGTTGCATTTTTCAAAATCCTCTAATATTATAATTGAACACTGTTTTATTGTTTGAGAGGAAATTATGATGAAAAAACAAAATAACTACTGGTTAACTTATGCTAAAGCAACCTTCGCTATTGCAGCCATTGCAATGATCATTAGCATTGTAAAGCTACCAGGTGATTTGATCATCAAAGGCTATTACAGTATCTGTAGCTTATTTTTAGTCAGTGCCACGATCACATTAAGCAAAGCTGTTCGGGATGAGGCGGAGTCAGATCGCTTAATCAACAAAATTGAAGAAGCGAAAACAGCCAAATTACTTAACGACATTGATGACTAACTGATAGATATGTTTATGGACTATCAATCAATACTTCATCTATGTGAAAGTAGACAACGCTTAAACACACTTATAGAAACTAAGCGTAATAGATATAATTTGTTGCTTAAGAGATCTCGTACTCTTAAGCAACAGATCCACTATATTGATGAGCAACTAATAACTAATATCAATACTCCTCCTATACCATCCCCTTCTGCTTCTTCACAACAAAAGGCTGCAGAGATATTCCAAGAAACATTACGCCAACAGTGGAAGAAAAAGCAGCAGTTATTACATGTAGAGACCACAATGTCCACACATGCAAAATCTATTGAGAGAATTGAAGCATTAGTAGCAGAAACTACCAACATGCTCAGGGCTTATAAACGGCAAGTAGTAAACAGAGAAGCCATTGATATACAACTCTTACTCCAACTTAACCAACTCGAGATAAAGTTATTACTGACATTAGAGAGCTATAACATCGACGGTAATGTGTCGAGGTAACACGCTTATATAAAAGAAGAGATTTATAAGAAATGAAAATACGTAAATATGAAAAAAGGAGAGCCGAGGCTCTCCTTTTAACTTAAAAACTAAACTGAGAAATTACAGTGCAGCTTTTGCCTTTTCCACAAGAACAGTGAAAGTAGCTTTGTCGAATACAGCGATATCTGCAAGGATCTTACGATCGATTTCGATAGATGCTTTCTTCAGACCGTTGATTAAACGGCTGTAAGACATACCGTTTTGACGTGCAGCAGCGTTGATACGTGCAATCCATAGTTGACGGAAAGTACGTTTCTTCTGACGACGGTCACGGTAAGCGTATTGACCAGCTTTAGTAACAGCTTGGAAAGCTACGCGGTAAACACGTGAACGTGCACCGTAGTAACCTTTAGCTTGTTTAAGAACTTTCTTGTGACGTGCACGTGCTTGTACACCACGTTTTACGCGAGGCATAGGAGACTCCTAACTAAAATAATTAAATATAAAACTAAAAACGATTAAGCGAACGGAAGCATACGAGCAACTGCAGCCACTTCACACTTAGGAAGGATTGCATTTGGACGAAGCTGACGTTTGTTCTTAGTAGTACGTTTAGTCAGGATGTGACGCTTAGTAGCGTGCTTAAACTTAAAGCCACCAGCTGTTTTTTTGAAGCGCTTAGCTGCGCCACGATTTGTTTTCATCTTTGGCATGAGATGATAACTCCGCATTGTTGATAGTTAATAATCACAGTAATAGGGCGAACAAAAAGCGCTGCCTAAGCAGCGCTTTTAGCTACTTGAATGCCTTTATTACTTCTTCTTTGGGGCAAGCATCATGGTCATTTGACGTCCTTCTACTCGATTAGGGAAGCTTTCACAAACCGCGATTTCTTCAAGCTCACTCTTAATACGATTTAGAAGTTCAATACCAATGCCTTGGTGGGCCATTTCACGACCACGGAAACGTAGCGTTACTTTACCCTTGTTGCCCTCTTCTAAAAAGCGAGTCAGGTTGCGTAGTTTTACCTGATAGTCGCCTTCGTCTGTACCAGGTCGGAATTTAACTTCCTTGATCTGGATTTGTTTCTGGTTTTTCTTTTGCTCTTTAGCAGCCTTGCTCTTTTCGAACAGGTACTTGCCATAGTCCATCACACGACAAACTGGTGGCTCGGCATTAGGGCTAATTTCAACTAGATCCACACCAGCTTCAAGAGCAACATCCATTGCTTCATCTAATGAAACAATACCAACTGATTCGCCATCAAGGCCAGTTAGGCGAACTTCACGTACGCCACGAATTTCTTCATTTAGACGATGCGCGTTTTGCTTAACTGGTGCTTGGGTTCTTTTTCCGCCTTTAATACCTTATTCCTCCACAATATTGAGCTTACGACTGCTAATTTCTTCCTGCATAAATGCAACAAGTTCATCAATCTTAAATTTACCCAAATCTTTACCCTTGCGAGTACGAACTGCTACAACGCCTGCTTCGACTTCTTTGTCGCCACAAACAAGCATAAATGGTACTCGCTTCAAAGTATGTTCGCGGATTTTAAAGCCAATCTTCTCATTTCTCAAGTCCGCATTGACTCTAATTCCGCATTTTTTCAGTTTTTCTACAATTTCTTGTACATATTCAGACTGAGCGTCAGTAATATTCATCACTACAGCCTGCTGAGGCGCCAACCATGTTGGGAAGAAGCCTGCATAATCTTCAATCAGAATACCGATGAAACGCTCTAGTGAGCCAAGAATTGCACGGTGAATCATAACCGGAGTATGACGTTCGTTATCTTCGCCTACGTAAGTTGCGCCTAAGCGCTCTGGTAAAGCAAAGTCTAGCTGAACGGTACCACATTGCCATGCACGATCTAAACAGTCGTGAAGAGTGAACTCGATCTTAGGACCGTAGAATGCACCCTCGCCTTCTTGAATCTCAAACGGAATGTTCATTGATTCAAGTGCAGTAACTAGGTCAGATTCAGCCTTATCCCACATTGCATCAGAACCTACACGTTTTTCTGGACGAGTAGATAATTTAACTACAATGTTGTCAAAACCGAATGTCTTGTAAGTATCATACACCATTTCGATGCAAGATGTAACTTCTTGTTGTACTTGAGCTTCTGTACAGAAAATGTGCGCATCATCTTGAGTAAAGCCACGTACGCGCATGATACCGTGTAGAGAACCTGATGGCTCGTTACGGTGACATGAACCAAACTCAGCCATACGTAATGGTAGATCACGGTAAGATTTTAGACCTTGGTTGAAGATCTGTACGTGACCTGGACAGTTCATTGGCTTGATTGCGTATTCACGGTTCTCAGAACTTGTTGTGAACATTGCATCTGCGTACTTGTCCCAGTGACCAGAACGTTCCCAAAGAACGCGGTCCATCATTAGTGGACCTTTCACTTCTTGGTAATCGTACTCGTTTAGTTTTTCACGTACGAATACTTCTAGCTCACGGAAGATAGTCCAACCATTGTGGTGCCAGAACACCATACCCGGTGCTTCTTGCTGCATATGGAACAGATCAAGTTGCTTACCAATCTTACGGTGGTCACGCTTAGCCGCTTCTTCTAAACGAGTTAGATGAGCTTTTAATGCTTTCTTATCGTGGAATGCAGTACCGTAGATACGTTGCAGCATCTTGTTGTCACTATTACCACGCCAGTATGCACCAGCAACGCTTAATAGTTTGAAGTTTTGACAGAAGCCCATGTGAGGAACGTGTGGACCACGACACATATCAATGTATTCTTCGTGGTGGTAAAGACCTGGACGGTCATCACGTGCTACGTTCTCATCAAGAATTTCAATTTTGTAAGTTTCGCCGCGAGCTTCAAAAGCATCACGCGCTTCTTGCCAGCTTACTTTTTTCTTAACAACCTGATATTTGGTTTTAGCAAGCTCAAGCATGCGCTTTTCAATCACTTCAAGATCTTCTTGAGTTAGTGATTGCTCTAGATCGATGTCGTAGTAGAAACCGTTATCGATTGTAGGACCAATAGCCATTTTCGCTTCTGGGTAAAGCTGCTTAATTGCGTAGCCTAATAGGTGAGCACATGAGTGACGTACGATCTCTAAACCATCTTCTTCATCTTTAGCAGTGATGATTTCAAGGCTTGCGTCATTTTCAATTAGATCACATGCATCTACGCGTACACCATCAACACGCCCTGCGATCGTTGCTTTTGCAAGACCAGGACCGATTGAAAGTGCCACGTCCATAGTTGATACAGGCGCATCGAATTGACGTTGACTACCGTCAGGAAGAGTAATTACAGGCATGAATAATGTCCTTTAACAGTGGTGCCACACACCAAGTAGCACATGTTGAATTTATAAAGCTTGGAAGCTTTGACGAATAAAAAGCGTTTAAATTTCGATGCTGCAATACAGAGCGACATACTGAAATAAAAACGACGCGCTACTATAGCAAACGCAATTCATGGATTGCAAAGAATCCCCTTAAATAAATTTCAATTATTTACTCAACTAATGTGTAACTCACTACGTACAGTTTTTCGATACCTGGATATATTTCTTGAATCACCGCTTTGAGTTGCTCTAACGTCATATTTTCTTGTTGCGCATGGAAGTCATTTAGTTCTGAAAATAAAATCGGCTCGACACTATCAATTGCCAATATGCAGAACTCACGGCCATCTTCAAAAGTTGATACTTTTACTTGTGTGCCAGGTACATAGTAACTTTCTGCTTCATCACGAATGGTGATTGTTTTTTTGCCTGATAAGATGTCTGCTTCAAAACGTTCAAAGAATGTCATTTCTGTAGGAATAGTTTGCGAGTTCATTTTTACTTCTCTTTTTAAATTAACGCCTACGTCAGATTACTCCTATTTTTATGAATTCGTATATTTTGTTTTGTAACTATATTTTATGGCAGTGAGTAATATATCTTTATTTGTGCGTATCTATAATCATCTCATTCATTATCAATGACATAGATTTCATCTTTTATTTTAAATAATTAATCACGTCTTTTTTACAGATAACTTATTTTTAATACTTTGTTTTTATTGTTTTTTCTTCTTTCATATTTAACTGTTTTATCAGTCATTGTTTACAAATCACACTGAGTTCACATTTCTTCAGTCTATAAATGGTCTAAGATGTTGATAGACAAGTTGTATACATACGTTTCAGTGCGCGGAGGATGATTATGTGGCAAGCCATTTCTCACCAACTGTCAGATGTACTAGGTCGACCATTTAAAATTGTTGAAAGGCAATCTCTTGAAGGCGGTGACGTCAGCGATTGCTATTGCGTCAGTGACGGTGAACAACGGTTCTTTCTAAAGCTCAATGACAAAGAGCAATTGGTCGTTTTTGAAACTGAAACGGAAAGCCTCCGCATCTTAAATGAAGCTAATTGTGTACAAGTGCCACAATATATCCATGTCGGTACTTGCCGTGATAAATCTTTCCTCACCTTAAACTATCTACCAATAAAAAAAATCGATGACGAAGCGGGTTATCTTTTAGGTCAACAACTGGCAAAACTCCATTTATGGGGTGAACAAGCTGAATATGGCTTTGACTTTGATAACTATGTCGGACTTACGCCACAACCTAACCGCTGGCATCGCCGTTGGAGTCGTTTTTTTGCTGAACAACGTATCGCTTGGCAGCTTCAGTTATGTGAAGAGCGAGGGATTGTTTTTGGCAGTATCGATATTATTACCAGCAATGTGATCAAACGTTTACTTAACCACCAGCCAAAGCCATCTCTATTACATGGTGATTTATGGCATGGTAATACTGCTTTAACTGTATCTGGCCCCATTATTTTTGATCCTGCGACGTATTGGGGCGATCGTGAATGTGATATCGCAATGACTGAACTATTCGGTGGTTTTCCTGACAGTTTTTACGATGGTTATAACGCTATCTATCCACTTCCAGAGGAATACCAAGAACGAAAAGAACTATACAATCTTTATCATATTCTTAATCACTGCATTTTATTTGGTGGTGAATATATGGGACAAGCCGAATACATCATTGCCAAGTTAGGTTTACTCGACGAATAATCCCCTCTCGCTTATGGCATAAGTTCTGCAATTGCTCTTATGCCATACTTATCGCACTGTTCTTTTATTTTGCTCCCTTTTGTTTCCCCTCATGTTGTACTCATAGCAGTTCTTATCTTTCAATAAAAATGATTCTCATGACGTAGCTATCAATACATTTATCAATCTATTGCTATGCTAGGTATAGAACAAAGAGAAGCTTGAGTATCTAACAAGATGAAAAGGTGAAGGAGTACAAAATGAGAAATTATTCCGAACAGAACGTAAGTTGCCCCCATTGCGGTCACATGATCCAAATATCGCTTGATGCAAGTGCGGGTAGCCAAGAGTTTTATGATGATTGCCCAGCATGCTGTAACCCTATTCATGTCAACATGCAGGTTGATGAGCTACATAAAACCATCAACTTATTTATCGATGCCGATGATGAGCAAATTTTTTAATCTGAATATGTATAACGTAAATCCACTAGACTAATGCGATAAGTAACCTAGTGGATTTTTTTAACCATTATGCTCTTGCAGCAATAACACGCTCTACTGTATCGACAATCGCTTGAGTTTGCGGATCAATTTCAATATTAATCACATCACCAACAGCTCGATTCTTAAGGTTTGTACGCTGCAATGTTTCAGGGATCAAATTAACGTTAAAACGGTTCTCCACCACATCACCTATCGTTAAGCTAATACCGTCAATGCCGATATACCCTTTGGTAAACACATACTTCATTTGTGCTTGGGGCAAGCTAAACCACACTTGATGATTATTCTCTGAGGTCACAACATCAGAAACTATCGCTGTACACATAATGTGTCCAGACATTGAGTGACCACCGATTTCATCACCGAACTTTGCCGCTCGCTCAACATTAACTTCATCCCCTTCTTTTAATAAACCAAGGTTAGTCACGTTGAGTGTTTCCTGCATCAAGTCAAATGACAGCAGATCATCATTAATATTAGTCACCGTTAAGCAGCAGCCGTTATGTGCAATTGATGCACCTAGCTCAACATTAGCCAACAGATGCTTCGGCATACGAATGACGTGAGTTTGGAAATTTTCTTTCTTATCAATAGAAACCACTTCAGCGGTGCCTTGTACGATCCCAGTAAACATAGTGTTCCTCAACTGAGTATTTAATCACTGCGTTTATCGACAGCGATTTGATTTTAAAAGCTATTTTTTATAGCAAAAGCTGTAATAACGCTAATACTTAAAAGTAATGGTATCAAACCTAAGAAAGCAATTGGTCAATGGTGAAATCCCATACAGCTCAGATTCATCTTTCTCATGCTATCTCGTAATGACAAATTATTGTCAAATAAGCATATTAACAACTAAAATCGTATCCTCATTAAGAATGATTATATAAAATATAATTCTATATCAATGAGATACTGAATAGTTCCATCACCATATAAAGGTATACTATGAACACTGACATCGCTAATGATGCCATCAAAGCAGACAGTAATCAGGCGAGTTCTTCGAAGACGCTGCGCATTACACTTATTGCTTTAATAGCGATTCTATCGTGCTATTACCTATGGGTACTATATAAAGCAGTAACACCTAATGTCAGTATTGCCTACAAAGCTTACTACATTAAAAATCAGACACTTTTCTGGCAACCAAAACAGCCTAAACTAGCGCTTACCATTCCATCGTCACTCGATATGACAACTAAAGTGCCTTACTTATCTCGTGCTGGTTGGGAAGAAGACGCTGATAATAATGCACGTCTATTAAACAGCACTGGCGGCCTTTACTTTACAGTGCCAAAGGCTGAACAAAAAAATATTCATTTAACAGTAAGCCTCTCGACACCACTATCAACACCTTTGAATATTCATTTAAATCAATGGACTGGTGTACTGACTCCAACAACGCAAGCAAATACGTTAGTGGCTTCTATTCCCTATAATGCATTGATTACAGGTGACGCTTTACAGCATTTCACTATTGATACCACCTCGCCTATCGCGATTAAGCACATTGATTTTTCATACCAAGAAGGTGCTTTAGCTCATCAAACTATTACAGCATCACATTCGCAGGATACTTCTCCTGCCGTGAACCACTAAGGTACATAACATGAATAATAACCTTAAGAACCCTGATTATAAGTTATCGCTGATCGTTCCTGTTTATAACGAGGAAGTGGCGATCACACCGTTTTTAAATGAAATTAACGAGAAGCTTGCCTCTATTCGCCCTCATATCGACATTGTTTTTATTAATGATGGCAGTAAAGACAAAACCAAAGCAGTAATTGAAACTGCAATTGCTGAAGATGATTCCATTTCTCTCATTAACTTTGCTCGTAATTTTGGTAAAGAAGCGGCCATGACTGCCGGACTCAATTACGTAAAAGGTGATGCCGCAGTTATATTAGACGTAGATTTGCAAGATCCACCAGAATTAATTCTTGAATTTGTTCGCCTATGGCAAGCCGGTGAATACGACACCGTGTATGGCGTTCGTGTTGATCGCTCACAAGATACTTTCTTAAAACGTGTCACTGCAGGCGGTTTTTATCGTTTCTTCAACTTCTTATCTGCAGAAACAACCTTGCCTGAAAACGTCGGTGATTTTCGCTTAATTGACCGCTGCGTAATTGAAGCGGTGAAACAATTACCTGAGCGCAACCGCTTTATGAAAGGTTTATTAGCATGGTCATCTTTCCGTTCGATTGGTGTTGATTTTCAACGCCCTGAACGAAATGTCGGTGATACCAAGTTTAACTACTGGAAACTATGGAACTTCGCAATGGATGGCTTCACAAGCTTCACCGCTTAGTCATTACGTGTATGGGGATTCATTGGTTTCGGAATATCTTTCTTATCCTTTTTGTTCTTGATGTACGTATTGATCAGTACCATTTTCTTTGGTGTGCATACCCCAGGTTATGCTTCAACTATCTCGGTGGTGTTGTTCTTAGGTGGTATTCAGTTAATTTCACTGGGCATTATTGGTGGGTACATTAGTCGTATTTATACTGAGCTTAAACAGCGCCCTATCTATTTAGTCGAAGGTGTTTACGGTAAGTACAGTCAAGAAACACAACAAGATTCTGATGTAGATAAAGCCATTGAAAAAGAGTTAGAAGTCACTAATGAATGAGTCATTTTTAAAGCATTTTTGGCAATTAAATCGTTTTGCGATCATTGGTTTACTTGCAACAGCCGTACACTTATCCGTTGTTAGGTTATATTTTTTCCAAATTCAAGAACCGTCTGAATACACTGCCAACGTTGTGGGATTCAGTATTGCGTTTTTAGTATCTTATTTTGGTCATCGCCATTTTACATTTGGACAAAAAGGATCATTTTTAAAGTTCCTAGCCGTATCGCTAATGGGCTTTTTTATCAATAACATTATCCTTGCATCACTGCTAAAAAGTGCGATGTTTTCAGGCTGGATTGCGGTCACTATTTCAACCTTATGTGTACCGATCATTACGTTTATTTTGGCTAAGTTCTGGGTGTTTAAATGAATACGATATCTTTGCCATCCATTAAGATCAGTAAGCAAGAATGGCTAATGCTCATTTTTGCAATGGTTGTTAGCCGTACTGTTATCTATTGCTTAGGTCTATGGGGTGTAACTGAATTTACATCAGGTCACTATGCTGAACAACCCTTGCTACAAACCATTTGCCGTTTCGACTGTGTATGGTTTTATCGCATTATCCAAGATGGTTACGACTTAGTACCTCAATGGCTAAGCCAAAAAAATGCCGCTAACTGGGCATTCATGCCGTTGCAGCCGTTCCTTGGTTGGATTTTTTCGAAGTTTTTCTCTTTTGAAAATCCAATTAATAATGCACGTCTTGGTTTAGTCATAGCCTCAAACCTTGCATTCTTAATCAGCTTGCCAATGATCTTAATGGCATTAAAACAGTTACGTTTTAGCAAAGGCACCCAATACGCAGCGATTTGGTTATTGTGCTTTTCACCCTATACCGTGTACTCGACCGCAGGTTACACCGAGCCACTGTTCATCGCGTTTGTCACTGGCGTATTCCTATTTAGTTATCGTCAACAGTGGGCATGGGTAGCGATTCTGGGGTTACTGGCAGCCATTACTCGTAACCTTGGGGTATTTTTGGTTTTCCCTGTGTTGATCATTGCGATTCAGCATTATGGTGTGAATAGCTTCTTACGCCTTAAAACACCAGCAGTAAAAGTTATCGCCGCGATTTGGATTATTCCATTTGGCTTCTTTACTTACATGGCTTATCTCTATTTCCATGTCGGTGATGCACTGGCCTTTGGTCATATTCAAATTGCGTGGGGTCGCCAATTAACCAATCCGTTCCATTGGATCATGTTTGGCTTTGAAAAAGGTGGCCCTAAGCTGTATCTCGCTATCGTTGCCCTATTGTCATTTGCGTTAAATATTTACTTGGTTGTACGCAAATACTACGCAGAAGCACTGTTTATGTTTATCTGTTTAGTGTTACCACTATCATCAAACCTCAACGCAATGCCGCGATACGCATTTGGTCTGTATCCAACATTTCTTGGCTTACTGCTGATCATTGAACGTTACCCATTCATCAAAACACCGATGCTATGTGTATTCAGTTCCGCTAGTACCTTTATTGCAATTGGTTTCTACAGCCATATGATGTTTACGGTTTAACGCTTTTTTGATAAAAAACAGTGAATAAACGGCAGCTTATGTAAGGAATGAATACCTTTTCATAAGCTGTCGTTTTTTTATACAGATCAATAAATATTAAATTTGTCATATTTCTGTTTTAGCTATCCCACTTTTATTTATATAATCCCAAAAATCTACTGGCAGTACGAAATATAATGCCATCCAAGCATTAATATTCTTGACTCCCCTTCTATCTATTCCCATTTTTTGGAGCCAAAAATAGTGCAGAACTACAAACGTGAAACAGCACAACTGGTAAAACTGGCTGTGCCTGTCCTTATTGCCGCTGTGGCTCAAACATCCATGGGCTTTATTGATACCGTTATGGCAGGTGGTGTCAGTGCTGTCGATATGGCAGCCGTAGCTGTAGCTGCGAGTATCTGGCTACCATCGATTCTGTTTGGTGTGGGTCTGCTTATGGCACTTGTACCCATTGTTGCCCAGTTAAGTGGCTCAGGACAAAAAGACAAAGTTCCCTTTGAGGTTCAACACGGTTTTTACCTTGCTGTATTAGTGTCGATACCGACGATGCTGATCCTCTATAAAGTCGGTATTTTAATCCACTATATGGATGTTGAACCCGTACTTGCAGAAAAAACAGTGGGTTATTTACACGCTGTGTTGTTTGCAGTGCCTGCGTTTCTGTTTTTCCAAACCTTAAAGAGTTTCTCTGAAGGGCTTTCATTTACTATTCCCGGTATGGTGATTGGCTTTTTAGGCTTACTAGCAAACATTCCACTTAACTGGATCTTTGTTTACGGTAAATTCGGTGCGCCAGAGCTAGGCGGTATTGGTTGTGGTGTTGCCACAGCAATTGTTTACTGGTTCATGTTCATTGCGCTACTGATTTTTGTAAAACTGAATAAACGACTTAACAGCATTGGGCTTTTCTCGCATATCTATCGCCCACAATTAAAAGCATTAACCCGTTTATTTAAATTAGGCTTCCCTGTTGCTGCTTCTATCTTCTTTGAAGTGTCGCTGTTTGCTGTAATTGCCTTATTAATTTCACCTTTGGGTGCGAATAAAGTCGCTTCTCACCAAATAGCGATGAACTTCTCATCACTGGTTTACATGTTACCAATGAGTATTGGTGCAGCAGTGAGTATCCGTGTTGGTCACAAGATGGGTGAAAAAGACATTGATGGCGCACGTATCGCCAGCCACTGTGGTTTATTGGTTGGCACTGCCCTTTCAATCTGTACTGCAATTCTTACGGTGATTTTCCGTGAACATATTGCAGAGCTATATACTCATAACCCGCACGTGATTGTACTTGCAGGACAACTACTATTATTTGCAGCCATCTACCAATGTAGTGATGCTATCCAAGTTGTGGCAGCTGGTGCATTACGTGGCTATAAAGACATGCGCGCAATCTTCATTTGTACCTTTATTGCGTACTGGTTGATTGGCTTACCATCGGGCTACATTCTTGGTTTAACCAATCTTGTTGTTCCTGCTATGGGCCCTGAAGGTTTCTGGATTGGCTTTATTCTTGGCCTAAGTTCAGCGGCAGTAATGCTAGGTTGGCGATTAGCTTATGTTCATAAGCTGGATGTTGGCAAACAATTAGAAATGTCATACCGATAAACAAAAAGGCGATCATCAGATCGCCTTTTTTGATCTAATATCAATAATAATCAGTATGATAAAACTAAACATAAGCGATTAAGCCAGCACTATGCCAAACACGTTTAATTCCACACTAAAAACATTCACACTGGCATTGGGGCTAGTATTACTGCTTGCTGGCTGTAAACAAAATAGCAGTGAAGCAGCATTTGATAACTACCACCAGCGCCTCACCAATGTATTAGATATCGATCCAACGCCTATCCCCAACACAGATGTATTGCCACTGCCACAAAAGCGCGATCTCAACCAAGCTTTGCCTGATATTCGTATTGGCTTATTAGATGCTTATGAACTGCGTCAATGTGGCTTGTTTCAACTGATTGCTGAGCGCAATTCTATTCTCGGAAAAGTGCAAGACAAAACCCGCAGCTTGCAATACGAACTGTTATTTTTAAACGGCTTAAGTTACTGCCTTACCCAACTTAAGCCTGATTCAGATTTAGTTGCAGAACTCACACCCATCTATCAGCAAAAACAACAACAGCTTCCAATGATCTTCTGGAACATGATCTTCACAGGTGAAGAATGGCGCAAACAACTTACCTTAGGGCATGAACTCGTCGACAGCGAGAAAAACAGTGCATTTCTCACCAGCCTCAGTGCTTTTAGCTATGTTGCCGATCTGGTCAATAACAACGTAACGACAACATCTGCACCGATTGCCCCTGCGTTAATAGAAAAGAAATACCAAGATCTGCTTCATCATCAACAGCAAATTTATAACAGCCGCTATATTGGTGATCTGTTTTACTCGCTCGCTCGCACTACCACTTGGCTTAATACCATCACCGCGCAACTCAACGCCAATCAAGATTTGATCTTGTGTGGTAACAACATGAATCAGCAAAAAGCCAAATACTTACGTAACGTGTTCTACAAATTCTATGTTGCAGATATTCAACGCTATTTAGCCCACCTTGACTCACAGTACCAACAAATTCAGCCTGTTTTGCAGCAAATACATCAACAATTAAATCAAGCACCTATACAAGTCACACCGGATATGCAAGGTTATATAGATGCCTATATCAATGGAGAAGCCTACCGCCAATTCCATCAAGCAACATTAGATCATGTAAAATTTTGGCAACGATTATTCAAACAATGCAATTTTAAAGTAGGACAATAAAAATGCTCAAACAAGCGATCAACTCACTTCAAAATTATCGGGTTTACACTAAAATTTAAACACGCAGAGATAGAATCACAGATAGCTTAGGCTTTACGCATTTTTCATATTAGGGATAGGAGACATTCATGAAGAAAAATAAGAATGAAGCGAAACTTCTGAAAAAAGCGCTAGAACTTGGCTTTGCCTTTGCCAAAAAACAAGGATTTTCCGATCTTGACCGCAGTGTTGGCTCCACTGACCGTGTCGAGTGTATTTATCGCTTATTAGTCGAATGCAAGCAAATTACCCCACTCGCCGTTGATCAAGAAGATGGCGTACACATGAAGCACAAGCTGGTGTTATGGATCAGTCGCCTACTTCCACCCGATCATGAATTACTGAATTAATCCAAGAGCAGTGGCTAAATCACATTATCCGCCACTGCTTTACTTCTCTTTTTGTATCACAGTTTCTTTTGTCTTCTCGTAACTTAGACTATTTCATCAGCATCATTTTATTGAAACTGGCTATTGTGCAAGCAAACGCACTGAATTTACTAAAAAAGCCGATTTTAACACTTGCCTCGTTACAGGTGACTCGCTAATATGCTTGTCGTTCCTTGGAACATCTGTACGAGCGTAGCTCAGCTGGTTAGAGCGCTACCTTGACATGGTAGAGGTCGGTGGTTCGAGTCCACTCGTTCGTACCAATTTATGATTAAAACCAGAAATCATAAATACACAATTTGCGTCTATAGCTCAGTTGGTTAGAGTACTACCTTGACATGGTAGGGGTCGGCAGTTCGAGTCTGCCTAGACGCACCAAATTTTATGAAGTGATGAATTCAATCAGTTCATGTTATACGAGCGTAGCTCAGCTGGTTAGAGCGCTACCTTGACATGGTAGAGGTCGGTGGTTCGAGTCCACTCGTTCGTACCAAATTCAATGATTAAACCAACCAGATTTAATCATATAAAAAATACAATATGCGTCTGTAGCTCAGCTGGTTAGAGTACTACCTTGACATGGTAGGGGTCGGCAGTTCGAGTCTGCCTAGACGCACCATCTATATGTGGATACTTATTTAAGTAAACTATATAGAAAATTGGAACCGTAGCTCAGTTGGTTAGAGTACCGCCTTGACATGGCGGGGGTCGGCGATTCGAGTTCGCCCGGTTCCACCAATTTCTTTTAGATGGCATATAGAAAAACTTATTTGGATCCGTAGCTCAGTTGGTTAGAGTACCACCTTGACATGGTGGGGGTCGGCGATTCGAGTTCGCCCGGATCCACCAAATTACACAACAAAGCCAAGCGTTTTGCTTGGCTTTGTTGTATCTCTATCAAATAAACCTTAATTCACTGCTTTATCAATAACAATTAATGTGAATTTATATTCATTACTCTTTTCACTATCTTCGATTTAAAAATCCCAAAATAATCGATGTGACCAAAATGTAGTCATATCATTTGTCTTAACTACTTAGCTTTGTGACCAAGCGGTGACCAAAAAAAACCGCATGCCTAATACAATGCGGTTAAATTAGCTTTTGCATACACTTCACTTCTTTTACATAAATACTCTAAGGTATATTTCTTATTCTTGATTCCATCGCGTTAAGCAACCAATCTGTATCTCTCACTTGATAATATTTTTTGCAGAGATGTAATACCTTAATTATTCCAGTTGTAACGGCTTCCACAAATACGGAACTACATGAATAATTAAAAGTGTCTAGAGATGTTCGCAACTCTATCATTTCATAGATCTCATCATAAAAGTCATTAATCTGCTCATATGATAAACATTCAAATTTTTCATTATGAATGATATCAAGACATAAACTTGTACAATGAATCGTTAAAGGACAATATGATTTCATTCTTCCCCCTGATCTAATTGTTGCTGCAATAACAACTCAAAAGCACTACCATCCTGCCTCGTTAAGTTAGGCACGTAACGGCTATATGTTTCAAATAACATCTTTGTTGTTGTATGTCCCATCTGTTTAGCTATCCATTCTGGTGACTCACCAGCTGCTAACCATAATGTTGCAGCGGTATGTCTTGTCTCATATGGACGACGATAAGCCATACCTAATTTTTTTAATGCAGGTTTCCATATACGAGCAAGAATATTTTTCTTATCCAATGGATTACCTAATTTATTGCAAAAGACATAAGTCCCCTTCCCTGTTATAAAAAACTGTGCCTTTAATGCATTCTCTACAACAGAAGACATATCTATTTCTCGATTAGATCCTTGTGTTTTCGGAGTATCCATCTGCCCAAAAACAAATGTCTCCCGAATCAAAATTTTTTTCCTCTCAAAATCAATATACTTCCACTTTAAGCCATCAATTTCAGAGGAACGCATACCAGTAAAAAATCTGACCGTAAAGTAGTGTTTATAGTCGCCACGAACTACAGATAGAAAATCATTTACCTCCCTCAAGCTAAAGGGATTAACATCTCTTTTGTTTACGCGTAATTGTTTTATATTCTCAAAAGGTGTTTTGAATCCAAACCGAGCAGCAGCTTCCGATAAAATCATTCTTAATGGCGTCATAATATGATTTATATAATCAGCCGATAGCTCTTTACCTTTAACCTTCTTTTTTACAAGTTCTGCACGATATTTGAGAATATCGGGACGAGTAATTTTATCTACACAGACAGGGCCAAATTTAGGGAGAAGATAGACATCAATATAAATTCTCATACTCTCTTTATAACTATCTTTCCAGCGAACTTCATTTTCCTCGTACCATTCTTTAGCAAAGTCTACAAAGTAGATAGTTGATATGCTTTGTAATTCATTATTTGCCAATGTGTATTTTTCTGAAAATCCAGTTCTACGATTCGTAGATAGCCTATCTTCATCAACAAACAGACTTGCTCGTTTAGAACCAGGGAAATACTCTGAATAAACAAAACAGCCTAATCTAATATCAGCTGTGATCTGAGAAAGTAACTTTGTAAGCTTACGGCGATTAGTCTTACTATCACTTAAATCTGTTTGTTCCCGACAACGAATTCCCCTATACCGAAAATCCAAATATAATTTCCCTTGTCTTGAGTTAATGCTACCCATTACACACTCTCCCACCAGCCATTGGTATGTAATGAACATTTCTCGTTGCTGATTTATATAAATCAGATTCTACCTCTTCCCATAGATAAAGAATTTTCCTACCATTGAAAGGTCGAATGTAGTGCTTACCTTCTATAAAAACTGAATCTCTTAACGTTGAGTTTATATAGTTAGCACTAAATTTTATTCGTTCAGCTAATTCATTAGTAGTTAGTAATGTGTGGCTCATAAGCCCCCCTTTTCGTCCTCACAAGACAAATATAAGGGTCATTTTTCGTCTTATCAAGACGATTTATATAGCCAGTAGATATAATATATTATGATTTGTTATAAGATTAGAGAATTGATAAGCCAGCATCCTTTGCACAACGGGCGTAAAGTGACACTAAGTTATTTGGCGGATCATGTAGGGATTCAAAGTTCAGCGATGTCTAAAATTGCTAACAACACAGGGTACAATACTAGTGTTTCGACAATCGAGGCACTGTGTAAATTCTTTAATTGTCGAGTAGAAGATGTAATGGAATATAAACCGGATGACACTTCTGCGTCTGAATAATTGATTCTGCTAGTCTAAAGAGATCCCAAAATGGCATTCGTAATTAGTTGGGGTTTGGCAATCTGTACACTCAAGCTGAAACGTGGTCTCAGAAGAAACTATCTCAATGTTCGCCTCTCAAGCTTACAATAGACCTCATCTGCTTTACTTTATTTATTTTTCATTTATATAAAAATAAACGGGTAGCATTCATTGCTACCCGCTTGCATTATTCCTCAATAGAAAAGAAAACCACAGTCGGCCAATCGCCACTTTTCAAGTGCCATTGCCCCCGAACAATACATTCAGCCTGTTCATCAACTGTTAAATCAGCCGTGAATTGATTTTCTCGCAAATATTTATCTACCCACCAATACCCAAAGCCTTGATCCAACCAAAGTGTAACTGTTACCCCATCATCAAAAGTAAAAGTCATGGTACGTGCATGTGGTAAACGGTACTTAGGCCTTACCTCAAATGTTATATCCAGCTGTGTTTTATCAATACAGCGGTTTACGACTGCTGATCTTGTGTCATCAGACGGCCAATTATCTTGAACTGATTCTGGTAAATATCCCCCATCTTTCAAACTACTCGTGATAATCGAAGCCTTACAATCCTTATAGTGACCCAACAACGCCCCTACAGCACTTAAACATAAACTAAATGGTAAAGGTGCAGCCAAATAACGGTCACAGTACTCAACCTCTACGATCTGATGTGTCTGCATCTTTTTTAACAACAAATCAGATGCCTTAAGCACTTTACTCCAAAATAATGACCCGAATGCTTTCACCGAATTATTCAGCTCATGATGAATACTCACGGTTCCGATTCTCTCTGGGTGCGTCAGTGCATCCAGCTTAATCGCTGACAATGTCGGTCTATTTCCGAAACCTGTCACTAACTGATTGTCACATTCATTATGGTAACCCCACGATTGAGCGCTCTTGCCACTTAGAATTTCAGCACATAACGTCATATCACATTTTATTGCGTCGTCTCGCTGAAGTAGTTCGATATTCGGGTGATTAGCAAGCCATGACAAACTTATCTGTTCAGGCGTCGTTAAAGCCGATGACTCAGAGCTAAGTAAAACCACCTTCACCGTCTGCTCTCTTGCCCAACTATACATTGCATCAACAAGCAGCCATTTACTTAAATCACCTAGAGTATCTCGCTGAATATACAGACATAACTCAGGATCTATCGTATGCGCCAATGATTGCTCGATGGCTGTCATCAAGGGACGTAATTCTCTTCGGTTATCACGCTCAAATAACTTAAATTCATCTGGCAGCGATAAGCGTGCAAAAAAATCATTATCGAGAAACTCGATCACTTTCCAACGATTTAGCAATTCCAGAGCATGCTGCGTTGAGTAGTCCACTAAGCAACGATGGCACGCTTTATCACAGTGACAATCCACGGCTTTCTTCTTCGCAGCTTGCAATAACGCGATCAAAAACTCAGGCGTTTTTATCGCAAAGCCCGCACCACCCGCCGCACAATCATAAAGCACAATTGCCTGCGCTTCATGACCCTGATAATTCACTGGCTTTGTGGTGCAGCCAATCTCATCGCTATTGATTCCTAATTTCGCAGCCAACTCATTTCGTAACAGTACAGAAATAGAACGGGCAATCGTACGATTGTTCAGAACCGAGCCATCTGCATGGAAAAGCAATAACTCAAACACATCCGTACGCGTACTATGACCTAACTTAATCGGGCCTTTAATAGCAAAATCACGTTCATTACCGCCACAGAAATGCTCACTGTCACGCTCGATTTCCCCTTTACCACCACGCAAACGGGTGTGATTTTCCAAAACTTGATAAGGCGTCACATCCTGCGAATCTGGCATAGCCTCCATGCGGCCACACTCTAAGCAGAGTGCATATCCCGTATTGGACAACCCTGCACTGTGGTAATACACATGACCGTTATGGCTAGAACGAAACAAAGCACTTGGGTTTACGCTCATTTCTTCCCACTGCTCTTGCTCTACCGTTACCCAAGGATCTTGGAAAGGCACATGCACCAAGCGAGAAATATCATTATGTGGTTTATGACGAATATCGACCGCAAAACTACCTGGCTCAATGAAACGGTGGTAACTGTCTGACGCTAACTGAGCCTCACAGCAACTGCACTCCTTCGGCATTTGTCGCTCTGTTCCACTTGCACCACACTGCTGACAACGCCACGCCCACTTCAAAGATTGAATTTCACTCACCTGATCCGCAGAGGCAGGACTATGCCAATTTAAGATCACGCCTGCCGATTGATACACACGACCATCCAGCACGACTTCACTGCCCGGAGCGTAATCACGAATCGCGACAGATAAATCTCGGGATGGGTAATCACGCGAACTGTACAGGTTATCAATACGGTGCTCTAACGTATCATTTTTCGCAGATTTGGCTTCTTTTGCAGCTTGAATCAATGCTTTTCTGCGATTGATGGACTCAGCATTATCATTATTTAGCGACACCACATCGGTCGGGAAACCGTAGCCCGGTAAGAACCCTTTTCGTGCCAATTCTGACAGTAGGTATTCCCCTTCTAAACGCTGAATTTGCGTTTCCACCGCCGCCTGTGCAATAGAAAGGCGGTTAGTATCAGCTTTTACCGCTTCACTCTGCTCACACAGCAACTGATGTTCTTTCTGCCAACTGCACAAAATAGTCTTCATCTGCTGTGCTGATTCCTGCACTAGACTCATCTTCGTCGTTGCTTCTAAGCTTGTTCGGCGAAGCAAAGTTTCTAATCCGTCACTCATATGGTCAAGCGCATCTTTCACGCACCAGTTAATAAACAATTCGGCCTGTGATGCACACTGCTCGTGCAAAGACAGGAAGAAGTTGCCACAGCTCAAACGCAGAGAGTTGTCGCTGATATTTTTCTGACGTAGGAATACCGACAATAGCAATGCATTAATATGACGCCTTACAATGTATTCGCTGGATAGCGATACATTCGGTACATGAATAGGCGTGTCAAATGCCCACCGCGTGTGGCTGAAAATATGCTCGCCATGCGGTGTATTTTTACACAAAGTTAATGCGACAGATTTCGTTTCTCCGCGACGACCTGCACGACCCGCACGCTGCAAATAGTTTGCAGGGTTAGGCGGCGCATTATTCATTGCCACCACAGAGATACCACCAATATCCACCCCCATTTCCATGGTTGTCGAACAACTCAGCACATTAATGGCACCTTTTTTGAACTTATCTTCATAATCACGCAGTAAAGGAGCAGGTAATTGTGCAGAATGCTCAGCCACACGGAAATATGGCGTACGTTCGATAATACGGTCCGAAATGTCTGACCACGCATTTTCTTTACGCAAGTTAGCGATGTCAGACTGTTCTTGCCAGTCCCTCACAACGGTAAGCGCAACGGGTGATCCGTCCTCAATCTGACGACCATAAGGATACGGATAAACTGGCGCTTCTAATAAGCGGCAGACTTGTTCATCCCGCTCACCTTTTACGTTCAGGTACGGCGTAATTTTAGCTAGTGGCGTATCGATAATTTTTTGCGTATGCGGGCACTGCCATTTTTCAGCCAACAAACTAAAACTTACCTGATGCTCTAGCTCCAGGCGGTAGCCATCTCCACTCCCTGCCAGCACATAGCGTTGCAGCACATTCCAAGCGTCTTGCAGGATAATATTGAGCTGCGTTTTATCTTGAGTATCGGTAATGTCCAGATTAAATGCCGTTGCAAGTAGTCTAACCAACCGAGGCTGTACCGAGCCTTTTCTGACCTGAGGCCAACTTTGAACATTACGAAACGGACTGTCGTCATCCGGCGCAGAAATCAATCCCGGGCTGAACTTCGCACCAATCCAGCGCTGCTGCTCTTCGGTTAACGAAATGGCCTTATTGGCACGCACGTGGAAGTTTAAACACAACGTTAAGAAATTAACCCACTCTGATTGCGCTCTGTCCCGATCATCAAATAATGCGACCCATTCAGTAGGAGCAGTATTGCCCTTATCTTTGATGGATGGGTACTCCATGCGGATCAACCCCAAGGTTTCTAGCGTATTCTGACGTTTAGGGCGACTATTAAACTCCCGCAATAACAAGAGTCTGGTAAGCAGGACAGGATCCTTCACCATGGTCATTTTGTCATCAAATCGCTGATAGGAATCCTTGATCCAATATTGCAGCTCTTTCTCTTTAGCGAGCTCATGTTCAACATCTGACCATGGAATCGAAACATCACCGCCCCCACACAGTGCTGCAATTTTTTCTTCCATGATTTCAACCATGTCATCGTCACCGTCTTCGATGAACATTGCCAAGCGTGATTTATATTTTTTCAAATCCGCTTCTTGCTCCGGTGTCAAAGCGCCACTTTTCAACGTTCTATCTGCGACTAAATGAAACAATGCAGCACGCAAAAATTGGCGCTCGGCATCTTGCTGTGATTTTGCGGCAAAGCGGGCAGTTCCCTGACGGCTATCCGTAAACGTGATCATTCGACGACCATGCCAAGGCCCTTTAAGCTGTTCTTTTTTGCCATCATGACAAAACTCCAACAGCGTTGGGATCACCGTTGACAGCATAAACGGCGCACCATTACGGAAATGGCGATAGAAATCATAGTTCTGAATTTTTGTATGCTGGCAACAAGGACAACGCAACGCCACCCCTGTACCGTCTGACTTACTGTACCCTTCCACGCGGTGAACTTGGAATGCACCTTTGTGGGTAGACGGCTTTAACACGCCTTCATTATTCAACCAATACTGACCCGTTTCCTCACGATCATGTTCAGCCATCATGCACAGACGGGCATGGGTTTCCGATTCCTCTTCATCGAGCTCTAATAAGGCATCCGAGTCATCCACCTCAATATCGAGTGAAAAGTCATCAATACTCGAATCAGGCTTAGTCAGGCTAAGCACACTTTCTCCAGTTTCTTTGTCGATACTTTCATCTGCAAGTAGTAGACTCGTACCACACCCATTACAACTGGTCATTTCAAATACGGGTGAGCCACAACCACAACGTTCACGGCGTGACATATATACCATCCCGAAGCGCCAATCCAACGCATCCAATGCAGTGCCCACCTTCGCTTTACAGCTTGAATTAGCGCATGTCCATAAACCACTGGCAACCCGATGAAACAAATGTAAACGAAATGGAATAAATGCCTGCCCGTCACTGCCTTTGGTTGATGCACACACATCAAGCCACTGCAAAACGGTTTTTTCTTCCAGTGGCTCATCGGTTGCCGACAATAACTTGCCAATTTGCGACAGTGACATTCGGTTATCATCAGAGCTCAAATGCTGACGCAATACACGCAGTGGCACAATCGACTCGAGCGCCTGATAGCGCATTACTTCATCTTCAATCGATTTAACTTGCTGCAAATTCATTGCTTGCGGCGTCGTTAATTCAGCCAGCCCAGTGATTTCACGATGCCCTTTCACTAAGTGTACTTGCGTAATATCGACACCTGCTACATCAGCTAAAAATGCTTTCAGATCATTATCAGAATCTTCCCCACCAATTGTGGCCGATGTCGCCACAAACCTTACTTGATCCGGCGTAACACCAAAACCATGCATCACGCGGCGCAGCAATAAAGCAAGCTCTGCAGCTTGTGAACCAATGTAGGTGTGCGCTTCATCCAAGACGATCCAACGTAACTTACCCTGCGATTTACGTAAGATTGGGTCATCCTTTTGACGAACAAGCATGTATTCCAACATGGTGGCATTGGTCACCAAAATTTGTGCAGGATCATCACGCAAAGCCTTACGAGAAAGCTGCTGATTCGGCTCTGCTTTTTGCTTTGCGACCGGTATCTGCTCTTTCGTTTCACCGTTATACAAACAGAATTTCACATCTGAACCCAACTCATGGGTCCAAGCCGCTAAACGATCTCGCTGGCTATTGATCAAGGCATTCAGCGGATACAAAAAGAGGGCTTCAACGCCTTCCGCCTTGCTATTACGTGCGGCAATATCACTCAAAATAGGCACAAGGAAACATTCGGTTTTACCCGAACCGATGCCACTACTCACGATGACGGAGCGAGGTTCGTCCTGCAACAAATGCTGCCACGCTTCATGCTGATGGGCATAGGGAAACCATGAAGACTCAAACTGGTAATCTTCTTTCAACGCTTTGGGCGGATTCGCCATCGCATGCACAACACGGGAAGACAACAATTTCCCCGACAATGCCTGCATGGTTTCCGTATGAGGCTTCCAACCAAATGTCGCCTCAAACACCGGATCACCCAAAAATGCACCTTCCTGTCCAGGTGCTTTAGAAAAGGCTTGCCATAGAAACTCACGTAAAGGCTTTGAGCGTAAACCAAACTGTCCTAATGTTGCTCGAGCAGCACGTTTGGTCAGCTGTTCAATAATAGATTCAAAATATTCCACTTATCTTTCCTAAACATTAAATGGTCAGCAAGCCAATGATCATTTTCTGGGTTAATGCAAAACTGTCGTCAAAATACTCAGGGTCAAATCGACGATACTCATGCATTGCATGCACCACTTCTGGCGTCATCGTCAACTCAGCTTGATTACTCGTTGCCAGCGCGAGTAACACTGGCGCATTCATCACATTATTTTTGAATCCATGCTTGGTCGTTAAACAAAGTTGAACCAATTGCGAGTTAATATTTTTCATCACAGACTGAAAAATATGATCGGCGAAAATCGTTAGCCACGATACGTCAGACTGGCGCTGAGAAAGCGCATTTCGACAATCGAACAAGTGCTGCACATATGCCGCGGGTTCCACTGACGGTTTTTGCTCAACCATGCCAAGCTTAAATTGCAATAGCTTGGCAAGTGGCTCCAGTCCTGGGAAAT
This sequence comes from Photobacterium leiognathi, assembly GCF_030685535.1. Classification (NCBI taxonomy): domain Bacteria; kingdom Pseudomonadati; phylum Pseudomonadota; class Gammaproteobacteria; order Vibrionales; family Vibrionaceae; genus Photobacterium; species Photobacterium leiognathi. Next base: position 1,418,679 of record NZ_CP131601.1, on the reverse strand, counting down.
AAGACACCAGCTCAGCCAACTTCTTCTGAATGCGCAATTGAGCGGCATCTGACATATCTTCGCCCAACCGCTCCAGTAAATATTGATAGAACGCCTCTACCACTTTTACGGCAGAAGTCACTTTCAATGCATACCAGAGTAGCGGGAACTGCTTATCCATTTTCCAAACCTGATCAATTTCTTTCTTGTTAGCATTCAGCAGCAGTGCCAACATGAATTCAGGTTGCCGTAGTACACCACGCCACAGGTCAAACGTGGTTAATGGAACATGGTTAAACGCCAGTAATGTACGCACATATTTCCATTCAGGACGGGTAAAATCGTATGCCATATCTAATGCCACCGAGGCAAATGCTTCTAATCTGTCGGCACGGCGACCGATGCCTGCTGCCATTTCAAAACCGTTCCTTGGCGCTGGTAAACACTCTAAGTCTTTACTCCACATTAGCGGGCGCAGTCCAAACTGCGGATTATCGCTATAAACCAGCCACGCACCTGCGTCTATTTCCTCTTGCGGAAATAACCACTGCATCGGCACGTCATCTGTCAGTGAAGCAGACATTAGTGCTAACGGTTGTTGATCCGGTCTATCTAAGGGGATAGTGTAGAGTTCTGGTGTACCTTTGGTATCTATCGCCTGAGCTAGCGCCACACAGTTGATTTCTCGTTCAGGAATTAGCGCACACTCATATGCTGCTAGAGCACACGTGTACAATGCCTGCCCATGATGAGACACCGTCAGTTGGACTTTCGCGTCCAAACTCGATGAAAGGGCAAACAATGCCTGAATTTCCGTACGGAAACTGGACAAAGATAAGCCAGAAGCTAATACGTCAACAGAAGGCAATACCGCACTGAAATATGCACTTCGACTGAATGCACCGCGAACATCTTGAGCTTTTAGCAAAAATTGCAGCTCTATTTCACCCTCAACACCATAGCCATACAACTCATAGCCATTGATTTTATCCACCAGCAATTCGCTATGGCACGGTACTAATTGTTGGTTGGCATCCAACAAACAAATGCCTTTGCTTGGAAATGGCAATGTCAGCGAGATGGCTTTCGGCTTTTCCTGCCACCAAAGATTAATGTCCAGTACAGCTGGCGGTTGCTCCTGAGCACAAAACAGATCAATCGTCACTGCATCACATGCTTGCGAGACTTGGTAATCAAGCAGGCCGACCGCAGATTGTGCCAAAGCAACCATCGGCGGACGTGATGATGAAATAACAATTTGACCACGATTGATCTGGCTACCTGGAAAAAATTCAATCTCGATATCATTAGGCAAACTGGCCAATCGAAAACGCTTTTTAACTCGCCCATCCTCAATATAGGCCACTTCACTTTGCCCAAATGGCAAAGTTTCCAACGAACTCCATTGCTGTTTTGTACCGTCATACCAGCGCAAACGGTCTACTGGTATCCGTTGTTGTATTCCTTGTGAAGAAAGAGAAAACAAGTTTGGTTTGCCGATAAAACACTTAGTAGGCAAAGTCTGATAAGGCACTTCCTCGCCTTGCCATACATATTCCTTATTCGGCTCACTAGTCTCACCGAGTTGCACTACATAGTTACCAAAGCTGTATTGCCCCGTCTCATTGAATAGATACAAAGATTGTGCGTACTGTGTGGATACTGTTCCCATTACACAAGAAACGGAAGACAGAGAGGCATCTGCAAGCTCAGAAGACAACGTAATCACAGCACTGCTAGATTCGCAGTTCACATCTCCTGCCCCAACAAATGTCCACTCACCATTATTATCGGTAAAAACCCACGGCTCATCCGCATCTAAAGCACTGCCTCCCAACAATGGGGCATACCATGACTGTCCTTCATCGCCTCTTGCCATTAGTTGGATTTCACAATCAAACCAATCATCGGGTAAATCACAAGTCATAACATCCAACAAATAGCGTTCTGTGTTGTTTTTGGGCTTGAACGCTTTTGCTAACAACAACGGTTTTTTCCCCATTGCAAACAAGCTAAACCTTTCAGGTAAAACCTGCATACCAAAGAGCTGTTGAATATACTGAGCACTCAACCGCGGTCGCAGCGAAATAGACAATTGGTACGTCCACAACTGATCCTCTTTCTTGAAATCATCATCAACAAAAGCGTGAGGATTATAAGTTTGTGTTAATCTCCGGATAAGACGTAATGAATGAGGCAAGCGGCGTTGGACAGCAATCGCCTGACCCAATGCACGATTTAACAAACCTTTCGCCACATCATGATCAACATTTAGTGGTAATGCAGCTAGCCAGTCCGGAGCCACTGCATCCAGAAAACGTAAAGGGTCACGCTGCTCATCCAAACCATATTGGTCCGTTAACTGAAAAATCGTTTCTGCAATTTTTCCGACAACAGAATACACCGCATCGGTACGAAATGACGGTACGATACAGTGATCATGAGCATGAGCAATAGCAACTGCATTTGGTTTGGAGAGTGCATACTTGCCAAAGTCTTTAATCACTTGCTCGAAATAATGGGAAAGCTTGTTGTTTGGATCAGTGATCAATTGCAGCGGCAAGCCCCCCTCTACAGCAACGGTACCAAGGAACATCCTCCCCTGACCATTACACAGTACAGGACGGCGCCAAAAGCGAAAACCAGCTTCAATCAATCTATTTCGTTGACTTGCGGCAAGGTCTGAATCCTTAACGAGTAACGATTTAAAAATCGGTTCCCAACTCCAGTGTCCACCATTGAATTCCTTTCGCCACCATTCTGCGGCATACATAACAAATGCCCCAGCCCACTCAGAACTCCTACCCTTAGGGATATAACTCTCGATATGATTTTTACGTAAACTATCTGTGAGTGACGTTTGCAATAATGAATATTCGCTATCCGTCAATTTATAACTATATAAAGGCGCACCACTCACACGTTCTAAATCGCGTGATGACAAAATATCTGCAATGCAATGGCGAAATGTTTTCATTGTTACCCCAAAAAGCAAATGATATGGAAAGGTCGAGAATTGAAATCGAACATTAGAGAGTCAAATATTGCAGTAACAACTCAACATCCTCTGCATTGCTAATCTTCAATTTAAGAGCCATTTCTCCTCGATGAAGTCCCGCTGTTTGATATGTGTTACTGTGACGTCCTTTGTCAGCTGGGTACACTAGATGTGGTATATTGAGAGCTGTAGAATTGCCATTAGGGTATGGCAGCCATACATTAGCAAATGCCCCATTTTGCGGTACATCTACTTCTACCACAAAGCCAAAATTTTGAGTAATTGACCACGCCATTACTTTCTTTGTGGTTCGTTCTGGTTCGCCAAACTGGGTGTTTAAACGCTCTAATAATATATCCCTTATCATGTTTTTCCTTATTGCGCATATTGCACTTAGATATCTGATTGAAATCACTTCAACAAATACGTACTAAACAGTACTAAAGTCACCTAATGACACTATATAACAGGTAATATCCCTACATATTTTCATAAGCTTGTGTTCTAACTGATTAACAGCTTTCAAACAGTCACACTTTTGACATAGTCATGTGCGGGCCATATAACTCGACTTTTTCCATCTAGATCAATCACAAACGGCACCACCCAGAGCCTTAATTCATCCGTAAAATCAAAACTGTACTCAATAGGCTTGGTGAAACTCTCATGTGCTGGGTAAATCAAGTAAAGATCACCAACACCATTTAAATACTTATGCCCATAGGCGAACATTTGATATAAGTCGGATTGGGAAAGACCATAATGATGTGCTTCTAGGTCTAAGATCTTCCACTTTGTATCTAGAACAATCATCGAATCGTCAGGCTTGGAAATGAGTAAATCAGGTTGAAGTTGAAATTGTTCTTGTTCATTGTGTCTAACTAAATGCTCAGAACGAGCTTGAGTCGTAAGCTCTTCGTTATCAGAAAGTTCTGCTCTAAGCACCGATGCGACATAACTCTCAAATACTGCTTCCATTGGAAACAACAGAGATCGTGACCGACTTTCACCTTTCATGCTCAAAGGAGAAAAACCGTCTAAGATCAACTTCGCCCAAGAAATTGGCTCTTGATAGTCCAACATACTTCGATCCAGCTTGAGTGCCATTAAATCGTGTTTGACTGATTTCGATAAAGGGACCTCAGAAAATGCGAACTGGAGCTCTCTTAATAATCGTTGATTCGATGGTGAGCGAGTATATGCTACTAGTTTATTTAATGCAGTAGCAATCAAACGGTTAGCTGGTCGATTGATGAGATATTCATCATACTCAACATAAAACTTATGTTTATTGACTATGTTATGCCTGACTTGATTGTTCACCTGCAACTTTCCTCTGTGAAAGCACAAGTTATCAACTTGCGTTACATAGTCACTTTTAATGCCTCGTTTTACTAATCGGTTAACCGATTGCAAAAACTGTTCAATGAAAATCTCAAGCAAAGGCATACGTTTAGTGGCAATAAGAGCTTGATTCGTTACAAGATAACGAAAAGCACCTAAATGTTGCAGCATCATCAACAGCATCTGGCTAGACTCGATTATTGCTGTTTCACGGTCGGCAGCCTTGCGACCTGTTTTCGGCAACACTTCAATATGCTCACCTGTAGGTGTAAATAATACACCTACGTAGTTTTTCACTTGAATGAGCTCATATCCATAGCGCTTCGTTAAGCCTAAACACTTACTGGTTTCTGATTCGTTAGCGCTCAAACACACTTCTTTTAAATACTCGAAAGCACTTTTTGAAATAAGCTCTGCGCCTAATTCATCACGAGCCGATTTATCGAAGCTCAAATAGCCATATTCAAATACGGTTGTATGCATGGTTACTGCTCTGTCACCATTTGACGGCTCGATTCAAACTCTTGGTTTTCGTCCGAAGTTTTAGAGCCTTTTGAGTAGATGCCTATATAGGATTCAGCATCACACCAAACCTCGTCCGCCTTATCTACCAACGTATATTTCACAACAGATTGTCCATACAGATCGAGATTGTGTTTAACACCAAACAAAGCATTAAGCTCTTGGTTTTCCTGAACATGTTCTTTTATAAACTGTTTTTCTAGTGGTTTTTGATTATCAGCAAGTACTAAACGAATTTTGTTCCAATCCTCAAAGAAGTACTCTTCCAATAAAGGAATGATCTTATTCTGGAATACCGACTGAAGCTCAGTAAATGCCAACTCTTCCTTATCTTTATCAACGAGCGCCTTCTACGGCATTAAGAACGCATGACCAAGCGTATGTTCACGATCATAGAGGATTTCAATACGTTGATTCAGAACCTCTAGTAAACGCTGTAAATCAATGCCTTTCACTACTGCACTCTCAAGTAACTCAGGTTTTGGCATCATTTCTACGAAGTCAAAGCGACGACGAAGCGCGGTATCCATCATGGCTAGTGAACGATCAGCAGTGTTCATCGTACCGATAATGTATAAATTATCTGGCACCGAAAATGGCTTACCAGAATATGGCAGTGTTAGCTCTAAAGCTTCTTCTTGGCCTTTACGCTTAGAAGGCTCAATCAAGGTAATCAACTCACCAAATACTTTTGAGATATTGCCTCGATTAATTTCATCGATAACTAATACATAGTTTTGTCGTTTGCTGTCTGCTTGCGAATAGCTCTTTAGCTTAACACCCGATTTCTCGAGAACCTCATAGAGCTCAATTGAAGTAAATCGTGTTAGCTCATAACAAGTCTTTAGCGTTAGTCGAGTATTGTCATTTAGCTCGTACAAGTTCACATCCAATCCTATTGCTAACCAATCAATCGGCATAACATGACAAAAATCTAAACGGTCTTCGACGCCTTCTTCACGGAACTGATAATCACCGGACACCACACCAACCGCTTGAATTGACCATTGTCCCTTTACACAAACCACAATGTCGCCTTCAGCCATGCGATTGGAAAACTCCATAATCGATGACTTGGCTAGAGCTCCCAAACTTTCAAAGTAATCTTGCTCTTCGGCACTGCGCTCTTCCGAAGACATATCACCCGTATCACCCCAGCCAATTGCTGCTAGATTATTTTCAAAACAATAATCACGAACTCGACTCGATTTAACGCCATCAATAGAAAGCTTCCAGATCTTCGCACTTGGCTTCAGCGTTGCTGGCTGGTTAATCGCACTTGCTGTCGCATCTTGGCAAATCTGTTTAAAAATTCCCGACTGAATTGGATACTCAATCTGATTATCTTGGTTAGAAACCGCTCGCAAACCTTCAACAAACTCTTCATAGCCATAGCTCTGGTGAAAAGTGACAAACCGGATGCGCTTGTCGCTAACAAGGCGATCATACTCAGCTTTTAGCTCTTCCCGGCTATGCCAACTAAAGCTTGGCTCTGCAGCTTTCACTGCGGCTTCGATCGTGTGATATGTTTTACCCGTACCAGGAGGACCATAAAGAATGGAGTTGAGTGAGTTACAAGGCTGTTTCAACTTATTGGTGGGTTCTTTCATTACATATTTATTAGTTTCTTCATTTATCTTGTTTTCACTTTCAACCCATACAATCCCATCAAGTAATGCTAGGTAATTGCTCGCTGGAACGCCGACACTTTCACTAAAAAGTTCGTTTTTATGCAATTCTGGCAACAACCGATTCCAATAACTCTCAGTGTCTTTCACCTGTTTTACTTCCAATGCTTTGCATATTGGTTCAAGTGCTTTGGCGGCCGAAGAAACAAAAGTGTCTGGACGAGTTATAGTTAATATCCGAGTAAACAATACGAGGGGAAACTTAGAACAACCTGAAGCCTCAATACCTTGCTTAAATAGCGAAACTAAGTTTTCGTATTGCGGAGTTGTTACTACCCCAGTTCTAGGAATTGCAGCGAAAAAATCATCTAAAAATTGGTATTTAGAAGCAATGACACTTCTGACCTCACCATTTCCACCAGGTGCTCCAAAAAGATTTACATCAAATTCATACGGATTATTTTTATTGCTATTTTGACCAAGAAACAAACTACGTTCTGGAGCAGTCATCTGTGATAGTTTTTTATTAGTTTGAAACAGAGAAGCCGCCATTTCTAACATCTGTAGTCGATGTCGATAATATCTATCGTTTTGCTCGAGTAATTGCTGAAACTCCGCTCGATTACGTTGTTCTAAAATAAACTTAAGTTCCATGCAACTCTCCTTAACAATATTCATTTTATTTAATAAGGCGGCTTACTACGTGCCAACCACATAATAAGCCTATCATTTCATATCGATTATATCTTTGACCTAACACCAACAGTGAGTTAGTGATAAAAGATTTACCAACTAGCTTAATTAAAAATTATCCATGAGAGCGGTTAAAGTTTGACAGGAGAACATGAGTTTTATTCGATAACGATTCAATGGCACTTTCTTGCTTTTCAGTAAAGACATCAAGCTTGAACAAACGACGTAACCACTGGTAAAAACGGCTCCACCTTCCTTTCGGATGAATCAACGTCATTAGCGTTTGGGCTTCAAAAACGTAATTATCACAGAGGGTGCGCATTCGTTCTGTATAAACTATAACCTCGGTTTGCTGCTCATTCGCTGATACAAGAAGTTGCTCTAACTCAGGGAAAGCATCTTTAAGCTCTTGAGTTGCTTGTTCAAGCTGCTCTGCTTTTTCGTACGCTTTTTTGGTCGCAAAAAAGATCATAGGTGCAGCGACAATTCCACCCAGCACCATCATTCCGCCTGACATACCTGCGCCACCCGCAGCTAATGCGCCACCACCAAACCAAGCTAAAGTCGCGTTGGTTGCTGCAGCCCCCGAAAGTGTGGCGATTGCTGTATCGGTTGAAGCGCTGCCAATGATAGACACTAATCCCCATGCACCTACTGCGGCGGTACCACCTAACACGCCACCAAAACCCACGCTTAGCGCACTCGAATAACTGGAATGGAACTTACTCATTTGATTGACGAGAAGTTCAGGCCTGTCGAACTTCAGCGCATCCAGTTTGTATGTGGTAGTAAGGATTTTTTCAACACTCACTAAAGTCTGCTGTACAGCGGATATTGACTGCCCAAGATCAGATAAATCCGATTCAATCTGAAGCTTACAATCACTGATTAAACCGTGAAGATGCTGATAATATTTATATTCGTGTTCATAAAGATCACGTTGGTGTTCTAACTCGCTTGCACCACCAAGCGTGACAACATTGCTAAGAATGCTGCCACATGTACGAAATATACCCAATTTATAGACTCAAAAATAACAATGACATTTATTGAAACAAGGCCACGCAGACTCACCAAGCATTATTAACTAGGCTAAGAGACTCTAGCGATTGCCCTGATAAAAGAAGCTGTACGTCAGTGATTTTCGCACAGACGCAAATTACGCCCTATTTGCAACACATATTATTTGCTTATAAAAAATCTAAATGATGGCGGAAACAATTACTTATTGTGGTTCTCTAACCTGTTTTCCAGACTGCGCTTACGCTCAGCTAACTCGATCTCTCGCATTAGCCGATCAATTTCTTGATTGGTGTCTTTTTCAATTTTGTTAGCACGATATAAATTAGCGAAAATTTGGCACAGTGTTAGGATGAGAGAAAAAATACCCCCTACTAATGACACAACTGTTTTACCCAACTCAAAAATAGCTTTAAACATTTAAAACTCTCAGATAACAAACACTAAAAAGGGGCTTTCGCCCCTTTATTAAAACAACAAAGTAAAGCTTAGAACTTATACACTTTTTGCGGCTCTTTTTTTGGCCGCCTCTGCCTTTTTCGCTGTCTTAGCAAGTGCTTCGGCTTCTTTGCGAGCGGCGGAGATGCGCTCTAGCAGTTTATCAGCTGGCTCATCGTTTGGATCTTGCGCCACCAGCTCACCACGGAAAGCTTTTGCCAAGATGCTTTGGGTTAGGTTATCTACCCTCGCCTGCGCTTTTTTCACTTGCGCTTCGACGGTGTCAGCGAAGGCGAAGTATTGGTCAACTAGGCGAACGATTTCTTTTTGTTCGGTAAGTGGTGCAAATGGAACAGCTAAAACTCTCATATCACGTAGATGCAAATTTTTTATTGCTGTTCCAACTACTCGACTCGAAACGTCAATGCTATTTACCCAGTGCATCAAAGCAATATTTATAAACTCCATGTTTACTTTTTTAGAGGCTGGTTTGATCAACGCAACACTTACAAACAAATCGAATATTTCATCAGTTTTGATGATAGCCGTTCGACCAATAGTGCCACTTTTAGTTACCAATAAATCGCCTTTTTCTGGATTGCATCGTGGATGAATTTCGTCATGTGTTTCTAACGAAACATACTTACAATTATCAAAGTAGATTTTACCTCCCTTTATGTCTTTAACTGACATAAAGGGAACACCTTCGTCTACGTACTCTGGCTTGTGATGAACACCATCTACAATTTTTGAAGATAAGGAGTCCAACGATACCCACTTCCAATCTTCTGGAATCGGGTATTCCTCGTTTTTTAGATGCTCCTGAGGTACTTGCATTCGCTTAGTAACGAGTGTTTTTCTACTCTCGATTATGCTTTCTACTTCTTGTTGTGGACAACCGCTTTCATTGTCTTTACGCCATTCTTCCGTCAACTTACCCGACACCGCAGAAGCGAGTACCGATTGGCGGAAGCGTTTTAGTAATGCTGGAATGCCATCTAAGCGGGCTTTGATGGTGTCGACCTGAGCCAATACCTCATCGAGTTTTTCGACGATGCGTTTTTGTTCGGCTAGTGGGGCTAGAGGATAAGGAATACTTTCTAGGTTCTTTTTAGTAAGCTTCGGTTGCGCGGAGCCTGTAACCCACGATTCTAAAGAAAGAGAATTGAAATACTTTTCTAAATATAAATTTGGGCTGTCTGCAAGGCATCTTAATGTATGAGCATGATTGTTTACCCAATACCTCCCATTGGCAATGAAAGCCAATGGTTTAGACTTAGATAAAAGGTTGGCACCATCTTCACCAATAAGAACATACTCGCCTTCATGAGTATAGCTATTTAAATAGTCTATGACCCCAGTTGCCCCATAGTAAGGAAAGTCACCTTGACAGCCTGCTCGCTCTTTTAATGAAATAGGTTTACGCAGACCATTTTCGATCAAACATGCTTCACCGATCGTACTTCCTACCCACCCTTTCGGCAATTCACTCATTACTCTGCCTCCGGCTTTTCAGCCAAACCAAAGGCTTCTGCCACAAGCTGTTTTTGCCCTTCAGCGACATCATCCGCCCCTAGCGCTTGCATCAGCTGGTAAATCTCTGCCATCGCTTCGGTCAGTTCTGCCATTGCTTCGCCTGCCAGCAACTCTGGCGCAGGCAGGTTTTCTACGCTGGTCGCTTCTAGGTCTTTGAGCCATGAAATATCTAAGCTATCGCCTTTTTGATCACGGATATATTCGCGGCTGAACTTGCGGAAGCGAGCGTTTTCAATGATGTGTTCTACAGAGTCTTCCCCTTCAGCAAAGATGTTGCCGAGAGTTTCATAAACCCCCTCTTCACGAGCTGATTGACCGTTTTTATCCGCGCCATAAGCGTTCACAAATACATCAAAGTGTTTTTCAGTTAACGGGCGACGTTTACCAAAGGTGTTCATGTTGGTTCGCATATCGAATACCCATGTATCGACGGTGCAGCCTTTATCTTGGTGTGGGTTTTCTGACGTGCCTTTTTGGAAAAACAAGACGTTGGTTTTTACCCCAGCCGCATAGAAAATGCCGGTTGGCAAACGCAAAATGGTGTGCAGGTTACATTTGTCCATCAAATCACGTCGAATGTCTGTGCCCTTGCCGCCTTCAAACAAGACGTTATCTGGGATCACCACGGCTGCACGACCGCCAGGCTCTAGGGCATCATAAATATGCTGCATAAAACAAAGCTGTTTGTTGCCCGTTGGGTGGACAAAGGTGCGAGTAATGTTGGTGCTGGCTGCGCTGCCAAATGGCGGATTGGTTAAAATCACATCCGCTTTTGGCAAGTTTTCACCTGCGCTGCCCAGGGTGTTGCCTAAACGGATCGCCCCTTCGTTGTCATCGCCTTCAATATCGTGTAGTAGGCAGTTCATCAGCGCAAGGCGGCGCGTTTCTGGTACTAGCTCTAAGCCAACAAAAGCTTTTTTCATTTGAAAAGTTTGGTCATCATTGCTCAAATCTTCCAAATCGTTGGTGTTGGCTTTGATGTATTTGTCCGCTTCAATCAAAAAGCCTGCTGTACCTGCCGCCGGATCTTGAATAATCTCACGCGGCTGTGGCTGCATCACTTTGATGATGGTGCTGATAAGCGAGCGCGGCGTAAAGTATTGACCTGCGCCTGATTTAGTTTCGTTGGCATTTTTTTGTAATAAGCCTTCGTACATGTCGCCGAAGTCATCACGGCTTTTACCTGCATCGCCGTCGTACCAATCTAGGCTGTCCATATTGGCAACCAGTTCAGTCAACTGTGCAGGTTGCGTAATGGTGGTATTCACGTTTTGGAAAATCGCACGAACAATGGCGTGTTCATCGGCGCCAAGCTGTACCAACATATTGCGGTAAAACTGGTGCTGATCTTGACCAATTTTGGCTTTCAGGTTCGCCCAACGAAAATCCTCTGGTAGCAACTCGTCTTCTTGCCCTGTCTCTTCACACATTTTTAAAAACAGTAAAGACGCTAGCTCGTTAACGTAGTTTTGGTAAGACACCCCGCCATCACGCAGGTTGTCACACAGTTTCCAAAGTTTGGCGACCAGATCGTTATTGTTCATTTGATTCTCTTCACTAGTATTCCGTTCCTGCTGCACATCTTTAACCACAGCAGGAAATCATGGATAAGGATTAGGGTTATTGTAATGGGCTAGGCGCGCTCATCCCACATATATTCGTTGAACTCAGCGAGTATGATGTCTAATTCATCATTAAATACGTTCATAAGCTTACGTTTTCCGCCTTTGCGCTTGTAGTTATCGGTTTTAAAGGTGTCATCATCCAGTACCACTTTCTCTTTAATTGAGCTAGCTAGACGTTCTAACCAATTGACTTGCTCATCATTCCAATCATTGGCTTTGAGAATACGTGCCAATGCGAGATCAACTCGTTGTTCAAATGGCATGAGCGCATCGCCAATCGAGGCGCGGCGAATATGACCAATCAGTTTGGCAGCAATATCTTGGTTTTTGGCGACGTTCCACGCATGGCGCAAGGTAGCATCATTGTAGTTTTGTGCATCAAACCATTCTTGAAGCTCAATCAACCCTTTGCGAGTTAAATCCCTAGGGCGGTTGATAATGATATCCAGCGCTTCTTGTTGGTTGACCGACACATCCACCAGCTGATCAAACGCTTCTAAGAAATCATCGGCGCTGTCATGGTCACCCCATACTTGGCTGACCCCAGTGACAGCATCCGGCAAATCGGTAAAAATCGGCATGTCCCGCAGCGCGTTGATCTCGGTTTTCAATTGCTCAAAACGGCTAATGAGGTTGGTGGCCTTATTAAATACTTCTGCCGACCATTTTGGCCCTTTCTCTTTGAGTTTTTTAGCTAAACCTAAGAAGTCACACCCTGCTGTTTCGGTACAGATTTCATCAAAACGTTTGATGTGCGCTTCAATGTCTTTGGATTTATCACGGTTAAACTGAGCATGACCAATGATGCGTTGCAGCTTAGCAACCAATTGTTCGTGGCTATGCTCAGCAAAACTACGGCCGTCCGCTTCGATGGTTTTGTAAGTTTCCGAATCGGTAATTTCATTGACTAGTGTTTCTAAATCAACACTTGGGCGCACCACGACTGGGCGCATGGTGTCGACACTTTGCAGGGTTGAATACAAATCCACGGCATCGAAAATACGGAAAGACGTTTTGCCTACTTCTGGACAAAGACGCGTCGCTCGCCCTTTCATTTGCTCGTACAAAATTCGGCTTTTCACTTTACGCATAAACACCAAGTTACAAATACTCGGAATGTCGATACCCGTGGTAAGCAAATCAACGGTGACCACGATGTTGGGTAAGCGTTCTTTCTTAAAGCGCGTGATCATGGATTGGACTTTGGTGGCGTCTTTGTCTGAATCCCCAGTGATTTTGATGATCGCATCATGTTCTAGCTGCGGATATTTGGCTTTAAACGCAGTGCGTAACTCTTCCACCACCATGTCTGCGTGGGTATTGTTGACACAAAAGACCAAGGTTTTTTGTGGGCTGGTTGGGTCAATCGCGAAATCTTGGTTGTTCGCCAGCTCTTCACAAATCACTTTATTGAAATTGGAGGCGATTAGTGCGCGGTTAAAATCAGCGACTTCAAAGCCTTGTTCATCAACTAAGGTATCGTTAACCAGTTCGCCTTGGTTGGACAAACGCTGCACTTCAGCACCTTGTGAAAGGTAAACGCCACCTTCGCTCAATTGCGTCACAATACGGATTGGTGGCTCTTGGTCGGTAAGGTAGCCATCAATCACAGCTTTACGATAACTGTAGCGATACACGGGCTGTTTTTTCTCACCACCGAAAATATCAATGGTGTGCAGCGCAGGTGTCGCGGTTAAGGCAATTTTAACCGCATCGAAGTGATCGATAATGCGGCGATAAGAAGAGATAAAATCCAGTTCGTTGCGGAACTTCTCTTCCCCTTCGGTCTGTTCTTTATCAAGAATATAGCCACGGTGCGCCTCATCAACGATGATGCAATCATAGCGACCAACTGGCATCACCTCATCACTCTGTAAGGTACGCTTCACCAGTGATTGTACCGTTGCTACGTGGATCTTGGTGCTGTCTTCCGGGAAGCGGTCAGTCAGCCCTTTAACGTTGAAGATGCTATTGAAGGTATCGCCTTTGATGTTGGTATCTTCAAACGAATCTAACGCTTGCTTGCCTAACGAGGTTCTATCGACCAAAAATAGGATGCGTTTAAAGCGTTGAGATTGGATCAAACGGTACATCAAAGCAATCGCTGTGCGGGTTTTGCCTGTTCCGGTTGCCATGGCAAGTAAGATATCTTGCTGACCAGACACAATGGCTTTTTCAACCGCTTGAACCGCTTCTTCTTGATAGTAACGTAACCCAAGGTCGCTCATATCTGCGTTGTCACGAAACCAACGGTTATTAAGTTGGTTGTCGCTTTCTAGCTTGGCGATCAGTTCTTCTGGGCGATGCCATTCTGGTAGCGCTTTGGTCATGTTGGTTGGGTGGCGAACATCACGGCACCAAATACCACTTTTGGTTTTCACCGCCGCACGATAGTCACGCCCATTGGCTGAGTAGCAAAACGGAATTTTATACGGCGTAGTTGACGATGAATCCGACCATGTCGGCACATAAGCGGGTAGTGATTCGGCTATTAAGTCTAATGACTGCGGATCATTGGCTGCATCTTGCAATTCACTGCGCAGAAAATCATGATCAAAACATTGGCTATAGCGGTAAGATTCGCTCAGTTTAGCTGCGACATCTTTATTGGCTTTTTTAGCTTCAATCACGCCGATAGGTTTGAGACCAACAAACAGAACGTAGTCTGCATACCCTAGCTTTCCAGTTTCATCTTTTCCTGTTGGTCATTCCGCAATCGCCATATTGCGACCCACTTGTGGACGAGTACCTTTCGAGAATTTTAGATTTTCGCTGTCTGCATCCCAACCCGCTTTGCACAGTTGGCGATCAATCAGGTAGCGGGTTTCGCTTTCGCTCAGATCTAGCGTTCGTGAAGCAGCTTGATCAAGCATTTGCTTCTTATAAGCTTTGCGTTCAACTTCGGTTTTCTTCGCTAGCTCTGCGTCTTTTTCTTTTAGTTGGGCTTCTAGCGCTTCAATGCGTTGCTGTGTTTGCTCTTGGGTTTCATCTTTGTTGCTCTCAAGAATTGAGATGTAACCTGTTAACGCGATGAGCTTGGCATTTTGCGCCGCGACTTCTGCTTTAGTTTGCGTTTCCGTTTGATATGCAGAAGCAAGCTGCGCTTTTAGCGAGAGAATTTCTTGTTCAAACTTGTCGCTATTTTCCGAGCTTGGCAATACAAAAACTGGCACGGCAAAATCGTAGTCTTTGGTGACCAGACGGTAGTACCAAACCGCAATACGAAATGCCAAGCGCAGACACATAGCGGCATCTTCAAGGTCGTTATGGTATTCATGCACTGCTTGGTTGCCAATTTGACGCAACTGGTGGAAGACTTTGAGAATATTGTCATCGACAAACGGAACTTTGGCTAATTCTCGTAGCAAGTCATGCTGATTATCTGGCGTTTCAATATCCAGAATTTTCGCAAGATGTTTAGCGGTTGATTCGCCGAAAACACGCACCTTGAACAAAGTCGTGTTGGGATCATCCGGGTAGTTCTTTTCTGCCGCTCGTGCGATCGAAAATAAGAAGTCGTTAACGCCTTTTAGAAATTCAAAATTGGACGTTGCCATTCGCTGCTCCGTTTGCATACAAATTCTGACCATTAAACTAACGTTACCAAACCGTCACTATCCGCCAGCGTGATGCTGTAGTGCTGATCGTTTCCTACTGCTCTGGATTGTATTTCCAGTTTATCAGCGGTTTGGATTGGTAGGGCTTTTCTAAGCTTACTATTTATTGTAGAGCACACGGGTTGAAGAAAACTTCGCTCCATGCCCTTTAATGATGTGTAGTCACCAATTTTAAAGTCTTCGGGCGTCGTATTAAAGGTGTTGAATATACGCGGATCGGTCGCCACCTCACAATAATGAGCCAGAAAGCTAATACTATGCTCGGTCTCTTCTTCAAAATAGCGATCAACCAACAAGCCGTTGCCCCCCTTATCTAGCAACCAGACGTAAAATGCCATCTCTTTTGCGGTGAGCTTAATATCAATCCCTAGTGTTGATATTAACTTGGCTGAGGTGTCAAGCACGACGTTGATCTGCTGTTTATGACCCGCATTGAGCATACCTACGGTTTGGCTGAATGATAGGTTAGCTAAAGAAGCAATTAAGCTTGGTTCAATAGAGGCTCTCATACGCACAAATGGAATTTCCGCTAGCGTGACCGTCGCTTTGCTCAGATCAATATCCCCTTGTCCGTATTTCCCCGTTACCCACTTAGGGGCTTTGGTTGGATACCAAAAGTCGCGCACAAACTCGTATTGATCATCAACAAAGACATGGCTTAGTGTGTCTTGCTCTCGCCCGAAGATGGACATGGCGTAGCCAAAGTAAAATGCCATAGTTTTGCGCCCACCCGCTAACGAAGCATGAATGCTGACATTTTCATCTTGAGTGAGTTCATAAACCTTGCGAGTGATAAAGTTCGCCATGGAGGTTTGGTCTTCTATCGACTTAGCATCATCAATGTATTCACCCTGTTCGTCTTCAATCAGCCAAATGTGGCTTTGATCAAATTTGAAATCTGGTAGTTGGTACTCTTCTTTAAGTGCATTTAAGTGACCATCTCGAAATAAGCCGTTGGTTAACGTTTCTAGGCTGCTTTGGGTGGTTATAACGTACACTTCCTCTGGAAATGTTCGCCCACTTTGATGGAGGGCGAACAAGGTTTCTGTCAGCACTTGCGGGCTTGCGCCAGTTGTAGATAGGAGGATGTTTTTCATAGAGTAATCTGAGATGAGTTGGGATGATTCTAACGCTAATATACTGAATGAATTGATATTACATGACTTACGCTTATTAAAGCGCAACAATCTTCATATTTCTTGATTTATTCTCACTATAAACAGAGCACATCTCTTACGAGATGCGCCAACTATTCCTAAAGCTTGAGACTTTCTTTAGCTTTATCATGCCCTCGACTAGCGGCAAAATTCATCAACGTTAAACCAAGTTGTCGTTCTTCTGCTGATTCACTTACTCGCATTATTTTTGCCAACTGGTAAGTAGCATCTAAATCGCCCCAATTAGACAGCGTTCTCAGTCCAACTACTAGAACGGATCTACGCTGGTAATCATCTGCAAACTTAACCAAAGCGTTCACTTTTTCTTTCACATCTACGTTTCTTTCATGCAAATGCTCATATAACTCAATAGCTTTAATTTGCTCTATTACCGAACCATTACTTAACTCGAGAGCAGTATTCATCAATGCATTAACATCACCCTCTTTCTGTACCATAGACGTAATCTCGAAGCGAATTTCAATTCTTTGTGACTTCGAGAGTAGTGCTACCAATGCGTGAAGTAGAACTGGTTTATAATCGATATTCGATAACAATTTCTTCGCAAGTTTCAATCCTTGTTGCTGGTCCCAGTATCGTGAAGCCGCTAAGGAATCAAGACAAGATTCAAGCTCACTTTTCTTTTCATGCAAAATTATCTCTTCAGCTTTTGGCTGTACATACTCTACAAAAGGAATGCGAAATCTGATTGCCGTTTCTTTCGCTTCCTGGTGTGCGAGACTGGCAGCTTTTCCGACCCAATCCTCTCCCTGCTTTCTCATTGCTGAAGTGCTTCTTGCACCAAGTAACATAGTTCTACCTAACTGCCACATCGCCTCAGGATTACCATGCTCGGCAGCTTTACTGATAAACATTTCATACTCATCATGACTTCCTAACTGCTTCGCCATTAGTGCTTTCTTCAGGTATACACTGCTTTGTTTTTGAGTATCACTAAACTCGCCGTATTTACCTGTTTTAAACTCAACATTCCAGAACTGTTCTACCCAAGGAGCAAGTGCAATCTTTCGCTCAGTCATCATTTTCGGGTCTAGTGCGCTCAATATTCCCTTAGTTTCACAATAACTGTTCACACTTGGAGGTAACCCCTTAAAATAAGGCTTACCTGTTGTAGGAGTGAGTTTAAACTTCATTCGCAGCAACTTCTCACAGAAGTACTGCCATCCCACTAAGTGGTCATGTACTTCTTGCTGCGACAGACTGCGAATGTCATCAATTGAAAGCTCTCTACTATCAAACAAGCGCTTTAGATTCCAATCCGTGGCATTGAAAAAACGTGTCTCACTCAACCCGCCTCTTAAAAACTCGACTACGATGAGTTTACTCAACTCAAAGATATACACTTCACTATCCTGACTTTCCGATGGTGCAAGTTTATCAACGAACGGTGGTAAGCCATCATTAAACTGTGCGATATAATTGAAACTAGAGTCAGGGAGTAGCGCTCTAATACGTTTAAAATGCTTAGTATAGTTAGACCAAAACATTGTCCGACTGTGAATTTGGCGCCGCTTCTGCTCATCAAATCCTAACGCATCCTCGGTGTTGTCTTGAGAAAGTAGTCTTGATATACCATGCAACTCATAATAGTTTGATAAACCGAATTGATTTTTAAGTTTTTCCTTAGCTGATTCACTTAACAGATACCAGTAGCAATCTTCATTAAATGGCAAACAGCGCTCTTCAATCGTTTTTCCACATAGATAGGAATATGCATTTTTTGAAAAACGCAGAATAAAGCGTTCACAAAAAGCGATTCTCTCTTTGGTTGTTTGTAAAGAGAGAAAACACTCATACAACCAATTATCGCTTTTCTCATCGTATGATTGAGGATCAATAACCGAGCATACTTCCTGCTGTATTTGAGTCAGGTAGGTATTCGCTAGCGGCAGACGCAACCACTTCGTTTTATAATAAGGCGTTAGGTTTGCATTCCAGCAGACATTAGCCAGCTCACGATACTGTTGCGCTTGAAGAGATAATAACCAGTCAATTTTTTCTGAGCATAATTCATCAAGCCCATTTACCGTGCGCACAATGCTCATCGTCTCCAATAATTGAGGGACTATGCTGCTAGGCTTACCATCAATTGCTAATGCGACTTTAAAGAACGCGATATCCCCCAAAACGGGGGTACAACAAATTGCCATCCATATTGCACGGCAGGCATCTAAGGTTTGATCATCCGTTAGTTCAGTCCATTGGTCTGTATTTTCTGTAACCTCCAACCACTCGAAAATTGAGATTTCATCCGCACGACCAGCATCCACTAAGTTAACGATCTGCAATAAAGTTTTGGGTGGAAAACTAGGAAGGACAGTTGCGCCTTTCCCCATATCAAAAAAGTCATCAAATGAAATTTTTTCAATACCCACTTTGCATGGTAAGGATGGTTGAGCAAATGAAATAACGCTATTTTTCAACTTTCTCTACCTCTGAGAAGTTTCCTAAGAACTCATCATCTTTAAACTGGAAACGAAACTTTACCTTTCTATCAGACGCTTGCGCTATAGACTGATCTGCCTCAATAGGGCCTCTTCCTGAAATTACCACTTTGTCAAAGAAACGATGCTTATTCTCAAAGCGCATTGAGTTTACAAAAGCAGTAACACTATTCGCTCGTAAGACGCTAAGTTCCATATTTCGATTGAAAGATCCTTCAGAGCTCGAGTGCCCCTCAATAACAATTCGACTGACTTCATCTGCTGTGGCTTTCGATTGAAATACCACATCCGAATAGATTGGTATGAATTTGTTCAAAAACTCTTTACCCGAAGGTTTTAACCTATAGTCATCCAAGTCAAAGAGAATCGAATCCGTAATAGAGATATCTCCCGTATCAGAGTCGGCTTTAACCTCAATGCCTGCTGCATTTAACGCATCATTGATACCTTTAATAATGACAACTCGAGTATTTTGACTCTCTTCATATACTTCAGATATTTGTACTAATGCACTGATAAGCAATAATGCAAATATCATAAGAAGCACAGACATTAAGTCCCCAACAGAAAGCCAAACGCCTGATTCCTCAACATCCGCCGTTTTGGGCGCTGCTCCTAAACCACGCATTATGCTTTCACCTCGTCAGCTTCGAACTCACGGCGTAATACTTGTGAGTTAATTAGGTAGCCAGCAGCCTGAGACAATTTATTGTGAATACTACTTGCCGATTGGTCGAAGTCATTAAAGAATGTTTCAAAGCTTTCATTTGCGCGAGTGAAATATTCATCCATCGCTTTTGGTAAATTCTCAGTGATATCAGTGAATGTTGCCGATGCTTTTGCATACTCTTTTTTCAGCAACGCAATTTCTCGGCTCATTGTATGAGCAGCGTCTTGAAGTTCAGCCATTTTAGATGCTTCGTTCAAACCAATAGCTTTAGCTACACGTTCCACCGTCTGAGCTGATGCTTCAAGCTTTTGATACTGAGCCGTTAACTCTTGTAATAAGTTATGGCGTGCTTGGTATTCACTTTCAAATACTTTGCGGAAGTTGTCTACCACATCATTTAAGCCATCACGTTGCTTGCTGAGGCTACCTTCTAGTAGGTTATTCTGCTGTTCAAAGTAAGAAGTTAGGTTTTGTTGGTATTGTTCTCGGAACGTTTCTAGTTCTGATTGAACGGTTGCCGACATTGATTTTACTTTTGAATCAATGTCACCAAGACCCTGCTGAAGTTCAGATTTTGCCGACTGCATAACACTACTTGCTTCATCACCAACAAGTTTGATTGCTTCCGCCTGCTCTTGGAAAATGACTTGTGAGTTTTGAACTAACCCATTGATTCTGCCTTCCATTTCTCCAAACAGGTGAGACTCTTCATCTCGACGTATTTGGACCGATACTTCAAAGTCTTTTTGAGCCTGATTCATCAAGTTAGATGCAGTTTCACCCGTTTGCGCCAACACCGATGTTTGATTCTCGAATGAAGTCGAGATTTCTGATAGCAAACCGTTAATGCGGCCTGTTACATTTTCAAAGAGAACTTTTTCTGCACTTTGGCGTTCATCGAGTGCTACTTCTAGCGAATTTTTCATGCCTTCAAATGCACTCGCAGCTTTGTTTGCACTTTGTTCAAACGCTACTCGTTGAGAATCCATACCTTGCGATGCATTATTCAGCATAGTGTTAACTTCTGAAGCTATTGAGGTCATTGCACCCTGTGTATCCTCTTTGAAACTGGCTAGTATTCCCTTAAGTGACTCAGCAAAAGATTGCAGTTTAAGCATCGTCTCTTTTTGGAACTCATTGATCGTATCAACTGTTTCCGAGGTACTGGTCACTACTCGTTCAATATTACTATTCAGTTGTGAGGTAACCTCGTTGCTGCTTGTTACTGCCGCACTGGTTTTACTTAGCTCTTCAGCAACTGGGGCGATTAGCTCTGATTTCATTTCTTGGATCAGAAGCTCAACTAACTCTTTCTGTGATTGTTCTTTAATATCTTTGAGTGCGCCAAGCTCTTGCTTAATATCTCTAAGCATTGGAGACATACTTGTTTCGATGGACTCAACTAATGCTGTCGATATCTGCTTTGCAATAACTTCACCATTAAATGAAGTCCCAAGCTGCGCAAGAACATGACTTGTCGCCTCCATTTTCTCATCCATTAACTCCACTGCCGACGCAGTGCGAAGCTGGGCTTCCAGGACTTCTTTTTGCCCCTCGTTGGACATGTTTTTCAGGTAATAGATCGGGCTCGCTTCAAAGTATTGAGAAGAGAGTGTGCTGATTAGCTGTTTCTGAGCTTTTGCTAATACGCTTGAAGATATTTTCATCCACACCATAAATAGAGCAGAGGTACCTAAACCTGCAAGTGATGTATAAAACGCAGTTTTCATCCCCTCTAGCAGTTCAGCAGCAGAAGCCAATAGCGCTTTCGAGTCCCCAGCCATAGTAAATTCGCTTAGACCTAGCGTTATACCAAGGAATGTGCCAGTAATACCGATGCTGGTTAATAATGCGGGGATCAGCTTGTAACGAGAAGAATCGATTGTTGGAAGCATCTGTGAAATTGGTGATTTGGTTAACCATAAATCACCTTTTGTTTCCACGGCGATACCATCTTGAGTCGGTGTATACACAAGATGATCGGTCACCCATACCAGCTGATCTTTTTTCAAGCTTTTCGAATCAAGAATGTTCGACGAAGCTTTTAATTTAATCTTGCCAAGCCCTTTGAGTTGAATTTTTGTTTTAATAACGGCCACTAACTCTCGGAAAGAGAAGAACAAGAAAACCGCTGCAGTCGTTAAAATAATAGCGTCTGTAACCCAGTCACCAGAAATGAAAGCCAAGTGGTCGTACATATAAAATCGCACCTATTTTTTTAGGAATTTAGTAATTTCTTGTTTCGTTAAAATTTCATCAGCTACACGAACAGGAAGGTGTTCCGCATCATATCTTTCGAATCCGTTGATAAGGATTGGCGACTCCAACCGAACGCTATACATATCTTCGTCTTGAGTATCACTATCTGTCGCTTTTAAAAGATAGGCGTCATGAGGAAATTCCCGGAGCAATGTTGCTTGTAATGACGATTTTGTGTGTCTGAGAGATTGAGTTGCAGCGAACTCATTGCCAAACTCTTCTCTTGAGAGCTTCCAAGCATGGTTGACTGAAATGATTCTCTCAATTATCTCT
The DNA here is from genome assembly GCF_030685535.1 of Photobacterium leiognathi. Lineage (NCBI taxonomy): Bacteria > Pseudomonadati > Pseudomonadota > Gammaproteobacteria > Vibrionales > Vibrionaceae > Photobacterium > Photobacterium leiognathi. The sequence continues at coordinate 1,396,455 of NZ_CP131601.1, read as the reverse complement.
TCTAGCTTAACCTGCATTTATTTAGTGCCTTAAGTTATAAGCTTGTGATTTGTAATTTTCCAAAAAGTCATTAATACCCACGACCTGCCAACCATTACTGTTTGCATCTTCAATATCATTCATTGATATTGCGACACCAAATTTGTGCTTCGGCCACGCAAGTTCAAGCCGTGCGGCTAACCCTCCGAAACTGTCTTCAACAAAAAAGTTAATTTCAGGGAGTTTCAAATACGCTTGTCGACAAGCATGCAGTACGCCATGTACACCTGGATCTGAATAATCAAACAACTCTTGCCACTCACCGAGGTCATCAAGTAAACCTTGCTGTTTACGCAGATCATTTATTGTCTGACGCTCTCTGTGGCTGAGTGCCATATGCTCATGCATGGGTTGTTTGCTGTGGCAGTCGATGCACAGTGCACGAAGGTTTGACGGCCTGTTATCTGATTTAACACCATTAACATGATGAACATGCAGAAGCGCACGGTTAGAACGCATGTTCACTTTACATTCTTCACACTCAAAGTTTTTTTCTACTCGATAGTGGGAGGATATTTTTGACCAATCATCACTGTAGCCACTCTCAGCGGTCTCAGCTCGTCGCGACGGCATGTGCGGAAAGAAAGAACTATAGGTAGCAAAAAATTCCGCCATGTTAAAGCTCTGAACTATCGACGTTATGTTTGTTGTCGTATTACAACCTTTATAATTAAGCTTACGTAGACAGTTTTGACATACCTTTAGCCTCGCCTTTTTCTCTCCATAGGAGGTATCAACTAGGAATTCTCCTGAAGTATTGTTTGTGACCACGTAACGCTCAAATCTTCCACTTGCCCTCATACCTTGCAATGTTGAACAGTCAGAAACATGAAAACGAGCACTGGTTCCATTCGCTTTTATATAGAGTGTGACATGACGTCCTTTATAACTTAAAAGACCTGATTCTATCTCTACATCCTTAAGCTCTACATCCTTACCTTTCTCTAGTTCTGCCGTTATTTTATCGATGTGAGTCTCGTGAAGTTCCAGAGTGAATTTACCACTTCTCTCTGGCTCCATAATTTCAATCGCACGCATAAGGGAATGAAGATTAAGCGTTAGTTTCATTCCGCCCCCAGGATCTTCAATATCTGCTCTTCAGCGTTAGTGATTACACGAAAAGACACTCGACGAGAGCTTTTTTCGTCTTCTACACCATCTTTAACAACTGCTTTAGATGAAGAATAACCTACTGCCGCAACGTTATTTTTTACCCAGCCATAATGTTGTGCACGAACATCATCAAGCTTCATTACATAGCCAAGTACTGCACGCGTCCGTGACTGTGATAAACGCATATTATTGAAGTAAGCCTCGTAATCACTAGAATCTTGGTTCCAACGACTAGAAGTATGCCCTTCAATTTTGATCTCTTGAATAATCGGTTTGTATTGTTCTAGCACTTCAAGGTAACGAGGAAAGAAATCATTCAAAATTACTTGAAATTGCTCAGATAAGTTCGCCTTACCATTGCCGAACAGTACTTCAGGCGCAGTAAAGTTGACACTCAATGTATCTCGATCAATTTCAGCTCCCCATGTATCAAGATCTTTAGCAAACTCTTCTAGCAGAGCAATATAGATGGCCTGCTGGGTTTTCTGATAAGTTTCTGCGACTTCTTTTATTTTGTCACGCTCAACCATAGCTTCACGCATTAGCGCAACAGAAATGAACAAGAACACCATCATCAGGCCTGCCATCAAGTCTGATACTGACATCCAATGTTCACCGCTATCACCCGTAGATTTGTTTTTTCCGAATAACTTTTCCATCGTTACACTGCAGTTTTACTATTTACAACATTCGACATTTCACGTGTTAACGCTTGGTAATCGCGGGTAAATTGTTGAGTAATCGTCGCAAGCGCTTCACCCATTTCATTCATGGTTCGGTTGATTTCTTGCTGCATTTGCAGATCAAGTACTTCCACTTGTTTCTCTACCGCACTGCCAGTTCTACCTACTGACTGAGTGATCTGATCTTCTAAGCTATCAAATGTTCTACGTACCGCCTCAGCCTGCACCTTGAACACTTCTTCTAAAGTGGTTTCTAAGCGATCATGAAGTTTTGCGATCGCTGATGTTGTTTCTGACTGAATTTCCTTCGTACTATTTAGCAACTCTTGGTTCGCTTCTTTTAGAACATTACCCGTTTCTCGTGCATCGTCTTTAATGTCTGCAACAAGAACACGTAAATGACCATTTAGTTCCACCATTGCATCTTCTAAGTGCTGTTTGATCTGCTCTGAATTGTTCGCTATATATGATGCGCTGTTTTGAAGAGCACCAGACGCAGTTGTAACGTTTTCAGTAATATCATTTGACGCTGCGGCGAGGCTACTACCGATCTCTACTGCTCTATTTTCAAGCTCATGCGATACTTTAACCGCACCTTCCTCTAGGTTTACTCTCATGACTTCTACACTTTGAGCAGCAGTTAAACTAAAGTTGTCAATAATATTTTGTGACTCTTGCAGCATTGACTCATAATGTGTCGATGCTGCTTTAACTGATTCACCAATTATAGACATGGTATTATCCATTTGCTCGCGAATTTGCGGCATTGCTTCTACTGCTTTATCACGAAGATCTTTGAATGCTTCTAAGCGATGTTCTAACTCCGTTACTTGACCATGACCTAACTCCATCACTTGGTGAAGCTTTTCCATCGTTGCTGGAATTGACTCTGTGCGCTCATTGATACTTGCCACTGACTTTTCTGTTAATGAAATAGCGTCAACACCTAATTGATATTTGGTTGCCATATCTTCAAGTTGATTTTTATAGTTTTCTTGCCAATCGACTAGCTTCTTCACAGACTCATCTAAACGCTTAAAATTTTCACCAAACTGTTCAGTTAGTTTGTCATTAAACTCAATAATTACTTCTTTAAGCGCATTAATAACTTGCTCTGTTGCTGATTTAGATAGCAGATCACCAAACTCATCCATCTTCTGCCATAACATCTTTTGGAATTGGTCTCTATTATCTGCTGTTCTCTCCATGTATCGGCTAAGTGATTTTTGTCCATCGTTGATATCTGTTCGAAGATTCTTAATCTGCGACGTTAAGGAAGAGTCTTCATCACCCTTGATCGCCGACAACAATTCATGTGAAGCATTAAGTTGAGCAGACATAACTGAGAAAATCTCTTCCGGTCCTACATTTTTAACTACTTCTTTATCGCGTTGCGGGATAGTGCCAAGAATAGCTTTATATATGATTGAGCTCGCCATACCGACAAGGCTTGTTAAAAACGCTGTTTTAAGACCAGCAAGCAAAGATTCGATACTGCCATCAATATCGGTTGGATTAAACTCCATCAAACCAACAACAATACCTGCAAAAGTACCCAATATTCCTAGTGAGGTAAGAAGATTTGTAGTGCTCGCGGTAAACCTAGGTGCTCTCCCCACATAGGCGAGTACACCAGAGAGTACTAATAGAAAGAAAATGCTGTAGATAAATGCATCTGAAATTGCAGCAGCGCTAAATGAGGCAATGATGTCAGCGAGTATATCGGTCATATATAAAAAACTAGTTGTAGTGCTTGATAGGAATTTGCGGATTTTACTTATTTATTCAGGTGCATTCCATAACTTATGAATCCTTTTTCGTAAGCGGGTATTTCTACCCACCTAGCTTTTTACTGATCTGTTGCTATGTGACAACAGCTCACTGACATCAGTCGTTAATAGTACTACCGCTATCTTTTTGCTGTTGGAGACGTTCTTGCCAGAGATGATGCTTAGCTCATATCATCAATCAACTACTGTGCGTCTGCTTTAAATAATTACCGCAACAACAAAATACGGTTGTTTGTAGGCACAGCCATTAACTCGTAGGCTGAATAACTTATTCAAGTTATCCAATACTTAATACACAGTAAGCGAATGAAACTTATCAATGCTTTGGTTCTTTGAGGGGTAATGATTATTTCACCTTGCGCATTACATCTTTGATTTTGAAATCTTGTTTGTCTCACATGAATGCTGATATAACCTGGCGCTTTATAAGCGAGATACTTACCATCATCACTCCAAGTGATTGCATCAACGAACGGCGGTATCTGACCTCTCAATATATGTGGTGCAATAACCTCAACGTTCAAGCCACGATACCCACAATGTTTTGTGATGGATTCTTGCCAAAAATTAAAGTGCTTAAGATAACTTTGCAATGTGCATAAGGAAATATTCTGCTCACAAGGAAAGTACCATTTGATTTTGATATTATCCGTTGGAATTTTTAATAATTTGAAAAGCCGAATTAAAGTCAACGCCGCTTTGGGATGATAAGTTCGAATCAACCCATCTTTCGCCCCTACAAATGCGCTGACAATCATTGGTATATATGCCAAATCAAGCTTTTTGAATTCATCGGTTTCTTTTACTTTTTCAAACCGAATAATAAGCTTTTGTAATGTATCAATATTACCACGGTTCAGTTTCTGATAATTAAGTAATGGTTGTAACGAATATTTGGATTGTTGATAGGCAAGTGTCGAGCACTCTTTGTCCATGGCAAGGATCTTTTCTACTGCACTTTGCCTTACATTTAATCCTTCAGAGACTTCCTCTATTTTTATCCCCTCTCCCAACCGTCGAATCACTCGCCATACTAATGAAATATTGATATCACTGAGTGCTTTTTTATCATCATGAAGTGAACCCTTAACGGGGGGAGATATAGACATTTCATGATGAACAAATTCAAGGGCTGGAGGCATTATTTCGTGAACCCTTTGTCGTATTCTTCCATCACATTTAACTCTTCCACATTCATCTGTTTTTATCCTTTCTCCCCAGAATGCTCTCAACTCAGACTCACTTGCGCAATGAGAAGCAAACCTCGTTCGCCGTATCCACTCCGCTATATGTAAGTAAGATGAAATTGTCGTTGTTGGTGAAGCATGACCCAATAATGTTGATAAGGCCCACATTTTTTTCCGCGAATAATCTGTCAGTGAAAGTCTACGCTTTAATGCTAAACATGACGCTTCTGAGAAATACGCATGCTTTAAAAATGAAAACGAGTTAGTCGTATCTTGATCATAAGAGTGAATACGGATCCAACTCCAGTTACAAAAAGAGTGGCGACAATGATGAAACCTGACTGTTTGGTCACCAATCACCATTTGCATCACCATCGTGACAACATCAAAGGCTTTGTCCACTAATGCTGAGTCGTCAAATATCAATGAGTCATAGTGCTTAAATTTAGTCTTATGAGTCTCTAAATAGTCTCTCAGCTGGACTTTCGTTGCTTCTGGTAGGAGTACGTCTAAAGGTAAATTACGTGAGCTATCAGATGACTTCAGCTCACGGTATTTATTTGGTCTAATATGGAGATTGAAATAACTCAAATCGTTATTTGAATGAAAATCTTTAAACTGTAGTCCTTTAATTTCCCCACGACGTAATCCCGCATAGAACCCTAAGTTAAAAATTATCTGGGCGATTTCGCCAACCATGCCCTCCTGCTTTTCAAACTCCCGGATTATTTTATCAGCCTCACTAGGGGTAATAATATTTGCATTCACTAATATGCCTGCAGTTGGTATATCAATATCCGATAGACACAACCCTTTCGTAATCCCACTTTCGATTAAATACTCAGAAAAATAAATAAGGTATGCTTTTTTGGTCGGTGCTTGTATTTTTTCAGCGGCAATATTTATTTTCTCCGCCCAATCTAAGGCACTTAGCAGCGAAGGGTCACAACCAGAAAACTCTGTAATGAATGGGAGAGCAACATAATCAATATATGATCTAATCGTGTTTAACTTAAGGCTGCTCTTTACTTTCCCACCTTTATCTAAGAGCTGATACATCCACCCCAAGATTAACCAACACCATGGGTATGATTTTGAACGCTCGCTATCCTCCAAAAAAAGTCTTAACTCATTACGAAGTGCCGTTGTGCTTTCTTTTCTCCCTGAGATGCCAGATTTTTTCATCTTGATTGTAAACTTATTAATGATCGCCAGTTGCTCTTTAACTGTTACCTCTTCGATGTTGGATTTTGGACACTTTCTTAATGAATTATCGACATCATATGCAGAAAACCACGCCCTATTCTGACGAACTGTCGTCACTAGATGTTCATCGTTCGTATTTTTTATCTCTACAGGGATACCTGTGACTAAACGATAAAGCGTTTCTTTTTTAATGTGGGTGGATTTGAGACTATAAGCTGACATACCCCATTCAATTGGACCACATAAAAGAGTATGTTCATTTTTTAAAGCTTCTGTGAGTGCTGAAAATCTTATCTTTTCTAGTTTTGAAATAAGCCCATGTTTGTAGGCGAATCTATTGACCTCTTTTAGCGCTTTACTTCTTATTTTATGACCTTGCTTTTGATAATAAGCTGATAGTAATAATTCCGCTTTGGTAGACAACCAGAATCGCTTTTCCTTGGATTCAAAAAACCAATGCTTATCAATTGTATAAACTGCGTTTTCATTATCAATTAAAGCTATAACATCACTGAGGTTTCGAATTCCTTCTTTCAATACCAACCACAAGATCAAAAAACCACAATACTCTGATGGGTTCGCTATATAACGCTTACAAACATCGTTATTTTCCAGCAACTTATACATTCCACGATATAAATTCGAATTTAATAACATATCTGGAGAGAGAATCGGTTGCTCTTGTTTTAATTGATAGGATGTCGGTAGTGGGCCTGCCTTCAAACCAGTCACTTTTTCAATAACTGATAACAGTAGGTTGAGTAATTTCAACTGAAGGTTATGTAATTCAAAAGAAGTAGAAAGTTTATTTATTACCTTTTTTATTGACTCATATTCGACATACCCACCATCAACTTCAAATAATGTTAAAGAGAAATGATAAACATTGATAATATGCTTACTCTGCTCGTCTTTAGAAGGTAATGACAGCTCACACAATACCAGATACTCTCCAATATTTTTTTCAGCGTAATTCTTATAAATATTTAGTAACTGAGCTGTGAATATCTCTTTCTTTGTCATTTTCTTCTCATCGTTAAGTTTGAGCGAATGACTTTCCAACCTAATTCTTCCAACATTGGATCTAAATGAGTTTTGAGCTCTTCAATTGCCTTACTGTGTTCGAATGTTGATAAATTTGATAATGGTAATTCTCCATTCACCCAATGACCAAGTTGGAAGTTAATAAGCTCTATATCTACATTTAATTTTGCTAAATAACGTCGTATATAATGACGACCAAAGTTGATAGGTAAGCGCATTGATTCGGGTATTAACTCAGATAAAATTTTTGGACTCATATTTGTCGTGACATGAGTATTTGGATCAAAGAATTTAAAGACGCCTTCATTTCCTCTCGAGTGCTTCTCAGAAAGAAACCATTCAAGTTTCTCTACTTTAGAGTGAGATTCTATCAAGGGATTTAATGATGTATGCCAATGCATAGACTGAGAGTCACTTAGGTACAAGCCACTTAACAGGTTCCCCATACTGTTCAAATGTTCGGAATAGTTTATCAACTGCTGTTTCAAGATTTCGGGTACAGCAACAATTCTAAAGTGAGAAAAACTCTTTTGAGCATCTTTATCAGATATACATAAAGCACTTTTGTTCGGGAGAAACAGAGACAGGCTAGGTAAAGGGTTATGAACTGCGCGATATCCGGTACTGTTCAACAACATATATGCTGTGTAAAGCGTATAATTATTATGATAATTTTTTAAATTCTCGATACTTTTTATCGTATCAAATGTGTTAGAAAGTTCGAGCTGTTCAATTAAATACTCGACTAACAATGCTATCGATTCTTTAGTAGGCGTGAACTGAGAACCAATACCTTTGTCACATCTATCTCGCTGAGGTTGAGAGTAATTGAGGGTAGGTATTAAATTTGAAGGTTGATAGTTTTCAATGTCCTTTCTCACGGCATTCCATAGTTTATACACTTCTTGCGTATTTTCCGTATCGTCACGCCAACTATAGTGCCTCATTGATCTTGTATAGTAATTACTCTTCCCACTTAGGCACTCCATTATAACGGGGTCAATTTTTGACTCTGACTTTATTTTATTAGTGAGGTAATACCTAATGGACTTATAACTTATTTGAATGTGATATCAGCGATTAAGTGTTTTAAGGTATTGCTTAATTGCATCTTTAACCGCTGTAGAGCCTTTCAGAGGAAGCAGTTTCTCCCCTATAGCTAAGTCTTTAAGGTTTAAAAAAGTAACAAAAAAATCTGGCAATAGAATCGTTGTATATGGCTTCGTTTTTAATAAACGGGAGTTCGTTCTGTGTTTCCCCATTTTCACCGTAGGGCTTATATTGAATTTTAGGTGCCAGTTATCAGTATCACAAAAGATTCCATTACCTTCTGAATCTTTTCTTTCTATTCTTTTCAGCGTTTTAATTAAATCTATGTCTACACCCAGAAATAGCGTTAAAAATATCACACGCTGTAATACATTCACTGGGGTTTTTAATATATCTTTCTTTCTCTGCTGTAAGAGTGACTCAGTCAAATAGAACAGCTCATGAGGTTGTAAAATATTCGATGAGCAAGCAGTAAGGTTATGTGACTTTTTTACTTCTTTCTGTATTGCTAATTTTCGACTTTTATCTTTATGACTGTCTCGAATTATAGATATATCAGGTCGTTCATGTTTAGGCTTAACCTTGTTTTCTGGTAAGTGCCTAACAATTGTTAAAGAGGGATAATCTTCGGAACTATCTAAACCTCCTTCTACATGAAACTGGTTTATCTGCTTATTTATTAAAGTAAATGTGTATAAGTCTTCGCTACCTTCAATACGATCAACTTTATTTCTCCAGTATGAACCTCTTAACTTCGTTTTATGTATCCTTTGAAAATTAAGCTTTGGTTTCCAATCTAATCGATAAAAATGCTCAAGATCTCTAACATAACCTTCTAGTGTATGATTTCGAGGTTTATCACCTTTAAGCTTATGTCTATAATGTTGTAGCTGCTCAGCAATCAGAAGAGAATTATCACCATCTAAAATAGATTGATCTGCATTTCTATCGGTAACAAATAATCGAAATGCACGTACTGATACTTCCTCACGACCAACATTTTTAATTTTTGCCTCATTAGAAAAAAAATGCTTTAAAAAAGTTAACGCCGCTTTATTGAAGAAATCATTATCAAGCTTAGATAATGTAATAATTAACGCGTATATTGGCCTTTCACTCATCCAACCTTTTGCTAAGCGATCTAAAGAAAATATTTTCCATTTATCTGGGTTAATATCTGCAAAGCAACCAAGTACCTCCCCTTTAATACCAAAGATTTCTTTAAATTTTTCATGATGATTAGTGGATATGTTCTCTAAATAACTCACCACATGATATAACCCTCTGAATGATTCAGGGCACTCAATCTTCTCAAGAAAGTTATCTATTTGAGCTACATTATGATCATCTAATTTAGGAACCAGGTTTTTGAGCGCATATTCAGATTCCATAAACTACAAGCTCTTTTTTGATATAGACAAGAAATTAGATACTTTCTCTGTCGTATCTAGATTTGGAAATAAAGATAGCCATTCTTTAGACTGGTAAATACTTCGCTTCCCCTGATCTTTTTCAAACCATGCGTGAAGGAAAAAGCTGATCTTTTTTGTATCGCTAATAAAGCATTTTGTAAGCAGCATATTAGTAAGATCAAACTGAATAATATGTTTTCTAACTAAACCTATTGGTTTTTTACTTAGTATAAAAACAGGTACTTTATAATCTGAGTGTACATGCCTTTGAGCTATCCCTTTACGAATCATATTAAGGGTAAATACACCTGCAACGACTCGAAAGTGATTACGATATCTGTAACAAATAATAGGACTTTGTAGCGCCGCTAAATTGAATAAATTAGCAGTATCGCCATTTTCAACATTACATCCCCTAAGGCCTGATATAGGGTTCGCTTCTTCAAAAAGCTCTTTGAGAATATCATCGTAAAATATTTCTTCTACGCATACAGAAGTGAATTCATAATTATCCAAAAGTTGATCATGAAAGCGCTCAATAATCTCAAACATAAACACCCTAAATGCAAATTTAATTTACTATTTAGGAACTTTAGCATTGTGACCAAAAAGCGACCAAAAGCACTGCTATTTATGCGATAGCGCTCAAAAAAAGCCATGATGAATATTGGTTAATCTGTTGTTTTACAGCTAAAAACTGATAAAACAAAACTTTAAAGATAGTGATTAAGTTTAATTATACTGTCTTGACATGGTAGGGGTCGGTGGTTCGAGTCCACTCAGACGCACCAAATTCTCTTAAGATACGAAGAAGCCTGCTTTTAAGCGGGATTTTTTGTGTCTGAAATTTATTTTAACTCCTTGGCAGCTAACCATCCCCTACTTCTGATTACGTCATCCTCATTAACGTTTCACTCTACTAGATATCAACAGAGCACTCTTTTATTGAAATCCCGTTTTAAGAGTAACAAAGCGTTACTAGGATCATGATTTATAAGGAGTAAGTTTAGTATGATTGTCTTACTTTGTAGACATGAAAAGATATAAACAAACTTCTATATCTGCTGCTAATTAGAAGTTTTTATAGGAGAAAATGATGGACAGCATACTTATATTTGTAGTTCCGGTTATTGGTTTATGCGGAGTAATAATAGGCGCACTAATCCAAGCTTTCTTTAATAGAAAAAACCAAAAAGTAAGTCATCTCACAGAATTGCAAAACAAATCATATGCTGATTTTTTGAACGCAGCATCAAAAATAGCAATTGCTCAACGAAACAATGATCGCAAAGAAGTTGAGAATGAACTCGCAAATCTAGCAGATGCTAAATCTCGCATTTGCGTTTATGGCGACTCATTCGTAATAAGGCAATTAGCTACATTTCTAAGAGCTGGAGGTACTTTACAAACAGAACAAGAAATTCTTGCTTTTACCCACTTATGTATTCAAATTAGAAATTCGGTTGGGTTATCGGATAAAAACCTTATATCTCAAGACATTTCTCAACTTTTGTTCAGTATTGATGTTAAAGATACAAAAACACCATAGACCATATAAAAGTAATTTAATTTTATGAGTCATATAGTTACTCACTAAGTAACTAAGATTATGAGTATGTAAACTTATAACTCCCAACAAAGCGGTGATCTCTCACCGCTAATCCAATATCCGATCAAACTGCTCTATTTGTTGTTTTTCGTTTTCGGTTAACGCCCTTCGTCTTGGCGTACCTGCGACACGTTCTGTTTCACGTGCTGGCGCATCAATATAAACAGGTGAACGATCAATCGCTTTAAAAAACTGTTGCCATGCTTGATTGCTTAAAATAAGTGTGGCGGTGGTAACATTGGGCACACCGCAATAGTGCGTTGCGGTTCGAAGCTCTTCATCAAGTAAGGGGATCACTTTATGCTCTGTATCATTGATCATTGCACAAAGTGATACTGCGCCAGAATCAACATTAAGCATTTGTTTTAAATCTTCAATGCTTGCCATCGTCAAACCTTTAACACCGAGCATCTGCCCCATTTTTTTTAGGCATACTTTACGCTGAGCGTTATAAGCAAATAAGAAGAAGCTGTGTTTTTTACGATCCCGTAAAAACAAATGTCGCAATTGGATCCCAGGTATATCATCAGATATATATGCTTCAGATTCTTCACAGCTTATGGATGATGGGTGCTCTACAAGTTGATAATCAATTGAGAATTTATCAAGAAGTTGAAGGACGCTATTCATATATCCATCCTATATCAATCAAGAAAAGCAGTTTATTTAATTAAAAGCTATTCGTATTTAATGAATACTCTTTTTTAAATAAGAAATGATGTTAATAAATATAAAATTAAGGCGACGCTAAATACGTCGCCTATATACTCATTTAATAAATAAAGCTAATTAATGCTTATATTATTTAGAGATGTGAGCAATAAGATCTAGCACTTTATTTGAATAACCAATTTCGTTATCGTACCAAGATACGACTTTAACGAAGTTATCATTAAGTGCGATACCTGCTGCTGCATCAAAAATTGAGGTATGTGTATCACCGTTGAAATCTGTAGAAACCACTGCATCTTCTGTGTAACCAAGAATGCCTTTTAGTTCACCTTCTGATGCTGCTTTCATTGCTTTACAGATAGTTTCGTAAGAAGCTGCATTTTTAAGGTTAACCGTTAAATCAACCACTGAAACGTTCGCGGTTGGTACACGGAATGCCATACCTGTTAGTAGGCCGTTAAGCTCTGGTAATACTTTACCTACTGCTTTTGCTGCACCTGTTGATGATGGGATGATGTTTTGAGAAGCACCACGACCACCACGCCAGTCTTTCATTGATGGACCATCAACTGTTTTTTGTGTTGCTGTTGTTGCGTGAACCGTTGTCATTAAGCCTGATTCAATACCAAAGTTATCATGAAGTACTTTAGCAATAGGCGCCAAACAGTTAGTGGTACAAGACGCATTCGATACAATATCTTGACCTGCATACATATCTTGGTTAACACCCATAACAAACATTGGCGTTGCATCTTTCGATGGTGCCGTTAGTACCACTTTTTTCGCACCCGCTTCAATGTGTTTACGTGCCGTCTCATCAGTTAAGAACAAGCCTGTTGCTTCTGCTACAACATCAACATTAATTGCATCCCATTTTAAATCTGCGGGGTTACGCTCTGCGGTTACACGTACTGTTTTACCATTAACAACCAAGTTACCGTCTTTCACTTCAACTGTACCGCTGAATCGACCATGAGTTGAATCGTATTTAAGCATGTATGCCATGTAGTCAACATCAATAAGATCGTTAATACCAACTACTTCAATATCATTACGCTCTTGCGCTGCACGGAAAACAAAACGACCGATACGACCAAAACCGTTAATACCTACTTTAATTGTCATGACTGTTTCTCCATAACTTAATTTGTAATGAACTATGTTTTATTAAAATAATACGCTCTTTTGAGATAGAGTCATTTCAATTAACTTGACGATAGCAATCGAAATTTTTTAATCGTTTTTTCCTCTCATTGTGAGGTACAAATAATAATTAGCTACGAGGTAAATAAATTAGATTTAATACCTTGAGTTAGTAAAAACGAAAAAAGCGGTGATCACTCACCGCTTTTGTTTATCTATATCATTTTAGTTATTACAGCTTTGTCCAAGCATCTTGCCAGTAAACGCTGGTTGCTGGCGCGTAAGCACCGTTTGAACACCAGCCTGAGTTTGGTCAAGGCTTACATTGGTAAAGTTGCTCATCACTTGCACGAACAATGTCACCTTCTTTATAAGCAGTACCTGCTTGATACGTTGGGTATTCACCCGGTGCTGGTGGCGTGATTTCAGGTTTTACAGACGTACAACCTTCTGTTGCTACTTGCTTCCAAACGCCCCACTCACCTGTTGTTCCTGGTTCTTCACCTTGTGTCCACCAGCCTGCTTGCCATACCACACCGTTGTGGCTCACTTCATCACCCGCGACATAAGTGTTGTTTGCACTCCACGTGTTTTCACAAACTGCGCTACCTTCAACCGTCACTACACGTTGTGCCTGTGTGGTTTGTTGTGCGCTATCTGTGACTTGGTAAGTCAGTGTGTATGTACCCGCTTGGTTAGTATCAACCTCACCATCAATAATGATGTTTGCTGTTAAATCACCGTCTTCAACATCAGAAGCGGTAATGCCTGCTTTAGCATTAAATGCATCACCAAATTGAATGGTGGTGTCTGTAATGCCAGATAACACTGGTTTTTCACTGAACACTTCTACATTACGTACCACAACCGATTCGCTTAATGCGCTGTCGTATGCTTTGTAAGTTAAGCTGTAATGACCCGCTTTATTCGTATCAACGCTACCTTCAACGACGATAGATGCTGTTACATCGCCTTCGTAATCATCCATTGCTGTTACACCTGCTAATGGCGCAAACAGATCGCGGTGTGCGATTACCACATCTTCAACACCACTGATCACAGGCGCTTTACCTGCTTCTGTCGAAACAATATTGGCTTTCAATGTTGTTTTCGCAGGAGTGATATCCATTGTATCTAATACGTCACCACCACAGCTTACTTCTGCACGGTATGGCTTCAGTGCACTTTCAACGTTGATGTGGAAACGGTTCATAAAGCCCGCTTGTAGGCGACGGCTATGTAAGTTAAAGGTTTTAGTTCCTGCTTCGTGGGTGAATACATCTACCTTACAAGATGAAGCCGTGAAGTTATCAACGTAAACGCTACCATAAGCACCATGCAGTGCTGGGTACATATAAGTTGGTAATGCTTTCTCTGGATCGTAGTAGCCCACTAATGTTGTGACTGGAATACCTTGCTTGTATGGGATCAAGTCAAGCTGATCGCCAATTGTCACGTTCTCATCTAATACCCATAGTCCATTGGTGTAAGTGAACGCGTATTTTTTATCACGAACTAGCGTAAAGCTTTGATCGTTGTAGTGAACATTGGTATTCCACAATGACGTAACTTGTAGATAAGCTGTTTTACCTTCAAATGCTGCATCACTTGGCAGGTAAATATTACCAATCCATGCGTGGTTTTTAACGTGTACAAATACCACATCGTTGTTTTCAAATAATTGGTAGAACTTGTCACTTTCAGGGCCGTATTCATCAGGACCTAAACTTTCATTCGGGCTAACAACAATAGAGAGAGCAAGATCATCTGCCGTTTTATTCGTCCACGGTTTCATGACTTTCTCATTATGATCCCACTTACTAAAGCCTGTTGGTGATGCAGGATCAAAATTAGCTTTGTTCTCTAAGAAGTCTTGGAATACGCTTAGCTCGTATGGGGCATGTAAGGTGTAAGCGTTGTATTTAGGGTATAAGGCTGAACCACCAGACATAGTGCCAAAGCCAAAGCTATGACCTTCAAACGGTGCAACACACTCCCCTTCGTAACATGACTCTTGGTTCGTTACACCTTTGGTAAAGTTTGGAATAAAGAAGTTTTTATGAACATCCCAACCCCATGTTGAGTTCACTTCCGTTGAGCTCTTATGAATAGCACCGTTGTAACCACCTGGGTAGTGATTGCCCACACCTAATTCGTGACCAACTTCATGGCTAAATTCATTGCCTGTCGAACCAACAACAGAGGCAACACCTGCGTATGAACCTAATAAACCATGTGCTATTAAGCCATCAGTGTAGTTACCAATAGAGTTATTCACAGTCACTTGCGCTGCATGATATGGCGCACTGATATTCCACTGGCTTGCAGGACGTACAATTGACGAGTTCACACCATAACTTGCACTGTTGATACCAGATGAAATTAACTCACGGGCAATACGGTAGTGCGAGTCACTGCCATAAGCATCAGCTTCACTTGGATCAACGCCAACCAACACACGACCATCAGGCAACATGATTTCTTCAAGATGCACTGACTCATAAGGGTTAACGATCAATTTACTGATCTGAATATTTTGGAAATATTGACGATGAAGATCAGGATCTTTCATGAACTGGAATTGATCTCTTGGCTCAGTTAATAAACCAATATCGATCGTATTTAAGATCATGCTGGTATTAGCACCGATCTTAATGCCTGAAACAGTCCCTTCTTTATTGCTCTCTGCGCTAAAAGTTAAGCTCAAACCTGGTAGTATGGCTTCTGCTGGTAGCACAGCTGAATAGGCTTTATCACTGTAAGCAACACGGCTGATTGCCATATCTGCTTCACCGTACCAAATACCATCAACATTCTGGTAAGTGAATTGATTACCACGGCTAATGGTATCTGTGCCCTGTGAGTAATCGATTTGAGAGTTGTAACCTGCATCCGAGGTAAAAGTGATCTTCTTATTATGGAAAGCTTTGTCATCTGGCAGAATAAAATGACGAGCCCAATGACCATCACCAGTAGAAACATGGATAGTATCGTGCTGCGCAATCAGCGCTTTAAAATGGGATTTGCCAGCTTCACCAGCAATTTGACCAAGATCGTTATTGCTAGTAACAGTGAGAGAAAATTGCTCAGGCTTAATAATCTCAACATATTTATCTAATTTACCCGCTACTTGCGGCAACTGTTGCGGCAAACGCATAACGGTTTGGTAAACCACTTCATTGTTTGCGTTTTTCGCTGTCACTGTTAGTGCTTCACCGCTTTCAAGCATGTCAGCTTGTGGTTCAAACATCACTAAACTGCGACGTAGTGATACGAGGTGCGGTTGACGATCGTTTTCAATTTTGTTGCTCGTTTGCATGATCACGCTTTGAGCAATACTTACGCTACCTTGTAGGCTACCTTGTGTATCAGAAGGTAATGCTTTCTTATTAAAATAAAGCGTTTCTGGTGCTGTGGTTGATTTTGTTTCTGCGTAACCGTATTGCGCCATTAGCAATGCAGGTAGCAAACTAACTAAATATTTCTTTTTCATTACATCCACACAAAATTAACATATCTAGCGCGAATATAGTGAATAAATAAGAAGGTGAAAATCAATTTATCTTACTGATTTGTAAGAATTTATTAAACCTAAAAACGTCAAAAAAACAGCCCTGAAACACCGATTTTTTGACGCATGATATTGCATCTAAAATGTTAATTCATGACTATAAATAATATCTATTAATACAATCACTTATTTGGTATTTCTAACTGTTATCCATCTCTTGGGGCGAGCTTTAAATCCCTTTTGATCGTTCAGGATCTTATACTAATAAAGAATTTGACTCTTTAGCGTCAAAAATAAAACATCTCATTTTTATTGATAGTTATACCAATAAAGCAAAGCGTGGATTTTTAACTCTGCTTCATTATCCGTTACAATCAGTCTTCTTTTCTCTATCCTTGTAGGCGTAATTAATATGAGCAAGCAATCCCAATTTACCGATGAAGAGTACAAAGCGTTAGCTGAGCTCATGGATTCCTACAACCGCACTTTTGCGGTCTCAATTACCACACTGGTTATCGCTGTAATTGGCTTTATTATCGCTGAAACCCAAATCGGTTATTTGATCACCCCAACTATTCGCTGGATGTTCGGCTTACTGGTGATACTACCTTTAACCATTACTTCCATTGGCTCTAAATACGATTTCAATCACCTGACATTTACCATGCCAAAAACGATTCTTTATAGTGTGCTCAATGTCGTAGGTTTAGTCTCAATCATGGCGATCGTGATAATGCTCAATGGCTAAATCGAAATAACGGTAGAGAAAGATGAATATCTTCTTCTTTCTCTACTATTGCTAATTTTTATCTGAAGGTTTAATCACAAACCGATTTTTACTTCCATAATCTGTGCAAAATTAGTGTGCACTTCGTCAAATTTTTTATATGACAGGTGTCACGTTTTCTTTTCTCCTCGCCTGTTTAACTGTATGCACTATGACGTTCACTTAAATACAGACGATGAAAAAAATCACACTACTTTCCGCACTTATTGCTTCCACACTCAGTGTGCCAAGCTTTGCCTGTACCACCATTTTAGTTGGCAACCAAGCAACCAAAGATGGTTCATTCATTGTGGCACGTAATGAAGATTACCAAGCCAATAACACCAAACAATTTATCTATCACCCAGCAGAAGCTAAACAAAAAGCCGACTTTAAATCTAACGCTAACGACTTTACTTACCCTGCTGCTGAACATGCATTGGAATACACTTCATTGTCTGATTACGACACTAAAGGTACCAGCATGGGAGAAGCTGGCTTTAACTCTGCTGGTGTTGGTATTTCTGCGACAGAAACCATTTATAACGGCAGCAAAGCACTCGCGGCCGATCCATATGTCACTAAAACGGGTATTGGTGAAGATGCGATTGAGAACGTGATCCTACCTCGCGTACATACAGCTAAAGAAGGTGTTGAATTACTCGGTAAGATCATCGAAAAGCAAGGTGCATCTGAAGGCTTTGGTGTTGCATTTGTTGATAAAACGGGTATTTGGTATTTAGAAACTGGTAGTGGTCACCAGTGGATGGCGCAAAAGCTTCCTGCGGATAAATACTTTGTTTCTGCCAACCAAGGTCGTTTAAGCACTTATAAACCTCATAATCCGGATTACTTAGCGTCACCAACGTTAGTTAGCTTTGCCGAAAATCATGCTTTATATACGCCAGTGACAGGCGAAGCCTTTAATTTCCACAAAGCTTACTCACAAGACACCCAAAACGATGTGACCTATAACTACCCACGTGTGTGGACGTTACAGCACATGTATACCCAAGGGCTAAAGACCAAAATCGATCAGGGTCAAAACTTCCCAGTATTCTTAACGCCAACACACAAATTAACGATTAATGACGTTGAGCAAGGTTTAAGAAATCATTACCAAGGTACGTCTCACGATCCGTACGCCAATAACAATCCGAAAGAACCTTACCGCCCTATTTCCGTATTCAGAACCCAAGAATCCCATATTCTTCAAGTACGTCCATCATTGCCAATTGCGATTGGTGAAACGGAATACATGGCTTATGGTATGTCAGCATTAAGTGTTTATATCCCTTACTACCAAGGCATGACACAGGTACCAAAAGCCCTGACATTAGGTAACGATAAAGCTGACGACCAATCTGCTAACTGGCAGTTCCGCAAACTACAAACCCTTGCAATGACAAACTGGAATGAGTTTGCGCCTATTGTGCAAAAAGCCTATCAACAATTTGAGCAGCAAACTGCAGTAAAACAGCAAGCGTTAGAAAAGCAATACTTAGCGATTTACAAGAAAGAGCCTAAAAAAGCCCAAGCACTGATCAACCAGTTTGAGCAAAAAACCGTCGATGATGCGCTAACACTTACCCATGATCTGACAAATACGTTATTAACAAAAATGACCCACGACACCGACATGCTTTATCACTTTGAAGGTGCATAAATAGCGTCAACAATAAGAGGCAGGGTGGTCTCTTATTTTCATCTCGGCTCAGTGTCGCATTTTGAAACAATTGGGATATATATTCTTTTCTCGCATCTTATATGATGTAGGCATCGAATTTACCTTTATTCAACAAAATGCGAACACTCCTTACACTTGTTAGCTCACTATTTTTGCTATTCGTACCTTGCATTGTTTTTGCTTCATCACCATCACAAGAAGCGAAAATCACCTTAGGTCGATACCTGTTCAATGATGTTCGCTTATCAAAACTCGGCAATCGTAGCTGCGCTTTATGTCATTCTCCTGATCTTGGCTGGACTAATCGCTTTAGCAAAGTTCCAGATATTAATGGCAAGCCAACCACATTAAATACCCCTGCTTTACTCAATACTGCGCACTATTCACAGTTCATGCAAAGCCGTGATGGACTTAATACGCTTGAGCAAACCATTATGCTGCCATTGTTTGGCACAACCCCAACAGAAATGGGGATGACAGAACCGTTATTACTGCAACGTTTACAACAAGCATCTGATATTTATACGCCTTTATTTACAGCCAGTTTTCAGTCACCTGAGTTTTCCACCAGCAAAGTGATAGATGCACTAGCAAGCTATGTGACCACCATTACGAGTTTAGATACTCCATATCACCGTTATTTAGCAGGTAACTCAGCAGCATTAAATGATCAGCAAAAAGTGGGATTGGCACTATTTAATAGCGAACGGCTTAAATGCTCGCAATGCCACAGTGGCGAGTTACTTAATACACCTAAAGATAAAGATGATCCTGTGTATGTCAGCACGGGGTTATATGGAATTAAAAACCAAGACGGTAGCTATTTATACCCATCCCATGAACGTGGAAAAGCCAGCTTTAGCCATAACGACTCAGATGATGGTAAATACCGTATTCCATCATTGATCAACGTTAGCGAAACCGCACCTTGGGGACATGATGGCAGCGTACAATCACTGGAACAATATATTGAACATTATGCTGCTGGTGGACGAGTTATCACTGTTGGCAAGAATGCTGGTGATGGTCGGTTACACCTCAACAAAGATCCGAAAATCACAGAATTTAGATTATCTACGACGGAGAAAAAAGCCCTTGTTGCCTTTCTTCAAAGTTTAACAATAACCAAACTACCTGCGCAGCAACACCAAGATCCTTTCTGCCAGTTAGTACCATTAAAAAATAAAAAAGACAGCCCGAACTGTCTTCCACCTTTTAAAGTGAAGTCATGAACACCATAAACAAAACCATGAGCAAGACGATTAAATTAATTACTTTAGGCGTGTTATTCAGCCAATCAATGGCAGTAAGTGCAGCAACTGAAGTGAACCCTGAGCACAAAGGACGTAACGACTATTTTGCTAAGAGTTATCAGCCATTATGTGCAATGCCGACCAAAGTTATTGCGACAGCATCAACCCTTGATGCAGCAAGCCAGCAAGAGTTTATTTTAGATAAGCAGTTAGGCTTTGATACTAAGCTAAATGCCAAAGGTGAAACCTACATTCAGCTAGCAATTAAAGAGTGGGATGAGAAATTTATTGTTGGTGTGACACCAAAAGTGCAAGTCACCATGGCTGGCGCTGATGTACTAGGCGCAGATATTGTTAACTTACAATGTGAAAAGCAAAACCAATACCTCACCCATTTAAACACCCATGAATGGGGGAGCTATACCTTGAAACTAACAGGTAAGCCTAACGAAGCAGTAAAAGTGCAGATCATCACCACCGATTTGTAATTAAAGAAAAGCCACAGCGTGATACATTGGCTGTGGCTTACCACTCATAATCCGGTATTACGATGGTATTCTTGTTCGGCAAACTCTTTGCCTTTTTCCGTTGCAGTAGCACAGGAATCAGGTGCAATATCACCACGCTCGACAACATATTGCTGAAGCTCTGCTGCTTTATCATTACGGTTAAAGAACTCGTGATAGCCGATATTACGACAAAGCTCCCAAGAAGAAACACCCGCTGCATCTTTTACGGTATAGCTATTTGATGGCGTTCCCGAACAGCCCACTAGCCCCAATGCAATCAGTGAAAATAACACCTGCTTTTTCATCAAACATCCTTCTCTTAAACTTTATCTTAATGATTTATCAGTAGAATATCATACCATCTGCAAATTGTAGTCTTACCTGTGTATAAACCAACATAAAACACCATCATTCATTAGACGTAGATAATATAATTTCCTAATATACCCGCTATTCAAATGCGTTTATGATCGTAATAAATAACACCTTCATCGCCATAGCTATTTTTAGGATCCACCATGAGCAATTTTAATCTTTATACTGCCCTTTTACCTTGCTTTGACTGCCGCCAGCAAAAAGCAGAAGCAAGCCTAGGTTGGCTAACACCCGCTATGCATGAATCTGTGCTTGAGCAAGTAAACGCTATTGTTAATGATAGCAATGATTACCCTGA
Organism: Photobacterium leiognathi; assembly: GCF_030685535.1. NCBI lineage: Bacteria > Pseudomonadati > Pseudomonadota > Gammaproteobacteria > Vibrionales > Vibrionaceae > Photobacterium > Photobacterium leiognathi. The sequence goes on along the minus strand of NZ_CP131601.1, from coordinate 1,375,108 downwards.
TGATATCGTCACAACAGTCACTTGCTCAGTTGATGAAGCAAAATACTACCTGTTATTAAATGCCTTTGCTTATTCTGAAGAAGAAATGCAAACCATCGGCGTTGACCCAGATGATCTTTTTGAAATTGAAAGAGAAATCAAAACCAGCAAAAACGCTGATGGCATGATTGAACTCGAGCATGAAATTGCCCTACAAGGCTGTAATGCTTGCTGCCCTGAGTAACCACCTTCGCTATGGTGTGCAGCGCTGTACACCATAGCTATTGCCCTATCTACTACTGACTATTTACCGCTCTCTTGAAATCTGACTGTAAAGCCCCATCTATTAAAAAGAGAATTAATAATAAGATTCAGAAGGTAATATGTTATGAATCCCTATAAGTGTAACGTTAGTTATAATGATTGATATCTACGGTTGTGTAGCCAAACGAAACCAAAACTTAATTCTTGTAGGGTTAGTATCTTACTTATAGGTTGAGGTTTAGTTGACGTGGTATTGGCAAACTCATTTATGCCCCAATGTTACTTAGATCAAATACTCATTCATATCGTGTTAACCTGATTTCAGATTAGTTTTATTTGTAGTTAATCAAACTTATTTAATACATCTCTTACTCTCAACATTCCCAATAAATACTTTGAAACAAAATAATGCAATCAAGCTCATGATATTTATTAATTAAATTGATTATGATTATCGAGATTTATGGGCATTCTTTTGCGTAAAAGTAAGAGTGCTTGCTAATTATTTGTTAGTTGCTTTGTAGTTAAAGGAGGAAATGAGTTGAAGTTGGGGCTCGCAGAAGTTATTGCGCTTGCTGCATTTATGTTTTCATTATTTTCATTGTACGTAACAAGCTATTGGCGATCGTTTAAGTTTGCGGCTAGGTTGGCAAATATACACCATAGAAAAACGGTTACTTCAGATTCAATAAAACGCGAACGTATAGTCGAGTTAGTCGCATCGAGTTTAGGTAATCAAGCAGTTTACATTGATGCGCTCTTTGTTCGAAAAAGTACAGATAAGGTTGATTCGGCAAAGTACTTTCCCGTTAAAACTTACATACCGTGTAGAACAACCTGTTTGGTCAGTGTTGATATTGTCTCTGTTTATTTTGAGAAAGGCGAATGCTATGAGATGAGCTTTGACCTTTATATGCCAGATACATCTAAGCTTGTGGTTAAAGATACTTTTCTTGTAACTGATATTAACTCTGACGGAGTAGTTAGCTTCTCTAAAATGCCTCGTTTTAGGTCTAATCTACATAGCTTTTCGTGGTTGACGAATTATCGAAAGTGGAAAAGTGTTAAACGCAGCTAACAAACAGCTCAATAGAGCATTAACTGTTACGGAAGATTTGGAGGTTACCATTAGATTCTATATTTCCTTAGGTGCAATAGCATTTATTTCGCTATGCGTAACCTTTGCTGCTCCAATTAATGAGATATTTAAGGGTGTTACTGCAATTCCTGCCGTTGGTGCGATGGTTGCTGCTCTATATCAACTTGTTCGTGATAACTCAGCTCATGAGCGGAACAAAGAGCTAAACCTACAAAAACAAAATCTAGCTTTGGCGTCCTCATCTCATATGGCAAATGCGGTATTCGATAAACAAGCAGAGTTTTCAGACCAATATGTGAAACTCGTTTTAAAAGCATTCAATGATCTTAGAACTAAAACTGACTACGATGAAGCTCATGCTTTTGCTGCTGATTTAACTATTCTTCGGTTAGAGTATATGAACTGGCTAACTGAAGAAATTGATAGCAACCTCGAAGGTTTCGAAAGACAACTAAGAAAACTTGGTGCTAATTCTCAATATATAAAAATGCCAAAAGGTGAAGGTACCGTTCAAGAGCATAGAGATAACGCAGCACGAGAATTGTTAGACATTAAATCAGCTTTTATTGATGTCCTTGAAAAATCGACACATGACCATGATGCATCGTTGATTACGTTATCGAAAAAAATAAGAGCTATTCTTGGTGTAGAAGAGTTGGCTCACCATAAAAACAACATTTTAAAGCATAACGGTAAAAACAGTTAACAAATAAGGATATGTGTCGCGCAGCCAACACCTATCCGAAGTGTTGGACAAGCCCAAGCCACCTTATATAAATATTGCAAATGATATAAAGGGTAACGTTGAAAATACGTCGATTGTTACCCTTACTTTTCCTAATACTTACTCCCCAAAATAGAACAAGCAATTAACTAACTTTTGTCCAATATTGAGCTAGTAGCTGTTACTAGCTCATGTGATCACCAAGTGATTTAATCTGTTAGTAAACGTCACTTTTTAGACTTTTATGCGCAAACACCGCCCTGATTGAATATTCTGAAACCAGTAACATCATTAACAAAATTATAACGTCAAACTTGTACTTGTTTTATATGCTTTTTCTTATAGATATGCATGCTTTACTGTACAATTGTCTTGAGCTTCGATCACGAAGTTCGTTAAAGATGCATATTGTTAAATAGAAGCTAAATGTCGAAAATTTCATTTTAATTATTTTCACCAAGCTCTACTCTCATGCTTTGCACCAAGTAAAATTTTAGTGATAGGTATATTTCCGTGTATTCTTTTAATAACTCTTCATGTTTATCTAATGGAGGTTGGATTTTATTCAAGGTATATTTAGTAGCAAGTTTTATAGTCTTATTGTGGTTTTCGGAAAATTTCAAAGATACGTCCGATAATTCATTATTTATATTGAAATACAATTCAATAATCATGACTATCTCTGAATACAAGCTATAAAAATAACTCCTACTATCGAATAGCTCATTTTCTTGTATATTGTTCGGATAAAGAAAGTCTACCCTAATACTATAATATTCAACAACTTTCTCGTATAGCAGCTCTATTTTTTGTCTTCGCAATTTCTGATTTTCTTTCTCCAATTACTATTTTCTATATCTGACTTTATAGTCTCTGTTGTAAGTGTTATGCATTTTTGTTCATCAATAATACTATCTATTTTTTCACTTATAGCTTGTAATCTTCCAGATTCTTTTGCTTTAGATATAGATTTTTCCTGATGTATGATTTTTTCGATTTTTTCATCAATTTCATCAATTTTCCCTGACAGTTTGTTTCTTGATACCACATAGGCAGTAAGACCTGTTCCTACAACACCAAGTAGAAATGATCCCAATGATCCCAATGAAGCCACTAAATTTAGTAAATCCATAAATTATCCATAATTGCCTTTAAGGTTTCCTGTGACATTAATATTAAATTTTGGGATTTTTTTATTCAATGCGCATAAATAGCTTTATTGTTAAATGACCGCCCACAGTGGCGGTCTTTTTGTACCCTAAAGGTACTTGTGAAGAAGTTACCAATACTTTTCCTAATATCAATCAGCCTGAATAGAGCTGGCTATCTAACAAAGTTCTGTCCAGAAAAATGTTACACGCCCACCTACGCATAAAAAATCGTTTGTTGAGTAGCCAAGCATAAATCGCACGCCTATACTGTGCTTATGTACAGTTAAATTGAGTGCGTATGATTATTCTAAAATCAACATCTGACTTTGAGATAGAGAGCGTCAAATATCCCAATTTCCCTTTACTAACTTGGGAAGCTGACAATCCAGAATTAGGAATTGAATCTGGAATGCTTTGTGTAGAGGCAATGCAGTTCTTGATCTATGAGTGCTTAAAACGAGGTCGAGTGAATAGTGAGAACACTTGGTGGACGTATGGCAATCATTTAAGTCAATTCCTGACATTCTGTGAGCAGAACAGTTTGGATTGGCGAGACATTTCAGAAAGCAGTGAAGATGAAATGCTGGTCAGTGCTTATCGTGACCTTTGCGTTGGCGAGTTTGGTATGTCCGTTAATTCGACGAATCAGCATTTAAGGACGATAGTGCGTTTTTACTCTTATGGTGTCGGTAAGTGGTTTAAATCATTGCCTTACTCCCTAGAATCCGTTTCAGTGAAAAAAGGGCGGCAGTTTTTGGCTCATACCGAAAGAAACGGTGGTAAGAAGTACAGCCCTGATTTGATGATGAAAACCGTTGAGAAGAAAGCTGAGTTTTTGTCAGCTATTGAAGTGCAAGAGCTATTAAATGCCATAAAGAACCCAACGCTAAAACTGATGGTGCGCTTATGTCTACAAACAGGCATTAGACTTAATGAGCTGTTGCTTTTCCCATTGCATGTAATACGAAAACCTACAGGAAACCGAGCTTACTACGAAGTTAATATCTCACGAACTAAAGGTAAAAAAGAGCGCAAAATACACATTCCATCAAGACTGATGGAAGACTTGTGGCGTTATGTCAATGAGGCTCGATTTCAGAAACAACAAGAATCAGGAGTGGTGTCAGATTGCTTGTTTTTAACGTCTGATGGTCAAGAGTGGACTTCTCAAGGCTCAGCCTTTGGCAAGGCTCTCAAGTCGCTCAATTTACCCTTTCATGTATCACCGCACATGCTAAGACACACGTATGCAACACACATGCTCAAAGGGTTGTTGGAGCGCAAAACCAGCAAGTTTGAGCCGTTGATGTACCTACAAGCTCGGCTTGGACATTCAAGTATCACAACCACGATGAAGTATTTGCACTTGGTGAATGACTTGGTTGATGACTTATCGATTGAATATCAACAACAAATTGATGCGATTGTGTAGGTGAAGTATGGCGAGACAACGAAAAAATCTGACGATTAACAAAGACAAGCTCAAGAAAACATCAGTGGTTGAACCAACAATTGTTGCAGCTCAAAATCAAGAGTCTGTTCGCCCACTCAACCCTGTTGTGAACTATCCCAGCCTCGGCTCAAAAGGGGGGAATGGCTCTAATTTCGATTTTACCTCTTACTATGGCAAGGGCTATGACGACATCACCAACCGAGCGTTCTACACCGCAAAAGCATTGCTAAAAAATACCGATGCTTTGACCGAAGAAACTCAACGAGGTTATCTAAAAAGCGGCTTTACCTATTTTGCTGAATACCTTGCGCTATTTCGCTGTGCAACTGGTCAGGACTTAACGCAAGCGGATATCACGCCAGAGTTAATCGAACAGTATTTACTGCACCTTAAAGGCAGCGAGTTGGCGTTTGTCTCTCAAAAAGAAATTTATTCAAAACTCAAATCATTGCTGACACGCATGAAAGAAAAGGGTTACTGGTCTGCTGTTGGTGACATCAATCTAAACAGTGATTTCTTCCCCAAGAACCCATTTCCCAATTCAAACAAGCGTGGTGGCGGAGGGCAAAAGCCACTTACTGAACATGAAAAAAGACAGGTGGTGGTTGCGCTAAAGCAAGCAATTAAGCCAATTTATAATAAGATTGAACCACTGACAGGTTATGAATTAACGGTGTGCTTATTATCGATAGCGATGAAGACAGGCATTAACACCTACCCACTTCTTAACATGACAACGGAAGCATTGAGCGACCACCCACTTAAAGAGAGTCGCAAACTGTTGACTGTGTTTAAAAAACGAGGCAATGCAACGCAGTTGCACAATCTGCGTAAATCAGAAGAACTTGAGGTGGCGCAAGGGATTAAACTCGATGTGGCTTATCTGATTGAGGCGATTATTGAGCGCAATGCCCATATAAGAAAGGCAACCAATAGCGACGTAGTGTTTGTCTATGAGGCTACAAGTGGGGGCAAAGGTACAAAGAAAGACACTGCCACTTCCTTAGAAAAACATTCTCTTGAGTACCACATCAACAAATTCATCAAACAGTACGACCTAAAAGATGAAGATGGACGGACGATGAAGCTTAATGTAAGCCGCTTTCGCAAGACGTTCATTAATGGCATCTACGATCTAAGTGGAGAGAGCTTACTGATTGCCGCACAGCAAGCCAAGCACAGTGGTACAGGAACGCTTGATCACTATTTACAAGCCCCTGAGCAATCAAAGCGCAATTTAGGCTTAATGGGCGAGATACGAGTCAAAGAGTTAACGAGCGCAGAGCCGAGTGTTCCTGTTGGGCATTGTAAAGACCCTAAGCATGGTGATAAAGCCCCTAAAGATGGCACGTTCTGTAATGACTTTCTAGGGTGTTTCCGTTGTAAGAGCTTCGTTATCACAGGTGATGATTTATATAAGCTCTTTAGCTTTTATTGGGCGATTATTCGCAACCGTGATGAATTTGGACGTAAAGATTGGAAACGCCATTTAAAACATGTCCTCAGAATTGTGGATGAAGAAGTTGTCCCTGAGTTTGCAAAACTTGGTCAATTGCAGCGTGTAGCGGCTGAAAAAGAACGAGCAAGAACCGACCCACACCCATACTGGCAAAATCTTGATATGTTAAAGGTGACGAAATGAGTGCTATTGAGTTAATACTTACGCAAGCTAAATTTATAGCTCAACAATGCCCACAGCCAAGCGATAGCTCACTAGAGCGAGCCATTGATGGCTCGCTTTCAGGTATCGTGACCTACATTAAACTTGATAACGGTGAGTATCAAACGCTCTCTCGATATGAGCACGACATATGGGTGTTTCCAGCCAGTAAAGGCACTAAAGCCACCACAGCGAATGCCTTGAAACTTAACTTTGCCGCTATTTCAGATACTCAAATGAAGCGCATGGCAAAATGGGTAGTATGGAGCAAGATGAAAGAGGATTTGACAGTTGGCTCTCTGAAAAGTGTTTTGAATCACTTGAACACTTATTTTCAGTGGGTGTTGAGTTCAGATACCACAGTGACACATGGACTCACCGCTTTTACGTCCAATGCCTATGTTAAGCATGTAAATACCCTTACCTCAAAGCAAAAGGGTGAAATTAAACCACTGGCGACATCTACTAAAACGCAAAAATTTATTGCCCTAGAAAACTTGTATCGCTATTGCAAAGAGTTTGATTTTGTAAAAGAGAATCCTTGGTCTGAATCAAGTGCTAGTGAGCAAGCAGGAATGGTTGGTGAAGCTTATAAAGAAACAATCGGTAAGCCCAAAACGCCCATTATTCCAGATGGGGTGTTAATTCCACTATGCCAGCTCACCAAGTCATACCTAGACAGAGCTGATGAAATTCTGGCATCAAAAGGAAAGAAAGAATCATTGCTACTGCGAGATAGCTGTATCTTTTGGTTATTGCTGACCACAGGTATGCGCATCCATGAAGTGCTAGGTATTAAGCGTGGGGCGTATCGCTCTGAAACGCGGGATGACATCACCTATTACTATATCGAAACTGTATCTGAAAAAACGCATACAGGGTTAGCAGAGTGGATTGCCCCAGAGATTGCTACTCAAGCGATTGATATTCTTGGTCGTCTAAGTGCGCCACTTCAAGCGCAGCTTGAGCGTAATTTAGTAAAAGCGAAAGCAAGCAATGACCATTCAGAAGTGCATCGCCTTGAACAGATTTCAGACCACATTTGTCTAGCGAAATCCACAAAAACTAAATCCGTCACCATCCTGTCTGGCAATACCATTACAAATCATAGGTTGCCAAATTTATGCAAGCAAGTTGCTAGTGATTGGAATCTATCATCGCATCAGTTTAGACGCACCTTTGCTAATTATGTCGTGCATTCAGAATTGGGTGATTTGAGGGCATTAAAAGACCACTTTAAACATTGGTCTATTACCATGACCGCCTTATATGCCTTTAACGATAATCTGGATGCGGAACTATTTGAAGAATTGCTCCGAGAGAAGTATCTGGTTGAAGAAGAAATTAAGCAAGATTGGTTTGAGCTAGATACACCCATTACAGGGGGGGCTATGGCTCAAAAAATCATGCAAGTCCGTAAAGATGGCGAACTGATTAAAGTCTTTGGCTCTCTCAGTGATATGGCTAAAGCATTCTCAAGTTCTATACCTATTCGCTCAACAGGTCTTGGGTGGTGTACGAATGATGATGAGTGCAAGTGTGGCAAACCAGACAGTTGTGAAAGCGGTATTGTCGATAAGCGGCACTTGCCTTATTGGGGAGGGTTGCTCGTTCAGCAAATGAAGTTGATGCAGTTGGATGACATTGGAGAGGCTGGTAGAGCCGCAGCCCAAAAAGGTATGGAACGTTGTGAAAAGGTATTAACCGCTTTGGGAGTTGATGTTGAAGTCATGAAGCAAGAGATTAATCAGAGAGAGCATATTGAGGTGATAAATGTCTAACCAAAAAGAAAAAGCGACACACAAAGCGGTTCGGCTTGCCATTATTCGCATAGAAAAAGGTCGCCCTAATATTGTTGATGCTGGTCGTAAAATGAGTGTGGCTGCTGTTGCCGAAGAAGCGGGTGTAAGCCGAGCGTTGATTCATCGAGATTGTCCTGATTTGTTAGAGCGCATTAAGGGCGGTGTTAATAAAGGTATTCGACAACAGCGTGATGCCAAGCAACATGAACTCAAAGAATATAAAGAGCGCAATCGAGAATTGCGCTCTGAGGTGGCAGAGCTAAAAGCAATGTTAGCTAAAGTTCAGTCACAAAATGCTACGTTAATACGGAAAAATATGGCATTAAGTAGTGGAAGTGAAACAAACAGCAATATTACTCAGATAGTTTACAGTAACTAGCTGTATTAAAGAGTAATAATATTAAAAACTTGGCGATTTATTGATGTCTAATCATCAATAAATCGTAACAATGAACAAAGTCATGTAAAACAGCTAGTTAACTGTAGTTACATGTAACGTGGTATTTATAACTTATGAACAGTCCAATTATAGATGACTTAACTTGGCGCTATACCACCAAAAGTTACGAGCCTACCAAGAAGATTTCCGCTGAAAATATGGCGATTATTGAAGAAGCACTACGCTTATCCGCCTCTTCTATTAACTCGCAACCTTGGCGTTTTATTATTTTAGAATCTGATGAAGCGAAACAGCGCTTTAGCAACACATTCGCGAATAAATTCTTTCCAAATAAGCCACATGCTACTAATGCCAGCCACATCATTTTGTTTGCTCATAATACTCATTATTCCAAACAAGATTTTGAAGCCGTGATTGATCAGAATATTCTGGATGGTCGTCTTACTGAAGATAAAAAAGACGACGCTGTGAGCAAGTTTAGTTTTGCCGATTTATATACCGAACCTAATGGTTACAACGCGAACTGGACGAAAGCACAACTATACCTTGCTTTTGGTAACATGCTGCATGTATTAGCTCGCTTAAAAATCGATTCCACACCACTTGAAGGCATTGATATTCAATTAGTGGAGAAAGAGTTTAGCCAGGAGCTTGAAGGTTTCTCTTGCCCTGTTGCACTCGCTATCGGTTACCATGATGAAAGTGATTTCAATGCGAAGTTACCAAAGTCACGCCTACCTGCTGAGAAAGTTATCAAAAAGATATAATCTCGCCTCACATAATAAAAAGCTGTAAACGCAGCTTTTTATTATAAGTTTCTCGATTGCAAAACAAACTTCTGCAAATTAGAAATAGTTCTCACAAATAAAGCAAAAAGTAAAAATTACCCACTAAGCAACTTTGCGCATATCGAATTTCTCGTCATAATTAACCCTATCAACTCAGAGGATTATGTTATGACAGACACTGGTAGATCAGCAGAAATAAAACTGAACGCCCATGAGCAAATCGTTTCAACTACTGATATCAAAGGTAACATTACCTATGTGAACGATACGTTTTGTGAAATATCAGGCTATACCCGTGAAGAAGTCATGGGAAAAAATCACAGCATTTTACGCCATGCCGATATGCCCAATGAAGCCTTTGGTGATCTCTGGAGAACCATTAAACAAAAGAAGTTTTGGCGTGGTGCGGTAAAGAACCGTTGTAAAAATGGCGACTATTACTGGGTTGATGCCTTTGTTACGCCAATTTATGAAAACAATGAAGTGATTGGTTATCAATCTGTCCGATTACCCCTGTCTAATGAATTAAAAAATAAAGCCGAAAATATTTATAAAAGCATTAAACAAGGTAAAAGACTGAAAACTGCGACCTCTTCTGTTACCAAAAACAGCTTATTTGTATTAGGTTGTATTATCTCAGCTTTGCTGACTATCATAGTCTCACCTTATTTCTGCTTACTTTTCCCTCTACTGTTTGCTGCAATTTATCAGCAAGAAGTCATTGTCTTTCCTGCGTGGCAGAACCGTCTCAAGAACCATTACGACAGTATCGGCATTCATATTTATAACGAAAATATTAATAACCACGCTGAGTTTGTAATGGGATTACGAGATGCTCAGATAAAAGCCATTCTTGCCCGTACTCATGAAGCCTCTTCAAATGTCGATGGTGAGATAAATACGGTTGCAGCACTTGCTGCTACCTGCAAAGAGAAAATAGTGGAAGAAAATGCGCACCTCGACAGTATTTCAACTGCGATTGAAGAAATGTCATCAAGTATTACTCATGTTGCTGAAAACTGCCAAAACACCCTAATGACAGTTTCTGATGGCGAAAAAGCCTGTGATGCGTCGTCTGAGTTGATTAACCTCACCTCAAAACATATTTCTTTACTAACAGACGAGATCACCGAAACCAGCAATATTACGGAAAAGCTGTCTAATGAAGCGACCATGATCACGGGAATTTTGCAGGAAATCGAAAGCATTTCAGAACAAACCAACTTGCTAGCATTAAATGCGGCCATTGAAGCGGCGCGTGCCGGAGAGCATGGCCGAGGCTTCTCTGTTGTCGCAGATGAAGTCAGAACGTTAAGCGTGAGAACCCATGATGCAACATCACAGATCCAAAAATCAGTGAACTATATATTATCGTCACTCAATGACGTGGTAGATCGCATGAAAAGCGGTAATGAAAAGTCACAAGTGTGTGTCTCTGACGTGGAAAATGTCTCTAACCAGATCGGTAATATCTTGGCACTGATGGATCAAATATCACAACTCTCTCATCAAATATCGACGGCGGCAGAAGAACAAGCCATGGTAGCGAAAGAGATCAATAGCAATAGTTACCAGATTTACGATGCCGCTAAACTCAATTTAAAAGAGATTAATACCATTACTGAAACCATGTCAGACATGACAGAAAATTCAGCACAATTAGTGAACTTATCAAAAGCATTTACCTAAAATGATAAATAAGAAAAAGCCGCTGAGTGATTCAGCGGCTTAACGTTAATTTGCGCCCCAACAACATGTAGGTTGATTACCTGACTTATCAACGACGACATAGTTAAGATCGATAAATGGATTATTGACTAACTTAAAGATCCAATAATCTTTAATTGTGTACTTATTACCCGTACTTCCATTCATTACAACACCAACCCACTCATCATCACTAGAGGTTTCCTCTGTAAACAACGTTAATGTTGCAGAAGATTCGTTAATTAATGTACGTGCATGTTGAGTGAGTACCTCAGAATTTATATCACCTGAGAGCCCATACTCTTCTGGCATTTCGCTCAGTAACCAAATTGGACTTTCATCCATACTGCCATCATTGAGTAGGCTAAATACCGCTTGCTTTAATGCTTCATCAAAACTGACGTTCATGCTGGAAAGGCTCTGCGTATCAATATCCTGCTGCGAGATATCAATCATAAGCCCTGGTAATTCAAAGTACTGTTTTATCTCTTCAAATACTTGTGTCATCGTTATATTTCTTATCATTATGTTTATTAGTACATAGCTAGATATTACTTTCAATATAGCTATATACGTCAACACAATGTCAAAAAGTAAACTTTTAAGTTTATTTGATGATGCTATTTAACAGTTCACTACACCACAGTCAGTCAAAAAGTGCATAAAGCCATAATTTGTTAACCACTGTAATTGCTCATGTGAACTGACTAAAAATCGCCCAATAAAATTCACACCATGCCCTTTGACAGTGCCCACTTCATTGGTGGTACGAGAAATGATTAACATCCAACGATTAGTCAATAAAATGTTATAGGGTAAACATTCAGTTAAGCCGTTAACCGTTGATGATGTATAAAGCTGCATTTTATCCATTACAGCTAAATACTGCTGATAAAGATGCTCTGGATTTAAATCATCAAGTAGCAACAACTCGTGTTTAAAAGGTAGCAGGCCTTTTAATATGGCTGATTCTAACGGTAATGATGTTCGAATCAGCTGCATGTGGCGATGCATTTGACTTGAACTAGCTATTGCCCCTGAATTAAAAAAGCCTAAAACACCACTATCAGAAATCCCTTCTACCCAAGCCTTAAAATCACTCAAAATAAGAGGTGAAGTTTGTGGAATATAATCTTTTGCACAAATTAATAAATGAGGAACAACAATAGGAAACTTATTTAAGATACAAACATGCATTCTCTTGAATCAAATTTCTTATCATTAACAATAAAATCAATACCATTCTGATTAACAACAATATCGTTATTTGTTAATGGTAGTAATTCGCCAGTAATAACACCTTGGACTGATTTTTTATTTCCTATATCCCACAGCATAATTTCCCTTTTTTAGTGTTAATAATCTTCATCAATTTCTGGTGTGCAATGCTCACAACTTTGTAAGGCGACCTCATGTTTAAATGTCGCTACGCCTTCAGCTGTCATGTGCTCTGAAATTAAATCATTAACCTCTGTTAAATCTTCAGGATTGACTTGACCATGATTAATTTCATGCTCTGAATAACCATAGTAGTTAAGTAGCAAGTAATCACGTGCCTCGTCTTCTGTACACACAATGTTGACAGAAAAATACTCTTCATAATCCGTGTCAGCATGAGATAGGATGTCCTTAATTTGATCAATAACATCCTCTTTCATACTGGGTGTGAACCAACCTAACTCTGTTGTCGCTTTACGGGTGTGACAGATAAAGCATGGTAATTCTTCGCTAGCATATTTGAAATTAGTCATGGTGAAACTCCATACAAAGGAAGTATGCGTTAAATTATTCCTAATTTATTAAAAAGAGTAGTGATAAAAATGGAATATTGAGTTTCGGTTTGTTATTTAATTCGACAAACTAAACAACATGCATATATCTTATTTTTTCTACGTTTTTTAATGCTAATACTTAAATTGACTCAAGATCACAAGTTAACATTTCATTTACACTTGGTATGGGATTAATATCTATACTGGATTGCAGAGGCGAAGCGCGTAACAGGATGTTAGAGAACGCGACTCTTACAATGGATTGAGGAGATTAATTGCTAATGACAACCAAGAAAGAAAAGAATCAATGGATTATACCAACAAGTATCAGTTTATTAATGGCTGTTCTAGGTATTGTTATACTTTCACCTTTTATTAATATTTAAAAATAAAAAAGGGAGTGAACTACTCCCTTTTTTAAAATTTATAATCCAATAAACTTAACTAATTACCTTTATATTAAATGGGTAATAATATTTTGGCATTGCGGACAATCGCTTAAAGTTCTTCTGTTCATTATCTGTTAATAATACATCATTACTGTCATTATACATCGCTGATTTTAATATCAGCCAGCTATTCAAAAATAGTTTGTCATAGGTTTTAGCTGTGTAATCCATTAATTGATAAGTAAAATCCTTTTCTCGTGTCATTACACATCTTTCTAAAGCTTTCTCATTTAATTCTTGTAATACAATCTGCTTTCTTTCTGATGGTAGTGATTTTAGCCAAGAATCTTTAATCGGTGTTAATTCTCTACTTTCAAGGAGATGACATCTATTTATCTGATTTTCATACTGTTTTTTTACCTTCATTAACTGTGCTTTTGCTGAACTATCGTTAACCGTAATTGCAAAGGAAGGAAAAGATATAATAAAAAATAGATACAATAAGTTACGCACTTTAACCACTCAATTAAGGTGAAAAATGGATAGGAATTCTAATTAAATACCGTTTTATATATTACCCCGTCACAATACTCTAAGAATTGATTTAAGACAATAAATAATACTTATCGATAAAAATACTTAATCGGTTTGATAAATATTTCTTTACAATTTATTACTGTATTTATTTTACAATTACTAATATGAACGTCTTAAGTCGCTAGAAAATATTAACTATTTTTAGCATTGTTATAAGTACTGTGTTTTTAGGGATAAAATAATGCAATTTGAACAGCAAATAACCTTAGCACAACAAGAGTTAAGCCGCTGTGGTATTCAATCTTCGAATAGCCACCCTATCAGTTTTCATTTACTTCATTGGGGAGGAATAAAAATGCCACTTCCTCATTACTGCAGTTTTAAAACTAATATTGCGGTATTCACAGCTTGGTATAGCCTTCTTTTTGTAATAATCTTTTTCATTGCTGAGCTGTTAAGCAATAGCTCTATTGCTGTTATTTCAGCCATAATCACTTCGCTTTTTGCTGGTATCACTGCAGGTGTGTCTATGGCGGCATACTATCACTACAGTGCCAAACGCCATGCTCTTACTCCTTGGCAGCAATTAGCCTAATAGTTTCACAAAGCCAGTATTATTGACTGGCTTTCGCTTATCTTCCTTATATTTCCTCACCTTCTATTTATGCAAAAAATGCATAAATACTTTGCATTTTATTCATTTGTGTCATTTTGATGCTTTCTTTAGTATGCGCGCTCGCTTTTTAACGCACGCTGCACACTAAACTTAGAGACCACAATGTTTTCACAGTCAACACCTGCACAACTAGGTCGAATGCTTGTACTTCTCATTATAACTTTGGTGGCGGTTCAGCACTGCCAACCATTATTAGATGCACTTGCAAAACATGCGACCAGTGGTGGATGCCACCAACAAAACACAATGGATGGTGAGCAACCTATGCACCACCATCATCATATGCACCAATAGTTCTTTTAATACGAGCATCATTAATGAGTATTTTCCGCTTTCCTCTCCTAGTTTGGTTAGGTATTGGCATTTTAATTTTTAGCCTAGGGATCAGGCAGTCATTCGGTATTTTTATGATGCCGATTTCCGATACATTCGGTACTGGACGTGAGTTTTTTAGCTTTGCGATTGCTTTACAAAACCTGTTATTTGGCTTTTTCCAACCCTTTATTGGTATGGCATCGGATCGCTTTGGCTCAAAAAAAATCATTATTGGCGGTGCTGTCGCTTATGGTTTAGGTTTATACCTCACCTCTATTGCTACAGAGCCAAGCATGCTGTACTTGAGCATTGGCGCATTAATCGGCCTTGGCTTAAGTGCGACTAGCTATGTGATCATCTTAGGTGCAATTGCACGTGTTGTGCCTGCTGAACACACAGCTAAAGCTTTTGGTTTAACGACCTCTGCTGGCTCTTTCGGTATGTTTGCGGTGATCCCAGGAGCACAAGCATTACTAAACCAGTTTGATTGGCAAACAGCGATGCAAATCTTCGCACTTATGTGCTGTGTAATGATTGCTTTTGCTTCATTCATGAAGGCTACGAAAGAAAATGAGACATCTGCCAATGCACCAATGGTTGATGATAGCCAAACCTTAAAAGAAGCATTACAAGAAGCGTTTTCAAATAAAAGTTACTGGTTGATCCATATGGGTTTCTTCGTATGTGGCTTCCATGTGATGTTTATCGCGACTCATTTACCTAGCTATCTAGCTGATAAAGGCTTACCTGCGCAAACCGCTGCGATGGCGCTTGCATACGTGGGTATCTTTAATATTTTCGGCTCTTATTTTTGGGGCATTATGGGTGACAAGTTCGACAAACGTTATGTGATGACGTCACTTTACTTAGTACGAACAGTCGTGATTGCCGCATTTGTAACATTACCTGTCACTGAAAATACTGCGGTTATTTTTGGTGGAGCTATCGGTTTTTGTTGGTTAGGGACGGTACCATTAACATCTGGTCTTGTTCGCCAGATCTTTGGAGCACGCTACTTATCAACCTTATACGGCCTAGTATTCTTTACTCACCAAGTGGGTAGTTTCCTTGGTGCTTGGGTTGGTGGTCGCATTTATGATTACTATCATTCATACACACCAATTTGGTGGTTAACAGTGGTAATGGCATTCATTGCTGCGTTAATTCATTTACCTATTAACGACAAACCTGTACCGCGTTTAGTAGCACATCACGCGAGTTGATTTGCTGGTTCTTAGGTATTCAGACATTAAAAAAGCCCTACTCAGTAGGGCTTTTTGTTATCTCATTTATGTCATCAAATGCTGATTACTTATTTAGGTATTCACCTTGACGAAGCGCATCGATACGCTTTTCTAGCGGTGGGTGCGTCATAAATAATTCAGATAATGACTTCTTACCGTTAATACCAAATGCCATCATTGAACCTTCTAATTGTGGCTCGTGGCTCACTTTAAGACGCTCAAGTGCTGCAATCATCTTCTCACGACCAACCAGTTTCGCAGAGCCAGCATCAGCGTAGAACTCACGGTGACGGCTGTACCACATAGTCAGGATACTTGCTAAGAAACCGAATAGAATTTCCATGATGGTTGATACGATGAAGTAAGTCATGTAGCTACCGCCACCTTCGCCTTCTTCATCACTGTTATTCACGCCACTGATTGCGCCTGCAACTAAACGGGAAACAAAGATAACGAAGGTATTCACAACACCTTGCATTAAGGTCATGGTTACCATGTCACCGTTTGCTACGTGGCTCACTTCGTGTGCTAGTACCGCCTCTGCTTCATCACGGGTCATGCTGTGAAGTAGACCTGTTGATACAGCAACCAGAGAATCATCACGCTTTGCACCTGTCGCAAATGCATTAATATCTGGTGAATCATAAATCGCAACAGTTGGCATACCGATACCCGCCTGTTGAGCTTGGCGTGAAACGGTTTCCATTAACCAATGTTCTGTTTCGTTACGAGGTTGCTCAATAACCATACCGCCAACAGAACGAAGTGCCATCGACTTTGACATCATCAAAGACACAATTGAACCACCAAAACCGAATAGAGCTGCCATTACCAATAAGCCAGAAAGGCTACCTGGTTGCATCCCTGTTACAGCATAGACAATGTTCAATACAATACTGAACACCAGCATTACTGCTAAGTTTGTTAATAAAAACAAGGCAATACGCTTCATATTTCTAACTTTCTCCACTTAGAAACTATTCAAATACCTACTACTCATTAGCAGGATTGATGCTATCTCTTATAATGATTCTGTATTTAACAAAATCTTTTACTTAACGCTATCTTCAATGAATACGTTTTTAATTTAAAGAGTTTAATTGTTACTAATTCTTTATATATGTGCAATGAAGGCATTTATCAATAGCAATCGATAACTAAGCTGTTTTAATACAGGATAGGTTAAGCTCGTTATCAAAAAACATGCTAATGACTATAATCAGCCTTAAAAACCACGCCAATATAAAAACAATTGCATATTTTTTGAAAAATTTAATTCAATAAATTCATATAGATACAAATCAACACCATGCATTATACGACTCGTTAGACTTTAGTCTTATTGCCAATAAATGCATTCTCGATTATTGTAAACGTGCTCTTAATAGCATCGCATTTGAACCAGGGAGGATTCATGGCTAATAAAGAAAGTTACCAAGTTGCCATTGATATTTTACGTTGTCACCTTGGCATGTCTTTAGAAGAAGCTCACAAAGAGCTAGGTATCGATCAGCCAGGCACGACGTCAGCAACGGAAACACAAGAGCTGCTAATTGGTCTAACTCAAGACAGTTAATAGCCACAGTTACTCAGTTACACGAAAAAGGCACTCAATGAGTGCCTTTTTCTTATTCTATTACAGTAAAACAGCCTACCAATTACAAACCAATAGCATCTAACTGGATATAGGTCGAAAGATCGCGTCTGTTAATACCTGGCATATAAGGGATCTCACCCAACTTTTTACCTGGTAAATTAAGCTCTAACATTTTGATAATTTCAGCGTAATTTTCAGTGCCAGGATTTACACGGTTAGCCACCCAGCCAACGAGCTCTAAACCATCGGCTTTAATTGCTTCCGCAGTCAGCATGGCATGGCTTAAGCATCCCAGTTTGACACCCACTACTAATATAACAGGCAACTTTTCACGTTTAACCCAGCTTGATAAATAATCAGTATGGGTAACAGGAACACGCCAACCACCAGCTCCTTCCACTAATACCACATCAGACTTCGCTTTTAGCTTTGCTAAACCGTCAGAAAGCACGTCAAAATCAATACACTTCCCTTCTCGCTCTGCGGCTAAATGGGGAGATACAGGCTCTTTAAAGGTATATGGATTCACTTCTTCATAGGTTAATTCAACTGGTGATGCCTCTTGAATAAATAGCGCATCTGAATTTCGTAGGCCATCAGGTGTGTCATCACTTCCCGATGCTACAGGTTTATAACCCGCCATTTTTATATTGCGCTGACTCGCTGCTTGTAAAATAGCACGACTACTGACAGTTTTACCGACTTCGGTATCCGTACCAGTAAGGAAAAAAGCATTAGTCATTAATTAATACTCCAAAACATACTTGATAAGTTGCGGGTAACAGGTTGTTCTCATCGCGATAAACATCGTAGGCTTGCTCTAATGCATTCAGTGTTTGACGCCCGAATAACACATTCTGTCGCTTATGTTGCAAATGCGTCGCACCAATCCCCTTTAAATCTTTCATCAAACCTACTGCAGATTGATAATGCGTCACGATGGGCGAAAATATTAATTTATCAATTTGTAATCCCGTTTGCGCCAGCGCAACTTTTATCTCATTTTCTGCTTTAAATTCATTAACATGTTGATAGTGATCAATTTGTGACCATGCCTTTTTTAGCTCATCCAGCGAGCCATCAACCAATGTTGTGAAAAAAATCATCCCACCGGGGCGCACCACACGCTTTAATTCATTTAATGGCACTGATAAATCATCACACCATTGCAAGGCAAGGCTGCTAAACGCTAAATCGTAGCTATTATCAGCAACAGGTAGGTTTTCGGCATCAGCATGTAAATAGCGACAATCATCACCACAACGTTGCTTTGCCTGCGCTAACATTTCAGCCGACAAATCCGCTGCTGTAACTTTAAAGCCTAATTTGAGTAATTCTGCACTGAAGTACCCTGTGCCACAGCCTACATCGATCACTTCTTTTGGATTATCCACCGCATGAAGGTGAGGCAATTTATCTAATAATAAATGCCCAACATGGCGTTGAAATGCAGCTGCTTTATCATAGTGTTTTGCTGCTTTTCCAAAAGCCGAGGCGACGGCTTGTTTATCCATACTCACAGCAAGTTCTGTTTGAATAGCTGTATTTGATTTATCCATTATATTGCTCATTAATCACCTCATTTAATGATGCAGCAAGCAGCCGAATGTCTTGTTCATTATGAGTAGCAGTCAATGTGACTCGAAGACGCGCGGTATTTTTCGGCACAGTCGGTGGACGAATAGCACCAACCCATAAGCCTCGTTGTTTTAACTGCTCAGAAATAACAACGGTACGTTCACTCTCACCAATCACGATAGGTTTGATCGGTGTGCTTGTTTGCTGCAGCGGAATAGCAGGATCTAATTTATCACTCAGTAGTTCACTTAAATCATGCAACTTTTCACGTCGCCATGCTTGTTGTTGAATTAGCTCACAAGCTTTGCTTAATGCATGAGCTTGCGCCGGAGGCATCGCCGTTGAGTAAATAAAATGACGGGCAAATTGAATTAAATATTCAGCGGTATCGTTATCACATAGAATTGCAGCCCCTTGTAAACCAAAGGCTTTTCCAAAAGTGATAACCAAAATATCCGCTTTTATATTGGCAGCAGCACAGCTACCTTTGCCCTCTTCACCAAGCACGCCACAGCCATGAGCATCATCGACCACCAGCCATGCATGATGGGTATCACAGGTTTGGCGCAGTTTCGATAATGGAGAGCAATCCCCATCCATGCTGAACACACCTTCCGTGATCACCATGTTAGCTTGTTCCGATCCAACCGTATTTTTTTTCAATAATGTATTAAGTGCTTCAACGTCATTATGAGCAAAGCGCTTCATTAACGCAGGTGATAACATCCCCGCTTCCATTAATGAGGCATGATTTAACTTATCTTGAAAAACCACATCTTGCTTTTGCAATAGCGTAAAAAGCAAAGCTTGGTTTGCACTAAAGCCACTACTAAACAACAGTGCGCGATCATAATCTAGCCATTCAGATAACTGCGCTTCTAACTTGGCATGAGGCGAGTGAAACCCCGTAACTAACGGGGATGCACCACTGCCCGCTCCGTACAAACTTAACCCTTGTTGCCATGCATTAATCAACTCAGGTGATTGCGCCAGCCCTAAATAATCGTTACTGGAGAAATTGATTAACGATTGCTGATCAACACTCACCTGCGATGATTGTTGTTGATGAGCTTGCTGTTGACGAGATAAACAAGTTCGACTGCGATATAGCCCTTGTTTATCTCGCTCAATTAATGCCTGACGAAAACGCTGACTAAAGTGAGGCATCGTAGAACATGTCATCTTTTGCCGGACGTGCCGCAACACGCTGTGCCACTTGACCGAGTAGCTCTTGCTCTTGAATTTCGTCAGGCTTAGCCGCTTGTTGCTCACTATTAATGCCTAACTTGGCAAATAGCTGCATGTCTTTGTCTTCACCTGGGTTTGGTGTGGTCAGTAACTTACAACCATAGAAAACAGAGTTAGCACCTGCCATAAAACACAGTGCTTGCATTTGTTCATTCATATCTTCACGACCTGCTGATAAACGCACAGCAGATTTAGGCATGATGATACGTGCAACAGCTACGATACGAATAAAATCAAATGGATCGACATCTTCTGCACTTTCAAGTGGTGTACCTTTTACTTTCACAAGCATGTTAATTGGCACACTTTCAGGATGCACAGGTAGATTTGCAAGCTCTACTAATAAGCCAGCACGATCACGAGAAGACTCGCCCATTCCGATAATGCCGCCAGAGCAGATCTTCATACCTGCATCACGGACGTGAGATAAAGTATCAAGGCGATCTTGGTAAGTACGAGTAGTGATGATATTGCCGTAGTATTCAGGCGAGGTATCTAGGTTGTGATTGTAATAATCAAGCCCAGCTTCAGCGAGAGTATTCGCTTGGTCACTCGAGTGATCATGCCGAGCGTCATACAGGTTTCCAGCCCCATGGCTTTCACCCCTTTCACCATATCAAGCAGATACGGCATATCACGCTCTTTAGGGTTCTTCCATGCAGCACCCATACAAAAACGTGTAGCACCTGATTGTTTCGCTTTATTCGCAGCGTCTAAAACACGCTCAACTTCTAACAAACGCTCTTTATCAACGTCGGTACGGTAATGGGCACTTTGCGGGCAATACTTACAATCTTCAGGACAAGCACCTGTTTTGATCGAAAGTAATGTACTGACTTGAACTTGGTTTGGCTGATGATATTGACGATGTACCTGCTGTGCTTCAAATACCAAATCCATAAATGGTTTATCGAATAAAGCTTGGACTTCCTTTACTGTCCAATTATTACGTACTTCCACAGTGTTGACCTCAGTTATTGTTATTTTCGACTCACAAGGACTTGCTCGATCCTTCGTTTTATCAATGTATTACACAGTTTTAGTTGTTAACGTTTTGTTTCACTTTCTATAAGCAAAATATTGATAAATGATAACTCTATGAACTATTACTACTTGGCTAGTCTACTAACAGCACGTAGACTGTCAACTACGGATAATAACAGAGGTTTACATCTGTGCAAAAAAGCAACAGTATTGATATTGAATTTGATAAGGAACACGTGTGGCATCCATATACTTCCACCGTGACACCACTGCCTTGCTATCCTGTAACGTCAGCGCAAGGTGTCTATTTAACATTGGAAGATGGCACTAAACTGATTGATGGCATGTCTTCTTGGTGGTCAACCATCCATGGCTACAATCACCCAGTATTAACAGAAGCAGCTAAAGCCCAACTAGATAAAATGTCTCATGTGATGTTTGGTGGTATTACTCATCAGCCAGCAGTAGAACTTTGTCGCAAGCTGGTCAACATCACCCCAGCACCATTAGAAAAAGTGTTTCTGGCTGATTCAGGATCGGTTGCAGTAGAAGTAGCACTTAAAATGGCATTGCAGTATTGGCATGCGAAGAATGAACCCCGCTCGAAGTTTTTAACGGTTAGCCACGGTTACCACGGCGATACCTTTGCTGCGATGTCAGTCACTGATCCAGCCAACTCCATGCATCGTATCTATAAAGGTTTTCTTCCTGAGCACATTTTTGCCAAATCACCAGAGTGTGGTTTTTGGGATGAGTGGAACGAAAACGACATTAACGACTTTGCAGAAAAGCTGAAGCAACATCATCTCGATATTGCAGCGGTGATCATTGAACCTATTGTTCAAGGTGCGGGTGGAATGCGCTTATATCACCCAATGTATTTAAAGCGTATTCGCCAATTGTGTGATCAATATAATATCCTGCTGATTGCCGATGAAATTGCCGTGGGATTTGGTCGAACAGGAAAGCTTTTCGCTTGTGAGCATGCAGATATCAGCCCTGACATTATGTGTTTAGGTAAAGCATTGACTGGTGGTTATATGACGTTATCAGCGACGATAACGACTAAACATGTCGCTGATACAGTATGTAGCGGAGAGGCACAATGTTTTATGCATGGCCCAACATTCATGGGAAATCCATTAGCTTGTGCTGTTGCCAATGCAAGTCTAGATATCTTGGCTGAAAACAAATGGCAGCAACAAGTTGCTAGCATTGAACAACAATTAGCGCAGGAACTTCCACCTATAGCAGAGCTTGAAAAAGTAAAATCAGTGCGTTGGCTAGGCGCTATCGGTGTAGTAGAGCTTCACCAAGCTGTTGATATGGAAACGATTCAAGCAGCCTTTGTCGAGCAAGGTGTATGGATTAGACCTTTCGGTAAACTGGTTTATATTATGCCACCATTTATTATCACACCTAGTGAACTTTCTCATTTAACATACGCTATCAAAGTAATACTAAGTTAATTATATCGTTTTTTATTAAAAAGCAGACAGAGCTATTAATTTTGTCTGCTTACACTTTAAAAAACGATACCACAACTAAATAAATTTAAAAGAACTAGTGTGGTATTAACGATAACACGTCAGCTAGGGCATAAAATTATGCAAATACCTCTGTTTCCACTAGATATTTATCTACTACCAGGCGGGGTCAGTAAATTAAGGATCTTTGAACCTCGTTATATCAAACTGATAAAAATTGCTGCAACAAACAACTATGGATTCGGGTTGTGTATGTCCATTGACAATAACATTTGTCACTTTGGTACACGTGTTGTGATCACTGATTTTGATTCACTACCTGATGGTGTATTAAGTATTACTATATCTGCTCAAGAACTTTTTCTTCTCGATAATTATTGGCAGGATGATGATGGGCTCTATTTTGGTAAAGCATCGAAAGTGCCGAATTGGCAAAGTACTGATATAAACTATAACGATGTTGAAATAGCCAATAGTCTTAAACTACTGTTCAAAGAGCATCCTGATCACGCAAGTTATTATCCGTCACCAGATTTCAACAACATGACATGGGTTTGCCAACGATGGTTAGAAATTCTACCACTAGAAGTCAATCAGAAACAGTGGTTTATGAGTCGAAATGACCATACTGCTGCATTGTCATTTCTTCATACGGTGATTGACGATAATTTGCAAAAAAAATGATCGATAGCTGAATAACAGACGTATCTCTATGTAATGTCTAATTTGTCTAACCAATACACGTTGAGATTATGTCTGTTATTACATACCCTTACTCTCAATCTAGTCATCATCATAGGTTGGGACATCCCACAATGAATGAGATCAGTATTGAGCAACAAAAACAATTACTCGTAAGCGTTGCAAAAGAGCGTGATAAAACCGCCTTTGCGACAATTTTTTCTCATTTCGCACCAAAAATTCGCTCTTATGGGTTGAAGCACCTTAAACAAGAAGCGAATGCAATGGAGCTTGTGCAAGAAACTATGCTTACCGTGTGGCGTAAAGCCCATCTTTTTCATCCCGAGAAAGGTGCAGTATCAACATGGGTTTACACCATCATGCGTAACCAGTGTTTTGATATTTTACGTAAGCGACAGGCTACAAAAGAAGATAATTACAGTGATGACATCTGGCCTATCTTTGAGCAAAAGTTAGTGACAGATGATGATCCAAGTAATAAACAACTGGGTGATGAGCTAATCACACTTATATCTACCCTACCGGAAGCCCAGCAAACCGTGGTGAAAGAGATATATTTAAACCAGCGCTCTCACCAAGATCTTGCTGATCAATTGGGACTGCCTGTTGGCACAGTTAAATCAAGGTTACGTTTAGGCTTGCAGAAGCTACGTTTGCAATTGGAGAAAGACGATGACTACTAAGATACCACTTATTAAACATCATCCTAGCAAGCAACTGTTAGAACAACATATTCAGGGTCAGTTATCGCTTTCATTGTCAATTGCTGTTGCGGCACATATTGAGCTTTGCCCACATTGCCAACATCTGGAAGCCAGCTTAACGCCAAAGATTGCAGATATTTCTTGGTCGCAATGTCAAAACAAGACAAATGATCTCAACCAAGATCTAAAAGTGGATGCTTCTTTTGCTGCAATGTTAAGTGACATTGTTGAAAATGATGAAGATTTGACTCTGTATCAGCCACCAAAGCCTAAGGTGATTGAGTGCAAAGGTCTAACTTATACTTTACCTCGCGCATTTAACCAATTTAACGAGCTCAATTGGCATGGCTTAGGCAAAATTAGTCGAGCGAGATTACCAGTTAATGAAGGTGAAGTACGCTCAAGTCTACTGCACATCGACAGCGGTGGTGCTATTCCTGCCCACAAACACAAAGGTTACGAGCTCACCTTATTGCTTGCTGGTGATTTTAGTGATGAAAACGGACATTATGTAGCTGGTGATTTTATTTTACTGGATGAATCCCATCACGATCATAGTCCGAAAACGACCAATGGATGTTTATGCTATACCGTCTCGAATGCACCACTGCACTTCACCCAAGGTATGAGCCAACTCTTTAACAGTATCGGTAATATCATTTACTAAACCGAAATGCCTCTTTTATAAAATAGAGGCATTTTTATTTCTACTTCCCACATCTGTTTCTATTTTGTTCACATATACTTTTATTAAGCGATTTTAAGCCTAAAATAACAAAAAAGCTTTTACATCTCTTAATAGTTTAAGAATAATAACAGCCATATAAATAAACAATCCACGTTATTCATTTATATTCACAATCAAACATATTCCATTTTGTTGTATTATTACAACAATAATGTTTCCGTATTGAATATCATTCTTATCTTAATATTTTATAACTTCTTAAATATTCAGTTTATTAGCGGTTTTATTAGTCCGATATTGCAAAATATTTGTTTCCAATAGTTATCTAATTGAATTTTTATAAATCCCCAAAAGACAACTCAACCTCTTGATAAATAGTTAAAAAGAAAATTAAGACTATTTTTAATTAATTTATTTAGCTCACATTTATCTTATTTTTCATCATCTTTAACGCAAAAAAATAGATAGTCATCGTCTATTTCGACCCTACAATACTCACCCCACTACGGTTATGCGCTGAATAAATACGTATTACTAAGTAGATAATTAATAAAAACAACAAAATTAATTTCGTGGAACAACGAAATAACCAAGGTGGGTATTTATGTTAAATCTTGCAATATCGGTTATCCCTATTTTGCTTTTAATTTGGATGATGACGAAAAGGAACGCGTTGCCATCTCATGTTGCATTGCCAGCAACAGCATTACTTATTGGTTTATTACAGCTTGTCTATTTTGGTACAAGCAGTCAGTTACTGGCAGCAAATGTTATTTCAGGTGCGCTTTCTGCCCTGACACCAATTTCGATTATTGCTGGTGCTATTTTATTAAACCGTACTTTGAATGTGTCGGGTGCGGAAGATGTGATTCGCCAATGGCTTGAAGGCATCAGTAAAAACCAAGTTGGTCAGTTAATGATCATTGGTTGGGCATTTGCCTTCATGATTGAAGGTGCATCTGGTTTTGGTACACCAGCTGCGATTGCCGCTCCAATTTTAGTGGGTCTGGGTTTTAACCCATTACGTGTCGCTATGCTTGCACTGGTTATGAATTCTGTTCCAGTCTCTTTTGGTGCAGTAGGTACACCGACATGGTTTGGTTTAGGTAACTTAGGATTACCTGATGCTGAGTTATTAGATGTAGGCTGATTATCAGCCATCATGCACACTGTGGCGGCTGTGATTATTCCTGTAATCGCACTGAAATTCGTTGTGAATTGGCAGCAAATTAAACGCAACTTTGTGTTCATTCAACTCAGTATTTGGTCATGTACTATACCTTATGTATGGCTTGCCCAGTGGAACTATGAATTCCCAGCGCTGATTGGTGGTGCGATTGGTTTAACACTGTCTATTCTGCTGGCGCGTTACAACATTGGTTTAGAAAAACAAACAACGTCAGAAGAAGAAAACAAAGCAACAACACTGCCTTTCCATGTGGTGTTTAAAGCGATGGCTCCTACACTGCTGTTGATCCTGATTCTGATCGTGACACGCATTAAACAGCTGGGTTTAAAAGGCATGCTAAACGATGCAACGCCACTGCTACACCTAAACTTAGGGTTTGCAGATTTACACCTAAGCCAAGCGCTAATTATTAAATTAAGCAATATTTTAGGCACGGATACTTCATGGGCGTACAAAACATTGTATGTGCCTGCGTTGATTCCGTTTTTTTTGGTTGTACTTATTTCTATTCCTCTTTTAAAGATGAATAAGACCCAAGTCAAACAAGTCGTTAGTGATACAGCATCACGTATCAAAACGCCCTTTATCGCCCTTGTCGGTGCGTTAATTATGGTGAAATTCATGATGATTGGTGGTGAACATTCACCAATCATGACAACAGGTAATGCGTTTGCTGATCTTATCGGTAAAAACTGGCAATACTGCGCTGCTTCTTTAGGTGCGTTAGGTGCGTTTTTCTCAGGCTCTGCAACGGTTTCAAACCTGACATTCGGCGCGATTCAACAAAGCATCGCTCACAATGTTGGCTTACCTGAAAACACCATTTTAGCCATGCAGTCTGTTGGTGGTGCAATGGGTAATATGGTGTGTATTAACAATATTATTGCTGTATCAACCATCCTTGGTATTGCAAATAAAGAAGGCTACATCATTAAACGTACAGTGATCCCTATGGTGCTATACGGTGTGATTGCAGCTGTTGTCAGTATTTTTATCTAAACGTCCCTACAACGTGAAGATAAATGATTGGCTTATCTTCGGATAAGCCAATTGCTAATGTGAACAATTAGGCGGTATGCCGCCACTGGAGCAATGAGATGAAGGTAAACTTTTTTGTCACCTGCCTAGGCGATACAGTGAAAGCTGAAGTTGCCAAAAAAACAGTAGGTTTACTAGAGCAACTTGGCTGTGAAGTGATCTTCCCTGAGCGTCAAGGTTGTTGTGGTCAGCCTGCGTTAAATAGTGGCTACATTGAAAAAAGTAAGCTTGCAATGAAAAACATGATCGAAGCATTTGAGATCAACGACTTCCCTATCGTAACACCTGCGGGCTCTTGTGCTGCTGCGGTAAAGAAATACCCAGAGTACTTAGCTGATGAGCCAGAGTGGGCAGAGCGTGCGAAAAAAGTGGCTGATCGTCTATTTGAATTGACTCAGTTTGTTGTTCGCCAACTTGGTGTTGAAAATGTAGGTGCTCGCTTGGAAGGTAAAGGTGTTTACCACCCTTCTTGTAGCTTGATCCGTAAGCTTGGTGTACGTGAAGAGCCGCTTATTCTACTAAACAACGTTGAAGGTCTTGAACTTCTTCCA
This sequence comes from Photobacterium leiognathi, assembly GCF_030685535.1. Classification (NCBI taxonomy): domain Bacteria; kingdom Pseudomonadati; phylum Pseudomonadota; class Gammaproteobacteria; order Vibrionales; family Vibrionaceae; genus Photobacterium; species Photobacterium leiognathi. The sequence goes on along the minus strand of NZ_CP131601.1, from coordinate 1,347,382 downwards.
ATTGAAAACCAAGAAACTTGTTGTGGTTTCGGTGGTACCTTCTCTGTGAAGATGTCTGAAATTTCTGGTGAGATGGTGACAGAGAAAGTACGTCACATCAAAGCTGCTGAACCTGACTTCTTAATTGGTGCTGATATCAGCTGTTTACTAAACATTGGTGGCCGCATTAGCCGTGAAGGTCAACCAATCAAAGTGATGCACATTGTTGATGTGCTGATGAGTCGTTAAGAGGTCATTATTATGTCAATGAAAACAAGCAACCAGAAATTTAAAGATCGTATTCATGTAAAAATGAAAGACGAATCTATGCGTGCCGCTGTTGCTAACGCACAAGAACGCATGTTCAAAAACCGTGCTATCGCTGCTGAAAAACTTGGTAACTGGGAAGAATGGCGTGAAATGGGCATGGATATTCGTAACCATGTGCTTGAAAACCTAGATTACTACCTACAACAACTTAGCGACAACGTTGAAAAGCACGGTGGTCACGTTTACTTCGCAGCAACTGCTGAAGATGCAACGAATTACATCGAAAAAATCATTCAACAAAAGAATGCGAAAAAAGTTGTAAAGTCTAAATCCATGGTAACCGAAGAAATCGGTATGAACCATGTGATCCAACGTAACAACTGTGAAGTGATTGAAACCGATCTAGGTGAATACATCCTTCAGGTTGATGATTGTGATGCTCCTTCACACATCGTTGTTCCTGCACTTCACAAAAACCGAACTCAAATTCGTGACGTATTCAACAAGAAGCTAGGTTACGAAGGCTCATCAGATCCAGAAGAAATGACACGTTTCGTACGTGAGCATATCCGTCATGATTTCCTAGAAGCAGAAATCGGTATCACTGGCTGTAACTTTGCCATTGCAGAATCTGGCACCGTAACCCTTGTTACTAATGAAGGTAACGCACGTCTTGCAACCAGCCTACCTAAAACACATATCGCTGTAATGGGTATGGAGCGTATCGTTCCTACATTTGAAGAGTTCGATATTGTGGCAAGCCTGCTATGTCGTAGTGCAGTTGGTTTACCACTGACTGGTTACGTAACGGCACTAACTGGCCCTCGTGAAGAAGGTAACTGTGACGGTCCTGAAGAGTTCCACCTAGTTATTGTTGATAACGGTCGCTCTAAGATTTTAGGCTCTGAATTCCGTTCAATCCTACGTTGTGTACGTTGTGCGGCGTGTGTAAACACCTGTCCGGCTTACCGTCACATCGGTGACTAATCTTACGGTTCAATCTACTCTGGTCCTATTGGTGCTGTACTGTCTCCACTACTTGGCGGCTACGAAGATTTCAAAGATCTACCAAACGCATGTAGCTTATGTCGTGCTTGTCATGATGTATGCCCAGTGAAGATCCCACTATCAGATCTACTGCTTAAGCACCGTCAAATCATGGGCGAAGAGAAAATTACTGATCCTATGGAACGTGCTTCTGTTAGTGGCTTTAGCTTTGTTAACGCCCACCCTGCACTATGGGATAAGACAGTTAAGATCGGTGCCATTGTTGCAGGCAAGCTGATTAAAGATGGTCAACTACCATTTAAAGTTGGTCTGCTAAACGCATGGACACAAACTCGTGATTTACCAACACCATCTGGTGAATCGTTCCGCAGCTGGTTTAAGAACAAAAATAAGTAATTAAGGGGCTTTCCGTATGTCATCTCAAAATGAGCAACGCATCTATAATCGCGATAGTTTCCTTAATAACATCGCCAAACAACTAGGTCGTGATCGCATCACTACCCCAGTTGCACGTCCAAACTTAAAATATAATTGCCACAAAGAAGTATTTGCAGGTAAATCTCAAGATGAACTAAAAGACATCTTGGTAAACTACACTGAGTCTTCTTTAGGTGCGCAAGCAGTTGTAACCACCAAAGCACAACTAACAGAAGCATTACGCGATGTATGTTTCAAATACTGTAGTGCCGATCAAACAGAAATCACCCCTGTTGGTGAAACCATTTTCACCGCAGATAAACGTCTACTTGATGTGATTTATCCTAAAGATCTTAGTGCAGAACAGCATGGCGTTTACATTTGGGATCACTCAGCAGGCTATGAAGCAAATATTACCGTTGCAGAACGTGCAAAAGTGGGTGTTGTATTTGCAGAGCAAGCACTAGCTGAATCAGGCACTATGGTACTTTACAGCAACCCAGCGCAAGGTCGTGCAGTTAGCCTACTACCAGAAGCATCAGTCTTCGTTGTGCCAAAAAGCTGTATCGTTGCGCGTTTAACACAGGCAACTGAAATTCTTCATCAGAAAGCACAAAATGGTGAACGTATTCCATCATGTGTTAACTTCATTTCAGGTCCTAGCTCGACTGCAGATATCGAGCTGATCAAAGTTGTTGGTGTGCATGGGCCCGTCTTTGCCACCTACATCATTATTGATGATATGTAAGTCTACCTATCACCAATAGTGATAACAGCTAGCAGGACGCTAGTAGTTAAGCACACACGGGAATAAGAACAACGCAGCTATCGGGGCTGCGTTTTTTTATTCAAGTTCCACATCCCCTCTTTGACTCTCTGCCAAATCACGCTTGTTGAATATAGCGCCATAATATGAGTTAAGTATATAATCCTTGCCTCTTAGACTTTGTATGGGATAAAGAATGCCAGCTATCGACGATCTCGTTTTATTCACTCAAGTAATTGAACATGGATCATTCAGCAAAGTGGCTGAACTCAATAACGTGACTAAATCGGTTGTTAGTAAACGCATTAGTAAACTTGAGACAGAATTAGGTTTACAGTTAATTTACCGCACCACCCGTAAATTGACCCTCACCGAACCCGGTGAAGTCCTCTATCATCGCGCCAAAAGCATCAGTCATGTTGCACAAGCAGCGTTTGATTCTGTAACAGGTTATAGCGAAGCCTTGTCAGGCAAAATCCGTATGTCTGTACCCACCATTTCAGGAGAATTAGTCCTTGCCAATGCCGTGGCTGATTTCTGCCAAAGACACCCCGGTTTATCGGTGGAGATGTCGCTAGATAATCACTTTGTTGATCTTGTGGCAGACAATTATGATCTGGTGATCCGTACTGGCTATTTAGAAGATTCAAGCCTGATTGCACGTCATATTTTTAATTCTCGCTGGGTGATCTGTGCTTCCCCTGCTTATATAGAGCATTACGGCAAACCAGAAAAACCGAAAGATCTATTAAGTCATAATTGCTTGGGTTACAACCCACAAAGCACAGGTCCTTTTGACTGGCAATTTCTAAAACAAAACAAAGTTTACACCCAGAAAGTGAGCGGTAATTTCTCATCAGATAACGCAGCAGCATTAAAGAAAGTAGTGCTTGCAGGTAATGGCATCGCCTATCTTCCTAATTGCTTAATTTATGATGAATTACAGCGCGGAGATTTGGTGGAATTATTACCAACACATGCTGGTAAAGTGGTCGGGATTTATGCTGTATATCCTTACACTAGAAAGCCCGCTAAACGCATTCAAGCACTTATCGAGCATATTCGAGAAAGCTATATGGAAATTAAAGAAAAGTTTTAATTTCCATATAAATCATACCATTAACCATCTACTAACTTCATAAGCAAATGCCCGTCGTACATTGCCTGTTTTACCAAAGCAGCGCCGGGCATGGTTGCTTGGGTATAAAAACGGCTCTGCTCAATCTCTAAATCACGAAAATATACAGGCAATGTTTGAGAGCGAATTCGCTCCATGATCGCTGGATATAACACCGATTTAGCACGGTTAAATTCACCACCAATCAGAATACGTTGTGGATTAAATAAATTGACCATAATCGCAATGGCTTGACCTAAATTATGTCCAAGCTCAATGATGATCTGTCTTGCTAAACTATCCCCTTCAACAGCTGCATCACAAATCGCTTCAATGGTCAGCGGCATATTACTCAATATAGATTCATGCCCTGCTTTTAACTGGGTTTCCACTTGTTCTAATATTGCCTGTAAACTGGCAACTGTTTCTAAACAACCATGATTGCCACAGAAACAGCGCTTTCCATAAGGCTTGATTTGAATATGCCCAAGCTCACCAACATTACCGGTTTTGCCTTGTAGCACATTATCATCAAGTACAATACCAGCCCCAACACCGTGATGGATCGAGACTAAAATCGAGTTCGCAATACCACGAGAGTTACCAAAAAGCTTTTCAGCTAATGCCCATGAGCGAGTATCGTTACCAATAAAAACAGGCAGACCTGTTTCTTGATGAATGATCTCGCCAAGCGGAAGATTGGAAACGTTATAATGCGGCATTTGCAGTACCACACCATCACTGGTATTCACTAACCCCGGCAGTGACACTGCAATCGCGGTAATACGATCAAGCTCACTCACATGATTAGCAAAAAAGACATTAATTTCCTGTAGTAACTTTTCAACCACATCAACCTGATGTAACTGCTCAATATCTTGACGTTCTTCAACAAGGATTTCACCACCCAATGCATGTAACGCAATCGTCAAGTAACCACGCCCTAAGCGAATAGATAAAAATTGCCAACCTTCATTAGCAGGCACAAGTCCAATGGCAGGACGCCCACGGCTACTTGATTCTTGAAATTGTGTCTCTTTAATTAAATGCGCATCAATAAGTTCACGAGTGATCTTAGTAATACTTGCAGGGGCTAGCTGACTACGTTTTGATAATTCAATGCGAGAGATTGGTCCGTACAAATCAATCAGTTTGTATACGCTCCCAGCATTATTTCTTTTGATATGATCGATATGGCCTGGCTGAGCGACGTACATGTCGATACTCCTGAAAAATCAGCTATAAAACCTTCGTATGTTAATTTTTTTACTTTGCGAAGTAATTGTGAAGCCTCTTGTCTTCAGTACGTGACAAGTATCACTATCAATGACTAAAGACATTGAGTTTCGCTTCTGCGATAATGGCAAAACGGCTTTTTTGCCGACTATTTTTCTTCAATTAGCGGATTTATTTCACGCCGTAACCTTTCTAAAAGAAACCAGTTTCACAATAGAAAGTCAGCAATTCGGGTGAAAAAAGAGGTTCAACGTGTACAAAATTAACGAAGTATTCGAGACTATTCAGGGTGAAGGCGTATTTACAGGCGTTCCTGCAATTTTTGTTCGATTACAAGTCTGCCCTGTGGGTTGTTCATGGTGTGATACCAAACAAACATGGACTGCTGAGCCACAAGACTTGGCATCTTTAGAACAAATCATGGCAAAAACTGAAGACTCTCCACTTTGGACTCAACTTGACGCTAATGGTGTTGTACAGCTACTGATTGATCAAAAGTACACCGCAAAGCATGTTGTTATCACGGGTGGTGAGCCATGCATTTACGATCTATATCCCCTAACAGAAGCGCTTGAAGCGGCAGGCTTTAATTGCCAAATTGAAACCAGTGGTACTTCTGAGATCCAAGCTAGTAACAACACTTGGGTAACGGTATCACCAAAAATCAATATGAAAGCCAAGCTTCCTGTATTAGCTTCTGCGCTAGAACGCGCTAACGAGATCAAACACCCGGTTGGTACTAGTAAAGACATCGAGCAACTTGACGCTTTATTAGAGGGCAAGAGTCTTAAATCAGACGTTACAATTGCACTACAGCCTATCAGCCAAAAGCCACGCGCAACTGAGCTTTGTATCGAAACCTGTATTGCCCGTAATTGGCGTTTATCAATTCAAACACACAAATACTTAGCCATTGCTTAAACAGCTTTTGCTTGAATTGATTTATAAAAAATTTAGCTAAGACGTCCTAGGTCTACATTTTCCAATACGAAGCTAGGACGACTTAAAGTAAATGACCGATAATTAACCAATCATTTGCTAAAATTACCGCTTTCTTTCATCAATTTATCATTTGATTGATATCAATGCTTGATGCTTGTCGTAAGAAAGGTAATATGACTAATACTTAGATATCTTTAAGCACGAGATACTTTAATTCCGAAGTCAGTGCCTAAACGGAGAATGATTTAAACATGACTTACGCGCCTGTAACAGACGTATTAAGCGGCAAACTAGCGGTAGACAGTGAAGTTACTGTTCGCGGTTGGGTTCGCTCACGTCGTGATTCCAAAGCTGGAATCTCTTTCCTTGCCATTTATGACGGCTCTTGTTTCGACCCGATTCAGGCCGTGGTCCCTAATGAGTTAAATAATTACCAGGATGAAGTGCTTAAGCTTACAACTGGTTGCTCTGTTGAGGTTACTGGTACAATCGTAGCATCTCCTGCTAAAGGTCAAGATTTTGAACTAGCAGCAACCAACGTTAAAGTGGTTGGTTGGGTTGAAGATGCAGATTCTTACCCAATGGCTAAAACTCGTCACTCAATTGAGTATTTACGTGAAGTTGCACACCTTCGTCCACGTACTAACGTGATCGGCGCTGTAGCACGTGTTCGTAACTGTCTATCTCAAGCGATCCACCGTTTCTACCACGAGCAAGGCTTCTTCTGGATGTCTGCGCCACTTATCACAGCATCTGACTGTGAAGGTGCAGGTGAAATGTTCCGTGTATCTACGCTAGACATGGCTAACCTGCCAATGACTGATAAAGGCGAAGTAGACTTTGACAAAGATTTCTTTGGTAAAGAGACTTTCCTAACAGTATCCGGTCAGCTAAACGCTGAAGCTTACGCTTGTGCACTAAGCAAGGTTTACACTTTCGGCCCTACTTTCCGTGCTGAAAACTCAAACACAAGCCGCCACCTAGCTGAGTTCTGGATGGTTGAGCCTGAAGTTGCATTCGCTGAACTTGACGATGTAGCTAAGCTTGCTGAAGACATGCTGAAGTACGTATTCAAAGCTGTACTTGAAGAGCGTCGTGACGACCTTGAGTTCTTTGCTCAGCGTATCGACAAAGACGCAATTTCTCGTCTAGAGAAGTTCGTAACATCTGACTTTGCACAAGTTGATTACACTGATGCAATTAAGATCCTTCAAGACTCTGGCCGTAAGTTCGAGTTCGATGTTGAGTGGGGCATTGATATGTCTTCTGAGCACGAGCGTTACCTTGCAGAAGAGCACTTCCAAGCACCTGTAATCGTTAAGAACTACCCGAAAGACATCAAAGCATTCTACATGCGTTTGAATGACGACGGTAAGACAGTTGCAGCAATGGACGTACTAGCACCAGGTATCGGTGAAATCATCGGTGGTTCTCAGCGTGAAGAACGTTTAGACATCCTTGATGCACGTATGGTTGAAATGGGGCTAGATCCTGAGCACATGGGCTGGTACCGCGACCTACGTCGTTACGGTAGTGTACCACACGCTGGTTTCGGTCTAGGCTTCGAGCGTCTAGTATCTTACGTAACAGGTATGGGTAACGTACGTGACGTGATCCCATTCCCACGTACCCCACGCTCTGCAAACTTCTAATCTTTGTTATATTTAGAACAGAACGTAAAAGGCTGCCAATTGGCCTGTCTCTTGATCACAAGTCATTGTGTTCAAGAGACTTAGCTAGTTCATATCCTTCAAGGATGGTTTGTAACCTAAACCATCCTTGCCATAATGTCTTTACAGAAGCGCGACCCGTCCGCTTGGTATCTTTCCAACCACCTAACCGTGCAATACTTTTGTAAGCCCACGATATATTTGGTGCTTCTTTGGGCAGCTTTTTCTTCTCCAATTTTAACCACATAAGCTTCCACGCTTTACCTTTTAACACCCGTTCACAACAGCTACTAGATAACTCTTTAGATTCGTTCATAAATCTTAACTGGAGTAAACGAGTAGCAATAAATGCCAAAATAACACTGAGCCTTTCTAAGTTATCTTTACTTTGCATTCTCAGTTGTTCAACTTGCGTGCCTTCACTTTTCCAAACCTTGTGAAAATCTTCTATCAGCCAACGACGCTCATAATAACTGACGATGTTAAGTGCTTCCTCTTTGTTCGTTACAGGCTCTGATGTCAGTAAATGCCATGCGAGCTTGTCGTCACTCTCACCTTGCTCTATACATCCAACATAGTAGAGAGAGATATTATCGAACTCTTTTTTATTAGCGGGAGACTTAAGTGTCACGGGAGCATATTTGATGTCTAGATGAGCCGTGCGGGACTTACGACCGCCTTTTTGCGGTATTTTTAGCTCTTTGCTTCCTGCTGATAACAACTTGGAAGCGTAGTCATAAAGACGATTATCATGCTCCTCGATACAGCGACTTTGCATTGAGCGAACGATAAATCGTTGTTGTTGCTCGTGCTTGTAAGTGAGGTACTCGAATAAATCGGCTTCTCTATCACATACAGAAATAACCTCTGACATTTTCTCGCCTAGTCGCTCTGCAACATGGCGAGATGCTTGTTCCCATTTATAACTTTCTTTTTCTTTGTATGGTCGAGTTGCATGCTGGTGTCTTTGACCACGTTTTTCAATATCTCGGGTCCAGCGTTGTTGTTCGATTAAACCAACTACAGTGTGAGTTTCGGGAGCAAAAAGCAACGTTGAACGAACGAACATTGCTCGGTGTCGATTACCTTGATTGGAATGCCCGAGTGTATCTTGTATGCTGTGATGTGAGTAACTTAGAGAAGTGGTATCTTCCAATGCAAGCAGTGTTTGTTGTTCAAAAGCTTCTTGTGCTGTGACATAGAATCCAGCTTCTGCAATATCTTCTGCTTTGATTTGGTCATTACGAATAAAGCGATAAGCCCCTTCCATATCGGCTGGGGAGATGATGAGTTTTGAGATAGGGATACCAGGTTGTTCAGCCAGAGAGGTAGCTAGAGCAACGAGTCTTTGAGTGCGTCTTGGGTCATTAAGATCGGCTTGACCGAATTGTTTTTGAGCCCAAAGAGTTGGTTCTATATAGGTCATCATAATCATCCTTATCATTGCTTAGATGATCAGATCATGAAACATAAAATTAGTTCAAAAAAATCCCCAAGCATTGGCTTAGGGATTTGTGTATAAGAGACAGGCCAATTGGCAGCCTTTTTTATTTTTATCAATAATTTATGTTTTGCCGCTGATTGACGACAATATCAACTTAACGTGAACTCTAACGTAATCAGTTATCAAAATTGAGGTCTTTAAACGGTACAGGTTTCGAGTAATAGTACCCTTGAATATAGTCGATATTATGTTTACGTAGGAAATCAACTTGTTGCTGGGTTTCCACCCCTTCTGCCACAATATCAATACCTAAACGCTTTGCCATCATGATGATCGAATTTAGCACTTCAACTTTCACATCATCCACACCAATAACATCAATAAACATTTTATCGATCTTCACGCCATCCAAATTGAAGTCCATAAAATAACTAAAACCACCATAACCCGTCCCTGCATCATCTAACTTCACTTGATAGCCTTGTTCTTGTAAACGGCGAATATTCGCTTTAGCCAAAGCTAAGTTATTAAAATGCTGGCGTTCTGTGATTTCAAAAGAAGGAACAAAATTTTCCTCTTTCTTCAAAGTTAAGATCAGTAAATTAATAAAGGATTTATTCTCTATTTGTTGAGCCGTTAGATTGAATGCACAAAAAACTTTTCGATTGTAATTACTACTGTATCGTCGAAAATCAGCCTGTACTTTTTTCACTAACGTAATGGTGATTTCATTAATCACTTCCATCTGTTCAGCGACTTCAATAAAGTATGCTGGTAGCAATAAACTGCCGTCACTTAATTTCCAACGCACCAGTACTTCCACCCCTTGAAGCTTGTCATCAAGCGACATAATTGGTTGATAGTAAGGAATAAATTCATTTTTCTTACACCCTACCACTAACATTTTTTGTAAGTCATGTCGGGTGTTGTAGTAATAGACAATCCCAGCCGCAATAAGACACAGCAACAAGAAATAAACTAACCAATAATAATAGAAGTTTTGCTCGTTCAGCTTTTGTTGCAAGTAGCGATCAACAACAATCACGCCTTTAATATTGCCTAAATTGCCATGAACAACGAACCACGTAGTCGGCTTTACTTCATCTTTATGATGTTCAATATCGTATTCGTAATGAAATGATAAACACTTATTGCAAAAGTAGACGAAATATTCGGCAAAATCGGCTTCATTCGAATCAACTAAAAACGTCTTATCATTAACGTTAATCAGTACTGATGTTTCTTTTTTCTTAGTTATGGGTGATACGTAACGAACGTAAGGAAACTGCTGGGCTTCAATGGTAGGAAAATCAATTAATCCGTTTGAAGTACATAAGTGCTCCGCCATCTTTACGCCGAGAAAGCGAATCTCATTACTTTTATATTCTAGCGTCCTTAATACAGATTGAGAGTTATTATCACACTGCTCAATATTCTGTAATTGCTTGAGTTGTTTGGTTTCTAAAATATAGTCTTGCTGTAATTTATCACTGTACTGCTTCATATCTGACGAGATAGTAGAATATGCAACAAAGTAAGATAACCAAGAGGCTGTTCCCCTTGCAATACCATAGCTGAGTAAAATTAATACAATGATAGCAGTCAATAGTCGCGCTATTTTTACTATAGGGTTCAATGACACTGCTATACCTTATCCTAAGAAAAACCTAATACTTCCACTAAATTATACCCAAAAGTAATATACTTTATGGGATTAATTTAAAAAATCGTATTCATAATATAATCTTACTAATGTTGTGGTTTTTTATATTGAATTAATATTTTTTAATTATAAAATCCCCACCTTACTAATTTTCGCTGAAACAATATATGAATAGTAATTTCAAACTTAAAAACAAAAGCTTATTAACAAGTATCAAGCTTTTCTTACTATTCTTTTTCATTATCTCTAGTGGCTACTTTGCCTACAATGCCTATCAACTAGACGAATTTCATGACGAATACTTTGAAAAAGTAAACACTATCTACTCTGTCAGTCGACGTTTTGGCTCTTACTATAACAACACAGGAACAACCCCTATCCCTAAGGGCACTCATGACTATAACGGTGTTTCTGTTGTTGTTAATCATTTCTCTAATGTGAAAGTGCTATCTAAAGGTATCAATCGTCTTCGTTCACAATTAGAGCAAATCACTGACCATCATATTTGGACAATTGCTGTTTTTGAAAACCCAGCAACTTACGCCCACTTTGATCCCGTTCGCCCTGAATACTTACAGTCTTTCAAAAACTATGAGAAAGGCTCAGTTATGAAACGTATTATTGATCGTGAAGGCCTAAAAGAGACGTTTCGCTACTTCTATGGCTGTAACTTAAAGCTGACTGAACGCTATGTAGAAGATGGGACAGATAAAGCCATCAGAACGCTGTACTACCCGATTTATAACAAAAGAGTGTTAAACGCACTCTTGGTTATCGATATCAATGATGATCTATTAAGCACTGATATCGCAGAATACAATAAAGCGCACCTAACGGTATTACAACGTAACCCATCAGCCCATAGTTTTCATATCAAAAAACTATTGCCCTGTGCGACACAAGACCCATTTTACGTGGGTGTAAACTTATTCTCTGTTTTCAAATTTGCGTTTTTCCCAGCGTTATTTTTCAGTTTTCTGATCCAATACCTAACAAAAAGCGTGAGAACTAAGAAATTCTCGCTTCAACGCGACCATATGACGCATTTTTATCGTCGTGATTTTTACGAGAAAAAATTCCAGAAACAGTCAGATTTCTGTTTATTAATCATTGATATTGATAACTTTAAATCAATCAATGATACCTACGGTCATGAATTTGGTGATGACGTCATACGAACAGTAGCGAAGCGAATCAACCAAAGTATTCGTCAGACTGATATCGCGGTGCGTTGGGGCGGTGAAGAGTTTATTGTCAGCTTCCCATCATCGATGACAAAGGAGCAGTTGCAATTAAAAGCTGAAGAAATTAGATACATGGTGCAGTTATACCCAATCCAAAATCTAAATGTGACGATCTCGATTGGTGGTACGGTTGCGACAAATACATCTTTCAGCCAAACCTATAAAACGGCAGATAAAGCACTGTATCAGTCAAAACATAATGGTCGAAATCAATCAACTATCGTCTAGTTCTTAGTTGAAATTGCAGCTTTCTGACCGTTTCTTACAAACTGATAGCTTGCTCGTAAATTTTACATTTATCAGATAAATATCTCGCTACTCTGCCATCCTTGTTATGTGTCTTATACATTTCAAGGATGGCTTTATGATCGCTTCATCACTCTCTCACCATATCCTTACTTTAACAATTAACCGCCCTCATGCGAAAAACGCCTTGAACCTTGAGATGTACCAACAACTCACACAATATTTACATCAAGCCAATGATCCAAATGTTCATGTCATCGTTCTTACCAGCCTGAGTGATGTTTTTTGTAGTGGTAATGACATTACAGACTTTATTTCACTAACAACAGCAGATGCCGACCAATGCCAACATAGTCGTAGCATCATTGAAGCCTTTATGTTTGCTATGATTGATTGCCCTGTTCCTATAGTTGCTGCCGTATCTGGAAATGCGATTGGTATCGGGATGACCATGCTGCAACATTGTGATTTTGTCTTTGCCTGCCCTTCGGCCAACTTTAGCCTACCTTTTGTCAAACTCGGTTTATGCCCTGAATTTGGCTCAAGCTTATTATTGCCCCAAATAATAGGTACAAGAAAAGCGAAAGCCATGTTGTTACTCGGCGAATCTATGAACGCTAAAGAAGCCCTATCACTTGGTTTTATTGATCAAATTACTATTCAACCAGAACAACTGGCTGCAACTTATGCGGCAACACTTGCAACCCAGCCTAAACTCGCATTACAAAACACCAAACAGCTCTTATCTCAAATTAGTAGAAAGCAACTTATTGACTGTATAAATAAGGAAAATAATCTTATTTTTAAGCTAGTTAAAGAACATGAAGCGGTGAATGCCTTTAGCCAATTCACAACCAGAAAATCACATACTTAATTCATCTATAAAAATTATGACTAATTTGTTGCATTATGTTGTAAATCTTCTACGACAAAGGGTATAAATAGGTATCACTATTTATTAACGCCACGGATGACCGAATATGTTTGAAAAAATCACCGCAGCTCCTGCTGATCCTATTCTAGGTTTAACTGAAGAATTCAAAGCTGATACACGCGCAACAAAGATTAATCTTGGCGTTGGTATTTACAAAGATGAAACAGGCAATACACCAGTACTTGCAACAGTTAAAAAAGCAGAAGCTATCTTGCTAGACACTGAGAAGACAAAGTCTTACTTAAGCATTCCAGGTACGCCTGAGTACGGTCTAGCTGTTCAGCAACTTCTATTCGGTAAAGATGCAACGATCATTGCTGAAAAACGTGCACAAACAGCACAAGCACCAGGTGGTACAGGCGCACTACGTGTTGCTGCTGAATTTATTAAACGTCAACTTGGCGATGTGAAAGTATGGATCAGTAACCCAACTTGGGCGAACCACCATGGTGTATTTGGTGCTGCAGGTCTTGAGACAAAGCAATACTCTTACTACAACGCAGAAACTAAAGATATTGATTTTGAAGCTGCAATTGCCGACCTAAGCCAAGCTAACGAAGGTGATATTGTTCTACTACACGGTTGTTGTCATAACCCAACGGGTATCGATCCAACGCAAGCACAATGGCAAGCACTTGCACAGCTTTGTGTAGAGAAAAAACTACTACCAATGTTCGACTTTGCTTACCAAGGCTTTGCTCGCGGCGTAGAAGAAGATGCACAAGGCTTACGTATCTTTGCCGACCAACTACCAGAGCTATTAGTAGCAAGTTCATTCTCTAAAAACTTCGGCCTATACAATGAGCGTGTAGGTGCATTTACCCTGGTTGGTACAAACGCAGAGCAAGCAGCAACTGCATTTAGCCAAGTAAAATCCATTGCTCGTGTTATCTACTCTAACCCACCTGCACACGGTGCAGCGATTGTTACGACAATCCTAAACAGCACTGAACTACGCGCAGAGTGGGAACAAGAAGTTGCTGATATGCGTGATCGTATTCAAGAAATGCGTACGTTATTTGTAACAACATTAAAAGAGCTTGGTATTACAAACGACTTTAGCTTTATTGAACGTCAAAATGGTATGTTCTCATTCTCTGGTTTATCTAAAGAGCAAGTAACACAACTTAAAAATGACTTTGCTATTTATATCGTAGGTTCTGGTCGTATTAGCGTTGCAGGTATGACAAAAGAAAATATGCTGCCTTTATGTAAAGGTATCGCTGCGGTTTTATAATATAAACTAAATAAACAAAAAAAGAGGACATTATGTCCTCTTTTATTTTATCTAGAATAAAGGATTAATCTTAAATAAAAGAATAACTACATTCTTTTAGATATTTATCAATTATCCAGATTTATTTAATGGCAACACATTATAATACAAATCACGCTCATAATTTCTTTTCAGCTGATTTTTCCAGGGTCTTTCTAACACAGGAACCAGATAGAAAATTTCCCTAGTAGTATCAGTCACAAAGGCCATATTATGACGCATTACTTCATAATGAATATCGTGAACAAACCCTAAAGAGAAGCTTTGCCTACCTGTTAGTATATTTATATCTTCTCGCGTTAAGGATACACCTTGACCATCTTCTGCAAAGCGATCAATCAACCAATCTGAAAATTCTCTCGCACTTATCATTGTCATAAGATCATTAACTCCAAATGCTTCGAGCAACTTCAAATTAACATCCAAATAACATTATAGCGAAGAGTAAAATCTCAACAGTAATATAAAGTAATAATGGATATTAACTCGTTATTATATTTATAGCATTAAATTAATTATTTTTTAGAATAATAGGGATAATACAAAAATAATAAAGTAATAATTTATATTAGCAGAAGATTATAGCTTTGAAAGAATAGAAATGAGAATAAAAACCCCCGCTTCTTGGGAAGAAGCGGGATTGGCTGATTAAATTGCTTTGTATAAAACTTTGTTTCCAGCCAATTGGATGCGCTCAACTAAACCTTCTTCCGTCAGTTTTTTTAACGCACCTGTTGCCCAAGAAGCTGCTTTCGCGTCTTCTTGACCAGCTTCTAAGCCAATGCCTTTAGGATTTAGACCTTCTGCATTCTTAACAACAATATCTAGCACTTGTCGCTGCTTAGGAGTTAATGCTACTGCAGACGCTGCTTTCGCAGGTGCTGCTGCCTTAACTACTTTTTTAGCTTCTTCAGTTTTTGCTACAGGTGCAGCTTTCACTGTTTCTGCTTTTGCTACCTTTTTAGGCGCTGCCTTGGTTGCTAACTCTGCAAAAACAGGTGTTTGCTTCTGAAGTTTTAGCTGTACTTTACGTTTGTGAGAGATTCTCATTAAATTTCCTACTCCGTTGCACTACTTTCAGTCACCACTATGACAGCGGGAAAAAGTAAGCGCGTTTTATATCAAGGATGTCAGAGAAATGCCAGCAAACGGTGTTTTTTCACACAATAAATATGATTTTAAGCAAAATATTCCTCGCATTTTCATTATGTATACTTAGTAGGTACAACAAATGTAAGCACCTAGGGTCTACAGCAAGAGAAACAGCCACCGCGAGTGCTGAATGCCGATCGCTTATAATAATCATAACGTATGATAGAAAGAACGAATTGGTTTGGAGAGTACAATGGACACCTATCATGTGAAGTCAGCCCCTATCACAATAACGGTCATGCTATTCGTTTTCACATTTACCGCTTTTATTAGCTCCAGCATGATGATCTTCTTTGTCTCTAGCATGTCACTGATCACCACAATCCTTACTACGCTGATCATTGCTAGTTGTGCTGTTGCTCTTATTCGTCTTATCTGTGCATCGAAATACATCTTCACTCTGACCTTTATGCACTGCCAATATCATAGTCGTTACGGTGGTTGGTCAACGCCTTGGGGTAATATTTCCCAGCTCGGTACAGCACAGCTCGATCGCCAAGGCTGGCAACAACCATTGCCATGGATTGGTGTAAAACTGAAAGATTATGATGAGTTTATTTGCAATATCAGCCCGCGTTTAGCAGCGCGGATGATCATTGAACAACGGATTTTACTGATCATGGCGATCAAAAACAGTGAAGAGGACAACCGTGTTATTGAAGATATTTTGTTTGATGATGAACCCTATCAAGGGCATAACGGCTGCATTTTTAAAGGATTAAGAGCCATGCTCGCGAATAGAATGCATTATAACCGTCAGTATTTAGGATTTGATTTTTTCATTTCAGAAGATGCCTTAGACAGACCAATGAATGATTTTCTTGGTCTGCTAAGACGTTATAAAGCCGCCGCTATAAATTAAAAACGAGCGAATTAGACAGTTTCGTTATACTGCGCTTTTAAAAATGGCAGTAGCAACAAACCAATAGCTGCCGCAGCCACAGAGATCACCACGAAAAAGCCTGTCCAATGGAAATGCTGGGTAATGATTGCCAATGGATAACCCGCTAACGCTGCGCCCATATAAGCAAACAAACCGACAAACCCTGTTGCGGCTCCTACGGAGTCTTTATGAGAACATTCTGCTGCGGCCATGCCTATTAGCATTTGTGGACCAAAAACAAAAAAGCCAATCGCAAACAGACACACCGCTTGCAGCGCAAAACTGACAATCGGCATCAACCACAATGCAGCTACAGATAAGAAAATCCCCATCGAGAACAATAAGATCATCGGGCCTCGGTTACCTGAAAAGATCTTATCAGAACCCCAACCAGCCACCAGCGAGCCAAGAAAGCCGCCAATTTCAAATAGCGATAACGCACTATTCGCCGTGATCAAGCTATAGCCATATTGCTCTGTCAGGTACAAATTACCCCAATCGTTAATGGCGGTTCGCACGATATAAACCAAGATATAACTTAGCCCAAGCAGCCAGATATATTTATTACTTAATACATAACGAGTCAGGATCTGCTTTTGCGATAAGCCTTTCCCTGTATTTTCATGAGCAATTTCTAGATAATCTTTACGCCAATGACCAATACTAGGCAGTCCCATGGTGGTCGGTTTATCTCGTAATCGCCAGCACAATAAGCAACCAACAATCACTGCAATGACACCGGGAATAAAAAAGCTATAACGCCAGCCATAGTGCAATACGGTATAACCCACAATAATGGGGATCATCGCACCACCAAGGTTATGTGCCGTATTCCAAACCGACCACCAACCACCACGCTCAGAGCGAGAATACCAAGTCGTTAATAATTTAGAACACGCAGGCCAGCCCCACCCTTGGAACCAAGCATTCAGCACCCACAAAATACTGAGTGCGACAATCGAGCAGGATAAACCAAATAAGATATTAATGATGCCCGTCGCAATTAAGCCCAAGCCCATAAAATAACGAGGATTTGAGCGATCACTGACAATACCCGATATAAACTTAGAGATACCGTATGTGAGATAAAACAAGGTACCCATTAAACCAATATCGGCTTTATCCCAGCCTAAATCGGTAATAATGGCTGGCATCGCATAACTAAAGTTCTTACGAGTTAAATAGAACACCGCATAGCCAATATACATACTCACCATAATATGAATACGCCAGTAGCGATAACGTTGTGCTGTTTCTGGAGAAAATTCCGTATTCATCATTTAGTGACTTTTATATTGTTGCTGAGAGTAATTAGGTGCAAATAGCGGTAATACCACACGAATCGTTGTACCTGATGGTCGAATACTGTCTGCGGGTATATTTAGAGGCATTTTAGGCTGAGCGAAACTGGTGATCACACATTGCCCACCCAAAGCTTCTATACGCTCTTTCATTCCTCGTAAACCAAAGCCTTTTAACGTATCACTGGTTTTAAAACCGATGCCGTTATCTTCAATTTCCATGGTGATATTGCTATCGATAGAAAACGCAATCAGCACTTCTGACGCATTGGCATATTTAGCGATATTATTCAGCGCTTCTTGCACTACACGGAACAAGGTGATTTGCAGCATATCGGTCATTACCGTATCAACAACTTTAGGATATGACATCGCAACATCAATCTCTTGTGATTCAAAATCTAAATCTCGGATCACCTGCTCGATTGCCGCTTTCAACCCTAGATCATCTAACGTTTTAGGGCGCAATTGCGATAACAAGCCTTTCGTAGTGTCGTAGATATTAAGCGATAGTTGCTCAATAGAGTCTGCACATTGCCCACCAGCTGGCGTAGTTTCTAACCGTTTTAAAATACTGGCTTGAGTGCGGATGGCTGTAATGTTCTGCCCGATTTCATCATGTAATTCACGGGCAATATTTTGACGAACCGACTCTTCTGCAGTAACTAACTGCCGCGATAAAGAATAGTTACGCTTTAGTTGTTTAGAGAGTCGCGTATTCAAATCACGTTGATGCTGAATACCAATCCCCAGCAAAATCCCTGTTAGGCTTTGTGCTGATAGTGATAACAGTAAATCGACAATTTCAATCGAGCTAATTTCGCTACGAGCCGCGATCAAAGCAATACTGTTTAACAAAGTGCCAAGTAACGCCCCTTCCCAGCCATAACGGAATGCCAACACAATAATGGGGATCGCCAAACAAAATGGCGCAAATAAACTGAGTTGCTCAGGCAAATGTACCTGCAACAAGATATTGGCAATAAATAATAGGCAGAAGAAAAATAAATGCTGGCTGCGAAATTCAACCGGACGAGATACCACATCAACCGTTAATGGTATCCAAGACTTTTGGAACAGATAATTCCAAATAAGATAACAACTCGGCACCAACATTAACCCACTGGTCAGGCTGACTAAAAACACAAAACCTAAACGTTGGGTATTTGAAATATCAAAAAAGTGAAAACTGCTTAACGCTAACGTATTGAGCACAGCTAATACTGTAATACTCACTGCCATTACCACCAGTAAGCGCCACTGCACACCTTTATAATAGCGACGAGCCAATAAGGTTACGGGAATAGAAAGCACACTCGCTGTCACTAATGCCTGCCAATGATAACTCGGTAAAGATACCGCCAGAAGTAATAAGCCACTCCATTCAGCGGCATATATCGCTAGCCAATACTTTTTAACACTGTGTAGCGTTAACCCCAATCGTAAAGCAAAAGGGAAAAACACTGTCGCCAATATCGGATCCATAATGAAGTAAAACGAAATACCCCATAAGCAGAACCAACTACAGCTAACAAATAGCCAAATACACAGTGACGTTAAGCCAAAGCTACGCACTAGATCACTTCTCCACTAAAGAACTTAGCGAGCTCAACATTATTCTTCACACCGAGTTTATCCATCGCATTGGCTCGATGCACATGTATCGTTTTATGGCTTAAGCCTAGCTTTACCGCAACGGCTTTTACATCGAGTCCGGTGGCTAAAAGCTCACTGATTTGATGTTCACGTTTGGTTAATTTGCCTAGTGCTTGTTTATTTTGATTAGGTGACACAAGGTTAATAGCAATATCTGGGGTTAAATAACAACCACCTTGCGCAGCTGTTCTTACGGCTTGCACTAACTCATCAGGGCTACAACGCTTACTTAAAAAGCCTTTTGCCCCCAAACTTAATGCCTTTTCCACTACAGTTGCAGAGTCGTGGACACTTAACATGATGCAAGCAATACCCGATGGCAAATCTTCAAGCAAAGATAAACCACTCTCATTGGGCATCGAAATATCTAAAATACACACAGAGGCATCCAAGCCCGGTAAACCTGCTCGTGCTTCTGCCGCAGAGCTAAACTGTCCAACAACATCCATATCAGGTTCTAACGCTAATAGCTGAGCAAAGCCAGAGCGCACAATAATGTGATCATCAACTAAAGCAACTTTGATCATTACCTGAATACCTAATATCTACAGAGAAAAACCTGCATAAACTACCTCTTACATAATAAGCGAGCAAGCGCTTTGCCAGAGTTTTATTCCTAATCCACATATACACAAGTGATTTAGAGCTATTAGGCTTGTTAGCCTGGAGAGATAAAATATAGATATAAAAAAAGCGCTTAGGCCAAACCTAAGCGCTTTTTCAAACATTACGAGCCAATTAGTTAGCTAGCATTGCCTTCTGTTCTTTCTTTGCACGGTAGATCTTACGTTCTTCAAGAATCGCAACAATCGCCATGATCGAACAACAGATAACAGCTGCAGTATCTAATGCTACGAAGGTACCTTTCCAGCCAGTTTGACCGAAGATTGGCGTACCATCAGCAATCATACCAAGGCCTAGCTTCGCAAAGCTGTCACCGATAAGGTAAGCAAATGTACCTTTGATACCGTCAGCAACCGCGATACCTTGCTTAGGTACGAAACCTACCGCAGCAACACCGATCAATAACTGAGGACCAAACACTAGGAAGCCAAGAGCAAATAGTGATGCTTGGTATGCGAAAATAGTATGTGCGTGTTGGTAGAAGCCCAGCGTAGCAATCACACCTAATAACGCAATACACGCCACTAAACCACGACGACCATTGATCAAGTCAGAGAAAAAGCCCCATAGACATGTACCAATCAGTGCGCCTGTTTCAAACATAGTGAAACCAGAAATCGCTGTTTCTTTATCAAAACCAAGCACTTCGTAGCCGTAAACAGTAGACCACTGGTCAATACCGATACGAACCACGTAAAGGAATACGTTCGCAAAACACAGCAACCAAATAACCTTGTTAAACAGTACGTATTTCTTGAAGATTTCCATCTTGCTCATGTGGTTTTCGTTAACCGCTTTATCTTCTTCAGAAATCGGCTCTTCGAATAACTCTTCAGCAGTACCTAAACCGTACGATTCAGGGCTGTCGTTACCCATAGTGAAACCAATAAGCGCAACCACAATGGCAATGATTGATGGCACGATAAACATACCTGCCACATTGCCATCAAAGAAATAGTTAGCACCGAATAGCGCCACACCTGCTGCACCTGCACCACCGATGTTGTGCGAGATGTTCCACATACCTAGGAATGTGCCGCGGTTCTTTTTACTCGTCCACTTAGTAATCGTTGAGTAAGAGTTAGAACCACCCACACTTTGGAATAAACCAGACAGTGCGTATAGGCCGATCATCATGTAGAAAGAGCCCATTGATGGACCCATTACCAAGCCAAAGCCCAGCATACATAGACCAGAAAGCAACAGACCTAATGGCAGAATATTCTTCGAGTTCTTACCATCACACCAGTAGTTTAATGCTGTTTTACCGATACCGTAAGTAATTGAGAAACCAAGGCCAATAGTACCTAATTGCGTCATTGTCATACCGTAATCAGAGATCAGGTCGTTTTGCGCAATGTTGAAGTTCTTACGAATAAAGTACATCACCATGTAGCTAACAAACACTACAAGGTATGAACGTAAGAATGGACCAAGCCACATCTTCTTACGTTCAGCTAAAGGCAAGTCCAGCGTTGGTTTTCTTACCTGTGTAAGCAGTTTAAACATGTGAAATCCTCAGATAGTCACTGAAAAGTCGATGCTATGGATGTCTTTTATGATTAATAAGCCAAAGGCTCATATAAACATTCACAGTGCAGGGATCACCGTCATTGAAAAACTTGTGACTCAATTGGGGAAAGCCAATCAAAATGGATAGGTGATCGTATCGAATAATTTTATCGATTGAGGATCAGCAAGGCATGAGAAGCGAACCTAGAACAACTAGGAAAAATTCCTAGTTTTGGTCAAGTGTCCGAAAAAGTGTGACAGAGCGCAAATAGTTAATATGCGATATGTAGGATAAAGTGAGGCGATAAACCTCACTTTATAGAGATAAGAAACTAATTAACAAAAATTAGTATAGCGGCATTTCATCGGCAACAAATGGGTTTGTTGCGCGTTCATGACCAAATGTTGATAACGGACCGTGACCCGGTACAAAAGTCACATCGTTACCTAAAGGCCATAGCTTAGTTTTAATTGCGTTGATCAGAGTTGGATGATCACCGCGTGGGAAGTCAGTACGACCAATACCACCTTTAAATAATACGTCACCAACAAAGGCAATCTTTGCGTCATCGTTAAATAACACAACGTGACCTGGAGTATGACCCGGCGTATGGAATACTTGTAGCGTTTGATTGCCTACTTTAATTTCATCACCGTCTTCTAGCCATTGTGTTGGATCAAATGCTTCCGTCATTGGGAAACCGAACATTTCACTTTGACGAGGCAGACCTTGTAGCCAGAATACATCATCTTTATGTGGACCAATCACTGGCACATTTAACGCTTCAGCTAATGGTTCAGTACCACCAACGTGATCAAGATGACCATGAGTTAAAATAAGCTGAGTAACGGTAACACCTAATTCCTCAACCACTTTCTTCAATTGTTCAACGTCGCCACCGGGATCGACAATCGCTGCTTGGTTTGTTTCATCACACCAGATGATTGAACAGTTTTGCTGAAACGGTGTAACAGGAACAATTTGATACTTAAGACTCATACTCGTCTAACATCCTAGCCAAAAACAAAGTGCCAAAAGGATGCCACGATTATTTATAAAAATACAGGTACGATTGTTATTCAATGATTAACCACGCCAGTTACGAACAGGGCCTGTATCAATATGTACAAATTGGCTGCCTGGGTAATAACCCACACCACCAATATTCAAGTCCATTGCCGCTTTACGGATCTTAGATAGTGGTACACCTTCTAAATTGAAATCGATCGCTTGTGCTGTCATGTGGTAACTCTTCTTCGCTACCCCACCACTGCGTTTTGCTAACATCTTATTTGTTTTTGGCGAACGATATCCCGAAATAAGTTGCACGTAGCCTTCATGGCCTACATACGTCTGAATTTGCGAAATGGCATCATATAAACGTCTATCAATGCGGGCGACTTCGTTTTGTCTAAAATCTCGACAAATGTGATCAATTTTTCTTACAGCAGAACCCACATAGGTTTTACCATTAAAATACTTTGTTTCTAACTCTTCACCAGTATGAAGATTACGAATCAACATATTACGTGGTTCTGATGCTTTAAATGGACTAGCAATAGCGATATTAGGCAATAGACAAGAGCCCACAACTACTCCGCCGAGAGCAAGGAAATTACGGCGATTAATATTAATTTCTGACATACCAACTCATGATAAAAATGCATTTTATTGTAAGAAAGCAAAGTGTATACCAATTACTTTATCTGAAAGGTATCCATCACTGACAAACTAGTCAAAGACGCAAATCACATATTTAGAATATCATAAAAGCTATTTTTAATTTTCAGCTAGTTATAAGCATTAGTAATTGTAAGCAAAGATTAATAGACTATTTTTCCTTGAACTCTGTCATACATGTAAATATCGTTTCGATAATTCACTACTCCTAATTCATCTACCCATGCAGTCTGATAAATTAGATCTACAGGTACAAATTTACCATTACCCAACACTATTGTTCTCGTTTTTTTACTTCTATATAAGTTATTAAAACGCTGTTCACTACTACCAGAATATTCTAATAACACTTTGGCTAAGCTTTTTGCCTTTTCAACACGAATACATCCAGAACTTAGAGCACGTTCATGCTTATCAAATAATGAATGTGAAGAAGTATCGTGTAAATAAATCGCTTGGCTATTAGGGAAGTTAAATTTAAATAACCCCAATGAATTACGCTTTCCTGGCTTTTGTCTTAATCGATAAGGAAAGTCATTAGGAGATAACAAATGATAAGGAATAGTGTTTATAGAAATTTTATTTTCACTGTCCCACCCTTTGAGTACCTCATAATTATTATTAGTTAAATAACTTCGATTTTTTTGAACTTTAGGCATGATATCTTTTTTCATGATTGAATTAGGCACATTCCAATAAGGATTAAACACTACTGACTGAATATCCGAATCAATCATCGGTGTTTGTCGAGATGGATGTCCTACAATAACTTTACTTTCAAGTTTCTTCTCACCATCAAGCCATAACTTCATATGATAATTAGGAATATTTACAACTATACCTGTACTCGG
This sequence comes from Photobacterium leiognathi, assembly GCF_030685535.1. Lineage (NCBI taxonomy): Bacteria > Pseudomonadati > Pseudomonadota > Gammaproteobacteria > Vibrionales > Vibrionaceae > Photobacterium > Photobacterium leiognathi. The sequence goes on along the minus strand of NZ_CP131601.1, from coordinate 1,323,510 downwards.
TTGAACTGACCATAACCTTAAACGCTGGGCATTTAACGCCAATAAGCGAATGCGTTGCTTAATACTTAACGCTAACCATTGTTGTGTTTCCGTACCAATAATACCATCGACTTTTAAGCCATGGCGTTCTTGAAAACGCTTTATAGATACAACCACTGAACTAGACAAATACGTATTATTTTTACTGCGTATATTTTCTGCCTCAAAAAACGTCATATCGCCTAATGTCTCTAAGACAGTCACCACCCCATCCATATTATTCACATATTGCCCTGGGCGAATAATGCCTTTAAATAAAAATACCTACCAACGCATATCTTTTATATCAATCAATTCATCTAACGCTTCAACTAATTTAATATAATCATTTTTTTGAGGCTTTAACTGGGAAATAAAGTAACGAAAGTTTTGTTTTTCATAGTTGTGTAGAAAACTATTTATAAATGTTTCTGACGGAGCAGGAAAAACACCTGGAGATATATCACCAAATAACCATAAGTTTCCTTTTTTTTGGATACCTTCAATAAACCCCATATATGCAAATAATGTATCAGTAGCTAATATATCGTAATATCGCCAGTCACTATTTTTTTTATATCTTTTTAAGTTTTGATAACGACGTGTTAAATCAGAAGATATCTTAGTCAGCGATAATATACGAATCTGTTCTTCAAATTCAGCAATAGCAATTTGATCTTGCCATATTTGACCATATCCAATTGCTAAATATACCTCAGCCAATTTATCAAAATAATGAATACCAGAAACATTCTGTGTAATATTTTTTACCCAATCTTTAGCTATTTGAAATTGTTGATGAGTAGCTTGGTCGTTAGCAAAGAGTTCTTTATCTGGTGAGTTCATCAATTCAGAAGTAATAATCGTCTTGCTTTTTATAACAATAGGTTTACCTTCAGCCTCTGAATTAGTCGGTAGATCAGATGAAGCGGAAAGGTTAAAAGGCACTAAACACAACACAGAGGTGAAATACCAGTACTTACAAACAGTCATCGAAGCCCCCTAGCACTGCTTCTGCTATTATTAATAATAGTATTTAGAGCATTAACTATAGACGCTATTTGATTAATTTGAATAAAATCTTTAAGAATGGGGCTAAATCAGAATGATTAACTGAAATTAACGGGTATCTATTACAAAAACAACGCTATTTCTTATTTGTAAGAAACAGCGTCATCATTTATAGGGTTATTTTCTTAACCAGAGTAATATCACCAGTTTAGAAAAGCCAAAACAAGTGATAGTGTTCCCATATGCGTTTGAATAACATAGGCGTTTAAATAAATAACTGCCAGTGGTTATCCCACATAATCGTGCTTTGTTTTATCTTTGCTTGTTGCTTGGTATCAACACTGACAATTTTTCCAGCACCAGAGCCAACAATCCAATGATGATCTAACATTGCGACACCAGAAGCATCGGTGAGTGGCTTGAGTGAAATCAGCTCACGAGTATCTTGATCCCAAATACCGTAACAATTTCCCCTTGGTGAAGTCGCCAGCAAGTAACCATCTAATGTACCGATACTGGCAATGTAATGATTAAACCGCAGCCATTCTTCATCTTCCGCAATTAACGGCTGTAAAGCTTGTCCTCGTTGATGGGTTGCCACCAAAGGCGCTGCATGTTCAGGCTCGCCACGGTATTGTTGACCACATGCAATGCCACCGTTATCCATCAAACTTAAATGACGAATACTCAATCGCTTATCAGCAAGCTCGGCTTGTTCAACCAATTCACCGTTGGTTTTATCCACATACACCAACGCAGGTTGCATTGAATCAAGGTTTAGTGGCGTTCGTCCTTGGGTATGAACACCACCGACACCGATAGCTAACGTTTGATCATCAGCCCAAATCACTTCATGGGGACCAATACCAAAATCGGTAAATTCAGCGACTTTTGGCAAACCTTGTTTGACCTCGTATACACCAATCACGCCGCGACTGGTTGCTGATTCACCTTCTGTTGCATACAAATACTGTCCATCACGAGAGAACACACCATGACCATAAAAGTGACGATTTGGATCAGCGGCACGTAATCCCCACTCTTTACCCGTTTGATGATCAAACACTTGGACGTATTGCCCCGGACGACGAGAAAATACCGCCACCAACGAGCCGTTACGGTGCAACGCAATACCATGTCCCCTTGCAGGCAACATCACTTGCATTAACGGATTGCCCGATAAATCAGCAACAACAGCGGCATACTTACCTGCTGCAGTACGGCTACAACCAATGATCTTAGGCTGTTGGTAAGATTGGGAAGATAAACCATGTTTTGCATTAGCATCACAGCCCATTAATGACATCAAAGGCAATGTGCCAGCAGATGACAAGGCATACTGCAATAATTTACGTCTTGTTAAATTAGTCGCCATCAGTTGCATTAAACCCCATCACAATACCCAGCTCTGCGGCTACATCATCATGCAGCGCAATCTGAATATATTCCAAACCGTTAAACACATTGATCAGCTCACGATAACCTTCTTTGGTTTTCATCATCGCCACCATACTGTTTTGCTTCGGCCAGTCTTCTAGCAGCAATTCAAAACGCTGATTAATACGATTTGCCGTGACCTCATGGCCTGATTCAATCAACAAATGATTCAAACCTTTACCATTGGCAAGATATAGCTGATGCAACGCCTCAACACTGGCTTTCAAACTCAACATAGAAGTTTGTGAACGCCATGCTTCTGCTTGATAAGGCTTGGGTTGTCCTGGTTTCCCCATCGGACGAGTAAGCTTTTTTAAGGTGTAATCAAGCTGGTTATTAAGCGCCCCTAAATATTCCGCCAAGGCCAGTTGAGGTGTTAAGTCTTGCCATGGATTTTCTTCCCATGCCATTTCTAACGCTTTTGCCGTTGTCAGCATATTGCCAGTGATGGCATGGGCTAACTGACAGTATTTCGGAGCAGCTAACTGTTTTTTCTCTTGGAATAAAAACCACTCAACAGCACCTAATCCTTGTACGGCTACACTTTGATCTGCAATCCCTTGGCTGGTTGGTAGGGTTTCTGCTTGTAACAACTGCTTGATCTTTCTTCCTGTGGTGTTTTTCTTATCAGGCCAAAACTGCACTTTCCAACCCAATGCTAATGCCGCTTCACTGCCTTTCTCACGCCCTTGAAACTTCATCCAACTATGCATGCTTTGCAGCCATGCTTGTTGTGCCGCTTGTAACGTTTCCTCACTGTAACGCTGGCACAATTTCCCCATTTGCTTATCTAATACATGGCTAGATAGCACGTAACCTTTGGCAGCATTTACCGACATTTCGTGCACAGGTGTTAAATTAAATCCTGTTTGCTCGGGATGAACATGATTATCAGCCACACTCGCAAACTGAGTTGATAGTTTATCATTATTGGCCTCACCACACCCTGTCAGCAACGTCGCCACACCCAGTGCAACACCACAAAGCAGGGATGAATTTAAAAAGGGTTTTGTATACATCATTATTACAACACCTGATTTATAGTGAATCTAAAAATGCCACCAGCGCTTGGCGGTCGGATTTTGATAATTGCAATACCTTGTCACGGCTTGTTTGTGCTTCACCGCCATGCCATAGCACCGCTTCCATTACGGAGCGTGCGCGCCCATCATGTAAGAAATTAGTATGTCCGTTTACTTCCTCGGTATAACCTAGTCCCCACAATGGCGGTGTTCGCCACTCTTGCCCATTGGCTAAAAACTCAGAGCGATTATCAGCTAAACCTTCACCCATATCGTGCAATAGCAAATCGGTATACGGGTTAATCATTTGCTCAGATAACGCAGGACGTTCAGGCACTTTTGCCGTCTTTATTTGCGTACGGTGACAGCTTTGGCAGCCAATATCGGCAAACAGCTTTTCACCTTTCATCACTAGAGGATCATTAATATTACGACGGGCAGGCACAGCCAAATGTTGAGAATAAAACTCAACAAACGTCAGCACTTTTTCAGAGGCTTCATGTTTGCCGCCATTGGGTAATTCCGCACAGATAGTTTGTTTATCAGTACAGTTTTCTTGCTCAAACAAAGCATTGGTTAAACCAATATCACCATTAAAGGCTGCGGCATTTTGTTGCATTAAATTCGGTTGTCCTGCTTTCCAACCAAAACGACCAGTCACGGTTTTATTGGCTCGCACATCCCACACTTGGTTTAACTTGCCGCTTACACCTTTATTTTCAGCGGCTTGCTCAACCACGAAGTTCTTTAAAGTTTGCTCCGGAATATGCTCAAGTAAACCTAAACCAATCATAGGCGGTGCAATACGGGCAGAAAGCATTACATCGTCTGCCATTGGGCCATAATTTAAATCGGTAATAGATAAGTTAGGTTTGCGCAGCGTGATCACTTCACCATCGGCAAACGTGACAGGCACATCGGTGTAAGTTAACGCGATTTTTCCTTCAGGTTTGGCGTCGGGTAAGGCAAAGTCTTGTAGCTGATCGCCATAAGTGGGTTCTGGGATCACACCACTTTTAATTAATTGCTGTTTTTGCTCATCCGTTAAAGCAGGAATACTCATGCGTACCAACATGGATACCGAATTCATATCGTCTTTTTCTGGCGGATGACCTCGCCCATCTTTGATATGACAGTTCTGACAACCATTGGTATTAAAAATCGGACCTAATCCATCACGAGCATCGGTAGTGGCAGGCGCTTGTACCCAAGGATTACGGAAAAAGCTATTACCGACACTAAAGTCCAAACGTTTAGACATAGGCAGATTGCTGGCAGGTAAAGAAAAAGCATTCGCACCTGTTTTAGGAGTTGTGGTATTACCGCCTGATTTAATTTTGGCTAATTGCTCTTTAGTATATTTTGGTTTTTCAGGGCTTGATTCTGCCCACACACTTAACGGCAACAAGCCTAACGACATGATCACTGTTGCTAAATGGAACTTCATACATCCACTCTTATTTCTTATTATTAAAATACGAACAAAGTCGCCCAAGGTGCAGGCGACTTATGATTACGATGCATAGAGCGGTAATTAGAACTGATGATCAGCAGTATCTGGATTTAAGTTGCTCACGCCAATAATGCTTGCCGCTTTTTCAATTTCAGCCGTTTGTTTTACTAACGCCATAATCGACTTATTCACCAAAGCATTGCCAGCTTTATTACCTGCTGCAATTAACTGATCAAAGTGTTGGTTCTCTTTCTCAGCAGAATCAACCAATGTTTGAAGTTGAGCGCGTGCTTGTACAAATTCCGCTTTAATTTCAGCCGCTGCTTTTTTATCTTTCTCAGCCACTAAATCGTGGATACTTGGGCCAGTTAGCACCTCACCATTTACACGGGTGTAACTACCGGTATAAACGTTAAAGATCCCTTGCTCGTTGTAGTAGTGAGAGTTGTGCGTGTTATCAGAAAAACAATCGTGCTCATCTTCTGTCGAGTTTGCTTCTAATGCCACTTTCATACGCTCACCCGCCAATTCCCCTAGCGACAATGAACCCATACCAAACAGCATTTTACGTAAACCGTTATCCGCAGATTCCGCTAATAACTCGCTACGGTAGTTTTTCGCCTCAGTTGCAGACCACTGTTTCTCCATCCATTGCAGATCGTTAATCAATAGCTGAGAAGATGCAGTCAAGTAATCAGCACGACGATCACAGTTGCCATTAGTACAACCCTCGCCTTTCACAAAATCAGTGAATTTACGATCGCCAGCACCGCTATCTGTACCGTTAAGATCTTGTCCCCATAGTAGGAACTCAATCGCATGATAGCCAGATGCCACGTTTGCTTCTGAACCACCCAATTCGTTAAGATCAGCAATTAATTCAGGCGTGATTTTCGCAACATCAATTTCCTTATTACCCACATTAATCTTTTTATTAGAAATAATGTTTGCGTTTGCGCCTTCATTACCAAGCTCATGTTGATAATCTTTAGCCACGTAATCAATCAAACCTTCATCTAACGGCCATGCGTTTAATTGCCCTTCCCAATCATCCACAATACCGTTACCAAAACGGAATACTTCAGATTGTTGGTAAGGAACGCGAGAGGCTTTCCACGCTTCACGGGCTGCTGAAAGTGTTTGTTCAGAAGGGTTAGCAACCAATGCCGCAATCGCCTTATCTAATGTTTGTGCCGTTGTTAGCGCATCGCTATACACACTATGAGCAAGATCGGCATAGTGAGTCACAACATCTTGTTTGGTGGTAGCTGCTTGAGCAACAGCAGGTAGAGAAAATAGAGCGACAGCAATGAGTGAGCGAGTAAATGTTTTAGTCATTAAATCATCTTCCTTGTAAAGCATCACTTAACATAACCTAAGAATAAAAATCTAAGTGATAATAGTTATTATTTCGATAGTGTATCAGAACAATAACATTTTGAAACAATTTTGATTCAATTAATGATAACAATTTGCATTGAGTGTTAAAAAAATAGCCAAGTCTGTAAGATATCGCACTTAACTATTAATAATTCACGTATAATCCTTGCTATATAATACATAGCTAGACATATTGCACCCCCGAGTTATTGCCGCTGTAACATTGGAGATTTACATGGACAAGCACGAAGAAGTTCTGATTGCTCTTCGACAAATTATTCGCGCTATCGATCTGCATTCACGAAAACTGAATAAAAACGCAGGTTTAACGGGGCCACAATTAGTGTTGATGCGTGCCATTAAAGCATCAGGCGAAGAAGTGACTATTCGTCAGCTTTCTAATAACACCAACATGAGCCAAGCAACAGCGACCACCATTTTAGATCGACTAGAAAAACGTGGCTTAGTGGTTCGTAAACGTAGCCAGCTAGATAAGCGTAAAGTGCACACGCATCTAACAGAAGAAGGCAATGCCCTGTTAGACAAAGCACCGCTACCGTTGCAAGACAGTTTTATTTCCCAATACCAAGAGTTGGAAGATTGGGAACAATCGCTACTGCTTTCTTCTGTTCAGCGAATCTCAACCATGATGAACGCCGAGCATTTAGATGTTGCACCACTGCTTGAAGTGGGAAGCATTACTCAGCAAGAAAAAACCAAAAGCGAATTAGAAGAATAACTCGCAGATATAATTTTGATTTTAAATTTAAAACCGATCGATTGATCGGTTTTTTTACTTTTGGGTATTTGGGTACCTTTACGGCTTTTGGAAACGTCAACGCATCTTTCCAAAGTTGATAAATCTGCATAATGAACCCAGCATAATCACTACCTCATTTTCTCTCTTAGCTGTTACTGGTTAGCCACGTTTTGACCAACGCGGTATAACTTAGTTGATTGACCATCATCAGCAAAACATACCGTTACCCCCATTTCTGCAATGGTAATTTATCCTACAGTACCCATATCAAAACACCCGCCTTTTAAAGGATATCTCTATTCATTCAAATCGTTGTTGACCTAATCATACTTTTACTGATTTTTGACAACGATAAACTTACTTAGTGAATGCTACATCTGTTCTCAATTCTAACGCTACTAACAGTCATTACCTACCTGTTGATAAAGCATGCAATAAGCTAATCATCAATAAAGAGTACGCAAGCAGAGAGTCAAAAAATCCAGTGACGTATGTAATGTTGCATTTAGGTAACAAAAAATAATTTAGAAACAAAAAAGGCTGATGTGAATCACCATATAATTTTGTATTAGAAAATCATAAAACATCGGGATTAAAGTGACGAAAAAGATGATCCACATCGTGCTTTAAAACATAAATTACTAAGGAAATCATAAATAAAGAGAATGTAATATCAATTCTTGAATTACAAAAAAGTACCAATTTAGTAACCAGAATCATTTAGCAATGTAAAATTTAGTGATCAACAAGGGTGAAAGCTAGGGCGAATACGTTATAAAATAGGGAAAAATTAATCAATGTGAAGTACAAATTCAGTAATATTTGCAACGCGAGTCATTATTTTGCAACAAAATACAACATGTGTTTTACATTGCTTACTTTTGCCATTAAATTGCACTCATAAACCTTATAAAGAAAAGAAGGAAAACAGACACGGTTAATATCAATAACGAATAACAAATTTCTAAATTTTGTTTACACGTTAAATAATTACAAATCAACAATAAATATTTGACAATTCTTTTAAAGCAGTCTTCTGATTTTCATTACTGGATTAAATGAAAGTAGTACAAGTCAGGGAGGAAAAATGAAGATAACACGCAGCAGGAAAGTTGGGATAACGATCCTTGCAATATTATCAGTAACACTCTTAACGTTCCTATTTACTAGCAGTAACATGGTTCTATTCGATTCAAAAGGCTCGATTGGTCAAGCCCAATCTTCACTGATCATTACATCAGTACTTTTGATGGCTATAATCATCGTTCCTGTTTTGCTAATGTCTGTGTATTTCCCTTACAAATACCGTCATAGCAATAAAGATGCGGAATATAAACCTAACTGGGAACACTCTACAAAAATTGAAGTGATTGTTTGGGCTGTTCCTTGCTTAATCATTCTTGCGCTAGGTTGGATCACTTATCAAACCTCATATTCTCTCGACCCACGTAAAGAAATAGCCTCAGAACAAAAGCCATTAACTATTCAAGTTGTTGCGATGAATTGGAAATGGCTCTTTATATATCCGGAAGAGCAAATAGCTACGGTTAATGAGATTGCATTGCCTGTTAACCGCCCAGTCAGATTCTTAGTTACATCTGACACTACGATGAATTCATTCTTCATCCCACAACTTGGCAGCCAGGTATATGCAATGGCTGGGATGGAAAATAGACTTCACCTTATGGCAGAAGAGAAAGGTGTTTACCGCGGTATTTCTGCGAACTATAGCGGTTTTGGTTTTACCAACATGAAGTTCAAAGCACACGCAGTAGATAATGCCGACTTTGACCAATGGGTTCAAAAAGTTAAATCATCCGACAAAGTATTAAACGACAGTAGCTATGGCGTGCTAACAGCAAATGCTAAAGAGCAAATTAAAACAGCTCACCCTGTGACTTATTTTGCTTCAGTCGATCCTCTTCGATTCAAAGATATCATTGAAAAACACGCGGGAGTCCAAAATGGCTTATAAAGGCGATGTCTACGCCGATCCGGATCCTATCTTCGGCAAACTAAATTGGGATGTGATTCCATATACAGACCCGGTCATATTACCTGTTATGCTAGGTGCCATTCTTGGTGGACTAGCACTTGTGGCTGCAATCACTTATTACGGTAAGTGGAAGCATTTGTGGGAACAATGGTTGACTTCCGTCGACCATAAGAAAATAGGTATCATGTACATCATTGTTGCGGCAGTGATGCTTTTCCGTGGTTTTGCTGACGCCTTCATGATGCGTACTCAACAAGCAGCGGCAACCATCAATGGAACTGGTTATCTACCTCCAGAGCACTACGACCAAATCTTTAGTGCCCATGGTGTAATCATGATTTTCTTCGTTGCCATGCCATTCGTGGTTGGTTTGATGAATATCATCGTTCCACTTCAAATTGGTGCACGTGACGTAGCCTTCCCATTCTTGAACTCTTTGAGCTTCTGGCTATTTGTTGTTGGTGCCATTCTGATTAACATGTCACTGTTTATCGGTGAATTTGCTGCAACTGGTTGGCTTGCTTACCCACCATTATCAGGTATGGAATACAGCCCTTGGGTAGGTGTCGACTACTGGCTATGGGCGCTACAGATATCTGGTATCGGTACCCTACTGATCTGTGTTAACTTCGTTGTGACCATTATTCGCATGCGTGCACCAGGTATGAAACTGATGCAAATGCCTGTGTTTACATGGACATCACTATGTGCAAACGCACTGATTGTTTTGGCTTTCCCAATTCTGACAGTAACGTTAACGCTACTAACACTTGACCGTTACATTGGCACCCATTTCTTCACTACAGATATGGGCGGTAACGTAATGATGTACGTTAACCTTATCTGGGCTTGGGGTCACCCTGAAGTATACATTCTGATTTTACCTGCTTTCGGTATCTTCTCAGAAATCACAGCGACATTCTCACGTAAGCGTCTATTCGGCTATGTATCACTTGTGTGGGCAACAGCCGTTATCATGATTCTGTCATTCGTGGTATGGCTACACCACTTCTTCACCATGGGTGCAGGGGCAAGTGTTAACGCTTTCTTCGGTATTGCTACGATGATTATCTCTATTCCAACCGGGGTTAAGATATTCAACTGGCTATTTACCATGTACAAAGGCCGCGTTGAGTTTTCAGCGAGCATGTGGTGGACAATTGCATTCCTAATTACCTTCACCATTGGTGGTATGACAGGTGTAATGCTTGCAGTTCCAGCAGCGAACTTCGTACTTCACAACAGCTTATTCGTTATCGCTCACTTCCATAACGTAATTATCGGTGGTGCGCTATTCGGTTACTTTGCAGGTTTCACTTACTGGTTCCCGAAAGCAACGGGTTTCAAGCTAGACGAAAAACTAGGCAAGCTTTCTTGTGTTCTTTGGACTGTCGGCTTCTTCGTAACCTTCATGCCAATTTACGTTCTAGGTTTCAGTGGTATGACACGTCGTCTAAATGTTGCTGATAACCCTGAGTGGGCACCACTACTTTGGATCTCTGCATTTGGCGTATTCATCATTGCATCGGGTATTGCGACTCAGTTCTACCAAGTTTACGTAAGTATTCGTGACCGTAAGAAGAACCTTGATCTTACTGCTGACCCTTGGGATGGACGTACGCTTGAGTGGGCAACATCTTCGCCACCAGCGTTCTACAACTTCGCGACGCTACCTAAGATTCATGACCGTGATGAGCACCACTATGCGAAAGAGAACGGTTTAGCGTACAAAGCACCTGAACGTTACAAGCGCATTCATATGCCGAAGAATACTTGGGCAGGTGTTGTAATCAGCGCATTTGCATTAACCCTTGGTTTTGCTTTTGTATGGCACATCTGGTGGATGGTAATCGCTAGTGGTGTTGGTATTTTAGCCTCATGGATTGCATACAGCTTTGAGCGCAACAAAGACTACTACGTTGAAGTTGCTGAAGTTGAAGCAATTGAGCGTGCACATCTAGCACGTGTTTATGGCGAACAAGATTCGACTAGCGAAGAAAACAAAGACGAAGATCAGGATGAAGATGATTCGTCTGACCTAAAACCTGTTACGGCATAGGGACTGACAGCAATTATGACTACAGAAGTTAAACATACATTTGAACCAAACGTCGCTGCTCAGTCACATGGCGGTCATGATCACGATGATCATGACCATCATGATTACGCAGGCGATACGATCTTTGGTTTCTGGATTTATATCCTTAGTGACTGTTTGTTATTCGGTACGCTTTTCGCAGTGTTTGCCGTTTTCTCAAACAGCTTTGCTGGACAAATTGAACCAACTGAACTGTTCAACTTAACCTTCGTTGCTTGTGAAACTGCCCTACTTCTTCTAAGTAGTTTCACTTTTGGCATGGCGATGCTTAAGGCAAATAAAGAAGACATGAAGGGCATGCTCAAATGGTTGGGCATTACCTTTGCGCTCGGTTTGTCTTTCTTAGTAATGGAGCTTTATGAGTTCTGGCATTTTAGTAATGAAGGTGCCACTTTCCACAGCAGTGCATACTGGTCATCTTTCTATGCACTTGTTGCAACGCACGGTCTTCACGTATTTGCAGGCCTGATTTGGATGATTGTTCTATTTTTCCACTTCAAGCGTGATGGTTTTTCTGAAGACAATAAAACGCGTCTAGCTTGTCTGAGCTTATTCTGGCACTTCCTAGATGTTATTTGGATCTGTGTATTCAGCGTTGTTTACTTGATGGGGGTATTGTAATGGCTAATTCATCTGAGCACGGTCAAGGTGGACAGGCTCACGGTAGCGTAAAAGAGTATTTGAATGGCTTGATTCTATCCATCATTCTAACAGTAGTACCTTTTGTTATGGTGATGGCTGGAATCGGCTCTAAGCCGCTAATTATCGGCGTAATCATGGTTTTCGCAGTCGCGCAAATTTTTGTTCAACTTGTTTACTTTTTACATATGAACACCTCATCAAAGCAAATGTGGAATACCTCTTCCGCTGTTTTTGTTGTGGTAATTGTCGCAATTATCCTCATCGGTTCGTTGTGGATTATGGAACACTTAAATCACAACATGCTGATGGGTCACTAATAGGGTTACAGGATGTATAGACCTTATCTAAAAATCACCAAACCCGGTATTATCGGCGGCAACTTAGTTGCCGCCATCGGTGGTGTGCTTCTCGCCTCTCAAGGCAATATCGATTGGCTATTACTGCTTGCTGTTTGTACGGGTACTAGCCTAATCGTTGCGTCAGGCTGTGTTTTCAACAACGTTATCGATAAAGATATCGATCGCTTAATGAAACGCACCTGTGAAAGAGAGCTCGTTAAAAATGTTATACCTGTATCTCACGCGCTTATCTGGGCTACGGTATTAGGTTTGTCTGGCTTTTATATACTAAGCCAATTTACAACAACGGTTGCATTGCAATTTGGTGTGCTTGGGTTCGTTGTCTATGTCGGTTTATATAGCCTTTATTACAAGCGTAAATCTGTTTACGGCACACTGATAGGCGGACTTTCAGGTGCATGTCCTCCAGTTATCGGTTATTGCGCTGTAACAGGTCACTTCGATGCAGGCGCTGCGATCTTATTCGTTACTTTCTGTATCTGGCAGCTTCCGCATTCCTATGCCATTGCCATTTACCGATTTGATGACTACAAAGCAGCATCCATTCCAGTTCTACCTGTAGAAGTGGGAATCGCACGTGCTCGTTTACACATCATCGCTTACATCATTGCGTTTGCTGTTGCAGCTTTAGCACTTAACTACCTTGGTTATGCGGGCAGCTGGTATGCACTGGGTGTTGGTTTAGTCAGTCTTCACTGGTTATATATTGCCAAAGTGGGCTACCAAAAAGTACCAGATGCGCAATGGGGCAAGCAGATGTTGCTATGTTCAATCGCTAACATCATGGTGTTTTGTTTACTTATTTCTCTAGACTTTTCGGCGGGAGACCTATCGGAAAATTATCAAGCTAGTAATACAGTAGTTTCTACTCTGCTGGAGCGAAGTTAATGACTAAAAACCCTGTAAAAATTGTGCTCCTTCTTGGAGCACTTGCCCTCGCTGGCATTTTCGCGCTTTACATAAGTAACAGTACAACCCCGATTGGAGAAAAACAGAAAGCACTTAAAGATCTTGGCGGTGAGTTTCAGTTAAATAGCCTTGATGGCACCGTTAATCTTAACCAATTTAAAGGACAAACAGTCGTTCTCTACTTTGGATTCCTTAACTGTGCAGAAGTCTGCCCTTCTTCAATGGGTGTGATGGCGACAGCTTTTTCCATGTTGCCACCTGAAGAATATGCAAACGTACAAGGTATCTTTATTAGTGTCGATCCAGGTCGTGATGATCTTGATTCTCTTGACAAGTTTGCTAAATATTTTGATAAACGCATTAAGGGACTAACAGGAACAAAAGAAGAAATAGACGCCTTAACAGAACAGTATGGTGTTTACTTTGACTTAGTTGATATGGAGTCTTCTGAACTTAGCTACACCGTAGACCATGCATCTCGTTTCTATATCATAAACCCAGAAGGAAAGCTGGTTGATGCAATGAGCCACACAACAACACCTATCGAGCTAGCTGCAGGTATTGACCGTGCTCATAGCAAAGTCTTTGCTAATAACTAAAAATTTATAGGGAATATTATGAAAAAGACCGTATTATCGATCGCATTAGCACTCGCTGCATTCCAAGCTTCTGCACATGACCATAGTACACACGATCACAGTGGGCATGATGCTACTGCCGCTAATACTAAAACATATCATGAAGTACAAAGCATTAATGACGTACTTACGGTTGAGAATGCCCATGCTAAAGCAACTATCCCGGGGGTAAAGGTTAGCGCTGGTTATATGAAGCTCACCAACAAGACAGATGAGCCTATTCGTCTTGTAGAGGCAAAATCATCTGTAGCAGAACATACAGAGATCCATCGTATGTTTATGCGTGATAGTCAGATGGCGATGCGCAAAGTTGATTCGCTTGAGATCCCTGCAAATGGCACTGTTGAACTAAAGCCAAAAGATTACCACCTAATGTTTATGGGTGTTAAAGATGCTTTAGAGCCTGGACAAGAAATCAAAGTGACTTTAGTTGCCGACAACGGTGAAAAGTTTGACGTGCAATTAACTGTTATGCCGATGACCAAGTATTGATTCGGAGTGTAAATATGAAGTTATTTGCTTGTGTACTAGGTTCGCTTTTCGCGTTACCAAGCTTGCTTAATGTCGCTCAAGCGAAAACATCAATGGACAGTATTCTTGAGAGCCAAGCTATCCCCTGCTCTACTGAACTAAGGGATTTGGCAACAGCCACATTAAAAGAAAATCCTCATAGAATGCTACCTTATGTGAGTAAGTCTGATGATGTACATCTTTTCAATGCACTGGCTGTAACCACATATCGTGATCGTCAAAGCCATGTGACTTTTCATGGTGTGAAAAATATCGAAGGTGGATGTGATACTTCTGTCACTGAAAGTTATATTTTGCAAACTTCTTGTGCTGACGCTCGCCATGAAGCTTTTAGCAAATGGGATTTTGAAGGGAAACTGAATGAACATACCTATGTGCTAAAGAGTAAGAAAATCAAAGGTAAACAAGCGTTTCTTACAGAGCAGTTCTCAAACTTTTGCTTAGTAACGACACGACAAGTGATTAGTAACTAATTATAGCCACAATCAATATCAATGCCCTGTTTCTTGATTATTCAAGCACAGGGCATTTTTATCTTCAGTGCATAAAAAACCGATCATCAGCTCGGTTTTTTGTATCTAAAATATTAGATCGTACTTTAAGTGAGATCAGGACAATCCGCGGTTTTCGCCATTTTCACTTTCATTACTTCCGCTTTACCCGCTTCTTCATCGACTAATTTAATACCTGCACCGCCAACAAACGCGCCAATTTTAATAAATTGATTAATGAAATAGTTTCTACCCGCTTCAGTAAATAACGTTATATGGTTTTCAGAAAATTCAGATTCAGTACTGACTACGTGTTCTTCACCTGCTTTTACTTCATGGTAGAAAAAGACACCAGGTGCCGTTTCACCGACACATTCTTTATCAATATAAACATATTTTTTTAATGCTCCGCCGACAATAGAGTCCTCACGATAGATATAGATACCCGCTTTACCTTCTTGTGGCGCAGTAAACTTCTTCGCTTCATTAGACACCGCAGTATCAACAGTCGGAACAGATGCACAGCCAGATAAACCTAGAAGTGCCGCACTAACTAATAATTTATATTTCATAAAACCTTTCCACCAACAAATCCATGACAAAAATAAATAAACAACCTTGTTACTGATTAAATGTTACTCAAGCTAGTGTTTAATTAATATGAGCGTAACAGCATATTTTCACATTCAGCATTAATCTATTCGTGCATTTGATACCTAACAATAAAAAACCACATTCAATGTTAGTAAACAGAGATTTGTTATATCTGAAGGTAAAAAAAAGACAATAAAAAACCGATCAAGAGATCGGTTTTAAATAAAACTAAAGACATTACATTAAGTTATGCTGCATCATTAAGACGTAAACTTTCGTAATAATCCTCTGCCAAAGCAGTCATTTTAAATTCCGCTTCAACACCAGCAATTCTCGCAACAGCCTCTTTGATTTCCTCTAAATCTACATTAAAGAACTCTTTACGAAGATTAACAGCATTAACCCGTTGTGCATTAAATTCTCGGTGTAAAGCCGTTTCGAGAGCGGGAGCATCATCAGTGTATATCATTGCATGTACGTCAAATGGGAACGGTACACTTGCATCACCTAATTCTTTAACTCTATCCATAGGCTCTAATCTACGAGTTAAACCAATCTTATAAACATCTTCACCAAAAGAGCCAATATTACTAATCACATATACATGGCCTTTACGTGTCTGTTCTGCCATGCTTTTAGCTCGCTCTTCTTTCGCTTCAGCTTCTGCTAACTGCTGTTCAAGAATAGCTATTCTTTGCTCCATTGCAGAACGTTCAGTTTCGTTAGCTTTCGCAAGTTCTTCTTGTGCTTTATCGAGTAGAGAGCGATACATTTTTTCTTCTTTTTCAGCTTCTGCAATAGCCTTTTCAAATTCTTTAATTGCTCGTTGCTCTTCTCTAATTTGCTCTTTTATCAATTTCTGCTCTGAAATTTCTTCTTGTTTCTTTAAAGTATATTGATATTGCAGTTTACACTCTTCGAATTTAAGCTCTATATATGAAATATCAAATCCACATTTAAGTGTAGCTGCTGATTTTTCCAAATTATTGGCAAGCTTCTCTATACGCTCTAATGTGCGAGCAAAAGAGCTGGGTGATACCTTGCCAATAAGATTGTCACACTCAATATTAAAAGCTGAGAGCATCAACTTAACTTGACCACTAAGAATTTTATTATTTAGTGACTGATCATTAGAAATCAATAACGTTTCAGGAAACGTTATTGCCGTCTTATCTTTGATCATATCTTTTTGTTGCTGCCTAATATCTTTTATCTCCTCCATAAAGCGGCTAGACGTCTCATAAAGATACTTCGGCATTTCAAAGTGACCGTGAGTAACGAACTCATCAAGTCGAGAATAGAGATCAATCTCGCCCATTAATTCATTCAGTTGATACTCACTTTGCCCGACTTTTTCACCTAACTCATTTAACAATTCACTCTTTATTTCTAAAGAGTCTTCTTTTTCTTTAATACTTAATTTAAGAGAGTCTTCACGTCTTTTTAACGCCAATAATTCCGCCATCTCAGTATTTAGAATCTGAAGTTCGTTCTTTGCTTTTTCTATCGTTACTTTTAATGATTTATTTGATGCGTCGAGATTTTCATTTTCTTGCTTAATTTTAGTCAATGCTTCATCGAGAGACTTATATTCTTTAACTTTTTGATCTGACGCCCTCTTAGTTAAAAGATAAGTTAGTAAAACTAAGACAAAAGAAATACTGACTAATATAAGAATATTTGTATCCATAACTTATTTTAAAACCTCTTGTATAAATTGCTTTCTAAGAGCAGCTCTATCATTACAACGTTCTAGGTACTCTTCATTAGCATCTAACAAAGCATCTTTAAGTGCTTTCTTAGATTCAGAAGCTTTCAACCTAACCTGACGCGCGAGTTCTCTCTGAGCATTTCTAACAAATTTTTCATGCTCTCTAATAGCCTGAGCTTCTGCTCGTTGACGAGCCTTTTCCCTACGTTGAGATTCTCTAATAGCTTGTTTATTTGCTCTATCTATAGCTTTTACAATCTTAACTGCTGTTCTAAATCCGCTGCTACGTCTAGCCAATGCTCCCCCCCCTTTGGAATGCATAGAAAAACATACAAAACTGTAAAATTTTGACAGTTAATATACTTATCTGTCTATGCTATTTATTCGATTAAGTGTTTGATTTTGTAAAAAATATCAAAATGAATAAAAAGCTAAATTCTATTTTTAAAAATTGACACATAAATACTTAAATCCATCAAACCAATTCCCATAAGGGATTATTCTGATAATAAAAAATCGATCTGGTTGCATTTCTGTTATTTAGTTAATTTGCTGTATATAAATATGTTGAGATTCAGCTATCACTAGCCCTTCCCCCAATCATCCACTATCATTGATTCCTCTCTTTCATCAATGGATTGAACTATGCTGCTGGAAGGTATCGAAACCTTATTAGTGTTAGCGGAAGAAGGCACCATGAGCCGTACTGGTAGCCGTTTGTATATTAGCCAGTCGGCAGTGAGCAAACGGATTGCTAAGCTAGAAGCAACGTTAGGCACTAAGCTGATCATCCCTTCGGGCAGGTTAATTAAGCTCACCCCCGATGCTCATGCGTTAATCAAAAACGTTGGGCCGAGTTTTAATGAAATTCGTGGGCTGATTTTTGAACATCAGAATTTGGATGATCAAAGCATTATCACTTTAGATTGTTCTGAAACCTTGGTGGCAGGTTATTTTACCAATGCGTTAGGGACGTATTTTCAAAAAGATAAATACATTTCCATTACGACTCACCATACCCCTGTGATTGTCGAGAACGTGCAATCTGGTAAGGCATCAATTGGCTTTTGTGCCGGACATTTACCAGCACAATACAGTTTTGTTGCCGAGCATTTGATGGATGAGCCATTTAAGTTGGTGTTTAACCAACCGCTGACGGCACTACCTAAAGCGATTGTGGTGAATGATTTGAAAAACCCGTCGAATATTTCTCAGGCGGCGGTGTTACAGAAATTAGGCATTACACCCTTGATGGAAATGGATTCTTATACTGCGTCAGCGCAGTTAGCACTGGCAGGTATGGCACCTGCCCTTGTGCCGCAATCGATTGTGAAAACGTTAAGCATTGACGATAAATACTGTTTTGAATTTGCCGAACTTGCTGAACTTACTCGCCCTATTCACCTGATTTATCGTCAAAATAGTTACAAGCTCCCAAGGGTTAAAAACCTAGTTGAAACCATTGTGGGTGCTGTTCCCAAAGCAGTTTGACCGCCATAATCATCGACATAATGATCACCATTGGGCGAATAAACTTTTGTCCTTTGTTAATCACAATATGTGCGCCTAGTCGTGCACCTATAAATCCACCAGCCGCCATCACTAAGCCTAATTTCCATAACGGTAGCCCTGCGATAATAAAGAAGATCAATGCCGCAATATTAGAGGTGAAGTTTAAAACTTTGGTTCTTGCGGTTGCTTCTACTAAGCCAAATTTGGCAATAGCAACAAAACAGATGGTAAATAATGAGCCTGTTCCAGGGCCAAAGAAACCATCGTAAAAGCCGATTGATGTACCAACTGCAAAAGCAAACATGGCTTCAGACAGTTTCGGTTCGCCCTGTGGTTTACCCACGTTAGGACTTAATAAAAAATATAGCGAAACAAAGATCAATAATACGGGGATCAGGCTGGTTAATATCCCTGCATCTATATGTTGTACCAACAATGCCCCGAGAGCTGAGCCAATAAAGGTACAGGCGATAGCAAGGCGCATTTCACTGAGTTTGACTAACCCATTACGCACAAAGTACAAGGATGCGGAAAAACTACCAAAGGAGCTTTGCAGTTTGTTGGTGGCAAGCACTTGAGCAGGTGGAATACCAACCGATAACAAAGCAGGCACGGTTAATAGCCCGCCGCCCCCTGCGATGGCATCAATAAAGCCCGCTAAACCTGCAACAAAAAACAGTAAAACGAAAATCTCTAAACTTAATTCCATGTTAATCAACGTCGTAAGGTGGTTCTCGATAGTAAGATATTACCTTTGTTGATCATAATGCAATAGCGAAAAACAAGACGACAACCTATTCCTATTTGGAAACGGTTGCCGTGATTGTTTTATTAGGCGGTATTACCAGCTGTTTATATTTACAAGCTAGATTGAAAGGCTATCTGCGGTTGCGGCACATTTCCGCGGGGAACGAAAGTTGTACCATCACATAGCGTTTGAAGGTTTCTTCATAAGGCTGATCATCGAGCGCTTTTTGCATACACAATAGCCATGCGTTTTTCTCTTCAAGCCCAATGTCTAAATGGCTGTGCGCACCGGGGATATTGATGGAGCCGTAAAGCTCGGCATAACGAGAAGGCCCACCCATCCAGCCAATAAGGAAAGTGGTTAACTTGGCTTTGGATTCACTGAGATCAGGGTTATGCATAGCACGTACTTTGGCGGCAACGGGAATGGTATCCATATAATAATAAAATGCATCTACCAGCTTTTTAACGCCTTGCTCACCACCAGCGGCTTGTAAGGTGCTATCACCTACGCCATAAACTGGGGCTTGGGTTTTCTTTACGCCTGAAATCTCATCTTGCTCTGGGTATTCTGAATTGTTCAAACTCGACTCACTGTCTTTTACTGTCCTCGTTTGTTTTATTATATCTAAAAATGATAAAGAGCCTTGCTATCGGCTCTTTATTGTTTAGTTTCTGTTAGCAAAATCACGCCTTAACTAACATGAATAGGCCCACTGAATGAGGTGACAGGTGGCACTTCGCCTTTGTGTTTTTCAATATCTACCACCACGGTATTAGCACTGGTTGCTTGCGCTAACTCAGAGGTCGGCATATCAATGGTAACGGTATTTGGATCGCCATAAGTATCTATTGCGCCTATGTCGTTATTTAATGGCCCAAACCATGCCCCTTCGTAGATACGAATAACCCCTGTTGGGTAATCATCTGAAAGCACTGCACCTGCTAATAACTGCCCTCGATCGTTAAACACTCTGACGATATCACCGTCTTTGATGCCTTTTTTCTTGGCATCGTCTGGGTTGATATAAACAGGTTCGTGTCCTTTCACCGCATAGGTATTACGGAAGTCCTCCGAGTCACACATTTGCGAGTGCAAGCGTTTATCAGGGTGACAAGATTGCAACCAGAATGGGAATTTGTCGGATTTAGGCCCGCCGTGAGAGCGTTCTTCTTTCTCAAACCACATTGGATGCCCTTGGCAATGTTCGTAGTTGTAACGGGCTATTTTGCGACTGTAGATCTCAATAAAGCCTGATGGTGTTCCCAAAGAATTGATTTCAGGATCATCTCGGAACGCTTGGTGACTAACGTAGGTTTGATCAGTTTTAAAACCTGCAAAACCCTCTTTCCAGAACTCATCAAATTCTGGCATTGGGTTTTTATCTTTATTAGCATCACGACAGTTGTTGTACAGCTCTTTGATCCACTGCATTTCATCCATACCACGGGTGTATTCTTTGCTTTTGCCAAAGCGTTTACACAGTTCGGTAAAGATAGCGAAATCGGTTTTCGATTGATAAAGCGGATCGACCAATTTATGCATGGCTAACACACCAGCAGTGGAATATGTACCGTATTGGTCAATATCATCACGTTCAAATTGGGTACAAGCAGGTAGTACAATGTCGGAGAAACGACAGGTAGGCGTCCATGTGTAATCAATATTGACTACGGTTTGCAGTTTTCTGAACGCCTCTTTCATCCGGTTACGTTGTTGATGGTGATTCCACGGATTACAGCCACTAAAGATCATCATTTTAATATCTGGCAACACGACATCGCTGCCATTGAATTTGATCTTCTTACCCGGCTCCATAATAGCATCAATCCACCGAGCGACAGGAATAACCGCGCTATAACCTTTGAAATCGTTGTTGTTCCAAACTGGTACTTGTCCTTCGTCAACATTACGTGGAAAGCCCCCCGGCCCTGCTGCGGTGCTGTATGGCAGTCCTACACCGCTGTAGAAGTGCGAATAAGAAATACCGCCACCGGGCAAACCAATTTGCCCAAGCATTGAAGCTAATACAGCCCCCATCCAATAAGGCTGTTCACCGTGTTGTTGACGCTGTACTGCCCAACCAAACATCAGCATGGTTCTGTCTTTGGCTAATAGTCGGGCAAATTTACGAATATCATCAGCTTTTACGCCACAGATTTTCTCAGCCCATTCAGGGGTTTTCTCGGTTTTGTCTTTACCTGTACCCAATAAATAAGGCAAGAATTCGTCAAACCCTAAAGTGTAGGTTTCAAGGAACTGTTTATCGTAGAGGTTTTCTTTATATAGGGTATGGGCGATCCCTAACATAAATGGTACATCGGTTTGGGGATTAACGTATTGATGTTCACAACCGAAGTATTTTTGGCTTTTCGACACCACGGGATCGACCGATATCATGGTGAGCTCGCCTTTAGCGACTTTGTCTTTTAATTGGGCATAATAGCCATAGGCGTCGTGACTTTCACATTGCCAACCAACCTGCCCGTTTTTAATTGGATCACTCGACCACCAGATCAAGGTTTTGGTGTCTTTTAAAATGGTTGTCCATGTGGTGGCTTGGGCATAAACCTCAGTTGAACCTAACACGTAAGGTAAAATAACTTGTCCTGCCCCAGTAGAATAATCCCCAACCTTTTTAATGAAGTTACCGTGCATCCCCACAGCGCGTTGCATGTGTGAGGTACAGCTTTGGAATTGCCCCGTTTCACGCCAGCCTGTTTGCCCAGCATGGAGTGCCCAAGGACCATAATCTTTTTGAATACGTTGTAGCTCTTGGTAGAACAGCTCGAGTGCTTCATCCCACGTTACTCGTACGAAACGATTACTACCTCGTGTTTCGCCACTGTATTTGTTTTTCTTAAGCCAATCTAACCGTACCATGGGATAACGAATACGGCTTGGGCTATAAATCATCCCTTTAATGCCATTGAGCATATCGGTTGGGTGTTTATCGAGATCAAAAGGTTTGATTTCAGCGACTTTCCCATCGTAAATACGGGCTCTGAATGCACCCCAGTGTGAACCTGACACTTTCCATATACCCGGAGGCTCGGTGGATTTGGTCACTTCTTCTGCGGCTTTGGCTACTTGCATTAATAATCCGGGACCAATAACGGAAGCTGCGCTTGTCGTTGCTAAACCTTGCAAAAATTTACGCCTACTCAGTGACATAAAAAATTCCTCACGATTAAAACGTAAAAAGGTTGCTTAGCACAGAGAGGTAAATGCTAAGCAACCTTTAGTTTGATTAATGTTCAGCTTTTGAAAAGTTGGACGAATGATTTTGTAAGTACTTCAATACAATTGCTTCGCTATCGGTATCGAAATTCACAAATGCGAGCATACCGTTGAACATGCCAGGCCAAGTGTTTGCATCAAAATGGTTTTCTGCTGGCTGGGTATGACACACACTACAGTTAGTGTTATATGCCGATTTTGCTGCTGTCCAAATCGTATTGATATCACTGACAAAGTTCTTTTTCTCTACCCATAAGGTAGCTGTCACTTTCTGCCATTTAAGCCCCGTTACGTCGTCTTCTTTTTCATCAAAGCCTTTCACTATTTCTGGGCTTTGTGCTGCGTTTTTACTGAGTGCTGCGGTTGGAATATTTAATCCGAAATCTTGGTTGATCACCCGACCAAAGCCTTTTTCTTTACGCCAACCATTTAGTTCAATTTGCAGCATGTCATCTTTAATATCGACGACTTTCACCGCTGATGCTGGCTCTAATGAACCGCCATCTTGCGATTTCGCCTGATCTTCAAACATTGGGGTGAATTGAATGCTGTAGTAGGTTTCTCCCGTTGAATAATCGGTACTGTGAGAGGCTGATGCTAAATCTGAACCAATCCCACCCGATGACGCCATATCAGCAGGAAGATGGTGTGCTATCCCTTTATGACAGTCGATACAGCTTTGATCTTTCGCTGCTGCTTGCTTCATTTGGGCTTGCGCACGTAACGACATTTCATCCCATTTCATACTGGCGTAACTATGGCAGCTTTTACATTCTAGCGAGCCATTAGCCGAGAAACGTTTCCACTCATGCTGTGCCAGCTCTAAGCGTTTTGCTTCAAATTTTTCAGGGGTGTCGATAGTGCCGACAATGGCACCGAACACCTCTTTACTTGCCTGCATTTTACGGGCAATTTTGTCTGTCCAGTTATGGGGAACATGACAATCAGGACAGGTGGCACGCACACCTGAATGGTTTTCCCAGTGAACCGTTCCTTGTAATTCGGGGTACACGGTATCTCTCATGGAATGACAGCTAATACAAAATTTCTCAGTATTGGTCATTTCAAGTGCGGTGTTGAATCCCCCCCAAAAGATCACCCCCGCAATAAATCCACCTAAAGCCAACACGCCCAAACTGATCTTGGTTGCTGGACGCCATAACGTTATCCAATATTTTTTTAAGGATGACTTCATTATTTACCTACCCATTTTTATTGAAGGTTGACGAATGCTTAGCCATGCCCTGGTGGGCCGAGGAAAAACACTTGTAACGCCCAAATAAAAAAGCCGTATCCGCTAACAAACATCACGGATAAAATAGGAAACAGTAGAACAACAATGAAAAGAAATGCGCGCCATTCGTAGCGACCTTTCTCTTTATCATCAATTTCATCACTATACATTATTGCTATCTCACTTAATCAGTAAGCCCTTATATTCCTAAAGGGCTTGTTGAGTGCTCAAAGTGAATTATAGTCAATGGATTTACAGTTCATTAACAAAGCAGTCAAAAAGCGATCCGTCGCACAGTATTGCCAGCTATGTTTTTTCTTGCCTTTGTTGCTAACTACATATTTTAGATACAAAAAAAGGCCAGCATTGCTGCTGACCTTAGTATTGACGCACGAAGCAAATTATTCGGCTTCTTCGATCTCTAATACGGTTTGGACTGGAGTTTCGATCTTTGGCGTATTACCAAAACCACGCAAGCCCACCACGTGTACGTGTTCGCGATCTTTGAAAATCTTACGTACCAGTTTGTAGGTTGTACCCTTCTCTGGACTAATATTTTCAGGTGCCGCAATCAATAGCTGCATGTCTAGACGTTCACAAAGCTCAAATAGCGTTGCGATTGACTTACCATCAAGACGTGCTGCCTCATCCAAGAACAGTAGACGACAAGGAATGATGTCTTTACCACGTAGGCGGCGAGATTCTTCTTCCCAGCTTTGTACTACCATCAATAGGATTGCCTGACCTGTACCGATCGCTTCACCTGTTGATAGTGCGCCCGATTCTGCTTGTAGCCAGCCGTCTGTACCACGGTTAACTTCAATGCTTAGCTCTAGGTAGTTACGGTAGTCGAGTAGCTCTTCACCAAAGATCTGTGGTGAACGTTGACCCATATCGATATGTGGGTTCAAACGTTGAAACAATTTCGCAATCGCTTCTGAGAACGATAGACGGTTGTTACCAAATAGATCTTGGTGCTGATCTTTCTGCTCAACTAAACCAGCCAATAGTGATTCGTGTGTTTCACGTACTTTCACGTTTAGACGTACACCATTAACCTGACCGAAGCCCACGCTTTGTAGACCTTGGTTTAGCATACGAATACGGTTTTGCTCACGCTGGATTGTCTTACGAATAATGTTCGCAACAGAATCTGAGCTGATAGCTAGACGTTGTTCACGTGCGGTTAGCTCTTCTGTTAGACGACCTAGTTCAACTTCCATCTCTTCGATAGCTTCAACTGGATCATCGGTACGAATAATATCGTGACGAATACGCTCACGTAGATGCTGATAAACGGCGATGTAGAACAGTACTTTACGCTCTGGACGAGTCACGTCTTCAGAGGCACGTAGCGCATCACGTAAGTCTTCGTTATCCGCCACAGCTAGACGTAGTGAACCTAACGCTTTATCCGATAGCGAACGCAGTTCATCTGCTGACATGTACGCCATTTCACGACGGTGTAGACGACGTTCAACATCGCTTTCACGTGCTAGACGTAATACGGCACACCAACCTGCTTTAGCGTTAACCACGAGTTTACGAATGTCTTGGTAGTCTTTGCCTACTTTGCGCAGACGCTTCACTAGCGACTTCATTTCTAGATCAACAGAAGTGATTGAACGCTCAAGCTGGCTACGACGGTTACGTGAACTGTGTAGACGCTCGTTTAGCTCATCACGGCGTAGACGCGCACGTTCTTCCGCTTCAATATCAGCACGTACACCTAGCTCTTGTAGTTCACGTTCAAACTCTTGAACCGTTTCTAGTTTCGCTTGGTGTGAACTCTTCAGTGACGCCATTAACTGGTTGTACTGGTTCGCTTGTGCGCGAGCTTGTTTTAAGCTTTCACGGCT
Organism: Photobacterium leiognathi; assembly: GCF_030685535.1. Taxonomy (NCBI): domain Bacteria; kingdom Pseudomonadati; phylum Pseudomonadota; class Gammaproteobacteria; order Vibrionales; family Vibrionaceae; genus Photobacterium; species Photobacterium leiognathi. Next base: position 1,297,867 of record NZ_CP131601.1, on the reverse strand, counting down.
ACGATTACGTACTTGCTCTGCTGTTGCCAGCTTCGCTTTAAGTTGTTCGTTTAGCTCTGAACTCTTACTTAATAGTTCGACAGCATCGGCATAACTAAAGTAGTGACGACGCTCTGCTAAATCCGCGACTGCGAAGATCAGTGTTTTCAGCTCTTGTAGCTTCTGATCAGCGGCTTCGTAATCAACTTGTAGCGCATCAAATTGCTCAGGATCGGCTTCTAGTGCAGAGACTAATGTTTCAAGCTCGGCTAACGCTTTACCGTGACGGTCAAGGTAGTTACGTGCTTCATCCATTTGTGAAAGCTGCTGCTCTACTTCTTCAAAACGTACTGTTAGCGTGTCATCTTCAAGTAGTGTTACTACTGGGTTTAGTTTTCCTAGTAGTGCTAGACCTTCACGGGCTGCCGCCAATTGGCTGCGTTGCTGTTGTTCTTGCGCTTGTGATTCTGCAAGTTGACGAGTGATTTGGTTACGCTCATCACGGGCTTTTTTCAGCTCAACTTCTGGATCTGGGTTAAATGCCACTGCCATGTGCGTTGCAACAAAGCTGTTGAAGCTTTGGTATAAACGCTGAAGCTTTTGCGAATCAAATGATGCTTTTGCATGATCTTCAACAACTTGTTCACGCTCATCACGAAGAATATCTAGGCGTTGTTCACGAGCCGCACGACCAAACAGTGGTACTTTCGGGAAACGTGAGTAACGTAGTTGGCGATCATTTAAGTGAACACAAACTGCATCTTCTAGTTCATCAACGTCAAAGCCGCTGTCATCAAATGCATCTGCATCACCTTCAATGATGTATAAGTCATCTGGGCAATCATCTAAGGCAACTAACTTTTCTTTGATACCTTTTAGATCAGGTACCACGATAGCGTGACGCGCAGGACCGTACATCGCACTGAAGTATGGCGCATCATCAATAGTGATGTCGTCATAGATCTCAGACAACATAGTACCGCCAAGAGTATCGGCTAACGCACGTAAACGTGAATCATCGCTACCACCTGGTTGTGCTAAACGTTCAATATCGCTATCTAGCTGCTTCTTACGTGCCGCTAGTGCATCACGTTGACGAGAAGCTTCACGCTCGTTATCAAGCGTTAACTGCATTGCATCCATAACAGCTTGGCTGCTATCAAGCTCAGCATTAGCTTGCTCAGACAGTTTTTCTAACGCATCTGATGCCGCAATCCATGTTGGTGCTTGTGACTCAAGCGTTGCAATGCGAGAAGCTAAACGCTGCTCGTTATGACGCATGTCATTGCGCTGCTCAACAAGATCGGCTTGATCTTGCTCTAGACTTTCTAGCGTTGCTTCATGGCGCGCTTGCTCTTCCACTAAAGCTAATTCGCTGTCTAATGTGGTCGCGAATTTCTTGGTGTAAGTTTCTGCTAATTCAAACGCTTGGCGCTGGCTGCGAACGCTACGCTCTAAATCACGGTATTGCGCTTTTAGCTGCTCACCACGATCTGAAATTGCACGAAGCTGACGACCGTGGTCAATCAATTCACGAGCTTTATCACTAGCGTTGGCACGATCAATAGCACCTGCGATAGTAGTTACAATCGCCAGACCTTTATCAAACTGTTGCGCTGCCGCAGACGACATATCTAGCTTATGTTTAAGAGCTAGAAGTGCTGTGGTTTGAGTATCTTGTTGCTGCTTAAGCTGAGCAAGATACGGTGGCGCTTGGTCTGGTAGCATTTGATGATCGCCAGACAAATCACGTGCTTTTTCTAATGCTTGCAATGCTTGTTGGTATTGCAATGCACGGGTTTGCTGCATGTCTAATGCTTGTTGGTAATCTGCTAACTGCGTTTTTAAGCTATCGACTTCTTCTTCAGTTAATTGTGATTGTTCTTCAGCCATCGCAAGTTGCTCAGCTGCTTCTTCAACCACCATTACCTGCTCTTCAAGACGCTCTGTTAGCTCTTCAAGATCTTCTTTATAACGCTCGATTTTCTCTGCTTGGCGAACGGCTGTTTGCACAAGTTGCAGGTGATCAGACGCAGCTTGGTGATCTTGCTCTAATGCACCTTCTTGATCGGTTAGCTCACTTAATTCATTCGACATGTTGTTGAACGATGCTTGCTGGTCGATCAGCTTTTGGCGAGAGCCCATTAGATCGCCACGTAGACTTAATGTTTGCTCTAGTTTCTTCTGACGCTCGTTGGCATGACGCATGTAGTCTGCCGCAACATAGTTGGTTGCTTCAGTGATTAAATGCTTGAATAGATCACGATCGCTTTGAGTTAGCTTGATCGCTTCTAGCGTCATACGGTTTTCACGTAGTGCCGCCTCCATGTCTTGGAAGGCTTTTTTAACGCCGATGTTGTGCGGTAATAAGTAGTCACGTAGAGAACGTGTGATCGCACTTGAAATACCACCGTAAAGTGATGCTTCAATTAAGCGATAGAACTTAGAACGGTCTTGGCTATTACGCAGTTTCTTCGGTAATACGCCCATTTCAAACATTTGAACGTGGTAATCAGTTACCGAGTTAAATGCTTTAAATTGAACGCCTTCAAACTCAGCTACGATGTCTTTTACGTCGTTTAGTTGACGTACACGAGCTTGGTTGTCTGAAATTGTTTCAATCAACACATCTGTTGGTTTGATGTGTGATGGCAGACCTTGAATTAAGAAAGGTTTAATATCAACTTTCTTATCACGACCCGCTACTTGCTGTAGTTTAACAGCGAAGATAATGCGTTGTTTTTTCGAGTTAACAACATCCAGTGCTGCGTAACACGCACCTGGCTTTAACTTACCGTGTAGACCTTTATCACGAGACGCATTCGAGCTACCCGCTTCTGTGGTGTTTCGGAAGTGTAGAAGGCTTTGGTCAGGAATTAGTGTGGTGATGAAGGCCGCCATTGTGGTTGACTTACCCGCACCGTTACCGCCTGAAAGCGTTGTCACCAAATTATCAATGTCAAAAGTACGGGCAAAGAAACCGTTCCAGTTGACCATGGTGAGCGATTGATACTTACCGCGTTCCATTAGATATTACTCTCCTGTTCCACTTGTTCTGCTTCTGCTTTTTCAAGTGGTTCTTGATTTTCTTGTTCAATCTCATCTAGCAAGCTTGATTGGCTTGGCTCTTGGTGGTGAACAACGGCTTCACCATCACGGATCAAGCGAAGCTGTGCTTCACGAATGTCATCACCAGTACGTACATCAGCACCAAAACGGAATACCGCTTCGCTGATACGGAATTTACCGTGATCACCAATCGGAATTAACATGCCAATACGACGTAGACGACGCAGTGAGGTTTTCACTTTATCGAACAGTTTTTCACGATCAAGATCAGAACCCGTTGCACGGTTAGTCACTAATTTCATTAGCTTTTGTTCATCTGCTAATGCTACTAACTCGTCAAACAATTCTTGGTTAGTAAAGATACCTTCGTGCGCCAAACGCTCTGGGCTTAGGTATAGGAAACACAGCACTTTACCCACTAACATGTCGATTTCTGACAGAACAGAACGACCAATTAATGAGGTTGAACGTGGACGAAGGTATAGAAAACCTTCAGGAGCACGAACTAATTCTGCGTTGTAACGCTTGTAGAACATCGCTAATTCTTGTTCAAATTCAATCAAGAATGCGTGGTTATCTAAATCTTCACTAGAAATATGGCGACCTGAGCGGAGCGCGTTATCCAGTGCAGGGAAAAGTGGATTAGCAATCGCTTTTGCTAACTTTTCCGGCATGAATTCTTCAATATTTGTCAATGACATGAGCTTGTACCTTGGCTCCGTATTCGTTAATTGCTTCCCAATCCGGCTGAATAGCGTTGAAATCCGCTTCCGAGTATCCCATTCTAACTGCTTGATCAATGACGATTCTTGCCAAGTCAAAATGCTGGGCAAATGGGTGTTGAGCCAAATAATCTTTAAGAAGTAGGCTTAAGTTAATTGGGGCGCCAGTTTCCTTATGCGCTTGAAGCATTGCTGCGACTTTTTCAGCCAAAATATCGTTGACTAAATCCAGCTCTTCAAATTCCATCTCAGCAGGAACAATACCTGTCACTTCATCATCACGAAGCACGAGCGCTTCATCACGCATGTCTAATAGACGTTCTGCATCGGCATAAGTCAGTAGCCATGGCGCATCAAAATAATCAGTAACCGATTGACGTAAACGCTGACTAAAGGCACGGTTCTTATCCATGTCGATAGCGGTACGAATGAATTTATGTACGTGGCGGTCATAGCCAATCCATAAATCAATCGCTTGCTGACCCCAGCTGATAATACGGTCGAGTTTCATTTGCAGGATGTAAATCATTGCATCAACGAAATCGAGATCATCGTGACCTTGGGTCGCTTCTTGAATGGTCAATAATTGCGCTTGTAGCTGATCGCCTGCCGCTTGCAGAGTATCTTGTAACTCTTTTAGTGTTGATGAAGTTTCATCAAGTAGTTGCTCACAGCTACTGATCGCAGCACGCCAGTCTTGGTTTAACAACTCAGCAATGTCGACTTTCACTTGCTGCTGTTGTTCATCCATGGTGCGCTGGTTTAAATCGATACGGTCGAAAATTTCAGCCACTGAATATTTCAATACGGCATGAACGTTTTGACGCCAGTGTTTTTCATCACCGCCTTCTTGCGCTGCTGTCGCGGCTTTATTAATTTCGTCAGCCACCATCGCTAACTGAATAGATAGCTTAAGTGTTGAGAATTCACGTTGACGAACGTAATAATCAGTAATGCCAAGTGCCAGCGGGCTTAAACGGTAAATACTAGCGCCATCAGTCACTTCACTGGTAAAACGCGAAATTAATCGTTGTCTTACCAATTCGTTAATGGCGTTGTTGGCGCGAAATGCCAGGGTTTCTTTTGACTGGCCGAACATGTCGCTTACGATGCGAAATGCGTCAACCAGTTCTCCTTCCCCTAATTCTTCATCAAAGCGATCACCGCTTAATACGGCAATGGCTAACAAGAACGCCAGCCGTTCCGTTGGTAGGTTTAAAGCAAATTCATTCTGCTTTACCCAGTTAACCAACTCAGGAACCGTCTGGGTAACTTCACTCATCCCTTGTCCTTATTGCTGTTATTTGTATTTGTCGTTGTCATGCTCGTTTCTTCAGCAAAAGGCTTACGGGCATAAACATGAATATAACGACCCAACGACAAAAACGGTTCCTGACGACAGAGCTTTTGCTCCATATCAAGAACTTGTTCAAAACTGTAGTCACCTACTCGGAAGTTTTGCATGTAATCATGGAAGGTACGAACCCCTGTTTTCCCCATGATTTCAAAACCTGCATCAGTCAGGCACTGATATACATCGTCTGGTTTTATTCCTTGCTGCGGCTGTAATTTAAAACGCTTGCGATGGGGCATGCCTTGCTCAATGTGAGTCAGGTTGCCACAAATCAAGTTCTTAAACAGTAGTCCGTTGTAGTTATAAAACATCACGGAAATAGCGCCACCCGGTTTCACGTTCTCTAATAGACCCGTGAGTACCTCAATTGGTTCAGCTAGCCATTCCATTACGGCGTGAAATAATACCAAATCAACAGGTTCAGATAAGAACTCCCCGATTTCTTGTACCGGGCAGTGCACCAAACGATATTGCTCAAGCAAACCGTTTTTAGCAATTTCTTGTTGAGCTAGTGTCAACATTTCGCTAGAAAGATCACATAACGTCACTTGATGTCCAAGTGATGCAATTTTTTGTGACAACTGCCCTAGTCCTCCTCCTGCATCGAGTACAGAAAGTGGTGATACACTGCTAAGCGCGGCGAGAATTTGTTCAATATCTTGCCAAACGACAGTTTGCCGAATCTGCCCTTTTGCAGTGCCATATATGTTTTCAGCGAACTTTTGCGCCAAATCATCAAAATTTCGGTCTTTTATCACGGCTGCTTTACGTTATGATAGCGAATCTAAAAAGTGACTTATTTTCTCACAAGCAGTAAAGGAATAAAGGCTTGTGATGCTTTTTCAAGCTCAACTGCTGAAATTTCGGACTACATTTCATGTTTGAATTAAAAAAATTAATCGCAACACTCCTTATGCCCTTGCCTGCGCTACTGATCATCGGTGTTATAGGATTATTGGTTTTATGGTTTAGCCGTAAAACGAAACTGGCTTCTGGGATTATCGCTTTCTCTTTTCTTGGCATTTTCGCGGTCTCTTTCCAACCCGTTTCTACCAGCCTATTACGTCCTTTGGAGCAAGAACACCGCGCATTTGTTGGCAGTTCAAAGCCTATCGATTTTATTATGGTGCTCGGTAATGACCATGTGATCGATAAAACCTTTCCAATAACGTCAGAACTTTCACGCACGGCGTTAATGCGCCTTGCGGAAGGGATCCGTATTTACCGTATGTATCCGGGGTCGAAAATGATCTTATCGGGCTATAGCGGCGGTACAACCATGAGCCATGCCCGTATGCTTGCGAAAGTGGCTTTAGCACTTGGAGTGAGTAAATCTGACATTTTGCTACTCGAAACAGCAAAAGATACGTGGGAAGAAGCACATCAAGCAGCTTCTGTCGTCGGTAGTAAGAATTTAGTGCTAGTAACATCGGCAAGCCATATGTCGCGTGCGCTCAATGAGTTCCATCAGGCTGGCTTAGATCCTATCCCTGCACCAACTAATTTCATGGCAACCAATAAAATTCAACAGCCTTGGGTTCGCTATGCGCCTAGTTCGCAGTTCTTAAATCAAACAGAGCGTTACTGGCATGAAAAACTAGGCATGTTGTGGCAAGATCTCCGTAATTTCCTCGCTAACGTCGAGCAAAAGAAGATCGAAAAGAACACCGAAGAGAACGCTGACGCACTCACAGTGGCAGGCTAAAATACAAATATAACCAAGTTAACATAAAGACTTGGTTCCCCTTTCTTTAGCCCAATGAGCAATACTATCCGTTGCTTATTGGGCTTTTTTACGCTTCTAAACTAAGTTAACTGTTTATTTATCATTGAGTTAAACACCATTCTGGCAACTTCGAACTTCAACCAAATATAACTAAAAGTTATATATAAATTCATTTTAAGCTAACAAAAGCAATAAAAAGTGTATCTGAAACGCACATTTGCGAATATGATTCTTTCCAACAAGAAACAGTAAATCGCTTAACATTTTCAGTTATAAATTTAACCGCTATCAGTTTTATTGACTGCGAATTATTGCTTCTAACTATAAATATACGAATAAATCAAAGGTTCGCAGTATGTACCAAATACTAAATTTAGCGATTTTTGCGCTACTTATTGCTTTACTTATCAAGCAACAACGCACAGACAGCACACTTTCAAAACGCGTATTTACTGGCCTATTTTTAGGTGTTCTGTTTGGTGCCTCACTTCAATGGTTCTATGGCCCAGCAACCTCTGTTGTTATCGATACACTTGAGTATGTAAATATTGTTGGTGCAGGTTATGTAAGCTTGCTGAAAATGATTGTTATGCCGCTAATCATGGTATCTATCATCGGTGCAATCATTAAAGTTAAAGACTCTAGCTCACTGGGTAAGATCTCTTTCCTAACCATTGGTATTTTACTAGCAACTACTGCAGTATCCGCTTTAATTGGTATCGCTGTTACTAATGCCTTTGGTTTAAGTGCTGACGGTATTGTTGAAGGTGCACGTGAAATTGCACGTGGTGAAGCGCTACAAACCCGTTTGGGTAGTATTGCGAATGTGTCGTTTGCAGACATGATTATTTCTTTCTTCCCATCAAACCCGTTTGCAGATTTAGCTGGTACTCGCCCAACATCCACCATTGCGGTAGTGATCTTCTCGGCGTTTATTGGTATGGCAGGTTTAACCGTTATTAAAACTAGCCCTGAAATTGGCGCAAGTTTCGAGAAGTTCATTCATGTAGCCCAAGAAATTGTACGTACCCTTGTTCGCATGGTGCTTAGCCTAACGCCTTACGGTGTGTTAGCCCTAATGACGAAAGTTGTTGCTGGCTCAAACTATGATGACATTCTGAGCTTACTGAACTTTGTTGTCGCTTCTTATATTGGTTTAGGTTTAATTCTGGTACTACACCTAGTGCTTGTGAGCTTTACTGGTGTTAACCCGTTCCGTTTCTTTATGACGATCTTACCTGTACTGACGTTTGCGTTTACCTCACGCTCTAGCGCAGGCACTATCCCACTGAACATTGAAACGCAGGTTAAATCTTTAGGTAATGGTGATGCAGTAGCGAACTTCTCAGCCTCTTTCGGTGCAACTATGGGTCAAAATGGCTGTGCTGGTTTATACCCTGCGATGCTTGCAGTAATGATTGCCCCAACCGTTGGCATCAATCCATTAGATCCTAGCTTCATTGCATCATTAGTTGCGATTGTCACCGTAAGTTCATTTGGTATCGCAGGTATTGGTGGTGGTGCAACATTTGCTGCAATTATCGTACTTTCAACACTGGGGATGCCTGTGGCGTTAGCTGGCCTGCTAATTTCAATTGAACCTCTAATTGATATGGGTCGTACTGCAGTAAACGTAAGTGGTTCAATGACAGCGGGTACAATGACTTCTCGTATTCTAGGTCTAAACCAGTCCACTGATATTGATAACGAAAAACAACCAGAAGTAGTTAATAACAATATTTAATTTTTATACCCAAGTAACCTCAAGGTATTTGGATATATTAAAGCTGTGATTTTCTCTTATTAACGATGAGAAATTTCACAGCTTTTTTTATTTTTCAAAAATCAATCAAAGATTACTTTTTTAGTGAAAAACATTTATTATACAAATTAAAAACAAATTTAATGATAAATAGTTAATTAATGCCTTCTATTTTATTCTTATTGTATAAAAGCAAATCATTTTATTCCCTTCTACAATTTTAAATGCGTTAAAAACCACCACCCACAGGCTTTTATTAACAAATGAACACTTAACTCAAAATGTGACATAAGTCACATTAAGCACTCCATTTTAGGTTCACTTTAATAAGCATGAACTCCAACAAATTTCTGAGTAACTTATTATGAGCATTAAAATTACAGCACGTGGTTTCGAACTTCCTGACTACCTAGAACAACACATTAAAGAAGCATTCTTCAAGTTTGATAAATTCAAAATTGCTTTCCAAAGCAAAGATGTATTTATGAAACTTGAGGAAGGCCGCAAGTTTACTGTTGAGATCGCAACTAAGTCTAACCTAGGTAAAATCGACGCTACTGGTGAAGCTAACGAGCTAATCGATGCATTCAACGAAGCATTTGATCGTCTAGAACGTCAAATCATCAAACATAAAGAAAAGCCACAAGCTCACCTAAGTGAAAAAGCACAAAAAGAGAAAGATAACTTAATTAAAGAAGAGGACGAAACTTTAGCTAAGTTATAAATCATCTTGCCACTAAAAGCGGTCACTGTTTTTCATCCTTTATTTCGGTGATCGCTTTTACTTTATTCCAGCCTTATTGTTTATTTTCAATCTGACTTAAATAATCCAGTAATTTATTTCTTACCCAAATATGGGCTTGGCTTTTATTATGTCGGTTGTGCCACACCATTTTTTGCGAAATCGGTTTAACAGTAAAAGGAAGAGCTAATATATTTAAACCTAATTTTTCTGCATATTTCTCCGCTAAACTACCAGCTGCAACTCCTAAACAATTACTTTCAGATACCATGGTCATCATAGAGAGTAGAGACTCACATTCGCAGCTTATCTGACGTTGCGAAATCGTATCTTCCGTAAAGTAATCAGCGGCGTACAACTCTGAACGTCTAATTTTTAACGTAATATGTTTTTCTGCGTAATACTGCTCTTGGGTTAACTGCTTATCTATTCGTGGATGTCCTTTTCGGCATATCGCGACAATATGATCGCTGTAGCACGCTTGTTGGTGGTACCCCGCTGCTGGATATATTCCAACATCTATCGCTAAATCAGCCTTTTGTAGACTTAATATCGAGAATAAATCGTCTTCTTGTGGCGGTGTTAAACCAAAGCAAATCTCACAATTGCCTAAACTGGTATCAGCTTCCACTAGCGGTTGAAGTAACTGCATCATTGGCTCATTCACCAATACATGGAATGTCCGCTTAGATTGAATATCAAAGCTATGAACATTACTGAGTCCCATCTCTATTTGCTGCAGCGCAGGGTTCACCGATTCCGTTAATTGAATGGCGGTATAAGTTGGTGATATGCCTCGCCCTTCACGTACAAATAAATCTTTACCCAGATATTGCTGTAATCGCTTAATCGCTCCGCTTACACCGGGCTGAGTTAACCCTAATGATTCTGCCGCTAAGGTAATAGATTTAAGGTTATACACCTCAATAAAAATGCGTAATAAGTTGAGATCAATTTTTTCCATCGTAGCACTCTGAATACATAACTAATGGTTATGTTTTATATGGCTTTTACCTTATATATCACGATGGTTTGGTTGCATAGAATGGCTTCATCGAGTTAAGACATTCATCTCAAACAAGTAGGTTTCTATGAAAATATTATCAACGACACCAATAGCTATTCTTGCGTTTAGCCTAACCGACAACCTCTCACCACCTTCTATTTCTTAATCCACGTTTTTGGCTAGTTGCCGCTTTCAGCAAACTCTTTTTTTGTAGGAGCCGTTATGACTTCACGTACCTTTACCCTTTTTGCTGCTGGATTTTCTGTCCCTTTTGCATCTGCTTCCGTAGCCAGTTCGGAAGTACAGGACATGTCTGATCCACTTGCTGTTTACACTCAAGGTGGTGTGGGTATGTCGAACAACGGCTTAAATTTAAAGATGGGAAAATCTTACGACACAAAAGATCCCACTACCATGGCAATGAATATCTTTGAGGTTAAAGGCTTTATGGGAGAACACATCACACATGATGGTGATGACTCCATTGATAGTATTCGCTTTCGTAACTTCCAATTAGATTTAACAAACGGGCGTGGTAGCCAAATTGATGTAAATTGGAATTTCGATAATAACCTAGGTAGCACCTCATATAGTATGATTCAAGCACTACCGAAATGGGGAGCACTGCAGCTTTACCCTCTTGCTGGTTTAGGGATCACCGTGACAGATACGGCTGAGATACGTGGCATTGATCATGAGTATGGTAGTGTTGGCTACGCCATCCCAAGTAGTTATGTGGTTGTAGGGACATATTCCAAAGTTGATGTGACTGATAAGATTTGGCTCAATTATAATCCGATGTATATATCCACACTCAATAACAATGAATATATGTCTGATTTACTTGATGGTTTCCATCATGAAGCAGCAGTAAGTTATAAGCTTAATGATCGACAAACCATTCGTACGTTTGCTAACTGGGATCATGATACCCAATTTAAATACGGTGATTTCAGATTAGAGTTTAATCATCAGTTTTAACCATTGTTAAACGCAAATCCATTTAACAGATAATAAAAAACCGAGCCTATTTAAAGCTCGGTTTTTGTGTTCATGAAAGTATTCGTGATGATCAATTAACCAACGATTGCACGGACTTTTTCAAGATCTTCTTGAGTATCAACACCCGGCGCTGGTGCATCAATTGCTACATCAACGTGGATCTTTTCACCGTACCAAAGCACACGTAGTTGCTCTAATGATTCAATTTGTTCTAGCGCACTTGGTTCCCAATTAATGTAGGTTTTAATGAAACCTGCACGGTAGGCATAAATACCAATGTGACGTAGTAAGTTATGGTGAACGATACGTGGCTCTTTGGCAAAGTTGTCACGATCCCATGGAATTGATGCACGGCTAAAATACAGTGCGTAACCATCTTTATCAGTAACTACTTTTACTGCATTTGGATTGAAGACTTCATCATGGTGATCAATTTCAACTGCCAATGTCGCCATAGGCGCATCTTTATGGGCAATGTTATCAGCCACTTGACGAATAATGGTTTCAGGGATCAGCGGTTCATCACCTTGCACATTGACTACAATATGATCGTCCGCTAATTGGTATTGCTCAACCACTTCAGCAAGACGCTCTGTGCCTGATTCGTGATCAGCGCGTGTTAAACACACTTCACCACCAAAGCCCTTCACCACATCAACAATGCGTTGATCATCAGTAGCGACGATCACTTGATCAGCACCTGATTTCATCGCTTGCTCATAAACCCACTGCACCATAGGTTTACCAGCAATATCTGCGAGTGGTTTACCCGGTAACCGTGTTGATTGGTAACGGGCAGGAATAACAACGGTAAATGTCATTATTATTTAACCTCGTCTGAGCTTAATGTACGTGCTTCTGGCTCTAGTAGAACTGGAATGCCATCATTAATAGGATAAGCTAAACGATCAAACTTACATACAAGCTCATTTTTTTCTTTATCGTAATTCAGCTTGCCTTTACATACCGGACAAGCAACGATTTCAAGCAGACGGTGATCCATAAGTTTCCTTTACCTCAATGATCTGTTTAATAATGTCTGTAGCCTGAGGCTGTGCGATATCTGCATCAACAGGAAGATACCACCAGTTTTCTTCAGCAAAGCCGTAACATTTTACGGCGTCTTTTTCAGTCATTACTAAATGCTGCCCTTGTTGGGCTAAATCTAACAATGTTTGTTTTTCAAATGCTTGGTGATCAACAAACGGCTGACATAACACAGGTGTCACGCCTAATTGATTTAGGGTGGTAAAAAAGCGTGGTGGATGCCCGATACCCGCCATTGCAACCACATCATTTAGGGTTGAAATTGCGCGGCGCTCGCCTGTTTTGACATTAATTAAATCAGTCGGCACCAGCTTCATAGCAGCTTCATTACCTTGTGCTGTACCACCATTACAAATTAGAAAGTCGACTTCGTTTAAACGCAGGCAAGTTTCGCGTAATGGTCCTAATGGTAGTAAATGCTCGTTACCAAAACGACGTTGACCATCAATCACAACAATTTCAATATCACGCTCAAGGGCATAATGCTGCAAACCATCATCGGTGATGATCACATCGACATTATGATCTAGTAGCATCTTCACCGCTTCACTGCGTTTAGGCGCAACAGCAATAGGTGCATTGGTTCGACGCTGAATTAAAACAGGTTCGTCGCCTGCAATATCAGTGTTCGTTGTCGCTTCAACAAAGTACGGATAATGTGGCGCTTTACCGCCATAACCACGAGAAACCACGCCCGGCTTTAAACCTTTCGCCTGCAGTTGTTCCACCAGCCAAACCACAACGGGCGTTTTACCATTACCCCCTGCGGTAATATTACCTACCACCACAACAGGAACTGGCGCTTTATATGCCGTTTTTTTACCAGAAGAATATTGTTGGCGTTTGTTTTGGCTGATCACGCCAAATAAACGACTTAACGGCCAGAACAAAGGCCAAAGTAGGATGTAAAGAAACAGCATCCCCCCTTTAAGAGGACGCTGAAACCACATTTTTTCGATAAGCGATGCCATTAGTCACCAAACTGAATACGGTGAAGTTGGGCATACGCACCATCATGGCTGATAAGCTCGGCATGTGTACCACGTTCAACAATTTCACCATCATCAACCACGAGGATCTGATCAGCATTTTCAATTGTTGATAGGCGGTGAGCGATAACCAGTACGGTACGATCTTTTTGCAGTTCATCTAAGGCACTTTGAATAGCGCGCTCAGATTCTGTATCTAGTGCAGATGTTGCTTCATCAAGAATAAGCACTGGTGCATCTCGTAACAATGCTCGGGCAATAGCTAAACGCTGACGTTGACCACCTGATAAACTCACACCATTCTCACCGATAACAGTATCTAAGCCATTATCCATGTCTTTGATAAAGTCCATCGCATAAGCCAGCTCTGCAGCTCGTTCAATATCTGCACGGCTGTAAGCGTCATGGCTCGCGTACGCAATGTTGTTAGCAATGGTGTCATTAAATAGGTGAACGTTTTGAGAAACAACAGCAACTTGATCACGAAGATTCGCCAGTTTGTAGTCTCGAATTTCCACCGAATCAAGGTTAATTTCGCCTGAATCAATGTCGTAGAAGCGAGTAAGCAAGTTGGCAATGGTACTTTTACCTGAGCCGGAGCGACCCACCAATGCTAATGTTTTACCCGCTGGTAAGTTAAAGCTCACATCACGTAGTGCTGGCGCATCTTTGGTTGGATAAGTAAAAGTGACATTCTTCACTTCTACATCACCCTTAACACGTTGAACTTCTACTTTACCGTTATCTTTTTCTGTTTCTAAATCCATTAATTCAAACAAGGTGTGACAAGCCGCCATACCACGTTGGAATTGAGAAGTAACACTTGTTAATGCTTTTAATGGACGCATTAAACCAAACATTGCACCAAACACAACCGCGAATGTACCCGGTGTTAGTTCAGCACGAAGAGATGGTGTGTTTGCAAGAATAAGTACAACCACCAATGCTAATGATGCGATAACCTGAATAACTGGGTTCGCAATCGCTTGAGCTGAAACAAGCTTCATGGTTTGACGACGCATTTGGTTACTTACGTTATCAAAACGCTGCTTTTCAACTTCTTGACCACCATAGCTTAAGACGACTTTGTGACCTTTCAGCATTTGCTCAGCTGATGAAGTTACAGAGCCCATTGCATCTTGCATGTTGCGTGAGATCTTACGAAAACGCTTAGATACAGTACGAATACTAAAAGCCACAATCGGTGCGATCACGATCAGAATTGCCGACAATTGCCAGCTATTCCAAAACATCAGCGCCATAAGACCAATAATAGAAGCACCTTCACGGACAATACTGACTAGCGCACTACTGGTTGCAGAAGCAACTTGTTCAGAGTCGTAGGTAATACGTGATAGCAATGCACCTGAGGATTCTTTATCAAAGAATGCAACTGGCATTTTCATGAAGTGTTGGAATAATTGACGACGTAGCGTCATTACAACGTTACCAGAAACCCAAGATAGGCAGTAAGTTGAGACAAAACCACTTACACCACGTAGGATCATTAAGCCAATTAAGTAGATTGGCATCATCGCGAGAAAGTCTGAATCGATTTTATCGAAACCACCAAAGCTTTCATCAAGTAGAGGCTTGATCATAGAAAGCATCAGGGTATCACCGACAGCGTTGATGATAAGCGCAATTACCGCCACCGCTAAACCAGCTTTATAGACGCTGATATAAGGCCATAATCGCTTATAAGTATCTCGTGATGATTTTTCTGTTGATTGAGTCATGAAAACCAATTTATTTCTAATACAGTTTTTATATTCTACCCCTAACTGGGCTCTCAACCAAATTTGTCACTCATCCTTTTGAAAAAATTGTCTTTTGCTTAAAAAAAAGACAATTAATCATTCAATATTATTGCTTAACTCAACAGCGTGACTAAGAAAACATCTGCTATAGCCATTTCGGACGGTACCATTGCGTTGCAGTCATACTACGCTGTGTACGTACCTGATAACTTTCATCATCAACATTAATCGTTATCTGCCCTACTCTACCGGTTGATAACCATTGAATATTTCGCTGCTGATATCGCTCTTTGACGGTTTTCGAAGGCAAATTCCATGAATTAAATATCCAGCCGGTTGAAACCAATGCTAATGATGGTTTAACGTGATCCAGAAATGTATTGGTAGAAGATGTCTTACTACCATGATGCGGGACTAAAACAATGTCAGCCGTTAGCCTTGGTGTATATTTAACTAACATCAACTCAGCTATCGCATCAATATCCCCAGTTAATAACAACGATGGTCCTTGCTGATTTTCTGTCTGCACGCGTACCACACATGAATGTGGATTTCGTGCTCGACTTACCTGTTGCATCGGCCATTGCACAGTAAACCTCAGTCCTTGCCAGTTCCATGTTTGCCCTTTAATACAAGGTAAGTAGCCTGCATCATTGTAATTACTGCTATATCTATATTGCGGAGAGAATTTTTCAGAAATGAGTGTTTTTCCTCCAGCATGATCACTATCATCATGACTGATCACCAAGTAGTCCAATTGTTTGATCCCTATATTTTCCAATACGGGTAAAATTGTACTTTCTGCGACCACATTTTCTTGCCAACGATTACCAGTATCATAAAGTATCGCTCGTCCAGCTTTGTGAATTATTACAGCCAAGCCATGACCAACATCGAGCACCATTATCTGCCACTGTAATGGCTTTTTGCTGGGTTTTAAAATCCCCATTACAGATAGAAAAAGTATCGAGAGATAGAGCCATTTAAAACGTTTGATGGGTAATAATGTTGCGCCTAATACGATAACAATAACACTCCATAATAAAGGCTGGTATGACGTTGATAATCCGTACCATGCCCCTTCCAACCACGCGATCCCCTCGACAATGGGAAACAGTGACCAATTAGCACATTGCCATAAAATGCCCGATAAAACAGGCAACCACAGGGTCATCACTGCCATTAAAACAAAAGGGACAGTAATAAAGCTAACCCAAGGAACCGCAAAAAGATTGGCGACAGGCGCCGCAAATGAAATGCCACCAAACCAGAGCCATTGAATAGGTAACATCAGCACTAACAGCCAACATTGAATTTTAACCAATTGAAGAAATGAATCATGTAGGTGTGTGGTTGATAGCGTACGATGCGGTATTTTTGCCAAAGGAAAATACCTTTGTCCTACACTAAATAACACCAAGACAGCAACGGCATAGAAAGACAACCAGAAAGAAGCGCTATAAATGGCAAACGGAGCAAGCAATAAACTCAATGATAGAGTCACCAATAATACTTGCCAATGCCGCCAATATGCTCCTGTCGTTTTTAAGCTAGCGATAATCAAGCACATAAATAATGCTCGAATTGTCGGAATAGTTAACCCTGCTAACCATGCATAAATCAATGCAACAGTTAAACCCGTGATCATAGGAGTCCAAATAAATAGCGTTTTTTGCGGTAACAATAACTTTAACTTTACGCCTATAACCCATCCTAACAACATGGCTAATGCGATGTGTAAGCCTGATATAGCTAACAGGTGTGCCGTACCGCTGTCTCGTAGCTTTACCCAATCGTCTTTATCTAATCCACTTCGCTCACCAAAAGCCAACGCTAATAAATACGCTTGATAAGGCATGTTGTTGGTTAGTTGAGTAACCCGATCAAATAGCTGCTGTCGCCATGTTATATAGTTAGAAATAAGAACAGGAATGTTAGATCCGCTTACTCGCACGACTGCTCGTCCATGAATGTTTCGACTTACTGCGTGCCGTTCTGCATCAAATCCTGCTTGATTGATCCTGCCAACAATACGGCTCAATTTAACGGGTAATTGCCAGATCTGACCTTGCTTTAATACCGGAGCATCATGCCACAAGATAAGTAAGTGATGGGAAGAAGATAAACTGAGACCCGCACGATTTGAAGGTGAATGTGCATCAATAACCACTGCCTCAAAATACGTATTCGGTATATTTTCATTTAATACCGCACTAACTCGGACATTTATGGTAAGATTTGTCCGATTTAGCGGAACGTCATCAACCTTTTTAAGATATTGTTCGGCACTTAATGCCGCTAAGAAAGCACTTATTGAAAACCAAAATAAAAAATGGTTTCGACAATAATAATAAATAACAACACTGACTATTATCCCTGTCATATACCACCAGTAAGGTGGAATAACAGATAACACAAGCAGTGTATGAAAACCTATTGCGATACCTAATGCTATTTGTAACATGCTGTTATCGCCATTTGATTAAATACTGATTATGCCTAGACATCTTATTAAAAAGTTCTTACCAAGCCACGAAGTGATTAAGCGCCAAAAAGCCCTTAAGATCTTTGGTAATGTGCTTTATAACCCGAACTTATGGTGTTTAAATCGCCGCTCTGCATCTGGCGCATTTGCCGTTGGCTTATTCATGGCTTTCGTTCCGCTTCCTAGTCAAATGATTATGGCGGCAGGCTTGGCTATTCTCTTTGGTGTAAACCTTCCCCTCTCCGTCGCTTTGGTATGGGTAAGTAACCCAGTTACCATGCCTGTGCTATTTTATGGCGCATATAAACTTGGTGCTTGGGTACTAAACAGCCCTAATGTGGGTTTCCACTTCGAGCTATCATGGGACTTTCTTTTAAACCAAATGAGCCAAATTGGTCCTCCATTTTTACTCGGTTGTTTTATTTGTAGCGTGGTATCTGCCCTTATTGGCTACTTTGGTATTCGTGGCCTATGGCGCTACTCCGTTGTTCGCAGCTGGAATAAACGTAAAATTAGAATCGGCTCAGCCCGTTCATAGTATCTACAGCTATAAATACTCAAAAAGCCTCCAATGATGTGAGGCTTTTTTGTGTCCGCTTACTTTTTTTAGATCCGAAAAACAGCCATAGGTAATATTCAATTCTATCTTTCAATCATTTTTACTATGACTTCAAGATCTAACTCTTCATGACCGTATTTTAAAACGTTTTGTATTCAGAAACTTAAATTGCTAATTATCAGTAAAAATTTACTAGCCAATCAAATAATTAGGTCTAGTATTAGACAAAACATCTTC
The DNA here is from genome assembly GCF_030685535.1 of Photobacterium leiognathi. NCBI lineage: Bacteria > Pseudomonadati > Pseudomonadota > Gammaproteobacteria > Vibrionales > Vibrionaceae > Photobacterium > Photobacterium leiognathi. Next base: position 1,279,428 of record NZ_CP131601.1, on the reverse strand, counting down.
ATTTATACTTTTGCGTTTAAGGAATACGTTATGGAAAATCCAGTAAGTTCTATGCTTAACAGGGGCTGGAAATGGTTCGTCATTGTAGGGGTTATCGTGGCATTAGCCGGGGTTTTCGCTATCAGCTTGCCTATTGCAGCAGGGATGACAATTACGACAATTGTGGGCACCATCTTCCTTGTTATCGGTTTAGTTCAGGTTTACCACACATTTAGTATCCCAGATTGGAAAACCAAAACCTGGTATGTGATCAGTGCACTATTTTACTTAATCGGTGGTCTGTTTATTCTAGGTCAGCCTTTTATTGGCTTAGTGACTATTACGGTATTAATGATTGCGACCATGATTTTCAACGGCGTAACCCGTATGTTATTTGGCTTTAATAGCCGTAAACATCTCGCTGGTTGGCGTTGGATTGTTTTTAGTGGCTTGATCTCAACAGCTATTGGTATCTACTTCTTTAGTTTGATGAATAACCCTGAATTCTCAATGTCTCTATTAGGTATTTTCGTCGGCGTATCATTACTATTTGAAGGTTTCAGCTTCATTTTCATTGGTACACAAATGAAGAAAGTTATTCGAAACATGTAAAAATAAAAACATAAACTAGCCTATTGCCTCAACATTGGAATGTTGAGGCTTTTTTACACTCAAAAAACACCTTTCCCGCAATATTTATACACAACTAATCATTTGCTTTTCAATGTGATTTCAGTACTAATATGCGTGAATTACCTTGGCTTGGTTAGAGATAAAATGCGCTGTTCTCAACTGCTATACATTCTTACATTATTGCTATGCAGTGCTTTCTTTAGTCATAATGTTTCAGCAAATATTGAATACATTGATAGCCATAGTTATCTTGAATCATCGTCAATCTCACATAATGCAGATCTTGGGCTGTTAACGACTCCCCAACGCTACCGTTTTTCCTCACCGACGATTAAACTAGCTCCCTTGTATCACGAGTGTGAACATTTTCTTGCTTTGTTACAGCAAAAGAGTAATGTCTTTTTATCTTTCACTCTGGTACCTATAGAAAAATCGTGTTTAAAACGAAAGAACCTTTTATCTCTCGCCAATTTTCAATTTCGTTTTACACATAGCCGGAATTTGCTGTTTTCATAACATCAAACCAATTCATTTTTCTACTTTATTTACAAGGACACATAGATGCTTGATTCATTTGTATCTATTTTTTCTGCGCTCTGGCACCAAGATTTTGTCGCATTACAAAACCCAGAAAGCATGGTGATGATTTATGTCTGCGTGACATTTGTTATCTGGTTAGAAAGTGCATTTTCACTAGCAGCACCGCTACCTTGCGATAGCATCGTGATCTTGGCTGGTACATTAGGTGCAATGGGGATCATTGATTTTAAATTAGTGGTCTTCTTACTGATTGTGGCATCAGCCATTGGTAGTTGGTTAGCTTACTTACAAGGTCGCTGGCTGGATCATTTACCAAAAGTTAAAGGCTGGGTGAATATGGTGCCACCGCACAGGATGCAAACTGTCGATAACTTGCTGATCCGCCATGGTGTAATTGCCCTATTTACCGCACGTTTTATTCCTGTGGTACGTCCTTTATTACCTTTGATGATGGGCTTCCGTATTAAAAGTCAGTCTCACTTTTTCCGTTTTGCTTGGCTAAGTGCGACTGCTTGGGTGTTACTACTAACAGGTTTGGGATATTTATTAACGTTACTACCTGAAAAAATCGCCAAAGTAGCAACTATGATTTTAATGGTTGCACCGTTTGTTACTCTAGCCATTGCAATTGTTAGCCTTTCAAGTAGCTGGATTATAAAGCGCGTTAAAAAACGTAACGCATTATATTAATACAGTTTCAATACACCGTATAAATAGAGCCTGCTTTATCACTATTGTGTGAGGCAGGCTCTTTTTTTATCAGCTTCATATCGACATAAAGCTTTATACCCGAGTAACTTCAAGATGCAGTGTTCAGCGAGACGACCTTAGTTCTCAAGCGCGGCAACGATTCGTAGATATAGTGGTTCTACATTGAATTCAATTCAGTGACCTCGCTCTTAATCAGGCATCTTGAAATCGCTTGGGTATAAACTTCACGTTCTCTCGATATATTATTTGTCATTAAATAACAAAGTCGCTGTACATAGCGACGAACCCATCTACTTAAATGTGAAGCTTCCATGTATGAACGCTAGTCTTCTGTGGAATTTAGACGTAAAAAAACCCGCACATGGCGGGTTTTTATTACATCGTAATACTGTTTAAACTTAGAAGTAGAAACGAGTACCAAATACGATGTTTGTTAGGCTGTCTTTAGCTTTCTGGCTAGAGTAACCGTCGCTTGAGAAGATGTCATCTGTAGCGATGTTGTAGTTAACTTCAGATGTGATAGCAACGTTAGGGTTAATAAAGTACTTAACACCAGCAGCTAATTTAACGTTAAGAGCCCAGTTGTTGTCGCCCTTATCGCCAGCATCGATGTCGCCGCCATTTTTGTTATCGTAGCTTAGTGCGCCAAGTTCAGCTGCTGCACCAACGTAAGGTACCCAGTTAGTAGAGTTAACAAAGTTGTACTCTGTGAATGCACCTAGTTGAGCGCTGATTGCGTCATCTTTATCTTGTGCGCGAACAGTAGCAGTACCACCCACTTCCCAGTTGTCTTTTACGAAAGTACCGTAAGTACCGTTAAGATCTGCATGCCAACCGCTACCTAGTTTAGCGTTACCTTGAACACCGATCTCTTGAGTACCAGCTGGAAGTTGAACTGCTGCTTGTGCTGCTACAGGAGCTAGAACAGATAGAGCCACTAGAAGGCTTAGTGCATTCTTTTTCATTATATTTCCTAATTGTTTTTACTTTTAAACAAGTTGTCTACTTAAATGCAGTTCCTTTACTTAGTTACTTAAAGAGAAGTAACAATCCGTATAACAACAACTTGTATCCATAAATCAGTGGCGACAAAATTAGCACGCAGTTTCATGTCTGTTAAATGAAACAACTTAATTAATTCCCAAATGAACACCATTCACAATTTATAAGTAAAAAAGTTCAATTTTTCAGTTGAACAATATCTTAAAAGCACAAAAAACAACCAAATAGATAAATAAAAGAACGCAGTGAAAAATAAACTAAAAATAAAATTCACAAAAAAATACAAAACAGAGGGACTTTTTTATATTGAAGCTTAAATTAAAACCAAAACAGCCGTAAATTCATCAAAAATGACCAGCTATTTAATATGGTTTTATTTTATCTTATTTAAAAACAGTAGAATGAAACACTAATTAAAGAACATTACGAAAAGTGATAAGCAAATAACCGCTTCACAGTTCGTATTTACTCTATTCTTACGCTGTTTTTATACATCACAGAAGCCATATTCAAACCATAAAACCTTTAATTTCCTTAAACTTAGCTAAATAGCTTTATCGTAATACAAAAAGACCCGCACGAAGCGGGCCTTTTACACTTGATTCCACTTCGTTTAGAAGTAGAAACGTGTACCAAATACGATATTCGTTAAGCTATCTTTCGCTTTATCGCCTGAGAACTCAATATCATCAGTTGCAATGTTGTAGTTCACTTCACTTGTCAACGCCACATTTGGATTAATAAAGTATTTAACACCCGCAGCTAACTTCACGTTAAGTGCCCAAGAGCTACCATCTTTACCAATGTTACCTTCAGAACCATCTTTTTCGTTATAAGTTAGACCTGCAAGCTGTGTTGCAGCACCAACATAAGGAACCCAGTTTGTTGAGTTTACGAAGTTGTACTCAGTAAACACACCTAATTTACCAGTAAACGCATCATTTGCATCTTGTGCATGAATCGAAGTTGTACCACCCACTTCCCAATTATCTTGCACAAAGTAACCATAAGAACCTGTTAGGTTTAGATCCCAACCGCTACCTAATTTAGCTGTACCATAAACACCAATTTCTTGTGTACCTTCAGGTAATTGAACCGCAGCTTGCGCTGCAACAGGTGCTAAAACTGATAGTGCTACAAGTAGGCTAAGTGCATTCTTTTTCATTTTTTGTTCCTAAATTGTCAACGTCATCCCTAGAAATTACTTATTGAACTAATTGGTAGTAAAAAAACACTATTACTCACAATAAACTCAACAAGCTGTGACAGGAAAACTAGCACAATCTATAAAACAGACTAAATAATTCCATTTAAATATGAATTACGATCACAGTATTCACTTTAAAAATACTAATAGATTTGTATATCCAGAAATATAGACTTAGCAAATAAAGACATAAAAAAACGGAGCCTTAAAAAGACTCCGTTCATAACAATGATATTGAGCTGTTACTTTGCGCTTAACACACGCGCTGGCTGCAAATTACTTGCTCTACGCGCTGGATACCAAGTTGCGATTAAACTTAATACGATAGCTGTGATTGATACAATTAACACATCTTTATAAGCTAATTGTGTTGGCAGGAAGTCGATGAAGTAGATATCACCCGACAAAAAGTGATGCCCAATGATCTTTTCAATCACACGAACAATGTGAGTTAAGTTCACGGCCAATAAACAGCCCATAATCGAGCCCATTACACTACCCAGTACCCCGGATAATACACCATGCCAAATGAAGATAGATTTCACTAAACGATCACTTGCGCCCATAGTACGTAAAATTGCGATATCAGAAGCACGATCTTTGACTGCCATCATCAATGTAGAAACGATATTAAAACATGCAACGCCGATAACCAGCACCATTACGAGATACATGATTGTGCGAACCAACTGAATATCACGGTACATATAACCGTATTGCTGTGTCCAACTTTTCAGGTACACGTAAACAGGCAGAGTATTACCCACTTCTTTAACAATACGTTGAGCTTCAAGCACTTTATCAACATTAATTTGAATACCAGAAACACCGCTTCCCATATCCATGTATTTTTGTGCATCCGCCAGTGGAACAATCGCTAATTTATGATCGATTTCGCCGCCTAACGCAAGAATACCTGCTACCTGCAAACGAATACGATGTGGAGCACGAAGTTTATTCATTTCAGGATCAGAGTTAGGGATCATAGCTGTTACCCAATCCCCTACTTTTAGATCAAGCTTTTGTGCCACGCCTTGACCTAAAATCACCTCTTTTTTACCTGCGCTAAATTTACTCCACGCATTATTTTGCACATAACGCGGTAATTCACTGACTTTTAGTTGCTCTTTCGGGTTAACGCCACGTACACCAACCGCTTTAAGTTTGGTGCCTTTTTCAAGCAATGCCGTAAATTCCACATAAGGCGCTGCCGCCGTCACATCCGGATGCTTTTCAATTTGCTTAACTAACGGCTGCCAATCATTCAATGGTGGTTCAACAGCTTGCAATTCACCATGTGGGATCACCGATAGCACACGTGTTTCCAATTCACGTTCAAAACCGTTCATTGCCGATAAACCAACAATGATCACCGCAACACCTACAGCAATCCCTAACATGGATGACATTGAAATAAATGACACCATACGGTTACGTTTTTTAGAACGATTAAAACGGCTACCTATATATAAAGAGAGTGGGCGAAACATTAAGCCTCCACCACAACTTGTGATAACACGCCATCTTGCATATGCATACAGCGATCAAGCTTACCTGCTAATTCACTATCGTGAGTAACCACTAAAAATGCCGTACCTGATTCAGCATTCAATTTACGCATCAAATCATAAATCTCTAGTGCCGTTTTATGATCCAGATTACCCGTTGGTTCATCCGCAAGTACAATTGATGGGTTATTCACTAAAGCACGTGCAATAGCAACACGTTGACGCTCACCACCACTTAATTCTGATGGACGGTGATCATGGCGATGACTTAATCCCACCATCGAAAGCATATCTTGCGCGCGAGTTCGAGCTTCACCAACATGCACACCAGCAATTAACAGTGGCATTGCCACATTTTCAACCGCCGTAAAATCTGCAAGTAGGTGGTGAAACTGATATACAAAACCTATCTCTTGGTTACGGATCTTCGCTTGTTTATTCGCACTTAACGTATCTAAACGCTGTCCTTTAAAGAAAACTTCACCATCGCTTGGTTCATCCAACGCACCTAAAATATGCAGTAACGTACTTTTACCAGAACCTGATGAACCCACAATTGCCACTAACTCATTATCAGCAATGTCTAAATTCACTTGTTTTAAAACTTCTGTCTCAAACTGCCCTTCTTTATAGGTCTTACAAAGTTGATGACAAGATAACAACGCATTATTCATAACGAAGAGCCTCAGCAGGACGGACAGCGGCCGCACGATAAGAAGGAAAAACAGTCGCTAATAAGCTCAAGCTAATAGCCCCTAAAATAACCAATAGAATTTGTAATGGTTCAATCACCGATGGCAACGTGCCACCAATCGATGCCAAATCAACACCTAATACAGAAAGAATGCTATTTAAATTATGTGCCACTAATGCACCTAACAAGCCACCGAGTAGTGCCCCAATTACACCACTACTTGCACCTTGAACCATAAAGATCGTTAACACTTGGCGATGTGTCATCCCTTGTGTTTTCAAAATAGCGACTTCAGATTGCTTCTCCATCACCACCATGACTAAAGCAGAGATAATATTAAATGCTGCCACACCAATGATCAGACCTAGCATTAAACCCATCATGTTCTTTTCCATCTTAACTGCTTGGAAAAGCTCACCACGTTGATCGCGCCAGTCAGACCATGTCCAACCATTAGGTAATTTATCTTTCAGTTCAGGAACGGTGAACGGATCATCAAGGTATAAGCGCCAACCAGTCATTTGATCGAGTTTATAACGCAGCAATCGGCCTGCATCCGAAATGTTTGTGTATACCAATTGCTGATCAACATCAGAACCAGTGTCATAAATACCAGCCACTTCAAAATTACGTTGGCTAGGCATACGGCCAAGCGGCGTGAATTGGCTCGCACTGGTTACCATTAAGCGAATTTTATCCCCTGGCTGTACCCCAAGAGATACCGCCATAGCTTGACCAATAATCACTTTAAAACTGCCCGGTGTTAGTGACGATAAGCTCCCCACCATTAGATGTTTAGCAATTGGCTCATATTGGTTAGGTTCAATACCAATCATAGTGCCAGCCGTAATAGAGCTCGCACTTTGAATGATTGCTTCACCACGGGTAATAGCGGTTACATTTACGACATGAGGTAATTTTTTTAATACTTCAGGTGCGTTCTCTGATAGCGGTACACGTCCATCAGCACTTGATACAACAGCTTGCGGTAATACGCCTAAAATTCGACCTTTTAATTGGTCTTCAAAACCATTCATCACTGACATAACAGTAATAAGCGCCATTACGCCAATGGTAATACCTGCGGTAGACATATAAGAGACGAAGCGACTAAAACGATCGCCCGATCGACCACGCAAATAACGCAAGCCGATGAAAAAAGAAACTGGATGAAACATAGGATAGAGAAACCACTCCTTTATTGGGTTGCTCAAGAATACTCGTTCACACCATTAATTACCATCTAACATGGTAAATGTAATGTAAATTCAGTGACTAAATGATCAACACTCAGCCGAGTTTACTTGCTCACAACTAGCTGCTAAGTAATAATCAGTTCAATAAAATCAAGCTGAATATAGTGTTACTGTACGTTATATCATCAACACTTATTATAAGTTTGATCAATAGGATTGATTCACAGTGAGTGCGTTATGACACAACAAGATGAGTATTTTTCAGTCCAACTAGGGCTAACCATTAACGTTGAATCGTTAGCAAAAGATGAGAGCATCCCAAACGAGCACGATTTTCAAAGTGAAATTCCGCCGCTATTTCGTATAGCCAGTGAATGTTCAAACCTTGAGGATAATGCCGACCGCTTATTTGCGAGTTTCAATAAGAATGAAACACAAGCGCTAATGGATTACCTTGCGGCACAAAATAGTAAAATCAATCTCCTCTTATCTTATGTACTTTCACAACAAGATGATCCAGCTCACCGCTTTACTACGTTAACCTTTGGTGCAAGCAACCTAAGTTTTACCAGTTCAGAGCCTTATCACATTGGCGATAATGTTAGAGTAAAACTGTTTTTAGACTACCCAGCGGCGGCGATTTATTGCTACGCTGAAGTCATTGAAAGCCTTGCTAGCAACGATAAATTTATCGTCAAACTGCGCTATACCCGTTTATTGGAAGATGATCGAGATTTACTGATCCGCGCAGCCTTATATAGCCAGCAAAAGCTCCTACGCCAACGCGCTCAACAACGACAACTAAATAATAACGATGAATAACAAACATTTACTTTCGATACCTTTGCCAAATAAGGCTGGGGATAACCGCTACATTGGTAATATCAAAGGCGCTGCACTCGCGCTCTCTTTTGCTGAGATTGCAGCATCGCATAACGGTCCTATTCTTGCGGTTGTACCTGATACCCAAACAGCACTAAAACTACAACCCGAAATTAGCCAATTCTGCGATGTCGATGTTAACGTCTTTCCTGATTGGGAAACGCTGCCTTACGATAACTTCTCACCGCACCAAGACATTATCTCTGAGCGTTTAGCACGCCTATATAAAATGCCAACACAAAAAACTGGCATTATTTTAGTCCCTATTAGCACCCTGCTACAGCGTCTAACACCGAGCGAATTTATTCACCAACATGCACTAATGGTGAAAAAAGACGATCGTATGTCGCTGGAAAAACTACGTTTACAACTTGAAGTATCCGGTTATCGCCATGTTGATCAAGTAATGGAACATGGTGAGTATGCAAGTCGCGGCTCATTGCTCGATCTATTCCCAATGGGTAGCCAGTCACCTTATCGTATCGACTTCTTCGATGATGAAGTGGATTCCATTCGCCAATTTGATCCTGATAACCAGCGTTCAACCTGTGAAATTGACAGTATTAATCTACTGCCAGCACATGAATTCCCAACCGATGACATTGCGGTAGAAAATTTCCGTATGCGTTGGCGTGAACGTTTTGAAGCCCGTCGTGAACCTGAATCTATTTACCAACAAGTCAGCAAACGTACTTGGCCTGCAGGTATAGAGTACTGGCAACCGCTGTTTTTCGATAAAACAGAAACCTTATTCGATTACCTACCAGACAATGCACTGCTAGTGACCTTAGGTGAACTAGAGCCAGCTGTCGATACCTTCCTTGCTGATGCTGATTACCGCTACGATCAGCGTCGTGTTGATCCTCTTCGTCCATTACTTGAGCCTAAAGAGCTATGGCTAACTAAAGACGAAATGTTTGCAGGCTTCAAAACCTTACCTCGTGTTCGCATCCAACCAGAAACCGTTGATGATGACAAAGCAGGACGTTTTAATCCGCAATTAGAACCTGTGCCAAGCATCACTATCAACCACCAGCTAAAAGAACCTTTTGCTGAGTTACGCCGTTTTGATGAGCAGTTCCAAGGTAAAGTCATTTTCTCGGTTGCTTCTGAAGGTCGACGTGAAGCCTTATTAGATCTTCTCGCTCGTATTAAAGTGCGTCCACTGGTCTGCAAAACATTAGATGAGGCGCTAGATAACCCAACAAAACATAGCTTGGTGATCGGCCCTGCGGAAAACGGCTTCATTCTTGATAAACCAAGCGTTGCTTTCTTATGTGAAAGTGATCTGTTAGGCGAGCGTATTGTTCAACGCCGACGTCGTGATGATAAAAAAACCACCGTTAACGCCGATACCATTATTCGCAACCTTGCTGAACTGCAAATTGGTCAACCAGTCGTTCATATCGATCACGGTATTGGTCGCTATCAAGGTTTACAAACCCTTGAAGCTGGCGGGATAAAAACAGAATACGTTACCCTTGAATACCAAGGTGGCGCAAAACTGTACGTACCTGTAGCCTCATTGCATTTAATTAGCCGTTACTCAGGCGGTGCTGAAGAAACAGCACCAATCCATAAACTGGGTGGTGAAACATGGGCCAAGGCACGTAAGAAAGCCGCTGAAAAAGTTCGTGATGTCGCAGCTGAATTACTGGATGTTTATGCTAAACGTGAACTAAAACCAGGCTTTAAATTCACCCTTGATCGCGAAGCTTACGCTGAGTTCAGTGCAGGTTTCCCTTATGAAGAGACCTATGATCAAGCTTTAGCTATCAACGCCGTATTATCAGATATGTGCCAAACCAAAGTGATGGATCGCTTAGTCTGTGGTGATGTTGGCTTTGGTAAAACAGAAGTTGCTATGCGTGCTGCCTTTGTTGCGGTAGATAACAACAAGCAAGTCACCGTATTAGTACCAACGACCCTGCTTGCCCAACAGCACTTCGAAAACTTCCGTGACCGTTTCGCTAACACACCAATTCGTGTTGAAGTGCTTTCTCGCTTTAAAACGGCGAAAGAGCAAAAGCAAATATTAGCCGATGTTGAAGAAGGCAAAGTTGATATTCTGATCGGTACCCATAAGCTACTTAATAGCAGTGTTAACTATCACGATTTAGGTCTATTGATTGTCGATGAAGAGCACCGTTTTGGTGTTCGTCAGAAAGAGAAAATCAAAGCGATCCGTGCCAATGTCGATATCTTAACCCTAACTGCGACGCCAATTCCTCGTACGTTGAATATGGCAATGAGCGGTATGCGTGATCTATCAATTATCGCGACGCCTCCTGCTCGTCGTTTAGCGATCAAAACCTTCGTTCGCCAATCAGAAGATGCCGTGATCCGTGAAGCAGTACTCCGTGAAATTAGTCGTGGTGGTCAGGTCTACTTCCTTCATAACGAAGTCGATACTATTGAGAAAACGACCGAAGATCTGGCGAAGCTGATCCCAGAAGCTCGAGTGACTTTTGCCCATGGTCAAATGCGAGAACGTGAACTTGAAAAAATCATGGGTGATTTCTACCACCAGCGTTTCAACGTATTGGTTTGTACCACGATTATTGAAACCAGTATCGATGTTCCAACAGCCAATACCATTATTATGGATCGTGCCGATAACCTTGGTTTAGCGCAGCTTCACCAGCTACGTGGTCGAGTTGGTCGCTCCCATCACCAAGCCTATGCTTACCTATTAACACCACATCCTAAACGTATGACCAAAGATGCGGTTAAACGTTTAGAAGCAATTTCTTCACTTGAAGATCTGGGTGCTGGCTTTACCCTTGCAACCCACGATTTAGAAATTCGTGGTGCAGGTGAGCTATTGGGTGATGAGCAAAGTGGTCAAATCCAATCAGTAGGTTTCAGCCTATTTATGGAAATGCTAGAGCAAGCGGTTGAAGCACTAAAAGAAGGTAAAGAGCCATCATTGGATGACTTACTTAAGCAGCAAACTGAAGTGGAACTGCGTATTCCTGCACTGTTGCCTGATGACTACATTCCTGACATTAATACCCGTTTATCACTTTATAAGCGCATCGCAAGTGCCAAAGACGATAACGAATTAGACGAAATCAAAGTGGAATTAATCGATCGCTTTGGCTTGTTACCAGATGCAGCTGCGAACTTATTAACAGTAAATCGTGTAAAACTGAAAGCAGCTACCATTGGTATTAAGAAAATTGAGAATGGTGAAAAAGGCGGCTATTTTGAATTTGATCAAAATGCAGCAATTAACCCAACATTCTTAGTCGGTTTACTTCAGACCCAACCAAATATCTTTAGAATGGAAGGACCAACCAAACTGAAGATTTTGGCTGAACAATTAGATCGCAAGAAACGCATTAAATTCCTTGAAGATCTGCTTGAGCAATTTCGTCAAAACATGCTGTAACTAAGTAACAACCAGAAAGTACTGATCTCGCGGGGTCAGTACTTTTCATTCCACGCTTTTTCTTCTTTATAGGCAGGATAGCCATGAAACTTGATTTCGAACTTTCTACGCCTCGACTGACTCTTCGCCCATTTAAAAATGCCGATCTCAGCGATTTTCTTACTGCAGTACATGAATCTACTGTTGATTTGTCACCATGGCTGGAATGGTGTGATGAGCGTTTTGATCAACATGATGCCCATGAGTGGATTAATGCTAGTAGGCTAAGTTGGCAAACCGATTTTAGCTACGAATTTGCGATTTTTAACCGCTTTGATGACGAATTTTTAGGTACAGTTTCACTCAGTGCCATTATTCCAATGACCAACAGTGCCAATTTAGGTTATTGGATACGAAGCAGTTATCACCAGCAAGGCTTTGCAACCGAAGCCAATATTGCAGCAGTACAGTTTGCCTTTCAAATGTTAGGGTTAACACGATTAGAGATCGTTACTCACATTGATAACTACGCCAGTCAAAAAACAGCTAAAGCCTGCAATGCACAATTTGAATGTGAAGCGCGTAACCGCATTTTCTATCACAATAAGCCTTTAGACGGCCTCGTCTTCTCGTTAGTACCAACAGATTTAATGGTGTAATTTAAGATACGAAATCAATAGTTGTATTTTAAATGCTATTTATTAATTCAAATCAACGTTCACGCTTTGTCCTTGGTTTATGCTGCTCTCAAGTAGCAAAAATAAACAAGGACAGCTTCATTATGAACACTTTTCATGCACACGATATCTTAAATTTACTGATTGAGTCAGACACGCCATACACTTTAGCTACACTCAAAACAGAAGTAGCAGACAAGTTTGGCGCTGATGCGACTTTCTATACCTGTAAACTAAAAGATCTCAGCATTGAGCAACTGCTTCAGTTCTTTGTTGAGAAAAACAAAGTGACGATCAACGATGACATTGTCACCGCCAATATCGCGAATATGTGCCATCACTAAAAGCTGTTACCAGCCCCATTGTTTTACGTTTTCATGCTGTTAGAAACACGGTGAAATGGTAAGATGCAACAAATTCATTTGTAAGGATACTATTGTGTCAAAAATTGTTATCGCCGTAGTGGTTGCCGTTTTATTGGCTTTCTTCCTTTATCGTTCATACAACAATAAACAAGTTGCAGCTGAGAACATCAAGTTAGGTGAAACCTTCCTTGCTGAAAACAAATTAAAAGAAGGTGTACAGACAACTCCTTCAGGCTTGCAATACCTTGTCCTACAAAAAGGCACAGGTACTGAGCACCCAAAAGCAACAGACAGTGTAACGGTTCACTACCACGGTACATTAATTGATGGAACTGTATTTGATAGCTCTGTTGATCGTGGCGAGAAGATCTCTTTCCCACTGAACCGTGTGATCAAAGGCTGGACGGAAGGTTTACAGCACATGGTTGTGGGCGAAAAAGTCCGTTTCTTCATCCCTGCTAATCTGGCTTACGGTAACAATGGCGCAGGTAGCATTCCCCCAGGCTCTGTACTGATCTTTGATGTTGAGTTATTCAAAATCAACTAAGTGCTAACAAGCTACTGTTAAACAGCTTAAAACAAAAACGCCAGCAATCATGCTGGCGTTTTTTATTTACTTATCAAAGCTAAGCTTAGTGTAGTTTTAAGCTTGGACGCAGCACACGGTTAATACGGCTTACTAACATAATAAGACCCGTTTTAAACATACCGTGTAGCGCCATTTGGTGCATGCGGTATAGCGAAATATACACCATACGAGCAATACGCCCCTCAACCATCATAGAACCTTTTGATAGGTTACCCATCAGGCTACCTACAGTTGAGAAACGGCTTAGTGATACTAGTGAACCATGATCACTGTACACGTAAGGCTTTTGCTCACGATCGGTAATTTTCGCTACGATGTTTGAGAAACAACGGCTTGCCATCTGGTGTGCAGCCTGTGCACGAGGTGGTACAAATGAACCATCTTCTTGTACACATGATGCCAAATCACCGATAACGTAAATATCATCATCACGTGTTGTTTGTAGTGTTGGCTTAACCACTAACTGATTGATACGGTTGGTTTCTAGACCTGCGATATCTTTCATAAAATCAGGCGCTTTAATACCTGCAGCCCACACCATGATTTGTGCAGGAATATGATCGCCATCTTTAGTTGTTAAACCAGTTTCATCCGCTTTAGTCACCATAGTGCCTGTGCGAACGGTTACACCCAATTTCGTTAGCTCACTGTGTGCCGCTTGAGAAATACGTGGTGGTAGCGCAGGAAGAATACGATCGCCTGCTTCAACTAGGTTTACGTTTAGACGAGAGCTATCTAAGTCACCGAAACCATAGTTATGTAGCTCTTGTACCGCATTGTGCAGCTCAGCTGAAAGTTCAACGCCTGTTGCACCCGCACCAACAATCGCAATATCCACAGTTTTCTGCTCTTTATTACCATGTAACTTCATGAACTGATTGTTCATTTCAGAGCGGAAACGGTGTGCTTGCTCAGGGCTATCTAAGAAAATACAGTGTTCACGAACCCCTGGCGTGTTGAAATCGTTAGATGTTGAACCAATCGCTAGCACAAGAATATCGTACTCTAACGTACGCTCAGGCACTAACAACTCATTTTGCTTATCATACAGTGCAGCAAGTGTGATGGTTTTATTATCACGATCAATGCCTTCTAATGAGCCCATTTGGAAATCAAAGTGGTGATTTTTCGCATGTGCGCGATAACTGATTGCATCGACACCTGCATCCAATGAACCTGTTGCTACTTCATGTAGTAACGGTTTCCATAGGTGACTTGCACGACGATCCACTAAAGTAACTTCTGCACGACCTTTACGACCCAGGGTACGACCAAGCTTTGTAGCAAGCTCTAAACCACCTGCACCGCCTCCAACAACGATAATTCGAGTCAAAATTACTTCCTCTCTAATTTTATGAATTTTTAAACCGACAAATACCTAACTGCATAACAGACTGTTTTTTGATTGTTTATTGAGCAACCAGACTGCTAGGCAAAAAGGTATCTGAGACCAGTAAGGCCACATATGTAGGCAGACGGATCCATGATCCGTCTGTAATGTAGGAGGTAGTATGTTTCGTTACTATTGCGCTTTAAACGCTTTTATTTTTTGTAGATGTTGCGAGATCTTCTTGAACTTATGTGTTTCGTTTTCATCCCACATAATGTCATAAAATTGATCTAGCTCATCTTTTGTAGCTTGATTATCTAATACTTCGTCATTAGTTGAAAGTATGCAAAGACAATTACCTGCATTTTTTTTACGAAAATCCTCTACGCATTTCGTCATAATGTCAGAATATTCTTCAGGGCGATCAATGCGTCCTTCCATATTCAACTCAGGATGTAAATTTGGGTTAAAAATGACTTGTTTAATCCCACATAAGAAGCCAATACGCTCAGCCCAATAGCCCCCCAACCCCACACCACAAATCAATGGCGACTCATCCTTACTTTCATCCACCAGCTTGTGCACCTCTTTTAATAGGTGTTGCATATCATGCTTAGGATGAAGTGTGCTGTAGTTTACAAAGCGGACATCAGGGTCGATAAACTGCAATTGCAAAACCTTTTCATGATTACCAGGGCTTGTTGAGTCGAAGCCGTGCAAATAAATAATCATTTCAATTCCCTCTCGCTTTCACTAAATATTATCCTGTCCTTTTCGAACTGTATAAATCTAACACTTTTAATGTGGTTTAGCAGAACGATTGTAAAATTTATGATCTTCGCTGCAAACTTTGCAACAATCTAGCTATAT
The DNA here is from genome assembly GCF_030685535.1 of Photobacterium leiognathi. Taxonomy (NCBI): domain Bacteria; kingdom Pseudomonadati; phylum Pseudomonadota; class Gammaproteobacteria; order Vibrionales; family Vibrionaceae; genus Photobacterium; species Photobacterium leiognathi. The sequence goes on along the minus strand of NZ_CP131601.1, from coordinate 1,263,872 downwards.
ATCGATATTCCAGTCAGCAAAAGTACGCTGCGCAATATCAATACCATTATCGGTTTTGAATTAATTCCGCGATGTCTTTACGCAATTCCGTCAGCTCTGCCTGTAAATGCTGTAACTGTTGCTGGCTTAAACTGTGGTTTAACTGTCGCATTATTTCAAATCGCTGCGCCAAATATTTATCAAGTTGCGACTGATATATCGAACTTTCAAAGCCAATAATATTTTTTACTTGTAGCGTAATAATTTGTTCAAATTCAGGGGCGCTACGCTGCTTTAATGCCTTAGTTAGCTGTGACACATTATTCTGTGCGATATTTTGAAACACTGTCGATTGCTGTAATTGCAATTGCGCTAATTGCATTATCAGCTGTTTCTGAGGTTGGGTTAACCGCCCTATCCAATCTGTCGCTTTATCTTCTAACTCATCGTAACGGTCTTGTAAGCGCTCTTTAGCTGTTTTTGATAATCGCTCTTTTTTACGTTCGCTGATCTCTTCTTGTATCGCTTGTAAGCTGTAACTGACTTGTTTCGGCCCCATTGTTTTAACCACCTTAGTAATAGGTGCGACAAAAACAACAGCTGAGGCTTGTCCTGCTTTGGTGAAAGCATCGTGATAATGGGCAATTTGCTCGGCAGTGAGCGGCTGTTTCAAATCGTTTTGGAGAGAAAAAATTAAACGATGAAATTGAGGTAAGATCTGTTTGCGATGTTCAGCAAGTGCGCTATCTAAGCCTTGCTCTAACTGGCTTTGTTGAGCTGAATTAAGATCAAGGTAATCAGACAGGTAATAATCTATCCAAAAATCGAGTGAGTTATAACCTAATTTTAAGGTGCAACTTGATAGCATAAAGACCATCAGTATCGCAGTTACTATTCTTTTCCACATCAGTACAGCTCCTTGTACAAACGCTTCAACAATAATCATAGCTTGCCACAATCACAATGACAGGATGATTAATTTACGAGTGACGCTAACTTTTGCTCTAATCTATTTGCTTGATAAAAATACTCTTCATCTTCCCATACTTGATAACCAACCAGATACCAAAGCAGTGCTAGATACTCACACCAAGGTTGCCATGCATTGACAGCCTCAACCCAATGCTCAAAATTAACAACAAAAGTATCGTCATGTTGCAGTCTTGCTCGGCAATAATCCGTTACGGCACGCTCAAGATCTAAATCATTAGCAATAATGGTCATGGCTAAATCTAACGATGGATTGCCAGCAGCTGCATATTCCCAATCAATGACTGTTAACCTCGGTTGCTCACCCTGTGCAATCGACTGATGCTCGCAAGGTACAATGATGTTGTATCGCCCTAAATCAAAATGACAGCAAGTATCTGAAAAATACTGAGGAAAAGATTGCGCTTGAAAATAGTGATGAATCGCCACTAATTGAATGGACTTAAATTGCTCGGGGATATGTTGCCAATAAAATGATAAGCGCTGTTTTACCTCTAAACGATGCTCCGGCAAAGGTAAAGCATGGATCTGCGCCTGCAATTGACATAGCTGTGTATCAGAAACATCATCAGCAGCTTGTTTTCCTTCTAGCCACTCAACTATTAATACCTGTTCATTCATTGATGATGACGGCGGTAATAATGAATAAGACTTAGGTGCAATACCACTTTCAGCAATAGCTTGCAGTAATTGATATTCATGCTGGCGATTAACACCAAACATATATGCCGATTGAGTTAATGGTCGCCATACATAATCAGCAGAAGATTGAGTTGAGGGGTGATATAACGATAATTTCCAGCAGCGATTGGTTAATCCTCCAGAAAGAGGCGTCGCTGCTAGAAATTGTGCGTCTGGTAACAGGGACAACGGTGTAGGATCAAAGTGCTCGTTATCTTTCATTACTAAATAGTACCGTTACCAAACCATGTTGACGATTACCAACCTTGAGAATCGCCTTTAGGTGCTAAACCTGTGTCAGCCCATTCAATCGCGCCAGATTTGGTATTCATCAAACGCATTGTCATTTTATAGAAAGGCACGTTTTGACCGTTTTGACGCTTACTTGTATTGGTCAAATTGCCATATAACATGTACTGCGCGCCCACCATATTGGCAAATTGAATCGCTGTACTTTGATTAACAAAACGATCATCATCTTGGAAATTCATCTGCTGGCGAACAGCATCAATACGAGACTTTTCAGCAAACTTGAATTTGCCTGAACGTGAGATTTTAGACTTGATCGTATCTGTCAGTGATGCTGTATCTACATGACCGCTGGTGTTATTTTGAATATTGTTTACAACAACAATAGGATGCTTACGACCAGAAGTAATAGAAGCAACTGCAGGTGAAGACAACATCTTCGTTGTCATCTTTGATGCTGTATTTTCTAAATCATTAGAGCCAAAGTTAATGGATGGCGTTTCAGGAATATGTGAATTCACATAATCGACAGTTTGAGCACAACCACCTAACAGTGATGATGCCGCCAATAATGCAAGAACGCTTTTTTTCATTATGAAACCTTAATGATATTTTCAATTAAATCAGTGTTCGGCTTTGCGTACATAAATACGATATTGGCTTGCTTCTGATTTTTCAGCAACACCTTGTAGCATCATCGTATCATTGCCCTTTAGTACAAATTGGTGCCAAGGCGCATCACTTCCACTGACTTCTAAACCTTGCGCATCATACCAGTAAAATCGGTATTGCAAGTTCAGATCCGTGTTAACTTTACTCGCGACTACAACAGACGCTTTCATTAATCCGTTAACCTTAGATGTGTGGGCATTGTTGAACGCTAAACTACGTGCAAGAACAGCATTACCAATAACGACATTTTGATTGCTATTTTCAATACTAATGCCAGCGGGATCACTACTGCATGCTGTAACCATTAGTGCTAAAAATAATGCCATTAAATACTTCATTACACGCCTCCTAATAGCGCGACCACCAGAACACTGGTGCTTATGTCTACAACCCCACACTATTACTGTGCGTCCTGCTTTTGTGTCATTTCATCAATAACGGAAATGAATTTTAATGTTAGCTAGCAATGATTGCCAACAATGTTCTGCATTTCTCTCAATTTTGCTGTATTTATCACCAGCAACGACCAATAAAAAAGCCTGAATATTGCGCAAAATGTCACATTTACAATGTAAACAGATGCAATATTCAAGCTTCAATAAACACGATATATTTCTCTCTCTTCGCTTAACTACGTCAAGAGAATCAAAAATAGCAATTAACCAACAATCATTGGACCTAATGGGCGGCCGCCAAGTAGGTGCATGTGGATGTGATAAACTTCTTGTCCACCGTGAGGATTACAGTTAACAATTAAACGGTAACCATCTTCTGCAACGCCTTCTTTTTCAGCAAGTTGACGCGCAACAGTGAACATACGTCCCATCATTAATTCATCATCTGCTTCAACATCATTCACTGTTGGGATCAGTTTATTTGGGATAATTAGGATGTGGCTTGGCGCACGAGGATTAATATCACGAAATGCCGTTACTAAATCATCTTGATACAAAATATCGGCTGGAATTTCTTTACGAATAATTTTACTGAAGATAGTTTCTTCCGCCATTTCTGACTCCATCAACTCATTGTTATTAATTTGATTCTTGAGTATGCGCCAGTCATTACTATTGCGCAATAATGAACACCGTTTTTAACATTTTATAAGGAAAAAATTTCATCCTTTCGTGTTTTTTTGATGCAGCGATCAAACAATTGATGCCCGAATCGATTTATCTATCAAGAGTCTAGCTGAAGTGACGATAGTATAGACTAAAGTTAATTTGATAATTTCAGTCGCGAATTTAGCATTCTTTGCGCAAAGGATTCATTAATTATCAGGTTGAAAGTTTTGACTAATCGGTCAGCAGTATGATGACACTGACTCTTGCTAAATATAGGGATATTATGAAGAAATCTAGCCAAACTTCAGTCATACGCCGTATGTACTCAGGTTTTGTGGTTATGGTTGCATTGTTTGTTTTAACCATTGTGCTTATGCTTGATGGAACAAACCGTATCCATAATCAGTTAACAACGGTGACAACAGACGCACTTCCTTTAGTCTCTATATCAAATAAAGTAAGCGTTAAACTTCTTGCTGCCGATAAAACCTTTAAAGACTTTCTTACTAGCCAAGATCCGGCTGCAATGAAAACCTATGAAGCTGATTTTCATAAAGCAACCAAAGAGTTTGCCTCAGCTCGCCAAGAGTTAGTGGCGGTTGCCGAAAGTAACCCAGAGCTCACTAACTATATCAACGCACTGACAGCACTTGAACAACGTTATTTTGCTGAAGCACAAGTTGCGATGCAAAACTACCGTACTCAAATGCTAGCGGGTGATGAGCGTCAACAGTCAGCTCGTCGTTTCCAACGCTTACAAGCTGAACTGAGTATCGGCATGAAAGAGTATATTAACGAACAAGATAATATGGCCGTTAAAATGATGGCAAAAAACTTCTTCGTTAAATTAAAAGAGACGGAAACGATCACCTCTGATGCACTAGCGACTGACGATATCAGCAGTATTGAAACTGCCATCAAAGCAAACAAGCGTAGCGTTAACCACCTAGCCAATGCTTTCCGTAGTTTAACTACCCTACTTTCAGGTTTAAAAGATTCATTCGGTAAGTCGATTAATCAATACACCCTAGATATTGGTAAGAAAGGTGGTGTACTTGATCAGCACTACGAATACATTGAAGCGAAAACCCGTCTATATAACAACATCGCCACGTTAACTAAAGAAGTTAACCAAGCAATGTCGATCCTTGAGCAGTTTAACCAACAAGCAACTAACCAAATGGATCAAGCTATCCAAACCGCAGATAGCACATACAACCAAGGTATTACTAAAGCTGTTGGTATTGGTATCATTGTTATTTTACTTGCTATTTCAATTGGTTGGTATTTAGCGCGTAGTGTACGTCGTCCATTGGTATCTATGCTGAAAACGCTAGAATCGTTAACTGATGGCGATATGACGCAGCGTACCGAGCGCTCACAGTTTATTGAATTCAATAAGCTAAGCCATCACATCAATACACTTGCTGGTAACTTGCAACAAATCCTTAGCCAATTAAGTCAGGCTTCAGAAGATTTAACTAAAGTTGCCGCTGAAAACCAAAGCACAACGGCATTGGCTAAACAGCGCTTAAACGATCAACGTGAACAAACCGTTTCTGTCGCAACAGCAATGACGGAAATGGAACATTCTGTAACCGACGTTTCTCAAAGTGCGCAAAACACCATGGAACGTGTTCACGAGGTTGAACGTGCATCCGCGACAGGGCGTGAAGTGATGAGTAAGAACATCAATATTGCCCACCAATTATCAACTCGTTTGGATGACTCAGTAACAGCAGTATCTGATCTACAGCAAATGAGTAGCAATATTGGCTCTATCTTAGATGTGATCCGTAATATCGCCGATCAAACTAACTTACTAGCACTTAACGCTGCCATTGAAGCCGCACGTGCTGGCGATCAAGGTCGAGGTTTTGCGGTGGTTGCAGATGAAGTACGAGTGCTAGCGAAACGTACTACTGACTCTACCTCTGAAATTGAATCCATGATCCAGAACCTACAAAGTAGTTCAGGCCAAGCAATGGAAATGATGCAGAGCTGTGTAACCGAAATGGATAACAGCATCAACCAAGCATCTGATGCTAATAGTGCAATGGAAGAGATCCAAGCGATTATCATTGAAATTAGCCAAATGAGTAGCCAAATTGCACAATCGGCTGAAGAGCAACGCACAACAACGGCAGATATTGCTCGCAGCCTAGAAGACATCAGTCATATTGCTGATACCAACTACACTGCAATGGAAGAAGTGGCTGAAGCCAGTTCAATGCTTGATACGTTGGCAACAGAGCAAAACCAATTGGTACATAAATTTAAGCTGTAAACTTATCAACAATTGGTCATTGCCATTGCGATACTCATGTTAAGCCGATCATCCGATCGGCTTTTCTATCTCTGCAACATGGCTTATTTTTATTCGTCGACGAAAAGAGAACTTGAGTGAAATAAACATTGCAGCAAAAACAATCAAGCCTGCTCCTATCCACTGAATGCTATCGAATCTTTCCCCTAACCACCAGTGAGCAAATAAACCACCAAACACTGGCTCAAGCCCTAGTAAAAATGAAACTTGAGTCGGGCTGGTATGTTTCACACCATAGTTTTGAATATAAAAAGCAAACAAGGTGCAAAATACCACGAGATAACCAATGTAAAGCCAAAAATTCATCGCGTTAGGTAAAACATACTGCTCACTAGGTACTGTTAAGATCAGCAAAAATATACAAACTAACGTTACTACTGATAGCTGAATGAAAGTCACTACCATAGGATCACTAGGCTGTGTATCCATTTTCTTTTTCGTTGTTACAACAAAAGCTGCACGCCCTAATGCCGCGATCAAAATTAAAATATTACCGATATTAAAATCGACAGTATTTAAACTGTCCCCCACTAACAGCCACACTCCTGCAATTGCAATCACCCCAGCAAACAAATCTGTTACAGCTATTTTGTGGCGATTTATCAGTGCATCAACACCAGGTGTAAAGATAATAAATAGGCTGATTAAAAAAGCGGCATTAGACGCCGTGGTGTGCTTTAAACCATAAGTTTCAGCTAAATAAATAATGCTTAATATTGCGCCTGTTGGTGCTATTTGACGCCAAACTTTCCAATTTATTTTTTTCGCGACTAAAGGATATATCACCACGAGAGTGCAACAAAAACGTATCACCAAAAACATTAATACACCGGTATAAAGCATTGCTTCTTTGGCAACACCAAAACTAGTTCCCCAAAAAACTGCAGCAGCTAACACGCCAATTATTGCTATTGACGATTTATTCAAAGATCCGACTTTATGCTGTTCTACGTGTTCCATTCATTCTTCCTTTCTTTCGCTGCAATCTTGTAAGAATGAATGTTATATGTTTGACTGATAATTGATAATCCACACTCTAAGCAAAGGATTTGTGACTGATGGACAAAAATAAAATCATTCAGCTTCTACCTGATATCGCAGCATTTGTTACTGTTGTGGAGTCTGACAGTTTCAGTGCTGCGGCAAAAAAGCTGGGGATGACACCATCAGGCATTAGCCGACAGATAAGTCGATTAGAAAAAGAGCTGCAAGTACAGCTGATCAAAAGAAGTACACGTAGCCAATCACTGACTCATGCAGGGCAAGAAGCTTATCAATACGGTAAGAATATCCTACAAAATGCACAGGATGTGGTAGATCTTGCGGCTAACCATACACAAGAAGTAGAAGGACAATTAACCATCGCTTCACCAAAGGCATTTTGTCGCCAAGTGCTTCAGCCTTTACTGCTGTCATTTGTAGAGCAACATCCAAAAATTAAGCTAAAGATAGAAGTAACGGATAAACCGATAGATCCTATCTATCACGATGTCGATGTGGTTTTTAAACTTACCAATAAACCACAAGCTAACTTGGTTGCAAAAAACTTAGCCACTAACCATCTCGTCTTATGTGCATCACCACAATATCTCACCCAACGAGGTATGCCACAGCATCCCAAGCAGTTAGTCGATCATGATTGTATTTATCTTGGAGAAACCATTGTCGATAACCAATGGCGTTTTAAAACAGACAATGAGCAAGTAACGGTAACTGTTAATGGTCGTTATATTGTTAACCATACTGAAATGCGGTTAGAAGCAGCACTGAATCATTTTGGTATTGCTGTATTACCTTTTTTTGTGGCTAAGAAAGCCATCGAGTCAGGTGCATTAACCCCCGTACTGCCACATTGGGTATTACTCGATAATTACCAAGGTGAAGTCTTTATGCAGTATCTTCCAAACCTCAATATGCCTTATCGACAGAGAGCTTTTATTGATTTTATAACCGAGCAATTTACTTGTGCAGAAAACAAATCATTAATGAATGCAATTAATAGCTTGTAACTCATTATTTATTCACGTAAGTTGATTTTAATGCTCAATAAATAGGCAACTTATGAACCACTCAACTATCTACACTTGGCTCCTCAATACGCTACTGCCATCCGGTCGGTAGTCTATTGCTATCTGGCTGTGAGTTATGCTCAGCCAGTGACCTACCGCATTTCTCGCAGCCTTTTTATTAACATTCAGCGAGAAATAACATGACACAATCAACCCAAGATAAACCCATAGAAAATAGCGAAACATCCTATCCTAATATCAATCAAGGCATCTTTTTTGCGCTAATTGGTACAGCGTTATTTTCCATCAAACCTGTCTTTATTAAGCTTGCTTACCAGTTTGGTGGCGATGCTGTCTCAATTATGGCATTACGTGCTTTTAGCTCAGTTCCTATTTACATCATTATGATGTTCTGGTTGCTGAGAAAAACAGAGAATCGAACCAATTTCAAACGTTATGGCTTAGCTGCCAGTGCTGTGGGCATTCTTGGTTACTATTTAGCATCATATTTAGATATTGCAGCTATGGCATATATCAGTGCGCAATTAGAACGACTATTGATCTTTTTATTTCCAAGTTTTGTCGTGTTAATCAGCTGGATTGTATTAAAGCAAACACCCGTAAAAGGTACTTTTAAAGCGATTTTTCTTGGTTATATCGGCGTTGCTTTAATTGTTTTTCATGACATGAATAATATCGGCAATAACATTCTATTAGGGAGCGGATTGGCAGTGGCTTCTGCTTTTATCTTTGCTTGTTATTTAATTATGAGCAAAAAGTTAATTAGCCAAATGGGAAGCCAGCTATTTACTTGTATTGGTATGGGATCTGCTGGGATCGTTATTTTGATTCAAAGTCAGTGGCAAGGCATCAATGTGATCACGTTGGATCCTCAACTAATCGGATTAGGGATCGCCCTTGGGATCTTCTGTACCGTACTTCCCTCTTTCTTCGTTGCTGCAGCTATGCAGAAACTCACCCCATCTCAGCTAAGTTTAACCAGTAATGTGGGATCGGCTATTACTGCTGTTTTTGCCATTACGATCTTAAGCGAGCCTTTTACTTGGTTTCACGCTATTGGCATGGTGTTTGTGGTGTATTCCGTCGTTAGCATGAAGAAAAGAGAGTAATGATACTGGTATTTTTACTCTATTGCTGTGATCCTTTACGTCTTTGGTAAACTTCGCAAACGATTGCATTTTATTTCAACAAACAAACTCATTGTGGGTTTAATGACCTTTACTTAGCCTTGAGATGCTTTTAGAATCGGGCAAATTTTTTGGAAGGGAAACAAAATGACAACATTAACGATTACTCGTCCTGATGATTGGCACACACATTTACGTGATGGCGATGTATTAAAAGATACAGTAAGGGATATTAGCCGTTACATGGGACGCGCGATTATCATGCCTAATTTGATCCCTCCTGTTACAGATACAGAATCTGCTTTAGCTTACCGCGAGCGCATCCTAGACGCTCAACCAAGTCCAACTTTCACACCACTTATGGTTATCTATCTAACAGATAACACATCACCTGAAGAAATTAAGAAAGCGAAAGCATCTGGCCATGTGTATGCAGCAAAGCTTTACCCTGCAGGTGCAACAACTAACTCAGACTCAGGCGTAACATCAATTGATAAAATTCGCCCTGCGTTAGTGGCAATGCAAGAAGTGGGTATGCCTCTGCTAATTCATGGTGAAGTGACTCATGATCACGTTGATATTTTCGACCGTGAGAAAACTTTCCTAGATACAGTGCTTGGCCCTATCGTTGAAGAGTTCACATCACTAAAAATTGTACTAGAACACATCACCACAGCAGATGCGGTGAAGTTCGTAAAAAATGCAGGTGATAATGTTGCTGCAACGATTACGGCTCACCACTTAATGTTTAACCGTAACCACATGTTAGTTGGCGGCATCCGCCCACACTTCTACTGTTTGCCAATCCTTAAGCGCAATACCCACCAGCAAGCATTAGTTGATGCTGCAACCAGTGGTAGCAAAAAGTTCTTCTTAGGCACAGATACTGCGCCACATGCTAAAGGTCGTAAAGAAGCAGCTTGTGGTTGTGCTGGCTCTTACACAGCTCACGCAGCTATTGAGCTTTATGCAGAAGTATTTGAACAAGCGAATGCATTAGATAAGCTAGAAGGCTTTGCAAGTTTCAATGGCCCTGATTTCTACGGTCTACCACGTAATACAGACACTATTACACTGGTAAAAGAGTCATGGACTGTTGCTGAAGAAATGCAATTTGGTAGCGACACAGTTGTACCAATTAAAGCTGGCGAAACCATGAGCTGGAAAGTGAATGCTTAATCGCTAACAAACACAGAATAAAATAAAGGCTTCCATCAGGAAGCCTTTTTGTTTTTTGTGTTTCGCTTTCTTGTTAACTAAACAGACTGTTATGCAGTTTGCTTACTTGGCACTTTTAATTTATGGAACAAGCGATATAGCACAGGTACCACAATCAAGGTTAATACCGTGGCAAAGCTTAAACCAAACATAATGGTAACGGCCATTGGCTTAAAGAACACATCTGGTAACAGTGGGAGCATACCTAACACGGTGGTTATTGCCGCCATACAAACGGGACGTACACGACTTACTGCTGCATCCACGACTGCTTGGTATTTCTCCTTACCGCTTGCTATCTCTATTTCAATTTGATCGAGCAGAACGATACCGTTTTTCACCAGCATTCCCGATAGGCTTAAGAAACCAAGCAATGCCATGAAACCAAATGGGGTATTTAATAAGAGCAAACCTAAGGTCACGCCAATGATCGCCAACGGTACGGTAGCCCATACAATCAAGGCTTCTTTTACCTTATTAAATAGGAAAATAGTAATAAGGAACATCGCTAAATAACCCATTGGCATAGTTTGGAACAGTGACGCTTGCGCATCTGCTGATGATTCATATTCACCGCCCCACTCCAAGCTATAACCTTCCGGTAATTCAATCGCAGCAATCGCTGGCATAATACGCTTTTGTACGGTTGCAGCAGTCTCTTCACCAATAGGATCAGGATCTGCCATAACCGTTAATACACGTTTGCGGTTTTTACGTACCACTAACGGATCTTCCCAGCGTACATTCACATCTAACACAACTTGTTGCAACGGAATGTAACCTTGGATCGCAGGGCTCCAAATTTTCATCCCTTCAATTGTGCTTATATCTACACGCTCTTCTTCCGGTAAACGTGCCACAATTGGCATTAAGTTAGTGCCTTCACGATATAAACCGATATTGAGCCCTGAGAATGCCATTTGCAGTAACTCATCGACGTCTTTTTTAGTAATACCGTAACGTCTTGCTTGGCTTTCATTAAATACAGGTTCAATCACCTTGGTGCGTTCACGCCAATCATGACGAATATTAAATGCCCCAGGATCGGCATTCATCACATCAACCACTTGCGATGCTATACCTCGCAGTACCGTTGGATCGGAACCCACTATTCGCGCTTCAATTTTCGAACCCGATGAAGGACCTAACATTACCAATTTGGCTTTGTATTCAATTTCAGGAAAATCTTTATCTAGTTGCTCCCTGAACTTTTTCATTACAGGCACTACGCTTTCAAACGAATCAACCCGAACAATTAGTTCGCCATAAGCGGCATAACTTTTCTCAGGCGCATAAGTCAGCATAAAGCGTTGCGAGCCTTTACCTGCGCTTGAGCTAACGTATTCAACCCCTTCTTCAGCCCCCACCACTTTCTCAAGTTGTTTTAAAGTATCGTTAGTGGCACGAATATCAGTCCCTTCAGGGAGCCAAACATCAACCATAAACATAGGTGTTGTTGATGCCGGGAAGAACGATTGTTTCAATAATGTAAAACCATACACACTACCGCCTAGCATCAAGATCAATACGATCACTGTCATCCACGCTTGGCGCATACAAAACTCTAATGACTTACGATAAACAACAAAGAAAATGCTGCCATAAGGATCTTTTTGATCATCAGCTTGATCGACTTTGACATTCTTAAAGAAAAGATCAGCAAAGAATGGGGTTAACGAGATCGCTGTAAACCAACTCAACATGAGGGAAATAAGAAGCACGGTAAATAGCGTTCGACAATATTCATAGGTTGAGTCTTGCGATAGACCAATAGGCGCAAATGCCATTACCGCAATCACCGTTGCACCCAATAATGACCACTTGGTTTGGGTAACAATATCAGAGGCCGCCTGCATTCGCGTTCGACCTTTTTGCATCCCTATCAATATCCCTTCGACCACCACGATGGCGTTATCCACCAGCATACCCAGAGCAATAACCAAGGCACCTAATGAGATACGTTGTAAATCAATCGCCAACCACTTCATGAACACGAACGTGCCCAGCACTGTTAGCAATAAGATCAAACCAATCAGTAAGCCTGAGCGCAGCCCCATGAAAAACAGCAGTACGACAATAACAATGACAACTGCTTGACCTAAGCTAACCACAAAACCACTAACTGATTTATCAACTTCTATTGGCTGGCTATAAACTGCATCAATATCAATACCAACGGGTTGTTGCTCTTTGAGTTCAGCCAGCTTTTGCATAACACGCTGACCGACTTCAACAACATTGACGCCTTCGACAAAGGAAACCCCCACATTCAGTGCTTCATGACCATTAAAGCCCACTAAATTATCAGGAATTTCTTTAAAGCCTTTTTTGATATCAGCAACATCACGCAGATAAATAAGGCCATTTGCTCCCTTTTCGGTAATGATCAAATCACCCAACTCATCAACATTTTTAAACTCACCCGTAGGATGAACACGCACGTATTCATCACCAATACGTACAGCGCCTGCGCTAGTCACTAAATTTTGTGTCGCTAAAATGTTGTAAATCGTTTCGAGAGAAATCCCCAAGCTACTTAAACGCTGCATTGAGATCTCAATAAAGACTTGCTCTTGCTGATTCCCCGTAACGCCGACTTTACCAACACCATCTACCAGCTCAATTTCACGGCGTAAGTAATCCACATAATCACTTAGCTCTTTATAGCTATAACCATCACCTGTGATAGCCAGCAAAATACCGTAAACATCACCGAAATCATCAATCACTTTAGGCTTAGCAACACCGGGCGGTAAATTTGATGAAATATCATTTACCTTACGACGGAGCTCATCCCAGATTTGTGGTAGATCATCAGGACCATAGTTGTTTTTCATGGTGACCGTGATTTGCGATAAACCACGGCTAGAAATGGAGTTCACTTCATCAACATAGGTTAACTGCTGAATCGCCTTTTCTATTGGATAAGTAACTTCTTCTTCTACTTGTTGTGGTGTAGCCCCTGGGTAAGCCGTCACCACCATGGCATCTTTAATCGTAAATGCGGGATCTTCTAGCTGCCCTAAACCAAAGAAAGAAAATGTACCACCGACAAGAAATATGAGCGTCAGCATCCAGCTGATCACCTTATTCTTGATAAAATAAGTCGCTATATCTTGTTTCATTATTGTTGGCCCTCCTTAGCTAACACCACCACTTTTTGTCCCTCTCTTAAGCGGTTTACTCCAGTGATAACAACTTTTTCACCTTCCTGAAGACCTGATTTTAGTCTCACTCCTTCAGGGACGACTTTGTCCGTAACAACTAAACGTTTTGTCACTGTGCTTTCAGGAGTGAGTACCCAAACATATTTATGTGTCGCTTCTATTGCGTCACCGTCTTGGTTAAATAAGGCTTCTAATGGGACAATTTGTTGACCAACTTTATACACCTGTAATTTCTGAGCATCAGCTTCCACTTCAACCGACATACCATCCAAAATAAATTGATCCTTAGGCATTGGCATAGTGAGTGTGACAAGGAAAGATCCCGATTCAGGATCCGGCTCAGTGGTAAACTCTTTTAATTTAACAGGTAGCTTTTCACCATTAGGAAGGATAACTTTTGCCGCAGAGCGATCACCATTATCAACATCCAACACACTTTGCTTGGAATAAATCATATCTGGCGCTTGGATCTCGATATCCACCGAGTTAACACTATGGATATTCATGATCTGCTGACCAACTTTAATATTCTCAAATTGCTCGACGGGAATAATGGAAATAACACCATCAAAAGGGGCTTTTAATTCGGTAAAACTCAATTGGAGTTTCGCTAGTTCTAAATTTGCTTTCGCTATACTACGCTGTGCTTCTAGTTCATCGAATTGTGATTGCGGTAAATAGCCATTACGTAACAATTTAGCTGAACGTCGATATTGGCTATCAGCAACATTAAACTTTGCCTGAGCATCATCAACACCGAGTTTGTAATCACGGGGATCGAGTCTGGCTAGCAGTTGCCCTTTCTTCACCGTATCCCCAGAATGTACTAATACCTGAGTGATTTCCCCTGCAATTCTAAATGACAAAATAGATTTATCTGCAGCAGAAGCTACCGCAGGGAAAGTTAATTTAGGCGGTTTACTGCCCTCTTTTACGGTTTGTACTTTAACAATCGGTTGCGCGACACGAGGCTCGACTTGCGGCTTTTCACAACCTAATAATAGAAAAGAAGCACACACCGTCAGTGTTAATAAACGATAAGACTTGATCATAGTCCACGCTCCTTGATCCATGAGCGGACCTTTTGACCAGCTTGTAATTCAGAAACACCAGATGTTGCTATCACATCACCATCATTGAGCCCTGAAATCACACGGTTATTTTTATCTAGCGTGACTTCAACTCTCTCAACTTGTTGTTTGTCATTCACACGCCAAACAAAGTGTTTATTACCTTCAGTGATAACAGCACGAGTTGGAATTGCCCCAGCATTACCATGAGGAAGTACAATCGTCACAGAGCCAGACATACCCGGCATAATATTGCTCCCCTCTGGACGTGCCATAGAAAGAGTAACTTTGTAACTTGACGTTTTGCTATCGGGCTCGGTGTCAATTTCTTTAAATTGCGCAGGAAAGGTTTGATTGGCTAAGGCATCAAATGCCACCGTCGGATTAATCTCTTCAGCATGACCTTGAAAACGTGCGAGTAAATAGTCTGGTAACTGGAAGGTCATATTGATCAACTTGGCACTTTGAATATGCATGACTGGCTGTTTAGCTGCCACATATTCAAAGTTTTCAATCATAGATAACGATAAATGCCCATCATAAGGTGCAATCAACTTGGCATAGCTTAAATTAGATTTGGCTTTATCTAATGCCGCTTTTGCCTGTTTTAAATTGGCTTTTGACGCATCATAGTCAAGTTCTGATACCACGTTAGTTTTACGTAATTGTCTATTACGTTTAAATTGCACATTGGCTAAATCATATTGAGCCTGTGCTTGTTTCACCAATAGCGATAACTCATCTGGATTTAATGTGGCTAAGGTTTGCCCTTTGCGAACAAACTCTCCGGGATGTGCTTGAACATTATTTAATTGTCCTGAGACACGAAATGCCAATACTGCTTTATCACCCGCTTCAACAATGGCAGGAAATGAACGCAGTGACTCATTATCACCCACTGATACCGATTGTAATTTCACTGGTCGCGACTCTGGTTCCTTCACCATCGCTTTGTCTTCTTTACAGCCGATCAAGGCAACACATGCCAAAACCGCTATATAAACTTGTCGCCTCATAGAACTCTCCATCATCATCCATAAACGAGGGCACTGTTTTGTTAAAATATTTATAAAGAAAATATATTTATGAATAATAGATGTTTATTTTTTAACATTCTCGTTTCATTCATTAAAATAGCGACAAAGTCACAGTCCAAGCTGTTGTTTTATTAAATAAATAAAAAAAGGAGCACAAGGCTCCTTTTTAGTTCATGAATAAGAAATAGATTAATTTTCCATTTCAGCAATATTAACACGCCACGTATCAGGACCCGTTTGGTGTGCATTCACACCATTTGAATCAACGGCTACCGTTACAGGCATATCTTCCACTTCAAATTCGTAAATCGCTTCCATACCTAAATCTTCAAACGCAACAACACGTGCTTTCTTGATCGCTTTCGCAACAAGGTACGCTGCACCACCGACAGCCATTAGGTAAACCGCTTTATGCTCTTTAATAGATTCAATTGCAGCAGGACCACGCTCGGCTTTACCAATCATCCCCATTAAGCCTGTTTCGCCTAACATCATGTCGGTAAATTTATCCATACGCGTTGATGTCGTTGGACCTGCAGGACCTACAACTTCATCACCTACCGCATCAACAGGGCCAACGTAATAGATGAAACGACCATTAAAATCGACACCATCAGGTAAACCTTCACCATTTTTCAGCATTTCTTGAATGCGCTTATGAGCAGCATCACGACCGGTTAAGATCTTGCCTGATAACAGTACTGTTTCGCCTGACTTCCACTCTTGAACGTCAGCCTTAGTGATAGTGTCGAGGTTAACGCGACGAACGTTGTCACCCACTTCCCATGTCACTTCTGGTAAATCAGCCAGTTTAGGTGGTGTAAGCTCCGCAGGGCCTGTGCCATCTAGTGTGAAATGAACATGACGAGTTGCTGCGCAGTTCGGGATCATACAAACCTGCTTAGATGCAGCATGTGTTGGTGCTGTTTTGATTTTCACATCAAGCACTGTTGTTAAACCACCAAGCCCTTGTGCACCAATACCTAGCTTGTTAACACGTTCAAAAATATCTAAACGCAATGCTTCTTCAGTATTTTGTGCGCCACGCTCTTTCAGATCATGGATATCAATCGATTCCATTAGCGACTCTTTTGCAAGTACTGCTGCTTTTTCTGCTGTACCGCCAATACCAATGCCTAACATACCCGGTGGACACCAACCCGCGCCCATCAGTGGTACTGTTTTTTCTACCCACTCAGCAATATCGTCAGATGGGTTTAGCATCACCATTTTAGTTTTGTTTTCAGAGCCGCCGCCTTTTGCTGCAATCTGAATTTCAACCTTGTCACCCGGTACCATATCAATGTGTACCACAGCAGGCGCATTATCTTTAGTATTAATACGACGACCAGCAGGTTCTGCCACCACAGAGGCACGCAATGGGTTATCTTGATTGGTGTAACCTTGACGGACACCTTCATCTATCATTTCTTGCACAGTCAGATCGCTATCCCACTGCACGTTCATACCAATTTTCACGAAACAGGTAACAATACCTGTGTCTTGGCAAATTGGACGATGTCCTTCGGCAGACATACGAGAGTTAATTAAGATCTGTGCGATCGCATCTTTTGCGGCTTGGCTTTGCTCTTTGTTATAGGCTTTTTCTAAAGCTTGCACGAAATCCAGTGGGTGGTAATAAGAGATATATTGTAATGCATCAGCCACACTACTAATCACATCTTCTTTACGGATGACTGTCATAGTTGCCCTCGTTGAGTAATATCATTCCATGGCGCCCGGAGTATTCTTCCAATTTTGTAGGGGGATGTACACGTTAAGTCTATGTTCATCTTTGGGCGTCTTTCGCCGAATATGATACTCTTGCACTTATTATTGCGCTACGCGCCAATCAAACCCTTGTCACAAAAAAGAAAATGATTTGTAAATCACATCCAGAATTAAGCATTACATCTCTCGTCTATTCAAAAGACGCTGCATTAACATGGTTTGCACCACTCTCTGGTTTGCCATGGGCTATGATATTACGCTCAGCCGCAGAAAATCATCCCGATAACCGTTTTGACATTGTGGTTGCCGATCCTTTAGCCACTATCGAGTCAGAAAGTGACACTAACACCATCACTTATGCCAATGGCGAAGTAAAAACCAACACTGCCGATCCATTTGCAGAAGTGCAATCACTACAACAGCAATTATTACCTGCACTTAGCCCAATTGACGATCTTCCTTTTATTGGCGGTGCACTGGGCTACTTTAGTTATGATTTAGGTCGCCAAGTAGAGCAAATTGCCACGCTGGCTGAGCACGATATTCCACTGCCAGATTTAGCGCTTGGCATTTATGATTGGGCATTGATCGTTGATCATAAAAAGCAAACTGTGACATTAGTTGAGCCTAAAAATGGACAACGTAAAGCATGGCTAGAACAGCATCAAACCGCTTTTGCTCATACGCAAAAAGCAACAGAGCCAACAACTGCTCATAGCTTTTCATTAACATCATCATGGTCGTCGAACATGACCCGTGATAGCTACCGTAACAAATTTAACAATATTCAAGAGTATTTACTGTCTGGCGATTGCTACCAAATTAACTTAGCCCAGCGTTTTACAGCTAATTATGAAGGTGATGAATGGCAAGCCTACCTTGCCCTTGAAGCCGAAAATGGCGCGCCATTCTCTGGTTTCATTCGCTTACACCAAGGCGCCATTTTGTCTGTATCGCCAGAGCGCTTTTTGCAATTGCGTAATGGACAAATTGAAACTAAGCCAATTAAGGGCACACGCCCTCGTAGTAACGATGAAGCACAAGACAAAGAAAATGCCCTTGCACTACAACAGGCAAATAAAGATCGCGCAGAAAACTTAATGATTGTGGATTTACTGCGTAATGATATTGGTCGTGTGGCAGCGCCGGGGACAGTAAGAGTGCCTCACCTGTTTGCAATTGAAAGTTTTCCAGCAGTTCATCACCTTGTAAGCACTGTAATCGGTGAATTAGGCACTGAACACAGTGCCACAGATTTGTTGAAAGCCTGTTTCCCTGGCGGTTCAATTACAGGCGCACCCAAAGTGCGAGCAATGGAAATCATTGAAGAGTTAGAACCACATCGCCGAAGTATTTATTGTGGCAGTATTGGCTATATCAGCCGTTGTGGCGCAATGGATACCAGTATTACGATTCGAACACTGGTGGCAAATGAGCAAAAAATCCATGCTTGGGCTGGCGGTGGTATCGTGGCAGACAGTGATGCTGATAGCGAATATCAAGAAACTCTCGACAAATTGAGCAAAATTCTGCCAGTCTTATAAGAGGTATTGATAAATACATCACATTAATATTTAAGCCAAGAGGTTTTATGGTTGAACAGCAGCAAATTTTAAGTCGATTTATTCTTGCACCAAGTCTGCAATACGATCAAAGTCATGAAGATCGTATTCGCCAGCATTGGAATGCATCTCATCCCTTTAAACAAGCTGCTGTACTTATCCTTCTGGTGCGTCGAAATAATGGCTTTCATGTGGTGCTAACACGACGAGCAGAGCACTTAAAACATCACCCTGGACAAATTGCTTTTCCAGGGGGACGTTTTGAACCGACTGACAGTGATTTGATCAGTACCGCACTTCGTGAAACATTTGAAGAAACCAATATCATCTGTCACCGTCATGATGTGCTAGGTAATTTGCCAGCTTTACCTACCGTAAGTGGTTATATGGTGACGCCTTTTATTGCCACTATTAACCCAGATTACATCGCCATTCCAGACCCAAATGAAGTGGATATGATCTTTGAAGCACCACTCAATCATCTGCTAAATCCTGATAATATTCGTCAGCATAAATTTCTTATCAATGGCAAAAATCATCACGTCTACAACATCCCTTATGAAGGCTATCCAATATGGGGTGCCACAGCCCAAATGATTAAGCTGCTTTCAGACCAAATTTGGGATGATAATTTGTAGTCGTTTAGCTGTTTTTTTAGCTCCTGCCAAATCTTAAACTGTGATCGATGTCTTTTTATTTTGTACCACAAATAAAATGGATTACATAACGAGATCTTTATCATTGTATTCCCGCCATAAATAACGAAAATGCACGTGTTCCTAAAACAACGTTCCGTTCCGTTCCCTTTTTTTGGATGACAAAAAATGCAAAACACATCAACTGCAGTGAAAACTGGTGCAGCTAAAACACGTTGGACTTACAAAGATTTCACATGGGCATTATCACTATTCGGTACAGCCGTAGGTGCTGGTGTTCTATTCCTTCCAATTAAAGCAGGTGCGGGCGGTTTCTAGTCACTTGTTATTTTGGCGCTAATTGCAGCACCAATGACTTGGCTTGCTCACAAAGGCCTAGCGCGTTTTGTTCTTTCAGCGAAAAACCCAAATGCTGATATTACAGACACGGTTGAAGAGCACTACGGTAAAGCAGGTGCAAACTTAATTACTTTTGCTTACTTCTTCGCTATCTACCCTATCG
The DNA here is from genome assembly GCF_030685535.1 of Photobacterium leiognathi. Taxonomy (NCBI): domain Bacteria; kingdom Pseudomonadati; phylum Pseudomonadota; class Gammaproteobacteria; order Vibrionales; family Vibrionaceae; genus Photobacterium; species Photobacterium leiognathi. The sequence goes on along the minus strand of NZ_CP131601.1, from coordinate 1,243,811 downwards.
TTCTTATTTACGGCGTAGGTATTACTAACACCGTTGACTCTTTCATGGTTAACCAGCTAGGCATGGAATCAATTCCACGTTGGTTACTATCAGGCGTATTGATCGCACTGATGACTGCAGGTGTAGTATTTGGTAAAGAGCTGATGCTAAAAGCAACGTCAGCAATGGTTTACCCTCTAGTATTTATCCTACTAGCGCTATCTATCTACCTAATTCCTGACTGGAACACATCAATGATGTCTGTAACACCAGATTGGTCTTCTATGCCAGCTGTTGTATGGCTAGCAATCCCAATCATCGTGTTCTCTTTCAACCACAGCCCAATCATTAGCCAGTTTGCAAAAGAACAACGTCACGTTTACGGTGAAGATGCAGTGAAGAAAACTGACATGATCACTGGCGGCGCAGCAATGATGCTAATGGGCTTTGTTATGTTCTTCGTGTTCTCTGTTGTACTATCTATGTCTCCAGAGCAACTAAACATGGCGAAAGAGCAAAACATCTCTGTTCTTTCTTACTTAGCGAACGTTAAAGATTCACCAGCAATCTCTTACTTAGGTCCACTAGTTGCTTTCGCTGCTATCACATCAAGCTACTTCGGTCACTTCCTAGGTGCACATGAAGGTCTTGTTGGTCTAGCTAAGTCTCGCAGCAGCATGCCTGTAAGCAAGATTGAAAAACTGTCTCTAGCATTCATCGTTATCACTACATGGATCGTTGCAATCATCAACCCAAGTATCCTTGGCATGATTGAAACAATGGGCGCACCAATGATTGCTGCAATTCTGTTCCTAATGCCAGTAGTTGCGATGCAAAAAGTACCAGCAATGGCGAAATACAAGACTTCTGTAGCAGCACGTATTTTCACCGCTCTGTGTGGTATCGCAGCAATTACATCAGTGATCTACGGCGCATTCTAATCGCTTGATAATCAGACGCTATACCGACAGAAAAATACTTCTTTTTTGAAGCATAAAAGGTAAGAAAAGGTATAGCGTTCTGGTACAATAGACTTAATCTATACGATAATTAAGAGCAGGATGCTTTATAGGTTCTGCTCTTACTTTTTTAAGTACGCTCGCCAAGGAAGGGGCGAGTTATAAAACGCATACAGTCTTGGCCGGAGGCAAGAACCGCTTCCCCCGACTGAGGTAATAACATGATCAGTGTTTTTGATATTTACAAAATCGGTGTGGGCCCTTCCAGTTCACATACTGTCGGTCCAATGAAAGCAGGTAAAGAGTTCATCGATGATCTGCGCTCTATGGGTAAATTACGTGACGTAACTAAGATTACTGTTGACGTATACGGCTCTCTTTCTCTTACTGGTAAAGGTCACCATACTGATATCGCTATCATTATGGGTCTTGCAGGTAACAGCCCTGAGCATGTTGATATTGACAGTATTCCAGGTTTTATCGCGCGCGTTGAAGAAACAGAGCGCCTACCTGTTGGTATGCACTGCCACACTGTTGATTTCCCTCGTGATGGCGGCATGAACTTCCACACAACTAACCTTGAACTGCATGAGAATGGTATGTCTATTCATGCATGGATTGGTGACGAGAAGATCTTCTCTAAAACTTACTACTCTATCGGTGGTGGTTTCATTGTTGATGAAGAAAACTTCGGTAAAGCACAAGAATCTAAAGTTGTTGTTCCTTACCCATTCAACTACGCTTCTGAGCTTGTTGAACAATGTAAAGAACATGGCCTATCAATTAGCTCTCTAGTGATGGCTAACGAACGTGCAATGAACGCAGAAGATGAGATCAGCAACTACTTTGCTAACATCTGGAAAACAATGCGTGATTGTATGGAACGTGGTATGAACGAAGAAGGTATCCTACCGGGTCCTCTACGTGTTCCACGTCGTGCAGCAGCACTTCGTCAACAACTAATGACATCTGAAAAACTAAGCAACGATCCAATGACTGTGGTTGATTGGGTGAACATGTTTGCTTTCGCTGTAAACGAAGAAAACGCAGCAGGTGGTCGTGTTGTAACTGCACCAACAAACGGCGCATGTGGCATCATCCCTGCTGTACTGGCTTACTACGATAAGTTTGTTCAGTCTGTTGGCCCTAAAGAGTACACACGTTACTTCGCAGCATCTGGTGCTGTTGGTGGTCTATACAAGCGTAACGCATCTATCTCTGGTGCAGAAGTTGGTTGTCAGGGCGAAGTGGGCGTAGCATGTTCTATGGCTGCTGCAGGTCTTGCTGAGCTTATGGGTGGTAGCCCAGAGCAAGTATGTATGGCTGCTGAAATCGCTATGGAGCACAACCTAGGTCTAACGTGTGACCCAGTTGCTGGTCAAGTTCAGGTTCCATGTATCGAGCGTAACGGTATTGCTGCAGTTAAAGCAATCAACGCATCTCGCATGGCACTACGTCGTTCATCTGATCCTCGCGTTTCGCTAGATAAAGTTATCGAAACTATGCTTGAAACAGGTAAAGACATGAATGCTAAGTACCGTGAAACATCACAAGGCGGTCTAGCAATTAAAGTAATTTGCTAATTTAGCATTAAGCTTATCTTTCAAAAAGCTGCCTAACATGGCAGCTTTTTTTATCTCTAATTTCCCTTATCCCAATACTTATCAAAGCATTCTCTTAAGGAATTTTTCTTTTTGATTAATTCATAATACAAATTAATGTCGATTTACGGTCATTTAATTTAGAATCGGATAATCAATGTGATTGATAACACGTGTTAGCCAATTTTCAACTATCCATCCGTTTCGTTTAGTCCTATACTCAGACGCTTGTAAAGCCATCCCAATATATTCCTCTTTAGAATGGCTATACTCTTAGAACGGTCGCCTAATTTTGGTGTGTAATGAAGGATTTATTTCCACTTTTAGAGAAGCAGTATTGCTATGAAATATAAGCGTATCCTCTCTCAAAGCCACGTGGTTTTGAAAGAGTTTTATGTCGACCATCACTTAATTGTAAAATTATCTAATGTCCAAGGCGATGTTCATATTAACGGTCATGCTATTGAATTAAAAAATAATAGTACGTTTGTAGTGCCAAAGTTTAGTCATATTTCATGTTCTATTAACCAACTTAATAGCCAAGAAAACATTGAACTACAATTGTTAATGATCGATGAAGAGTCAATCACTGAAGCATTCAAATATATCAGTGCATTGAAGCAACCAACATTCCCGACAGCCAGTTGTTCACCAGTGTACACAATTGAAACACCTGATGTAGTAGAGCAAAACTTTGCCCTATTTAATAAGTTGTTGCCTTCAATTTGTGGCTCCACAATGGAAAAAACACTATTAAACCAGTGTTTAACCTTTATCTTAATGGCACTCAATGAAGCAGGTATCGATGTATTTAATGTTTACCGCTTTAACTATGATGAGCCAAAAGAGCGCACGATTGCTCGTTTAATTACGCAAGATCCTCAGCGCAAGTGGAGTGTTGATGATATGGCTAAAGCATTATTTACGACCCAATCCACATTGCGTCGCCATTTAGCCAAAGAAGGTGTTTCATTTAGCCAGTTGTTACTTGATGTCCGTATGGGACTTGCATTGAATTACCTAACGTTCTCCAACTATTCTATTTCTCAAATAGGTAATCGTTCAGGCTTTGGTAGTGCCGCTTATTTTTGTGATGCATTTAAGCGTAAATACGGTATTACCCCATCACAATTTAGAACGACATCTCGTAGAGAGAATGATGTGAATACTGATGGTAATTTTACCTATAAGCCAAATGTGCAAATTACACAATCTTGCTGTTAATTAATAAGTTTCACATACACAAAACCTCGCCATACTATCGCGAGGTTTTTTTATATCTGATAGAGGCGAATTCCAGATATAAAAAAGCCTCGTTTTTCAACGAGGCTCTTCAATTCTTAATATTTTAAGATTAAGCAGCAGCTTTTAGACTTGCTTGCTCTTTCTTCAATTCACCGATTGGTAGAATTGTACGACCGTACTCAGCGTTTAGTACCTGTGCCATAGCAAAGTAAATTGCGCTTGCGCCACAGAAGATACCTTCGATACCAGCGATGAAACCAATAGTTGCATTACCTGTGAAATCACGCGCTGCTAATAGGAAGAATAGGATCGTTAGTGAACCGAATACTACTTGCTTAGCACGTGGGTAGCGTAGTGAACCTACGAACATAAATGCAGTGAATACACCCCAAAGTGCTAGGTACCAGCCCATGAAGTGTGCAGGGCTTGCAGCAAAGCCCATCTTAGGCATTGCAATTAGACCAACAAGCGTTAGCCAAAACAGACCGTAAGAAGTAAATGCTGTTGTACCGAACGTGTCACCACGCTTAAAGCACATCATGCCTACAAGAACTTGACCTAAACCACCGTAGAAAATACCCATAGCAAGGATCATTGAATCTAATGGAAAGAATCCAGCGTTATGAATGTTTAAAAGAACGGTAGTCATACCGAAACCCATCAAGCCAAGTGGCGCTGGGTTAGCTAATTTCGTAGACATCTAATTTCCCTGCAGGAGTAATTCAACAAAAGTGATAAAGATTAAAATGTGGTTGCATGCGAAATGCGCGGCGAATTCTAATCAATGCAGCGAGCCAGATCAACGTAAAAACGACAAAAACAGCAACAAAATAAAAAATCTTTGGAAAGAATTCGATTTTGTAAAGATTACAGATAATAACAAGGACCGAAATTTGTTAGGAAACGTAAAAATATGAATAACTATTGCGTATTAACCATTTAATCAACCAATAAAGCACTTAAGCCATTGATTAAAATAAAATCAAAAAAGTCATACAAATAAAAATTCATGTTACAATCACTTCTTTTTTACGCATGCACGTCAATATTAAGCAGAGAAAAAGTGGATATTTGTAAGATAAATTGTAATTTTTTTTGTTTTTAGCCTTTAAAATAGCTATCTAAACCACTTTTATGCCTAAAAGCGATTAAATTGCAAAATGTGCAAAAAACGAACACCCTACTCCAACTAAATTTACTCAATATACAGCTCATCTGTATCACGATGACAATGGCATACCTGCTGTAAAATATTGATCAAACGTAACTGAGTTAACGGCAATGGATTTCCCTTTATGGCATGACTGCGCAATGCATCATCAGCCACTATCTCAAATAAGGTATTACATAACCCAAACTCAGATAATGTTGGTAGATTGAGTTTTTCAATCGCGTCCACCACCCAATCAATCCCCTGCTCAATATCTGCAATATCGTCACCCGTAAGCAAAGTTGCCACTTTACGATAACGGCTTAGTACGTCATTACGCCCGACCTCTAGCGCCACATTGATATTTTCTCTCATTACATAAGGAGACAACCTTGCGGTAATTAAACCATGAGGTGCTTTTAAACGACCGGAAAGCGCAGATGCTAAACCATGTGCCGCACCAAGTTTTGCATTAGTTCGAGCCATTCCACCCAGCATTGCCGCAAATGCCATGTCACTTCGTGATAGTAAGTGATCATCTAAACACGCAGTAAATAATGCACCACTGACTCTGCGTATTCCCTCTTCACAGATCATGTCAGTTAACGGATTAGGCTCTCCACAAACATAGGCTTCAATTAAATGAGTTAACGCATCTAAACCACAGTAGCCTGAAATAATTGGATCCATACCATAGCTTAATGTGGGATCAATAATCGCGAGATCGGGAAACAACTCTAAACTACTCAAATTCACTTTAACTTGCTCTTGCGCAGATTGAAGAACGGCACTTTTACTCACTTCTGCACCAGTACCTGCGGTGGTCGGTATTGCAATCATGGGTAAAGGCTTAACTTGAAGCGGTACGTTTCGACCAACGACATCAACATAGTCATAGACACAGCCTTGATTGGGGATCATCGCAGCCAATGATTTCGCCACATCAATCACGCTACCACCACCAATACCGATGATCATATCAGGACGAAATTTCCGCCCCATCACAGCAAGTTCTTCTACAGTTGCGATTAATGGCTCACCCAAAATAGCAACACGCTGATAACGCATGTTCTGTTGCTTAAAATAGGTTTCTAATGGCTTTGAACGTTCATCATCACGACCTGTCACCAACAAGACGCAATAACCAAATTGATTCAAAAGAGACAATGACTCCTGCAACGCCCCTTCACCAAAAACAATTCTCGTTGATGTCATAAATTGAAACATACAGCCCTTCCCTATATTGCGATTATTTAAGCAATCAGAAACTTAGCGCTAAAAAGCAAATTTTATTAACAAAATAATTAATTTAATCCCACCGTTGCAAACTTACGTTATCTAGTAACTTCATCTAGGTATTGACCTAAAACAAGCTTTTCCTGTTATCAAATATAGCTTTTTCCATAATACGTACCAGCTCACAAAATACACACATTTATCTCATTGATATATGTAATAAAAGTAACTTTTTACTTACACGAAACTTTAACATTGCTGCACTAATCTGCTGCCAATCAAGAGGCACAGAAGCCCGAATTACATTATTTCTAGGGGAATAAAAAATGAAAAAAGCAGTATTGGCATCAGCAATTTTAGCGTCACTCGTAGCAGGTACAGCGAATGCAGCAACTGTTTACGAAGATGATAGTAAATCACTAAGTATTGGCGGCCGAGCTGAAGCACGTTTTAATATTTCAGACGCAAACAAAGGTGATGATGGTACTGGTAACGCGTTTAAAGATAAAAGCCGTGCGCGTATCAACCTAAAAGGTAAAGCGAAAATTACTGATGACGTAACAGCTTTCGGTAAATATGAAGCTGAAATTTCAGACAGCAGCGATACTACAGTTAAGAGCCGCTACGTATATGCTGGTTTCGATACTCAAGCGGGCGCTTTCTCTTACGGTAAGCAAGATTCTGCGCAAGTAATGCTAACAGACTACACTGATATCCTTGCTACATTTGGTGGCGACGGTGTTGACCTTGTTGATGGCAACAAAGATAAGCGTGAAAATAACTTCTTATACGCAGGTGAGTTTAACAACTTCACCGTTGCTGCAAACTACATTGCTGAAAACAACGATGCAGAAAAAGATTCAGATAGCTACGGTATTGCAGCCCAATACGCATTCCCATTTGGTCTATCGTTAGGTGCAGGTTATGTTAATGGTCAAGACGGTACTGACGTTGACGCAAACCAGTATAACCTAGCAGCAAGCTACGAGTTCAATAACTTCTACGCTGGTGCTACTTATGCAAGCGGTGAAAAAGGTAACACCGATCTAACAGGTTACGAGCTTGCAACTGCATTTAAGATGGATAAGTTCATTGCTCAAGCTGCATACAACTTTAAGCAATCAGAAGAAGCTGGCGTTAAAACAGATGATGTAGATTACTTCGTATTAGAAGGTATCTACAAATTCAATAAAAACCTACGCACATACGCAGGTTACCTATTTAACCAAATTGATGGTGAAGATGACGAACTACAAGTAGGTATTCGCTACGACTTCTAATCATCGATATTGAAATACGCTAAAAAGCCAAGCTGTTACGCTTGGCTTTTTTATTTTTCGCTATCACTGTCTTTCATCGATTTTATCTATTGCTCTAACAGGTAAAACCCTCTTTCTCTATTTATAAACTCACGCTATAGTACAACCATAATTTTGCAGGAGAGATTTTATGTTCGTAGTAATTTTTGGTCGCCCAGGTTGCCCATTCTGTGTACGTGCTAAGGAATTAGCAGAAAAGATTAAAGCTGAACGTGATGATTTTAATTTCCGTTACGTTGATATTCATGCTGAAGGTATCAGCAAAGCTGATCTAGAAAAAACCGTTGGTAAACCTGTTGAAACAGTACCTCAGATCTTCGTTGACCAAGAGCATATTGGTGGTTGTACTGAATTTGAAGCGTACTCAAAAGAACATAACCTACTGTTCCAATAAGCAAGACTTATCTTTTAAAAGGCCGACATTGTTCGGCCTTTTTTATTTTTGCCTTTCAGTTATCACGTTTACTCAACCTAAATGAACAGTATTTTTAACGTATAGTAACCTGTTTTATCAGCTGTTCTCTTTTAAAAAATAAAAGACATTAAATCAGAAGATATTAACGCTAGTTTTCAATGTTTTTTTGGAATATGCGCTATAACCATTAGAAAAAATCAGCTAGAATTTGACTACTTTTACTACCACTTTATTGTCGGAAATTCTGTTGTGAACATTGATGTAGCAGCGCTTCTACACCAAAACGATATTTTATTACTCTTTGTTGTACTTGCCGTTGGTTTAAGTATTGGCAAATTACGCTTTGCAAAGATGAGCTTAGGTAATTCAATTGGCGTTTTAGTTACCGCACTTTTGTTCGGTAATGCTGGATTTACCTTTGATACAGATGCACTAAATATCGGCTTTATGCTGTTTATCTTCTGTGTAGGTATTGAGGCTAGCCCAAACTTTTTCGGTATCTTCTTTCGGGACGGTAAACACTACCTATTACTAGCGCTTGTTGTTCTACTATCTTCAATCGCTATTACCATGACTATGGCACATTATCTTCATATGGATATTGGCTTAGCTACGGGTTTAATGGCGGGTTCATTAACAGCAACACCTGTGCTTGTGGGTGCAAAAGATGCATTAAACACAGGGCTTTCTGGTATTAGCGATCCCACTATTATTAAGCAATTAACAGAGAGCTTAAGTGTTGGTTACGCGATGTCTTACTTGGTTGGTCTTGTTAGCTTGATCTTTCTCGCTAAATTAATGCCGACACTACAAAAGCAAAACCTTGCGGAATCATCACAACAGATCGCCCGTGAACGTGGTATCGGTGAAGTTGCACAACGTAAAGTTTACCTACCAATTATCCGTGCTTACCGTGTCGGTCCAGAGCTAATTAACTGGATTGATGGACGCAATCTACGTGAATTGGGTATCTACCGCCAAACAGGTTGCTACATTGAGCGTGTTCGTCGTAACGGTATCTTAGCGAACCCTGACGGTGATGCGATTTTACAAGAAGGCGATGAGATAGCATTAGTGGGCTATCCTGATAGCCATGCGCGTCTTGACCCAAGTTTCCGTAACGGTAAAGAAGTATTCGACCGCGACTTACTTGATCTTCGTGTTATTGAAGAAGAAATCGTGGTGAAAAACGACAGTATTGCAGGTAAACGCTTATCAGAGCTTAACCTGTCTGAATACGGCTGTTTCCTAAACCGTGTAGTTCGTGCACAGATCGAAATGCCGATGGATCACAATATCTTGCTAAACAAAGGGGATATTCTGCAAGTCAGTGGTGAAAAGAGTCGTGTGCATGGTCTCGCTGAGCGCATTGGTTTCATCTCGATCCACAGTCAAATTGCCGATCTATTAGCATTCTGTTGTTTCTTTATTATTGGCTTGCTACTGGGTTTGATCACCATGAAGTTTGGTCATATTGCCTTTGGTTTAGGTAGTGCGGCTGGCCTTCTTATTGCAGGTATTACACTTGGTTTCTTACGTGCTAACCACCCTACTTTCGGTTATGTTCCGCAAGGAGCACTGAATATGACCAAGGATCTTGGTTTGATGGTCTTTATGGTAGGAATTGGTTTAAGTGCAGGTTCGAATCTATTTGCATCCATTGAACACATAGGTTTAACCGTATTTGTCACCAGTTTAATGGTAAGTATTATTCCTGTTGTACTTGCGTATCTATTCGGTGCTTATGTACTGAAAATGAACCGTGCATTATTGTTTGGTGCCATCATTGGTGCGCGTACCTGTGCGCCAGCAATGGATATGATTAACGCTCACGCACGTAGTACGATCCCAGCATTAGGTTACGCAGGTACTTATGCTATTGCTAACGTATTACTTACCATTGCAGGTACATTGATTATCATATTGAAGTGATCTTGAATCATTAACCCTGTCAAAATTATAGGGGCTGGTAAATGAGTTATCTCATGAGTCAGCCCCTATTCAGTCAAGATACCTACACTAACCCTCATAGCGTTAATTTGTTATTAATTACCCCTTAGGATTGATAACTCAAAGCAGCTTAATACATCGCTCACTTTTCTGCTTTAGCGCACTAATTTCAATTTATGGTAACGATAAATAATGCGAATAATGGCAATATTTCGTACCATATATACTTATAAATACAAATAGTTACCTTGGGTGTTTTAATTTATGCGAATTCTTATTGTCGAAGACGATGCCATCCTTAGCCATCACTTAAAGTCTCAGCTCAGTGAATTAGGCAACCAAGTTCAGTGTGCAAATACTGCAGAAGAAGGCCTATTTTTTGCGGAAAACTACCCTAATGACATCGCAATTGTCGATATTGGCTTGCCTGATCGTGATGGTATTAGCTTAATCAAAGACATGCGTAAAAAAGGTCTTCGCCTACCCATCCTTATTCTTACTGCACGTTCTAACTGGCAAGACAAAGTCACAGGCCTTGAAGCAGGTGCTGACGATTATCTCGTGAAACCTTTCCAAAAAGAAGAAATGGTGGCACGTTTAAGTGCACTTGTGCGCCGCAGTGCAGGTTTTGTAAAACCAGAAATGACAGCTGGCGATATTCGTGTCGATTTATTAGCAAAGCAAGTTTATGTTCAAGAAAGCTTACTTGAGCTTACCGCTTTTGAATACGACCTATTAGAGTACTTAATGCGCCACAGTCGCCAAGTTGTATCGAAGCAACGTCTATTAGATGTGTTGTATGAAGATCAAGAAGGTGATCCAAATACGATTGAAGTGATGATCAGTCGTCTACGTAAGAAATTCACCAAAACAGGTCAAGATAACCCTATTTCAACCATTCGTGGTCAGGGCTATATCTTTGAACTGAGTGCCCAATGAAGCAGTTTATACAACCTCGTTTAAGACGCCGGGTATTAATCACCTCGGTTGCTATTATTGCTTTAGTCACATCCGCATTAGCTGCTGTGATTAATAAACTTTATTCCCAAAGTTACATGGCGTCTTATTCTTCTGAGCTTGTTGCGCAAATGCCAATGGTCGTTGCGCAGCTTAACAGAGCAGGTTTGATCAAAGATGTTGACAAATGGATTGATTCTCTTGATCCATCCGATACAGACTACATTGCAGTTGTTTGTGATCAGGCAGATAACACTACGTGGCTCTCCCATGAAGCAGATAAAGCAAATCTAAAAAATGTCTGCCGTTATCTTCCAGAAGAGATCCCGACCCCCACACTTATCAAGATGGGCGGTGATAAAGGTTATATTGCCTATAACCTTAGCCGCGATCGTGAAAATGGTAATATTTACCAACTCGTAGTATTGCGCTCAGCCGATTCTTACGAAAAAGCACTCGCTAAACTTCACCAACGTACAGCATTCTATCTAGGCTTGTTTGTGCTTATTGCTGTCGCATTTCTGATCGCCGCTTTCCATTGGGGTTTCCAACCTCTACGTAAACTGGCAGCGCAACTAGATCAAATGGCTGAAGCAAAGCGTGATAATTTGGATAACGATTATCCAATGGAGCTGCAAGAAGTGACTAAAGCTGTTAACCGCTTAAGCCGTATTAGTCACGATCAAAAAGGTCGATACCGTCATGCAATGGACGATTTAGCCCATAGTTTAAAAACTCGCCTCGCAGCAACCAATGCCTTATTAGATGATAAAACTCTAGAACGTCACGAATTAAATCAGCGCATTATGGAGCAAATCAGCCAAATGGATGATTTGGTTCAATATCAATTAAAACGTGCAATGGTCGGTCAGCAAGGATTACAAAAGAGTAATTCTAAATTAATGCCAGTAGTAACTAGCCTTAATCACATGCTGAGTAAAATCTATGCTGATAAACAAGCAAAGCTTCATTGTAATTTTAGCGATGATGTTATGCTGCCACTGAACAAAGATGACTTAATGGAGCTGTTCGGCAACATGCTCGAAAACTCATTTCGTTTTTGTATTAGCCAAGTGCGTATCAGTGTTGAAGATACTGACTCTTATATCACGATCAAGATTGAAGATGATGGCCCAGGTGTAAAACCTGATATGCGAGAAGCTATCTTTCAGCGTGGCGTTCGCTCTGATCAACTTAATCCGGGACAAGGCATCGGGTTATCTGTTTGCCATGAGATTGTAGATAGCTACCAAGGTAAGATTTATGTTGAAGAATCAGAATTAGAAGGTGCTTCATTTGTCATTAACTTACCGAAGCTCAATGACTAACTTTAATATTAAAAATTTGTTACAACTTCCAAGTTTCTATATACTAGCATGAAACGCCAATAATTTGACACGCTTTAATAGACATCTTCTCTATTATCGTCAAAATTGTCACTGATGATTATTTTTCATTGTATATAGATGCAAGAAAAGGATTAATTAAATGCAGTGCGAGAAGTGTGCAAGTTTTGATACCTCAAGGATAAAACGTAAGTTATGGCATCGGCTTTATATACGAAGAATTCATATTTGTAACCAGTGTGGTTGGCTACATAAAGAGAAGAAATCTTCCTAAGTTACTTTCTTTTGATACAAAAAAACCGCCTCAACTTAGGCGGTTTTTTTATTGCAGAATTAATTAGATGTCTTGTACATCAAAATTAACTTCTGGGTTTACGTCAGCATCGTAATCAACTGATTCAATGCCAAAACCAAACAGTTTTAAAAACTCATCTTTGTATTGTTGGTAATCAGCAACATCAAATAAGTTTTCATTTGTTACGTTCGGCCATAAATCGCGACAGTGCTGTTGAATATCTTCACGTAGTTCCCAGTCATCTAGACGTAGACGGTTTTCACCATCCACTTCTGCTGCTGTACCGTCTGCTTTAAATAGACGTTCATTGAACATACGTAGAATTTGCTGCATACAACCTTCGTGTACACCTTCTTCACGCATCTTCTTAAATACCATTGCGATGTACAGTGGCATTACCGGAATCGCAGCACTTGCTTGTGTTACCACACTCTTAAGTACCGCAACATTTGCTGAGCCGCCAGTTTTCGCTAGCTTCTCGTTTAGTTCTTTCGCTGCACGATCAAGATCCATCTTCGCTTGACCTAGCGCACCGTGCCAGTAGATCGGCCATGTGATTTCAGTACCAATATAGCTGTAAGCCACAGTCTTACAACCATCAGCTAATACGCCTGCATCTGATAGCGCATCAATCCAAAGTTCCCAGTCTTGACCGCCCATTACTGTTACTGTGTCAGCAACTTCTTGCTCTGTAGCTGGTTCAATGCTTGCTTCGATCAATACGTCTTTATTAGTATCTACTGCTGTTGCCGTGTACGTTTCGCCCATTGGTTTTAGGCATGAACGAACAACTTCACCAGTTTCAGGTAATTTACGCACTGGTGACGCTAATGAGTAGATAACCATATCAACTTGACCAAGATCTTCTTTGATCAAATCAATCGTTTTTTGTTTTGCTTCGTTAGAGAAAGCATCACCATTCAAGCTTTTTGAGTAAAGACCTTCTTCTTTCGCAAACTTGTCAAATGCTGCTGAGTTATACCAACCTGCAGTACCTGGCTTTTTCTCTGTACCTGGCTTTTCAAAGAACACACCAATAGTTGCAGCACCGCCACCAAATGCAGCTGCAATGCGTGACGATAGGCCGTAACCACTTGATGAACCAACAACAAGTACACGCTTAGGTGCGTTTGCAATTGGGCCTTGTGCTTTAGTGTAAGCAATCTGCTCTTTTACGTTCTCTTCACAACCCACTGGGTGCGTTGTTGTACAAATAAATCCACGAGTTTTAGGTTTGATGATCATCTTCAACTTCCCTTACATAGTTGTCGATAGGATAAAAGGTTAGCGTCCAATGCGCATTAAATTTATGACATAAAACGGTAAAAAACGCAGTGGTTGGAGGTGTTATAAGAAATTTTGGTCAAAAAAAGTGCCACGTTAAACGTGGCACACGGGAGATTCCAGGTTTATATATCATTAACTAAGCTACCTAAGCTGCCTTCCCTGGTTGTATGCTAGCTTTTTTAAATTGGTCTGCACAAAAGTGATCAACTTGAATCGCCTTCTGCCTTAGCTGTTCAGCATTTTCTATTTTTTTCACATCCTCTTCTGTGATAACTCCCGCATCCAATGCAACTTGTAACTTATCTGTTAATGAAGCTTTGCGTGGGATCTCACCTCTACGTGTCGCTTTCATTAGTTTGCGCTCTAAAGGTTTGATCTCATGCATAGCTAGAAATGCACGCTCCATAATTGCCACAGGATCATCGGCTTTATCGCCAACATAACAAAGGTGAGTTAATCGCTCTCGATGAGCGCCTGGTGACATTAATAATGCTGATATTTTGATCGCTATATCATCTGTAGGTGCATGATAATGAATACCTAATGGGAAATTCAGTGTACGTAATAAACGCCCAACACCTTTGCGCGGAAAATTATTAAATACATCATTAAATGCGATTCCACATTGGTGCAAACAGTGCTCTACCCCATATTTCACCATAGGTAAATCCTGCTGTTGACGTCCTTCGTCTTCGTAACGTTTTAATACCGCAGACGCTAAATATAAATGGCTCAGTACATCACCTAAACGGGCAGATACAAGCTCACGGCGTTTCAGTTCACCACCTAAACTCAACATAGCAAAATCAGCACTCACGGCTAAAGCTTTAGCCATCCGAGATAGGTGTCGGTAATAAACTGCGGTTTCACCACTAACGGGTGTGCGATTGAAACAAGATCCAGAAAAAGCGTTCAATAATGATTTACTGACATTGCCCACTGCAAAACTGATATGTTTCGCCAACAGGCGATCAAACTCTTCTGCTCCTTGTTTTGCATCAGGATTGGCTGCAGCTTCCATTTCATCTAGTACATAAGGATGACAACGAGTGGCACCTTGCCCGAAAATCATTAAGTTTCGTGTAAGAATATTCGCCCCTTCCACGGTGATCGCAACAGGCATACCGAAATAGTGATGGCCGAGGTAATTCATTGGACCAAGCTGAATCGCACGCCCAGCATGTACATCCATCGAATCATTTAGAATCGTTCGTGCCATTTCTGTCATATGATATTTGGCAATTGCAGTCACAATTCCCGGTGTTTGTTCCATATCTAGTGAGGTTGTTGTTAATGTACGTGACGCTTCAAGCATATAAGTAAAGCCACCAATACGTCCTAACGCTTGTGCAACACCTTCAAAATTACCAATTGAAGTACCGAACTGTTTACGAACGACGGCATATGCGCCAGTCGTTTTCGCGGTTAAATGACCAATCGCCGTGCCTAATGCAGGCAATGAAATACCACGCCCTGCTGATAGACACTCCACCAGCATACGCCAACCTTTACCCGCATACTCTTGACCACCAATCAGCCAATCCATCGGAATAAAGACATCTTTACCTCGGATTGGGCCATTCATAAAACCCATATTCAATGGATCATGACGTTCACCAATTTCTACCCCCGGATGATCAGCGGGAATTAAAGCACAGGTGATCCCAAGTTCTTGTTTATCGCCTATCAGACCATCAGGATCTTTCATCTTAAACGCAAGCCCTAACACTGAAGCGACGGGCGCTAACGTGATATAGCGCTTATTCCATGTTAAACGCAGTCCTAATACTTGCTCACCTTGATAGTCGCCATAACAAACAATGCCTTCATCAGGAATACCACCAGCATCCGAGCCAGCATCTGGTCCCGTTAACGCAAAACAAGGAATATCCTTACCTTGTGCTAAACGAGGCAGCCAATAGTCTTTTTGTTGCTGAGTGCCGTAATGAGTTAATAATTCACCCGGCCCTAATGAGTTAGGTACCATGACACACACCGCAGCGCTTAAACTGCGTGTGGCGATTTTAGCAACGATGGTTGAGTTGGCATGTGCTGAAAAATCTAATCCGCCATATTCTTTACCTATGATCAGTGAAAAGAACTTTTCATCACGGAGGTATTGCCACACTTCAGGCGGTAAATCTTTATCTTCTTGTACGATTTGGTAGTCGTTCAACATGGCGAGCAAAACTTCAAGTTTGGTATCTATAAAAGTTTGCTCTTCATCGGTCAGTTTAGGTTTTGGATAGTTAAGCAGCGTGCTCCAATTAGGTTGACCGCTAAATAGCTCGCCATCCCACCATACACTCCCAGCTTCCATTGCTTCTCGCTCGGTGTCAGAAAGTGGTGGTAACACTTTCTTAAACATCTTAAAGGCGGGATCGCTGAGATAACGTTTTCGCATCGCTGATAGAGTGCTCATAATTCTGATCCTTTTGTTTCTTTTATATTTATCGTTTTTAGTTCATGTAGGTATACGTTCTTAATTTAGTTTTGTACTTGTTTTACGAGAAATAAGCTGGGCTCTATGGGTGCAGCTACACTCGCGGCTAAATAAGGCACAAGACGATCAATTAAATCTTCAGTTTTAACCTGGCTAGAAAAATCATTTTCGGCAATTTCACACAACGCAGTACTGGAAGCCATGGTAAAAACAACCGCCCCTAAGGTGAAATGTAATCGCCAGAATAAGGTTTCCGGATCTAAAGATGGGTTAGCGCGACAAACCGCTTGAACAAACAACGACAGTACGGTTTTGTAACGATTGGTAATGAACCAACGTAAATGCCCTTGCACATCAGTGTAGCCCCTGCCAAGTAGAGACATAAACACAGTTGCCCCATTAGTTCGGTAGCTATCTAAACTCACTAGAGGCGATTTCCCACATTGGAAAACATCTTCCATTGTAAAGTCATCACGGGTTAGTAACCGCTCTAATTCTCCTTCCAATGCTGGCATAAAAACATCAAGGTAGCGGCTTAGCACAGCGCGAACTAATGTCTTTTTATCTCCATAGTGATAATTCACAGAAGCCAGATTTACCCCTGCCTTACTGGTTATGGTTCGCAATGAGGTTTCATTAAAGCCATGCTCAGCAAACAACAACTCTGCAGCATCTAAAATCCGACTCTTGGTTTCTCCTTTGCCTGCCATTTTAATTCACCTGTATTAAACACATGTTTAAATATTACATTTCGATAACAAATTTAACAAGTGGACTGTTTCATAATGCGACCTAACGCTAATACTTTTCTAAAATCTATAAACCATCAATTTATCCGCTTAAAATCAGCCCGTTATAAAGCAAACCTATAAGTTCAACCAACAAATACAAAAAGAATGATAAAAAAAACACATATCTTGGAACTTAACTCTGTGTGAAGAGTCTCATTTTATGCCACTACTTTTTTCTTGAAGTTATTCCTTCATAACCTACTTCATTTTTGGAGTAGGTTTTCTTTATCTTGTCGGTTAAGACTAGCTTTCCGTACAGACTACTCTTGATTGGTTCGATATCAGTACCGCTTAGCTACACAAACCCTATTAATAATTACTCATTTACCATTCTTAGATATATTTATTTGAACAAATAAAACCACATCTAAAAAGATCTATCCTTTTTTAAAATCATTATTTAATAATCACATTTTTAAATAATGACTTAATATAATTAGATACAAACCGACAGTTTTTAATCATTAATATCAGTTCTATTAATTATAATTAAAACTACTTATATGATTATTTTAAGCATTAAAAAATAGCTATAATCAGCTTGTTATTTATTATACAAACAACAATTACTAAACGTTTATCTTAAATCAAAATAACACCATTAATTACTTTAATATCAAAGCCTTATATAAATTCATTTTTTTACTTGTCATAACCATTTTTATCAATAGAATCCATTGCAAGAAATTAACACGCAATATTTGTAAGTTATTTTTTCAAAATATTACACCGCTGTATTTGTATGACATTTCGTTATAAAAAACACATTAGAGAGAAACTTCATGTTTGATAGAGCAAAGCAAATTCTTATTGCTGGTTTTTGTATTAATTTATGTATTGGTATTTTGTTTACTTGGAGCGTATTTAAAAAAGCCCTTGTTGTTAATTTAGGCTGGTCAAACGCTGAAGCATCTTTGCCTTATACTGTTGCTATTATTACATTCTCTGTAACTCTTCTTTTAGCTGGTATTCTGCAAGACAAATTTGGTCCTAAACGTGTATTAATCGCAGGTACAATTTGCTCAGGCTTAGGCTTAATTGCGTCGGGTTACATCACTAGCCCTACTCAATTAATCTTTACGTTTGGTATTCTTGCTGGCGGTGGTATTGGCTTTAGTTACGCCTGTTTAAGTCCAGCTGCAATGAAATGGTTTCACCCTTCAAAGCGCGGTTTAGTGAATGGCTTAATTGCTGCAGGTTTTGGTCTTGCTGGCGTATATCTAGCACCATTACTCACATCTTTAATTGCAAGCTACGGTATTAATTACAGCTTTAATATCTTAGGTATTGCTTTGTTGTGCATCGCGACACCACTTGCTTTTACTATCACAAACCCACCAGCAAACTATGTCGTAGTAGCATCAACAAATAAAGAAGAGAAAAAAGCGGTTGTTGCACAGGCAGAAATGCGCTGGACAGATATGCTGAAAACAACGCAGTTCTACAGCATTTGGATCATGTACCTATGTGCGTCGTCTACTGGTTTGATGATCATTGGTAATATTACTTCTATTGCAGCAACACAAGCGAACATGACAGACGCAGCACACCTTGTTGTGATACTTGCCCTATTCAATACATCAGGTCGTGTATTTGCAGGCATGCTCTGTGACAAAATTGGTGGTCTAAAGACACTAACACTGTCTTTTGTCCTTTCTATTGCCAATATGATCCTATTCCCACACTACACAACCCATGCAGGCTTGATCCTTGGTATGGCTGTCGCAGGTCTTTGTTACGGTACATTACCAGCGGTATTCCCATCATTAGCAGCTGGTTTCTACGGCTTAAAGAACTACGGTACTAACTATGGTGTCGTTTACACGGCATGGGGGGTGAGTGGTTTCATTGGTCCTGTTATTGCTGCAGCAGCGGTGGATTCAACAGGTACTTATGAGCTGGCTTACTTCTACTCTGCAACCATCATGGGTGTAGCGCTAGTGTTCTCAGTCCTAACCAAAAATCCTGCGGCTAAAACAGCAACTAATACCCAACCAGAAAAGAATGAATCATTAAAGGTAAATGCAACAGCATGATGGTGAGCAGTCGCATTTAATTAGCTATAAGAATCATAGAGTTATAAGCTGCAAAAATTATCTATCAAAAAATGTGAATATTTTAGGAACCTTTGCCCATAGGCATAGTCATAATTAATGTATTCATATTGATAAAGATTTTACGAAACATGCTGTTTAGACGATTTTTATCATTGTAAATGCCACTACTGCTTTAACTCCTAATTGTAAATTTTATTTCGCCCGCTACCTTTTTTAGCGGGCTTTTTTTATCGAAAAATTGCTTGTTTAGACCGCAGCATAAGAAAATCGCATTTTTTTTCATTTTTTTTGAACTAACAGAAATTTGCCTAGTCTTACTAGTATGATTGGTTGAATACCCTACTATGCCTTTGGTTATTTAATCAGTATGTTACAGATTTTTTTATGTTTGATATCCACTACTGCTGAACTTTTTTGTTATATTTACGGAACTTTTTTATCCCATTAAATCTATTTTTAATGGGATTTTTTTTGCCTAATGCTGAGAGAAAACAAATAAAAACATCGTTCATTAAATAAAAATCATCTTTCCAGCTTTTTTTTCAATATTTATTGAACTCATTGCTAGATTGACAGTCTGAATATATAGAATCCATATTATTAGTGAAATTTGTTTAACTGGCCGTCGAACATTCACTGATAATCCAAATTGCCACTGCAATTTAACTCTTAATTGCAACTTTACGCTGAACAGATGTTCAGCGTTTTTTTTATTTACTGCTAAGCAAATCGTTATGCTTCAAACTGATCCCCAACCACGCTAAGGTTGCGCTGGCGTCAATCACCTTTCCATTGTAATCACTTCTGTCTATCTCAAATTGAGGTAAAGGCAGCGATCGTTGTTTTGCCATTTGGGTATAGTAGTCATGACGAGAAGGATGAAAATCCGCGGCTAAATGTAAAACAGGCATTTCCGCTTTCTTCTCAACAAGACGGCAGATTGCAGCAATACAATCATCTAAATGAATCAAGTTAACAGGGCTATTACCATCCTTAATACCTTGTCTACCTGCTAAAAACTTAACAGGATGTCGATCGTCACCAATCAAACCGGATAAACGCAAAATAGTCAGCTGCTCACCCCACTGTTCACGTAACGCCTGTTCAATCTTGACATGAACTAAGGCAGAATTAGTGACAGGCATTACATCATCCGTCTCCACCACTCTTCCTTGTCGACCATCATAAACGGATGTCGTGCTAATAAAGATGATACGTTTACACCCAGCATTTTTTGCGCGATGAGAAAGCGACATTATATTTTGATAATGCTGCTCTTTATCTACACTCTGACGACCCGCTGCAATATTGATCACCATCACATCACTGGCTAGTAACGGTGCTAAATACTCCATTTGCTCGTTTGTCTCTAATGGCAACTGCATTTGAAAGCCATTAATTCCCCATTGTGCTAACAATTTGGCATCCACCAAGGCTGTTTTAGTGCCGTAAACATTGTACCCTTTCTGATATAGCGCTTTCGCCAGTGGTAACCCTAACCAACCACACCCACAAATTGCTACCTGCATACGAACTCCTTACATTAATGCTTTTTATATAAGAAAAATAACACCAACAACGCTCACTTTTCTGATTTATTACTAGAAATGATAATAAATAACGACAAGCCAATTATTTCAAGCTGTAAAATAAATCCTTATATATGAAAGAAATAGCAACAATATCGAAATCTAAAGAGATTATTTTGTAATTATTCGTCGAACAGGGTTTCAAAACTGAAAGCCAAAAGTCGATCCCGGTCATAAACTCATAAAATTAGCCCGCAAAATCACCCGATTAGCTAGGAGATAATCAAAATTAAGTAGTATAGTTTCATTAAAGACGCATCTTGATGACAAGTTTGCTACAAATGAAATTCAATAACGAAGTGCATGACTAGCTATGAATACCATAGAAAAAATTCAAAATAACTTAGAACACTTCAGTAAATCCGAACGAAAAGTCGCCGAAGTTATTATTGCCTCTCCTCAAACTGCCATTCACTCTAGCATTGCGACCCTCGCGAAAATGGCTGATGTCAGTGAGCCGACAGTTAACCGTTTTTGTCGTCGTTTAGATACTAAAGGTTTCCCTGATTTTAAACTGCATTTAGCCCAAAGTTTGGCTAACGGCACACCTTACGTAAATCGTAATGTCGAAGAAACCGATGGCCCAGAGGCATATACAGCAAAGATTTTTGAATCTACCATGGCATGTTTAGATGTTGCCAAAAATAGCCTAGATTCAATGCAAATCAACCGTGCGGTTGATCTGCTCACTCAAGCCAAAAAAATCTCATTCTTCGGATTAGGTGCTTCTGCTTCTGTTGCTCATGATGCGCAAAATAAGTTTTTCCGTTTCAACATTCCTATCGTCTGTTTTGATGATATTGTGATGCAACGCATGAGCGTGATTAACTGCTCTGACGGTGATGTGGTTGTGGTAATTTCCCACATCGGCCGAACTAAGAGTTTGGTTGAAATTGCGCAGATGGCACGTATTAATGGCGCTACCGTCATCGGTATTACAGCAAAAGACTCGCCTTTAGAGCGTGAATGCTCCCTGTCTATTTGTTTAGATGTGCCTGAAGATACTGATATTTATATGCCAATGGCGAGTCGTGTCGTACAGATGACCGTTATTGATGTGTTAGCGACAGGCTTTACGCTACGTCGTGGTGCAGGTTTTAGAGATAACTTAAAACGCGTGAAAGAGTCATTGAAAGACTCCCGTTTTTCCAAAGATAATCCTGGCTTGTAACCCATGAAAAGCGAAGCCTGAAGCTTCGCTTTTTTATTGCAATAATCTCGTTACATACGTTTTGTTACAACTAACGAGAATAAAAGCAGTGACAGTTTATCGTCTTTTGATATACATCATTTAGCCCAATAAGCGAGATATGATATCAAAACTATCTCAAGTTTTATTGCTAACTTAGCCATGCTAAATTTTCTGCTAAGCGCCAATAAAACCCGTTTCAATAAAATGGAGTTTCACATGTCTGAACGCCTAAGACGTACAAAAATTGTAACTACCCTTGGTCCTGCAACTGATCGTGATAATAACCTTGAAAAGATCATTGCCGCAGGTGCAAACGTTGTACGTATGAACTTCTCTCACGGTAGTCCAGAAGATCATATTCAACGTACAAAACAAGTACGTGAGATTGCAGCAAAGCTAGGCAAGAACGTAGCGATTCTAGGTGATCTACAAGGTCCAAAGATCCGTGTATCTACGTTTAAACATGGTAAAATCCAACTCGCTATCGGTGATAAATTCACTCTAGATAGCGATCTTCCAAAAGGTGAAGGCGACCAATTCGCTGTAGGTCTTGACTACAAAGAGTTACCAAAAGATGTAACAACAGGTGACATTTTGTTGCTTGATGACGGTCGTGTTCAATTAAAAGTAACAGCCGTTGAAGGTAACAAGGTTCACACTGAAGTAACAGTTGCTGGTCCTCTTTCAAACAACAAGGGTATCAACAAAAAAGGCGGCGGTCTTTCAGCTGAAGCACTAACAGACAAAGACAAAGCAGACATCACTACAGCAGCAGCTATGGGTGTTGATTACTTAGCGGTTTCTTTCCCACGTAATGGCGAAGACATGAAATATGCACGTCGCCTAGCAACTGAAGCGGGGCTAAATGCAAAATTAGTCGCTAAAGTTGAGCGTGCTGAAGCGGTAGCAACAACTGAAGCAATGGATGACATCATTCTAGCATCTGACGTTGTAATGGTTGCACGTGGTGATCTTGGTGTTGAAATTGGCGATCCAGAGCTAGTTGGTGTTCAGAAAAAACTTATCCGTCGTGCACGCAGCCTAAACCGTACGGTTATTACGGCAACGCAAATGATGGAATCAATGATCACTAGCCCAATGCCAACACGTGCAGAAGTAATGGACGTGGCTAACGCTGTGCTAGATGGTACTGATGCAGTAATGCTTTCTGCTGAAACAGCGGCAGGTCAGTTCCCAGAAGAAACAGTTAAAGCAATGGCAAGTGTATGTTTAGGTGCAGAGAAAGAGCCAAGCATTAACGTGTCTAACCACCGTTTAGATCGCTCATTCACTTCACCTGAAGAAACGATTGCGATGTCAACAATGTACGCAGCTAACCACATGGCTGGTGTGAAAGCGATGGTGGCAATGACTGAATCGGGTCGCACTCCACTGATGATGTCTCGTATTTCTTCTGGTCTACCTATTTTCGCTCTATCTCGTAACGAAAATACCCTAAACCAAGCAGCACTTTACCGTGGTGTTACACCGGTTTACTTCGACCGTGATAGCGATGCTGGTCTAGAAGCTGCAAAACATGCATTAGACGTACTACGTGATGCTGGCTTTGTTCAAGTAGGCGATCTTGTGATCATTACTCAAGGTGACGTAATGGATACCGTTGGTTCTACTAACAATATGCGTATCCTAACGGTTGAGTAATCACTCACATTATCTGATCAAAAAAAGGCAACCTTGTGTTGCCTTTTTTTATAATTGCTGAGTAGACATTAGGTTGCCGACCAAGTAACAGGCGCAGACCATTGACGGTTTATTAATGAGGTTAATACATGATCCTGCCACTGATCATCAATCAATAAATAATCTTTCGCGAGCCCTTCTTTTTCAAAACCCACGGCATATAAGACGCTTGCACTTTTCTCATTATGAGGCATATAGGCTGCCATAATGCGGTGAAAGCCTTTTACTTCAAACATCCAACTCACAGTCTCTTTCAATGCTCGTCGCATGATTGCGCGCCCTTGATAATCCTGATCGAGCGAATAGCCGACATGACATGCATGAAACGGAAATTTCACTAGGTTGCTATAGTTGATCACACCAATAATTTCATTGGTTTCTCTGTCTTCAATCACGAAGTAAAAAGCCATTTCATGACGATGCAATGTCTCAATTTGCTCAATTCTTTTCTGCCATCCAAGCTCAGAAAAAAACAGCTCATTTCTAACTGGCTCCCACGCTTTTAAAAAGGCTCTATTTTTTTGATAATAAACAGTTATTTTTGCTACATCCTGACTAGAAATCAGTCGAATTTTTATATCATCAAGCACAATCGTTGATGAACGGTTTATAATTGAATGGAACAAAATATTACCTCGACACAAGGATGTTAATAAGAGAGGTTCTGAGCGTTGAAGCTATCGTAAGATTAGCATAACTAATAAACAGATTGTTATATGTTATCAAACTGTTATCTGTTAATCTTAGCTCAGCAATGTTATTAATTACTAACGCATTTAGTGAGTTATGGATGTATTACGATTGTATAGAAACTGAATTAGGCAGCATCATGTTGTTAGCCGATCACCAAGGCTTGAGAAGGTTAACGGTCAATAGCCCCGGTTATATGCCTGATGAATCATGGCAACATAACCCAAGCTTTATGGAACCCTTCATCAGACAGCTAAAAGAATATCTCTTAGGCACTCGCCAACGCTTCACTTTCCC
This sequence comes from Photobacterium leiognathi, assembly GCF_030685535.1. Taxonomy (NCBI): domain Bacteria; kingdom Pseudomonadati; phylum Pseudomonadota; class Gammaproteobacteria; order Vibrionales; family Vibrionaceae; genus Photobacterium; species Photobacterium leiognathi. Next base: position 1,219,312 of record NZ_CP131601.1, on the reverse strand, counting down.
ACTCGCTCCTCAAGGAACGCTGTTCCAACAGCAAATTTGGCATGCCATTGCCGATATCCCTTTCGGTAAAACATCCAGTTACGAACAAATCGCCCTTGATATTGGCAACCCTGCTGCCAGCCAAGCTATCGGAATGGCGAAAAACGTTAACCCTATTCCCATCATTATCCCTTGTCACCGTGTCCTTAACAGCGATCAAAACCTATGTGGTTACCGCTATGGTGCTGATATGGTTGCCCTTCTCTTAGCGCTTGAATCTGGAAAAACCATCTTGATTGAAGACCACCAGCATGAACTAGCCTAACGCTATCCCTACTTATGCTGAATTCATAAAAAAAGAGATAATTAAATTATCTCTTTTTTCTTTTCTAATTCGACGATTAGTTACGTTTTGTTAAACCATATTCACGCAATTTATTGGCAACAGCAGTATGCGAAACCCCTAATCGTTTTGCCAACTTACGGGTAGATGGATAGCTACGATAAAGGTTAGATAAAATACCTGATTCATAACGTTTCATGATCTCATCTAATGAACCATCTAGCGTTTCATCACTAATAATACTGCTCGATTCATTTTCAGGTAACTGCACATCATCAGAGGTCATAACGCTACTATCTAATTGCGTCATAGCACGGAATAACACATTACGAAGCTGACGAATATTGCCCGGCCACGCATATTGTTTAAGGTATTCTGCTAACTCTTCAGATATTTGCGGTTTTGCTTGATGCAATTCTTGTGATAACTGAGTAAGGAATAACTCAGCTAAAGGTACAATATCGGCACTACGCTCACGTAACGGTGGCACAACTAAAGCCAATACATTCAAGCGATAATACAAATCTTCACGAAAATCACCTGCCGCAACCAAATCGGGTAGTTTCTTTTGCGTCGAACAAATGACACGAAGGTTAACTTTCTTCTCTGCTTCTTCGCCTACACGACGGAACGTACCATCTTGTAAAAAACGTAGTAGCTTAATTTGTAAGTGCTTCGACATCTCACCGATTTCATACAAGAAAACCGTACCGCCATCAGCTTGTTCAAAAATGCCTTTTTTACTTGGCTCAGTTGCACTACCTGCAAAGCCAAATAACTCAGTTTCAGCCGCGTTATCAGGCATAGATACACAGTTTACAACCAAAAATGGCTTATCACGTCGCGTAGAACGTTGGTGACAAGCACGCGCTAACATTTCTTTACCCGTACCTGTTTCACCTTGGATCAACAATGGTGCATCAAGCAATGCCAATTTTTTTGCTTGCGCCACCAAATGCTTAAAACGAGAAGACTGACCGACTAAATGCTCAAAACCACTATCTCCGTCTAGTTGGCGAGTCACAATAGGCATCGTCGCTTCAGACAAGGATTTCAACAAAATCAATGCGCTAGCAAGTACAGGGACATCAGTTTCATCATTAATGTAAACTGGCATCACTTCCATTTGGTAATCAAGCCCTGCTATCACAACCATTTCGGTATGCTTTTCAGCGTGTTTTTTATCTAACCAACGCTGAACATTAAAGCCCAATAATGTATGGATACTTTCATTGTGAAGCGAGCTATGATGATGGGTCATCAGCCTTTCAGCAGCTTGGTTAGCAAAATCAATTTTGCCGTTAAGATCGATAGAAAAGAAGGGATCTGGCAGTGTTTGTAACAGTGCAGAAAGCTCTGTATGTTCACGCTCACTCGGCATGAAGCTAATCTTCCTTACATCGGTTACGCCATCTAACTGTCTAATTTGTGACATTAATTGGCTAAACTGCTCAAATTCAATTTCGGGACAATTAAGGTAAATAATACCTACACGATCAATTTCTATCCCTCGAAGATCAATCTCCTGACTAGTCAGAATATCTAGCAGCTCGCGAGTCATACCAACTCGATCTTCACAAAATACCTGTAGCCTCATACTTGTCGCCTTCTTAGATGTAGCCTATTCTTGACTCAACTAAGTTTTAAAAAATCAATTAAATTATAATAACTTAGAAGAGGTAACATTCGGGTTGTCAACTTAACGTGACATTCACGCAGTGTGCTATTAAGCCTATTTATAGTCAAGATAGAAATCTAAGATATGAGATTAAATGGTGATGAGTAAGCCAATTTCCACCATTTATTCTCAATTGATGATAACGCTGTCTATGTTTGATAAATATCTTCGTTAGCTTTGTTTTTCATCACCAGGTGCATAGCCAAACGTGACATGCTGAATTGAACTGTTTAACTGAATATTACGTGTAATAACAGGCTCAGCCGCTGCCATTGCGGCTGATACCCCAGCCCATCCATCTTCTTGCGCAGCTAATACAACATAAGCCGTATCATCAACTTGTTTGAAATAAAGCACTTTGCCAGCTTCTGGGTAAGGTAACGTTGCTTGCGCACTTTGCTCTGCTATATACGCTAATTTATCTTCAATATGTGGCAATGACTGACAAGTTTGCTTAAATTTTGTCGTTTCATAAGGGTTATCACCCCCTTCTTGGCTAAATAGCGCCATCGCGTGAGTGTATTTTTCCAGATCAACAGGCAATGAATAGGCGTATTCACCTTGGCTACATTGCTCAACCGTTGCTGCATCGATTGTTTTCGTTGCAGATGTTTGCGCATCACAGCCAAATAATAAAAAAACTAATGGCAATAGCAGCGTCGTTTTTCTCATTTCATTCCCTATGATTCTTCAGATAAAAAATAAGCTTACCGTTACCGATAAGCTTATATGTTAATTATTTGAAAAGACTATCTTTTAATCATCTTTTTTATGCGTTAGCTGAGCGACAAGATCTTTTCTGATCTCACTTAACTTAGGCTGCTCCCCCGGTAACCAAGGTAATGGGCGCATTAAACCAATCGCTTTTAGTCCTAATCGCCCTGTTAGTAAGCCAATACTCACCCCTTGTGCTACACGCGTTGACATGCGACCCGCTAGATCCATAGATAGCATGTCCATACCTAAATCTGTGATCACCTCTGATGCACCAGCAAATGCCATGTTAGCTAATACTAACTTCAGCAATTTAATGCGTGACCAATAACCTAATTCCACCCCATAAACACGAGAGATTTGTTCAATTAATCGTAAGTTACGCCAAGCCACTAGCAACATATCAGCCACCGCTAACGGGCTTAATGCCACCATGACCGCCGCATCACTGGAGTATTTCGCCACCAGCTTACGTGCCAATTTGTCTTGCTGACTTACCACTAAATGATCGTATAGCTCTAAAACTTCACGATCGTTATGGGTTGCATCTAATGAATTAATCCAACGATCGTAACCATGATTATCGCTGCTAATATGGCTATGCTGAGCAAGCTTGGTACAGAATGCTTTACCATGACCAATGCCGTCTCCATCCAACAAGATTTGTGCTTCATCACGTTCAGATTGGCGTAACTTCAAACGACGTAACTTAAAGAATTCACGCCCAAGAGCGCTAATACCCGTTACCGCAACACCTGCAACAATGGCGCTCCAGCCCAGTGATAGCCAATCTGCACTTTGATACGCAGTAACTACGTGATCAACTGTTTGCCACCCAACCATTGCAGCACCCGCCACCGCTAACGCTTTTAAAAAGCCATAACGACGTTTAGGTTTCGCTGCCAAGACCTGTTTTAAGTCTTGCTCAATTTCTGTTTCTGGTTCTTGAGTCACATCCGGCAGAAAGTCAGATTTTTCTGCAAACTCTAATTTTGACGCAATATTTAATTGCTCAACTTGAGCTGATGGCTCATCAAAGACAATTTTACTTTTAAGTTGCTCACTCATTGCAATTTATCTCCCAGCAAATACTCAAGTGCTTTATCCATTCGGATATGCGGTAACGGTTCGTCACTTTGCTGTGGTAATGGGCGGAAATTAATAAAATCAAAGCTATGTTGCTGCCAGAAAGCCTCGTTTGGTAAACGCTTTGGCACTTCACCAGGGAACAATGTTTGTGGATTTCCAGCCATATCAGAGCCACGTAATGCAGGTACTTGCTGACCTTGATGGGTCACAAACCCCGGCTCTGTCGCTTGAATCGACGCCAAGCTCACACAGTCCATATTAATGCCTTCAAACGATGCCGTTTGCCACGCTTCGTTCACTAGCTGTTGTAATAGTCCAACTAAGTTAGGATGTTGTTCTGGTGTTATATGATCCGCTTTCGTTGCAGCAAATAACACTTTATCAATCCGTGGTGAGAACAAGCGTCGTAGCAAAGAACTTCGACCATATTTAAAGCTTTGCATCAATTGATCTAACGCTTGACGCATATCGTTAAATGATTCTGGCCCAGCATTTAGTGGCTGCAAACAATCGACTAAGATTATTTGACGATCAAACTTAGAAAAATGATCGTTATAAAACGCTTTTACAACGTGTTGCTGATAATACTTATAGCGACTGCGTAACATACCAATATTGGTATTCTCATCGGCATCTAACAGTTGTTTTTCAGGGTATTTTTGATCCCAAAGTAATGGGAAAAACTGCAATACAGGCGCGCCTGCCAATTCACCTGGCAACACAAAACGCCCCGGTTGTACCCAATGTAGCCCACCTTCCGCTTTACATTGATGTAGGTATGCCGTAAATGCAGCTGAAATCTGCTCAATTTGCTTTTCATCAGCAGGTGCAAAAGGATCGAAGCTTTCCGTTAGTGCTAACCAATCCGTTGCCAGTTCAAGACGTTTACCTTTTAACACTTGGTTTTGCTGTTTTGACCACGCAAGAAAATCTAAATCTAACAGTGGTAAATCCAATAGCCACTCACCTGGATAATCAATAATATCGAGATACAAGGTGGCAGTATCTTGAAATAACTTCAACGCTCCTTTCTGTGGTTTATAACGCAGTGCTAAACGCGTTTGGCTAACATCGCGAGTAGGCTCAGGCCAAGCTGGCGGTGTCGATAATATAGATTGCATGCCTTCATCGTAACCAAACTTAGGTACATGCAAATCTAATTGCGGAACACGTTTTGCCCCTAATAAATGACCGTCACGCACCGCACTGAACATAGGCAAACGTGCATTCGTACTTACATGCAGCAATTGGTTAATTAAAGATGTGATAAACGCAGTTTTACCTGCTCGAGATAACCCCGTTACCGCAAGTCGAACATGTCTATCTAAACTACGATTTACAATTTTGTTCAACTCATTACTTATTCGATTCATTACTAACCCTAACTTTTTTCGTTTTTTTTCTTAGGTTTAACAACTTTATTCTAAAAAACATTAATAAAGCGATTGCTCTATATTACGCCTTTCTGACAAAAAAAAGCAGGTCTGAACATTATCAGTACCTGCTTATCACCATTTACTCTATCAACAGTTAAAGCTTGCTAAATTCACGATCCACTTTAAATGCAGATGAGGTTACATAAGCTTCCATGCGCTGTACTTTTTTCTCTGCGGTATCAAGTTCAGACTCGACACTTTGCAGAATTTGATGAGCAGAACGCCCAGCCTGCCATGGTTTTTGCTTTACGTTATGCTCGGTATACAGATCTTGTTGCTCTTTTCGTTGCGGTGGCATTTTATCTAAAATCAACCAAGCAGCAATGTAGGCTAAGGTAGCAAAAAAGCCTAGTCCAAGAAGAAAAGCAGATACCGCAAGGATACGCATTAACCAGATTTCTACGCCGAAGTACTCAGCAAGCCCGGCACACACACCACCCAGTTTTCCTTTCTTAGGATCACGGTATAAGGTTTTGCTCATTATTTTTGCCTCCATCTTGGCACTTCCGCATCAAGAATACGCTCTAACGTGACAATACGTTCTTGCATATCTTCTGCGCGTGCCACTAAGGTCTCTAACTTTTTCTGATCCTCACCTGACAGCCCTTCATCAGCTTGACGTTTACTGCGATAGTGAAGGATTAACCATAGTGGTGCGACAACAATCATGAACACCACTAATGGAACGCTAATAAAACCCATCGACATTTTTTATTCTCCTTTCGCGCAGAATCAATGAAACAACGACGCTATTTCGTTGTGTTTATTCTTTATCCTTGATGTTCGCTTTTAGGCGCTCAAGTTCTTTTTCAATTTCGTCTTGTGCTTGTAAATCAGCAAATTCTGACTCTAAGCTTTTACCACGACCAAAGCTATAGCTATCTGCTTCCGCTTCCATTTCATCGATACGACGCTCATATTGTTCGAACTTCGACATCGCTTCATCTACTTTGCTGGTATCTAGCTGACGACGAACGTCACGACGTGTACCTGCTGCTTTATGGCGAGTCACTAATGCTTGTTGACGTGCGCGTGTTTCTTGTAATTTACGCTCAAGCTCAGCCACTTCTAATGATAATTTTTCAATGGTTTCTTCAACCAACTTATATTCTTCGTTCAGCGTTAGTACTACATCTGATAGTTTTTGTTTTTCAATCAGTGCCGCACGCGCTAAATCTTCACGACCTTTCTGTAGCGCTAAGCTCGCTTTACCTTGCCAATCTTCAATTTGTGATTCAATCGCTTGAATACGACGGTGTAACTCTTTTTTATCAGCAAGCGCACGTGCTGAAGAAGTACGAACTTCAACTAATGTGTCTTCCATCTCCTGAATGATCAGGCGAATTAGTTTTTGAGGATCTTCAGCCTTATCCAGTAACGCATTCACGTTAGCATTTACGATATCAGCAAAACGAGAAAAAATACCCATCATTAAACTCCTTGATTAAACCCATTTAACAGTGATCACGCTTACAGGTTTATATAGTGATACTAACTTAATTTAGTTGTGTTACCACATAGATATATCAAGTAGTGTGCCAACTTTTATATCTTTAAATTACAATAACTTAAAATTAAGTCACTTTTAGCCATCACTATGATATAGTGAGTTTAACCAATTTTTAGTGAGATTAACCAATGCGTAAAACAGAAAACTTAATCGGTGAATCTGAAGCGTTCTTAAGTGTGCTTGATCAAGCATCTCGCCTAGCGCCGCTTAATCGCCCTATCCTCATTTTGGGTGAACGTGGCACAGGTAAAGAGTTAATCGCACAACGTGTGCACTATTTATCTAAACGTTGGGATCACCCTCTGGTTACGCTTAACTGTGCCGCATTAAGCGAAGGTGTAATTGATTCAGAACTGTTTGGTCATGAAGCCGGTTCATTTACGGGGGCTAAAGGTCGTCATCAAGGACGTTTTGAACGTGCAGAAAATGGCACTTTATTCTTAGATGAATTAGCAACCGCACCTATGGGCGTACAAGAAAAGTTGTTACGTGTGATTGAGTACGGAGAGTATGAGCGTGTCGGTGGTAGTAAACCTTGCCAAGCCAATGTACGTTTAATTTGTGCCACTAACCAAAACCTGCCACAACTGGTTGAAGAAGGTAAATTTCGCGCTGATTTACTCGACCGTTTAGCCTTTGAAATTATTCACCTTCCACCGCTGCGTGAGCGCAAAGAAGATATTCTTCCCCTTGCTGAACACTATGCTGTTCGTATGTGCCGAGAGTTAGGCTTTGGTTATTTCGCTGGTTTCTCTCATCACGCTAAGCAGCAATTATTAGACTACACATGGTAAGGTAACATTCGAGAGCTAAAAAATGTGGTCGAACGTTCTGTATTTCGTAATGGTATCGAAGACCAAGTAATTGAAGAGATTTATACCGATCCTTTTGCAACAGCATGGCAACCTAGTCCCACAACCGCCAATACGAATGTTATTGATAAAACGACGACCAATAAAATTCATGAATTATCGGTAAATACAACAACACTGCCATTAGATTTACGTCAATACTTACAAGATCAAGAGATCATGCTGATCAATAATGCTCTTGAGCAAGCCAAATACAATCAAACTAAAGCGGCTGAGCTTTTATGCTTAAGTTATCACCAGTTAAGAGGCTTGATCCGTAAATATGACATCCCCGTAAACGGTGATTAATCAACCAATTTATCCTGATTATTCAAGAGAAGTAACGGTTTTAACCTAATTCCCTTTAAATAAAGCAGGATAACTTGGTGACACTAAGGGAAAAATGTTAAATTTAAAGACTTAATTTCATTTAACGCCTATTAAATATGAGCGCTTACAGTCGTCTTTTGATTGCTTGCTTCACTTTACTTGGCCTATTGGGTTGTAAAGAGCCGTCACATGACACCGCAATAAAGAAGCAAGGCTTTGTGTATTGTGGTCAAGATACTCCGACAACGTTGAACCCACAACTAACCGACGGAGGACTAACAGCAGAAACACTCTCGGCACAAATTTTCGATCGCCTGCTGTTACTCGACCCTATCAGCCATAAACCATTACCTGATCTCGCGAAAAGCTGGACTATCAGTGATGATGGCTTAGTGTATACATTCAAACTGCGTGATAACGTTCCGTTCCAACATACGACTTGGTTTACACCAACACGTCCAATGAATGCGGATGATGTGGTATTTAGCTTTGAACGTATCATTGATCCTGACCACCCTTTTCACAATATTTCAGGTGGTCGTTACCCTTGGTTTGAAAGTTTAGGCTTTGCCGACATTATTGAATCCATTACAGCAAAAGATGATCACACAGTTCAATTTGCCCTAAAGCGCCCTGATAACTCTTTCTTATCTAACTTGGCGACAAGCTATGCGGTGATTTATTCAAAGCAATATGGTGAGCAACTACTAAAATCCGGTCGTGTCGATCTGATTGACTCTAAACCTATTGGTACTGGGCCATTTTATGTCGAACAATTTATTCCCAATGATCTGATCCGCCTAAAACGCAATAATGACTATTGGCAAGGCGCTGCACCAATGGAGCAAGTAGTATTTGATATTTCGGCACGTGGTATGGGTAATTTAGCGAAATTATTAAGCACTGAATGTGATGTGCTCTCTTCACCTGTTGCCAGTCAATTGCCAGTTATTTCAAATAACGATAACTACAAATTGCTAGCACAAACAGGAATGAATGTATCGTTCTTGGCGTTAAATACTGAGCGTTCGCCACTCAATAAGCTCGAAGTACGTGAAGCAATTAACTACGCGATTAATCGTAAAACGCTACTTAACTCAGTTTATTACGGTACAGCAACGGAAGCGAAAAGCCTATTACCACCAATGTCTTGGGCATATAACCATGACAGTAAAGCACTTTCTTATAATCCAGCAAAAGCCAAGCAATTACTTGATGCGGCAGGCTATGATTACAAGCAAGTGCTAACTATGTGGGTTCCATTAGAGCCAAGGCCTTATAATCCGAGTCCACGTAAAACCGCTGAATTAATTCAAGCTAATTTAAAAGCGGTTGGCGTTAATGTGGCATTACATCATCAAGAAACCATTGGTCGTGTTGGTCTAACTGATACCACCAAATATGACATGGTACTAGCAGGTTGGATTGCTGATAATGGCGATCCAGATAACTTCTTACGTCCATTGTTATCATGTAATGCGAAAAAAGCTGGATTAAATGTCGCCAATTGGTGTGATTTAAGCTTCGATAATTTACTTGAAATTGCACTTCGCACTAATAAACAAGATCAACGTCAAGCATACTATCAACAAGCGCAAGACATTATTGATCAGCAAGTTCCAGTGATCCCGCTTGCCCACGGCGTGCATTTCCAAGCCCATAATAAATCCCTTGGTGGATTACAAATGGATCCGTTTGGCACACGTTCTTTTTCCAGTGTTTATCGAATTGAGTAAAGCATGTTTATTTATACGATACGTCGCTTAAATTTATTTGTTATCACGCTATTAATACTAACCCTAATCAGCTTTAGTATTTTGCGTTTAGATACCCAACTTCAATGGGCTCAACAGGGCTTTCTTGGCGGCTGGATCCTTTATTTAGAGAATCTACTTTCGGGTAATCTTGGCATGAGTGCTAATGGTACGCCAATTAGCAGTGAGATCTTAACCGTTTTTCCTGCGACACTTGAGCTCTGCTTTTTTGCCTTTGTCTTATCGCTGTTAGTAGGCATTCCACTGGGTACCATTGCCGGGGTTCGTCGAGGTCAGCCGATTGATACAATCATTTCATCAGTGACCTTACTTGGCTATTCTATTCCTTTATTTTGGTTAGCCATGTTATTGATTCTATTGTTTTCCTTGAATCTTGGATGGTTGCTTGGTATCTGGCCGTTATAACTCTTTATACCAATTCAACCATATAACAGGCTTTGCTCTAGTTGATATTTTACTCTCTGATAAACCGTATCGTATGGAAGCTTTTATCAGTGCGTTGCACCACCTGATACTGCCAACGATCGTATTAGCCATGGCACCAACAACGGAAGTGATCCGCTTAACCCGCGCCTCTGTTTCTGATGTTATGACGAAAAACTATATTAAAGTAGCGCAAACTAAAGGTTTATCTACATTTGAAATTGTACGTCGCCATGCTATGAAAAATGCATTGCCACCTATCATCCCGAAATTAGGAATGCAGTTTGCGGCAATGATGACATTCGCAATGTTAACAGAATCAATCTTTAACTGGCCGGGAATTGGTCGCTGGTTACTTAATGCTATTGCCGATAATAACTATGTCGCCATTCAAGCTGGTGTGATCACTGTAGGTGGCTTTATCTTATTAGCAAATATCTTATCAGATTTAGCAGGTGCTATGGTTAACCCATTAGTAAGGAAGGAATGGTATGCCATCAAATAGTGTCTACCAAGAAGAAACTATCCCAACTCAATGGGAACGTGCATGGCAAAACTTCAGAGCCAACTCTCTGTAGCATGTTCGGGTTATGGTGCTTATTATTTTTATTAATTGTGACTATCGGAGCACAATGGTTAGCTCCTTATTCTGCGATTCAACAAGTCGGCGAATTACTGATGCCGCCATCATGGGATAACTCAGGACACGTTAACTTTTTCTTTGGTACTGATGATTTAGGCCGTGATATTTTATCGCGCCTGTTAATCGGTTCTCAGTTAACTTTCGGTTATGCCTTATTGGTTGCTTTTGCTTCTAGCATTATCGGCTTATTGATCGGAATTTTAGCAGGTATGAGTCAAGGGCTTAAATCAAGCTTCTTAAACCATATTTTAGATACCGTTCTGTCTATCCCTTCTCTGCTACTGGCTATTATTGTGGTGGCTTATATGGGGCCAGGCGAAACTCATATCTTACTGGCGATTTGGTTAGCATTGATCCCACGTTTTATTCGTGCGGTTTATACCGCCGTGCATGCGGAAGTAGTAAAAGATTACGTCATTGCCGCACGACTAGACGGTGCAAATAACTTCTACTTATTGTGGAACTCGATTCTGCCGAACATTTTAACCACCATCATAACTGAAATGACCCGTGCCATTTCTATTGCGATCTTAGATATTGCTGCATTAGGTTTCCTTGGTTTAGGTGCACAAACACCTCTACCAGAATGGGGCGCAATGTTAGGCGATTCTATCGAATTAATTTACTTAGCACCTTGGACAGTAACACTGCCAGGGCTTGCAATTATGTTCAGTGTCTTAGTGGTAAACCTTGTTGGCGATGGCCTACGACAAGCACTAAATGCGGGGATTGATTAACATGCCATTACTCGATATACGCAACCTCACTATCGAAATTGATACTCCGCAAGGCATGGTAAAAGCTGTCGATAGAATGAGTTTAACCATCAACGAAAGCGAAATTCGCGGTTTAGTGGGCGAATCTGGTTCAGGTAAAAGCCTTGTCGCGAAAGCCATTGCTGGTGTTTGTAAAGACAACTGGCGTGTCAGTGCTGATCGTATGCGCCTAGGTGACGTCGATTTACTCACCCTCTCTCACCGTGAGCGTAGAAAAATCGTTGGTCGAGAAATGGCGATGATTTTCCAAGAGCCATCAACCTGTCTCGATCCATCTGAGCCAATCGGTGAACAGTTAGAAGAAGCGATCCCGTCGTCTTCATTTACAGGGCATTTTTGGCAACGCTTTCATTGGCGTCAAAAACAAGCCATTGCTCTACTTCATAAGGTAGGCATAAAAGAGCATAAGCGTGTAATGCGTAGCTACCCCTACGAATTAACCGATGGTGAATGTCAAAAAGTAATGATTGCGATGGCGATTGCGAACCGTCCTCGTTTATTGATTGCAGATGAACCAACCAACGATTTAGACCCTATTACACAAGCACAGATTTTCCGTCTGTTAAGTCGCATGAACCAGCTTGGTAATACAACCATTTTGTTGGTTAGCCATGATTTAACAACGGTAACTCAATGGGCAGATCGCATTACCGTAATGTACTGTGGTCAATCGGTAGAATCAGGTACCTCTAAGCAATTATTAGAATCACCGCATCACCCTTATACCGAAGCGTTAATGCGTGCGATGCCAGATTTTAGCTTGGATAATATTAGTCATAAAACCAAACTACAAACACTGCCGAGGTCAATCCCCCCTCTTCAACACTTGCCGATTGGCTGTCGCTTAGGCCCTCGTTGCCCTCACGCACAGCGTAAATGTGTTGAAGTACCGAAACGTCGTAAGATTAAAAACCATAAGTTTAGCTGCCACTTCCCGCTAAACATGGAGGAAGACTGCAAATGAGTTCGTTATTGGAAGTCGAAAAACTTAAAAAAGATTACCACTATCGTTCAAGTCTCTTCCGTCGTCGTACGATTGAGGCAGTTAAACCAGTGTCTTTTAGCCTTGAAGCTGGTGAAACCATTGCCTTGCTCGGTGAAAACGGTTCAGGGAAATCAACCTTAGCCAAAATGCTATCAGGCGTTGTTGAGCCAACCAGTGGTGTGATCCGTGTAAACGGCGATCCATTATCCAATGGAGACTATCAAACGCGTTGTAAGCTGATCCGCATGATCTTCCAAGATCCTAACACCTCATTGAATCCACGCATTCAAATCGGTCGAATCCTCGAAGGTCCGCTTAAACGTAATACCAACATGACGCCACAGGCTCGTGAAAAACGAATCATGGATACTTTAAAACGTGTTGGCTTATTACCAGAACATGCCTACTTCTACCCTCAAATGCTAGCTACAGGGCAAAAGCAGCGTGTATCATTAGCACGTGCTCTTATTCTTCAGCCTTGTATTATTGTGGCAGATGAAGCGCTCAATGGACTTGATATGTCGATGCGCTCGCAGATGATTAACCTTCTGCTCGAACTACAAGAAGAAATGGGCTTGTCTTATATTTACGTATCTCAACACATGGGTGTAGTAAAACACTTCAGCGATAAAGTGATGGTGATGCAAGATGGCGAAGTGGTTGAGAAAGGTCGAACGGCTAGCGTCTTTAACGATCCAAAACATCCTTTGACACAGAAGTTATTAGACAGCCACTTTAGCTCACTATCAAATGAGAAGACCACCAAAATCATCAGCACGACACCAAAAATTAGCAGCTAAAAAAAGCCCGCATATTGCGCAATGTAGATCAGATAAGGATCGGTTGACGGATCCTTCTGATGAGAGACAATCGGAAGCCTGTTTCTAGGTTTCCGATTTTTTATGTCTATTCAAAACTGTTTTGCCGATTTCCTCGAAGAAAAACCTGTTGATGTAGCCCAACTCACCACTTTCTCTGAAAATATCCCAGATGAATGGGTTGCTAAGGCGTCTACTCTTTCCGATAAAGCGACTATACGCCGTCGTAGATTACCAAGTGATATGGTCTTGTGGTTAATTGTCGGTATGGCTTTCTTCCGTAACGAACCTATTGCTGAAGTTGCACGAAGAATGAATGTCTGTGCAGATGGCTTAGCTGATGAAGAGTTGTTGGCAAAAAGCGCATTAACCCAAGCAAGGCAACGTTTAGGCATTGCTGCACCAGAATGGCTGTTCAAACAATGCGGACGAACGTGGGGCCTTGAACGATACCGTGATGATACGTGGCAAGGATTACAAGTTTTCGCTGTAGATGGTGCCCTTTTTGAACAGCAGATACTCCCGAACTTAGAGAGCACTTTGGCTCGGGTAATACCTCGAGTAGCAGGCAGACACCACATCCAATGCTAAGAGTTGTGACTATGATGAATGTCCGTTCTCATATCATCGTTGACGCAGCCATAAGCCCTTATCGACGAGGTGAAATCCCACTGGCAATACCCTTCATCAACTCTTTGTCAGATAACTCGGTGACGTTACTAGATAAAGGGTTTTACGGAGCAGATTTACTTCTCTCTCTTCAAAATAGTGGTACGAATAGGCATTGGTTGATACCAGCAAGGAAGGGGCTGAAGTACACACTTCTAGATGAAGAAGAAAGCAATGATATGCTCATCGAAATGAAAGTCTCTGCGCAAGCACGCAAAAAGAACCCTCGCTTGCCTGAGAGATGGCAAGTCAGAGCGGTAACCTATGAAGTCCAAGGTAAGCAAAAAACCGTTTTTACATCCCTTCCTAGAGCAGACTATGACACGAAAGCAGTAGCCGAACTTTACCACGAACGCTGGGAAATCGAGTTGGGTTATCGTGATATCAAAAGCTCAATGCAACATAATGCCTTAGTATTACGGAGCAAAACAGTAAACCTTGTTTATCAAGAGCTCTGGGGGCTGTTGCTTGGATATAACTTGGTAAGACGTGAAGCAAGTCAGGCAGCCGTTGAGCATGGAAGAATGCCGAATGAGATTAGCTTTAAATACGCTTGTCAGTTTATAGCGAGCCAACTGAAGGTGATGAGTAAGGCGATATCGGCAGGTAATACACCTAAGCGTTTAAAGAGTCTGAGGGGAGACTTATCAGTCCTCTTTATAGACAAACGCCCTAAGCCTAATCGGCCTAGGGCGGTAAAAATATCAAAGACTCGTTACCCAATTAATCGCAAAGCGGTTCCGCTTAAGTGAACTACATTGCGCACATTGCGGGCTTTTTACTATTTGTTTTAAAAGGCTTAAGCTAATGATTTATTGATTTCTGCAAGCACTAAAGCAGGATCAGCAGCCTGTGTAATTGGTCGACCAATCACTAAGTAATCTGAACCAGCAGCGATTGCTTCTATCGGCGTCATTACACGACGCTGATCGCCAGCTTCACTACCCACAGGACGAATACCTGGTGTTACTAGTTTAAAGTTTTTACCTAGATTACCTTTTAAAATGGATGCTTCTTGTGCAGAACAAACCACACCGTCTAAACCGCTATTTTTAGCTAGTGATGCAAGATTCAATACTTGCTGTTGTGGCTCTTGCTTAATACCAATACCAGCGAGATCAGATGCTTCCATGCTAGTAAGCACAGTTACACCAATCAGTAATGGACGGTCTTTACCATAAGGTTCTAGAATTTCACGAGATGCCGTCATCATGCGCTCACCACCACTTGCATGCACATTGACCATCCATACACCAAGATCGGCAGCCGCTTTTACTGCTTTCGAACAAGTGTTTGGAATATCGTGAAATTTTAAGTCTAAAAATACAGAATGACCCCGATCATGCAGTTGACGCACGAAATCAGGGCCAAAATAAGTGAACATTTCTTTGCCAACTTTTAATCGGCAACTTCCCGGCTCAATACGATCGACGAAAGCGAGTGCCTCATTCTGATTATCATAATCAAGGGCTACGATTACTTTAGGGTCTATTACTTTAGCGTCTAGCATTGAGTCTCCTGTGATATCAAGTTGTTTCCTTCTGCGGCAATCCAACCGCGCGCAAGATTTTACATCAAACGAAAACGTTTACGAATAAAATTCACGTTTAATTAGGTATAAAAAAACCAGAAATAAAAGTCTGGTCTTTTATTCAAAATAAGTATTATTCGCCATCCAATCCGCGGATCGGTTTAACTTGCCCCCAACTCTTACAAGATGGGCATTGCCAATAAAGAGAGTGAGTAGCAAAACCACACTGTCGACAACGATAACGTGGTTTAATTTTTAATTGTTCACCAACAAGATGGCGCAGGCTGGTCAAACTTTCTTTTGCACGACCTTCTTCAGCTTCATCTAAATGATATTCCATTAGCTGATAGAACCCTTTCATTGTTGGATTCTTTTGCAATTGTCGTGTCATGAATGACTGTGCTGAAACGGCACCTTCATTTTTAGCAATTTCGTCTGCTAACATGAGTTCTGCTGAAGCACCCGCTTTAGCTTCAACACATTGCTGCAGATATTTCAGCCATCCGGATTCATTATGTAATGCTTCATAACATTCTAATAATAACGGTAAAGCCTCACCAATGAATTCAGCATCTTGCTCAAGAACTCGTTCAAGCGTTTTCGCTGCTTGCTTGAACTCTTTATCTTTGATTAAAATTTTGACCATCGTGATCGATGCTCGAACACATTGTTTATCTGTCGATAGCGCCTTCTTAAGGCATTGTAGTGCTTTATCTTGATTCTGAGCCCCCATTTCAATCATGGCGAGCTCACACCAATAATGAGCAATGTCGTGCTTTAGCTTAGTTTTACCTAATTTAACAAGCTGACTAGCGACGTCTATCGCTTCTTCCCACTCACGGGTTTGTTGATAAATAGACAACAGTTGTTGCAAGGCTGGCTTTTTGTATTCAGGTTCTTCTAGTAGTTGCTGAAAGATACGCTCTGCGCGATCTAAGAACCCTGCCACCATATAATCTTTTGCTAACTGCTGTAGTGCTAAATTACGTTGTTCAATCGTCAAATTCGGGCGAGCAATCAAGTTTTGGTGGATACGAATCGCGCGATCGACCTCCCCTCGGCTTCGGAACAAATTACCTAAAGCAAGGTGTGTATCAATTGTCTCACTATCAACTTGGAGCAGCTCAATGAATAAATCTACCGCTTTGTCTGATTGATCAGACAATAACAAGTTTAAACCTGTTACATACTGGCGTGATAAATGATGAGACTGCTCTTGCCGATTGTTGCTAGCGCTCCTGTTACCCATATACCAGCCATAGGCCGCAGCAATGGGCAAAAGTAGGAACAACAGTTCAAGCATTAATGATTATTCCTTTACAGGCTGTGCACGCAGAGTATCTAACTCTTGTTGTTGCTTCGTTACTTTTTTAGCTAAACGATTTTTAGCAAAGCGAGCTTTTAGATACAACGTACCACAAATCAACCAGCCAATAATAAAGCCAGAGCCGAATGCGATACCTAGAAGTGTTGATAATTGGAATTCACCTTGCGCTACTAGGTAGTCAAAGTTTACTAAAATTTGGTTTTGCGCACCGAGAGCCAGTGTAATTAGGAAAGCAGCAACTAAAACAATTATACCCAAAATCTTCATCGTGAATCCTCTCACTCAATCAAGTTATGATCCTTTGATTATGCAGTAATTTTACTCATCAGACCATAATCAAAAGACATAAAAAAACGGCATACTGAGAGTATGCCGTTTTTTTGTTCTATTCGCGGTTATGCAGCAATTGATGCATTAACACGGTCACGTAATTCTTTACCTGGCTTGAAGTGAGGAACGTACTTGCCGTCGAGCTCAACTTTATCACCAGTTTTAGGGTTACGACCTACGCGAGGAGCACGGTAATGCAATGAGAAGCTACCAAAGCCACGGATCTCAATGCGATCGCCTTCAGCAAGCGTGTTCGCCATATTTTCAAGGATGTCCTTGATTGCATCTTCTACTTGTTTAGCAGAAAGATGTGTTTGTTGACTACATAGTCTTTCAATTAATTCAGACTTTGTCATAAACACTCCGTTTTAGTAAGTTTCTCAATAGTATAGCCGTTTAGAGGGAAAAAGCTAAGCCATTTCCCTCTATGCTCAATTATTCGCCTTTAGCAGCTTTGAAAGCGTCAGCCATAGCATTACCGAACGCAGCATCGTCTTGCTTGTTCAGAGTAGCCATTGCTTCTTGCTCTTCAGCAACGTCTTTAGCGCGTACAGATAGGTTGATTACGCGGTTCTTACGATCAACGCCTGTGAATTTAGCTTCAACAGAATCGCCAACAGAAAGAATTAGAGTTGCGTCTTCAACGCGGTCAACTGATGCTTCAGAAGCACGTAGGTAACCTTCAACGCCTTCAGCTAGTTCGATAGTTGCACCTTTAGCGTCAACAGCAGTAACTGTACCAGTTACTAGAGCGCCTTTCTTAGTGTCAGCTACGAAAGAGTTGAATGGGTCTTCTTCGATTTGCTTAACGCCTAGAGAGATACGCTCACGCTCAGCGTCAACTGCAAGAACTACTGCAGAGATTTCGTCGCCTTTCTTGAAGTCACGAACTGCTTCTTCACCTGAAACATTCCAAGAAATGTCAGATAGGTGAACTAGACCGTCGATGCCGCCTTCAAGACCGATGAAGATACCGAAGTCAGTGATAGACTTGATCTTACCAGTAACTTTGTCGCCCTTAGCTTGCATTTCTGCAAATGATTGCCATGGGTTAGCTTTACACTGCTTAAGACCTAGAGAGATACGACGACGTTCTTCGTCGATATCAAGAACCATAACTTCAACTTCGTCACCCACGTTAACAACTTTAGATGGATGGATGTTCTTGTTAGTCCAGTCCATTTCAGAAACGTGTACTAGACCTTCAACGCCTTCTTCGATTTCAACGAAACAGCCGTAGTCAGTTAGGTTAGTTACACGACCAGTAAGCTTAGTGCTTTCTGGGTAACGCTTAGCGATAGCAACCCATGGATCTTCGCCAAGTTGCTTAAGACCTAGTGATACGCGAGTACGGTCACGGTCGAACTTAAGAACTTTAACAAGGATCTCGTCACCAACGTTAACGATTTCAGAAGGGTGCTTAACACGCTTCCAAGCCATGTCAGTGATGTGTAGAAGACCATCAACACCGCCAAGATCAACGAATGCACCGTAGTCAGTAAGGTTCTTAACGATACCTTTAACTTCCATGCCTTCTTGTAGAGAAGCAAGTAGTTCATCACGCTCAACGCTGTTCTCAGATTCGATAACTGCGCGACGAGAAACAACAACGTTGTTACGCTTCTGGTCTAGCTTGATTACTTTGAACTCAAGTTCTTTGTTTTCTAGGTGAGCAGTGTCACGAACTGGACGTACGTCTACTAGTGAACCAGGTAGGAACGCACGGATACCGTTAAGTTCAACTGTGAAGCCGCCCTTAACTTTACCGTTGATGATACCAACAACTGTTTCAGCTTCTTCGTAAGCTTTTTCAAGCTGGATCCAAGCTTCGTGGCGCTTAGCTTTCTCACGAGAAAGTTTAGTTTCGCCGAAACCGTCTTCAATCGCGTCAAGAGCTACGTCGATCTGAGCACCAACTTCGATTTCTAGCTCGCCAGCAGCGTTCTTGAATTCTTCAGCAGGGATAGAAGACTCAGATTTAAGACCAGCGTCAACTAGTACGTAACCGTTTTCGATAGCTACTACAGTACCTTTAACGATTGCACCTGGGCGAGTTTCAACTTGGTTTAGCGACTCTTCAAAGAGTTGAGCAAAAGATTCAGTCA